>NZ_KB890443.1 GCF_000373105.1 Neolewinella persica DSM 23188 | reverse complement strand
AGAAAACGAATGATCTACGGATCATTCAAACTTTATTTAATCAGCAAACTAGGTCTTTGTATCTATACGAATGACGTTATCGGTTTAGCTGTCTCTCTTACCCAACTTGTTGATCGTTCACTAAAGAAACGAATCACGCATTAGCAGGGACATCCTTTACGGTTGTCCGCTAGCGTCGATTACAAACTCTTTGGTGGTTATTGCGGGCAGGATCACCTCTTACCATTCCGAACAGAGAAGTTAAGCTGCCCAGCGCCGATGGTACTTGGACTTGATCCCGGGAGAGTAGGTCACCGCCAATTTTTTGAAAGCCTCATCGCAACCTTGCGATGGGGCTTTCTCCATTTGGGGAACATCGGTTGGGGTAGGGGGGGGACCACTAAGGCATTAAGAGCAGTAAGGAATTACACTAAGGAGAAAGGCGTGCGTTGGAATTACCATTAAGGACACCCAGGCATTAAGGAAAGGGGGAAAGGGAAGGTGAATCAGTTGTCCAGATCACTGGTTATCATGAAACCGATAACTTGACACCCCGACTTACAACCGATAATCCCAACCAATAAGCAGTCGGTCGCCCCGACGCCAACGAAGCCAACCATCGAACCCATGCTCGGAGTCCCCCTCCGTCATGGCATTGACGTGGATCCAGTCACCGACCACTTTGTCCGGTAGCAGGAAATCGTCCCGGCTAATGCTGCTTACTTCCGAAGCATTGTCCTGTGGCTTGATACGCACCGGGTTTTTCTCATGGTCCAGCGGATATACCGCAAAGACCTGGGACAGGAACTCCGGCCAGAAGCTAATGTCTATCGCCCTCCGGTCCACCCAGGCACGCTGGCCGGTATTTCCGTTCAGTTCCACCAATACGCGATGTGGGGCTGTGCCCAGCAGGCGCAGGATCATGCTGTCGTAGTCTTCTTTCAGGTAGAATGGCTGGAAGTAGGGCGGTGCGTATTGAAGCTGATTTTGGTGGTTCTCCCGGGTGTACACCAAACTGTCATTAGGGACTACACCGAGAGCGGCTTCCGAATAAAATAGCAGGTTGATGCCTTGCATGGTGAAGGGGACATGGACAAACCCGAAACCCTGTACTGCCTCACCGCCATCTTGATTCAACTCCAACACCGGGGGGGAGGTTTCTTGGGTTATCCAGCGTACGGTATCTTCAGGTTCGTCCTCTGGAAGGGAAGGTAGAGACTCAGGTAGGGAAGTGGTCGGCGATTGCTTTTGGCCCCGCAATGCCTCCCGTGCTTTTACTTGGGAAAATAATATAAGCGAGGTTGTCACTGCGATGACCAGCATCACTACCGCCATCCAGCCGACTTTTCGTGCGGGCCAGCGGTACGTCAGGAAACCGGCAAAGGCTCCACCAACAAGAGCACCAATCAACATGTAAAAGGCGACGATGGCCCCGCCGGCCAGCATTTGGCCTTCTGCCGCCGATCGGCCAAGCAAACCGCCGATTAGGCCGCCGCCAACGATCGCCGCAAGGCAGGCGACGGTGGCGAACAGTAATTTCTTCCAGTTCATGTAATTAAATTATGGATAAATCGATGTTGAAGATGCCCTCTGCCGAGTAATCTATTCCAATTCATCCAGGTCCAACGCATCATAGGCATCTTTCAGATCGCCGATGCCATTGAGGTACCGCCCTTCGATCTGGACGATGCTTTGGGGAAAGATGACACTGAGACTGCCACGGTTATTGGCACTATCAAATTCCCGAACGGCTTTACGCCCATCCACCTCCATCGTTTTGGTGGTTTTGGTGCCTTCTTCTTTGTCCATCGTAAAACTGTTAATCATGCCCATACCTGGGAGGTTGCCGCCCATGCCGTCGGTCAGGGTAACAGTAATCCGGCGCCTTTCCCCGTCCGCTTGGTACGTAGCATTGGCGGTAGCCATTTTGAAACCACCGGCGCCTACACCATTGGCTGCGATAGATTTTCGAGGTAGACCCAGCAGGGTTTCGGGCAGCATCTCCTTCATCGTGGCAGTTTCATAAACGGCCCGATTATTATTTTCTTGCAGGACTTCCATTTGGTCCTGGGCCATTTTTGTGGCCGCCGCGTAAGGATTGGAAGGCAAGGCGTCAGTAGCTGAATCGCCACCGCAAGCGTAAAAGACAAAGGCCAGGACAAATAACGGAAGTAAGTATTTCATAGTAATGATTGATGGATTGAGAGAAGAGCATTTTGGCGCGAACGCAGGTGCAATAAAAGCGAAAACAAGAGCCGGCTGAAATAGCAACGTCCTTTCCTCTGCTGGATGTAATTCCTGAAAGTGACTGAATCCAAAGTTCCGCCAGGTTTGTCAAGCGTTCAATACCTCATTTGGGGGAAACGATACTTAGACTTGAATCTGATAAACTCGACAACCCGATAATCCGACAACTCCACTAAATCAACCGATCCCGCAGCGCCTTAACTACGGCTTCCGCCCGGCTGTGTACGTGTAGCTTTTCGTAGATATTTTTGATGTGGCTACGGACAGTATGCCCCGAAACGTGAAGCTGTTCCGCAATCCTGCGGTAACTGTCCCCTTCACAAAGCAGCTTCAGTACCTCCTGCTCCCGCGGAGTCAGGGGATTCTCTGGGCCGACATGAAATGTTTTAACGACACGACGGGCAATCTGAGGGCTCATAGGAGCTCCACCAGCGGCGGCCTCGGTCAGGGCCGCCAGTAAGTTCACCGGTGAAATCCCTTTAACAAGATAGCCCACCGCTCCGGCACACAGGGCTTCAAATACCGATTCGGAATCTTCATGGACGGTCAGCATCACAACCTGAAGGTCAGGCCTTGAAATACGGACCCGGCGTAAGGTTTCTATGCCATTAATGCCTCGGCCAAGGTCAATGTCCATGAGGACCAGCGCGTTTTGAATAGCTGAAAGATTTGCCAGCAGGTCTTCTCCGGTGGCAAAGGCGTGGCGGCACCAGAACCCCGGCGATCCGTCCAGCAAAACACGCAGCAGCTCCCGGATCTGAGGATCATCTTCGAGGACCACAAGTTCTAAAGGAGGTGCCGAATTTGGATAGGTCATGGTAGAAGACTTCGAAATTGGTGAAACCAAAACTGAAAATTAACCCCTGGCAGCTAAATGAGCCATCCCTCATTTGGGGGAGATGGGGAGGTTGACGGTAATCTTGCAGCCGTTGTTTCCCGACGCGTCAAAATCAGCGCCGATCTTGGCCGCCCGGGTCCGCATGCTTTTCATCCCCATACCATCATCCCCAACGGTGTTGGCGTAGCCAGGTCCATCATCGGTCCAATCCAGAATGAGCCGATTGGCTTGCTGTTGAATGCTAAGGGATAGTTTAGTGGCTACGGGGGCGTGTTTGAGACTGTTGTGCATCGCCTCCTTGAAAAGGAGCATGAGGTGACGGCGCTCATCGGCCTGCAACGATAATTTGCTTAGGTCAGGAGAAAAGGGACCCGCTCTGAAATCACCCGGATGATGGGCAAAAAGCTCTTGGCCGAAACGTTTCAGCCGGAGTGCCAGCTCTCCGGCATTATCGTTGTCGGGGTCGAGTGCCCAGATGAAATCCCGCATCCCCTCCCGCACCACCTGGGTGTTGGCACCTATCTCTTTCAACATTCCCTGCACCTGCGTCCGCGCCTCCTCATTATTTTCCGCCGAAAGCTGACGCTCCGCCAGCGAGGTAAGCAGGCTCACCCTGCTCAGGTGGTTCCCGGCTTCGTCGTGGAAATCCCGGGCACTGCGCCGGCGCAACTCCTCCCGTTCTTCCAGCCGGGCAGCCGCCACCTTTTGCCGTTGCCTTTCCGCGAATCTGGTTCCCCAAAAAACGATGCCCGCGGCACCTAAGGCAAACAGCATGTACGCCCACCACCGTTGGTACCACGGTGCGGCCATATGGATTGCCAGCCTGCGAATTTGATCGGACCAGCCAACGTGCAACCCACCACTACGTAGTTCCAGAAGGTAATCTCCGGGAGGAAGCCTGGGAAAAGAAAGATAATTTCGCCCATCCGTATCTACCCACGTCTCCTGGATCCCGGTCATCCGCCAACTATAGCGAACTTCGTGAAACGGCCGATGCTCCGGAGCCGCAAAGGACAGGCTCACGAAATTTTGCCCGGGCGGCAGGGATAAGGACTGTAATCTTGGCGGGGACACCGGAAGGGTAAAAGCATTGACTGTATCGGCAATGCCTCCCCGGATGGTTACCGATTGATTAAACAGCTGAACGTCGGTGAGCACTACCGAAGGTAGGTACTTGTCTTTACGAAGGCTGTCGGGGTGAAACATTGACAGGCCGCTCGGGTGGCTGATCGTCAGGCGCCCGTCCGGGAGGGAAGACCAGCCGTACTGCGTGCAGAAATCATCAGTCATGCCATCCCGTTGCCGGAAACCGGCTCCGACGATAAACTTATCCTCATTATCCAGTCCGATTTGGGTGATTTGTCCGCCCTGGACGCTCCATAACTGATCGGAGGCATCGGCAAAAATACCGTAGCTGAGCGGATGTGGCAGGCCATCGGTACTGGTGAAGTTTCGGAATTTTCCAGGGCTTTCCCATAGGCTGATGCCACCGGCAGTACTTACCCAAAGGTTGCGGTTTTTGTCTTCAAAGAGGTTTAGCACCAGGTTGCTGCTGAGGCTGGCGGGGTCGTCCGGGTCACGCATCCAGGAGTTGAATCCAGTGCCTGCTTCGCCTTCATACATTCGGCAAAGACCTTTGTTTCGGGTGCCTACCCATAGCTGGTCAGCGTCGTCAACTAATACGGCATAACAGTAGTTATCCGGCAAACTGGTGGAGTCGGCGGGGTCGTTCTGGAGCCAATGGCTATCACCGGTCAGCGGATCATATACGTAAATTCCCCGGCCTGTGGCAATATAGCAGGTCCCGTCTGACCGGTAAGCGACCTCGTAAGCATGGGTGACGTCGGTTTCCCCAACGGGATGAATGCCTGGTCGCACCACCGGTTTTTCGGGGTTGGTGATGTCTAACAGATCAGCTCCTCCCTTACGGTAAAGTAACCAGAAGGTATGCTCCTCCGGACCGGGGTCTACATTAATGAGGTACGGCGATCGGAAGCCTGGCAGGTTGTCGGGCGTGTAGCAAGTCCAGGTTTCAGATCGGAAATTAAATAGTGAGACTCCGGTCGTGGTACCTACCACGAGGATTCCGTTATCCGCGTCAACGGCCGTGCCCTTTACGTTGTCGTTGCAAAGTTCCAACTCGCCTGGCTTACGTCGAAAGTTATTGAAGGGGGTCTCTCCAACGGGCAAACGGTCAAGGCCTTTCCTGGTACCAATCCATAGTAATCCACCGGAAGACAGCGCTAAATGGTTTAATTGATCGGAAGAAAGGGAATGATCATCGTCAGGTTCGTGCCGATAGGTGGCCTGGATGATCGTGGAATCAAAGCGAATGCCGGGGGTCCATCGTAGCTGATAAAGACCCCGGTAAGTGGCCACGTAGAACTGGTCCTGACGGAGCGACACAATGTCCCGGCAGAGGCTGCGGTCAGCGTTCTCGCCGGGCGCAAGATCAAGTGAATCAACAAGCTGTAAGCCGCCGGTTTGATCGGTAACAAACCGGTAAATAATTTCCCGCCCACCCAGCAAAACGCCATTTTCAGGTGTAGGTGATAAGGCGAAGCCTTCCAGCCGGTGAGCGGTATCGGTGTAGCCAGCAGATAATTGCAAATTGCCGTCATCGAGGCGGAAAATACCGCCGGCACAGGCCAGTAGGAAATTACCGTCCGGGGTTCTGACGATGTCGGTACAGTGACCGGTACCAAGACTGTCTTGCTGGTTCCGCAGAGAGGAAAGGGGGCGAAATCGAAGGTCTTGCTGATCAAAAAGCACGATGCCTGCTTCCGTGAGGCCGTAAATGGTCGTTCCGGCATCATTTTCTGCGAGCCTGAATAGGGGGCCTTTATGGGGCGCTGTGAGGTCCGCATCTTGTGGAAGATTATAGTTGGTGTAGCGTTCCCTGGCGGGATCGTAGCGCGTGATGCCCAGGTGGTGTCCAATCCAGATATTGCCATCCTGGCTTTCGATGAGGGTGTGGGGCGATCCGGCCAGACCTCCAAACGATGGGCCTAATTGTACCACTTCTTCGCCATCATAACGACGCAATCCCGCCTGGCTGGCTACGTACATAAATCCGTCCCTGCTTTCCAGTACACCGGTGATGTAGCCAGTGGTGAGAGCATGCCCTTCCGGAAACCGCTGAACCGACTGCTGGGCAGTCAGCGGCAAACTCAAAACCACGAGGAAAGACAGAATGCAGCGCATAAAATGTGGTGGGATTCTCCGCTAATGTAATAAATCACTCATATGGGTGATGGTGTCTTGTGCCGGAAAAGAAGTCTTTTGTCACAAATATATTGCTGCTTATGACCCGATCCCTACTACTTGTCTTCCTCGCCATCATGTTTGTACCCGCTTTAGTCTGCGCGCAAACGGATGTTCCCGGGGCCGAAGATCACCCATTACTTACGCGCTACCCGGGTAGCCAGATTGCCTGGTACCAGACGGAAAAGTACTTTGAGTACGACCTGGCTACGGGGCCGATTACAAGCTACCGCTACATCAAGGAACGGGAACAACATGCTGGTCAGTTATACCGGATTTACTATGAGATTACGGGAAGCCCGGAAGAAGTCTCGATCGGGGAAGTGTACGCCGATTACCTGCGCGCATTTCAGGACGCGGGCATTACGGTCATCAATAAGGCCTTACGGCCGAAGGCTAATGAATTTGGCGGTAGCCAGTGGATTGGCGTAGCGTTGGGTAAGCAACAGCCCCCGAATTCTTCGGCGAGTAAGCTCTTTGCGGGTACCGCTTCTGCCGGTGGAAAGTTTGCGCTTATGGGCCGGGTCGACCGCCCGTCCGGGCCCGTGTACGTTGCCATCTACGGCGAAAGGCACAGTAGCAAACTGGTCAATTTTCTGGTGGATATTCTGGAGACCAAAGATGCTGAATTGGGTAAAGTGAGTCTTGACCCCGATTACCTGGCCGACGAGTTGGCGGCAAAAGGAAGTGTTAGTATTTATGGCATTGAGTTCGACTTCGACTCAGCAAAGCTTAAGCCCGCTTCAGATGAGGTGATCGCAGAGATTGCGGCTTATCTGGTGGCGCGGCCGCAGGTGCAATTATTTGTTGTAGGGCATACGGACATGACCGGAAACCTTAACTATAATCGGAAACTTAGCCTGGATCGGGCCACCGCGGTGGTGAATCACCTGGAGACTAATCATAGAATCGCCAAAGGACGGCTTACCCCCGACGGCGTCGCTTTCCTTGCGCCAAAAGCTAACAATTCGTCGGAAGACGGGCGGGCATTAAACCGGAGGGTAGAGTTGGTGCTAAGAAAGTAGGTCTGCCTACTTAGTCTGCGTTACCGACCGGATAAACCTAACCTGATCCATAAATAACCCGGGCACGATGCGCTGGCCCGGAAGCTGGAAGGCGTGGCTTGCACCGGAATAGAGGATGATTTCTGGTGGTTGCTTGCCAGCTTTTATCAAGCCTTCGCGCAAGAGGTTAGCACTTCGTCTCGCGGGTACGCGATCGTCCTCCGTGCCGTATAATGCCAACACGGGACAATTGATCTTACCCAGATATGTTCTGCCGTCGTCCTTCAGGTCGGCCGCCCAGGGGAGGCTGGGGACCTGCCCGTTTGTTGGCTGGGGCAGAATCATTTGAGGGTGAGCACTTCGCAGAGCAGCAAGGTCAGGATCGATGGAGACATCAGACCGCTCATTGGCAACGGCCTGGAAAAAACGCCGCCACAAGTCCGCGTTTCGGGCAATCGCCTCCTCCGGGAAACCACGCTGTCGATGGTGGGCGGAAAAGGCGTAGAGTTGTTGGTCGAGTCTCGTTTCCAGGGGTGCAGAGAGGGCGATGACGAATGCGGTGTTCGGAACTTTGGCCGCAGCCATCAGGGAGAGCCTGCCACCCTGGCTTCCGCCACGAAAACCGATACCGTCGGCCTGAATTTTCGGCTGAACCGCCAGCCAGTTGTGTAGAGCTACAGCCTGGTCTCGCTTATCGGCGAAGGTTTTGTCCTGAAGTGTTCCTCCTGATTTACCGGAGCCATAGTTGTCGTAAATGAGCGTGGCAATGCCGTGGGCAGCAAGGATACGGGCCTCCATTGTATAGATCCACCGTTCGTAATTGGCAGCGCCCATCGGGATGATACAAGCAGGGAAGGGACCGTCTCCCCCGGGTAGGTAAAGGGACATACCTACGGTGTCGCCAAGAATCATTACTTCCTGGCGATTAATGACCGTAGTAGCCAAGGGCGGGAGTTGGTCTATGTGATGAGTTGTGCTAAGGCCAAACCTGTACCAACCTCCCTGGTAGGCTCCTTCATGCAGGCTGGCGAAAGAAAGGTGTTCACCGGCATCACTAACAAATTCAGTCGGGAAGATTTTATATAACCTGCTAACCCGGCCGGAAACGGGAGAGTGCATTCGTAAAGTCCCTTGCTGCTGCCAGATGCTGAGCACCCCGTGATCATAGACGGAATAGTTTTGACAGAATGGGGCAGTATCAATTGATTGGTCTTTCGCCAACAAGTACAACTTTACCTGACCGCTCTCTCCATTTCGTATTACCGTGCCGGTATACCGTCGATTTTGCTGCTCGTTAAAATTCAGTCGCCAGTCCGTATGCTGTAAAGCAAATTGAAGGTTGCTACCGTCATATTCGCCCAGGATTTTTGTGTCTGGGGAAAGTTCAGGTAGTCGGACAATGGTAGAATCATTATGTAGCGCTAACCGAATGGGGTGTATCCCATCGGAGAGTTGGAGATAGCCAAGGTAGTTCCCTTCAGGAAGCGTTAGTTGGGCACATAAGGAGGTCGTGCAGCATAACAGCACGTAGAGAACAGATTTCATGGCTTACCGATAAGCTTTTGAATGTGGCTTGCAAGTTGGATCGAACCCCGGGAGGAGTAGTGGGCCGTCAACTTGTCGTATCGGCTAATTCCAGGATTCACCTTTCGGTAAGATGCAGGAAGACTGGGAAATGGTGGAGATTCCAGCCCTTACTTCGCATTTCTTTAATAATCTACCTTAAGGTAAAGGCCTACCGCTTCACAAAACGGACGGGTGCACGGTTGTCGAAGGACAACAAATACACACCTGTCTGAAGACTACGTACATCCAGCCGTGCGCTGGCCGGTAGTGTTCCCTGCATGATTTGCCGACCGGCAACGTCATGGACGATGAACCTGCTTGCCCGGTCGACGCCGGAGATGCTCAGCTCGCCTGCTACGGGGTTAGGGCTGATGCCCGGTTTTACCAGTTGTGGGTTGCGGTTGCTGGTGGTGTTTCCTCCTACGACGAACCGCAGTCGGCTAAGATGGGTCAGCTCGTTATCTTCGATCTGGCGTAATTCCGCATCCAGGGTGTAGGTCGCTCCGTCTTCCAGTGGATTGTCGATAGGGAAGTCCACCAGGCGGTGACCATATCCGGCTTTTGCAGCGTAGGGTTGACTGCTTATTTCCGCTCCTGCCTCGTCCCGAAGAACCAGTAAAAGTTGACGGTCGGTATTGGCCTGGTAAAGTAAGCGCGCTGGAATGTTGGTGTCATCTACCTCAACCTGAGGAAACTCCAGGAATTCGACGCCGTCCGAAAACTGAACGTAGCGAATGGGCTCGGGCTCTCCTCCGCCATCTACGGGTTTAACCGAAAACTCATCACCGAAAGCTTCGTTACCACCGGCCATGGCGAAGAAGTAGATTTTGACCTGGCTCCGGGCGCCACTGTTGAAGGTTACACTGTAATCAGCATACTCCGTTCGGGTAATGTTTGTTGAAGCTATGATGTCATTGGAGTCGGTGGGCTTTACCCCTAAAGCTACCTGCCCGGTGACAACTTTGGCCATGCAGCTGAGGATGTACTCGGTGTTGGGGGTAACTTCAATGACCTGCTCCGGGGCACCACCGCCGACGATGCGGGCCGCATAGTCACCTGCACTTTGGTTATTCATCACGACCTCCCGCGGGTTGCCGCCCCAGCCTATCCAGTCGGTGAAATCGCCAGCTTCAAAACCTGGGTTTTTCACCAAGTTTCCGTCTGGAGAACCCTCCATTGGTACGTCGGCGTCAATGTTAAGCAGTTCCATTCCCCTTACGTAATCGTAGTAAGTGGCATTATTCGCCTCGTTAGCCAGTTCCTCTGGGGTGGGCGGCGTCTGCCAATTGTAGGTTTCGGTGACCATGTTAAGGTGCATCTCCCGTTCCAGTGGTTTGTCTGCTCTACGGGTAATGGAATGTGTTTTCACACCGTCGATGTAGAAATCCATCTGGGTTCCATTTTTCCACCAGACACCGTAGCGGTGAAAGTCATCCGCGCTATTCCCGCCGATGGGGGCATCTCCCGTCTGTTCATAGTCCGTACGTGAATCATCACAATCGCGCTCGAAGTAATGGGTGTTGGACTTCATGCTGGTGGCAAAATTAGGAAATTGCTTTGGTGCACCAATGGTTTCAATCACGTCAAGCTCGGTGGAGAACGTTGGGCAGTCACCTGAAGTACCAGGGTTGCTGAACCAGAACGTAGAGGACATGGAAACCCGGCTGGCTTGCATGTTTACTTCGTAGTAGCCGAAATGCGCTGTTATCTTACGAGAGATGACGGCACCGGCCCCAATATTGTAGGTAACCCTGGTGCCATCAAACAGCGTAACGACGGTATCCTGAGCCAGTTGGACGTTCCTGATTTGGAGGTTGCCGTCGGAAACACTCACCTGGGAGGGTAGGAAGATGGCGGGAGACCGGCCGACCCAACGCGGATGATAGTCGTACCATTTAGCCAAGTCAAGTGTTTCTTCATTGAATTCGTCAGTGTAGTCTTCATTAATAATCCAGCGTTGGTTGACCGGTGGGCGGGGAGCCACCTGAGTCATTACAACAGCGGGCAGAAGTATCAGGGAGAGGAACAGGAGGAGAGACAGTAATTGTTTCATTTGGAGGGGTAATTGAAGTTGAACAATAATACTTCTCTCACACCGATCTGTCCGGTCAGGAACGGATGAGCCCTATTGATTTAGCATTATGTTGTAGTGTTTGGTCTTCCTTGCTCCATTAACGAAAGCATAGTATCCGCAAAGCGGCCGGAGCAGCCTATCATGAGTACCAAAATTGTGGACTGAAAGGTGCGACTAATTTATTCAGTACTGGTTGGTAGGTCCTACCTTGGGCAGATAAGCCATCTTCCATCATGCGGCTAATCCGCCTCCCCGATCAATTTTTTACCCTGCTGGGACCATCGCTTTTTTTGCTGGTACTCCTCCTGCCGGCACCCGGCGGGATGCCTCCGGCCGCGCAGGCCGTCCTGGCATCCACCTGTTGGCTGGTGACGTGGTGGTTGTCGGAGGCCGTGCCAATTGCCATGACCTCCTTGCTTCCACTGGTCCTGTTTCCGTTGCTTGGCGTGCAGCCCGTACGTGCGGTGGCAGACTTTTATGCCAACCCCATCATCTTCCTCTTCGTGGGGGGCTTCATCATCGCGCTGGCCATGGAGAAATGGGAGTTGCACAAACGGATCGCCCTCAACGTTATCCGTTTGGCCGGGACGAATCAACGACAGATTTTACTGGGCTTTATCATCGCTACCGGCGGCTTGTCAATGTGGATATCCAACACGGCGACGACCCTGATGATGTTGCCGATCGCCCTGTCCATCATCGGCCAGATCAGCCGCATGTCTGCAGATGATGGCTCAACGGGTTTTGGCAAAGCCCTGGTGCTCAGCATCGCTTTCTCCGCTTCTATCGGCGGGATGGCCACCATCGTAGGCACGCCTACAAATCTGATTTTGGTGCAGGGCGTCAAAGATTTGTACGACTATGAAATCCCGTTCGACCGCTGGTTTCTTTTCGGGTTTCCCCTGGTGACCGTGTTGTTGGGCTTGCTTTGGTGGCACCTGAGTTTCAATGCCTTTAAACTGAATACGGAACAGGTGGCGGGGGCGCGGGATGCAATAAACGTTGAATTGCAAAGATTAGGACGGATGACTCGCGAAGAAAAGTTAGTTGCGTTGGTGTTCGGCACCGTAGCCCTGGCCTGGATCTTCCGCAAGGCCCTGCTGGCGCCAATCTTCCCCGGCATCAGCGACACCACCATCGCCCTGATCGGTGCCATCAGCCTTTTCCTGCTGCCCGTCCGAAACCGGCGGGATACCTTCCTGATGGATTGGGACACTGCCCGCAAACTCCCCTGGAAGATTATCCTGCTATTTGGCGGCGCCTTTGCCCTGGCGGGCAGCTTCGAAGCCTCCGGCCTGACAACCTGGCTGGGCAGCCAAATGACCTCCCTTGCCAGCTTACCCTACTGGCTGATTCTGCTGGCTGTAGTCGCCCTCGTCAACTACCTCACTGAACTAACGCAGAACATGGCAACATGTACCCTGATGATTCCAGTGCTGGCGGCCCTGGCGTTGTCCATCAACGTCCATCCGCTTGGCCTGATGACCGGGATGACCGTAGCTGCCTCCTGCGCCTTCATGATGCCTATTGCTACGGCTCCCAATGCCATTGCTTATGGCTCTGGCCAAATCGTAATGCGGGATATGGTTCGGGCGGGCTTCTTACTCAACCTACTCTCTATCGGACTGACGGTCTTGTTCGTGTATTACCTCTTGCCGGTGGTGTTGGAGATGGATTTGACGGTGTATCCGGAGGGATGGAATGAATGATAGCATGAGGAAAAGATAGAATAGCTGCCTCCCTCCGAGCCGCCCGACCGCCTGCACGACGGCTTCGCCGTCCTTGCGAGCGGTCCGACGGCCTCCGGGTTTTTGTAACTTGCGGGCACCATTTTACCCATTCTCCCTTTAACCATTTACTATGCAGCCAACCTCCATCATCATGCTCGGCGCCAGCGGCGCCGTAGGCGGCGAAGCCCTGAAAACCTTGCTGAAGGACCCACGTGCTGAAAAAATCACCCTCCTTGGCCGTAGGGGTATCCCAGATATGCCCGCCGACCGCGTCACGCAGCACAAGGTGGACATCTTCGCTCCGGAATCCTACGCGGATTTGGTGACGGGCCATCAGGTGGCAATATGTACACTGGGAGTGGGTGAGCCTTCAAAAATATCGAAGGAAGAATTTGAGAAAATCGATAAGCTGGCGGTGATTGATTTTGCTAAAGCCTGCAAAGTAGCCGGCGTACAGCACTTTGAATTATTGTCCTCGGTAGGGATTGATCCAACATCTTCTAACTATTACCTCCGGATGAAGGGAGAACTGGTGGAAGCCCTGAAGGAACTTGACTTCGATCGCCTGAGCATCTTCAAGCCTTCCATGATCCTTACGCCGACTAACCGGTATGGCTTTGTGCAGGGAGTCGCCCTGGCGATTTGGCCGGTCCTGGATAAGCTGTTTTTTGGCGGTGCGCGGAAGTATAAGGGGGTAAAGGTGGAGGATCTGGGTAGCGCTATGGCGCGGAATGTTTTCCAGGATGGAGTGAGGTATGAGGAGCTTTTTTGGGATGAATTCCAGGTAGAGCTAGATTCATGAATGGGAGAACTATAGAATCTTGTCTGTCTACTTTATTTCTGATCCTGTTCTTGGGCTATGGATATTGGGTTGGGTACAGCGATAGGAAGGCGTTAGCTGAATGCACCTCGGTTATTTCGGGGGAAGTGATTGGAATAGTTGGCTCAACGAAGAGGCCTTCTTTGAAATACTACTACCATATAGATGGTAAGCGATATGAAGACTCAGAGTCAGTGCCCAGATTTTTCAAAAGAGGACAAGTTCGTAAAGGGAAAAAACTCAGATTGCTTGTGTCATGCGACCACCCGGAAATTTCTACTATCGAAAATCCCGATGCGTGGAGGAAAGAATGAAGTAACTGTTATCAACTTAGATATGATGACGTAGTCGCGTAGCGACCTAATTTTAGTTACCTGGGACGGAGGAGGAACGACGCAGTCCCAGGTAACGAAGGAAGGCGGGCTAACGGGACGCCCAGCGTCCCTGAATCTTTACCTCAAAGCCTCCTTAAAGTGCCCTGCAGTAGACCTCCTCCGAAAACACTGGTAATAATTCTGACGGTGAGCAGCAGGATCAACGAAAGAGCAGTGGCTGAAAGTAACATCCTACTAAAAGTCTTCCTTAACAGATTCGCAGCAGTCTTTTACGGCCCTCCTTGCTGCTTCGTCCCTGCCCTTGCACCTGCGGCCGCGCCCCAATCAATCACACGAAGAAACAATTCCTTCTACGGCCACGATCAATGCACTCACGTCCAGATCATGCTCATCCAAAAACCGGAAGATGATGGCGCCGCTGGGTAGAAAAATCACGTAGTTTTCCCCAAACCCCAGCATATAGGTCGCCTTGACGGGACACCCGTTTGCGTTAATTACTTTCGACCAGAAGCCGTGCTGGTAACCACTCCCCCGAAAATCATTACCAGTACTGTGGCCACCCCAATTGGTTTTGCCAAAAATGTCCCGGACTTGCTCCCTGGCGAGAAGTTGCTTACCCAGGAAGCTGCCTTCGTTGGCAAACAACAGCGCAATTTTCGCCGCCTCGTCAATGGTTGGCAGGGCACCATAAGCAAGGATAGGAATGCCCTCCGTCGAATCACGTTCGATGGTAGGTAAAACCATAAACTGCCCGGCACCGATGGGGGTGAGCACCTCCTCTCGCACCAGGTCCCAATAATTAACGCCCTCACCTTCTTTGGTAATCACGTATTGCTGCAGCGCGTAGGACAAGACAAATAGGTTAGTGGAAGCATAATTAAACTGTTGCCCCGGCAACGCCGGTACATCCGGGAGCTGGGCAATGTTGCTGATCGCCTCTTCAGCGGTTTCGGCCACGATCAGGGTGTTGAGCAAGCGCTCCGGGTCTTCACCTCCATCGACACCAGTCACCATGTTCAGCGTATGAGAAAACGTCACCCCTTTCCAGCCGGGATGGTCAGCAAGGGCCGGGACATAGTCCGTAATGGGCAGGTCAAACAAGTCATCCTCGTAACGTTCTTCAAGAAAGAGTAAGGAGAGCGCGCCCGCCATACTCTTGGTGACGGAGTACAATCCGTGCCGCATCTCATCAGGATAGGGGTAGTCTCCATGGCGGGTTTTTGGTGGGTGCAGGAAAAGCGTATCGTTCCAAAATATGGCCCCCAGACTCGTTGGCGCATTGGTGACGATCATCCGGTCGAAATAGCTGGCAATTTTACCTTTTCGGTCGAATTCGCTAAGCGGCCGCAGCGGCAGCCTTGCCGCTTCCGCCTGTTGATACGCCTGGATGATTTGTGCGGTGTCTTCAAGCTGCTTATCCTGCAAGTCTGCAGATAACATCCCGTTGATGTTGGCCAATCCCTTGTCATCAATATCCGCCGTTTCCTGGCTACACTGTAAACAGATATTACTGATGGAATCGGGCTTGAAAACAAAAGAGGCAACACAGTTTCTGGCGGTGCCAATCCATCGGTCAGTAAGTGTAAGCGGCAAGGATGCACGGCTCCATTCGCCATCTCCCGCTTCTTGCCAGGTCTCCCCCGTGCCGACGATTACATCCCAGTAACTGGAACGCTGATCCTTCGTGCTGATCCTATTCCTGTTGCGGGGAATGATGGCTCCACGGTGCGTCAGAAAGTCTAGTTGAAGGGCCGGAAAGATGTCTTCCCCGGGATAATATTCTTTCTCTTTAGGATAGTCAAGTTCCGATTCCTGAATGCTAATGGTGCCTTGCAAAGAATGTTTCGCAGCGGATGCCCAAGGAGGCTTGGTAAAGAAACTTAGGTCTACTAGTGATAGATTTTTCCCACCGGTCAACTCCGTAACGGTTATCTGCGTTCGGGCCTGGGTCAAAGTTGGACCGTCCCATGCTTTGGGCTTCGAATTACAACCCCAAAATAGGAAAAGCAGGAGCATGAAGGGGTAAGATAATTGCATGATAAATGATTTACATTTGGAGGCTCGGTAAGTTAATCTTCGAGGATCATGCAAGAGCTAAACTACCGCAAGTATCACATTCCCCCCCGGTTTTGCCCACGCTCAACGTATTCAAGCGCAGCAACCACTTCTTCCAGTGGGTACTGCTGGTAGATGATGACCCGTAAAATTCCTTGACTAAACATTTGGAATGAATATCGAAGGAAGGCGGTTTACGTTGCAAAAATTAGCTAGAAATAGTTGAAAAACAACTCAATGATACCACTAAAGATAAAACTTGCGATGACAGCTACAAACGATATCCGTTTTAACTTAAAAACATTCTGAAAGGCTATCCACAGACAGAGTATCGCGCAAATAGTTAGAATAAATGTCCCGTACAAAGGCATCAAGCTCTCGAATAGACCTATTTGATCGAAAATTAAATCGAACAGCGCTGTAAACCCAAAAATAGCTAAGGCGAAATTTGCTTTTTGATGTTCGATAAATAAGTAATAGCCTGCGATAAACAATTCAATGCTGATTACTAAGGGGCCGAATTGGTTGTAGTATTCTCGTTCAAAATAGAGCTCAAAACCTTGAAGAAACTCTATGTTTAAAAAGAAAGCAATACTCATTGTAATGGCAATGATTAAAAGCAGTATCGATACATTTTTTTTGTTTTTCATAATATGTGTTTTGTGTTGTGATTAACGAGCCTGATGGAGTGAGTGAGTCCACTATAGTTACTCAGGTATTGAATATTCGATCAACTCCTCTACGTACAAAAAATCACCTTGGGATTGAGTAAGCTTTATAAAATTCTTTACTGCAGGTGCATAAAGCCAAACTTCCTCCTCCTCCGCATTATACCCCCTTGAATTAGTTGTTTTGCCGGTGTATTTAATGGTGTAGGCCATAAATGTACCTGCTGCCACCTTCTCTTCCTGATAGGATAATATCTCGGCATCCTGGCTTTGACTTCCTGTTGTCCCATCTTGGCTGGTCCAATTGTTCTCATATTTCCATTTTTTGCCTACTTGCAAAGGCCAAGCGTACTTGGGTGTTTTGCTTTCGTCTTTCTTCACAATATCAGTAACGGGAATGGTATCCTTTCCGATTGTCATGCCTAAAACTCCATCAGCCATGACTATTTCTCTGGTGTCTACTCCATCAGAGCGTACTTCCCCTTCCGTCGTCACGCCTTTATATTTCCAGACCCACTTTTCACCAACCTGGTAATCGGCTAGCGTTGGTTGTTGGGTGACGCCAGTATTTTTTGGACTGCTGCAAGCAGCCAATACAGACAATGCTAAGAATATTATTAATTGAAATTTCATGGAAAAATATTTTGGGTGAACCTGCTTTTTGTTAATATCCTTTTCAGCTTTTGGAAACTGTTTTACCAGATATTACTTACCAGGGCATAATTGTGTTAGAATGGTGCTGAATCAATTGTCAATTCTCGTTCTACATTAGATTTTTACTTTTCAATAGTAGATCTTCGAAGATCAAATTCCCTTTTCTGTCTTGTACGTGCTTCGAGTCTTCAAGTAATATAAAATGCTCCAGAGAAGAAAATAACTTCTCTGCTCGCTTTTTCATTTTCACGCCTGGAAACATTATATCTTTTTTGGCGGCAAGAATGGTGATAGGGATTGTTATTCTTTGCGCCTCATCTTTATTCATAACTGGAACGGGCGTAAAATCCATCTTGAAATGAAGAAATACTTTTCCCAGAAAGTTCACGGCAAATTCATCACGCTCGGTAAACAGAACGGACAAGAATTTTTCCACAAACTTCATTTTATGTGACTTCATGTAGCGCCTTATGGAAATGAATATCTTGAATAATGCACTTAGCGGATTACCGTTTACGATATAGGCCGGGGAAGCAATAAATGCCGCTTTAATGCTGTCTTGCTTGTACACAAGTGTTTTCAGAATGATTAAACCTCCGAAGGAAAACCCCGCTAATGTCACGTTGTCTATATCCAATTCAGTAATGATCTCATTCACCCATTTACCGTAGGATTCATCCTTCATACTTAATCTGACCTCCGCACTTTTATTGGGTTGTGCGAGGACGTCTACCGCAAATACCTGATACTTGGAACTAAGATTCGGATAACATTCCAGTGCTATTGGGGCACATCCGTTGGACCCATGGATCAGGATAAGCGGAGGTGACGTCGGGCTTCCCGTTCTCAGGACATGAGTTCTCCCAAAAGTTGTCTCAAGATAGATTGACTCGCAGGAGATATTCAGTTCTTCCAGCTTTTGATCGTACAAGTCAAGTATTTCCTTTTTTCCTGATGCGGATTTAAATAATGAGTCCATAATTGTAGGTTGAAGAGTTGGGTTACTTAATTAAATTTTGAGGATAAGTTGTCAGCGTATCCGTGCGGTTGCGAGTAGGAGTATGAACTACCGTCAGCACTACATTTCCCCGCTTCCGCCCGGTGTCAACGTAGCGATGAGCGGCTACTGCTTCCGGTAAAGTGTACTGCTTATCAATAATGACCCGTAGTTTTCCATCAATGATTAACTGAGAGATGTTCTCCAGGTATCCGCGAAGTTGTTGGGGTTTCAGTAGACCAGCAGCATCGAACTTGGCTTTTTTACTGGAGAAAAAACGGGTGTATAGCATATCCACCAGAAGTGGAAAATTCAGGACCGGAGACATATAAAGCCCTCCTTCCCGAAGCAGGTGCTTGCACTTTCCGTAAGAAGTGTTGCTAATCGTATCGAAGATCACGTCGTAGGTTTCTGCCATCTGGAGGAAGTCCGTTTTAGTATAGTCAATCACGTTTTGTGCGCCTAAAGACGCCACCAATTCCACGTTGCGGGTGCTGCAAACGCCGGTGACCTGGGCACCGAAGGAGCGCGCCAGCTGTACCGCTGCCGTCCCCAGGCTACCGGAAGCGCCGATGACGAGCACGGATTGACCGGCCTGGACGTCAGCCAGCGTTTTTAAGAAATGATAGGACGTAAGCGGCCCGTCACACAGCGTAGCTGCTTCCGCGTAGGAAAGTGCCATCGGAACCCAATCAATAACCCTATCTGCTGCAACGGAGACATACTCCGCGTTGGCCGCGAAGCCAAGGCCGCTTTCCCCGTAAACCCTGTCGCCGACGGCAAAGTCTTCCACTTCCGCACCGACGCTGACCACTTTACCGGCATATCCGGTACCCATAACGTCGTTGCGCGGGCGGGTGAAACCCATGAACAGTCGACTGATGGCAGGTTCTGCACGCCGCATCATGGTATCGGCGGTAGTGACCGGCGTAGCGTATACCTTGACCAAAACTTCGTTGGCTTTCGGGACCGGCCGCTTAATGGTCGTGATTTTGATGTTTTGGGGAGCCCCGTAGCGGGTGAGTACGGCGGCCTTCATCATAGCAGTTGACATGTCTTTGTGGTTTTGATTTGTTCCACAAAGCACGGCCTTTCAGGTACGCGAATCGTTCGGGTTTTTAAATCCGAACCTATTTCTTCAGTCTCTTTTTACGGTAGGCAGCGGGAGTAAGCCCCGTCGCTTTTTTGAAAAAAGTATTAAAAGAGGTCTTCGAGTTAAACCCGCTTTCGTACGCCAGCCCCAGTAGGGTCAGGTGCTTAAAAGCCGGATTGACAACCTTGGACTTGAAAGCGGATAAACGATACGTATTCACGTACTCCGCGAAGTTTTGACCAAAGCCTTCGTTTAACAACTGAGACAGGTAGTTGTGGGGGAGGTCCAGCCGACCCGCCAACTCGCGCAGGCTTAAATCAGGGCGTAAGTACGGCCTTTCCTCCTCCATTACTTGCGTCAGTCTTAGTTTATACCGGCTAATTTCCTCCGTTGATAAAAGTGCTTTTTTGTACTTGCGTTGGGTCGTTTCCGGCGGTGAAGTATTTTCCAAAACCCGTTGCCGTAACTCCTGAAAACGCGGTTCCGACCGTAGCGGCTTAAGGACAGGGCCGATCTGTGTATAGACTGCGAGGAGTAGCCGCGCTTCAATCCCCTGCGCTAACAGTTTCAAGGCTTCTTCCTTATTTCCAAGTAAGGTGTGGCATAGGGTTAATTGGTTCAAAGCCTGGTCCATCTGCGGTCCGCCCATTGCCTTTTCCAGCTGCCGTATTCCTTCCTGGGCACGATCGGGCTCGGTTAAAGCGTGAACCATGGCTTTCCCCCCAACGACCAACAGATCATCTTCGGGTAATGGCAATTGATCATAAAAGGTCCGCGCGCGTTCATAATCGCCAGACAGGAGATAGGCCAATCCCAGTTCTACGAAGGAAACGTGGTTATCCGACTTGAGCACCAAACTTTTTTCAAAGTATTGTATGGCGGGAGTGTATTGCTCTTGCAGGTAAAACAAAAAACCTTTCAGGTGGGAATTTACGGCTGAAAACGGATCGATCTGCAGGGCCGTATCAATATAGTTATGAGCTGCCTTTAGCCTCCCCTCCACTACCAGTACGGAAGCCATCATCTGGTAGTATTCCACCGTAGGCCGCTTTTCGAAAGACTGCTGCAAATGCTGGTAGGTGCCGGGAAAATCCCACGCTTGTAAAAAACTGTGGTAGGACAAATGAATCTGTACTTCCGCTAAGCTGTCATCCAATTCAATGGCCTTGTCGAGGTAAGGCTGTGCCTTAGCAAACGCTTCCTGGGCGGGCATCATCCCAAGGGTTGCCAGTAAAGTGTAGCCAAGATGAAGGCCGAGGTGAGCCAGCGGAAAGTCTGGTTGCTCGGTGACAATTTCCGTCATGATTGACATTCCTAGTTTGATCTCCAACGCACTCATCTTAACGATATGGAACCGCCCTTTCAGGTAACGTTTGTAGTGATCGACGCTGACGGAGAGCTGGGGAACCAGCTGCTCGTCGATGTCGAAGTGACCAATATGTTCCCGGAGCCGGTCGGCAACGAGGAGACTTACTTCATCCTGTACGGCGAAGATGTCGTTGATATCTCGGTCTAACGTTTCGGACCACAGGGGAATATCCTCCCGGGCATCCACCAGAGTTGCCGCTATCCGCATCCGGTTAGCCGCCACCTGGACGCTTCCTTCCAGGATATAGGCAACGTTGAGTTCCTGGCCGATCTGGGGTAGGGGGACCTGCTTGTTTTTATAGAAAAAAGAAGAGGTCCGCGAAGTCACCTTCAGGGGCTGGACCCTGGACAGGGCGTTGATGACTTCTTCGGTCATCCCGTCACTGAGGTACTCGGTTTCGGGGTTGGCGCTGCGGTTGAGGAAGGGTAAGACAGCTACGGTATGCTCACTCACTGTCTTTTTACCCCGTAATTCATGGCGTTGGGGAACAACCAAACCGGAGTTGGTGACTGCATAGACCTCCAGTGGCTGCTTGATGTTTTTCAGGCTGAAAAAGCCAAGTGTAGTCGTCGTAAGGTGTTGCTGGTTAAGTAACTCTTCGTTTAGTTTACCGGATATCAACACGCCGCCGGGTACGCCCATGCTTTCGATGCGGGCGGCAACGTTCACCCCGTCGCCGTAAATCTCCGTTCCGTCAAAAACGATGTCGCCAGTATGTAACCCGATGCGCAGGGGGATACCGTCCGCCACGTTCAATACCTGCTGAATGGCAATGGCGCAGGCAACGGCTTCTACGCCACTTTTGAAAATGCTAAGGGTACCGTCGCCAAAATATTGTAAAATGGTTCCCTGGTGGCGTTGGTGGGTTTCCTCAAAAACCTTTCGGTGTTTCGCCCGCTGCGTAACGGCCTTTTTTTCGTCGGCTTGCATGAGTGCGGTGTAGCCCACTATATCGGTGAACATCACGGCCGCCAAACGGCGCTCTGCTTTTTTTGCTGACATGGATCAGGTGGTTCTGGGTTTGGAGAATCGACAGTAAAAGTATCGGGTTTTTCGGGAGTACCAAAGTCTTCTTCCCTGCTTTTCTTCCTTCTCTTTGCACCTGCGACCGCGCCAAACCATCATTAGGGCGGGGCCGCAGGTGCAAAATATTGGAGGAAAGAGCAGTGGAAAGCACGGTCTTAATGGCCTAATCAGTCTCTTCCCAAAACCTCCCTCAAATACCCGGAAGTGTATCCTTCCCCACAGTCCGCCAACCCCTCCGGCGTTCCCTGAAAAATAATATGCCCCCCATCACGACCGCCTTCCGGGCCTAAGTCAATGACGTAGTCAGCAGACTTAATCACGTCCATATTGTGTTCCACGACCAGGACGGTATGCCCCCGTTCCACCAGCGCATTCAGCGCAGTAAGCAGGATGGCAACGTCGTGAAAGTGAAGCCCCGTAGTCGGCTCATCGAAAATAAAGAAGATGGATTCCCCTTTCTTCTCCCGGGTGAGAAAACTGGCCAGTTTAACCCGCTGGGCCTCTCCGCCGGAGAGGGTAGAAGACGATTGCCCGAGGGTAATGTACCCCAGGCCAACATCCTGCAGCGGCTGCATCTTTTTCATCAGCTTGTCTTCATCCGCGAAGAACTCAATGGCCTCATCTACGCTAAGGTCAAGGATGTCGGTGATGCTCTTTCCTTTGTACAGGACATCGCGGATCTCCCGCTTGAAGCGGGCACCGTTACATTCCTCGCAAACCAACCGGACGTCAGCCAGGAACTGCATCTCCACCGTCTGTTCGCCTTCACCTTTACAGGTGTCACACCGGCCGCCATCAACGTTGAAGCTGAAGAACCCCGGCTTATAATCGCGGATCTTAGACAACTGTTGGCTGGCCATCAGGTTACGGATGTCGTCGTAGGCCCCGACGTAGGTAACCGGGTTAGACCGGCTGGACTTCCCGATCGGACTCTGGTTCACCATCTCTACCTGGGTGATCTGCTTGAGGTCGCCGGTCAGGCCAATGTGTGGCCCCGGCGCCTGGCTGGACCCCTCGCCGAGTTCCCGCCGCAGGGCGGGGTACAGGATGCCCTTGATCAGGCTGGTCTTACCGCTGCCCGATACGCCGGAGATGACCGTTAGCGCATTCAGCGGAATCTTTGCATCCACTTTTTTCAGGTTGTGCATCCGCGCGCCTTCGATGTTGAGCCAGTTGGTCAGCCGGCGGCGTTGCTCGGGGATGGGAACAGACATCTGCCCGTTCATGTACTTCGTTGTCAGGCTTTCGGTGGCCTCGTCGTGAATGTCTTGATACGGACCGGCAAAGACGATTTCACCACCGTGAACTCCCGCAGCCGGGCCAACGTCGATCAGGTAGTCGGCGGCGGCGATGATACCCTCTTCGTGTTCCACTACCAAGACGGTATTTCCCAGATCCCGCAGGCGGCGCAGCACGGCAACCAGTCGTTCTGTATCCCGGGGATGCAGGCCCACGCTGGGTTCGTCCAGGATGTACATCGAGGCGGTCAGGTTACTGCCCAAGGTCCGGGTCAGATTGATCCGTTGGCTCTCACCGCCACTCAGGGTGTTGCTCAGTCGGTTAACCGTCAGGTAGCTCAGCCCCAGGTCCATCATACTCTGGATCCGGTTATTGATCTCGAGGAGGAGGCGCTTGGAAATTGCCGCGTCTGTTTCGTTCAGTTCCAGTTCCCCGAAGTGCTTTTGCAGCAGGTCGATGGGGAGGTCGAGCAGATCGGTGATGGCGTAGCCGCCCACTTTTACGTACTCGGCCTCGCGGCGCAGGCGGCCACCCCGGCAGGTGTTGCAGGTGGTCCGGCCGCGGTAGCGGGCGAGCATGATCCGGTTCTGAATCTTGTAGAGCTTCTTCCCCAGGTCGTCGAAGAAAGCCTGGATGCCTTTAGCGTGTTTGTTCCCCTCCCAGAGGACGCGTTTTTGTTCCCGCGTCAGGTCAGCGTAGGCCGTATGGACCGGGAAGTCAAATTTGTTGGCGGCACGCAGGAAGTCACGCTGCCATTCACCGAAGGTGCTGCCGGACCAGGCGGCTACGGCGCCTTCGTAGACGGATTTCGCCGGGTCGGGTACGACCTTGTCCTCATCAATACCCATGGTGCGGCCAAAGCCTTCGCAGGTGGGGCACGCACCGTAAGGGTTATTGTAGTTGAACAGGGCCGGGCTGGGTTCGGGGAAGACGATATCGTCCAGTTCAAAACGATTGTTCCAGGCCGTCCAGTTGTCGTTGTCGAGGTAAACTACTACTTCGCCGCCACCTTCATTGAAGGAGGTGCCGACGGAGTCGGCGATGCGTTTTTCGTTCTCCTCGTCGCCGGCTTTGATGACGAAGCGGTCGATGAGGACCATCATTTCCTCCTCGTCGGTTAACTCGGCAAGGGTCTTGGCGAGGGCGGGGCCGTTGGCTTCCAACAGATCATCGATTTGCTGTACGCGGTCCTCCGCCATGACGCGGGTGTAGCCTTTTTGCTGGAGTAATTCCAGCTCGCGGCGGAGGGTGCGATCATCGAACTGCCGGGGTAGCGGGGAGTAGAGATAAACCCGGCTTCCTTCTTCGAGGCTGGTGATGTGTTTGACGACGTCCGTGACCGAATGCTTCTTTACCTCCTCGCCGCTTACGGGGCTGTACGTTCGGCCGGCGCGGGCGTAGAGCAGCCGAAAGAAATCGTAGATCTCGGTAAGCGTGCCCACCGTAGAACGGGCGTTGGCGGTAGTAGTCTTCTGCTCAATGGAAATGGCCGGGCAAATACCGCGGATATAATCCACTTCCGGCTTTTTCATCCGCATCAGGAATTGCCGGGCGTAGCTGCTCAGGCTTTCTACGTAGCGGCGTTGGCCTTCGGCAAAGAGCGTGTCCATCGTAATACTCGACTTGCCGCTGCCACTCACGCCGGTAACGACAACGAGCTGATTTTTGGGAATCACCAGGTCCACGTTCTTCAGGTTGTTGGCGCGGGCGCCTTTGATGAAAATGGAGGTGCGGAGGTCGGAGTTGGTCATTTAGTCGAGTTGTCGGGGTATCGAGTTGTCAGGGTGTCTAGTTGCCTGGTTTTCCGGGATGTTGAGCAGGATATAATACCTTCTTTGCGGTAGCGGCTACTAGACTATAATACTACCACACTACAAGACTAACAAGGCGCGGACGCAGGTGCAAGGTAATGAATGAAGAAGCAGGGCCCGGGGTTCAGAACAGCAAGCTGTTTTTCCTTTGAATGGCAAAAATAGTTTGAAATTTTGGCTTTTACTAAAAATGATTGGGTTGGTGTCCTTCACCTCCGGGGAAGACTGGACGCGGTGCTCTATGAGCGCAGGGGGGAGTGATCTGTACTAGTGTACCGCAGGATAGAAAGTAAACGCTATGAATTTCTAGCCCTTGCGCTCATAGAGCGCTGGGTCCAAACGCTATCGTAAATAGCGGTGACCGGGTCCCTCCCCTGCTCTTTCAAGGATTTTCCCTGCACCTGCGACCCCGCCCAGGAGAGAATGAATGAATAAGAGAATGAGTGAATGGGGGAATAGCTACCGCTCATACCACTCGCGGCGCTACGCTTGCTCGCCCGGGTGAATGCCTTGGGGGCAGCGAAAGGACTTGCGGCAGCTATTAACTGCGCTGCTGCCTGCGGCTGTCTCCCATTCTATAATTCTCCCGTTCACTTTTCCCGTCCAACTAAAAGACTACTACAATTGTCTTATAATTAACCTAAAGTCGTTAACGTTAGCCAATACTCCACCCGGTTTCCCGTAAATTGGGCAATAACCATTACAACCGATTTCTAAATGAAACATACGTTTTACCTCCTGCTCTGCCTTTTCTCGCTGAGCGTAACCGCCCAGCAGACGTCTGCTACAATGACCCTCAAAGCTAAAGGGGCCGACGATGTAGGCATGACCTTTGTGGAAAAGCCATTCGACGAACTGCTGGCTCAGGCCAAAAAAGAAAATAAGGTAATCTTTATCGACGCTTACACCACCTGGTGTGGCCCTTGTAAAATGATGGCGGCCAAAGTATTTCCGCTGGAAGAAGTAGGTAAGGTCTACAACGAAAGATTCATCAACGCCAAGTTCGACATGGAAAAGGGCGAAGGTCCGGGTCTGGCCAGGCGCTACGGCGTAGCGGCTTATCCGACTTACCTCTTTGTTGATGGCAATGGCGACATTGTACACAAGGGTATCGGTTACATCCAACAGGAAGAATTCCTGGCTCTGGCCGACGCGGCTACTGGCGAAAACAGCCTCGGTGCCATGAACAAGCGCTATGAAAGCGGGGAACGCGATGCAGGCTTTATCCTTACCTACACCGAAGTACTAACCAGCTTAATGGAAGACGGCAAGGCACGTAAGCTTGCCGGAGAATACCTCGACATGCAGGAAGATTTGTCTGCACCAGGAATGATGGAGCTACTCCTCCTTAACCCCGGAGAGGCCGGAAGCAAACGCATGACTTTCTTACTTGAAAATGCCGATGACGCCATTAAAGCATCCAGTGCCGGTACCTTTATGATGACCATCCAGCGGAGTCTCGTTACCAACTACATGAAGGAAAAAGGCGCTCAACAACTCCCCGCTGCGGACGAGATGGCCCCCATCTACAAAGCGCACGGCGGTGCCATCGCTCAGCGCCTGACGGATCATTACAATATGCTCTACGCTGAGCAAACCCGGGATAACGAGGCCTACGTTCCTGCTGCGGTCAAGTACTACAATGCTTACGGTTCTGATAACGCCATGGAGCTCAACAGCGTTGCGTGGACGGTCTTCGAAACCAGCGATGATCCGGAGCAACTGAAGGCCGCCCTGGGATGGGCGAAGAAGTCTGTAGAAATGGAGCCTGGATACGCCAACATGGACACCCTGGCTTGGCTATACAGCAAGACAGGCAATAAGGAAATGGCCAAAAAGACAGCCATGGAAGCTATCGAATTAGCCAAGAAAGATGGCCAGGACTACAGTGAAACGGCTAAAATTCTCGACGAGAAGTAAGTTGGGTTACCCTAAAATATTAAGCGGGCGTACTGGTGAAAACCGGTACGCCCGCTTCGCTTTTAAGCACTGAGAACCAACCGACAGGCTACCTCCTGCCTCCTTCAGGCAATACCTGAACCTGGTTACTCCTGTTCCCATTAGCGGGATACTGAAAGCGTTGCCGACAACTAATTCCCCGATGAAGCGCCCCCTGTTTCTACTAACCATCCTTTGCCTGCTTTCAATGCTTTTTCCCGGCTGTATAGGGAAGGTAATCCCCTACGAAGAGCGGGTGGTGACGGAATACTACGACATCAAAGACTTTAGTGAAATCGTCATAAATACACCGATCAAGACAACCATCGTAGCCGGAGAATTTTATGAGGTGAGTTTATTGACCAAACGCTGGGAGCAGGATAATTACCACCTCACTAAGGTCTTTGACAACGTTCTCTCGGTACGTTTTGAGGCGGATGAACTGGAGGACCAGTTCTCCAGCGCAAAGCTAATGGTCCGGTTACCAGAGCTAAAAAATCTGATCATCAGGACGGCGGGGGAAACGGTGGTTTCTGGCCTTGCCAGTCGGGAGACTGCGGCCATCACCCTGGGCGACGGCGCCGAGTTAAAGTTGGAGGCAGGTTGGGTGGACCGGCTGCAACTTTCCGCTGGCTACAACTCCTTTGTCGACGGGTTCGGACTTAAGATCGGACAGGCAGAAGTGTATTCCGTAAGCAACCGGGATATTAGCCTAACGGTGGTGGATAAACTTAAGATAAACCTTGAAGGAACAGGGAACCTGTTGTACCGTGGCCACCCGCAAATAGAGATTGAATCAAGCGGTGGTGCCGGGCAGGTTATTGACGCAAACTAATTACCGTGCTCCCGTATACGGCACTGTTTACTTTCCCACAAGCTAAAACCTTGCGTATATTAGGAGGGATAATACCTGAATAACTAACTGATTTTAACCATGGCCAAGCAAAAAAACAAAACCCAGCCCACTGACGTCCTTCCTGCAGATTTTATCGCTGGGGTGGAAGACGAACAAAAACGTCAGGACGCCGAATGGGTGCTGAAAATGATGGAGGAGGTGACCGGCGAACCGGCGAAAATGTGGGGCCCAAGTATCATCGGATTCGGGAGCTATCGCTATGTATATCCTTCGGGGCGGGAGGGAGATTGGATGCTCACGGGCTTCAGCCCGCGAAAAACAGCTCTGAGCATTTATCTTATGAGCGGCGTGGAACGTGAAAAGGAAAGCCTGGAAAAACTCGGAAAGCACAAGCTCGGGAAAAGCTGCCTTTACCTGAAAAAACTCAGCGATGTGGATACCGACGTATTGCAGGAAATGGTAGTAAGTTCGGTGCAGAAAGTGAGGGAAGGGGATATCCGATACTAGTAGACAGAATGGTTTAACAGAAGACGAGGAAATGGAAAGGCTGGAAACCGCCGCAGGAAGTAGAGGCTAATGTCCGCGAGCGGTAGCAAGTACTCCCCTGTGGTAGCTATTCCCCTATCCTTTCATTCCGACATTCACTTCGGGAGGTGCAACCCCCGTGCGGAGAGTTCGTCCCTCTCCACAAACCAACCGGGTAAAAAAGCAACTCCTTTCACCATAACCAAATGTTGCTTTTTACCCCACAAAACCTTCTATCATGACACGCTTTTCTTTTTTCCTGCTGGCCGTTGCACTGGTCTGCTTTACTTTTTCCTGCGAGAGCAATGAACGCATTGTGGGGTCCAATAATATCACCACTGAAATTCGCGACGTATCCGGTTTTACCGGTGTGGAAATCAGCAGCGCGCTGAATGCGAACATTACGTTTGGTACTGAATTTAACGTCACCGTTCGGGCCAACGACAATGTTCAGGATCGGGTGCTCGTCCGCCGAAGCGGAGATATGCTGGAGGTTAAACTGGCCTCGGGCAACTACCGCGAAATTGATGTAACAATCGACATTACTATGCCAGCGCTGGAAGAGGTCGAGGTAAGTGGAGCTTCCAAAGTGGATGTGGTTGGCTTCGTAAACATACAAGACCTTTCCATTGATGTAAGCGGTGCTTCTAACCTGGATTTCGAATCCGCTACTACGGTTGCTGATCTTTCCGCAGCCATCAGCGGTGCGAGTACGGCCTCCCTGTTTTCGCTGACGGCGACTCAGGCGGACGTAAACATCAGCGGAGCAAGTTCACTAAGTCTTACGGCTACTGATTCGATCTCCGGGTCCGTTACCGGCGCCAGTACGCTGCGTTACCGTGGTAACCCGAGCATTACGGCTAATACCTCTGGTGCGAGCAATATTGTGAATGCTAATTAATATTTGGGATTGCACTCCCAGATGAATTTTACCTGCTCCCGTTACAGCTGCTGTAACGGGAGCAGTGTTTTTATAAAGGAAGTTGAGCTGTTCGGTTGATTGATTTTAATAGCGTGGATTGTCTCTGGGCCCAAAGCCGTCAGACAAACTTCTGTCCGGCTTCGCCAGGCCAAAAGAATTTGTCGGACGGCCGAACCGCCCCGTCCGACGGATTCTTTCCCGTTCGCGACGGAGGAGCGAAAAAGGGAAAGTCCGTCTGTCGGGGCGTGGTAAGAACCCAACTCTCCTTTACCTCCCCCTTGCACCCGCGGCCCCGCCACCTCTTCCCTCCCGCTTCCGCCAAAAGTTAATTTATCCAGCAAGGTGCAACCCTGCTTATTCTTTACCGTCTATACTAACACATTAGTATTTACACCCCTTTAGAATGAGACTGATCATAACCACGCTGCTGCTGCAGCTCTTCTTATTTACCGGACTGACGGCCCAAACCTCAGCACCGGAATACACTACCCAACGTATTGAAGGCGAGGCGCCCGTAATAGACGGGAAACTCGACGAGGCCGCCTGGAATCAGGTAGAGTGGGGCACTGATTTTTACCAGCGCCAGCCCAGCGACGCTGATCCGGTTACCCAGGAAACTGCCTTCAAAATTTTGTACGATGACCGCTTCATCTACGTAGCCTGGCGTGCTTTCGATACCGATCCGGAAAAAATTGAGGCTCGCCTCGGTCGCCGGGATGACTTCCCCGGAGACTGGGTCGAAATAAATTTCGACAGCTTCAATGATAAGCGGACCGGTTTCTCTTTCTCCGCCTCCGCCAGCGGCGTGCGAGGGGATGAATTTATCAGCAACGATGGTAACGACTGGGACAGCAGCTGGAACCCCTACTGGTTCTTCAAGGCCCAGACGGACGACCAGGGATATACCGCCGAAGCACGGATTCCTTTCTCTCAACTCCGATTTGGCAAAGCAGAAAGCCAGACCTGGGGCCTGCAGGTAAACCGCCGGTTATTCCGGGAACAGGAGATGAGCTCCTGGGCCCCCGTCAAGCAGAACCAACCCGGTTGGGTCAGCCGCTTCGGCACGCTGAAAGGGCTGGAGGGGATCAAACCTCGCAAGCCGTTGGAAATTCAGCCTTACGTGCTCGGCCAAGTCCGCACCGGTGGTGATTTTCCTGATAATGACCCCTTCAACCGTAAGACGGATGAGCGCTTGAGCGCCGGCCTGGATGGCCGGATCGGCCTTACCAATGACGTGGTGGTAGACTTCACGATCAACCCGGATTTCGGCCAGGTAGAGGCTGACCCCGGAGCGATCAACCTCGACGGTTTCCAGATATTTTTCAGGGAGCAACGTCCCTTCTTCGTGGAGGGTCGAAACATCTTTGACTACCGCATTACCCAGGCAGAGGCCGGTGGCGGGTACAACGGTGATCTGTTGTTCTACAGTCGCCGGATTGGCGGCGCTCCCAGCCGCTTCGTTGGAGAGGATACGGGCGTTGGGCGATTCGTCCAGCAGCCAGAAAATACTACTATTCTCGGTGCTGCCAAGGTAAGTGGCAAGACCCGATCTGGATTATCTCTCGGCCTGTTGTCAAGCTTCACCGAGCGCGAATTCGCCACGGTGATTGATAACGACGGGGAAACCAAACAACAGGTAGAACCCTTCACTTCTTACAACGTTGGCCGGGTACAGCAGGATTTTAACGATGGGCAAAGCACCATCGGCGTGATGCTCACCAGCGTGAACCGCGACCTGCAAACGCCGGAATTGGAGTTCCTGCACAATAGTGCTTACTCCAGCGGGATCGACCTGGTACACCGGTGGAAAGACCGGGCCTGGCAACTGCGGACAAATATGGTCTGGAGCCAGGTGCGTGGTACCGAAGAAGCGATCACCCGAACCCAAACGGCCTTCGAGCACAACTTCCAACGGCCCGATGCCGACCACCTGAGTGTGGACACCTCCGCGACCCGCCTGAGTGGCACGGGCGGTACCGTTGCCATTGGTGAATTTGACGGAGATTGGGTCTTTGAATCGGGAGTGACCTTCCGCAGCCCTGGGTTGGAACTGAACGACATCGGCTTTCTGAACAATACTGAACAGGTCAACTTCTTTGCCTGGGGGGCACGCCGCTGGCGGAACCCGACGAAAAAATTCAACCGCTTTCAGTGGAACCACAACATCTACTCTGGGTGGGATTGGAGCGGAGCGGCGCTTAACCGCAGCTACAATACCAACGTCTGGGGGCAGTTCAAGAACTTCTCCAATTTCCGCTTTTTCGTGAACCTCGAACAGCAGGACATCAGCCGGAATGCACTGCGGGGAGGGCCACTATTCCGTCGGTCACCCGGCTACGCGCTGGGCGGCGGTATTGGCACCGATCAGCGTAAGAAGCTAACCAGCTACCTGTATTTCAACGGGGGGCAAGGTTATGATGGTAACGTGATGGGCGGCTCCGTAGGATTGGAAGTACGCTATCAACCCACCGACGCCCTTTCGCTGTACATCGAGCCAAGTTTCAATCCCTCTACCCGCCGCGACCAGTACATCACTACCCAAACGGACGACGGCCGTACGGGCTACGTCCATGGCCAAATCAAGCAGCAAGTGTTCAGCCTGACGATGCGGGCAACCTACAGCATTACCCCTGATTTTACCATCCAGTACTACGCCCAGCCCTTCGTAGCTCGTGGCATCTACGATGAGTTCAAGATTGTGGATGACCCCTTAGCGAAGAACTTCGATAACCGGTTTGCTATTTTCCCCGAAGCGGCGGTCAGCTTCAACAGTGAAACGGGTAATTACCAGGTTGATGACGATGATGACCGGGCGATTGACTGGGAGTTCAGCGATCCGGATTTCAACTTCCTGCAGTTCCGTTCCAATTTTGTCGTTCGGTGGGAGTACCGCCCGAGTTCCACCGTCTTCCTCGTCTGGTCACAGGGTACCGCTGGTGGAACCGATCCCTCCAAAAGCGTCTTCTCCGCCATTACCGAGGACTTGTTTGCCAACGATTTGCGGAATACGTTTTTGATCAAAGGGACTTACCGGCTTGTGCGCTAAGCGCGCGCCGGCTTTAGACGCAAGGGAGCGCAGCGATTTTTCGTCTAAAAAAGCCTCCGGCTTTTTATTTCCACTTAATGTTACACCCCGCACTAGGATACTGCTTCTCCGGGCTTGGCTCCCCCGCCAGCATGGCGTCAATGGCTGAACGAAGGTCGGCGCCGTCGGGTGCAAGGCCGGAATTGGGCCGATTGGCGTCGAGGCGGCCACGGTAGTAGAGCTTTTGATCGGCGTCGAAGAGGTAAATGTCTGGGGTGCAGGCCGCGTCGTAGGCGCGGGCAACGGACTGGTCTTCGTCGTAGAGATAGGGGAAGTTGAATAGGTTGTTCATCGCGAAAGCTTCCATGTTGTCCGGGCTGTCGAGTGGGTATTTGGCCACATCGTTGGAGCTGATGGCTACGGTGCCAATGCCCAGATCTTCGTAAGTCATCGCTACTTCCACAAGTTCCTCGATGGTGTAGATAACGTAGGGGCAGTGATTACAAATGAAATAGACAAGGGTGCCTTTTGTGCCCTTTACGTCGTTAAAATTCAATTTTACCGGCGAAACGGTGTCTTGCAGGTTAAAGTCTGGGGCAACGGTGCCGATGGGGAGCATGGTAGATTCTACGAGGGCCATATTGGTCTATTGGTATTGTGGTCTATTGGACTATTGAAGGTTTAGTAGGAATACAACCAGGTAGGGGGAGAAGGTTCATAATCGGGCTGTTTTTTGGGCGGGGCCGCAGGTGCAAAAACCAGGTTTTTCAAAGCGCAATACGTAAAGCATGGTCCGACGGGTTAACTTTAGCCGCGCTGGCCCTGACTTTGATCAGACCAGCAGACCACATTACCAATAGACTAAAATACTAATCCGTGACTTTCCTCTGTATCTCCTGCTATTTTAAAGGCTCTCCTTTCCTCCGCGCTGCTAAAGAAGCCGGCAATACAATCTTCTTCATCACGGTGAAAAAACTGGAGCATGCCGATTGGCCCCGGGAAGCCATCGATGAATTTTTCTTCATTGACTCAGAGAGTAACGCCCCCGCAGACCTGGCCAATCTGGCCAAGGGCGTTTCCTGGTTGATGCGCAGTAAGCAGGTTGACCGCATCGTTGCCCTGGACGATTTTGACGTGGAGAAGGCGGCCTACCTGCGGGAAGAGTTTCGCCTTCCGGGAATGGGGCAAACCACGGCGCGTTACTTCCGTGATAAACTGGCGATGCGCGTGCAGGCCCGGGATCAGGGCGTTCCCGTGCCGAAATTCAGTGATTTGTTCAACGATGTTCGGCTCACGGAATTCGCCAACACCATCGAGTACCCCTGCCTGATCAAACCAAGAGGAGAAGCAAGTGCTACGGGTATCAAGAAAGTACATTCTGCTGCGGAACTATGGCAGCACGTACACAGCCTGGGCGAAAAACGGGACCAGTACCTCGTGGAGCAATTTCGCCCCGGGGATGTGTACCACGTCGACGCGATCAGCGTCGATGGAGAGATTGTTTTTTGTCAGTCCTCCCGTTACCTGGACACGCCCTTTGAGGTCGCCCACGGCGGTGGCATCTTCCGCTCCGTCAGCGTCCCGTACCACCATCCCGATGCGGAAACCCTGCGCAGACTGACCGGAGAAGTAATGGACGCCTTCCACATGCAGTTCTCCGCCAGCCACACCGAATTCATCAAAATGCCCGACGGCAGCTTCGTCTTCCTCGAAACCGCCAGCCGGGTGGGCGGTGCCCACCTCGCCGAAATGGTCGAGGCCGCCACCGGCATCTCCCTGTGGGCCGAGTGGGCCCGTCTGGAAACAGCCAAAGCCTATGGCAAAGAATACCACTTGCCCGAGCGTCGCTTCGACCAGTCCGGCATCATCGTTTCCCTCTCCCGCTACGCGAAGCCTGATATGACGCCCTTTAACGATCCCGAGGTCGTTTGGAAGATGGACAAAAAACAGCACGTCGGCGTCATTGTCGCCTCTGACTCAACCGACCGGATTCTCGAAATATTGGATAAGTACGCAAGCATCATTGCCAATGATTACCATATGAGTATGCCGGCGCCGCCTAAGAGTACTAATTAGCCGCCGTCCCGGTTTGCAGCATTTGCAGCACAGCACCGGCCAATGGGTTTTTCAAATTAAAGTTGAGCTATCCGGCTGACGGCCGAAGGCAGACGCGACCGGCGAAGCCAGCCCCGAAGGGCACCGCACCCGGAGCTACACGTGTAGCCTCGGCTTCAGCCGAGTTGCTCTCCTGAATACTTGCTGCTATCATCTCTCTGAGAAGAATTGAGCAGTGCTTGAGCTATTCACCTGGCGATGAAGGCAATCTTTACCCTCTAACCATCTTTTGCACCTGCGTCCCCGCCAAAAAACTATCCTTCCGCCAGCGCCAGAACCAGTTTGTCTACGTCGGCCTTAGTACAGTAAATCGCCAGGGACAGCCGCACCCCGTTGATCCCATGCCCCGACATCGGCCGGCAATCAATCCCGTGATCGTCACGAAGTGCATCTCTTACGTCCCCTACCTGTTTGCCGACGACCTCCACCGTTTGAATACCCCCGGAAAGATCATCCGCCCGTGGGGTCTTGACCACGAAACGTTCGTCCCCCTCCAGTAAGCCAAGCAGGTAATGCTTCAGCTCAAAAATCCGCTGCTCGATTCGTTCCTGGCCAATGAGACTCCGGAAATCGAGGGCGGCCCCCAGCCCCAATAATTCAGGCAGGTTGCGGGTGTTGTAGTTTTCCAGCCGTCGGATGGTCTTGTTTTCCCAACCCCGGCAGACGATGAGCGGCTTAAGTAAGGACTGGCTTTCCTCCCGGGCGTAGAATACGCCCATCCCCTTGGGGGAGAACAACCATTTGTGACTGCTCGAAGTGAAGAAGTCGCAGCCCAGATCGTCAAGATTAATTCGGAACATCCCCATAGATTGAGCACCGTCTACCGCTACAAGTACCCCATGCTCGTGGGCCATAGCGGAGATTTCCTTTACCGGGAGCATCATCCCGTTGGTATTGGTCACGTGGACGATGGAAATGACCTTAGTGTTTGGTGTGATGGCCTGGCGGAATAAGCTTACTATTTCCTCTTTGCTTGCTGGCAACAGCGGCAGGGGTACGTCCTTCAGCACCACGCCTTTGCTTTCCTGCCAGTACTTCCACGGTACCCGGGCGCTGGTGTGTTCGTGGCTACTGAGGAGGACTTCATCGCCGGCTGCCAAATTCATACTGGAAGCAATGAGGTTCATCCCCTCGGTCGTATTGTGGATCAGGGCGATCGTCTCCGGAGAAACGCTGAACATGTTGGCGACCTTTTCCCGGACAGCCTCCTTTTCCTCGTCCCAACCGCCCCACATGTATTTAGACGGAAAACCATCGAGCGTTTGCCGGAAGGTATTGGTGGCCTGCACCACGTGGTCCGGGCAGGCACCTAAAGAACCGTTGTTGAAGTAGGTGAGGCCCGGGGCAAAGGTGAATTGTTCTTTGACGAGCTCCCAGTAGGCTTCGTCGTTGGCCGAAGTTCCCAGCTGGTTGAATACATTGATTTGCCGGCCGGAAAGTGCCTGCAGCGTGTTGGGGGCCAGCAGCGCGGCACCAGCGGAGGTGAGTATGGATTGACGGAGCCAGTTGCGACGGGTTAGCATGGAAGGGATTGAATAATGGAATGGACGACTGCTGAAGGCGGCAGCGAAGCTAAATATATCGAATAACTGACGGAGAGAATAATCGAATAGCTGCCGCAAGTACCTTTCGCTGCCCTTTCGCTGCTCAACCCGGGCGAGCAAGCGCAGTGTAAGCACTGGAGGAACCACTAAGGCTAAGGTATTAAGAGCTTCATTAAGAAGAATATGGGCATTTAGTAAAGACGAGACTAGTGGAAGCGAGAACGGACTGGTGGCAGCCAACCAACAACCATCAATCAATAATTCAATAAGTGTTGCTGCAAAGCTGTATTCACATCGTTCGTGTGCGCTTTTATGGCCAAAATTTAGCCGTACGAGCGAAGCGGGCTGAGGCCGCGGTAGCACTACCAACTACTTACTACCCATTATGTACTAATAAGCGCCGCGAGTGGAAACAGCGGTAGCTGTTCTCTTATTCAATCATTCACCCGTTCACTTATTCTCTTTTAACCAAACATTCACACCCCAGCCATTGCTCATCCCCTTCAGGTTGCCGAACTTGCGGGCATGCCCCGCCCGATATTGTTAACCCTGGTTTTTAGTCTGTGCGCCATTTGGCTTGCCTTCCAGGCTTGTAGTCCGGACGTCTATCCGGGACGTTATCAGGTGGCGCTGACGGATAGTATCCGCAGCACCACCGTGAACCGGGGGCAGGTGTACTGGGTAATCAGGGATACGGCAGCGTGGGAAACAACCTTACGCCGTGCAGATACCATCCTGATGGCGCATGACCGGATGAACCTAAGGGTGGGTAGTGATAAATACGTGCTGCGGCTGACCGAAGATGGCTGGAGAAGCAGCGATCCACACGAAGGATGGGAGCGACGGTTTGACACACTCGGTGACGAAGTAAACGTCATTCGTCTGCTGAACAACAACCGGGTTACCGCAGAGATCAACGCGGCGGATGTCGTTCTGGACGGTGATTCGTTACGCATTGGCCTCATCCACATTACCGATCGGGCGTTCACCTGGCAGACGTTTGACCTCAATGAGCCGGATTACCTGATACTGACGACTTACGGAAATGAGGTGGTGCCCATCGCGATGGACCAGGATAACATCGGCCCCATTTCCCGCCAAACAGTTTTCAGGGTAGGCCGGCATGCCTACGTTTTACGTTCGGTAGCAGAAGATTACCGGGAAATTGAGATTGAGCGCCTGGAGAATGCCCGGGGTATCGGTTATTCCGCCGAACTGGACATTTATTACAAGCAGGTGGAGGTGGAGGACATGAACGGGCAACCGACCACCATCAAGCGAACGCCGGGGCGCGATCTCGCACTCTATTTTTGGGGGCTGGGGCCGACGGGCGGCAAGGACGTGATCAAACTCGATAGCCTTTACCGGGCAATGCCGGTGGCCGAACGCGCGAGGATGGAAATCGTCCTGATCAACAGCCTCAATGACCCGGAATCGATACGTGCATTCATGCGCGCAAATGATATTAGTTTTGCGTCTTACAAGACGACGTCCAAGACCTGTTTGCGGCTCAATTGCCATCCCTACGTTCCCTATTACGTCGATATCAATGAGTGGGGGCGGATCGTAACTTACTACGGCTGGCCGAATTGGCTGGAGGAGCGTATGGGGGCGGGGCCGCAGGTGCAAGGGAAGTAGGAAGAAGCAAAGGGTAACGCCGCCTTTTAACCCACGTAGTTGGTCGAAATCGCGATGTAAGCCCACCCCCCCGATCGGGCAACCTGATTTTTAACCAATCGTTCACACGCCAGGCATTGCCTAACCCCGCTGGGCTGACGATCTTGCGAAATGCAGAACCCCCGTTCCATATTTTATTTTTTCGCCTTATTGGTCGCATTTTCTTGTGGTGTGACTTCCTGCGCCTCCGACTTTTTTGCCGATGGCCGCACCCGCGTTATTCCCTTGACCGACGCTATTCGCAACATCTCCGGTGGCTATTATCAGGAATACTGGGAGCTGGAGGATACGGCGAAGTGGGAGGCCGTTTATGCAAAAATGGATACATTAGTAACCGGTAAAAACGGGGAATTACCGGGTGATAAGATCAAGTTTCGCAGCGAACGCATCTGGTACGAAGTAAAACACGTTAACGGCGGCCTGCGCTCCCGACAGCATTATCCCGGCTGGGTTCGCCGTATGGACTCCATCTCCCGGGACCTCAACATTATGCTAATAGATAACTACCGCCGCGTGCGCGTCAATATTCCGGCAGCAGACGTAGTACTGGGCGGTGACTCCCTGCGGATCGCCCTTATCCATACCGAGGGGCCTGCCTTTGACTGGGACTTTTTCGAGTACAAACCAGTGCCTGACCGCCTGCTGCTCACGACCTACGGAAATGATACGCTGCCCATCATGACTGATATGGCCTGCGTCGGGGAGATCAGCCGGCAGACCGTTTTTCGGGTCGGTAAGCAGTATTACGCCATCAATTTCATCGCAGACGATTATGGCAGCCTTGAAATCGAGCTGCTGGAGGATGCACGGGGCCTGCCCCTGACCGCAGAGATAGACCTGAGTTATAAGGCCGTTCCCGTAGAAGACCTCGATGGTAACGCTACCACGATCAAGCGAACACCGGGGCGAGAACTGATCTTATACTTTTGGGGTGGCTTCGATGGGGAGAAACAACTCCGTGGCCTGGACAGCCTGTATCAAGCCTTGCCTGCAGCAAGCCGGGAAGAGATTGATGTCGCCGTTATTTCCCGCTTTAGAGGGGTAGAGAACTTGAAGGCCATCGCTGAGAGGCTTGGCTTTCAATTGCCCCTATATCGGGCGGCGGATAAGACCTGTCTGCGCCTTAACTGCAGTACTTATCTTCCGTATTTTGTCACAGTAAATGCCCGGGGGCGGGTCACCAGCTTTCATGATTGGGTAGGGGCGCTGGAAAAACGACTGATTGAGATGGGGGAGTAACGGTCCGTCAAGTGAGTTTCAACCGCTATTCCCTTGCTACGTTCCTCTTTTTCCCTGCACCCGCGGCCGCGCCCACTTCCAAAGGCCTGGTAGATGCGGCCAAAAAGTGCACCAGCGAAGCTAAAATGCCCGCATTTCGGTCGACTAAAAACCAGCATTCATCCCGAAAGGCAGGGTACTTACCTTTTTTCCGTTTTCCCTTCCTCCTTTTCCCCGTTCCCCTTACACCTTTTCCCTTTTCCTCCTTTATCTTCACCCCATGACTTACGAAAATTTTACTACCAAAGCTCAGGAGGCCATTATTCAGGCCCAGAAGATCGCTAAGGAAATGGACCAGCAACAAGTGGATACGCCCCACCTGCTGGCCGGCATTATTACGATCGACGAAAGCGTCGCAGATTTTATCTTTAAAAAAGTAGGCGTAGACACTGCCGCAGTGCGTCGTGAGATCAAGGAGTCCTTGGTTGACTATCCGAAAGTGAAAGGCGCGACCAAGCAGTACCTGACCAATGACGCTAACCGCGCCCTGAGCAGGGCTAAAAAAATGCTTAAAGATTTTGGCGACCAGTACATCAGCATCGAGCTGATGCTGCTCGGCATCATCCAGGGAGCCAGTGATAAAGGAGCCCGGATAATGAAAGAACTCGGTGCCACTAACGATGGCATCCGTGGGGCAATCGAAGAGCTCCGCAAGGGTAAAACCGTCTCCGAACCCGGTGATGATAACACCTATAACCTGCTGGATAAATACACCATTAACCTCAATGAGCGCGCGGAAAGCGGCAAGCTGGACCCCATTGTGGGACGCGATGAGGAAATTCGCCGCCTGCTGCAAATCCTCAGCCGACGGAAGAAGAACAACCCCCTGTTAATCGGTGAACCCGGAGTCGGTAAGACCGCCATTGTAGAAGGGATTGCCTGGCGAATCGTCAAAGGCGATGTGCCGGAAAGCCTGAAAGAGAAGCGGATATTTGTGCTCGATATTGCCGGAATGCTGGCTGGTGCAAAGTACAAAGGAGACTTTGAGGAACGCCTCAAGGGCATCATCAAGGAAGTCTCCGACAGTAATGGCCGTTACGTCCTTTTTGTCGACGAAATTCACACCCTGATCGGTGCCGGCGGCGGAAACGGCGCCATGGACGCAGCCAATATTCTGAAACCAGCTCTGGCCCGTGGTGACCTTCGTACTATCGGTGCCACCACTCTGGACGAATACCAGAAATACTTCGAAAAGGACAAGGCGTTGGTCCGTAGGTTCCAAACCGTACGTATTGAGGAGCCGAGTGTGGAAGATACCATCTCGATTCTGCGCGGTCTGCAGGAACGCTATGAGGTGTACCACAAGATTGAAATCCTCGACGAAGCTCTGGTGGCTGCCGCCGAACTCAGTAACCGCTACATCTCTGATCGATTCTTACCCGACAAGGCGATCGACCTGATCGACGAATCTGCCGCCCGCCTCCGCCTGGAGTTGGATTCGGTACCAGAAGAGATCGATGAAGCTGACCGGAAAGTCCGGCAGCTGGAAATTGAGAAGGAAGCCATCAAACGGGAAGGGTCCGCTCCCAAGCTGAAGATCATCGAAGAGCAAATCGCCAACGCCCGCGAAACCAGGGATTCCCTACGCGCCCGCTGGCGTAATGAGAAGGACCTGGTGGACAACAGCCAGGCCCTGAAAAAGCAAATGGAGGAGATGGAACATCTGGCCGAACAGGCCGAACGCGCCAGCGACTTCGAGACCGTCGCCAAGATCCGTTACGGGCAGTTAGCTGATTTGCAGAAACAGATCGAAGCTGCAGAAAAAGAACTGGAGGAACTGCCCGACGAAAAACGATTCACCAACGAAGAAGTTACGGCCAACGACATCGCCGAAGTGGTGGCCCGCTGGACGGGGATTCCCGTACAACGTATGCTGCAAAGCGAGCGCGATAAGCTCCTCCGCCTGGAAGATGAGTTGCACAAGCGATTGATCGGCCAAAACGAAGCGGTTGTTGCGGTTTCCGATGCCGTCCGGCGCTCCCGCGCCGGTCTGCAGGATGAGAACCGACCCATCGGCTCGTTCATCTTCCTCGGCCCCACCGGTGTCGGCAAAACCGAGCTGGCTAAGGCCCTGGCCGAAGTCCTTTTCAACGACGAAACGGCCATCACCCGGATCGACATGAGTGAATACCAGGAACGCCACACGGTGAGTCGCCTGGTAGGTGCCCCTCCCGGATACGTTGGCTACGACGAAGGTGGCCAGCTGACCGAAGCGGTGAGGCAACGGCCCTATTCCATCGTTCTGCTCGACGAGATTGAGAAGGCACACCCTGATACCTTCAATATCCTGCTGCAAGTCCTCGATGACGGACGCTTAACGGATAACCGTGGCCGGGTAGCTAACTTCAAGAACACCCTCATCATCATGACCTCCAACATGGGGGCGGATAAGATTCTTGAGAACTTCGAAGACCTTGCGAGCGTCGGTGAAGAACACCGGGCAGACATCATTTCTACTACCAGGGAAGAGGTATTCGACACCCTGAAAGAAGAACTGCGCCCCGAATTCCTAAACCGGATCGATGAGCGGATTATGTTCCTGCCCCTGACGCTGCCGGAGATCAAACAGATTGCCCGTCTCTTGCTGCGTAAGATCGAAAAAATGCTGGCCCGTCAGGGCATGGTGCTTAAGATCAGTGACAAGGCCATGGATTGGTTGGCCGACCGTGGCTACGACCCCCAGTTTGGTGCCCGCCCGATGAAGCGAGTGCTACAATCCGACTTGTCGGATGAGTTGAGTAAAGATCTGATCTCTGCCAAATTCATTGCCGGTGACACCATCTACGCTGACCTGGGACAGGGCAAACTGACCTTCGGCAAAGAGCCCTTCCCAGCAAAGGAAAAAGCTACCGAAGTGGACGAAGAAGCTGCCGCGGAAGCAAAAGCGGTGCTGGCAGAAAAAGCCAAAGCTGCCGCAAAGGAAGAAGCAGAGTCAAAGCCTAAACGTAAGCGTGGTCGCTCCAAGCCGAAGCCTAAAGCAGCTGAGGCGGCAGAAAAAGCAGCTGAGGAAAGTGCAAAAGATGTGGCTGAGCTAAAGAAGGCCACCCAGGATTTGCTGGACGCTACGGAAGACGTGAAGAAGGCGGATAAGAAGAAGTAGGCTCTGAGTAACTATCTTACTACGAATTCTATTATTATAAGTAAGTAAAACCAATCATCATGCTTTCGCAAACTATAGAACGCTCCATGCTTTCGCTAAAGCGGAGGTCTTGGACTATTGAAGAATACCACGCCATGATTGATACAGGGATTCTTACTTCTGACGATAAAGTAGAGTTGTTATTCGGTCAAATAATTGAAACGAGCCCTGTTGGTAATGCCCATGCTGTCTGTGTGAAACCTTACTAAATCACTCTATGAGCGATTCTTGAACTCAAATGACCATGTGATTGGTGTGCAAGATCCTGTTACCTTACTTGATAATTCTGAACCTGAACCGGATATCTATGTTGCAAAGGGCCCATTAGAGCGCTATCATAACTATCACCCAGGACCAGAGCACTTGTTGTTAGTGATAGAAGTGTCAGATGCGACACTGCATCGTGATAAGACTGCAAAGTATTCAGCTTATGCAGCAGCGGGAATTCAGGAATATTGGGTCATTGATGTGTATAACCGGGTAATCTTTCAATACACTAAGCCTAATCAAGTGGATGGGGTGTATGCATCCGAAAATACCTATGTTGAAAAGGATGAGTTCGAAAGCTTATACTTGGGGAAATTCTCAGGAAGGGAATTGATTCTACAGTTGAAATAGCAAGTCAAGGTGATACCAATTTCGCTCTTCGATCACTAGTTCGACTATCTCCATTCAAACGTCTCCACCATCCGGTACACATCTTCCTTTGCGTAGGCAACGATTGGTGCCAGGGAGTCCGGGTTGACCACGGCATCGAAATACAGCGCACCACGCAGGAAGTGGCGGGTGGAGTCCGTTAGGAAAAACTGAAACTGACTGGCCGCAGGACCGGAAACGTCGAAAGCAATGCCGTGAACGTTTGCGTCTGCACGGTTGATCACGATTTCCTCGATGTCGCTGGCGCGTTTCATGTGCTCACCGGTCAGCTGGAAGGCCTTGTCGCGGTGAAATTCAAAATCGGCTATGGTCTTTAACGGATAGTAGCTGAAATGAACGCTTCCGTTGAGGCCTTCTGCTAATTTGAGGTCGAACCAACATGCATTCGGCGGTGCATCATCGAAGAAGGTGGTCTCCTGACGCATGGTGGCGGAGACCGGCTTGTCGAAGCTGAATGGGCAGTAATCAGCACCTACGTTTTCATACGCCCGGACCGGGTAATCTACCCTAGGGTAGGAGCGTGGCTTGGGGATCGGAAGGTCACCACCGCCGCAGGCGGTAAAAAGAAAAGAAAGGACCAAAAGCAAAAGGACGTTACGCATGGAAATGGTAACGTCCTCCCGGGTTATCAAGTTGTCTGGTTGTCGGGTTGTCAGGTTGTCGGGTTGTCAACAAGGTGTTTCGACAACCAGATAACCCGACAACCCGATAACCTGACCTTATTTCCAATCACTACATAAAACCCCCTTCTTGTTGACGAGGATCACCTGCTTGCGGATGGTCTTGCCCTTCTTGACGGCGAGAATGTAACGACCGTGGCGCAGCTCATCAAGGTTGATTTTATAGCTGTAGCCGTTGTGCTTCCGGATACGGTCATTGAAGAAAACGCGGTCCGTATCCAGACTGGTGAGCGTAACGGTCGCATTCTCTTGCTCGAGGTTAGCGATGATGACTTCCAGACCGCCTTCGGCCAGGTGGCTGCGTACGATGAGGGGCTCTACGGTAGTCGTGGCAACGGCTGGTCCCGCCATGGCGGTAGCAGTGGCCAGGAAAAGGAAAGCGAACGCGGAAAATAATAGATTTTTCATTTAGATATGGTTTTATTGGGTTGAATAAGAAAGGGTTAGGTGCTATTTACTTAATGGACGACAAAGATCAAACTGGGGTTGCACGTAGTCGATTTTTTAAGATAAACCGGTCCTTGTGTTCGACGAAAGTTGATAATCAGAGGCATTGGATGGCTAGGTGTTTCTTCGCCCAACGTCCGATGCATCGTTGGCTGAAATAGCCGCTAAAGGTGATCTGGGGAGAAAGAAGTGTTAATCATCGCTATCATCAGTCATTAATAGATGGACGTGCAAAACGCTATAATTATTCATCTTAGTTTAATTTGTAAGCTAAGTTAATTTATCCTAGCTTTGTCCCGAAAGACCGTTCCATGAAATACACACCCCTACTATTAACACTATTCCTTATCGTCCAGCTCCAGGCACAAGACAGTCTGGAGCTCAGGCCAATTACTGTAGTAGCCCCTGCCTGGGCCTCCGGCCCGGAGGCAAGACCGGTGGCTGCGCTTTCCCGCGAAGACCTACGCGTAAACTACTACGGCCAGGAACCCGCCTTGTTGCTGGAGCGGCAGCCCTCCGTTACTGCATTTACCGACGCGGGCAGTGCCTTTGGCTATGCTTACTTCCGCTTACGCGGTATCGACCAGACGCGCCTGAACTTTACGCTCGACGGTGTTCCGCTCAATGAGCCGGAGGACCAGGGCTTTTACTTCAACAACTACGTTGATCTGCTGAGCAGTATTCGAGCCGTGCAGCTGCAACCAGGGATTAATGTAGATGTGAATGGCACGGCGGCTTATGCTGGGTCAGTCCAGCTATTGAGCCCGGTGATTTCCGGCAAAGAATTTACCGAGGTGACGGCGGGCTATGGCTCCTTTGGCAGTTACCGCGTCTCCGCCGCCGCGCAGCGGCGGCTGGGCAATAAGGGCTGGAACCTCTATGCCCGGGGGAGCCGTCTGGGGTCCTCCGGCTTCAGGGACCATAGCGCGACCATGAAGGGACCTCGGCTTTCGTCCAGCTGGGGCGAACCGGAGAAAAGCACCTGCTGAAATTCACGGCCTTTGCCGGTACCCAACAAAACCAGATGGCCTGGCTGGGCGTAAGAGATTCCTTATTACAGGAGGCACCCCGCACGAACGGAAACAGCGAAAATGAGCGCGACAACTTTACCACTACGCTGGCCAAAGTGCAGTACACTTACCTGGCCAGTTCCGCACTCCGGTTATCCTCCAGTCTTTACTATGGCTACCAGGATGGGAACTATGATTTTGACCTTAATAATTTTGTGGGCGCAGACATTGGTGCAGGGTTGTTGAATTATGCTTTCGTTTACCATAACCTCGGCCTGTTGACAAACCTGGCCTATGAGCAAAACGACTGGGAATTACGCACGGGATTTCACCTGCAGGATTACCGGCGCCGGCACCTTGGCAGCCAGGAAGGGATTGGGGGACTTTACGTAAATACCGGCAAAAAGCGGGAGTTTAGTGGCTTTACTTCCCTTGCTCGTCAGACCGGAAAATTGCACCTGCGCGCCGCCGCCCAACTCCGCCACAGCAGCTTTGGCTATGAGGGAAGCGTTGGCCTCGAACCACTTAATTTTACTTTCCTGAACTACAACCTGGCGGCCACACTGTCCGCCGGTACGTCTCAACTCTACTATCGCTTTGGTAGCGTTGGCAGGGAGCCGACCCGAAATGATATTTTCGGAGGGGAAGACGATTTGCTGTTGGGGGGGGATGGTCCCCTGATTTACGTTACGGAACCTGAAACTGTCTTCGATCATGAACTCGGCCTGCAGGGCAACACTACCAGTTTTGACTACCGGGTGAATGCCTTTTATCTACGATTCAGGAACGAAATTGTACTGAGTGGTGCTTTCGGTCCTAACGGTTTGCCGCTGCGGTCATCGGTGGCCAGGTCATATCGCGCTGGGCTGGAATGGCAACTTTCATACCGGTTGTCTCCTGCTTTAGAGGTTCATCAGTCTGGTGCTTTGTCCGACAATAAAATAACGCAGGATGACACCATTTTTGACCCTGTTCTCAGCCCCGGAATACTGCTCAACCAAGGGATCACGTACCGCCGTAACGCCTGGTCTTTCGGCCTGGATCTTCGTCATCAGGGGGCGAGTTTCATCGACCTGGCGAACGAAAATGAGATAGCTGGCTTCACAACCATTGATGCCCGCGTCAGCTGGGCAAAGGGCCGCTGGTCGGTCTCGGGCTTTGCATTTAACCTCACCGACGAAAGCTATGCCACTAACGGGCAGCTGGACATTTATGGCCGGCCTACTTTTCACCGCAGGGCGGGGGTTAATGGATGGATGTCGGTAACTTATCGCTGGTAAGGTCGCTGCGCTCCTAGTTGCAAGGGTTGCAGTTGTTGCAGGCGTTACAACTCGCGCACTGTCTGCAACAACTGTAACCAGAACCAAGTGACCCTGGACCCCCTGCAACTCCTGCAACCGGAGCGAAGCGACCCTGCAACCCTTGCAACTGGAGCGAAGCGACCCTGCAACCCCTGCAACCGGAGCGAAGCGACTCTGCAACCCTTGCAACCTGAGCGAAGCGACCCTGCAACTCCTGCAACCTGAGCGAAGTGACCCTGCAACCCCTGCAACTGGAGCGAAGCGACTCTGCAACTCCTGCAACCTGAGCGAAGCGACCCTGCAACCCTTGCAACTGGAGCGAAGCGACTCTACAACTCTTACATATGGAAACCGCCTTCACTTTACTAAATTACCCCATTTCCTGGATAGAATTGATTGGCACCATTGCCGGCCTCATCAGCGTCTGGTTGGCGGTGAAAAACCACGTCTGGACCTGGCCGGTCGGGTTACTCAACGTGATCTGTTTCGCGGTGCTGTTCTATCATTTTCGCCTGTATTCCGATGCGCTGTTGCAGGTGTATTTCTTTGGTATGAGCCTGTACGGCTGGTATTTCTGGCAGCAGAAAAATGGAGCAACTGCATCGCCCATCAGGGTCCTTGACGGGCAGCAACGTTGGTTATGGGCATTCATTATTTTGGCGGGGACGCTGGTGCAGGGGACGTTAATGAGCCACGTTCATACCCTGTTACCCACGGTTTTCCCCGAGCCGGCAGCCTTCCCTTATCCCGATGCCTTCACTACGGTCGCCAGTATCATCGCCACTTTCTTTCTAGCCCGGCGGGTGCTCGAGAGCTGGGTGCTTTGGGTGTTGGTGGACCTCGTCAGCATCGTGCTTTATTTCAGCAAGGGGATTGTACTGGTGGGGATGGAGTATGTTGTATTTTTGGGGTTGGCTACTGCCGGAGGAGTGGGTTGGTATATAAGTTGGCGAGCCACTACAGATCACGGGCCGGTTTACAATTAGGAAATTGGTTAACTGAACATGGAGCAAACCTTTACACAGACGCCCATTCTAGTAAGCTCTCAGAGAGGTTGTTTGCGGTGCGGTAGCTGATGACTACAAGACTTTTCAGCAAGTTAAGCGGGCAAATATGAGTAGTATTATCTAACTTCGTCAATAGGCAGTGGAGTCATACCTTTCGAATAGGCGCCCCTGAAAAGTCCGGAATTCGCTGTGGGATTTTAACCCTTCCTGATCCAACTTTCAGGCCAATCGTTTAGCGTTGGATTAGAGTGTCTTAAATAAAATATTAGGCGTTATGAAAAAAATTATGTTCCTATTGATCTTTCTCCTGGTAGGGTTGGTAATTTTATTTTTGGTGCTAAAAAGTGAACCTTTTCCCACGTATTCCCCCGAAAGAAATTACACCGCAGATAAGGGGACAGAACAAACTATTCTTTCTCAGTTTTTATTAGCTAAAGATAGTACTGTCATTGAATTACCCAAAGGCCAATTTTCCATAAGCCAGGCACTACCACTAGACGGTGTTAGTCATGTAACGATTAAAGGGCACGGGATGGGTGCGACGGTGCTAAATTTTGCCGGGCAAACCAAGGGTGCAGAGGGTCTTAGAATAACCAATGGTAATAATATCACGATACAGGACCTTACCGTAGAAAATGCTAAAGGAGACAACATTAAGGTGATGGATACGAATGGGATTACCTTTAGAAATGTAGAGAGTTCATGGACGGGTAAAGTGAGTGAAGACAATGGGGCTTATGCTTTTTATCCCGTACTGTGTAGAAATGTCGTCATAGACCAATGTAAAGCTATTGGTTCTTCGGATGCAGGGATTTATGTAGGGCAGTCGGTTGATGTAGTGATTAGTAATAATGAAGCCTTATACAATGTAGCAGGAATAGAAAGCGAAAATTCGATAAATGTAAAAATATTTGGGAACAAAGTATATGAAAATACGGGAGGAATCTTGGTGTTTGATTTGCCTGGGCTGACCCAATATGGGAAGAATATAGAGGTGTATAATAATACAGTATATGAGAATAACACCAGTAATTTTGCTAAGGCGGGAGCCATAGTCGGGCAGGTGCCTAGTGGTACGGGAAGCTTGGTGTTGGGGACTGAAGATGTTTATTTTCATGATAATTCCTTTACCGATAATAAGACAACTTCTATCGCGATTGCCAGTTATGAATTGATTTATGAGTTGGGCAAGCGAAATAGTCGGCCAGAAGAAGCTCCGGGTGTTGTGGGGTCCGTACGTACAATTAATGATGAGTACAACTCAGATGCCAATTATAATCCATATCCAAGGCAAATAAAAATAGGTGAAAACAGATTTGAGAACTCGTATCTGTTTCCAACGATTAATAATGATTTTGGAAAGATTCTATTATTTAAAAAGCCTTTTCAAACGGTGGACGTGCTCTGGGATGGCCTGGAAGACGAGGATGCAGACTATACTCTGTGCTTTGAAACAGGAGGAGAATCCTTTTCTTTTTATGGACTAGATGTGATTAACGATTTTAAAAATGCAACCAGTGATGTTTCGGAGTATAATTGTAATTAGTACCCTTGCATTGGCTTTGCTCCTCGGTTGTCAGAATCAGGGGAATGTTGCTGTAGCCAATGATTACGTAAGTGTTTCTGGGTTATTGACCAGCCAGGATACACTTGTTAAGTATGAGGATCTTGGGTTGAAAAAGCTCTCTGATTATGGTTTTTTTAAGCAGCCGATTAGCCAATTGATTCCCGCTTCCGAACAGGTGGTACCGTATACGTTGAATTCGCCCTTGTTTACAGATTATGCGACTAAGAGTCGATTCATTTCCTTTCCGGAGGGTAGCACAGCTGCTTATGTGTCTGACGAAAAGGTTTTAGATTTTCCAGAAGGTACTGTTATTATTAAAAACTTTTATTATACCAATGCTGACTTAAAAAACAACGATACCGATGTTATTCTCGAAACCCGGTTGCTCCTAAAAAAGGATGGTGAGTGGATTGCGCTGCCGTATGTGTGGAATGAAGAACAGACAGAGGCATATCTTTACATATTGGGAAAAGACATAGACTTGGTCTTGGAAGCAAACGATGAAAGGGTAGAACCCCTTAACTTTAGCTATTCGGTGCCAAATATTAATATGTGTAAAAACTGTCATGTCAAGAATCAAAAATTAGTGCCATTAGGGCCTACGCCCCGACAACTAAATCGGGAAAATCAGTTTATCAGTGTTAGCCAGAATCAGTTGGCCTTTCTTTCCGACAATCACTTTTTAGTAGATCTGCCACCTCTTTCTGTTGTGGCCAAACTGCCAGACTATAAGGATGAATCAGAGCCTTTAGACGGTCGGGCCCGAGCATATTTAGACGTTAATTGTGCCCATTGTCATCAGGATGGAGGTTCGGCTAAGACATCAGGTTTGCATTTAGCATATGAAGAGTCAGATTTGTACAGACTAGGCGTCAATAAACCGCCAGTTGCCGCAGGCAAAGGGTCTGGGTACCTAGCCTTTGACATCGTTAGTGGCAAACCTGAAGCGTCAATATTGTTATACAGAATGAAGCATTTGGAACCTGATATCGTTATGCCTGAGATAGGAAAAAACCTGGTTGACACTGAGGGTGTAGCATTGATAGAGAGCTGGATAAAGAGTCTGTAGTCGCTTAAAAAGCAAATTTTGGGATAGTCCACTCTCAAGTTCTTAATCCCCCATGCAAGCATTAACCCCAGGCAGGTTCATGCCCCTACACACCGGCCACCAGGCCCTGATTGCCTTTAAACTCACCCTGCTCATGATACTACGCTGCCCGGAGCTCAGCGAGCTGATCTCAGGAGTAGGCCGCGAGTATTCGCAACAGCTGTATGTTTTCCTTAAGTAGGGCAATGGTGGAAAATCCAAACACAGCTTTATTTACTAAGAAGCGTACCTTGTCGCCGCTCATCACAAAACACTAAAGCGTGCATTCCAGGATCAAGCCAATATTATACATAGTAATTTTGATGATTACTATATCGTGTGGTAACCCAGTAGAAAAAGAGATAGAATCAGTAGAGAAAGTACCGTCCTTCAAGGTAGAATACGCAGGAGCGTTGATGAACTTAATGCACAAAAACGATGTGTCGGCTAAAGTGGCCCTGTCGGAATATGAGAAGGTAGAGCATTTATATGCGCTTGGTGCTATGGAAAATTTAAAAGGGGAGATTCAAATATTTGATGGTCACCCAGTCAATTCCTACGTGGAAGACGGGGTGATGAAATTCGACAGTAGTTACGGGAAAAAAGCTGCGCTTTTTGTCGCTGCCGCGGTAGCGGAATGGCGTAAGTTTCCGGTGCCTGATACAATCGTTACTAAAGAAGAATTTGAAGCTTTTGTCGCAAAATCGGCGCTAGAAAACGGAATTGATGTAAGCGAACCCTTTCCATTTATAATGGAAGGTGTTGTGAAGAAAACTGATTGGCACGTGATCAACTGGAAGGATGGGGATACGGAACATTCGCACGAAAAGCACATCTCCTCGGGATTAAACGGGACGGCAAAAAACGCCGCAATAGTAATGCTGGGATTCTACTCAGATGCTCACCATGCTGTTTTTACCCATCACACGACGAATATGCACATCCATATGCGGTTGGCTGACGGAACAATAGCGGGACACGTTGATGACTTTGAATTGGATGGGAAAATGACGCTGAAACTTCCTAAGTAAGTGAGAGATTGCCCGAGAAGAGTGTCCTGTATCCATTTACTGCAGTAGCTGAATTCAACCCAACACCAAGCTCAGTCTGTTGCTGTATGGAGGGGGAAATGATTAGTGTTGAAGCAAGTTTTTGGGTGGTACGTCGCTGGTATTAATAAAGGAAATATGGACAAAGAATTACCAAAAATATTCTTCGATCGAAACGCCAGTCTTGATGTTGAGGTGATAGATTTTGCACAGCTCTTTAGAAAGTTGAACGACATAACGGATCATGATCCGTTTGCTGCGCACAAAATCGAGTTCTACCTCATATTGATTGTAACCAGCAATTCGTACACCCATTTTGTCGATTTTAAGTCGTACGAATTACTTGAGGGGAGTGCTCTTTTCGTTGCTAAAAACCAAGTACATCATTTTACCCAAAAACTGTCTGAGGCTGATGGGCTCTGTATGATTTTCAGTAGCCTATTTATTGCTGAGCGCCGATTCTTATCGGATAACCTTAAGCTGAACCGGTTATTCAACTACCATATTGAGGCGCCAACCATTCACCAAAAAGAGATGGGGGAGGATAGCTTTATTGGCATAGCTAACAGACTCTATAGTGAATATGTCTTCCCAAACAGCTTTGCTAAGTCGGAGATACTACGTGCACTACTTCATGTGCTGTTGCTTAAGGCTGAACGAACAAAAGAAGTTCAGTCCACAAGTGGGGCTAAAAAACACTGGTTGGAAATATTTAGTGCGTTTAAGGACATGCTCGAAAGAGAGTATGTAAACACCAGGAGTTCAAGAGACTATGCCTCCAGGTTGTTCATTTCCTATAAGTTGCTAAACGATATTGTGAAGAAGCTAACGGGCAAAACAGTTAAGGCCTTTATTGATGATTTCGTGACGATAGAGATTAAGCGCTACTTGGTGTCTACCTCTCTGTCAGTAAGTGAAGTAGGCTATAAGACGGGGTTTGAAGACCCTGCCAATATGATTAAGTTTTTCAAGAAGAATACCAATACTACGCCGCTCAAGTTTAGACAGCTGCCGTAACAACTGGTTACACTTTTACCATTTTTGTCGTCATTTTGATAGCTAGGCCACTGCGGGCTCGCCATAGTTTTGCAGTATCAAATAACCAAAGCATCAAAACGAAGCACTATGTATTTTAAATCAATGTTGCTGGTAGTAATAGGATTATTACTTGCCGGCTGTAACAGCACCCAGTTGGTGTTAGAGGTAACCACTTTTACATCAAAGGCGACAACCAGCGCCGCCACTTTTAACAGGCTAGATGCTGAAATTGAGAACAACTTCACGAGTAAGCAACCAGGATTTATTAAACGCCAGAGTGGCGTTAATGAAAAGGGAGAGTACGCTGTCCTGGTCTACTGGAATACGCTTGAAGATGCCGAAGCCTCTATGCAGAAATTCATGGCTGATGAATCAGTTGCGGATTATGCTTCAATGATTGATGGGCCGTCGATGAAAATGTCCCGTTACCTAGTGAAGGATGAGTTCAAAGCGAACAATAGCGACTTCATTGAAGTGATGTCATTTGGCACCAAGTCCGGTGCTGACATGGCTGTATTTAATAAGGTTAATAAAAAAGTAGAAATCGGATTTACTGCAAAGCAGGAAGGGTTTTTACAAAGAATCACTGGAGTCAATGAAGGTGGTGAGCAAATCGTAGCTGTGTACTGGGATAATAAGAAAAATTCGGATGCTGCATTAAAGCCCTTTATGGATAATGCCATATCCAAAGAGTTCATGGGCATGATGGATCAATCCTCCATTCAAATGGGGCGCTACCAAATAATTTCTTCACTAAATAATACTACTATGGAATTATCGAAAAAAGACAAAGCTGTCGCACTGCTGAACAGCTTTAATACCGGTGATCAAACACCTATCTCTTACATCAATCCAAATGAATACGTTCAGCACAACCTGTCTGTTGCAGATGGTTTACAGGGCTTTGGTGAAGTGATGCAGCACGCACCACCACAAGGCTTTAAGGCTAATGTCGTTCGTGCCTTTGAGGATGGCGACTATGTGTTTACCCACACCGAATACGATTTCTTTGGCCCTAAAGCCGGGTTCGATGTGTTCCGTTTCGAGGACGGACAGATTGTGGAGCATTGGGACAACCTGCTAGAGGTTCAAAAGCCCAACCCAAGTGGCAGGACTCAATTTGACGGTGCTACAGAGATTACCGATCTGGATAAGACGGAGGCCAACAAAACTATCGCCCGTGAATTCATCGAGAAAGTCTTGCTGAACCATGAAATGGATAAGGTAGCGACGTACATCAACCCGACGAACTATGTCCAGCACAACCCTGCAGTTGCCGATGGCCTGGAAGGCTTTGGTGCAGCAATGAAGTACTTCGCTGAGAACGGATTGGTGATGGAATACACCAAACTTCACAAGGTATTGGGGCAAGGCAATTTTGTGCTTACCCTCAGCGAAGGAAAGTTTGGTAAAGGAGAGCTCACCGCCTTTTACGATTTGTTCAGGTTGGAAGACGGGCAGATCGTAGAGCACTGGGATGTGATTGCGCCGATTCCACCAAAAGCGGAGTGGAAAAACGAAAACGGAAAATTCTAGAATAACTCATTCAATGCTTAATGTGAAAGGAACATCAACATTGTTGATGTTCCTTTCTTAAATATAAAAAATATGTCTACCCAACAACAAGTCGAAGTTACCTTAACTCATCTGTATAAGGACGCCAGGTTCGATCATTTGAAAATGTTGAAAAGTTTCGCGCAAAGCGTCTTTAAATCGATTCAACCATCTAGTTTTAAAGACGTGTATCTGTCGATTTCCAAAGAACAAGGAGAAGGCTTGAAGCGACTTATTAAAGAAAATGGTATCCGGAACATCATTGAATTTGGTACTTCATTCGGAATATCTACCCTGTTCTTAGCTCAAGGTGTGCTTGAGACCGGTGGCAATATCATTACCACAGAATTAATTGCCTCGAAAGCGCATAAGGCGATTGAAAACTTCAAAAGAGCAGGCGTAAACCACCTCATTGAAGTTAGAATTGGTGATGCCTTAGAGACACTGAAAAACCATCATGAGCCAATTGACCTACTGTTGCTAGACGGTTGGAAAGATTTGTACTTACCGATATTTCAGATGCTTGAACCTAATTTTCATGAAAGCACGTTTGTTTACGTTGACAACGCTGACATGGCAGAAACTAAAGTATTCTTAAGGGCTATTAGTCAAAGTAATAAGTATCACCTACAGCCCAAGTTCGGCGGTAAAGTCGTGTTGATTAGTATTAGGAAATAAGCTTTTAGCGTTTGATTCGCGTTTTAGCATTCAAATCTCTCCTATGCAAGCTCTGGTCTTAGGCAAATTCATGCCCCTACACACCGGCCACCAGGCCCTGATCGCTTTCGCGCTCAGCCAGGCCACCCAGCTTACGATATTGTTGTGCGTGGAAGAGAACGAACCCATCTCCGGCGACGACCGGGAACGGTGGCTACGGGCAGCTTACGCCGATGACCCGCGCGTCACCATCCAACGATTCGATTTTGCGGATGAAGACTTGCCCGCGACCTCGGTTTCCAGTCGCGACGTAAGTGAGCTGTGGACGGCCCGGCTAAAGGAGTTGGCACCCGAGACGGAGTTGATCATAGGTTCCGAAGCCTACGTACAGTACGTAGCTGAAAGCTGGGGGATTGGCTATCGGATCTTTGATGTAGACCGGGCCGCCGTGCCCGTTTCCGCCACCATGATTCGGGCGGAGCCGTACCTGTACCGGCGCTTTTTGGTACCTGCCGCCCGGCCTGACTTCGTTCAGCGGGTGGTGTTGCACGGTACGGAGTCGACCGGGAAATCCACACTGGCGGCGCACCTGGCGTTGCGCTACGGTACGGTCTTCGTTCCCGAAACCGCCCGCGAAATCGTGGAGCACACCGACACCGTCGTCTTCGAAGACCTACTCCGGATCGCCGACCGCCAGGCCGAAGCCATTCAGGAAGCCATCCCCCAAGCCGATGGCGTTCTGTTCATCGATACCGATGTGTACACCACCCTGGCCTATGCACGTTATCTCTTTGGCCGGGAACTGCTGCTCCGGCCAGCCTGGCTGGCTGCCGCTGAAAATCACCTCTGCCTGTTTACCCAGCCCGACGCGCCCTATATGCAGGACGGCACTCGCCTTGAGCCGCCTGAGCGGGCTGACTTGGCCGCCGCCCATTGGAAGGCACGGCAAGAGAGTGGAGTGGAGACTTTGCTGGTAAAAGGAGATAATTGGTCAGAGCGGACCCGGTTGGCGGAACGACTGCTTAAAGATTGGGGTTTGGCGATCTAATCACCCCCGGAGGGGAAACTCAGGTGGTGATACCCTACCGCAAAACCACCCTAAAAGCCCCAAACCTCCCACCATCACGCACAACCTGCACCCAGTACGCTCCTGGCGACAAAGCATCAAGTGATAGGCTGCTCTGGTAATCTAGCGAAAGTACTTTTCTACCCAAGCCATCAAATACGGCGACCTGCCCCACGGGTTGTCCGTCGGTTGATTCAATCGTCAGTTTCCCGTCGGTAGGATTGGGGAAATAGCGGAAAGTCGCAGCGGGTAAAACCCTTGTCTCATTGGTACCACTCAGTAAGCTGTTTACGATGGTATTGTTGCTCTGGGCCAGGTTAAGGAGAATGCTGTCGCCCAACACTCCCTGACCGTCCAGCGGTGCATACAGCTCCAGGCTTGATTTAAGCATCGCACCACGAACCAGCGCGGTAATTTCATCGGCGTTCATTCCTGAGCGGTAGAAGAACCAATCCCTGAAATCTACAGTGGCTGGCCCTGCGGCTCCGCTGAGGGCAAAGCTTTGGGGAACAAGGCGTTCGTTGACACCACCAGCCACACGGGCGGAGTCCACGTAAAGAAAACTCCCTCCCCGGGCGTAGTAGTGCGAGAGGGTAAGCTGGTGCCACTCCCCGTCATTGACGGCGGTAGCTGAAGTGATCGAAGCGCCAGAAGGCGCAGTATAAACGGCCATGCCCGAGGCATTGATGGAGAGGTTACCCTCTCCCTGATGCGTCGGGATGGAGAAAATTTGTCCACTTCCCACGGTCCGAACACCAATGGAAAGGGTAAAGGGATGTACCGTTTCTTCCGGGGAGAATACGGCGGGGTTTTCATCAACTTCATTGCCGAAGGTAACCCAGGTATCGCTTACGCGTTGGGGTAAAACCTTCCCTGCGGAAATGGCATCAAACAGGGACGGGACGAAGGCGTGGAAAAACTCTGTGTGCCCCGCCATATTCGGGTGGCCCAAGTCAGCTTCGTAGCCAGTTACCCAATTGCCGGTACCATTGTCATTGGAGCCCAGTACATTAATGCTTGGGACATCCCACTGGTGAATCAACAGATTCATGTCTTTGATGAATTGGTAATCTTCGATGTCAAAATCTCTGCGGGAATAGTTGCCTATGACAACCGGCGTAATGTTTCTGGCTCTGGCCCGGGAAATCAACTCTTGGAGGTTATCCCGGAATTGATCAAAAGCCTCTTGCCCCCGGTTGCGGATGCCCTCGTTGGCCAGGGAGAGGCCATAAAGGACGTATTTGTCACAAAGCGGAGCGAGGTCGCTGGCCCAGCGGTTAGAGACGGCTGCGGTGTTGTTACCACCGACGGAAATATTGGTCAGGCTCCAGTCGCGGCCCTGATCAGCAGCAGCACGCGCAGCCAGGAGCTGGCCGAACTGAAAGGCGTAGCCCATATCGTTAGGTGCACCCTCGCCCCGGGCTACGGAGGAGCCCATCACGGCAATTCCATTGGGGTTGAGCTCGGGGCATAACTCTACGCCCTCTAGCTCCGTCAACCGTAAAGCGTTGAGGTAGCCGAACTGGCCGAGGGAGACACGGAAAGTCAGCGTGATCGTCCCGTCGTCGGCCGGGAAAATGACCTCCGACCGGAATACTTCACTGGCGTTACTATTTCGTCCGGCTCCTCCAAGGTCGGAACCGGAGGTCTGTACCTCGCCGCTGTCCGCATTGAACCCGACGACTTCGTAAGTTGTATTTCGGCGGCCGGTATGCGTACCGCTGCTGAATGCGCGGAACTGGTAGCCGGAGCTCGTATTGAGGTTACGGAAGGTAAGCTGGCCAGAGTTGCTGGTTTGGAAATAATCGCTGGTGGCGGTAGCAATCGCAAACTCGCCGAGTACTGCGGCGTCAGGACTGGGCAAAGCTGCGTCGGGTAAGCCACCATTGGTGACCGCTTTAGTAACAAGCATTTCGTAACCGGTACCGATGTTGTTAGCGGTGACCAATGTGACGGGGTTAGCCGCTTCCGCTGGATCGGTGGCATTATTCCAACTGTTACCGTTGCTGTCGGGGCTGGTGGTGGTCGCGTCAGTTTCGCCGAAGTCAATAAAGAAGTGGTTGATCGTCTGGCCAGAGATGATCACGACTTTGCTTCCGCTTACATTAGCGTTCGGCTGGAGGGTAGTAGCAGTTACCGTAACGGTGCCGTTTTTCAGCGGAATCAACTCTCCATCGACGGTGATCTCAGCGGCGGTCGGATCATCAACCGACCAACTGACGCCCTGAAAAGTTGCCTCCGCTGGCACTACTTCGGCCATCATTTGTCGGGTCCCCCCCTGTTCGGTAATGTCATCTCCCGTTACGTTGATCGCCGTTACGTCTACCTGGCCAAGGCCGTCGAATTCCTCGATTTTCATCGCGTTGATATAGGCAAAGGAGCCGGCGTTTCGGCTTAGGGTTAGAACGACGTCCCCCTCTTCGGTGGGGAAGACCGCCTCGGAGGTATAGGTTGTTGAATTATTGCCATTATAGCCGCCAACGCCCAGGTCCGGCCCGGATGACTGTAAGCTTCCAATTACCTCATTCGCGCCGTTAAACCGGTAGCCGGATTCCCGAACCTGCGTATTATCCCTACTCGCAAAAATGGTGAATTTGTAACCTCTGCCTGGGTTCAAATCGCTGAAGGTCAGCTCGCCGGTATTATTGGTGAAGAAGTAATCCTGCGTGGCCGTGGCGATGGCGAACTCTCCCAACTGCTCGGCTGTGGGGTCCAATAATCCGCCGTGATTAATACCATTAGTGGAGAGCATGCTGCTTACGGATACCGTCGAGGGCGTTATGAATCCGTCCTGATTGGCCAGCATTACCGCCGGTGCGACTGTCGAGGAATTGGTCGGGTTGTTCCAGTGGTTCCCGTTTGCATCGGGGCTGGCAGTGATGTTGCCATTGCTGCCGTCATTCGGTCCAAAATCAAGGTAAAAGGACTGGAGCGGCGCTTGTGCAGAGAGCGCAAGAGGTATTAGCAGTGATAGCGTAAGGAGAAATCTGGACATGGGGGAAATAATGGTCTTGGAGCGGCGGCTAATACAACGGAGAGAGTTGGATTACTGAGGTTGATAAATAATGGGCTGGGTAGTTTGAAACCCTGGAGTGGCAAGTCTGAGCAAGTAGCTACCTGCCGGCAACTTGCGATCGGCCAGCGAGAGGGTGATGTGCTGCGGACCAGCGGGGTAGCTTCGCGTGGCGAACTGTCGTAGTCGCCTGCCGGTATGGTCATAAAGTGAAATTGCCAGTGGTCCGGTCATTGGCATTTCCCATTCGATGCCAATCGGTCCGTTGGTAGGGTTGGGAAAGAGCTTAACCGGGAATTTCACCTGGGAGACATTGCGGGTGCCAACAATGTAATCAGGATCCACTGCGCGAAAAGTCCGGCCCAGGATGAGGTTGTCAAAATCAACCTCCAGCGGCGGGGTGCCTTCCACCTTCAGTTGAACGCCATCGATGCCAATGTTGAGCCGCAGGCCAGGAAGGCCTGTCGTTGGCACGGTAATATCGGCGGTTTCTGCTGTAGGTTCTCCTGCGTCGTTGAAGGTGTCGGGGTCAACCCACAACCAGGCCAGTTCGTCGCCGGAATCACCACTAAACTGAATTTTAACCACCAGCCGGTGAAGTCCTTCCGCATCTATGTCAGTGTTGTAGTTGCCTGCCCCGGGCCAGACGAGGCCAATCTTCCGATTGCCAAATTTTCGCCCAACGGTAAATACCTGGTTGCTGCCCCGGGTAAAGGTGACGTTCCCAACGTTATTCGCCACGGAGCCAGCACGAAAGTCGACGTCGTAGGATATCCAAAGTGCCTGACCGTCATCCTCAATCAAATCGATCGGGCGGTTATAGCGGATACCCGCCCGGATGAACTCCAGGGAAGCCCGGCCGGAGGTAGGGATGACCGTGGTTGGTACCAAATCACCTCCACGGATGATGGCATCGTCCCCCGTTTCTCTTGTCCAGGGGCCTGTCCAACCGTTGATCGTATCGCCGAGGCAAAACATCGGATTATACGCCGCATAGTCGAAGGTCTCGTATACGAGTACTTCGCTTTGGGCGGAGAGGGAAATGGAGAACAAAAGCAGGAGCAGGACGCGCATAATCACGAGGAAATTAGGAAAGATAATTGACGATCAGTAGCTACTGAAAACGCATAGCGTTTTCAGAGATTCCCTCCCCGTAAGGGAGGGGTGGGGAGGGTGTTTCTACTCACAATCCGATCCATCAAAGTCCGGATTAACTGTCATAAAGCGAGCACCAAGACTGTCTCGCCAGGCAGTGAGTTTCTCCCGGAGTTCGTCGATACGGGAAGAAGTGATTCCCGTATCGGCCATCGTTTCACCGGGGTCGTCGTTGAGCTGGAAAAAATAGGTGGAATCCACGTCGGAATACCACTCGATGTACTTGTCGCCCTTGTCAATGATGGCGGCGGCGGGCAGCCCGCGCTGCGGGCTGTAGTGTGGGAAGTGCCAGTAGAGCGCGCGGTCGGTTTCCGGCGCGCCGGTCAGGCTGGGGATCGGTTCGCCGTCTACGGAGCGTTCCTCGGAACCGGCCAGGGCGGTGAAGGTGGAAAAATAGTCGGTATTTACGTTGGGGTAGTCATCGACCATGGGCTCGAAGCGGTCGAGACCAAAGGCGATGAGGGGGACCCGAAGGCCACCTTCGTAAATGTAGCCTTTACCGCCACGCAGCGGACCGCTGTCGGTTGGTGGAGTATGGGCATCGAAGCCCGGTACTTCTTTGACGGTCAGTGCGCCGTGGTCGGAGGTGAACAGGATGATAGTATTTTCCATCATTCCCCGTGCGGAGAGGGTATCAACGATTCGGCCGACCTGCTGGTCGATCCGCTCCACCATCGCTGCGTAGTGGGGGCGGGGCAGGGCGTCGGGATCATCGCCAATAATGGCTTCGTATTTGGCCACCAGGTCGGGTGGGCCGGCAATGGGAACATGGGGAGAGTAAAAGTTGACGTCCATGAAGAAGGGCTCGCCGTTGGTCGGTAGCGCGTTGACGGCCAGGGTGGCGATGGCATCGGTAAGAAAGTCATCGTCGCCGGCAATGGTATCTAGTTCAGGGTAGGGATTGCCGTTGAAGAAAGGGCGGAAAAAACTGCGGGGAAGGCCCTGCCCACCGGCGGCGTAGCTCTTGTCATAGCCGTGGTTTTTGGGGCCGTAGCCCTGGCCACCAAGATGCCATTTACCCACGAAGATGGTTTCGTAATCCTGGTCCTGGAGTGCTTCCCCGATGGTGCGGTAGGCGTAGGCTAAACGGCCGGCGTTCTTCGGGGCGATGAGCGGTTGGCAGTCGCGCGGACGGGGGGTGCCCCGCAGGTGCTCGGTCATCCCGATGCGGACGGGGTGCAGCCCGGTCTGGATGGCGGCCCGACTAGGCGAGCAGATTGGGGCAGCGCAGTAAGCGCGGGTGAAACGGATGCCTCCTGCGGCCAGCGCATCGATGCGCGGGGTCTCAATAATTTCGTTTCCGTAGCACCCCAGGTCGTAAAGGCCCAGGTCATCGGCTACGATGAGGATAATGTTAGGGGTATTGGCCAGGGCCTTGTCGGACCTAGTACTTTTCTCCGAACAGGTGAAACCGGCGGTGAGTAAAACCAGGAATAAGCAGGAAAAGAGCTGTTTCATAAAATCATTTTGTGAATTAGTGGCTGGAGCTGAGCACCAGGAGCTAGGGAAACATGGTGGCGGTCACGCAGGTGCAAAGAGTGTTGTCTGAGCAAGCTGAATCCGGTTCGGAAACACAGCATAAAAACTTATTTTTTGCACCTGCGTCCGCGCCGGAAGAACAATGAAATACCCATTAGTGAACTGCTCTTCGTGACGTAAGGTATTCCGCCGTCTACGATTTTCGGACAGGATAGCGCAGGATGCGAGAATGCGAATGTTGCAAGACATTTAGGGGCTTCCACCAGCCAGAAGAATAAGTCTTCTTTCAGGAGATGGAGGCGCTTAAGTCATTAAAAATCAATCGTTCATGCCTCAATCAATTCGTTATTTCCTGGGAGGACTATTTCTACTGCTCGGATGTTCCGCCGCCGTAATGGCCCAACGGACGATCACCGGGTCCGTAACGGATTCTCAGCGCGAAGAACTGATCGGCGTCAGTATATACGTCGCCGGTAATACCGGCGTTGGAACGCTATCTGATCTCGACGGTAGTTACTCGCTCGTAGTTCCCGATAACGCCAAACAACTGGTGTTCTCTTACCTGGGCTTCAAGAAGCAATTCGTCGACATCAACAAGCGAGATAAAATCAACGTGACCTTGGAGTCGGACGCCGAATTACTGGAGGAGGTCGTCGTCGTTGCCTTTGGTGAGGCTAAGAAGTCCGACGTGATCGGCGCAAGCGATCAAATCTCCTCCCGCCAGTTGGAGAACCTCTCGGTTCCCAGCTTCGACCAGGCGCTGGCCGGTCAGGTGGCCGGCCTGCAGGTGCGTACGGGAAGTGGCCGGCCAGATGCCGGTGCGGAACTTCTCGTTCGGGGCATCGGTACAACCGGAAATAACGCCCCGCTGATCGTTGTCGACGGTGTTCCCTACGGCACCTATAATAACTCCGAGCAGGATAACTTTCTCTCCCTTTTTAACCCAAATGATATTGAGTCAATCAACGTAATTCGTGACGCATCCGGTAAAGCACTATACGGTGCGCGGGCAGGAAACGGCCTTATTTTAATCACCACGAAAAAGGGGCGTGCCGGTAAACCGACCATCACGGTCAACTCTTATTCCGGCCTTTCCGTCATCCCTGATTTCGAAAAGCCAGACATTCTTAATGCCACCGAACTCGCTACGTTTCTGCGGGAGCGCATCGAAGATGACGCGTTAAACCGCGGTGTCGACCCGGTTATTCCGGATAATCTGGCGGACCCCTCCATTTACGGAGAGGGCACCAACTGGTTTGATTTAGTGACCCGCGACGGGGTGACGAACAATTACGACATCAGTGTACGCGGCGGTAACGAAAAGACAACCTATAACGTCTCCGTCGGTCACTTCCGGACCCAGGGTGTTGTGACCAATACCGGACTCAAACGCTATAACTTTCGTGCCAACCTCGACAGTGAGCTCAACGACTGGCTGAAATTCGGTATCACCATCGCGCCGTCCCAGACGGTAAATAATTCCGGCAGCACGGACCCCGGGCAGGGGCAGTTCTCCGCCTTCCACGTACTACAGGTAGCTCGCTGGGCTGACCCCACCGGCGTCGCCTATGACGAGAACGGTGACCTCACCACGACTACCCAAGGCGAATTGCTACCCTTCTTTCAGGCCAATCCGCTCTATCGTTTGCTCAATGAGAAAAACAGTAGTGTTAACCGTCAGGTAAACTCACAAATGCGGCTCACCGTCAAATTACCCTTCAACCTGCAGCTGAAGCAGACGGTGGCGGCTAACCTGATTTTCAATCGTGGCAACAGCTTTACGCCCGGTTCCGTCGTGGGCGGCGGTCTTACGCCCGCCAACACCAACCCGCCCAGCAACTCTGGTGTAAGTACCCGTCGGCGGGAAGAGTTCCGACTCCTCTCGGAGACCACCCTGAACTTCAATAAGAAAGTGGGTAAGCACAGCATCGACCTGCTCACCGGCTACACCGCAGAATACTATGAACTGCAGCGTTTTCAGATCGGCAATAACTTTATCATCAACGAGGACTTCCAGTTGTTCAATAGCAACAACGTTTTTCAGTTTAACCCCGAAGACCTCAATAACCCCACTCTCGATACGCCCTTACCCCGGTTTTACATCAACGGCAATGAAGAACGCAGGGAACGTACGCTGATCGGAATCATCGGGCGACTGACTTACGACTTCGATAAAAAATACTACGTCACCGCTTCCGTAAGGCGCGATGCTTCGAGCCGCTTCAGCGCAGCGCGACGTAACGCAATTTTCCCCGCCCTGGGCTTGGCCTGGCGTGCGAGCAACGAGCCTTGGTTCCCCAAGTCGAACATTCTTAGTAACCTGCGCTTCGAACTTTCCGTTGGTGAAACGGGCAGCCAGCAGGTAGACGAGTCTTTCTACCAGGGGGCAGTCAGCCGCAATGATTACACCTTCGGCGGTCTTAATGCCGTCGGTTTCCAGGTAAACCGCCTGCCAAATAATAACCTGCAGTGGGAAACCATCAAGCAAACGGATATCGGGATCGACCTCGGCTTTTTCAAGGACCGGCTCAACGTGAAGACCGTTTTCTACCGTGCCCGTAATACCGATCTGCTCTTCGGTAATCCGTTGCCGGACATCACTGGGTTCGACTCTCAGATCAGTAACCTCGGTGAGATCAAGAACGAAGGTATCGAAGTAAGTATCGATGCGAAGCCGATCGTAAAATCTGACTTTGTGTGGAGGTTGTCCGCCAATGTTTCGACTAACCGTAACGAAATCGTTCAAATTGGTACGGAGAACGTACCGATCTTCCAGACGCCGGCAGGTAATGGCGCACGGATAAGCCGGACTTTCGTCGGCGGACCTGTAGGCCAGTACTATGGCTTGCAACTGCTTGGTTTGTATACGCCTGAGATGATCGATGACCCTAATGTGCCAAAATATCCCGGCGCGGTGGTCGGAGCACCCTTTTACCTGGATGGCGACGGAGATGGTAACCTGGAGGTCGCCGAGGATTACGTGTTTCTCGGAAATCCCCTACCCGACCTTAACTACGGATTCTCCTCTTTTGTCACCTGGAAAAACTGGGGGTTACGCATCAACGCCAACGGGGAAGTCGGCGGCTTGATCTTCGACCTTCGGCGTGAGATTGAACTGAATACTGACGGGGTTTTCAACGTGCGGCGGGAAGTTCTGAACCGTTACCGGCCGGGGTCGGATGACTTCAGCCTCCGGGCACCAACTACCGTTACGGCTTCTCCGAGCCAACGCTACCGGACGCCGACCAGTGCGGGTGTCGTGGACGGCACCTTCCTGAAGATAAGCAACATCAAACTGGAATATAGCTTCGCCGACCTTGTATCGAAGAAGGAGTTTCTAAATGGATTGATGGTATACGGTAGTGTCCAGAATGCGTTGGTGTTCAGCAAATTCAGGGGCAATCCGGAGGTGAAGCGTGCGGGGAACCCTTTTGAACGTAACGTCGCTTACTCCTCCTATCCGATTACCCGGACGTTCACGCTAGGCTTCGCCATGCAGCTCTGATGTCCTTTGCCCCTCGGGCTTGTCATTACTTAGGGCGTCCCCGGAAACTTCCATTATTCAATCCAAAAAAAATCGGCGACTATGCCAAAACGCATTATATACAGTCTGATCGTAGTGAGTTGCCTGTGCTTTGGCACCGGCTGCAACGAGGATGAATTCCTTACCTACGAACCAGAAGGCAGCTATACAGTCAATAACTTTTTCCAAACGGAACTGCAGGTGGAAGGCGCCGTGAACGGCGCCTACGGGAACCTGCGGGAGCTCTATAACAATGCCCTGTGGCGAACGGTGGAAATGCGGTCGGACAACACTACCTTCATTCCTAATCCCGCTGACCGGGGTAGCCTGGCGGTGGAAGAGATCGACTACTTCGTACTGACGGCAAGTTCCGGAATTCACGGTAATATCTGGGGGCCAGGGTATCGGGGGGTGTCCGAAGCTAATTACATCATCAATCTGATCGACCGGGTGCCTTATGACGATGAAGCCGACCGATTGGCTAAGAAGGCGGAAGCTTCCTTCTTGCGGGCATTCTATTATTATGTTCTTACCCAGACTTTTGGCGATGTGGTTAAGGTGACCACCATCATCGAAAGCGAGGAAGACGCAACGGAACTATTGCGCAAAGATCGCTCTCCCCGGGCAGAGGCCGTGACCGAAATCATGATCCCTGACCTGGAGTTTGCCATTGCAAACCTGCCGGAAGAATGGAGAGGGGTAAACCAGGGAAGAGCCACGAAGGCCGCCGCCCAAATGCTGTTGGCTAAAGTGTACTTTACTGATCGGAACTATGCTGCTGCTCTGCCGTTGTTGGAAAGTATCCAGGCTTCCGGCCTGTATAGCATTGTTGAGGATTACCGCGGCGTTTTCGGACCGGGGAACCGGGACAGCGAGGAAGTGATCTTTGCAAATCAATTCAGCGTGGCCGCAGGCCAGGGCGCGGGTTTTTTCATTAACTGGCTACCGTATCAATCCGCCCAGGCCATTACCCAGGGTATATTCGTACAACCCAGTTCGGCGGGGAAGAACATTCCGACCCAGGACCTGATCAACGCTTACGAAAATGGTGACCGCCGTAAGGCTGCAAGTATTGGTTCTTATGATGAGGACCCTGCAGACCCTGACAATGCTTTGATCCCTTACTCCCGCAAGTTTGTTCACGTCCCCGTGACCCAGGGCGGCAGCGACCTCAATTTTCCGGTTTTCCGCTACGCGGACGTTTTACTGATGAAAGCAGAGGCACTACTGGCAACCCAGGGTGGCCTGCCGAACGAAGTATTTGAGATCATTAACCTGCTGCGGGTGCGGGCAGGTCTTCAACTATATTTTCCTGGTAATCCGAACCCCGCGCTGGACATTTCCACAGAGGAAGATCTGCGCGCGGCCCTACGTCGTGAGCGCAGAGTGGAACTCGCCTTTGAGAATCATCGTTGGTGGGATCTGATGCGGTACGGCAATCTTCAGGAAGTGATGACCGCGCACGGCGCCGAACAACGCATGTTGCAGGATTACCTCGACCCCTTCCCAGAAGCCTACGCTAATATCCGCACCCTTTTCGCCATCCCCTTTAGTGAGGTGGAGCGGTACGGCTACCGCCAAAACGAGGGATGGTAGTACGGCGCGTTTGCTCCGCAAGTCTTTTTTCAGCACCTGCGGCCGCGCCCAAAAAAATTCTTTCTACATCCATATTTTTCACGCTCTGAATTCAACATTTACCCTTTAATAACTTGAGATCATGCGAATAATACATACCCTAACGACTTGCCTGCTGCTTTTGGCCGGGTGGAGTCTGCAAGCACAAATATCCGATGGATTTGATTATCCAACCTCAGCCAGCCTGGCCGGAAACGGCGTTTCCGGTAATGGTTGGGCCAGCGGCTGGGAAGCCGTTACTGACATGGATACCTCGCGTATAGTTGACGGAGGTATTCTTAACGAAGCCTTATTGGCCCGAACCACAAATAACCGGGCCGTAGTCACTTCCACCACCGAGCAAAATCGCTATCAGCGCCTGCTGGCAACACCTTTTACTGATGCCTCTGGTGAATTCTGGTTTAGTGTACAGATGGCCATCGATGGTGACCCAACGGGTAACGTCGGTACCATCTCCTTCATTGATACGACGGATAATACCGAAGCGGTTACCTTCGGTAAGCGTTTTGGTAACCGCAATCTCTTTGCGACGGGCGCCGGCTCGGGGCCTACGAATACCGGCCTGTTATTTCAGGAAACTGCCGCACGTTGGGTGGTAGGCCATATGGTCTTCGATGCCGGGGCTGGTGACTGGAAGCTGGATATGTGGGTTGATCCAGCTACCGGGGCTACGCCTTTGGAAGCTGACGCGCAAATAATGAACAAGGCGTACCCTGACCGACCCTACCATGCCGTACGAATCAAAGCGGAAGGTGCTGCCGGGATAGACCTCAGCGTAGATGACATCTACCTCGGAGCGAGTTTCGCCGAAGTAGTGCCCGCCGACCTGGTCACGGTTGGTGCTACCCCCGACGGTGCCGTAGAAAAGTTTAATTACGAGATTGCCGATAGCCTGAAGGATGTCACTTCGGCAGGAACCGGATTTGATGGCGACTGGACCGTCGTTGGCGGTCTTTCTCCCATCATTGCCGCCGGTGGTATTGAGAGCACTACGCTGCTTCGCCGGACCAGCGGAAACCGGATGGCTGTGACGAACAACACGCGGACCGTCCGCCGCTTGGCAGGTGACTACGGTGATGTCGGCCGTACCTTTTGGGTGAGTTACTGGTTCCAGACGGAGAATGCCGGAGCCAATGTCTCTCACTTTGTGTTAGCCGATGCTGACGCCCTGGGAGCCTCTGGTGGAGGTGGACGACTGGCGCAAATCGGTAGTGGTTTCAATAACGCTAATATCGCTATCGTTCAGGGTGGCCCTGCATCCGGGACGGGCGTTTCGTCCGCCGAAGGCCACTGGGTCGTACTGGAGATCGCCACCAATGGTACGGCAGCAAACGATGACATTTACGTATACCTCGATCCGGACCCGGAGACCCAGCCCAGCCGGGACGACGCCAACGCCCGGGGTACGCGTAACCTGGCAGACTGGAATGCCATTGCCCTTCTTCAGGAAGGTGGTGGTGACGTAACGGCTAACTGGGACGACGTCTACGTAGGCAACGCCTACGCCGAAGTGGTTCCCGATGATCTGGAGGATACCTCCGTGTCACAGACGGCCATTGCTTTTGACCAATTCAACTACGCCGGCGGTACCGGACTTTTCGGCCTGGGCGAAATGGAAAACGGCTGGGCGGGAGCCTGGGATACAATTGCCTCCGACAGCTTCCGCGGCAACGTCGTTGTCGGTGGCCTGGCCAATGACAACCTGCTGGTGAAGACCAGCACCAATTCCTTCGAAGGAGTCTCTATCGGAGAAAACAACCGTTTTATCCGCTACTTAGAGGCACCATTAACCCCGGAAAGCAACCCGGAAATTTGGTTCAGTACCCATATGGCCGTCAGCGGTAACGTGGGGAACAATGTCGGTACCATTGTTTTTGCCGACACGACGCAGGATAACTACGAACGCATCATCATCGGAAAGCGCTTTGGTAACCGTAACCTTTTTGCCACCGGCGCAGGGGCGACGAACTCCGGTCAGTTTTTTGAAGGGACCTCCGCCCGCTGGGTGGTCGGCCGTTTGATGGCCTCCGATACGGCCGAGCAGTGGATCATGCACCTCTGGGTCGATCCCGATCCCGCTACGATGCCCGAACTGGCAGACGCCGACATCGCCGATAAAATTTATCCCACGGCCAATTTCAACGCACTTTCCATTAAGATGGAAGGAGCGGCCGGCCTTAACTTCAACGTCGATGATGTTTTCCTGGGGAGTACGTTTATTGACGTTGCACCCCTTGATTTAGAGCCGATCGCGCCAGCTCCTACCGGTGCCATAGAAACAATGGACTATGCTGCTGGTGCCGGCCTCGACGGCCAGAACGGCGGCTCCGGCTGGAACAGTCCCTGGCTGCTGACCGCCGACAATGATGCGGTCATCACCGAAGGTGGTGTAGAAAACTTCGATATCCTAAAGCAAACGAGTGGCAACAAAGTCACCTTTTCCCAAAACGGTAGCGTGGTACGTAAACTTGCCGGTGAATACGGCGATAATGGCCGTTCTTTCTGGGTGGGGTACTGGTTTCAGTCAGCAAACGGCGGACCGAACGTGACCAACCTGGTACTGGCCGACTCTACCAACTATGCTGCCGGTGCCGCCGGTGAACTACTGCAGATTGGCCGTTCCTTCAACGGATCAGTACTGCGAATCATCGGGCAGGGCCAAACCACGGTTCCGGCCGATGAGGGCCATTTTGTCGTTCTGGAACTGGTTACCAATGGTACCGCCGCCAACGACGACGTATACATGTGGGTGGACCCCGCATTAAACGTCACGCCCAGCCGGGACAGCGCCGCCGTCACCGGAAATGCGAACCTGACCAACTGGGATGCCATTGGCCTTAAGGTAGCCGGTAACCCGGGCGTTACTGCGGAGTGGGACGACATCTACGTCGGCCGTCAATTCGCCGACGTAGTCCCTAACGATCTGTTGGATATACTGAACCCGACGGAACCCGTAGCTGCTTACGAGCCTTTTGATTACCCTGCGGGTGAGGACCTGACCGACCAAAACGGCGGTAGTGGTTTCCTTAGCGGTTGGGAACAGGTGCAAGGAAGCGCTACCGTCGCAGCCGGCTCCATCGAAAGTAACCGCGTGGAAGCCGTTGGTAATAAGGCAAGTGTGGTACAAAGCATGAACGCAGTGCGTTATACCCGCCCTTACTTCGCCCGTTTTGCGGAAGACACGCCCGAAAAAACGACGGTGTGGATGACCTTCCTGCTTGACGTGACGGATAACTCTATCGGTAACAGTGGCTCCGTTGGCCTGATGGATGGTGATACATCCGTGCTGGCTATTGGTGCTACCACCGGCCTGGGTAATTTTGCGGTTACCTATAATGGCTTGCCAGCGGTTACCTCAACGACGCAGACAGCTAACGGTACCAATTGGGTGGTGGTACAAATGGACCTCTACGGCAACGGCATCACCGATACCGCCCGAATCTGGGTCAACCCGGAAGCTGACGTACTACCTAATCCGTCTAATGCACTCTTTACCCTCACCGATCTGGAGATCAACAACGGTTTTGATAAGTTGAGTATTCAGGCAGGGGGCGCGCAGACGCTGAGTATGTTTGCTGATGAGGTTTATACTGGATTCTCTTTCCGGGATGTTTCCCCTAATTTCGGTAGTGACGACCCTGACCTGCTGGCCTACGAACCGTTCAATTATGGTGCGGATCAATCCTTGTTTGGCCGGGGAGGCGTTAATGCCTTCTGGGATGGCGAATGGGAAGATGCCGGTTTAATTGGTGAGGTGAACGAACTGACCATTACGGAAGGAAGCATTGAAGGAATGGACCTGGAGACGATCGGCAACAAAGCACAATTCAGCTACCTGGAACCGTCCACTACCATGCGTGCCGACCGTAAGCTGGCTTTCCCGCTACTGAGTGATGGGCGTACTTACTGGATGACCTTCCTAATGAATACCACCGAAGCAGCAGCACTAGATAATGTTTCGAACGTCACTTTCCGTAGTTCCGGAATCGGTGCCAACGGCGGGCAGCGCCTTTCCGTTGGTCGTCAGTTCGGTAACGGCTTACTCGGATTTGTCACTCCTCCGAGTGGCAACTCCCGTAGCTCAGAAGTAATGGATGAAGGCATGCACTGGCTCGTCTTCCGGGTAATTACCGTTGACGGACCTGAACCAGACAGCGTAGCAATGTGGATCGACCCGCCGGTAGATGTGGAGCCCGATACTTCCACGGCTTTTAATTATGGCCTGACGACAGTATTCGAAGGTGCGCCGATTGACATCATGCGTATTCGCGTAGAAGGTTCCGGTGCAAACCAGACGCCCTACGTGACAAACTTCGATGAACTCCGGATTGCCACCGCGTGGCCTTCGGCCCGCCTGACCACCGGCGTTATTGCCCCCGATGAAGATGATGTCTTTCTGCTTAGTGCGTTCCCTAACCCATTCGGCAACGAACTTAATGTGAGCTTCAACGCAACCCAAAGTGGCCGCTATGATCTGCAACTCTTCGATATACAGGGCAAGCAGGTGGCGAACATTTTCAGCGGCGAGGTTCCGGTCGGTGAAAAACAGGTACAGTGGAACAACGATGGCTTGGCCAACGGTTTCTACTTCTTACGAGTGGTCCATGGTAATCGTTCTACGGTACGCAAGCTCATTCTCTATCGGTAAATGAGCATGATTCGCGTGGCAACCGGTCTTGAGTGAGACCAATTTGGTTACAGCGCTAGGTTAATCAACCCGGCTGGTGCATTGTTGCCGGCCGGGTTCTTTTATTCGTAAATTTCCTCTTACATGAAAATATTCAGTTATCTCGGGTTCAGCGTAGCCATTTTGTTGCTCAGTTGCCAGGCGTGTACGACACAGCTGGTGGATAATCTGACCATTGTAAAGGAGGAAGGGAAAGAATATCCGGGCGCGGCCGCAGGTGCAGAGCGGGGATGGATCACCGCTCCCGCCTTTGCGGACAGCTCGGTGGCCAATACCTGGCTGGTCTTCCGTAAAGAGTTTGACCTTAGCAAAGTAGCAGCGGAGCCCATCCCGGCGGAAATTGCCGCCGACACCAAATATTGGCTCTGGGTCAACGACTCTCTGGTGATCAGGGAAGGCGGACTGAAGTGGGGCCCGGTACCAATGGGTTATTACACAGATGTAGAGGACCTTGGACCTTACCTGCACAAGGGCAGCAATAAAATAGAAGTGCTGGTCTGGTATTTCGGGAAAGATGGCTTTTCCCATAAAAGTAGTGGTCAGGCAGGCTTGTCAGTCGCTATTCGTGACTTGAATATTTTTACGGATACTACCTGGAAAGTAGGGATTCACGAAGGATTTGCGGTTGATTCCCCTGCCCCCCGGCCAAATTACCGGTTGCCGGAGTCCAACATAAATTTTATGGCGCAGAAGGCCGGCCCTCTAGACCGGGTGGATCAGCCCCTATACGGTTTTGCAGGGGATTGGTTGGCGGCGATCGTTCGGCCCAACACGAGAAGGGTTTCGGTGCCCCGGCCCATTCCACAGTGGAAGGATTTCGGCCTGCGGTCTTACGAAAATTCACCCACTTTCCCGTTTGTCAGTACGGGCGATACCCTCCGAATGAAACTACCGTATAATGCCCAGGTTACTGCTAATTTAACCATCTCAGCACCTGCGGCCGCGCCCGGTATAGCTGATGGCCAACTCCCCTATATCGACATCCGTACCGACAATTATTTCGGAGGCGGACCACCAAACGTACGAACGATCTACCACCCACGCCCGGGCAGTAAACAGACTTTCGAGAGTCCCGGTTGGTTTAACGGCCACGAAGTGATCTATACCATTCCGGCCGGGATAACGGTGCACGACCTAAAGTACCGGGAAACCGGATTTGCTACGGAATTTACGGGGGCATTTAGCTGCGATGACGATTTCTACAACCGCCTGTGGGAAAAGGCCCGCCGCACGCTTTACGTCACCATGCGTGACAGCTACATGGACTGTCCCGACCGGGAGCGCGCCCAGTGGTGGGGCGATGTAGTGCTCGAAAGTGGAGAAACTTTCTACGCCCTCGACCGTAAGAGCGACCGGCTGACGAAGAAAGCCATCCTGGAACTGATGGAATGGCAACGCCCGGATAGTACGATTTACAGTCCCGTTCCCGCCGGGAACTGGGATCAGGAACTACCGACTCAAATGCTGGCAAGCGTTGGCTACTATGGCATTTGGAATTATTACCTGCATACCGGAGACGAAGCAACGATTAAATGGGTTTATCCGGCCGTGAAGCGGTACCTCCACGTCTGGGAAACTGATGCGGACGGTCTGGTCATTCCCCGGAAGGGAGGCTGGACCTGGGGAGACTGGGGCGACGAGAAGGATATGCCACTGATCTTCAACGGCTGGTACTACCTGGCCCTGAAGGGCTTTGCCAATATGGCGAAATTGACTGGAAACCAAGAGGATGTGGTCTGGGCATCGGACAAAATGGAGCGGTTTAAAGTTGCTTACAACAGGAAATTCTGGACCGGAAAAGCTTACCGTAGCCCGGCAAATATGGGGGCGACGGACGATCGTGGTCAGGCCCTTGCCGTAGTCTCCGGGCTGGCTCCCGCTGAACACTTTCCCGCCATCCGTGAGGTATTCCGGACCCAGGCTTACGCCAGTCCTTACTTCGAGAAATACGTGGAGGAAGCATTGTTTCAAATGGGGTATGCCGATGATGCTCTTGCCCGTATGAAGCGCCGGTTCGGCCCGATGGTGAAAAGCCCCCTGACTACGCTTTGGGAAGGCTGGGATATCGGCTCCGCAAAATGGGGTGGTGGTACGAACAACCATGCCTGGAGTGGGGGAGGGCTGACGTTACTGTCGCAGTATGTCGTTGGTATAGTGCCCCTTACCCCAGGGTATGGATCAGTGCGCATTCGCCCGCAACTGGGTTCGCTTAACCGGGCCTCTGCTTATGTGGACACCCCCCTGGGGCTGCTCAAGGTGGAAGTTCGCCGGCAGGGAAACAAACTTAAGGTCGATTACGACGCACCGGATGGCATGGCGGTTATTGTTGTTGCGGAGTAAGTTCGAGGGTAAAAACAACTTTCGAATAAGACTGACTTATTGGCTCCGCCCGGGGGCGCCGTACCGTTGAAACAGACGGTCTGCCTGACGGAGGACGGGAAGGTTCCTCACCTAACCGGTTCCCGACGTGACCGGAGCGTAGCCGAAGAGCTAGCCGAGGCCTCCTCGTTTAAGTGATAACAATATTTGTTCTGCTACTTAGTAATGTTAAGCTGCCAGGCATTTTATGGTAGCAGTTCAGACAACTCGACAACCGGACAACTTGTCCTTTAAAGCGACCCCCGCTCAATCAGTACAAACTCATTTTCCTCAATTGCCCATACGTTATCGAGCAACATTTTAGCGGCCCGTTCCCCCATAACCATATGGCGGGTAGACATAACGGTAATGCCATCTAAGACCACCTGCTTCAGCGGACTGTCGTTGTAGGCCAGAATTCCGATGTCTTTGCCCGCCCACAACCGGTTGACCTTAGCCTTATGAACTACCGTAACGAGTTGTTCATCCCGGATGATGATGTAAACGGTGCCTCGTTCGAGCGGCTTTTCGTCGAAGCCCTTAAAAATTACTTCGGCGTCAAAATTATTGTCGAGGCAGAATTTATGGAACCCCCGGATGATACCCCGGGACAGATTGGTGTCGAACGGAAAGTATAATTTGATCTTGTGGTAGCGACGCAGGTGCTTACGTGCCTTATGGAGAGCACCATAAATGTCTTCCTCAAAGTTCTGGACTACGGCACGGTATGGTTCTTTCAGGTCCGGTAAAATCCGCTCAAGGAACGTGATTTGTTTTCCTGCCAGATGGCGATCAACGGCCTGTCGGGCTAAAATGCTGGCTTCTCCCCGAAAAGAAGGAATAATGACGAAATCAGTAAACTTGGTAGCATTCTCTTCCAGAATCTGTTCAAAAAGGCGGACATCTTCGTAGTAGACCTGTAGATCAACGGAAGATTGACGGCCAATGGCCTTTACGAAACTGCTGTAGATCGCCTGCTTGTAAGGGCTGAGCTTATTAAATAACAGCAGAATCCGTTTGCTCCCAACCGGTGCCTGGCTGACGGCATAATAGCCTTTGCCCCTGACGGATACGATCATGCCCTTTTTTTTGAGCAGGCGATAAGCTTTTTCAGCAGTATCCCTGGAGATATTGTACAGTCCGCTTAGTTCATTGATGGAGGGTAATTGTTCTTCCTTACGGATGAGCTTCCGTTCAATTCCACGGCTAAAGGCGTTTGCGATTTGCTGATATTTAGGCACAGATGACCCAGGTTGTATGTTGATAGCTAGAGGCATGATCGAGTTAATTATAAAAATATATAAAGCGAAAATCAAAGCATTCCTTCAAGGTAATATTGCTGTGTATTGTACCAAATAGAAGAGTGTAAACGGTAATTTGAGCGATTGGTATTGTACCGTTTGTCAAGTCGTAATAATGGTGTGGTGGGCGTCACGTCAAGTAATTCGGCGAGCTTACCGTCAGCTGTAACCGCCTGGATACGTTGATCCCCGCCAGTTATTTTGAGGTTGTGATGTTTGAGGATCAGATCGAAAAGTGACTGATCGGTAAACTCGTGATCCATGAACCCCGTCAGGTTGTCGTTGGGCAATCGAGTTTCCGCATAAAAAACGGGCTGCTCGTTAACCAGTCTAACGCGAGACAAATAGATGCAGTTCGTGCCTAGCTCCTGTGGATTTAGTGTAAAGGCAGGGGTCTTTGGCCAATCAACAACGACCGGAGGTTCGATGACCCTGGTTTGCAGATTTGATGCCGTTGTCTCAATACCGGGGGTAATGGTATCCAGCGAGCCAATGCCCACGCCAAGACCCAGACCAATTTTTCGACTTTGTACAATACTGCCTTTACCCCTGACTTTCCGGATGAACCCATCCTGCGCCAGCTCCCGTAGGCTTTGCCTGACGGTAGGTCGGGTCAGGCTATGGTTATTACATAGCGTATTCTCCGAAGGCAGCAGATCACCGGGTAAATATTCACCATCCTGAATGCGCTGTTTCAGTACCTGATACAATCGGCGATAATGTGGCAAAGTAGGTGACATAGGTAGAAAAAAAGCTAACTTGTCTAGACAAGTTAGCTTTTTCTTTGATAACTGCAAATTATATGATCTCCCTTAAGAAAATAACATGAGTCATCCCGAATTTTGGCGATGACAAAAAATTAGGCCTTTTGTGTATTTTCGAGGAGTTCTCACACTTCAAGAAAAACTCAAAAGGCCTATGTTTTTAAAGTTACTGCAAGATAAAGCAACTACTCCAATAAAGCGAAAAGCAGGTCCATTTCTCCTTCGTCAAGTAGATCGTTACACCCGTCAG
>NZ_KB890442.1:715-83111 GCF_000373105.1 Neolewinella persica DSM 23188 | reverse complement strand
CACGTTGCAGGTTCGCTGCGCTCACACGTTGCAAGGGTTGCAGCAGTTACATTGCGTGCCCTTGAACCCCTGCAACAGGAGCGTAGCGCCCCTGCAACCTCGCTGACACTTACTCGTAAAATAAGGTTAAGACTACAAGAATACAGGGTGGATAAAGAACATTCAGCGGACCTTGTAACTATTACCCCCAAACAACCTTCTGATTATGAAACAATTTGTACTTCTTTTTTGCCTTAGTGTTAGCCTGAGTCTAAGTGCTCAAAGCCTATCTGGCAGCTTCCCACAAAACCAAACTAAAGCAGCCGTTAGTAACGAACAGTTGACTTCCATGGTAAACTTGCCTGTTAACTCAGACTGGAACAAGTCGGCTGTACTTGACACCGTTTTTGCCCCTGCCCTTAGCCTGGCATGTGCTGCTGCTCCCACCGTTTTCATTAGCGACAATTCCGGCTTTGTGACGGGAACCAATGGCTACTTTGATCTCGAAAAACTTCAGCGCATCGAACTGCCAGAAGCGACTAATTTCAGTATTAACTCAGCACTGGTTGCTTTTATAATGCCTGATTCGACCTTTATTTCCGGTGCGTTGGACAATCAAAAGATCGTCGTAAATGTATATGACGATTTGAACGCCGATGGCTCCTTTGGTGACTTCCTTGGTGCCAGTGATACCATTTTGGTCGTTGACCTTGGGCTCGACACTTCCGGCTTCTTCTTCAGCGACATCGTGTTCTCTACGCCAGTCGAACTGACGGATGCATCAGCCTTTATTCTCGGGATCGACTTTTCGGACATGTACCGTAGTGAAGAAGGTGGCGACCTCGGAATCGTTACTACCAACGATGGTTGTGGAGATGGCAACAACGTCCTGGAATTTTTCTTTAATGATATGGGGGGCGTCTCCTTCAACACTGTAAACGCAAACTGGGGTGGCCTTGACATCGAAATGCTTGTTGGTGCTACTATCGATCGTGATCCCTTCACCTCTGTTCGTACGCCTACCACCGATTTCTCCGCTTCAGCCTTCCCGAACCCTGCCGATGATCAATTGAGCATTCTTTTTCAGGCACCGGTTGCTGGTAGTTATGTTATCAGGTTGCTATCTCCTAACGGTCAGGTTATCCGGAGCCAGGGTGCCGAAGCCGTAGTTGGTAACGCCGAGGTAGCTATTCCAGTAGCTGATCTTCCTGCAGGTGTTTACCTGTTCCAGGTTCAGGGCACTACGGGTGTTCAAACCGGGCGGGTGGTTATTAAGTAGTGCTTTTGGTTTTATTGGTGCTATTGGTCTATTACCGCAAAGAGACCGATAGCACCAATAGTCCAACTTACCCCAACGTAAGCAGCCCCTCGGGCAGCACCATCGTCATCGTTTCCGCCTCTTCATCGAGAGAGATCACAAGGTCTTCGTGGAGCGGGACCAGGATGGCTTTACCCTCGTGCGTCAGCTCGGCCAGATAGTGCTCTGGCATATCCATGATGCTGGCAATTGGCCCCAAATTCGGGTAGCCCTCCGCAATGATGGTAAAACCGATGATGGGGTCCCATGGCGTAAGGTCTTCTCCTTCATTAATGGCAGTAACCTGAGAAGCCAGCAGCCAAACGGGCTTATTGCTAAGCAGGGTGACTTGCTCTCTGGAATCAAGGTTCTCAAATTTAGCAATGATCGCTCCACCAGCCCGAAGCGACTCAACAAAATAAGGGATAGCGGGATCACCGATCAGCATCGACTTAGTAGCCAGCAGATCTTCTTCGTAGAAATCCTGAATACGGAGTTTGATTTCCCCCTTGAGGCCGTGGGCTTTGCCCGTCCAGCCGATTTCGATTAAGTCCATGGAAGCAAGTTATCAGGTTGTCGGGTTATCAAGTTGTCGGGCAAAGGTATGTAGGAAGTAGGGAACAACGGTGTGCTTTACAACCTATTATTGCACCTGCGGCCGCGCCTGAAAAGTGAAGGGGTGATTTGCTGAGTTGATAAGTTCTTGCCTAAAGTGTCTTCGTGTCGCTGCGTTCCACTTCCCAAGGCGAACAGGCGCAGCGCAGTGAGCGGTCAAAGCGGTAGCCACTCAGTCATTCACCAACTCAGTCATTCACTCCTGCTCCTGAAAACAACGCTGTATCATTGTTTAGGCGCCGGGAAATGCGGCCAAAGTACTTTGTCTTTTGTAGCACCCCGTACTTCTACGTAAGTACATTTTTCACCGCAGTAAGACCTGCCTGATAATAAACCCCTTCTCCGCCTTCTCGTCCCAGAGCAAGTCAATGCAGGACTCCGTATCCCCCCCACAACATACCCGGCATTGGGTATGCCGGGCATCGATGAAGCGCTCAACGAGGCCGACGCCGGAAGCGTAAACTTCGTAGGCTGACCGCAAATCAATAAGGTTATCGGTTTCGGCCTGCGTGATCAAAGTCGTCTGATCAAAGGAAAGTCCCGTTGATAGGGTCATCGGTACGTTGACGGAGTCGTAACGATAGTTCCAGTCAAAAAAGACATCGAGAAACTCCCCACCAACTGCGATGTCCTGTGTGTCGTCAAAAGCAGTATGGCCATCCCAGCTTTTTTCATCGCGGATTGGGAACGTCAACTTAGTGAAAGCCAGGTTATCCTCCGTTCTCACGGCAAGCTGATTCGTTCTGCGCGCCGTAAAAGTCTGCCGAAAACGCCAGGGGCCGCCGGTTAGCGGCCGATCCCAACGTTCTCCCCGAAATTCCGTCATGCCATCTGCAGCCGTGAAACTTTCAACCAGTGTTTCCCGAACCTCTAGTGAAGTGGTGTCGTACAACACTCCCTGAACAGTATTCTTTACAATGAAGCTGTCCAACCGATAGAATTTCGGTTGATTTAGTTCCAAAGGGTAGTAAGCATAGTCAGCGGAGAAGTCGTCCGGTGGCGCTACTTCTTCTTTGCAACCAGATAGCAGCAGCAAAAGCAAAACGAAGGACAAAAAGATAAACTTTGGCATGGGGCAAAGGTAATAAGGACTAATGTCTGCGTTCGTAAGTCTTTGAACAATTAACTAACGGCCAAAGGAGCAGGCCATTGCCTGCTGGATAAATCTATTCTTCCACAAACGGGAATCCGAGGACGACCCGGACTTCCGGAGTAATCTTAACGGTGATTTTGAGGATAAGCGGATCTTTTAACGGCGCTTTGGTTTGCCGCTGTAGGCGGTAAGCCGTCCGAATAGTAGACAGAACCATCGTAATGGCCGTTTCTCCCTTATGCTCGACTAGCCTTTCGGCGATGGCTTCGTCTGACCAATTTTCATGAGAGCCTAACAGCTCTACGTTGAGAGAAGGGCTGATGGCCAGGCCCATGGAAAAGCTCGTGATTTCCAGGCCGTATTCCGCCAGTTGAGGGAAAATTTCCAGCCAGTCTTCAATTACCTTCAATGTTTTTTCTTTTGCGCCTTCGCTAACGGTACCAGCCAGGTCGTTAACGCCTTTTAAGGTGGCATTCCAAAGATCGGAGAGCATGGTAAATCTAGTTATCTGGTTATTAAGTTATCGGGTTATCCGAACCACAAGTTAGTTCTTTCAGGCGCGGGCGCGGGTGCAAAAAAAGGTAGAGGAGCAGGGTTTCTTCCCGGCAGTCGAAGACCAAAGACGAAGGCCGGCAGATAATCGACCAGCGCTTTTGGCTATGTCATCTGGCCTTGGCATAACCATTCTTCTGAAAAGGAATTACCTCTTGTCGCGAAATACCCAATCCAGTAATACCGAGTTCCATCACGTCTCCGGCTTTCAGGTATTTCGGAGGATTAAAGCCCAGCCCCACACCGAAGGGAGTACCGGTGGAAATAACATCGCCCGGCAGTAGACTCATGAACCGGCTGATGTAGCTCACCACATGAGGTATATCAAAGATGAAGTCAGAAGTATTACTGTTTTGTAATTGTTCTCCATTAACATTTAACCAAAGATCCAGGTTATGAGGATCAGCAACCTCAGATTTAGTGACCAGGTAGGGGCCAATCGGTGCGAAACTATCGCAGCTTTTACCCTTTACCCATTGGCCCTCCATTTCTAACTGAAAGGCGCGTTCACTCACGTCATTATGCAACATATAGCCCGCAACGTAATCCATTGCTTCCGCTTTCGATACGTAGGACGCCTTCTGACCAATCACTACTGCCAGTTCCACTTCCCAATCAGACTTCTCGCTGTCTCTGGGCAGCATCACCGGATCATTTGGGCCGATGATGGACGAAGTAGCCTTATAGAACAACACTGGCTGACCGGGGATAGCCATGCCGCTTTCCTGCGCGTGTTTGGCGTAATTCAGCCCTACACAAATGATCTTAGAGGGGCGGGCAATTGGAGGCCCTAACCGAAGGTCGTTGCTTATTACCGGACAATTCCCCTGGTTAGCCATAAGCCATTGCTCTAATCTTTCAATGCCCTTGGTTCCGAAGAATTTCTCATCATAGTCTTCTCCGAACGAGGAGACGTCAATGCGGTGACCCTCCGTGATTGCTACTCCTGGAATTTCGAGCCCTGCCGCTCCGAATCTTATTAATTTCATGTTCTTTAATTGTTAATGGTTACAAAACCTCCGTCAATCGGGAAATTAGTCCCCGTAAGAAAGGAGGCTTCATCAGAGCATAAATAAAGGGCTAAATCCGCGACTTCCTGCGGCTTTCCCATTCTGCCGATGGGTTGTGACTTAGATAATGTATTGAACATTTCTTCTTCACGACCGGGATAATTCTTTGCGATGAAGTTGTCTACGAAGCTGGTATGGATGCGTGCAGGTGAAATGCAGTTACACCGGATATTGTAATTTAGATAATCTTTGGCTACGGAGTAGGTCATGGTAAGCACGGCGCCTTTAGTCATAGAATAAGCAAACCGATCGGCAAGGCCCACAGAGCAAGCAATGGAAGCCATGTTTATGATCACGCCGCTACTTTGTTCTTTGAAGAATGGGATTACCGCCTTAATGCAATTAAAGGTCCCTTTTACATTCACGTTGTAGAGACGATCCAGATCCGCTTCGCTCGTTTGTTCCACGTTGCCGACGAACCCGATCCCTGCGTTGTTAATTAGTACATCTATACCGCTGGAGATAGTGTGCATCGCTTTCACCGAAGCCGCTACCTCAGCATAATTGGTTATATCGCAGCGATAAAAGTGAGCCGCCCCACCCCGATCATTGATTCCCCTAGCGGTTGTCTGGCCTGCGGACTCGTTCCTGTCCAGTATCCCCACCGTAGCGCCCATTTCGGCGAAGGTCTCCGCCATGGCCTGGCCAATGCCGCTTCCACCACCGGTAATCATGACCGTTTTGTTTTTATAGCTGAATCTCATGGTTTGCTTGGATTAGGTTATCTGTTATTAGTTCTGGCGAGAATTTTTGAGCGGCAACCTTTACCGTTCAGGAACTCATGGCTGCCAATGAGAACGTTTTAATGGAAGTGATAAAGCCCGACCAGTAAAAGTAGGCCATCAGTTCCGATTGTCCTGCCCCACCTGATTCCTCCCCTGTCATAAAAAAGCAACACCTATGTTAAACTACTTAGACAAATTCAAAATAAGCCCCAAAAGGCTTGTCTACCTCCTTGAAGGGAGTCTACATTTGCACTATTAAGAATTAGTACAGATAAAAATAGTCTAAAAATGACTCGACTTCTTCCCCTTATAGCCATGTTAGCTACCATTACACTTTTAACCGGTTGCCAGGATGATGATGACACCCGTCCGGCGTTGGAAGTACCATCTGATTACAGCTTTACCCGTGATGCCCAGTCTACCGTTAGTTTTTCCGGACAGACTACCCGAATCGCGATGGCAGAAGAGCTGGCAGTCGCAATGATTAACTTCGATCAAACTGCCGAAGGATTGGCCGAGATGTTCCGTAATACCGAAGGAACAATGCCCTTTGCCGATGCGGACCTGAACGCATCCACTAAATCCATACGCTCCAAAGTAGCCGCCAGCCACGACCTTTTCTTTTCCAATACCACGGCTTCCACGGCAATTCGTACCACTATGGACGAATGGTTAACCGCCCAGGTGAATGAAGTATTCCCTAATCGTAACGAAGTCGCCGCTGCTGGGCAGGCCGGGCAAATTGCCGACGGTAGTTCCGTCCGCTACGTAAATGCCAACGGATTGGAGTATAACCAAGCAATAGCGAAGTCTCTGATAGGTGCCTTGATGTATGACCAGGCAGTAAACAATTACCTCAGCACCGCAGTGCTTGACGAAGGCACTAACCGTGAGGACAATGACATGGGTACCGTAGTAGATAGAAGTCCTTATACTAGTATGGAACACAAATGGGACGAAGCCTTTGGCTACCTGTTCGGTGGTTCACAAAACCCGGCAAAACCCTTGACAGACCTTGGCACTGCAGATAATTTCCTGAATAAGTACCTGGGGCGTGTCGAGGACGACGCCGATTTTACGGGCATTGCCACCGACGTAGAGCTGGCCTTCCGTACCGGCCGCGCCGCCATTGTTGCCGGAGATTATGCTGAACGTGACCGCCAGGCCACCATCATCAAAGAAAACCTGACCAAAGTTCTGGCTGTCCGTGCCGTTTACTACTTAAAGCAAGGTGAAACTGCATTGACTACCACACCTGCTAACACCGGCGGTGCTTTCCATGATCTTAGTGAAGGCTATGGCTTCATATACAGCCTGCGGTTTGTTGCTGGCCAGGATGCCACCGTTGTAGAGGGATGGATCACTGACCTTACCAATGCCTCCGGCAATGGCTTCTGGGACTTGGACACTACCGTCCTCGCTACCATCGCTAATGAGATTTCTACTGCTTATGGCATTTCCGTAGCAGAAGCTGGCAATTAAATAGCTAGCCTTCGGAGCAACCTCCTGCCAAATACCCTCACGAAATTAGTCACAAAATATTTTGTTCTCACTATTTGGCCGAAGCTTCTCCCCATAAGAGCAGCTAAAGCCAAAAGCAAGGAATTTGTTTTTCTTCATCCTCCAATTGATTAAAGCTATGTCCCGTTATCTGATTTTATTGCTCTTGCCCCTCCTTACTTATTCAGCCTGTTCCAACCCAGCAGGAAGCGACGATGACGACCCGATGATGCCGTCTTTTGACCGCCGCGAAATGCTAAAAACATGGGCAGATGAGGTCATCATTCCGGCACACAATGACTTCGAGGCAAACCTTGAAGCAATGGCCGCTGCCAACGAAGCTTTTAGTCTAAACCCAGGTGCAGAAACTTTAACCGAGTTCCAAAATCGCTTTAAGGCTGCCTATTTATCCTTTCAGCGCCTGGATCCCTTCCTCATCGGCAAGGGCGAAGAAATTCGGATGCGGGAATTACTCAACACTTACCCCGCCAATGTTGACTTGATCCAGGAGAACGCCGATTCCGGAGCAGCCAATCTGGACCTGCCGTCAAACACCGTCGCTCAGGGATTCCCGGCACTGGAATTTCTGCTGCATGCTGAAAACAATCAGCTACTCACCAACGCCAATCATCGTGCTTATGCAACGGCGCTAATTGACCGTATGCTTCTACTCAACGAAACTGTGCTGACAGATTGGAACGGAACGTACCGCGACCTGTTCATCCAAAACGACGGCAACTCTGCCACTGCCAGCATTGACCGGACGATAAATGATTATATCTTTCACTACGAAAAATTCCTGCGTGCAGGGAAAGTCGGTATCCCGGCCGGTGTTTTCAGCGATGATCCGCTGGCCGACCGTGTAGAAGCGCTGTATGCCGGCTATTCCAAAGAACTTTTTTTGGAGGCACTGAGTGCCAGCCGCGACTTTTTCACCAACCGGGGCCTCAAGGAATACCTGGACGTACTGAATGTACGTCGCGACGGTGAACTCCTGAGCAGCCAGATCGAAGCACAATTTGCGGTCATCCTAGAAGCGAGTGCAGCCCTTACGGACAGTTTTGCTGAGCAGGTGGAAGTAGACAACGTACAACTGCTGGGTCTCTACGATGAGATGCAAAGGCTGGTCGTATTGATGAAAGTGGATATGGTGCAGGCACTGAGCATCAATATCGACTATGTTGATGCGGACGGGGATTAGTAGGTAGTTCATTAGTTCATAGTCTAATAGTCCACAGCACTGATCGTGAGACTATTGCACTAAGAACTATATAGACTATGAATTATCGAACGAAAAGACTATGAACTGTCAACTACCTACCTCCCCCGCCCCGCTTGCGGTATTCCGAATTGGCTTTGGGCTGATGATGGCGTTAAGCATCGTACGGTTTTGGGCTAATGGGTGGATTGAAAAACTGTACCTGGAGCCTACCTATTTTTTCAGTTATCAGTATTTCGAGTGGGTGAAGCCTTTGGGCAGTTGGACGTATCTGCTGTTTGGGACAGCATTTATCTCTGCACTGATGGTCATGCTGGGGTGGAAGTACCGACTAGCCATTGTCATCTTCTTCCTTAGCTTCACGTACATTGAGCTGATGGACAAGACGACGTATTTGAACCATTACTACTTCATTACGCTGTTGAGTTTTGTGCTAATTTGGCTGCCTGCGGCAGCTTGTTTCTCAATGGATGCGCGTGGTCGGAAAGTGCATTACATACCGCGCTGGACAATAGACAGTCTGAAGATTTTTGTCGGTGTCGTTTATTTCTACGCCGGCTTGGCAAAATTGAATTCCGATTGGTTGCTGGAAGCGCAGCCTCTGGCCATCTGGCTCCCGGCTAAATACAACATTCCGTTATTGGGCGATCTGCTGCAACAGCGGTGGGTGCACTACGGCTTTGCTTGGTCGGGGGCAGCGTATGACCTCTTGATTCCCTTCCTGCTATTTTGGCGGCCTACCCGGGTCTTTGCCTTTGTGATGGTCGTCGTTTTTCACGTACTTACCAGGGTATTGTTCCCGATCGGAATGTTTCCGTACATCATGATCGTGAGTGCATTAATCTTTTTTGATGAGGGGGTGCATGAACGGTTGCTGACATCTTTTCAAAAAGTTGGAGTAGCCTTTAAACATAAGGGCTTGAGGGGAATATCCATTCTTTTCAGAAAATACTGGAGGAGTAAAAATGCAATACACCAGGTGGCGCGGCCGCAGGTGCAGATAAAAGACGAAAGAGCGGTGAACGACACGTTGGGTAATTCCGCAAAAATGTACTTCCGTAGAAGTACGGGATACTACAAAAAGCAAAGCGCTTTGACCCCAAGCGCCATCATCGTTTCCCTCACCCTGCTGGCCCACCTCACCCTACCCTGGCGATACGCCCTACATCCCGGAGAACTGTTCTGGACCGAAGAAGGCTACCGTTTCAGTTGGCGGGTAATGCTGATGGAAAAGGCAGGCTACCTCACCTATCAGGTCGAAGACCCTTCTTCGGGAAAACGCAGGAGCGTTGACCCCGGTCGCTACCTCACAACCTTCCAACAAAAGCAGTTGGCGTCCCAGCCCGATTTTATCCTGGAGTTCGCCCACTTCATCGCTGCCGAACACCAAATAAATGGCGAACCTCTGCCCGCAGTCTTTGCAGAAAGCTACGTCGCCCTCAATGGAAGAGGAAGCCGGGTTTACGTCAACCCCGGCATTAACCTGACCACCATCACCACAAACACGCCACGCGTCGCGTGGCTAATGCCGTTTGAAGATGAGATTTATGGATTATAATAACTTTCGACTAACGGGATTAATGAGGCAATTCAGGGCAAAGCGATCTGTTTTCCCAACCCTGCTCTTTACTACCCTGCTCTGCTCCTGCGTCAGCGCCCAAAAAACGCTTACCCTCACCGTTCTCAGCCAGGAAGACAATACACCTTTGTCCACCGTAGAAATTTTCGTCGAAGAAACCGTCCGGGTATATGAAACTGATCGACAAGGAAAAACAAAGTTCGTAGTTGACGATCAGTTGACGACCCTGACGCTTACCCTGTTTACCCCCGGTTTCACGAGTAAAACTGAGCAGGTTGAGTTATCGGGACCACAAACTGAATTCACGACAACACTCTCTCCACTTCTGCTCGACCTGGCAGCCGTCACCGTCATCGCCGAAGGAGAAAAACGCTTTGCGTTAACTCGTCTGCGAGCAGTAGAAGAAACGGCCATCTACGCCGGAAAAAAAACCGAAGTCGTACGCCTCGACGCCCTGACTGCTAACGTCGCCAGTAACCAGGCCCGCCAAATCTATGCAGAGGTTTCCGGCCTCAACATCTTCGAATCAGATGATGCCGGCCTGCAACTCAGCATCGGCGGCCGTGGCCTCGACCCTAACCGATCGGCCAGCTTCAATACCCGTCAAAATGGCTACGACATCAGTGCAGATGTCCTCGGGTATCCCGAGAGCTATTATACGCCGCCGGCAGAAGCACTCTCAGAAATTCAGGTCATACGCGGTGCCGCAGGCCTACAGTACGGCTCCCAGTTCGGCGGTCTGGTCAACTTCGTTTTCCGCAAACCAGACCCTCGCAAGAAGATCTCCCTTATCAGCAGACAAACAATGGGCAGCTTCGGCCTATTCACCAGCTTCAATGCGCTAAGCGGTACCGTAGGAAAACTTGGCTACTACGGATATTACAACTACAAAAAAGGAGACGGCTTCCGGCCAAACTCAGGATTCAACAGCCAAAATGCCTTCCTGCACCTGGACTATAAGGTGGCCGAGAACAGCAAAATCAGCTTCGAATATACCTACCTCGACTACGTGGCACAACAGTCCGGTGGCCTTACTGACGCTCAGTTCTACGCCGATCCGTTACAAAGTAATCGCACCCGTAATTGGTTTGCCGTAGACTGGCAATTGTTCAACTTACGATGGGACCATAAGCTCAATGACCAAACAACCCTTAGCCTAAACGTTTTTGGCCTCGATGCCGCGCGCAGCGCGGTCGGCTTCCGGACCAACCGGGTCAGCCAGGTCGATGACCTTTCCGCCCCGCGTGACCTGATCTCCGGCACCTTCAAAAACTGGGGGGCCGAAGGACGCCTGCTGCACCGGTATAAACTTGGCTCAAAAAACGCCGTATTCCTTCTTGGTGCAAAATACTACAAGGCTGATAACACGGCTTTCCAGGGACCAGGCTCTAACGGAACAGATGCTGACTTCCGGCTTGCGACAGCAGATTTTCCGTCCTTCCCAAATCAATCTGCTTTCAGTTTTCCAAACCGGAACGTTGCCCTATTCGGAGAACACATTTTTTACTTCAATGACCAGCTTAGCATCACCCCAGGCCTAAGGTACGAGTACATTAAAACTGAAAGCCTGGGTTCCTTCCGACGCATTGACTTCGACCTGGCGGGTAACCCCATCCGCGACGAGGAATTTCCTGATGACCGGACCTTTGAGCGGAACCTGATGCTGCTTGGGATCGGAGTGAGCTATCGTCCTTCGGAGACGCTCGAGTTCTTCGGAAACATCAGTCAGAATTACCGATCTGTTACCTTTAATGACATTCGGACCGTTAATCCTTCCTTTCAGGTTGACCCGGACATTTCAGATGAAGACGGATATACTGCCGATGCTGGCGTCCGGGGAATAGCCGGCAAATTGGCCTATACCGCCAATGTTTTTGCCTTACAGTACAACGACCGTCTGGGAGAAGTGCTTACCCCCGAAGTACGTATACGACCTGACGGAACGGAGGTGCAGACCGGGCGGATCATCCGACTACGTGGCAACATCGGCGCAGCCTTTATTTACGGCCTGGAGTCCTTGTTGGAATGGCGCCTGCTGAACGATAAAACCACAAACGGGCAACCGTATTCTCTAATTGTGTTCGCTAATACAAGTCTCACACGATCCAGGTATACGGATTCAGAAATTGCCGGCATTAAGAACAATGAGGTAGAATTTATTCCACTGGTCAACTTCAAAACTGGTCTCCGGTTTGGCTATGGTAATTTGCTTGGCTCCATTCAATACAGCTATCTGTCCAGTCAGTTTACGGATGCAAGTAATGCACCTCAGGATCGTGCCGATAATCAATCAGGCATCGTTGGCACCATTCCTGCTTACGGAGTAGCAGATATTTCCTTGTCTTACCGGTGGAAAAAGATCTCGCTGGAAGCCGGCATAAATAATGTACTCGATGAGGTGTATTTCACGCGCCGGGCAACCGGGTATCCCGGCCCGGGGATTATTCCTTCGGCACCCAGGTCATTTTATGTAGGGGTGGAAGTAAGGCTGTAAGTTGGTCGATATGCACCTGCTGCAATTAAAAAGGCGCCAGCCATCCAAAAGATAACTGGCGCTTAGGTTTTCGCTCTGTCCGGAGCTCACCTAAAAGTGTTGTTGTTAGTGTCTAAAAAGAAAAGCTTCGGCCAACAATCCTTCATTAAGGTGAGGCAATATATGTTTTTGCGTTGTTCGGTCTTCTGACGGGAAAGCCCCGCTTTAGTCACGAAAAAGTACCGGTTATGTAGAATAAAGTACCGGTCCCTCATTCTTTCGCCTAAAGAAAGTTGAGGTATCTCACTCAAAATCAAGTAGGTACACCTAATATTTCTTCCAGAAAATATTTTTTTCAAATTAACCTTTCAGTAAACACAGTTCTGCCAAATACTCTACTAAGAGTGGAGGCAATCTATTTTGGCTTAAAGTCATTTTCCTCGTAAAACCAGCCATGACCTAACCCATGCACTGGTCAGTCAACATCCTGCTTAACGGAATTGACGCCACCATCTTGATGGAAAAAATGGTAGCCTAATCAGGCTAAAATTCTTGATAGGAATGTTACGCGGAGAGCTCTAGCAGCGTGTCGGCTGGATAGGTGCCGGAGCTGGAGGCCCTCACCTGGTCCTAGAAAGTCTTCACCTCAACTGGTTTCGTCTGTCCCATCATTTCATTCCGCAGCGCGGTTTGACGGGCTACGTTCTTCGCTACGGTCAACCAGGCTTCGCGGGTGATCTCATTATCTTTATCGAGGAAGGAGGGCTTCCCATCATCTCCGCCTTCCCGGATGCCTTGCACCAACGGAATCTGCCCCAGGAGCATGGAGTTTGATTTACGGGCGAGGGTTTTACCGCCATCCTTACCAAAGAGGTAGTACTTATTGTCAGGCAATTCCTTGGGGGTGAACCATGACATGTTTTCGACTACGCCGAGGACGGGCACCTGCACGTCGGGCAGGAAAAACATATTCATGGCTTTAATGGCATCGGCAAGCGCGACCTGCTGGGGAGTTGTCACCATTACCACACCCGTTACCGAAACGGTCTGAACAAGGGAAAGCTGCACGTCTCCGGTTCCCGGAGGCAAGTCAATGATCAGATAATCTAGAGGAGGCCAAACGCATTCTTCAAGGAATTGCTTGATGATACCGGATAGGCGGGGTCCACGAAGGACTACGGCTTGCTCTGGTTCAACCACAAACCCCGTGCTCATTACCGGGAGGCCGTAAGCGTATAATGGCTTGATCTTTGGCTTACCATAGATCTTCTCTACGGTAGGCTTTTGTCCCGTGAGGCCCAGCATAGTTGGGGCAGATGGACCATAAACATCTGCGTCAAGTAAGCCAACGGCACCACCGAGTTCTTGCAGTGCAAGGGCCAGGTTGACCGAAACTGTGCTCTTGCCAACGCCACCCTTACCGGAAGCTACGGCGATGATATTTTTCACGTGAGGCAATGGGTTACCCTTCTTTGGTCCTCCACTTTTCCCTGCACCTGCGGCCGCGCCCGGATTCTGCATGTGCACGTGAATATTCGCCTCCGGATATACGCCCAGAATCGCTTCCTGACAAGCGAAATTCAGCTGCTGTTTATAATCCGCGTCCAGTTTAGGCAACTGAAGGGTGAAAGACACATTTGGCGCCTCCACTTTCAGATGCAATACCATATTGGCGGTAATCAGATCCTGCCCGGTATTGGGATCCTGTACGGTGGCTAAGGCTCGAACAATTTTACTGCTTTCCATCGGGGGACAAACATTGGAAACAGTAGGACGGTTGACGATGGGTTAAAATCAATTTCGGGGCCACCGCTGATTTATATCATCGGCCACTCTGACTACCGTCATCGCAGACACCCTCCCCACAGGCCCACCTTTGAGCAAAATATTATCTATCGTGAGCCTGATCTCAAAATACGACCAACCCGTCCCCCGCTACACCAGCTACCCAACGGTACCCTACTGGCAGCAAGAGGCTCCGAGCCAGGACGCGTGGCTGGCTGCAGTAAACAAACAGCTTGCAGACAGCTCTGAGATCAGTCTTTACATACACTTACCTTTCTGCGAAAGGCTCTGTACTTTTTGCGGCTGCAATAAGAGGATCACCAAAAAGCACGAAGTAGAGCATCCCTATATCGATGCCGTACTGGCAGAGTGGCGGATCTACGTCCGCTCCCTTAACCAGCGGCCCCGCCTGAAGGAACTTCACCTGGGCGGAGGCACACCCACCTTCTTTTCCCCTTCGGCCCTCAGCCGTTTGCTGCACGGTATCCTACGTCATGCCGACGTTGCCGACGACCACAGTTTCGGCTTTGAAGCCCACCCCAACTCCACCACAAAAGAACACCTGGAAACCCTGGCTGACATCGGGTTTAATCGGGTTAGCATCGGTATTCAGGATTTTAGTCCTGATATTCTCAAGCTGATCAACCGCAGGCAAAGTGAAGCATCGGTTTTCCGGTGTGTGGAAGAGGCCAGAGCAGCGGGCTATACCTCGATCAATTTCGACATTCTTTACGGGCTACCAACGCAGCAGCAGAGCGACATTGTAAATACGATTACCAAAGTAAATCAGCTAAGACCAGAGCGTATTGCCTTTTATGGTTACGCCCACGTGCCTTGGGTTAGCCCCGGGCAACGCGCCTACGACGAAAGCCACCTGCCAAGGGGTGCTGCTAAATGGGATTTGTACGTTACGGGCAAAGACATGCTGGAAATGCAGGGCTATAAAGACATTGGGCTGGATCATTTCTCCCTCCCGCAAGATGACCTTTATCAAGCCCTGGACCAGGGAGAGTTGCACCGCAATTTTATGGGATACACCACCGCCAATACACCGGTGACCATCGCCCTTGGGTGCTCTTCGATTGGAGATAGCTGGGACACCTTTGTGCAAAACGAAAAGAAGGTAGAGACCTACCAGCAAACGCTGTTATTCGAAAACCGTTTGCCGATTATCAAAGGCCATCAGCTAAACGAAGAAGATCAAATTGTACGCCGGCATATTCTGAACCTGATGTGTAAGGGATATACCGACTGGCGACGCCCGGAAATGCGTTGCAATGCCGTAGAACGGGCGGTCCATCACTGGGATGACATGGCTGCCGACGGCATCCTGCGGCGTTCTCCTTACCGCATCGAAGTAACGAATGCCGGTAAGCCTTTCCTGAGAAATATTTGCCTGCCGCTAGATGACCATTATTGGCGTAAGAAGCCGGAGAACACCACTTTTAGTCAAGCCATTTAGCGTAACGATGACCATGGGAAAATCCCCCGAAAGCAAGACCAAACCATCAGTACTTTTGTGTACACATTGTGGAGAGGCCTGCCCTGACGATAGCCTTAGTTCCGGCGATAGCTTTTTTTGCTGCGTAGGCTGCCAAACCGTTTTCGACATACTGAAAGCTAACAATCTTGGCGATTTTTACCGCCTCAATGATGAGGCAGGTAAGAGCCAGAGAAAGCTGGGCAACCAGGACTATTCCTGGCTGGATGTTGAAAAGCTGGCCGATCGGATGATCCGGTACAAGGATGAAACGCAGCACCACATAGCAATAGAGTTACCTGCCATTCACTGCGCTTCCTGTGTTTGGCTACTGGAGCGACTGCCTCAGTTGCTGCCGGGAGTACGTAATTGCGTAATTGACATCACGCGCAAGCAGGCCAGTATTCAATATGATCCACAAAAGATCAATTTGAGGCAGATTGCAGAAATGCTTGCCCGAATAGGCTACCCTCCTCATTTTCAATACGATACCCCTCTCGACAAAAAGCAAAGCGATAAGAGCCTGATTTACCGAATAGGACTATCGGGTTTTGCCTTTGGAAATATCATGCTGCTTAGTTTCCCCGAGTATTTCGGCCTGGGCGCGGACGCAGGTTCCCTGATGGTTGGAGGAGCAATGGGTTACCTTTTACTGATCCTTAGTCTTCCGGTCATGTTCTACGCCGGCAGCGGCTTTTTCAGCGCTGCGTGGTACGGCCTTAAGGCCCGTAGAGCTACCATCGATCTGCCGATCGCGATCGGGATGATCGCCCTGTTTTCCCGCTCCGTTTACGAGATCATTTCAGGAACAGGCCCCGGCTACCTGGACAGCCTTTCAGGCTTGGTTTTTTTCCTCCTGATTGGTCGCTGGTTTCAATCTTACACCTTTGCCCGTCTCAACTTTGACCGGGATTACCGGGATTACTTCCCGGTAGCTGCGCACCGCCTCTCGCCCGATGGTTCCACCGAACCAGTGGCCAGCGAAGACCTTCGGCCAGGTGATCACATCCGGATAAAACCAGGGCAATTAATTCCTGCAGACGGACGGCTCACCGCCTTCACCAAAGCTGGCATCGATTACAGTTTCGTTACCGGAGAAGCCGCGCCCCGCCCCGTAGCGATCAACCAGGAAGTCTTTGCCGGTGGCCGTGCAACGGCCTCTCCCCTTGAGATAGAAGTGACCAAAGAAACGTCCCACAGTTATTTACTACAATTGTGGCAACGTGGCGCAAGCAAAGAAGAAAACCATGGTGTCCAGCCGTCTGAAACATTGGTCAGGTACTTTACTCTTTTCGTACTCACGCTGGCGGCCGGCACGCTGGCCTGGTGGTACCCCACCGACACGAACCTTGCCTTCAAAGCAGCCACTGCAGTCTTAATCATTGCCTGCCCCTGTGCCCTGGCACTGGCGGCACCCTTTGCCTATGGTACCCTCCAGCGACTTTTCGGCAGGCAAGGATATTACCTAAGGGGACCAGGCGTTATCCGGGAGCTCGGCCGGGTAAATGCTTTCGTCTTTGATAAAACCGGCACCCTGGTTGATAACGAGGACGAAGAATCAGTGGACTATCACACCGACGAGCATACGGCCGCTGGCTATGCACCGGTATTCCTGGCAATGGCCGAACGCTCAGACCATCCCCGGAGCCGGGCGATGGCCAGGGCCCTCAGAGCCACCGGGGTACAGCCAATTACCTTACACGGTTTGACTGAAAAAATTGGTGAAGGTTTGATTGTTCATCACCACGGGCAGGATTTCCGACTGGGCAAAGCAAGCTTTTGTGGGTTACCCTCCACAAAATCAGGCACCTATGCCGTCGCGGGTACGGTCCCCATTTTCTCTTTAAAACCGGCGGGTCCGCATTTACGCCCCGGAGGAAAGGACTTCCTGACGGAATTAAATAAAAAAGGATCAATTGCCCTGATCTCAGGAGACCAGAAACCACAGACAAGGTTTTGGGAACGGCTGTTTCAACCGGACCGTACGCACTTCAACATGTCTCCTTTTTCCAAACAGGAGTACGTAGCAGATTTGCAGAAAAAAGGCAACGAAGTGCTGATGGTAGGTGATGGGCTTAATGATGCTGGCGCATTAAAAACCGCCAACGTTGGTTTGGCCGTCAGTGATGACGAGGCCCGCTTCAGCCCCGCCTGCGACGGAATACTAACTGGGGATGAGCTTCACTTACTCCCACAAGTACTCCGGGCATCCAGCAACTTAAAATGGATCCTTTGGCTCACGTTTGGCATTGCCTTTTGCTACAACATCATTGGCCTGAGCTACGCCGTATCCGGAACACTCAGCCCCATAATTGCAGCAATTCTAATGCCGCTGAGCTCAATAACCGTAGTTATTGTAGCTACACTTGGTTCCTGGCTGGTATACAGCTACTCCTTTCGACATCAGGGCCGATGACAAATATCATTCTCCCCCTGGAAATTAATCATTTCAAACCCTTGCAGGCCTTCGGACCTTGCGGCCACAATTGGTTCATCCATGAAAATCATCTTACTCCTTATTTTAGTTAGCCTGCTACTAGCCGTTGGCTTTCTCTACGCCTTTTTCTGGGCAGTAGGGACAGGACAATACGAGGACGAAGTCACCCCATCCATTAGAATATTATTTGAGGACGCCAAACCATCCAACGATGACTGAAACATCTACTGCTCCGGAAACCACCGGATTGGAACACTTTGCTTACGATAATAAATCGGTTAAGCTATTTGCCTACGCAACTGCCTTTTGGGGGTTGATTGGGATGACCGTTGGGCTGCTTGCCGCCCTGCAAATGGTTTTTCCATCTTTTAACCTGACTGCTGAACTCACCTTCGGCCGCATCCGCCCACTGCATACCAATGCCGTCATTTTTGCCTTCGTTGGCAACGGTATTTTCATGGGTGTTTACTACAGTCTGCAGCGATTATTGAAAACAAGAATGTTTTCGGATCTGCTGAGTACCATCCACTTTTACGGATGGCAGCTGATCATCGTTGCTGCAGCGATCACCCTTCCACTAGGTCTTACTACCAGTAAGGAGTACGCGGAATTAGAGTGGCCAATCGATATCGGTATCGCGGTGGTCTGGATAATTTTCGGCATCAACATGTTCGGAACCATCCTAAAACGACGGGAGCGGCACCTCTATGTTGCCCTCTGGTTCTACATCGCTACGTGGGTAACGGTTACTGTTCTACACGTCGGTAACAGCCTGGAAATCCCCGTGGGTCTGTGGAAAAGCTACCCCCTCTTTGCTGGTGTCCAAGACGCACTGGTACAATGGTGGTACGGCCACAATGCCGTAGCCTTCTTCCTTACCACTCCTTACCTGGGCCTGATGTATTACTTCCTGCCTAAAGCTGCTAACCGCCCGGTTTTCAGCTACCGGCTGTCGATCATTCACTTCTGGGCCCTGATTTTCATCTACATTTGGGCTGGTCCACACCACTTGCTTTACACCAGTTTGCCTGACTGGGCACAGAGCCTGGGGACCGTCTTTAGTCTTATGCTGATCGCGCCAAGTTGGGGTGGGATGCTGAACGGCCTGCTTACCCTGCGGGGCGCCTGGGATAAAGTCCGCGAAGACCCCGTCCTGAAGATGTTCGTCGTTGCCATCACCGCCTACGGTATGGCAACCCTGGAAGGCCCACTGCTGTCGATCAAAAGCGTCAACGCCATCAGTCACTATACTGACTGGACCGTCGGGCACGTACACATCGGCACCCTGGGTTGGAACGGCATGCTCACCTTCGGTGTCCTCTACTATATTTTCCCACGCCTGTTCAGCACCAAGCTTTACAGCAAGAGCCTTGCCAACGTCCACTTCTGGATTGCTACGCTTGGTACCGTCTTTTACGCCGTTCCACTTTACTGGGCCGGTTGGACACAAAGTGCCATGTGGAAGCAATTTCTCCCTGAAGGCATGCTTCAATACGGTAACTTTTTGGAAACCGTAAGCGCCATCTTGCCAATGTACGCCATGCGTGCCTTTGGCGGAGCCATCTATTTGGCCGGTGTAATATTGATGATCTACAACCTGATCAAAACTGTACAACAGGGTAAATTTGTTGCAAATGAACCAGCCGCAGCTCCACCTCTGTCTGCCAGCCCCGGCGGGCACAAGGGAGAGTACTGGCACCGTTGGATCGAGCGTCGGCCCGTTCAGCTACTCGTTGGCTCCACCATCTTGGTGCTCATCGGCGGACTTGCGGAGGTTTTCCCAATGGTCATTGTCGAAGACAACGTCCCGAAGATTGCTTCGGTAATGCCTTACACGCCATTGGAACTGCAAGGACGGGACATCTACATCCGGGAAGGTTGTAACAATTGTCATAGTCAGATGATCCGGCCCTTCCGTTCAGAGACGGAACGGTATGGACAGTACTCCAAGTCTGGAGAATTCATTTATGACCGTCCGCACCTTTGGGGTAGTAAGCGTACGGGGCCTGATGTTCACCGGGTAGGAGGGAAGTATCCGGACAGCTGGCACTACCGGCACATGGAGGATCCTCAGTCGACGAGTCCTGGCAGTATTATGCCCGATTATTCCTGGCTGCTAACCCGGAAGCTCAATAATGATTTGTTACCGGCTAAGATCCGTGTCCTTCAAACCCTGGGTACGCCCTACGAAGAAGGCTATGACGAACAAGCCATTGCAGATGCGGAAGCACAAGCCGCCATAATTGCGACCTCCTTGCGCAATGATGGAATCGAAGATGCTGAGCTGGAGCAGAAAGAAATCATTGCCATCATCGCCTACCTCCAGCGGCTGGGCACTGACATTAAAACAACTAAGTAGTCTGTAGTCGATAGTTCATGGTCCGAAGCCCGGTAAGTACAGGTGGCAAAGGACTATGAACTATCGACTATGAACTGAAAAATAAAAAATTATGGCCAAGTATCTCCTCGCCGATTCCGGCATCAACTGGCTCGCCATCATGGCCCTCCTGACCTTTTTCTTCATTTTCAGCGTCGCATTACTGATGGTTTTCGGGCGCGGACGCGGGTCCTATGCGGAGGTTGAAAAGCAACCATTGATCGACAGCTATCCACTAACTGAGCAAAACAACCCATCGTGAAAGTATTCAGCATCAATTTTCTGCTACAAGCCACGCCAGCACCGGAAACCGTCGTTGGCGGACCGTTGGGCGGAATGTCAGTCCTCGAACAACTGCTGTTCACCCTCATCATTCTGGTTGTCCTTGGTGGTGGCCTGGCCATCATCAACCTCAGCTCCACAATGTTGAAGCTGCAGCAGGCAAGGCTGCTCGCATCTACCAATCCCGATTTGATCAAAGAAGTCGGATTGGAAAATTTGACGAAACCTACCTCCTGGTGGGATGAGCTCATGAAAAAGCTCACCGACCGGGTTCCGATCGAAAAGGAGGCCAGTATTGTACTGGACCACGATTACGACGGTGTCCGCGAATTGGACAACAACCTCCCACCATGGTGGAAGGGGCTTTTCTATGCTTCCATCGTTTTTGCGCCCATCTACCTTTATTTCAATCACTTTGCCGACAGTGCTGCCTCCACCCAGGAGCTCTACGCTATGGAAATGGCGGAGGCGGAAGAAGACGTCAAAGCTTTTCTTGCTACCCAGAAAAATGCCATTGACGAATCCAACGTAATACTATTGGCCGATGCAGATGCGCTGAGCAATGGAAACATCATATTCCAAAGCAAATGTGCCGTTTGCCACGGTAAAGAAGGAGAAGGAGGTATTGGGCCTAACCTGACCGACGAGTACTGGATTCACGGTGGGTCCATCATCGATGTTTTCAAAACTATTAAGCATGGTGTTCCCGAAAAAGGCATGATTGCCTGGAAAAACGACCTTCGCGCCCGGGACATGCAGGAAGTAGCCAGTTTCATTCTTGGTCTGGTGGGTACCAACCCTCCTAACCCTAAAGAAGCTCAGGGAGAACTCTATATCATAAGTGTAGAGGAACCGGAAGGTGCTGAAGAGAGCAAATAGAGATCAGGGATCAGGAGTCAGGGGTCAGACCTCGGAATCCTGAGTCCTGAAAACTGAGTCCTGAAAACTAAAAACTAACCAAATGAGTACCGACAGAGACAAGGATGCCTTCAGGGATACCATTGCAACCGTCAATAAAGACGGCGGTCGGGAATGGGTATACCCTAAGAAACCGTCTGGCCGCTACTACAACTGGCGTAGTTACGTAAGCTATGTTTTACTGATCGTATTGTTTGGCTTACCGTGGATCAAAGTTGGCGGAGAACCGTTGGTTTTGTTCAATGTGCTGGAACGCCACTTCATTATCTTTGGTATAACGTTCAGCCCGCAGGACTTCCATCTTTTTGCCATCATGATGATCACAGGGGTCGTATTTATCGCTCTCTTCACGGTGGTTTTCGGTCGGTTATTTTGTGGTTGGGTTTGCCCACAGACCATTTTTATGGAGATGGTCTTCCGCAAGATTGAGTACTGGATTGAAGGGGATGCTAATGCGCAACGAAGGTTGAATAAAGCTCCCTGGAATGCCGATAAAATCAAAAAGAAGGTCATTAAACAAAGCCTGTTTGTACTTATTTCGGTGGTGATCGCTCACACCTTCCTGGCCTACATCATTGGCACCGATGCAGTTCTGGCCACCATTTCGCAGTCTCCAATCGACGCGCCGGGGGGCTTCATTGCCATTGTCATTTTCATTATAGTATTCCACTTTGTGTTTTCCAATATGCGCGAGCAGGTTTGCATCGCTATTTGCCCTTATGGTCGCTTACAGGGCGTACTGCTGGTGGACGACAGTATCTCAGTGATTTACGACTATGAACGTGGAGAGCCTCGCGGGAAAATCCGCAAGGGCCAACCGAAGCGCAGCACTTGTAGTGATTGCGAGAACTGCAAGGATGGCAAAGATTCCTGTTCTGACCAGATATTAAACCGTATGCAAACGGCACTGACGGCGGATGGCCACCTTGCCGCTCAACCTTCCACTGCACCTGCGTCCTCGCCCGCATTAGCCTTCTCCACCAACGAAAAAGAAGTAGAAACGGTCAGTCTGCCAAAACTCGGAGACTGTATAGACTGCACCCTGTGCGTACAAGTTTGTCCTACCGGTATCGACATCCGAAATGGTATACAGATGGAGTGCATTAATTGTACTGCCTGTATCGATGCCTGCGATGAAGTGATGGACAAAATCGATCGTCCCCGGGGTCTTATCCGATACGATAGTGAACGGGGTGTTCGTGAAAAAGTCCGCAAAATCTGGACGCCCCGGGTCTTAGCCTATTCTACTGTCCTACTCGCCTTACTTGCCCTGAATATTGTATTACTGGGCGGTCGTGACGGACTAGACGTTCTTTTACTGCGTACCCCTGGCATGCTGTATCAGGAAAATACGGATGGCTCCATTAACAATCTGTATAACTACCAAATTGTTAACAAGACGGGCAAGGAAATCCCCCTCAGGTTTGAGGTGCCCGGAGGTACCGTCCGCACCATTGGCTCCTCCCCCATTGCAAAGCCCGGAGAGGTTACGGAAGGCGCTCTGTTCATTGACATGGAGGCCAATAATGGCTACCCCGATGAAATAACGGTGGATGTCTGGGGGGAAGACGAAAAGCTAAAAACGATTACCACTACCTTCATTCATCCAAAGAACTAACCATGAAATTTCATTGGGGCCACGGAATCGCGGTGTTTTATTCCTTCTTCGTTCTAACGTTGATCTTTGTGGTGATAAAAAGCCGCACCTTCGACAATAGCCTGGTGACGGAGGAGTACTACGCCCACGACATTAACTACCAACAGGAGTATGACCGTCGACAAAACAGCAGCGACCTGGCCCAGGGCGTACGCCTGGAAAAGACGGCAGACAATTACCGGGTGGTTTTCCCTGAAGCGCTTGCTCCATCAGCCAAAGGCACGCTCTTGTTCTACCGCCCAAGTAGTAAGCTCCACGATCGACTAGTAAAGATCAGGATTGATGAAACCGGGGGGATGAATTTGTCTCTTTCCGGCCTCGAACCTGGCAGGTACCGCGCCATCCTGGAATGGTCAGCAGCGGGTAAGGATTATCTGGACGAGTTCACCCTCACCGTTTAAACCTATCATCATGGAACTCATCGCAGCTTTTACGCTTGGTCTATTCGGCAGCCTGCACTGTGTAGGAATGTGTGGTCCGTTAATGCTGGCTGCGAATTCCACAAGCGGAAGTAGTTGGCGCGCACCATTCACCTACCAGGCGGGCAGGCTCACCACCTACCTGATACTTGGGGGCTTGTTGGGCAGTTTAGGATTAGGGCTCCGGCTTTGGAATGCCCAAAGTGCACTGGCCATTCTTTCTGGCATTCTGCTAATTGTATTCGCCCTTATGCAATGGGATCCTGGAAAAATACTTGCCAGGTGGCCAGCCTACGCAAGTTTTCAATTCTCTTTGCGCAGCAAGATGGCTGCTTTCATCGGCAAACGCGGTCTATCCGCTCAATATGCCCTGGGGGCATGCAACGGATTGGTTCCCTGCGGACTGGTATACCTTGCCGTCATTGGAGCCGCAAATACCGGCAGCCCGATTTCTGGTTCCGCATTCATGCTGGCTTTCGGAATGGGAACCTTACCTCTACTGAGTGCGAGTCTGTATGCAGGTAGAAAGATGTTGACTTTCCGCCCAGACACCCTCAAACGCTGGACACCGGCCATTATGTTGGTCTCCGCCATCCTGCTTATCTGGCGAGGTTGGAACGCACACGTTCCCGGCGCTTTTTTCAATTATCAGGACATGGCCTTTCCGCCACTTTGCCACTAGTGGATTTTTTTCGTATCCTGCACTAAAATTAAACAGCCAACTAATGAATACCCTTACTAAGATTTCCACTCTGATGACCACTGAGCTGGTCCAGATCATGTCTTCTACCCCACTGAAGGAGGCAAAAAAATTATTGGAGGACCACAGTATCCACCACTTACCGGTAGTTGATCCTGTAGGTAACCTCGTCGGTATTCTCAGTCAGTCTGACTTCCTGAAAACACTGGACCACGATGCTTCAGCAACCACCGCCGGAGAATTGATGACCACCCACCTCGCCAAGCTCGAACCAGGCGACGATGTACGCACTGCAGCCAATGTTTTTGCCCTGAACCGGTTTCATGCATTGCCGGTGGTAAAAGGGACCAAATTAGTAGGCATTCTGACCACTTTGGATTTGATCCGGTTCATGGACCAGGAGAAGGTTAAATTGGGAGATTATAAATAAAGGCTGATTGGGTTCACGCTTTATCCATTACGAAATGGTTTGGAAAATTGCATAGCGCTAAGCGCCTGCAAACGCTACTGACCGAAGGTCAACTGTATCCCAAACTTTTACGGTTTTGGTATAATGCAAGCCCCCCACTTATCACCGGTGACCTCATCGGTCTCAACGCCTCCGACCTACCCTATGTAGGCCGGAGGCGTTTTCTTTTGCCGTCGCGCCAAAACATGATAAATATCATCTGAAAACCTGATTTTCGTCAGTCCAAAGCCACTGTTAGTGTCCGAAATTTGTGGTACAACAAAACACAAAGACATGCGCTTCTTCGCCCTTACTTTCGACAAAGTCCTTATTCGTTTCTTCCTGATGATGGCCCTGATTATTGGCGGCATGTTTGCCGGACAGCCTTTAATCGCCGTCCTGGCACTACCTCTTTTTCTCAGCGCCATGCTGGGGGTAAGTTTTTTACCGGAGGAAAAGGAGACGACGATAATGACAATGCAAAAGAAGAAGGCAGTAGAAAAAAAGGCCGCATAGCTTCGGTCATCTAAGGGGTTTACTTACGTGCCTCCGGCTTCTCCGGAGGCACTTTTTATTACTGGTCAACTATCTTTAGGACTTATCACAAGTAGCAAAAGATAATGGACGATAAAAATCAGGTCATGAGTCAGGAAGATTCCCGCAGATTGCGGGCCCTGTTCGAGATGGCTACGGATGGTATTATTACCATTGGCACCGACGGTGTTGTTGAAAACCTCAACCGGGCAGCCTGTGAGTTATTCGGATACAAAGCTGAAGAAGTGATAGGCCAGAAGATTAATATGCTGATGGCAGCGCATGACCGCAAACACCATGATGAGTACCTGGACCGTTATCATACCACCCAGAAACCCCACATCATCGGCATTGGCAGAGAAGTAATGGGCCGCCGTAAAGATGGCAAAGAATTCCCCATACGACTTGCCGTAAGTGAAGTCAAGCTGGAAGACAAAGTTATTTACACGGGTATCCTGCACGATGTCTCTCAATTTCACGAAGCCCAAAGGCGCGTGGAACAGCTCAACGAAGAGCTTGAGAACAAAGTAAGACAACGGACTGCCGCTCTTGAGGAAAGAGAAATTGAACTAAAACATGCGCTTGGAAAAGAACGGGAACTGAACGAGTTAAAAAGTCGGTTCCTGAGCATGGCCAGCCATGAATTTAAAACGCCCTTAAGCACGGTACTTAGTTCCGCCGAACTTATCGAGTTGTATGAGACGGAAGAACAACAACCTAAGAGAGAGCGGCACATCAACAGAATTAAAGATGCGGTTAATCAGCTTACGGAGGTACTTAATGATTTCCTTTCTCTTTCCCAGCTGGAACAAGGTAAAGTAGGTGTCAGAAAACGCCTGGTTGACCTTCGGGCACTCATTTCTACCAGCGTTGAGAGCAGTGAAGGGCAAATGAAAACTGGTCAGCAGGTTATTATTGACCACCCTGAAGAACCACTCAGAATCATTAGTGATCCAAAGCTCCTCCGCCACATTCTGGTTAACCTCATCTCCAACGCAGCGAAATATTCACCCGAAGGAATGGACATTACGATTAAAAGCTGGGTGAGTAAGGATGAATGCAAGATCAGTGTAATTGACCAGGGCATTGGCATCCCGTTAGAAGACCACCCACATTTATTCGACCGTTTTTTCCGGGCCAGAAACGTGGAAAACATTAAGGGAACGGGACTTGGCCTAAACATTGTGTCCCATTACGTAAACATCCTTGACGGGCACATTGACTTTTCCAGCGAAATGGGGAAAGGCTCCGAATTCACCATTGTTTTACCTGCAAACCAACCTAACTAAAATACATGGATAAGCAACGATTGCTCATCATTGAAGACAATGAAGAAGTCAGAGAGAACCTGGCGGAAATTCTTGAACTTTTCGGCTATCACGCTACCACTGCCGAAAACGGACTGGAAGGCGTAAAAGCCTGTATCCAAGATCCACCGGACATGATCTTGTGCGACATCATGATGCCCGAACTGGATGGCTTCGGTGTGCTTAATTTGCTTTCTGAAAACGAAAGGACTGCCGGCATACCCTTTATTTTCATCACGGCAAAGACCGAGACTGAAGACATCAGGCGGGGCATGAACCTCGGTGCTGATGATTATATCACCAAACCCTTTTATAAGGATGAGTTATTGCAGGTCATCCGTACCAGATTAAAAAAAGCAGCCTTACGCAGTGGGGCTGGCTCCTCTACATCCGAAAAACAAGTACACCTCAGTGACCCGGATGGAGGTGCGGCGGCATTGGCTAAAGCCTTTTCAGATTCCGGCAGAGAGCGGACAGTGCCGCATGGCCAGTCCATCGTAAGAGAGGGAGAGTTCCCACACTTCATTTACCGGGTGAACAGCGGCAACGTACACCTGAGCAGGTCCCACGAATACGGCAGGGATTATGTTATTGCGGAATTGGGGCCAGGTGAAATATTCGGCATTCCAACCGTGCTGGAACGGGCTCCGTTCCACTATACCGCGAAGGCCATTACGGAGGTCAGTTGCCAAATGCTTCCCTCCAAAACCCTTATGGACCTGATCAATACCGATCGGTCGGTAACCGAGGCATTGATGCGGCTTCTCGCAGGCAGGTTAGTGGAGCATAGTGAACGCCTGGTCCACCAGGCCTACGACAGTGTCCGGCGCCGTACCGCGCTGGTCGTTTGTGACCTGCACGAGAAGTATGAGAGTAAACCCCTGGAGCTATCGCGAGATGAGTTGGCACAGATGGTGGGTTCGACCAAAGAAAGCGTCATACGTGCTTTGAGCGATTTTAAGCGGGAAGGGCTGTTGACTACCGAAGGAAAGACCATTATGGTTAAGGACGTAGTGGGGCTGCGGGGATTATTGGTGTAAGGAATGTCCGAATATTTTCGGTGGCGCTGGTGCTCATTATGCGGGGCCGCAGGTGCAATGAAGAGGTAAGAGAAGCAATGTACCCTTCCACCCTTCTTTGCACCTGCGTCCGCGCCAGATTATTCTGGTATGCACCAGTACACTATAGCTTGAAAGGCCGTGTAATCAAGTAAAAAGTCCGTACTATGCATTAAACCATCCGCGATATTACCCGTCAAGCTATCATGATGTCAAGATACTACTTCCTATTTTCCACACTCGCCATTCTTTTTACCCTTCCGTCAATCGCTCAGGAGCTGCCTGAGTCCTGGTCCATTTCGCCTGACGGGCGAATGCTAATGGCCGGTGGTGAGAATGAAACAGGATTCTACAGCCAGAACGAAGTACATGAGGTCAAGCTTCAATTTAACCAGCAGAACTATTGGACGCTGCTTGAAAACAACTACGAATCGGGTACCGACCTGCTGGCAACCTGCTGGATAGACGGCGTCAGGTACGACAGCGTGGGCGTACGCTTTAAAGGCCAAACGTCCTACCGGCGGAACAACTCCGAAAAGAAGTCATTCAACATCACCCTTGATTACCTCATTGACGGCCAGGACGTTGATGGTTACAACACCTTCAACCTGAACTGTGGCTGGGAGGACAATACTTCCATGAAGGAAGTGCTCTACAATAACATCGGGCACAACTATTACATGAGTTTGAAAGCGAATTACGTCGGTCTGGAGATCAATGGCGTGAACTGGGGCCCGTATCAAAGTATCCAGCAATTCGACTCGGATTACATCAAAGAGTGGTACCTGAGCAATGATGGCACCATCTGGCGCGCAGAAAGAATTGGCCAGGGTGGCCCCGGAAGTGGGAGGTTTGGCGTCGGGAGATCGTCCCTGAACTATAATGGCCCGGACAGCTCTGACTACAACCAGGATTATATCCTCAAACGAACAGAACAAGCCGATCCCTGGGCCAGCTTAATTGAAGCGTGTGATGTACTCAATAACGAGCCTTTGGTGACTTTAGAGCAGGAGCTTGCTAAGGTGATGGACATTGACAAAACCTGTTGGTTTTTAGCCCACGAAATCGTTTTTGGTGATGACGACAGTTACATCAACAAAGGCGGTAGCGACTATTTTGTGTACTACGAAGCAGAGACCGGCAGGATTGTACCCATGGAATATGATGGTAATAGTGTGTTGGGGACCAGGGCCATAAGTTGGAACCTCTTCTACCATGAGAACGATCCAAATTTCTCATTGCTGAACCGGATGTTGGCCGTGCCTTCCATTCGTCAGCGCTACCTGGCGCACGTCAGGGTTATCCTCAACGATTATTTCACGCCGGGCTATATAGATCCCAAGATTGACGCATGGACAGACTTGATCGACAACATGGTGGACGAAGACCCCAAAAAATTCTATACCTACGCTCAATTCCGGGCAGCGATTGGAGGGCTGAAGCAAGCGGTAATAACCCGAAGAAGCGCGATCATGAACGCTCCGGAACTGCGTAATATGGGTTCGCTGACGGTGGAGAACGTATCCTATGCTGTAGAGGGTATCCAGTGGCAAACTCCGACGACAACCAATGAAGTAGACGTGGTGGCTCACGTCGACGGGGCGGTTAACATTGCATCGGTTTGGCTCCACTACGGCGTGGGGCTAACCGGGCCGTTCGATAAAACAGAGATGTTCGATGACGGCCAGCACAATGACGGGGCTGCAGCTGACGGACAATATGGCGGAACCATTCCTCCGCTGACCTCCGGCACCTACGGACGATACTACATTGAAGCAATTACGGCTAATGCTGCCGCGACCGTAACCTACGAACCCAAAGGTGCCGAACACGATGTATTCCTCTACCGGGTCGACAACGCCAGCGCCCTGGCGGGCGATCTGGTGATCAATGAATTCATGGCCTCCAACGATACTACACAGGCGGACCAGGACGGTGAATTTGACGACTGGATCGAGCTGTACAACAACACCGGCGAAAGCATTTCCCTGAATGGTTTCCACCTCACCGACGATGCCGACGACCTGACTAAGTGGACCTTCCCCGACGGCAGTGCCATTGGCGGTAATGGTTTCCTCATCATTTGGGCTGATGGCGACCTGGACCAGGCCGGATTGCACGCTGATTTCAGGCTGGCTGCCGGCGGAGAAACCCTCCTGCTGGTTGATGCCAATGGGGCCATCGTTGACAGCATCACCTACGTAGACCAGGAGGACGATATCTCCCACGGCCGTTTCCCTAATGGCACGGGTGAATTCCAAAACATGTCACCTACCTTCAACGGGGAGAATACCGAAGGCATCACCGATCCGGATGACCCGACGCTGCCGACTAGTCCGCTGGCCGGCGATCTCGTCGTCAACGAATTCATGGCCTCCAACGAAGTTACGCAGGCAGATCAGGACGGAGAGTTTGACGACTGGATCGAACTGTACAATAACACGACTGACGCCCTTTCCCTAGATGGCTTCCATCTCTCGGACGACCCAGGTAATGCGACGAAGTGGGCCTTCCCTACCGGCACTTCCATTGCCGGCAACGACTACCTCATCATTTGGGCCGACGAAGACGGGGATCAGGACGGGCTGCACGCCAACTTCAGGCTGGCTGCAGGAGGTGAAACACTATTGTTGGTTGACGCAGACACGGCCCTGGTGGACAGTGTCACCTATGCCGATCAGCTAGCTGACGTTTCCCACGGCCGTTTCCCGAACGGAACGGGGGAGTTTCAGGATATGATGCCTACGTTCAATGCCATGAATAGCACCACTGGCACGCGGGTTACTCCGCTGACCGGGGCAGAGCTGACCTTGTTTCCTAATCCGGTTCGGGGTCTATTAAACGTTCGTCTGGAGCAGGCTTACGATGGTGATCTTCAATTTCGGTTGATGACCGCGGATGGACGGTCGGTGCGGGAGGCGATCCTAGTCAGGAATGGTACTACGTTGGAGATTAATGCTGGTGGGCTTCCGGAAGGGCTTTACCTCCTTTCCGTTGCTGACGGACAGCGGATGGATTCTTACAAGGTGGTGGTCCGGCGGTGAAAAGAATAACTGTAAGCGCACCTCATAGTTTCAGGAAGCTAGTGAAGTTAACAATCTCCACTAAGTATTGTCATATACGTGTACTTGTCCTCGGAAGTCCCTAAACGATCATCGTTTAATGTTGGCCATTTACAATCCTTCTCTTACAGCTTTCCTCCAAAAGTAAACACCAAAGACAAAAGTTACAGCTGCGAACATAATACCGTACTCACCATGCCAATGGTCTGCTCCATCAACACTTGTGGTTAACGGAGGAAATATTTTTTGAATATACACATTACTTACTGCATGAAAAACCACTGCGGGCCACAGGCTCCTGGCCTTAAAGGCGTAATATGCCATGATAAATGACATGGATATTATCACTACAAAAAAGGTAGCGAACTCTAAGGCGATATTATCCCCATAATAAACAATTAACGGCCAATGCCACGCAGCCCAAACTACTCCACTAAAAGCAGCAGTTCCCGTAAAGGGCAACACCTCCCTTAATTTATGAATGAAAAATCCTCGCCAGCCAATTTCTTCCCCCAAGGTTGTTGCCATAGCACGTATTACCCCAACCGTCCCCAATAGAAATACACCTATAATCACTGCAGGAACGGGGTCTAAAGTTCCAATTCCGACTAATCCAATTTCATTGGCCCAGACCAACACTTTTTCACCATCAACTAAATCGCCATAGCCTGCTATCCATATTAAAAAATAAGTAACAAAAACATATAGCACCGGAATAGCGTAAGATAACCTAATATACTTCCAATCACCCCACCCCCAGTCAATTGAAGAAATAGATTTACCCCTGATTTTCAACGTGATAATCGCTGCCACAGCCGGGCACCACATAAGACCACCAATGTATAATCTGGAAGGGTATAGTTTCACAATTGCATAATGAACCAATGCGCTTATTATCGAAACGATGATCAGAAATATAGTTATCGTTCCCCACGCTTTTTTTCGTTCAAATGACGATAGTTGCATTTTAGTCTTTTACGGCGAGTAAATATTGATAGATGAAGGAAGCAAAATTAAGATGTGTCCCACCAACTTCCTAATGTTTGCAAGGTATCTATAAAACGCACAGTTGTGTGCCAACAGCTCTACTGGGACATAGACCTGGCTATAGAAAAGGCCGACGGGCAGCAAATCTTTCACACTTACTTACCGCCTGTTCTCATTCCCCCTGCTCTCCGAAAACTTCCCTGTGCACCTGCGGCCGCGCCAAAAAAGCCGCTCCGAATAAATGCAAAACCAACCAGGCTCCCTATCTTCGCCCATTCCGAATGAAAACCCACTTCCAGCTCGACAACCTGCCCCGTTTTCGCCGCGCCGTCATCACGATTGGCAGCTTCGATGGCGTACACCGCGGGCACCAGCAATTGCTGGCACGAATCCGCCGCCTGGCGGAACGACGGGGAGGTGAAAGCATAGTGATCACCTTTGATCCGCACCCGCGGACGGTGTTGCAACCAGACGATGACAGCCTCCGGCTACTCACCACTACTCAGGAAAAGGCAGTACAATGCGCCGCAGCCGGTATTAACCACCTGGTCATCGTGCCTTTTACCAGGGCCTTCAGCGAACAAACGCCAGATGAGTACATCCGTAATTTCCTGGTTAAATACTTTCAGCCAGAACGCATTGTCATCGGTTACGACCACCGGTACGGCAAAGACAGAATGGGCGATTTGACCCTGCTAAGCCACCACGGGAAAGAACTGGGCTATGAAGTAATTGAAATCGATGCGCAGGAAGTAAACGACATTACGGTCAGCTCCACCAAAATCAGAAATGCGCTGCTCGAAGGAAAAATCAGGCAGGCAAATACGTTACTGGGCCGACCTTTTGAGCTAAGTGGAGAAGTAATTGAAGGTCAGAAGATTGGTCGTACCATAGGGTACCCCACCGCTAATTTGCGGCCTTACCATCGACTCAAGCTGATTCCCGCCAACGGCATTTACGCCGTACGGGCCGTGTGGCAGCACCGGGAATACGACGGAATGCTCTACATCGGCGATCGCCCCATCCTCAATGATGGACGCGGTGTAACCATTGAACTGAACCTGTTCGACTTCAACGAAGACCTCTACGGAGAAGCCATTACCGTTTCCTTTGTTGATCACCTTCGTGATGACCTCGAACTCGATGGCCTCGAAGCCTTAAAGGCTCAACTCGCTGCCGACGAGATAGCCGCCTGCGCAGTGCTCGGTAAAAAAACGGACCTGGTTCCCCTTCAAATGGATGCCTCAGGGCCCGATACCGCGGTAGTCATTCTGAATTACAACGGTCGGAGTTTTCTCGAGCAATACCTCCCCTTGGTGGTGAAAAATCTGCCACCTTACGCCCGGGTCATCGTTGCTGACAATCTAAGTACGGACGACTCCGTAGCATGGATGCGCAGTAACTACCAGGACGTGGAACTTATCTGCCTGCAAGAAAACTACGGTTTTGCCAATGGCTATAATATGGCCATGATGCAGGTAAAAGCCGAGGTCTACGTCTTACTCAATAGTGATGTTCGGGTTACGCGGGGCTGGTTAGAGGCCATTATCCCGATGTTTGAGGACCCGACGGTTGGGGCTGTTCAGCCCAAAATTCTTTCTGAAGCCAATCCCGATAATTTCGAATATGCTGGCGCAGCTGGTGGGTACCTTGATTACCTGGGCTACCCCTTTTGTCGTGGGCGTCTCTTTACCCATACCGAACGGGACGAAGGCCAGTACGACGGCCGCGCTGAAATATTTTGGGCCACGGGCGCTGCTTTCTTCTGCCGCGCAGACTTGTTCCACGCACTCGGCGGCTTCGAGCCGGAATATTTCGCCCATGCCGAGGAAATTGACCTGTGCTGGCGGATGAAACGCGCAGGATACAAGATAATGGTAGAGCCAAGGTCGGTGGTTTACCACGTTGGCGGTGGCACCCTCAACTATAATACGCCACGCAAGACCTACCTGAATTTCCGAAACACGCTGACTACGGTTTATAAGAATGAGCCCACTACCCGTTTGTTGTGGTGGCTGCCCGTTCGACTCTCGTTGGATGGTGTTGCCGCACTCTTGTTTCTTTCACAGGGGAATTTTGCACACATCACCTCTATCTTCAGGGCGCACCTTGATTTTTATAGGAATTTTAGCCGCTGGCTAAATCGTCGCAGGGAGCGTAGGCAACAGATCAAGGCTGCCAGCATTGGTCCGGACCGGACCGAGATTGGCCGGGTAGCCGACAGCATCATCCTTCATTATTACCTGCTGGGTCACCGGCGGTTTACGGATGTCTACCGCAAGCAAATCATGGTGGGAGCGCCAAGAGCGAAGGCCCTGCCTGTTCCGGAAGACCGTGGAGAATAATTTGGTGATTGCTGATTTACCCTGTCGTCGCCCCAAGGGCCCAGGCGGGCTTATTTACCCGTAGCCATGCCGCGCAGCGCTACCCCCGTTAAAGCTTTCACCCGGTTGCCTGCACTCATGCCAGCATAGTTGGGTGCATCAAAAAACCAGCGGCGCAGTGCATAGGCTGAGTAAAGCCGGAAATAAGAGTAGCCTCCACCATATTCTGCAGCGGCCCAAAGACCTACTGCTGTCTCGTACCTGTTACATTGCAGAGGGTACGCTCCCTGGTCGCAAAAACGGGTAGCCTGGTTGTCTCTCATGTTTGGTCGGATACTCATAGAAAAGGGACTAAGAGAGGTTTTACCAAAGTAATGCAACCACTCCCGCCACGGAATATCACTGTCTACAGCTTCCGGCCTGGCAGCAGCCCGATAGGCGATGTAAAGTCCCGTAGCAACGGCAGAAGGATCCAGCTGACAACGGCTGGTAGAGCTGAAGGCTGCACAGGGTAAGCGTGACTCCTCAAAGTACAGTTCGTGACTGAGATAGGCTGCCCAGTCATTGAAGTTGGATGCCGCGTAGTTAATTCCGTAAGCGCTGTCATAAAGAGACAATGCATAGAGTGCCGCAGCATTATCCGCAGGGCGATAGAAATCTTCGTCGGGCCGGCTGGGAAGATGTTTATAGCGGCCACGTTCCAGTCTTTTACCCAGGTGATCCCCCACATTCTTAAAAGAGCGCTCAAAAGAGAGCTCCCCGGTAGCCAGTTGATAATGGCCAAGCGTGGCACCTGCGTGTGCTAAAAAATAGACCTCCCGGTCCCAATTGGTGTTCCGCCGCCACTGGCGCAGGTTATTACGATTAGCCACCCATTCGGCCAATAGGTGGAGGGTAGAATCTATGTCTGATTGCCGTTCAGGAGCAATCTCTCTGGCCCGGTAAAGTGCCTGACTCCCGGTGCTGGCCAGAAACAGACGCGCCTCCGGATTCGTAAGATCAGATGCCAGCCACAGGTCAGGTCGGTTAAGTTCCGAGAGGAGTACGTCCAGATCAAATAGAGTCTGACGATGGTTTCTGATGTCCAGCTGAATGGCAAGCGTAAAACCGATCACCACCAGAAAAGTAAAAAACGGAAGGAAAGCCCAGGCACGCTGTCCCTTTTGCCACAACCACCAGGTGGGTATTAAAAAAATAAGACCAAGAAGCAGCGCAGGAACCATATTGATGGGTTGAACAGTGATTGGTGGATCACCCCACTAGTACAAACCACCGCCTTGTGGCGGTGAAGATGAATGCAAACATACACTAAGAAGTGGTCTCTACCGATTAATAGGGACGAGGAAGCCGGATTTAGGCATAACAATCAATTCACGGAGGCCTTGAGTGGTCGTGAACGCATCACCAGCATAAGCTAATGGAAGGAGTGCTTACCCGAGTCGGTGCGATAATTAGTTTACGCCTCTATTGCTTTGGTACCAACCACGGTGATTCCTTGCGCCTCCAGGGTGGCTACTTTACCGGGGTTCCCGGTAAGCATAATAACGGATTTCACCCCCAGGTCTTTGAGAATTTTGCCGGCTGCGGCGAAATTACGGGCGTCCTTCTTGAAACCTACCGCTTCGTAGGCATCTGCTTGTTTCTCACCTTTACGCTTATGGCTGACGCTATTTAGCAAGGCAAAGTGTCCGTTGCCTTTTCCTTCCTGATCGAGTAGTATAATAATTCCCTGGTCAGCTGCGTCGATCATTCTTTGCGAACCATCCAGCTGTTCCTGGCAGTCGCATTCAATACTGTTGAAATAGTGGCCAAAAATGCAGGAGGAGTGTACCCGGACGAGTACTTCTTCAGCACCTTCCAGCTTGCCCCGGTAAAGAGCGATAGATTCTTTCTGACCGTCGTAGTAGAGGGCTTCCTGAAAGGTTCCGTAGCGGGTACGAAGGTCGTTGGTGGCTAGTTTTACTATCATGTTGTCGGGTTGTCGGGTTGCAAAGTACAAGCCAATGGCAAGAGGGCAAGAGCAGGTGTATTTTTTGGTAGAAATTATGCGGGGCCGCAGGTGCAAACTAAGGTTTTGGAAGCAAGGACCGTGTGCCCATATTTCTTTGCTTAGTATGGAACTTACTGCCTTACTGCCTTAGTGGCAATAACCTTCAAAGCCTCTCCCATATCCGAAACGGCATCGTATTGCTCTCCCCGACCAAACCAGGTAACCTGTCGCTTGGCGTAGCGGCGACTGTTTTGCTTGATCAGTTCGATGGCCCGATCCCTGGAGTACTCACCGGAGAAGTAAGGCCACCATTCCTGATAACCTACGGTTTGTAAAGAAGGCAGATCACGATGCGGAAGGAGGGCTTTTGCTTCGGCCTCCAACCCGGCGGCGACCATCAGGTCGACCCGATGGTTGATCCGTTGGTAGAGCACCTCCCGGGGCGGATGGGTACGGAGGTAAACGCAGTCGAAGGGGCGTTTCGGCCGGTTACCCAGGAAAGAGGAATATGGCTGGCCTGCGGAATAGCAAACCTTCAGTGCCCGTTCCAGTCGTCGGCCGTTTTGCTGGTCGACGGTAGCGAAGTAAGCGGGATCCAGTTGTTCGAGCTCAGCTTGCAGGCCGGGTAAACCCTGCTCTTCTAATAGTTTTTGCACCTGCGTTCGCGCCTGGTCGGTCACCTCCGGGAATTCATCCAGGCCTTCGCACAATGCCCTGAGGTAAAGTCCACTTCCACCCACCAACACTGCCTGGTCTTGCGTACTAAAAACGGTTTCAAGACGTGCCAGGGCTTCCGCTGCAAAACGTCCGGCCGAAAGCGGTTCCAACACACTACGATCTGCGACAAAATGATGCTTCGCCGCCGCTAATTCAGCCGGCGTCGGCCGGGCGTTCCCGATCTCCATTTCGTGGTAAAACTGCCGGCTGTCTCCACTGATGATCTCCGTCTCAAAATGACGGGCCAGGTCAATGGCAAGGGATGTTTTTCCTGAGGCGGTAGGGCCGCCGATTATTATTAGTTGTTGGGTCAAGTTGTTGGGTTGAAGCGTTAGTGAAGGGGAGAATTAGTGAAGGGGAGAATAGCTGCCGTACGGGAGTGCTCGCTGCGCTCGTGCGCCTCTCCCCCGGCCCCTCTCCCCCGGAGAGGGGAGACGGCTTTGCTCGCTGGCGCTCGTCTGGCAACATCTCTGGCACGGGGTTTAGTGCTTGTTATGCACCTCTGTGCTCCCTCCGTGCCTCCCTCTGCGCTGCCCTCTGTGAGAACAACCTAGCATGAGCTTTCAGCCCACAGGCTCTAATATACCCTCCACGAAACTTCTGGTAGCAGCACCAACATCGTCCACGTCCTTAAGTGCCCGAATAAAAGCAGACCCAATAATGGCACCATTTGCGTATTCGCAGGCCGTCCGGAAGCTCTTAGCATCACTGATGCCGAAACCGATCAGTTTAGGTTGTTGCAGGTCCAGCGCATCGATGCGGGCGAAGTAAGCCTTCTGTCCCTCGGTGATGTCCCCGCTTTTGCCCGTAATGCTGCTGCTTGACACCACATAGATGAAGCCGGTGCTGAGTTGGCCGATTTTAGCAATCCGGTCATCGCTGGTCTGTGGCGTGATCAGGAAGGTTACCTGCATATCGTTTGCCTCAGCGATGGCCCTGAATTCCTGTTCGTACTCGAAAACGGGTAGGTCCGGAAGAATGAGTCCATCAACGCCCGCCGCCTTCGCGGTCTTGACGAATTTTTCCGGACCGTATTGCATTACCTGATTGTAGTAGCCCATCAGCACCAGTGGAATTTCGGTGTACTGTCGCGCTTCCGTTAACTGCGCAAACAAGGTATCCAGCGTCATGCCATTTTGCAGGGCTTTCATACTGGATTGCTGGATGGTCTCCCCGTCCGCCATTGGGTCGGAATAAGGCATGCCAACCTCAATCAGGTTTGCCCCGGCTTCCGCGAGGTTTTGGATGATGGTGACTGTGCTGTCCAGGTTGGGGTAGCCGGCGGTGAAGTAGACGTTTAGGAGGTTTTTTGTGTTCTCTTTGAATAACTTACTTAGTCTGTTCATTATATCAGTTTGTGCTTTGGCCAGTTATTGAGTTGGTGAGTCACTGACTCAACTACTCACCAAGTTGGTTAAGGTAAGTAGTGAAAGCTGCCAAATCCTTATCTCCCCGCCCAGATAGGCAGACGACGATCACGTCATCCGGGCCGTAATCCATCTGGTCAAGGGCAGAAAATGCGTGGGCGGTTTCCAGTGCGGGGATGATGCCTTCAGTGCGCGCGGTGAAGAGGGCCGCAGCGAGGGCATCATCGTCGGTAACGGAGATGGCTTCGGCGCGTTTGGAGTCGATTAGAAAGGCGTGCAGTGGACCGATCCCCGGGTAATCGAGTCCGGCAGAAATACTATAGGGCTCGATTACTTGTCCGTCATCGGTTTGCATCAACAGCGTCCGGGCACCGTGGATGATGCCTTCGGTGCCGAGCACCGAGGTGGCAGCGGATTCTCCGCTGTCTACGCCAAGTCCGGCAGCTTCCACGGCGACGAGACGCACCCGATCATCGTTCAGGTAGTGGTAAAAGGCGCCAGCGGCGTTGCTGCCGCCACCAACACAGGCGACGATCGCATCGGGGTAATCCCGGCCAATTTTCTCCTGCAACTGCCATTTCATCTCTTCGGAAATAACGGACTGGAAGCGGGCGACCATGTCTGGATAAGGATGCGGGCCGACCACCGAACCAATGATGTAATGGGTATCCTCCGGATTGTTGATCCAGTCGCGGATGGCCTCATTGGTAGCATCTTTCAGGGTACGGGAGCCACTGAGCGCAGGGCGAACCTCGGCGCCCAACATCCGCATGCGCGCCACGTTCGGTGCTTGTCGGGCAATGTCTACCTCCCCCATATAAACGATACATTCTACGCCAACCAGGGCGCACACCGTGGCGGTGGCAACGCCATGTTGACCAGCGCCGGTTTCGGCGATGATGCGCTTTTTGCCCAGTCGCTGGGCAACCAGGATCTGGCCGATCGTATTGTTGATCTTATGCGCACCGGTGTGGTTCAGGTCCTCGCGCTTCAGGTAAATATTGGTGCCGTAATGGGCGCTCAGGCGCTTAGCGAAATATAGCGGACTCGGTCGGCCGACGTAGTCTTTCAGCAGGGCATCAAATTCTTTTTTAAATTCAGGATCCGCCGTCATTTTGCGGTATTTCAGTCGCAATTCCTCAATGTTGGGGTGCAACATTTCGGGGATGTAGGCACCGCCGAAGCGGCCGTAGTAGCCGCGTTCGTCTACGTCTATGTTGAGATTCTTTGTCATGATTTTTGTTTGGGGGTACTTAGCTTAGTTTTTAAGGACGTACTTCTACATTTATACGTTTTCTTGGAGCGGTATAAGTACATATGTACATTTTAAGTTCTCTGAGCGAGGGGTACAAGTACATATGTACATTTTTCAGGGCGCTGCCGCAGGTGCATAGAAAGGTTTTTGGAGCAATCCGCAACAACGAAAACGAGGGGTCTGTGGGATCCTCCGGATCGCCACCACACCCCTCGTTAGGCCGGAAGTTCTTCCGGGACTACCAGCCCAGCAACATACTTCAACAGATTCCGGATCATTAACCGACCATGCTCGGTCATGATGCTCTCCGGGTGAAACTGAACCCCAAAGATCGGGAACTCCCGGTGTTGCATAGCCATTATACCGCCATATTCTCCGGTAGCCGTGACCTCCAGTTCTTTGGGCATCGTTTTCGGGTCAATTACCCAACTATGATAACGACCGGCGTTGAACTTCTCCGGAACTCCAGCAAATAAAATGTCGTCGGTTTTAGTTCGTTCCATTTCGGTTTCAATGCCGTGATGGACTTGCTCCAAATTGATCAGCTCTCCTCCGAATGCTTCTCCGATCGCCTGGTGCCCCAGGCAAACGCCTAATATCGCCTTCTCCCCGGCATACCGTTTGATCAGCGCTGGCATGATGCCGGCTTCCGCCGGCACCCCTGGCCCTGGAGACAGGACGATGAGATCATACTTCGCCACGGCGTCGAGGCTGATTTTATCGTTGCGAAAGACGTCGATCCCCTGACCGGTTTCTTCTTCGATGTACTGCACCAGGTTGTAGGTGAAGGAGTCGTAATTGTCTAGGATTAGTATTTTCATTTGTTTGTATTCTGCGGGCTGCGCCCGCACCCCCCGTACTACGCTCGTGCTTTGCACTCGCATCCTCCGGGGTAAAGATGGTTAGACCGCTGCGCGGTCGGGAGTCAGGTATCCCCGGACTGCGCCCGTGACTACGTCACTGGCTTCGTCCGGGGTTAAAACGATTTGATCCCTCCGGGATCTGGCATCTGTCATAGGTTTTCTGCTTTGTCAAGCGCCTTCGTTAAGGCGCCCAGCTTATGGTAAACTTCCCGCATCTCGCTTTCTTCGTTACTGGCCGCTACTACTCCGGCCCCAGCCTGGTAAAACAGGGTATTGTCCTGGCTGAAGAAAGACCGGATCAGGATGGCCTGGTTCATGCCTCCGTTGAAGTCTATGAAACCGATGGCACCACCATAGAAGCCCCGTTGTTGGTTCTCGTATTTGTTGATCAGTTCGATGGCCTTGTACTTGGGTGCGCCGGAAAGCGTGCCAGCGGGGAAAGTATCACCGAAGATCCGGACCGCCTGGTCCTCATTTTCCAGTTCCCCTTCGACAGTTGATACTAAGTGGATGACGTGGCTGTAATAGTGCACCTCCCGAAGGCTCTTTACCTTAACCCGCTTGGTGTGTCGGCTCAGATCGTTGCGCGCCAGGTCGACGAGCATGACGTGTTCGGCGTTTTCTTTTGGGTCTGCCAAAAGCTTTTGAGTGGCGATATCGTCTTTTATTTTGTCTCCCGTGCGGCGGTAAGTGCCTGCGATGGGGTTGAGGCGGGCTTTGCCGCCGCCAATGACCATCTGGCTCTCGGGGCTGGAGCCCATGATGCGGTAGTCGCCATAGTCGAAGTAAAACAGGTAGGGCGACGGGTTGATGCTCCGCAGCGCCCGATATACCTGGAACTCATCTCCCCGGAAGGACTGTTGAAACTGCCGGCTCAGCACGATCTGGAACACGTCCCCTACCCTACAGTGGTGTTTGCCCAGGGCGACGAGCTCTTTGTAAGCCTCATCCGTCATGTTACTGCTTTCCTCGCCTTGCCGCTTAAAGGGGTGCACACCGCCGCCGCGTTTGATGGCGGCTTCTACCTTAGCCATGCCACTTTCTTCGCCCTCGGGCAGGTTTTCGATGATCAGCAATTCATCCCGGTAATGGTGGAACACCAGAATGTAGCGGTACAAGTGATAGCGCAAGTCAGGTGCCCGGAGCACCTTTGGGTTGTCGAATTTTAGCGTGTCAAAATACTGGACACCTTCGAAATTCGTGTGCCCGATGAGGCCGTTGAACTGCTTGGCCAGCGGCAATTCTTCCGGATAACTGATGTCAAAACTCCCCAGAAACTCATGCAGCCGCCGGGAGACCGTATCGACATGCTCGACCGCTTCCTCCTGGCCCCACTGGCCGAGCTGCTGCCTGGTAATGACGCCTTCATTTACGGTGAAGGAGGCCAACGTTTCCAGCCCCACAATCGAGTAGTAATGCTCGTTGTCCCGGCTTTCGTTGGATTCCAGCAGCACCGGATCGGTAAACTGGTCGCGGACGGACAGGTACAGCATGACGGGCGTCAGATGATCAGCCGTCAGGCGCTTCGTTCGAACGTTGATTTTGGTGGCCGGCGGCGCTTCAATAATGGTAGACATACGTTAGGTTGTTGTGCGGATCATTCCGTAGCGGGCACAAAAAAAGCCCGTCGGAGCGATCCGACGGGCTTAAATTTTCTTTGTTTTACACAAACAAGGCCGCTTAGGATGCTCGGAGAGTATCTGAAAGCCACCACCAGTTATTTTGGGTTGTTGTTTGCATTGGGTGCAAGGTAGGGATATGAAAAGGAATTATCCAAATTGGAAGGAGTAGAAATTGTTGTTCTCAGTTTTTCGACCCTTAGTATACTCCAGTTTCAGGAGGCTTATATCAAGAACACCGTTACAGAGCACAACCACCCAACATAGCTAGCCACAAGGCGCTTGGAGGCCAATGGCTAACGAATCGTTAAGTGGGTGGGAACAGCTGAAACCAATCACCAATTTCTGAACCCTGCTTCTAAAATCCTTTGCCCTATACCCGCGCGCCGTCGCCCCAATGTGCCTACTGCTGCTGGGCATAAACCCCAAACACGAACGCCTCCCCCCGGAAGTCCGAAGAGAGGCGTTCAAATTGTTGTACTTATCGACTTAGAAAATCAGCCGATAACTCGACAACAAGAAAACTTGACTAGTAACCAGGGTTCTGCGTAAGATTCCGGTTAGCATTCAGCTGCGGCTGTGGGATCGGGAAGATGTTCTTAGTGGCATCAGAGCCGGAGAACGCGAACCAACCTGCACCGAACTGGCCGAAGCGGATCAGGTCCTGACGACGAGTACCTTCGTAGAAGAATTCACGGCCACGTTCAGCGAGCATGACATCAGCAGTGATCTCACCATCGGTCAGGTCACCAAGTTCCGCACGGCTACGAACCATGTTCACGAACATGGAGTAACCACCCTTGTTCTGACGCATCATGGCTTCCGCCTTGTTCATCAGCACTTCAGCGTAACGGATGATGGGGAAGTCATTTCTCATAGTGTTTGGCGTACCGATTTCGTAGCCATACTTGAAGACACGCGCACCTGCCTGACGGAAGGCGTTAGGCTCCAGGTTGTTCACCTCTGGGGTAAACACCAATTCGAGACCACCGGGATCATCAGCCGTACCGTCGGTTACTGGTGTAACACCGTCAGCAGCGAACTGAGGACCAGCAAGGAAGTTACCGCGAATCTGTTGGTTACCAGAAACGCCTTTACGCTTATCACTATCATCGTAGCTTTCGTAGAACTCTTGTAGCGTACAGTAACCGTTCCAGGGTTGATCCTGGGTGTTGAAGGTTGCCTGACTAGAGTAGTGCAGGGTCATCTGTACGAGGTTGAAACCACCGGCAACGGCGGGTGCATCGTAAGGAATTACCCAAAGTCCTTCGGAAGTACCCGTGAGACCGTTATCGTTATCAGGATCGAAGTTGGTGAAGTAGTTAGCTTCCAGCGAGTAAGTGTTGCTGTTGATTACTTCATCAGCAGCAGCTTCAGCAGCAGCCCACTGAGCAGTACCAGTCATAACTTCAGCATTGAGCAGTACCCGGCTGAGGATAGCACGGTTGGCCCAGTAGTTGATCTTACCGTAAGTAGCACCGCCAGTTTCACGGGAAAGATCGGCAGCAGAAGCATTAAGCTCGCTAACCGCAAAGTTGAATACATCAGCACGAGGCGTTGCCATTGGCTCAATGTCAGCGGGGTCAGAATCTTCAGTTACCAGTGGCACACTACCGAAAGAGTCTGCCAGCAGGAAGTAGAAATAAGCACGGAGAGAGCGAAGCTCAGCGACAAATGGAGCCTTCTCAGCTTCAGAAAGCGCATCGGAGCCTTTGATGGCTGCGATTACAGAGTTCGCCTGCAGGACACCCTGGTAAAGGAAAGTCCATGAACCGTTGTACTGTCCGTCGGTTGGATCAAAAGTGTGGCGGTGCGTACGCAGCCAAATGCCACCATCGAACCAGTCAGAACCACGCTGTGGAATCATGATCTCATCGGAAGAAACTTCCTGGATGGACATGTAACCACCGTGGTTCATCATCGGATAAAGCCGGGTGTAGCAAGATAGGTAGGAAGTTACCAGGTCGGCACGGGAAGCCGGGAAGTTGGCCGGAGTGAGGTCGGAAAACACTTCCGGTTCCAGATCCGTACAGGAATTGAAAGGGATCATCATCATGCTGAGTAGCAGCACTGTGAATACCCTGAATTTAAGTAATTTTTGCATTTTATGCAGATTTTGGCGTGAATTGAAGCAGGAGGAAGGGAATTAAAAACTTCCCCCTACTTCAATGACGCTTCGATTTTTCGAAATGATAGTTACTACTGATTAAAATCCTACACTGATACCCGCAGTAAGGGTACGCGTACGGAAGAAGGTACTCCGACGGTCGATACCGGGCGTCAGTGCATTTTCACCGTTGTCGGCGAAGCCGTTACCGTTCTGGTCATCGATGAAACGAACGTTAGGGTCAACACCGGAGTAATCGGTAATGTAGAACAGGTTCTGACCAGCTACGTAAACGCGGATGTTATCAAAGCCTGTGCCTTCACCAAGGTCAAAATTGTAACCGAGCTGGACGTTGTCCAGAGCGAGGAAGCTTGCCTTTTCTACGAAGTAATCGGAGAACTTAGGGGCACTGATGATGCCTTCCAGGAAACGATCAGTAACGATCAGGTTGTCCAGTGGGCGGCTAATCGCGTTACCGTGCTGACCGTAAAAGTTAGCCGGCATGTTGGCAATCGAGTGGCCGAAGTCACCACGCAGGAAGAAGTTGAAATCGAGGTTACCGTAGTTGAAGGTATTGGCAAAACCGATGCTGAAGTCAGGCAGGCCGTTTCCAACCAACACCTTATCATTTTCATCACCGATGAAAACGTACTGGCCAGCAGCCTGAGACGCTTCCACGTCGAGTTGACGTGTGTAAATCCCTCCAAATTCTTCACCTACTACTACCTGAGAGATAGGATCGCCGTTCTGTCCGGGAGAACCTGGGGTAGAACTCTGGAAGATCTCCACACCACCGGCACCGAAGTTAAAGTCTGGTACTTCACCATTATCTTCCAGCTTCGTGCTGAAAGTAGAGAAAGTCAGGCTAGGTTCCCAGCCGAAGCCTTCACCACCTACGTCACCAATCTGGTAACCAAGAGACAATTCAACACCAGTGTTGATCAAATCAACATTGTTGAGGTTAGCTTCCACATTACCAAACAGGAACGGTGGGCTAGGTACCTGCACGTTCGTGATCAGGTCACGGGTAGTACGGGTGTAGAAATCAAGGGTACCCGTCAACTTGTAATCCAGGAAGGCAAAGTCAAGGCCTGCGTTGAATTCTCCCTTTTTCTCAAACCTGAGGTTAGGGTTAGCGTTTGAGGTTGGGCCGAGCGTCGTAACAAAGCCTCCGCCGAAAGGTACCTGGCCTTGCGTACCGAAGGTCTGCAGGTAGCCATAGTTACCATTTGGTAATGAACCGGTGATACCGTAACCTGCGCGTAGTTTCAGCGAGTTAGGTCCGGTCAGGTCAAGGGCGTCAACGAGGTCAGCACTGGCAGAAATAGCGGGGAAGATGTCCCACTTATTCTCAGGACCGTTACGGCTGGTACCGTCACGACGAACGGAAGCAGTAATGTTGTAGGCAGTACCGATACCGAGGCGGGCACGACCGAAGAAGCCGATCACGCGGTAAGCCTGCTGGTAACTGAACAGGCCGATTTGGCCACCGGCGATATCAGCCAGAGTTCCCAGGTTATCAAAACCAAAAGCGTCCGAAGGAAGACCACGACCACTGGCACCGAAGCCCTGGAAGTTGTATTCCTGCCAGGAGTAACCGGCAAGGAGTTCCAGGCTGTTACTTCCCAGGTCCAGGTCGTAAGTACCGGTGATCTCAACGAGTTCGTTATTGTCATTGTTGGTGTTACGACTGGCAAAACCTTTACGGTCCTGTGATCCGGCAGCACCACCAATTAAGCGGCTAGACTGGCTGGCGAAGTTACCACTCAGGCCAGACTCTCTGTTACGAGAATAAGCTGCCTGGATGTTAATGTCATCGGTAAGGTCAAATCCTGCACGCATGCTGTACAACAGGTTACTCTGCTTACGGCTGGCAGTTGACGTGGCAGCAATTGCGAAGGGGTTGTTGTAGTCGAAGTTATCGATTTCGAAGAAACCACCGTAGATGTCATTGCTGTTGTCGACTACTGCCTGAGGCACGTTATAGCCCGGATCACTCACGCGAATGGGAGCGGTTGGGTTATAGGTAGTTGCGAACTTGAATACGTTCGGGTCCATGAACTGCTGGTTCTTATCCGTAGCGGTTACATCGATGCTGAGCGTAAGCCGATCATTTACTGCTTTTTGGGTAACACTAAGGCGACCGTTGAGTTGGTTGAATCCGTCATTCTGGAAACCAATACCCTCAATATTACGGTAATTGACCGAGGCACGGTAGGTGGTACCACCAGTGCCACCAGAGTAGCTGAGGTTATGAACGTTGGAAATACCGGTACGAGTAACGGCATCGATCCAATCGGTTTCGCCACCAAAGTCGTTCTGGGCACGAACGTCAGCAGAAGTGGGTAAATCCTGGCCTGGGTTCTGCGCGCGGTTGATGTCAGCGGCGGCACCGATGAGGCGGAGGTATTCGTCCCGACCGGCTACTTCCGGAGCTGCGGCGATAGACTCGGCAGATACGTAAGCACGGTAGTTCAGCTGGCCCTTGCCGGACTGGCCTTTCTTGGTGGTAACGATGATTACACCGGCAGAAGCCTGGATACCGTAAATGGCAGCGGCAGAACCGTCCTTCAATACGTTAACCGACTCGATGTCAGCAGGGTCAACCGTATTAAGGTTGGCACCAACTACACCGTCAATGATGATCAGGGGGCTGGAGTTACCACCGAAGCTGGACAGACCACGCAGACGGATAGTAGAACCTCCGTTAGCGTTGCCACCTGGCTTAGAGATGGTCAGACCAGCAACCTTACCCTGGATGAGCTGGGTAGGATCATTGATGTTACCGGCGTTGAAATCCTTTGACTCAATGGTCGTTACTGCACTAGTCACCTGTTTCTGGGTAACGGTACCGTAACCAACAACGACGACTTCCTCCAGGAGTTCTCCCGAAGCAAGCTGAATATTGAGCGTGGTTTGGCCAGTAAACGGAATAGTTTGCGTGGAGTAACCAGTGTAAGAAATAACGAGTGCTTCGGCATTGGCCGGCACGTTGAGGGAAAAGTTACCGTCGAAGTCGGTAACTGTACCTGTGGAAGTGCCTGCAACTAGAATGCTGGCACCAATTAATGGGTCGCCGTTTTCCGCGTCCGTGATCGTTCCTGTTACCGCTGTCTGTGCTACGAGGGCACCGGTAAATAAAACGAGCATGGCGAAAAGGCAACCACGCATGATGTGGTTGGTAATAAGCTTCATACTACTACTTGATGTTGAAAAAATATTGTTGTATTTGAACGCGGAAGCCAATGACCGAATCGGTCAGCAACCACGAAATTGCCGAGAGGAAAGCAATATCACATACTGAGCCAGCAGCGCTGGGCATACTGGATTTAGAGCTTTGCATGATCGTAAAATGCTTTTCGAGTAAAACCTAAAACTAAGACCCTGCTATCCTGATCAATGAAGATCTTTTTGGAGACAGGCCCCGTAAACATGTTTAAAACATTCTGCAAATGTGTGCAATCGAATGCTTAGAACCAAGCCCTGAAGCGACATTTTTTCCAAAATGCCCATTAGATCAGGGTAGTGACGCCTTTTTTATGGCTCCACACTATTTAACGTAGCTTTAACGAACAGGTTCGAAAAGCGCTGCTTCTGTATTTGTATTTATCTTTCCGCAGTGCAGGCTATTACCATATTTAAAATCGACATGCCAACCTTTCACGGGATTTATTTTCGGATCTTAATCCTGGGCCTGTTGTTCGCCTTTTGCTCAGGAGCAATGTTTGGCCAGCGGCTAGACCTCAAGGTGTTGGGCAAATACAAGCGCATCGAGTTACCTTTTGATATCGAAAACGATTTCATGGTCATTTCGATTTTGCTCGACAACGTCCTTCCCCTCCGTTTCATCATTGACACCGGGGCGGAGAACACCATTCTGTTGGAGAAGGAGATCACTGACATGCTCAACATCAGTTATCGCAGGACTTTTCAGGTACGTGGAGCCGACGTGGAAAACTCCATGACTGCCTACCTCGCCACCGGTATCGACCTCAGGCTTGCTGATCGCCTGCTGGCCCGCAACCGGTCCATGCTGGTGTTGGAGGAAAATTACTTCGACTTTGAGCGAATTACGGGCACCTCCATTCAGGGTATTTTGGGGGCAGACTTCCTGATGCGGTTTACGGTGGAGTTCGATTACCGGCGTAACATCATGATCCTGCATGAACCGGCCAAGTACAGGCCTTCTAACAGGCATGTTGAGGTTCCTTCCTTATTCATCAGAAATCGTGCCTACCTGAAACTCCCCATTGCGGTAAACCAGAAGGAGACCTCTGTTCGCAGACTACTGCTTGATTCCGGCGCAGGCCTTACGCTTTTAATGCACACCTACGGAGATTCAACGGAGACAGACTTGCCGGTACAAAAAGTACCTGCCTACATCGCCAACGGCCTCGGGGGGAGCCTGGAAGGCAGCGTCGGGCGGTCCCGCAAAATGGAACTGGCCGGCAAGGAATTGAATGGCGTAGTTACCTATTTCCAGCCATTGGACACCATCGGCCTCGATTTCCTGAATAAACGAGAAGGCATTATCGGCAACCGGATACTTAAGCGCTTCAACGTGGCCATCGATTACACGGGCAAGCGCGTCTTTTTCCGGCCCGAAGGCCGTAAGTGGAAGCAAAAGTTTCAATTCGACCGATCAGGAATATCATTGATCGCTGGCGGTCCTAACCTCCGCACGTATACCGTGGCCAGCAAGGTACCCGGCAGTCCGGCAGACCGGGCCGGAATTAAGGTCGGTGACCGGATCGTTGCGGTCAACAATACCTCCGTGGGCTTCCTTAGCCTATCCGGCATCATCAGGCGACTGGAGGGAAAACCCGGCAGGAAGATCAAGATAAGATACGAGCGGAATGGAGAATATACTTTGGTGGAATTCCGGCTGGAGGATCTTATTTAGTGCTATTGGCTTGTTGCTGCTATTGGTCTTGTGGTGCTATTGGTCTGTTGGTTAGTTGGTAAAAAGGCGAAGACCATTGCCGTAAAACCTTGCTTTTCTACTGGTTTTTGTACCTGCGGCCCCGCCCAAAGATATCTTATGATCTGACTGCCTGACTTTGTGACGACGATACTAATCAGGCGCGGCCGCGGGTGCAAGGAATGGTAGAGGGCTTGTAGCCCAATTCGAGCAAGGAAGTGGAACGATTTTGCTCGGTGTTGCCCAGACAAAGACAACAAGCATTGGGTTCCGGGAGGGTTTTTCGCCCGGCCTGAGTGAAAAATCAGGCAATTCCAAGAATGCCGGGCTACAAGCCCTCTACCAAAGCCGTACCTTTGCGCGCTGAAAGCGAAAACGCATGAAAACTAAAACGTTACGGCAAGACAAAGTCAACGTCATCACCATGGGCTGTTCTAAGAATCTGGTGGATTCGGAGAACATCATCACCCAGCTGATGGCTAATGATTTTGAGGTAGACCACGATGGTAAAGAGGATGCCAACGTCGTCATTATCAATACCTGTGGCTTCATCGACCTGGCGAAAGAGGAAAGTATCAATACCATCCTTACCTACGCAGATAAGAAGAACAAGGGTCAAATCGACAAACTGTACGTAACCGGCTGTCTCAGCCAGCGCTACAAGGACAACCTTGAAGAGGGTATTCCCGAGGTCGATGCCTTTTTTGGCACTATGGAACTTCCCGGCCTGCTGAACCGCCTCGAAGCCGACTATAAGCACGAGTTGATCGGTGAACGTTTTATCACCACGCCTGCCCACTACGCCTACCTCAAGATCAGCGAAGGCTGTAACCGTACGTGCTCCTTTTGTGCCATTCCGCTGATGCGCGGAGACCACGTCAGCCGCCCCATCGAGGAACTTGTTGCTTCGGCCGAGCACCTGGTCCGCAACGGTGTAAAGGAGCTCATGCTCATTGCCCAGGAGCTGACCTATTATGGTCTCGACATTTATAAAAAACGCGCGCTTCCCGAGCTGCTCGACGCGCTCTGCGCCGTCGAAGGTCTGCAATGGATTCGCCTCCACTACGCCTACCCGAGCAAGTTTCCCCGCAACATCTTCGACGTGATGGCCGCACAACCAAAGGTGTGTAACTACCTCGACATTCCGCTGCAGCACGCCAGTGATGCCGTATTGAAGCGGATGCGCCGCCAGATCACCCGCAAGGAAACCGAAGACGTGATCGCTTACGCCCGCAAGACTGTGCCGGGCATCGCCATCCGAACTACCTTCCTTGTCGGTCACCCGGGAGAAACCGAAGAGGAGTTTGAAGAACTTTGCGAATTCGTCAAAACGATGCGTTTTGAGCGGCTTGGCGTATTCCAGTACAGCCACGAAGAAGACACCATTGCCCACGATTACCCGGACGACGTACCGGCCGAAGTCAAAGTAGACCGTGCTAACCGCCTGATGGCCATCCAGCAGGAGATCAGCCTGGAGCTGAACGAAGCCCGGGTCGGCGAGACCCTGCGGGTCATCATTGACCGTAAGGACAACGACGTGTACGTTGGTCGTACCGAATTCGACAGCCCGGAGGTTGACAACGAAGTACTCATTCCCGCCAAAGACATTTACCTGCGTACCGGTGATATGATTAAGGTGAAGGTTAATGCTGCTACGGAGTATGATTTGGAGGGAGTGCCGGTGGCGTAACGTTCGCTGGTGACTGCAATTTGTAATTGCTACTGGACTTAAGGCGCTATGAGCCGTAAGGACATTAAGCTTTGAGGATGTCTTGTTATGAATTAGCCAATTTTCAAGCCTCCTCGTTCTCCAGACTGTGGGACGACTCCAAAACTCGATGGTCTGCTGCCCTTCGGCTCATAGCGCCTTGAGTCCAATCGCGATTGCAAATCGCGTTCACCGGACAACTCAAAAAATATTCTTGTCAATTTCCCAGACATGATTACCTTTGCCCCGCTTCAGAGAGAAAACCTGCAACTTATCCTTCCGCTGGTAGGTTGCAAGCAGCGGATACAGATCCTTCCGGACCAGTATCTTTAGTTGGGCTTACGCCTTTTCAAACTGAAACTTTAGTACCATGCCCTTGTGGCGGAATTGGTAGACGCGCTGGATTCAAAATCCAGTTCCGAGAGGAGTGGGGGTTCGATTCCCCCCGGGGGTACTGAAGTCACCTGGAATTTCTTACTTCAAATGGGCCTTTGGCTACATTTTTAGCAAGAAGTTCCAGGCGGCATAATAATTGCCCGCTAGTGGGCAGTGCCTTGTGCAAGCAAAGTACTGAACCTGGCAAAAAAAGTTTCCTTACTGCTTGGAAATTTGAGTGGCCGCATTACCTTTGCGGCCCACGAAAACACAACGGTTGTTTTCGGTCTTCAACTTAAGCGTTTTACCCTGGTTCTCCAGCACCAAAACACTTAATGTCTACCTTGCCGAAGTGGTGGAATTGGTAGACACGCACGTTTCAGAGGCGTGTGCAGCAATGCGTGGGGGTTCGACTCCCCCCTTCGGCACTATCTTCCTAAGAGATGCAATGGCCCGGTTCCAACTTTGTTGGGGCCGGGTTTTTTGTTGGTGAGTGGGTGAGTTGAAGAATTAGTGAGTGGCTGCCGCTGTTTCCACTCACTACGCTGCGCTTGGTCGTCGGTGAATGAATAAGAGAATTGATGAATGAGCGCCCGTTGGTTACAACCTCGCTACTCGCTCCCGCTACACTTCGTTCTGTTTTCGCTGCAGTGAGTACCCGAAGGACAACGAATGGTACTGGCGGTAGCTATTCCCCCATTTGCTAATTCACTCATTCACTTAGAAACTGCGTCGTACCAAAGCCCTATCCATTGGTATTTCCAACTGGTTGTCGGTATACCATTCAAGGAAGTCGTTAAACTCGTCGTGGTGCGCATCAACCCAAAACTCCCAACCGACGGGGTCACCCTGGCTAAACAGCCAGTTGTTGTAAGCTTCCAGGTAACCAAGCTCTTTAACTTTTTGCTGGTACTCAATCAGAACATTTGGATAGGTGGTACCGTGATCGTTATCTGCCCAAAATTCCAGAAAGCTGGTACGGATAGCATTGAGCGTGGTGCTGTTGACTTCCGTTTGGCCAGTAACCGCAGTGGTTCCAAAAGTCATGCCCAGGCCAAAAGCCATTGGAGCCGGAAGTTTGAAGTCCATGAGGTCATCTACGGACAATGTCATATTTCGGGCAAAGTTGACCCTGGCCGAATCTCCCTGAAGATCAATGGCATTACGGTAAGCAATATAAATCGTTTCGCTCATGGCCTCCGTACGAGCCGTACTTCGCTCCAGGTTCATAAAAATTTCGCCGAACAGAACGGTCCAGATGTGCTCATTGGTCCTGGCATAGAGATTTGCCAGATGGAAGTAATTGGAAGAGTAGTTTGGTTCCGTTAGGATGCCCTGCTCCCAATAGGCTGCAGCCTGGTCCCAGTTCTCGCGGCGACCTTCCAGAATGCCCAGCTCCACGTAGAATATGCCGGATTCGGGGTAAGCATTGATGCCCGCTTTATAATACTTTTCGGCCTTCTTTTGGTTACCTGCTAAATCATAGGAATTACCGAGCAGGCTGAATACCTGCTTGCCGGCACCCGGCTTTTTCACCAGCTTCTTTGCGACTTTGATGGCCGCCTGGAGGTCCTGGCCTAAATAATGTGCGTAAGCTGTTTCGTAGGGATAGATGGTGTTCTCGGGATCCAGCTCAGCAGCCTGCTTCAGCAGGTCCAATGACTCCTGGATATCCCCATTCTCCATTTTGGTGATTGCCAGGCGACCAAGCTCCATGGCTTTCTCCTTATCAGCAGTCGATTGAGCAGAAAGTAAGCTGGTTCCCAGCAATAGCAGGAACATTAAGTTGATGCATTTCATCAGTAAGGGTATTTCCAAGTTTAAGGGGAAAGGATAACGACAAATATAGACTTTTAGCCTCAGGCAAAACGATCTAAAAGCATGTTCCCACAAGCGTGTTGGTACGCAAAAACACGTCTATTTTAAACGACAAAGTAGTTTGTTGGCGTCTGTCCTTTGCTACTTAAGTGCTATACTTTCTTTAAGGACGCTACTACAAAACCCATTCAATCATAAGGACGAGAGCGCCAGGCTAAAACCAGGAAACATTAGCTACTCTGTGCCCCCTCCATACCTCTCTCTGGGCTGCCATCCGTGAGAAATTGCTTCCTTCCTTTTCCAGCAAAAATACAGGCGAACAACGCGGGCCAAAAAACATTACCTTGCACCTGCGTCCGCGCCCTTAATAAATAGTCTATTGGTCTATTAGTTCTTTAGCCCCAGTAGACCAATAGAAACAATAAGACCAAATGACCACCTTACTAGACCGCTTCCTCCGCTACGTAAAAATAGACACCCAATCCGACGCGCACTCCCTCACCCAACCGAGTACGATGAAGCAAAAGGACCTGGGAAAAATTCTGGCAGAAGAATTACTTGAACTAGGCTTATCGGACGCTCACCTGGATGAGCACGGCTATGTATACGCCACCCTGCCAGCAACGCCGGGCCACGAAGGCGCGCCCGTCATCTGTTTTTGCTCGCACATGGACACCAGTCCGGATGCCAGCGGTAAGGATGTGAAACCGCTGGTCCACAAAAATTACCAGGGCCAGGACCTCGTCTTGCCCGACGACGAAAGCATCGTCATCCGGATGGCCGACCACGCCGGGCTGGATCAATGCATCGGTCAAACCATCATCACTGCCTCAGGCACTACACTGTTGGGTGCCGACAATAAATCCGGTGTAGCTGCCATCATGACGGCAGTAGCCACTATGGTTAAGGCCCCTTCGATTGCTCACGGAAAGCTACGTATTCTGTTTACGCCCGACGAGGAGATCGGCCGGGGCGTCAACGCAGTTGACATGGAGAAACTCGGTGCTGATTTTGGCTACACCATCGACGGAGAAGAGTTCGGCTCACTGCAAGACGAAACCTTCAGCGCCGACGGTGCCCGCATCGACATCACCGGCGTCAGCGCCCACCCGGGCATGGCCAAAGGGCATATGGAGAATGCCATCAAAATCGCTGCCGACATCATCTCAGCACTACCAAAAGACCGCCTCAGCCCGGAAACCACCGAAGGTAAAGAAGGCTTTATTCACCCCGTCGAGATGGAAGCCAAAGCGGAATCTGCCCGTATTGACTTTATTATCCGCGACTTCGACAACGGTAAATTGTTGGAAAATGGCCAGGTACTCAAAGACATCGCGGTGGAGGTTGGCGAGCGTTACCCTAAGAGTACCATCAAGGTGACATTCACCGAGCAATATCGTAACATGAAGCACGTACTGGACGAGAACCCGCACGTGATGCAACTGGCCGAAAAGGCCATCAGCAACGTCGGCATCACCCCCAAACCAGACAGTATCCGTGGAGGAACCGATGGCTCCCGCCTAAGCTTCATGGGCCTACCCTGCCCGAACATTTTTGCGGGAGAGCACGCCTTTCATTCCAAGTACGAATGGGCCAGCCTGGAGGAGATGGAGGCTGCGGCCAAAGTTGTGGTCGAAATTGCCCGACTTGCTAGTGTCAAATCCTAGGCTCCACAATAGTCCAATAGTCCAATAGTCCAATAGTCCAAAATACCTATTTCATTGATCTGGAAGACCTCCCCCACCCTAGAAGGGCTCAACAACAGCAGCGAGAACACCGCCGTCTCCCACCTTGGCATCAATTTCATTGAAGTTGGAGACGACTACATGATCGCTGAAATGCTCGTAAACGAGAAAACTGTACAACCGATGCGGATGCTCCACGGAGGTGTTTCCTGCGTGCTGATCGAGACTCTCGGTAGCGTTGCGGGGATGCTTTGTGTACCGAATCCGGGCAAGGACTATATCGTCGGGACTGAGATCAACGCCAGCCACCTCCGTGGCGTATCCGAAGGAGGCAAGGTCTTCGGGCGTATCACCCCGGTTCGGATCGGACGGCGTGTTCAGGTTTGGGCGGCGGAGATCACTAATGAGGAAGGGAAACAGGTTTGTGTGGGCCGGCTGACTTGCCAGGTTATTTCGGGGTAAAACAGGCCCGGAAGGTCGTCCTGTATAGCGAGAGGTGACCGCAGATCCAGAAGATCAAGGAAAACCCTCGTTTTCGTTAATCCACCACCTTAAGCGCCACCCGCTGCTCCCCCAATCGTTCCATCAGCTTAGTTTTTACCGCCTCTAACTCCGGATCGTCGATCCGGTTATGCATTTCCGAAGGATCCTCTTCCAGATCATAAAGTTCGTAACCTTCGAAGCCGGGTTCGGTGAAGTGGATCAGTTTATAGCGATCACCGCGGACGCCTTCGTGGCGGGCCACACGGTGGTAGCTGTTCATTTGTTGGTAGTAGCGGTAGTAGATGTCCTCCCGCCAGTCTTCCGGGTTACGGCCTTCCAGGATGGGGCGAAGCGATTGGCCCTGAACGTCGGCCGGAGGCGTCACCCCGGCGTAGTCCAGCAACGTTGACCCGAGGTCGATGTTGAGCACCAGTTCACCGGTACTGGAGCCGGCGGCTACCGCCGCCGGGAAGCGGATCATCAGTGGTGTCCGGTGGCTTTCTTCGTACATGAAGCGCTTGTCGTACCAGCCATGCTCGCCGAGATAGAACCCCTGATCGGAGGTATAGATAACGATGGTGTTTTCGTCCAGTCCGCTTTCGTCCAGGTAGTCCAGCACGCGACCGACGTTGTCGTCAACAGACTTCACACTGGCGAGGTAATCCTGCATGTAGCGTTGGTAGCGCCACTCCAACTCCCGGTCGGTTCCCTTTACGTCCAGCCATTCTTCCCCTACCCTTTTCAGGAAGGGTTCCCAGGCTTTTTGCTGGGCGGGGGTCAGGCGGCTCATTTGGTAGGCGAAGTTTTTAACCTGGTCAAAATTAGGGTTGGTGATAAAGCCAGCACCACCGGTCCCCGGGTCAGGGTTTTGGTAGTCGCCCGTTACCTTCAGGTCATGACTGGTAAACATGTCGGCGATGCGCATATCCGCGTGCTCGGCGGCGCGGCGGCCTTTGTATTCGTCCCGGAGATTGGCCGGTATGGGGTACTTTTTGTCCAGCAGGCCGGGTAGATCCGAAGTATCCGGCATCCAGTTGCGGTGCGGGGCTTTGTGCCAGTAGAGCATGCAAAAGGGTTGGCCGGAAGTATCTGCTGCACTGTGTTTCAACTCCGCCAGGGCGTAATCGGTGATGACCGTGGAAGTATAGCCCTCTACGGCGTCCAGGGTGTCACCATTATGGACAAAAACGGGCGAGTAGTAGCTGCCCTGGCCGATCAGTCCGTGAAATTCATCAAAGCCGCGTGGAAGCGCCTGCAGGTGGTGTTTACCGATCAGGGAAGTACGATAGCCCGCGTCGTGGAGTTCTTCGGTGAACGTCCATTGGTTGGGATTAAATGGGCTCAGGTTATCAATCTTACCATTGAGGTGGCTGTATTTCCCCGTCATGATCGCAGCGCGGCTTGGTGCGCAGATTGAGTTGGTGACGAAACTGTTCCGGAAGAGCATCCCCTCGTTAGCAATACGGTCCAGGTTGGGTGTCTGGATCAGTTCGTCGGTATAGGCGGAGATGGCGCGTTGGGCGTGATCATCCGACATAATAAAGAGGATATTTGGCTTTGGACGTTCTTTATCCGTGGCGCCATTTTGGGCGGGGCCGCAGGAGCAAAGGAGGGTTAACAGGAGCAGGGGAAGAAGATAGCGCATGGTTGTTCGATGAGGTGGATGTAGTGGTTAAGGTAGGAACAAGGGTTCAGTATTCCGGACTCGGCGTTCAATTTTATTATTCAGGCAATGGTTGGGCTTGCGGCCCGTTCGGGCAAGGGAGCCCAATGATTTTGGCCGGTGTTTTCAGTTAAAGCCGGCACAGAGAGCCCCCGGGGATCCTTCCGGCCCCATTAACGGTCGTGCTACGAACCTACGCTCATAGCCTGCTCCTCTGAAGTCTTCATTGCACCCAGCGGCCGCGCCCTCAAAAATTACCATAAACTGAACAAAGTCATCCCGGGCACTGACTACCGTCATCGCTATCCAAAGCCACCGAATGTAATTTTATCCTAAATATTTACTAACCCATAAATCACCTGATTATGTCAAACAACAACTAGGGGATCAAAGGAGCGGTAAAACCCGCCTCCCCCTACACACCCGCCTTCGCCCCTTTCCGCCACTTGCTGGACAACTGGGATTTGAACGACCACTTTTTCGATGCTTTCCGTAACGGAAAAGACCTCCCCGCCGCCAACATTTCGGAGACGGAAAACAGCCTGGCCATCGAGCTGGCCACCCCAGGAATGGAAAAGGAAGATTTCAATATCTCCCTTGAGGACGGTGTACTGACTGTATCACCTTTCATGTACATGAATCCCTGAAAACTGGTGCAACACAAGATGAAATCATGGAAACGATCGGAGTGGCCGTGCTGATAGGTGGGGGGCCTGCGGTAATGTACGGATGCGAAGCAGTAGAGGCACTCAAGCAATTTTCCGAAGCAATGCCGACTTAGAATCATTCATTAAAAAGGCATAATTTGAAGCTATTTTGAAACCCTCCAGCAGGCCGTTAAGTGAAAACCTTCCGATCCGGGGCGAACCGGCAGTTCGCCCGACACCTCACCTGAATGGCGAGGTGCCCCAAGCGCAATCCTACGTCAGCAATAAAACCGGACTCACCCAAAAGGAAGCCAGTATGCGGCTGCGCCTGTATGGCCTGAACCGCATAAGCGTCGTTAAAGAAACTTCCCTTTGGATGATTCTCCTTAGTCAGTTCTGGAGCCCGCTGGTAGGCGTACTGGCCGTTGCTGCAGGTGTTTCTTATTGGTACGGGGAACGGGAAGAAAGTTGGGCCATACTAGCCGTCATCCTACTCAATGCAATTATTGGCTTCATCATGGAGTGGAGTGCCCGACGAACCATGGAGGCACTGCGTAATCTGGGCAGCCACCGGGCAGCCGTTTACCGGGATGAGCAGCTGCTGGAGATTGATGCCAAAGACTTGGTTCCGGGAGACCTGATTAGCCTCGAAGCGGGAGTGCTCGTGCCGGCCGATGCCCGTTTAGTGCAACAGACCAACTTATCTATTAACGAATCGATCCTTACCGGAGAGAGTGCTTCGGTGAGTAAGGTAGCTAAAGAGGCAAGTGATGACCCCTCCGTTGATGACCGCCGAAACATCGTCAGCCAGGGTACCATCGTAAATAGAGGAAATGGCCTGGCGCTGATCACCGCGACGGGGGACGACACGCAGCTGGGCCGGCTCGTCAGCATCACCAGTCAGAGCCAATCAGCTGACAGCCCCTTCGACAAAAAGCTTGCCCGCCTGAGCCATCGCCTGATTTGGCTTACGCTGGCTATTGCTGCTGCGATCCTGGTATTGGGCTTATACGAAGGCAATGATTTTTACCTTGTGGTTAAAACGGCGATTGCCCTTGCGGTGGCCGCTATTCCTGAAGGTCTCCCGGTGGTGGCTACCCTTACCCTGGCCATCGGGATGGTACGTCTGGCCCGCCGCAGGGTGGTGGTTAAAACCCTGAGCGCGGCAGAAACTCTGGGCCAAACGCAGGTATTAATGATTGACAAGACGGGCACCCTGACCGAAAACCGCCTGGAGGTGAGCGGAGTCTCCTCCCCCTGGTCTGATCCTTCAGGGCGAGTGCTTCCCAGCTATACGTCGGTGGAACAATTGACCGATTTGGATAAAAATCAATCAATTGGGTGGCTGCTGAATGTCTCCGTACTTTGTAATAACGCTGAGGTCACCGGTAAGGGTGAAACTGATACCGTTGGTGATCCGCTGGAAATTGCGCTGCTGAGGTTCGCTGTCGCCTTGGGCAAACACCCCAAAAGCGTTCGGGGCAGTTGGCCCCGGTGGCGGGAAATACCCTTTTCCAGCGAGTCTTCCATGATGGCTACCCTACACAAAAGCGTTGGTGCCAGGCTCCCCGAACTAACGTGCGTAAAAGGGGCACCGGGGACGGTTCTGGCTCGTTGCGGTCAAGCACTTACCACCGACGGAAGGAGTGGAGCATTAAATTCTGAGGACTGGCTGGCGGAGGCGAAGGCATTGGCGGAGAAAGGCTTGAAAGTTCTCGCATTTGCTTTCCGTGAGGGAGCCGTCGAAGAAGATAACTTTGCCCGGGATTTAACCCTCCTAGGACTGATTTCTTTTTGGGATCCTCCCCGGGACGGCATCCGGCGCGCGATCGATGATTGTCAGGCAGCGGGCATCAGGGTCGTCATGGCGACGGGGGATCACCCCGCTACCGCCCGGAATATTGGTTTGCGGACAGGACTGATCGATGAAGATGATGAAACTGAGGTAATTACGGGGGCGGATTTAGCGGGGCCGCAGACTACAGTGGTGGCGGGGCCGCAGGTACAAGGTACGGTTAACGAAGCACCGAAGGGCAACATTTACGCCAGGGTAACGCCAGAGCAAAAGCTCATCCTGCTTTCCAGGTTTCAGCAAGCAGGGTTCGTAGTCGGCATGGCGGGTGACGGGGTGAACGACGCGCCGGCCATCCGCCGGGCCGATATCGGTATCGCCATGGGCGAGGGCGGTACGGACGCGGCCAAAGAAGCAGCTGACCTCATTCTGCAAGACAACTCTTTCGCCGCCATCGTGGAGGCCATCCGAATGGGACGGGGGATATTCGACAATGTCCGCCTCTTCGTCGTCTACCTGCTCTCTTGTAATCTGAGTGAGTTACTGATCATCGGGGCCTCCTTTATGGTTGATTTTGCCGCTCCACTACTCCCCTTGCAGATTTTGTTCCTCAATATGGTTACCGATGTCTTTCCCGCCTTGGCGCTCGGTTTTACGGAAACCAATGAAAACGTAATGCACCGTCCACCCCGCACCCGAAAGGAAGGTTTTCTGGACCGGAAAGCGTGGTCTGAAATCGGCGTCTACGCGCTGGTGATCTGCGTTGTGGTACTGTCTGGAGCATACTTTACTCAGGATATGCTGGGGTACTCATCCAGGCAGAGCAACAACCTGATCTTTTATAGTTTACTCAGCGCTCAGTTGTGGCACGTCTTCAGCATGCCCGATAAAGAGGCTGCATTTTTCAGCAACGTTATTACCAGGAACAAGTATGTATGGCTGGCGATTCTGTTGTGCGTACTCTTAACCGGGGTCGCTTACGCACTATCGAACGTTCGCGAGGTACTGGGCTTAGCGCTTATTACCGATTGGCTTACAATAGTTGTCCCCGTTCTGCTGGGCTTGATCCCTGTACTGATTATCAGGCTACTGAAGAAGGCCGGCTTATTGGGCCATACGGAAAAAGAAATACCATTCAACGTATAGACACACAAAACCGGAAATCTTTTCAATTTTTTAAAACAATCTAAAAAAACAAGCAATGAAGTATTACAACTCAAGAACAATTAGCAGCACCACCGTTGCGGCTATTCGCCCAAAGGTAGAAGCAGCACTAAAAAAAGAAGGCTTTGGCGTGCTTACAGAAATTGACCTGCAGGCCACTATGAAGAAAAAATTAAATAAAGACTATTTGCCTCACCTTATTTTAGGTGCATGTAGTCCTGTTTATGCTGACAAAGTAATTAGCATAGAACCAACTATAAGTACGATGTTACCATGTAATGTAACACTTCGTGAATTAGAGAATGGAGCTGTTGAAATTGCCATCATTGATCCTTCTGCGGCGATGGGGGCCGTTGAAAACCCTGATTTAGAAGCCCCGGCAGCAGAGGTTCAAGAAAAATTGATGAGGGTGCTAAATAGCATTTAGCTTTTATAATGCACTCGGTCACTTCAGGTGGTTTTTAAAACTATGACCTGGAGTGACCGTGCATAGCACCGCTTTATTTTTGCGCACGGATCAGTCCTCCAAAATACAGTTGTACCCCGAGAGAAATATCAAACTGATTGGTGTTGGTAGTTGTAGAAGTTTTTACACCAGCCAACTCCGTATCGAATTTGCTGCGGGCAAAGTTGTACTTAAAAATGGTTTCGATGCCAATGGAGTTGCTGGACAAAATGGTAAAGCCCGGGCCCACACCGACAGCAAAAATATTGCTGCTCACGCTTTGGTTTCCCGCCAGTAAAAGGTTCTCGTTGGAGGAGTTTCCAAAACCAAAACCCAGTACGCCAAAGAAAGCCATCCGTTCTTTTACCGGGACATAATACCGTACGAAGGGACCAAAAAGAAAATCACTGTCGGTCCGGCGGTTATTGTCTGCATCCCGTTGGTAGCTATGTGTGTAATCCATTCCGATACCAAGCGCAAAGTCATCCATCAGGAAGTAGCCGATGTTAGGACTCAAATTGATTTGTAAGGACCTTGGTGTTTTTTCTCCGGTTCCAACAGAGGAAGACTGGCTGATCTTGGAGCTGGTGGCAGAGAAGCCGACGGTGGATCCCATGAGAAAATCACCGCTATTCATGAATTGCCCGTTAAGGCTTCCCGCCGCAAGCAGAACAAAGAGGAAGAAGGATAATTTGGAAAGCATGGTTGATTAATTTAGGAAAATGGAAGGTGGTACTGGATGCATCCAGTACTTACACAAATTTGCTCCCTCCTCTACGCATATCAGGAGCTAACGATCAGCGAAAACAATGATTGAAGTCACCATTAAATTAGGGCTACTGCCCTAATTTGGTTTTGTAAAACCAACCTTGTATGGGAAATATTCGCTCGGCTGTAATTGATGTATTCGAAGAAATTGGTGCGCTGTCTTCGTTCGCTGCGAGGTTTTTCCGAGCTGCGCTAAGTCGCCCCTTTGAGGGAAAAGAACTGGTCCACCAGTGTTTTGCTATTGGTTACAAGTCCCTGTTCCTGGTGTTGGCTACTGGTTTTATTATGGGGTTAGTCCTGACGCTGCAGCTGCGTCCAACCATGATTGACTTCGGGGCGGTAGCCTATATGCCAGACATGGTGGGTATTGCCTTTGTCCGCGAGATTGGCCCGGTAGTAACCGCATTGATTTGTGCCGGAAAAATAGGCTCGGGTATTGGCGCGGAGTTAGGTTCGATGAAGGTAACTGAGCAAATCGATGCTATGGAAGTTTCCGGTACGAACCCGTTTAAATATTTGGTGGTCACCAGGGTATGGGCCTGTATCCTGATGGTACCACTTCTCACGATTTCGGCGGACGCCGTAGGCTTATTGGGTTCCTATTTCATTGAATCGACCCGGGGGCAGGTGAGCATGTCCTTATATTTTAGCCGGTCTTTCGGTGCCATGGCTGTCGGAGACATCATTCCCGCAACGGTGAAGACTTTCTTCTTCGGCCTCGTCATCGGTTTGGTTGGGTGCTATAAAGGCTACTATTCCAGTAAAGGGACCGCAGGAGTAGGCACCGCAGCCAATTCCGCCGTAGTGGTTTCGAGCCTTTTGCTTTTCCTGGTTGACTTCCTGGCCGTCCTCATTGCGGATATATTCTATGAGATATGACCAGCAAACAGTTAAATAAAAAGAAGGGAACGCCCCTGATAGAAATACGGAACCTGACCAAGGCTTTCGGTAATAATCTGGTACTAAAAGGATTTGATCTTCAGCTCTTCCCGGGAGAGAATTTGGTTATTCTTGGAAAGTCTGGCTCGGGAAAATCCGTACTGATCAAATGCCTGGTCCGGCTGCTGAATCCGGATGATGGGGAAATCGAAATTCTGGGGAAACGGATTATCGACCTGGATCAAAAAGCCTTAGATGAGATCCGGACGGAAGTCGGTTTTCTCTTTCAGGGAAGTGCGCTCTACGATTCCATGACGGTGAGGGAAAACCTAAGGTTTCCCCTGCGCAGACACCCCGAGCGCAAAGCCAGTGCCGACGAAGATCAACTCATTTTGGCTTCTCTGAAAAGTGTAGGCCTGGAAGATGCCATCGACCTTATGCCCGCCGAGCTCTCGGGCGGGATGAAGCGACGGGTTGCCCTGGCGCGTACGCTCATCCTTAAACCTAAGATCATTCTTTACGACGAGCCGACCACCGGCCTGGACCCCATCACCGCCAACGAAATCATTCAGCTGATGCTTAAGCTCCAGGATGAACTCGGTACCGCTTCCATCATCATCACCCACGACATGGATTGTGCCCGCGTAATCTCTAACCGAGTGATTATTCTCACAGACGGGATCAATTACGCCGAAGGAACTTATCAGGAGCTAGATGAATCGAAAGATCCGAAAGTAAGCGCCTTTTTTAAAGACATTAATAAAAGAAATCATGGTTAAAGCGAATCCACTCAAACTAGGTATTTTCGTTACGGTGGCCTGTGCCTTGTTCATCTATGCTTTATTGCGGGTGAGTGACGGCCTTGACTTTTTCGGAAATACGATCACTACCTACGTCGACTTCAAGGACGTTAAAGGCCTGCAAGCCGGTAATAATGTGCGCTTCTCCGGCATTGGTATCGGGGAAGTCAAAACCATTACCATTGAGAACGACACCACCCTTAGGGTCCAGTTAGAACTAGATGCCCAAGCCGGAAACTTCCTGCGAAAGAACGCCGCCGTAGACATTGTCACCGATGGGCTCGTTGGTAACATGATCGTAACCATACACCCGGGAATTGGGCAAGCGGCGTTTATTGAACCAGGCGATGTACTGATCAGCCAACCAAAAACGGAGATCGCCGGAATGCTCAGTGAGTTATCCCGGACGAACGAAAAAATAGCGGCAATCACCGATAACCTTCTGGAAATAAGCAAGAAAATGAATATTGGCCAGGGTACTATGGGCCTGCTACTGAACGACGAGTCGCTGGCGATGAATCTGCTGAACAGCAGCGAAGGCCTACGGGAAAGCTCGCAAAATTTCCGCAAAACCAGTCAGCACTTAAACCAACTACTGGCCAGTGTTTCGCAGGGGGAAGGGAATCTTGGCTATTTACTCCAGGATGATGGACTGGAAGAAGAAGTGAATCGGTTGAGCAGTAATTTAGACACCTTGATCAGGGTTCGGACGGAGGCCATTTTTAAAGATCTGGAACTCACTTCAGGTGCCCTGCGAGCCTCCAGCCAAAAAATGGACGTACTGATACGGGACCTGACGGAGGAAGAAGGAATAGTTAGCACGCTGGTAAAAGACTCCGTGGCTGCTGGACACCTGAAGTCAACACTGGCCAATTTAGACCTGGGAACGGAAAAGCTTGTTACCAACATGGAGGCATTAAAACATAATTGGTTTTTCAGGGGCTATTTTAAACGTCAGGCAAAAAAGGAAAAGAAAGATAGCGCAGTAGAAAAACAAGAGTAGTCACGGCTTAAAACTTCTCTCAACCGGGCAATTATTCTTCCCGCATTCTCCGCCCGCCGGCCATCGGCACCCCTAAGCAGGGCGGTTAGCAACGCAACGAATCCGATCTCGCCCAACCGACTGACCAGGTAAGTGACCGGAGTTTCAGCCGAAGATCATCACCGACCAATGGGCACCCGAAGTCTTAGACTTGCGACGTTTGTAGCTGGGGCTACTTCAGTGTATCCGAGTAGGGCGATATTCCCGCTATTCTCTTTATAAAGTGTCAGTATGGAACAAACGTTTGTAAATAAGCGTTCGCAGCGCTAACTTTGTCTTTCAAAGTTCTTTATCAATAAAAAGTCAGGTGATGACCTATCCAAAACAAAGGCTCCTTTACCGAGGCCTGGCCGTTAGCCTTTTGCTACTCGTTCCTTTCCTTGCTATGCAATTTACCGACGAGGTGAACTGGTCTGGAGCAGACTTTATCGTTGCCGGTGTTCTGCTTCTCGGTTTGGTATTGGTTGGGGAGTTTATATCGGCTGCATTCACCAATAAATTGCACCGGCTATTACTGGGCGGCCTGGCCCTGCTGATATTCCTGTTGGTTTGGGCAGAACTGGCGGTGGGGATTTTCGGCAGTCCATTTGCGGGGAGCTAACCGGGGGGACGGTACTATGCTCCTCTATCCCACTAATTGCACCTGCGGCCCCGCCCTCAGAATGATCCAAAAAAACCACCAAAACATAGTGAGGTTCCGATCAACAGAATGAGGCCTCCCGCCAGGAAGAAAGATCTGGCGACCTCTTTGTGGTTCATTCGTTGATTCTTTGGCGAATCCAGCACGTCATCTTCCCCCTTCAACCGGAGAGCAGGTCCATCAATTTTTGCGATCAAGACAACTAAGCCGATCAGGAACAACAAAGCCACTTCCATAAAAGAAATGGCAGAAGTGTAAAGGATGTATTCCCCCGTACGAAAGGTATTTCCTCCCCCATCTGCCAGGTAGGCGATGAGGCCAATTAGCAGGCTTACGCCCAAAGCAATCAGCACAATCTTTTTGGTGAGTGACATATTAAATTTATTTAGCGAAAAACGCTGTAAAAGTATAAGTAGCGCCAATACTCCGGGAATTTCGGTCTTTCATTCCGCAAATTTTAACCGTAAAAAATAGTACCTCCCCCGATACAAATAGAACTACCAATTAACAGTACCAGGCCGATGGCCAGGAAAAAGGCATTACCCCACTGTTTATGTTCCGGCACCTCGCTGGCTTTGATCAATCCAGTACCCACAGCCCCTTTACGAAAGTAGGACACCAAACCGGCCACCAGTAGAAGAAAAGCTTCCAGCCCAACCCCGAGGGCCATTAACATCAGATAGCCCATACCGGAATGAGCATTCGGTTGGCTACTCGGTTGATCCGCTAAATAGGCACCAATACTGATCAGGCCAAGTATTACCATTGAGGCAAGAATCACTTTTCTTTTAATGGGCATATTGTTTTGACTTTGATTTCCGGGGGGTACGCAGTGTGGTTTGCGTCGCTTCAACGGCACAGGAATATGCGACATTTAATTGATAACGTCTTATTCGACTGCTACTGAGAAGACTTATGAACTCAGCCACAGGTTGACCTTACTGGCTCGGTCGCCGATCAATCTGTTTTTGGTAACAAGGTGGAATACCAGAGCCCCGTTGCACCGGATCTTTTTGAACACACAAACAAGGCAATCGGGCAGATTTTGGCGTTGCGGATTGGCGCTCGACCGTTTTAGCGCCGACGTCAAAGTAGTAAGTCCAGGCAGAAGCGTCGTTGGCTTCCGTGGCCGTCCAAAATTCGATTCTACCGGTCTCAGCTTCCAGGGGGTTAACCAGGTTACACTCCCCCGATCCCGCCAGCATAGTGTAGGCTAAGTCAGGGTCATCGCGGTATATCTTCTCAATCAGGTAATCGATTTCACCGACGCAGGGCAGTCGCCAGCCTTTTGAGACACACGCATCAAGCGCATCTTCCCAGCGATACGGCCCTCCGGCGAGGGCGTCCGTCATTACCCACAAAGGGCCGATACGTTTAAAATTGGTAGTACCAATCGTCTTACAGGCAGGCCCTTCAGGACCAGCTGCGGGCGTGCCTATTCCGGGAAGGTTCCCGTAAGTTTTTGGCCCAGAAATAAGTTGTGTTTTTATGATGGTATCCCGAACCGTCAGCTGAACAGTGTCCCGGATCATGGGGCATTCCAAATCCAGCAATTTTTCCCGGATTCGGTCCATACAGATGTCTCCATTCCGGTATTTCAGGTAAAAATCCTGGTAGGCTTCGCAATTATCCAATATTTGGAGTTGCTGATAATCCTCCCATACCCGACAGTTATTGGCAGCGAGCGTAGCCCGCATACCAGCCGAACAGGTGGTCGAATCTCCATAGGTGCAGAGGTAATTAACGTAGGCTTCACAGCTGTTTTCAATAATGGCCTCCTGGCACGCTGTGGGAAGCGGCTGTTGCCGGGTCCACCACCACCAGGCCAGCAGGACAAAGGGGAGCAAAAGGAAAGGCGCCAGCCACCACCAATAGCTGCTGTTAACGGGTGGAGGAACAGCTACGGCAGCAGCAGCCACCAACGTATTTTTATCTTTACAGCCACAGTGTACTTTGCTGTCCTTCAACTCTTTTAACTCCCGGTTTAGCGCAGGATTAGGTGGCTCATCAGCACCAGGAAGCTGGGCTTCCAGTGAAGAAATCCTTTCGCTCAGGTAATCGTCAATAAGAACATCTGCCGGTCCCAAGCGGTCGACCAGGTCTGGATCCATTGGAACGGGCTGTCCGGGTTCAGTTTCTTTGCAGCTTTTCTGGTGCAGCTGGTGCATATATATCTGCAGGCAGTGCATCGGTACGTCTCCCTTTTCATTGGCGAGTTGGCCACAGATTTTCTTTGCAACGCCCTCTGAATCATTCACCGCCAGCTTATCCTGCGTATTGAGGACGTCTAAAAGGTTGACGGAAGCGTCGATCATTGACCCTTGCTTTAGGGGAAGTAACCTGAAGCGATTGTCCAACAAAGAGGGCAGTTCCGGTTCATAATCTGCAATAGACGCCAGAAATTTTTCCCGCAACACCAGGACTACCCGGATAAGCGGCGATTCGGGTTTTACCAAATCGCGGAGGAACTGAAAGAAGGACAGCCTCTCCTCATCATAAATTGAGGTTTCGAATAAGTGCTCCAGCTGGTCGAACACCAGGATATTTCTGCGATCTGATTGCCCTTCGAGTAATTGCGCAAGCTTCAGAGGGTCGTTACTTTCCAATTCGCCTTCCGTAGTTTCGGCCAATGCCTCGCGTAAAACCATTGCGGTACTGGACAGTAGGTCTTCGTTGCCTTTTCTGACGACTAGTAACCGTTCAGCGTCCCGCTCCACTCTGTTGGCCAGCCCACACTGCAACAGGCTGGTTTTGCCAACCCGTGCTTCACCGTATAGCAATAGGATGGATCGGTTCTTGAGTAAAGTATGTACTTCATCGACGTCTTTTGCTCTACCATGGAATAAGGGTAAATCGGCAGAAACAAAAGGCTGAAGCGCATTAAAAATGGAATCACAGGGTTTTCGGTTCAGGTTTGCCTGAACACCCACGGCAGGGAGAAAGCTGAGTAGTTTGTTTTTGTCTACACGCAGGATACTGCTTCCGGTTTCTACCCACTCATAATTCCGGTCCGTTTCCGAAAGGTCAAGGTCTTCAATGGATTCCAGACCAGGTATTTCTTCCCCGAGTTCCAAAAAAGAAACCGGGAAAGTGGTGGCCTTGGCTGCCTGATGCCATTCGGTCAGTACGGTCTGTTGTTCTACCGTTTCCTTTAGTTGCTGGTTGCTGCCGACCGCAGGTATTGCTTTTCCGAAAAGGTCCAACTTGATAGGAACGTCAGTAGTTGAGAGCTCTACTTTGCTCGTTGAAGCCGCGCGAAGCTGAAGTACCAACCTTTCCATTGCCGCCAGCGCGGAGCGGCGGTCGGGATGGAATGGGCTATAGAGAAAAGCATTTTCCGTTGCCATTCTGAAATAGCAGGTGGAATCAGCAAAACCCGGGGAAAGGGAGTAAAGCTCAAAGTGCATAGGAGTGTTGTCAAGTGCCTGTATAGGAAAGACTAAAACTGAAGTGGTTAGGGACTCACTTCATACTTAAAGTTCTAAAAATAGGGCTTTCATAGCAATCTATACTAGGTTTGACACGTCTTCGTAGAAAGGATGGTTTACGCAGCACGAAGTGAGACTGGTGACCAAATGCTGTTTTCCAATTGTTTCCGTTGGTGGACCATCTATCGTTTAGGCAGAAAAAACGGATAAGTAAATACATACCGTCCAGCACTCAGCAAGACTTTACCATCCTCTTTCAACTTGCCGATAATCGGCGCCGAAGATCCTGCCATCTCAACCTTCAGGGAGGAGGAAAGTGTACCCGGTAATACCACCGTCGCCTTCGTATTCGCGGGAATAATTACTTCGTAAACTAAGTTATCGTCCACTATCTCCCAGCCCGAAACAGCAGGTCCGTATGGTGTATCTATCTTTGCTGAAGCTTTGGTTAAACCGCCTCCGGGATGTGGGTCTAAAAAGAAGTGTCGGTAACCGGGCTTGGCCGGGTCGGTCCTCAAACCAGCTACATGGGTATATAGCCATTCCCCGATCGCCCCGTAAGCATAGTGGTTAAAACTGTTCATCCCTTCGATGATCGAACCGTCGGGCTTCTGCGTATCCCACCGCTCCCAGATCGTGGTGGCGCCCTGAGTCACGGGGTACAACCAGGAAGGGTATTCCTTACGGTTGAGTAGCTGATAAGCTAAGTCGTCCCGACCAATTTTGGACAGGCTGGAACACAGTAAGGGTGTTCCCACAAATCCCGTTGTCAGGTGACCGAAGCGTTCCACATCGGCGGCGAAGTAAGCAGCGGCCTGGTCAAAAATCAATGGGTTTACCAAATCAAAAGCGAACGCCAAAGCGTAGGCGGTCTGGGTAGGAGATACCATCCGTCCACTAGCCGTAAAATACTCATGTTGGAAGGCTCGTTTTATGTTGTTGGCTAAATAAGCATAATCGGCGCTTTCCTGCCGCTTGCCCAAAATGGCAGCTACTTTACTTAGTTTATTGGTAGAGTAATAGTAATAGGCCGTAGCAATCAGGTCTTTTTCCGTAACGGAGCCCGCGTAGTCCGGCTTATCCGAATGAAAGGCCAACCAATCGCCCCAGTGCCAGTCTTTGGGGTTGTTCCACAGATGATCCTCCCCGGCCCGGTCACTCATAAACTCCACCCACCCTTTAATGCTCTCGTACTGCTCTTTCAGGATACGCGTATCGCCGTAGCTCTGGTAAACCGTCCACGGCACCACCACGGCAGCGTCGCCCCAGGCGGTAGCACCGCCTTTACCGTCCCACATGTCGGGCACAACGTGGGTGACCATCCCGTTAGGTCGCTGGTCGGCGGCGAGGTCTTTGAGCCACTTCGTGTAAAAGGCGGCTACGTCGAAATTGTAAGCAGCCGTCATGCTGAATACCTGCGCATCGCCCGTCCAGCCAACCCTTTCGTCTCGCTGTGGGCAATCGGTCGGTATGTCCAGGAAGTTGTCTTTTTGGCCCCATTGAATATTGCTTTGTAGCTGATTGATCAGCGGGTCGGAACAGGAAAATTCCCCGGTTGACGGCATGTTGGAGTGGATCACGATACCGGTCAACTCCTCTAAGGTCGGCTCAAAACCAATCACCTGGATAAAGCGAAAACCGTGGAACGTGAAACGTGGTTCGAAGACCTCCTCTCCCCCACCCTTCAGTACGTACACGTCCGTAGCTTCTGCGGCGCGCAGGTTGGTGGTAAAGAAGTTTCCTTCTTTGTCCAGTACTTCGGCGAAGCGCAGGACGACAGAGTCACCAGCGGCACCCCGTAGCCGAATCCGTGCTCGCCCGACGATGTTTTGCCCCAGGTCGTACACCCGTTCGCCTTTCGGTGTAATGATGATTTCTTTCGGCGTAATTTCTGAAATTGCCCTGACGGGAACGCTGTTAGCGGCGACCAACTGCTTTTTAGGAATATCCTGAGTGGCTACGACTGTCCAGGCTGTATCGATAAAACCAGTCTGCTGCCAGCCGGGCATTTCGTTGCGCGCGTCGTAGCGTTCGCCGTTGTAGATGTCGGAGCTGCGGAAGGCGCCGGTCGTCGCACCCCAGCTGTTGTCGGTCCCGATAATCTCCGTAGAACCGTTGGTATAAGTGATTACGAGTTGTGCCAGCAAGGCCAGCCGATCCCCGTAGTAGCCTCGTTTGCCATCCCAGCCCAGGTAGCCACGGAACCAGCCGTCGGCCACGTTGGCGGCCAGGGTATTCTTCTCCGCCAGCATCTCCGTCACGTCATAAGTCTGGTATTGCAGTCGTTTGTGATAGCTCGTAAATCCGGGCGTAAACAGTTGATCTCCTACCTTTTCACCGTTGAGGTAGCATTCGTAAAGGCCATGCGAGGTGGCGTACAGCCGGGCAGATCGGATCTTTTTACTGACAGTAAATTCCTTGCGATAATAGTGGCTGGGCAAGGAGGTTTTGGAGGAAGGCTCGTTGGCCAGCGTGATCCATTCCGCGCTCCAATCGCTGGTTTGCAACAGCCCCGTCTCCCAAAAGGCAGGCGCACTCCAGGCAGAGACTTCGTTTTTTTGGTTCCAAATCCTTACCTGCCAATAGCGCCGTTCGCCGGAAGCAAGCTTCGGGCCAGCATACTCAATTTGGTTTGACTGAGCGCTTTCGACCTTACCGCTTGACCAGGTAATTCGTCTGATTTTAGTTAGTTCTTCGGCTGTTTCAGCTGCCCGGATCTCGTAGGCAGTTTGTCGTGCTCCGGGTGTCTCGTCAGTCATCCACCAACTGAAACGGGGAGTCGAGACGTCAATTCCTATAGGATTTTTCAGATACTCACAACGGAGGTGTTCGGCAACTGGTTGGGCATTCAATCCGAAAGTCAGGGACATAAGGAAGGTAAAAACGAGGGATCCCATGCGCATGATAGACATCAAATTTGAAGAACAATATAAGTTAATATAGTCATGGCGCGGTCGCAGGTGCACTGAGTGGTTTAAGCAGCAAGCAAATTTACTGTTGGCAAGGTTTTTTGCTTTGTTCCTCCGTTCTTCCCCTGGCACCTGCGGCCGCGCCCAAAAAACCTGCCATTGAAAACCTTATCTTCGCGCCCCGCCCCGCAAAAGAATTTCTATCATGACCCCACCAATTGCCAAAAAAGTACCGAAAACCCTATCTGCTCACGGCCACGACAGGATCGATAATTATTATTGGTTGAACCAGCGGGAAGACCCTGAGGTCATCGCTTACCTGGAAGCAGAAAACGCCTATTTCGACGCTGCGACGGCTGACCAGCAAGCCCTGAAGGACGAATTATTTGCAGAAATAAAGGGACGTATTAAGGAAGACGACGTAAGTGTACCTTACGATTTCCGAGGGTATACTTACCAAACAAAGCATGAAATCGGTGATCAGTACCCACGATATGTGCGGACGAAAATCGGTGAGACGGAAGAGCAACTGATGCTCAACGTCAACGAAATGGCCCAGCCCCACGATTTTTATAACGTTGGCGGATTAAGCGTGAGCGACGATAACCGCTACCTCGCTTACGGAGAGGATACCATCAGCCGCAGGATCTACACAATCCACATCAAGGACTTGCTGACGGGACAAAACCTTCCGGATCAAATTCCGAATACTACGGGTGGTTCGGTCTGGAGTGCCGACGGGCTGTACCTGTTTTATTCCGTAAAGGACGAAGCTCTGCGGCCATACAAGATCATGCGACACAAACTTGGCACCGCGCCACAGGATGATGTGGTGGTCTATGAAGAAGCCGACGAAACCTTCCGGGCCTTCGTTTACCGCAGTAAATCGCGGAAATACATCATCATGGGCTCTGCCCAAACGGTTAGCAATGAATACCACCTGCTACTGGCAGATAAGCCCCTGAATGAACTTCGGATGTTTCAGGCACGTGAACGTGACCTGGAGTACAGCATCGCACACATCGATGATCGGTTTTACGTCCTTACCAATAAGGACGCCAGGAATTTCCAGCTGATGGTAACGTCAGAAGATGCGACCACCAAAGACAACTGGTCTACGCTGATCCCACACCGTACCGACGTTTTGCTCGAAGATGTGGACTTGTTCAAAAACTTTCTGGTCCTGAGTGAGCGTAAAAATGGCCTTAATCAATTACGGATCATTGATTTCCACGGTAGCCAGCAGGTTTCAACGGATGCCAAAGCTGCAGGTTTAACCGGGGGGGCTTCCCCTGACCTTACCAACTGGAAAGAACACTACCTGGAGTTCAGCGACGAGGCCTACATGGCTTACACCAGTCAGAACCCGGAGTTTGATACCCAAACCTTACGTTTCGGGTACCAGAGCATGACCACGCCCGCCAGCACCTACGACTACGACATGGTCACCAGGGAAAAGGTCCTCCTCAAACAGCAACCAGTACTTGGAGATTTTGACGCCGCCAACTACACAAGTGAACGCCGCTTCTCCGAATCCCGCGACGGGACCAAAGTTCCGCTAAGCATCGTTTACCGAAAAGGCACCAAAAAAGACGGCAGCGCTCCCCTACTCCTCTACGCCTACGGTAGCTACGGGCACAGCATGGATCCCTATTTTAGCATGGCACGGCTGGCGCTGTTGGACCGTGGCTTTATTTATGTGATTGCCCACATCCGTGGCGGCGAGGAAATGGGTCGGCACTGGTACGAAGACGGAAAGCTGTTGAACAAGAAAAAAACGTTTACCGATTTCATTGATGCTGGTGAATGGCTTGTTGCTAACCACTATACTACGACCTCCGGTCTCTTCGCTATGGGTGGTAGCGCCGGTGGCTTGCTGATGGGCGCTATCGCAAATATGCGGCCCGACCTTTGGGCGGGCATTGTTGCCGCCGTCCCCTTTGTGGACGTAGTCACCACCATGCTCGACGACACCATCCCGCTTACTACAGGAGAATACGATGAATGGGGCAACCCAAACGTAAAAGAATACTACGATTACATTCTGAGCTATAGCCCCTATGACCAGGTAGAAGCTAAGAATTACCCTAAAATGCTGGTAACCACCGGCCTGCACGATAGCCAGGTACAATACTGGGAGCCCGCCAAATGGGTTGCCAAATTACGGGAACTTAAAACGGACGATCACCAGTTGCTGATGCACACCAATATGGAGGCTGGGCACGGAGGAGCGTCCGGGCGCTTCAACGCCATCAAAGAAGTAGCCAGGGACTACGCCTGGCTGCTCTCGCAGGTGGTAAAGAAATCGTAAGGATTTAGGCGTGGCGAAACTTTGACCGTTGCCTGATGTACTTTTGCGGGGTGGAGCGTGTTGATAAAATGCGCTCCGTTCCGGCGTGTACTTACGTAGAAGTACGGGTTGACCAATTTGTACTTACGTAGAAGTACGTGTTTAAAAACTAAGCTAAGCCCACAACGTGCTAAAACGACTAGACAAATTAATGGTAAAATCGTTCATAGGCCCCTTCGTGGTAACCTTTGCGATCGCCGTATTTGTCCTCATGATGCAAGTACTGTGGCTGTACCTCGACGACATCGCCGGAAAAGGACTCGGCTTTTTCACCGTCATCGAACTGATGGCCTACAAATGCGTAGGCCTGGTCCCACTGGCGCTCCCGCTGGCCTTACTGATCTCCTCGGTGATGGTCCTCGGTGGTATGGCAGAACATTACGAGTTGTCAAGCTTCAAATCTGCAGGAACCAGCCTCCTCCGGGTAATGCGCCTGCTGATTTTTTTTGGGGCCATCTCTTCCGCCGTTAGCTTTTTCTGTGCGGACTACGTCATCCCCGCTGCTAACCTGCAGTTCGGTGCCAGGATGTACGATATCCAGCAGAAGAAGCCCACCCTCAATATGGAACCCGGGGTATTCAACGAAGACTTCAACCAATACGCCATTCGCCTTGGCGGACGGGATGACAACGGCCGCGACATCAGTGACGTTTTGATCTACGACCACACCAAGGCCGCCACCGGAGAACTAGGTCAGATCACCGCCAATACCGGAGAAATGTATTCCGCAAACGATGGTCGTTTTTTTGTCATGAAGTTGTACGATGGTGTTCAATATTCCGAGCAACGTGCTTCGGGCAATAGCGCCAACTCCAGACCCTTCATCCGCACCAGCTTCAAATCCTATACCAAGGTTTTTGACCTGAGCGAATTCAACCTTCAGAAGACCAACACTAAGCTATTTAGTACCAACCGGAGTATGCTCGCCACGTGGCAACTGCAGATCGGGGTAGACTCTATTGATGCCGACATTTCCATCCGCAAGCAATCGATCAGTAACCATTTGATCAACTACCTCCCACTCCTCAAAAAGGATACCATCACCTACCGGGAGGCACGCGTTGTGGAAAACGATAATTATGATGGCAGGCCGGAAGAGTTTAGTGATTCGACCACGGTAGACAGGGCATCACAATCCTCCGAAGAAACAGATCCAGTCGCGACGACCAATCGCCGAAATGCAGGTACTCCTCCCTCCCGGCCTGTAGCTCCCTTAAACAAACCGCAGGTAACCACTGCTCCGCAGGAAACGGACAAGCAGGGATCAGATTTGGTGCAAATACCCCAGAGTGACCGCCGTCGGCAGGTACACCAAAAGGCCTTATCAAATTCCCTGGTTACGGGTATAAAAAACTGGAATGGCGTGTATGGCCTCCTGGACAGTTTAGACACGAACATCGAAGACCGGGTGCTCAACCGCGCTCGCTCTGCGGTACGGTCCATCACCAGCCAGGCGCAGGCTGCCCAGCGCATACTTCCCGGTATCAAGGAAACCAGGGTCAAACACATTTATGACCTCCATATGAAGTACAGCATGGCCCTGGTCTGCATCATTTTCATTTTCATTGGAGCGCCAATGGGAGCCATTGTCCGCAAAGGTGGTTTCGGTTACCCCATACTGGTCAGTATCATCTTTTTCGTTATTTTTATTATCCTCACCATCTTCTGCCGCAAGCTGGCGGAAAGCTTCGTGGTCGATGCCGCTTTTGCGGGTTGGCTCCCCTGTATAATCCTGTTCCCCGTCAGCCTCTACATCACTTCCCGGGCCATGAAGGATGCCAAACTGGTGAACGTGGACAGCATTGTCATTTGGTTTAAGTCTGGTTTCGAAGCTTTGAAAAAATTGGGTGGAGCAAATCGGTAGATCGTTAGAATTAGTTGCCGTCAAAAGAACCATAAACTAATTAGGCGAGGACGCAGGTGCAAGGAAACAGGACGAAGGAGCAAAAGAAGGTACTTTAACTTCTCTTTAAGCCACTAATCAGGGTAGAAAGCGGTCATCACTAGCAAGCCCTTAAACACCCTGATGCCACAACTCGATCGCCTACTACTCAAATCCTTCGCTGGTCCCTTTCTACTGGCCTTCGCCATGGCCTGGTTCGTATTAACCATGCAGTTCCTGTGGGCTTTCCTGGACAAGATCGCCGACAAAGGCCTTGGCTTTAGTGTGATCCTGGAACTCATTTTTTACCGCAGCGCGGGCCTTATTCCGCTGGCCATCCCATTGGCGGCGTTAATTGCAAGCGTGATGGTGGTCGGTGGTATGGCTGAGCGGTACGAATGGTCGGCGTTTCAATCGGCTGGCGTAAGCCTGGCGCGGTTACTACGCCCACTAGCCTTCCTGGGCCTACTCTTCGTCGGGGCCTCCTACCTTACGTCCGATTACCTGATCCCTGCTGCTAACCTCCATTTCTATCAGCGCCTGGCCGATGTCTACCAAAAGAAACCCGGCCTGAGCCTGGAGACCGGCGTCTTCAACGAAGACCTGGACCGCTTCGTGGTTTACGCCTCCGGGCGCAGCCCGGACGACGGCCACCTGCACAACGTCATCCTATACGACCAACAAAAGCGGGACGGGCAGATCAACCAAATAAGTGCCGCAGAAGGCAGGTTTTTCACCAAAGGCAATAATGAGAACCAGCTATTCCTTACCCTCCATCAGGGAGAGCATTACCAGGAAGATCAACAAGGGGCCGGAGGAGCTACGTCCTTCGTTCGAACCAGTTTTCGGACCTACACTCTTTCCTTCGACCTCAGCCAGTTTGACCTGAAGGAAGGAGATCACCTATCTGGCGGGGATCACCACGCACTCCTCACCACTTTTGAGCTGCAGGCTGCTGCCGATTCAATTGAGGCAGTCATCCAACAACAAACCCTGGCCGCTGGCCAGGGGCTTAGCGACCTGGCTGACGTAATGAAGCAAAAAAGCGACGCTGCACCTGAAGTCCAACCCAATTCGCCACCGCTTAGCATAAGCGAAAGCTCCCTTCGTAAAGCCCGGGCAACAACGCGAAGGCAAGCAGCCGAAACAAAACAGCTTCTCCAAAAGCGGCGAATAAATCAGGAACTTCATAGCCGTTACCTTTATGAAAAACACGCCAAACTAGGCCTGGCGGCAGTTTGCTTCCTTTTCGTTTTAGTTGGCGGTGCTACCGGCGCCATCGTCCGTAAGGGCGGTTTTGGACTTCCGCTTCTGCTAAGTGTTGGCTGCTTCATCACCTACATTCTTCTCCTTGAATTTTGCCGGCGATTAATGAAAACGATGGTCCTCACCGGACCGGTGGCCGGGTGGATTCCGGTGCTGGCCATTGGCCTCCTTGCTGTAGTTCTGATGCGGCGGGCGGGAAGGTTTAGCGGGTAGCACGCCCCCAAGTCCTTTGCTACCTTTGGGGAACGCGCCTCAGGCGCGTTCAGGGGTCTTTGCACCTGCGGCCCCGCCTGATTATTCGTACTTTAATGGAAAGGCCTGTATTTTTCGCCCAAACACGAATACATAAACGCAAAGTAGCCCCTGCCGCCAAAGACGTACGCTACCGTTTGCTAACTCAGTTGTACGCTAAAAAATAAGAAGGCTTATGCCGATCAACGACCTTGCCAAACTTCTAAAGTATGCGAACCCGGAGTTACAACCGGGAACTTACGTGTATGTATCTGTAGCCGAACCACCCACGGTTTCAGCCAAGGATATAGTTATGAGCTTCCGGGAAAGCGAAGGGCTTACACTAATCCTTTCTAAGCAAGTGGCTGTTGCGCATGGACTAGACTACGGCTACGAAGCAAGTTGGATTACCATGAAGGTTACCTCTGCCCTGGAAGCCGTCGGTTTTACCGCAGCTTTTGCCACCGCACTTGGCAGTCACCACATCAGTTGCAATGTGGTGGCCGGTTACTACCACGATCATTTATTTGTGGCGGCCTCCGATGGGGAGCGGGCAGTGGAGATACTTCGGAGCCTCTGAAACAGAATTTCTATGACTGAATAAAAAAGTTTACGAAAGCCTTAAATCTGGTTTTCAAACAACTAAATACTTAGCCAAAGCACTTTTAAGGGCGCGTTCGCAGGTGCGTAAAAGGGGTATTAAAGCAAGGTCTCTGCTTAGGTTCACTACCTTCCGTCAATGAATATTGCACAAATCAACATTGCACAAATGAAGGCGCCTCTGGAAAGCAAGCTCATGAAAGAGTTTCGTGACTTTCTGGCACCAGTCAATCTACTCGCGGAATCAAGCCCGGGTTTCATATGGCGATACCGGGATGATAACGCACACGAATTCGAATATCCCTGGGAAGACGAGATGCTCATCGTTAATATGTCTGTCTGGGATAATGTTGAAGCACTCCAGGATTTCACCTATAAGACCGTTCATTCCTATTTCTTAAAAAGCCGAAAGCAATGGTTTCATCAACTCGGCCATCCTCATACCGTCCTGTGGTGGATCAAAGAAGGCCATATTCCTACCTTGGTCGATGCTAAAGCTAAGCTTGCTTTACTTGAGAAAAAAGGACCAACTAAAGACGCTTTCCTTTTCGCCCAGGCGGATCTATTCAAGCCCTAACGCATAAACCAAACCTCCTGAATTAAGCCGTCCTCCACCCGATAGATGGCAATTACTTCACTCGGCGGATCCTCCTTACTAAAAATTACACTTTCGTGGTCAACCACCTTGTCTCCCATAACGGTACGACTGACCAGGCGGCACTGCAAATCCTGCAAGCGTTCAAACATCCCGCCGTAGCCTTTTCGCATGGACTCTTTGCCCGATGAGCGCAATTCATTTGGGAAATTATATATCTTAATGGTATCACTATAGGCGGAAAGAAATAACTCGAGATTTCCGGTGTTGTAGGCGTCAAGTTGGGTTTGTACTGGTGTGACAACCGCAAACTTATCTTCCAGTTCCTGCGCATGGAGTACTCCAACAAATAGAACAAGAAGGAAAATGTAAGGACATTTCATTGTAATGGATTTTGGCGTAAGGTAAAGGTTTTCAATAAGGTCAATGTAAAGCTTTAGCCTGCTCCTTTTCACTTTGTACGGTACAATTGGAATACATTTACTCTCGCAACCAAAAACCAAAAGAGCATACTGAAATGAAATACCTTCTCCTGGCACTATCGTTCTACCTCACTGCCTGCAAAAGCACCGTACCTATCGTGGAGATGTCCCCCAGCCTGAACATCGAGAAAATTGATGAATTTATCTTCGCCTCCTCCATAAGAGCCATTCAGGTAGTTGACGAAAAAACCGTATGGTGGGCGGGCTCCAACGGGCTTATCGGCCACACCGATAATGGTGGGCAAAGTTGGGAGACCGACACCCTAAGTTACCAGGGGAAGCCACTTCACTTCCGTTCCATTTCGGTTACCCCTTCTGCAGTCTTTGTGCTTTCCATCGAGTCCCCCGCATTGTTGTTCAAATCAATTGATAAAGGACGCAATTGGCGCTTGGTGTACCAGGAAGACCACGCCGCTGCCTTTTATGATGCTATGCAATTTTGGAATCCCAAAGAGGGAATTGCCATGGGAGACCCCACGGATGGTTGCATCTCCATCATCATCACCCGGGACGGCGGAAACAGCTGGCAGAAACTTCCTTGCGCTCAGTTACCATCAGCAGCCGAAGGCGAGGCAGCGTTCGCCGCCTCCAATTCGAATATTGCGCTAAAGGGAGACCATGCCTGGGTCGTAACCGGTGGGGCGAAAGCAAGAATCCTACACAGCCCGGACAAGGGCAAAACCTGGACCATAACCCAAAGCCCCATCAAAGAAGGCGGACAAATGACTGGCATCTATTCCGTCGATTTTTGGGACACCTCCCGGGGCATTGTCTTTGGCGGCGATTGGAACCAACAAACCGATAACCTGCAAAACAAAGCCACGACCACCGACGGTGGTAAAAGCTGGCAACTCACGGCTAATGGTGCCAGCCCGGGCTACCGGTCTTCCGTTAAGTACTTCCCCAATGGAAAGGGCCAGGCCATTATTGCGGTCGGCATACCCGGAATTTCCGTCAGCCGCGACGCAGGAAATAGCTGGCGGGACCTGAGCACCGAAAGCTGGTACGCCGCCTCCTTCGTACCAGGAAAGAACACCTGTTGGCTGGCGGGGAACAAAAAAATTGGTAAGGTTGCCTGGCGGTAATGAGATAAGGTTGCCCGGCCTTCAGGCCGTGATGTTTTAAAGCCTTCAGGCTATATTACGGTTGTCACCAAATTATACTCAACGGTCTTTTAAAAAAATCAATAAGGCCGGGCAACCCAAACCAATCTAAGCCAAAGCCTCCAGTAAAGCCTGTTTCCTGGCAGCAGCGACCACCAATTCGGTGCCGTCTTCAAGGGTTACCGCCCCACCCTTGCCCCGATGGTAGCGCCTGACCTGACTTAGGTTAACCACCGTAGAACGGTGGATGCGGCAAAAGCCAGCTGGAGCCAATAGTGCATCGTAAAACTTCAGCTTACGGCAAATCAGTAGTTTTCGTCCGTCCGTTAACACAAAGGAGGTGAAATTATCCGCCGCTTCCAGGTATCGGATCTCTTGGGGCGTAATGATCTCCAGGCCATCGATCAGCGGCAGCGCCAATCGTTTGGGCACTTCACTGGCGCCGCTTTTGAGGTTTGCCAACAGGGCTTTATTTACCTGCCCCTGCTCCCGCAGGCCAAGCCTTGAGTTAACCTTCGCCACGGCATCGATGAGGTCATCAATGTCCACTGGTTTCAGCAGATAATGAGCGGCGCTTAGCCTCAATGCCCTGAGGGCATACTGTTCGTAGGCGGTAACGAACACTACTTCCGGCTCCTGCTCCGCAGGAAGTCGTTCCAGTAAATCGAAGCCGTTACCGAAAGGCATTTCAATGTCCAGGAAGATCAGCTCGGGCTGGTGAAGGCGGATGGCTTCCAGGCCGCTTTCTACGCTATCCGCTTCCCCGACCACCGTGACCTCCGGGCAATACTTAGTCAGGTAATGTTGTAGGGCCTCCCGACTTGGCTTTTCGTCATCGATTATGACTGTTTTCATAATTTAATGGTTCATGGTTCAGTAGTTCATAGTTCAATAATCCACAGAGCCGGGCCGACTATAAACTATTGAACTAATGTGAGCTCCACTCTCGTCCCCACGTGATCCTCCTCAGGAAAAGCATCGCCAATTTGCACACTAAAGTCTTCCCCGTAATACGCATTGATTAATTCCAGGCGTTGCAGGGTGGTTTCCAGACCGGTGCTTTGGTGATTGAGCTGGTTTTTAGTTTTCAAAGCTGCAGAACGGCTACGACCGATGCCATTATCCGTGATGGCTACCAGGACTTTTCTATTGTTCCGCACTACTGTCACCGTTAGTTGCCCGCCTTCCTCCCGGTAGCGGAGACCGTGCCAGATAGCGTTTTCTACAAATGGTTGCAGAATCATCGGCGGTAACCTAATATCCTCAAAACCAGTAGAGGCCGGTAGTGCGTAGTCAAACTTCCCCGTAAAACGTTCCTTTTCCAGCTCCAGGTAAAGGCTGAGTTGCTCGAGCTCTTCGGTGAGCGAAACGAAGTCTTTCCCCGATTGATCCAGCACATTGCGCATCAGCTTGGCAAAGCGACCGAGGTAGCGGTTGGCGCTACGTTCATCCTGGCGAGCAATGTAATTATTGATGCTGTTCAGGCTATTGAAAATGAAGTGGGGGTTCATCCTCGTCTGCAGGTTACGCAGCAGCAACGCCTGGTTGGCCCGTTGCCGTTTGCGAACGCTGCGTAAGATCAATACAACGGACAAGAGTGCTCCGAGCAGCAGCGCACCCAAGAGGTAGATCAGCCACCGTTGCAGGCTGACCTGATCGTTGAGTAACTGACGCTCAACTTCTGCCGATCGCAGGTCCTTCAGGCCCAGGTCGATGGTCTGCTGTTCCCGTAATACGGCCACTTGTTGATCAAGTTCATCCCGGCGTTGGGCCAGTAGCTGATCGTTGGCAATGGTGTAGTTGCGGTAGATGTCGGCCGCGCGGTCCGGTCGGTTACGATCGAGGAAAAAGTCGGTCCCTTCGGCGTAAACCGCTGTCGCAATTTCGGGCGGTGTTTCTGGTGTTACGGTATTGAGAACTTCCTCCAGCTTATCTTCTGCTTCCCGTAGCTTGCCTACTTCCCGCAGTACTTTGAATCGGGTGAAGTTGTCGCTGGTAACCAACGAAAGTGGCGCAGAGGGCAAAGCTTCCACAATGTTATTATCGAGCCTCGGTGCATCTTTGAGTACCGCGCTCCGGACGTTGCTATTCGCAGCAATCAGGTCTTTGGACTCCTCCTTGCTCAATTGTCGGTTCCTCGGCACCTGCGTCAGCGCCTGATCCAAACTATTCGCCGCATTGGAAAGATCGTTCTGCTGCAGGTAAACATCGGCTCTTTTAGCATTCACCCTTACTTGGGTAATGCTGTCCGGAGCAGCCGTCTGGACCTGTTGGTAATAACTCTGGCTCTCAACAAAATTGTCGGACCGCGCCTCCAGATCAGCCAATCCCTCCCGACAAGCATTGCTCAGTGTACTGCTTTTAGGGGCTAGCTTCAGGCATTGATCAAAACTGACGCGTGCTCCAGCATAATCCGCCAGGGCCAACTGGACCGTTCCCCGCTTCAAAAACACGCCCGCTCGCCCCGTTGCGTCCTGGGAGGACATCACTTCCATCGCCCGATCGTACCGCCCCAGCGCCAAGGCGCCCTGGCCAATATCTGCATAGATATCTCCCAACAACAAGAACACTTTCTTCAGTTCGTCCGCCTTCGGCTGTTCCTGGATTACGCTATTTAGTAACCGGATCGCCTCCGCAGGATCGTCCTTTCGCAGACTGCTAGCCCTCGCTATTATCGTCATTTCCTCACTGCTCCGCGACGCCTTTACTGGCGCAGACTGCGCGTCGGCCCAAGTAGCCGTTCCCAACAAAATTGCGAGCAAGAGGAAACGTAAGATCATAATGCAAGGTAATAAAGGTTGCAAGTTACAAGTTGCAGGGGTTGCAGGGGCGCTGCGCTCTGGTTGCAGGGGTTGCAGGATCGCTGCGCTCCGGTTGCAGGGGTTGCAGGATCGCTGCGTTCCGGTTGCAGGGGTTGCAGGATCG
>NZ_KB890442.1:0-165 GCF_000373105.1 Neolewinella persica DSM 23188 | reverse complement strand
CGCTGCGCTCTGGTTGCAGGGGTTGCAGGATCGCTGCGCTCCGGTTGCAGGGGTTGCAGGATCGCTGCGTTCCGGTTGCAGGGGTTGCAGGATCGCTGCGCTCTGGTTGCAGGGGTTGCAGGATCGCTGCGCTCTGGTTGCAGGGGTTGCAGGATCGCTGCGCTC
>NZ_KB890441.1 GCF_000373105.1 Neolewinella persica DSM 23188 | reverse complement strand
CCACAGTCGACGCCCGTTTCGTTACCGTTCTGGATGCCGTCCGTACAGGTCGGACAAGCAGCACAATCAGGGCCACCACAGTCGACGCCCGTTTCATTACCATTCTGGATACCGTCGAAACAAGTTATACAGGCAGCACAATCAGGACCGCCACAGTCGACGCCCGTTTCATTGCCATTCTGGATACCGTCCGTACAGGTCGGACAAGCAGCACAGTCAGGACCGCCACAGTCGACGCCCGTCTCATTGCCATTCTGGATACCGTCCGTACAGGTCGGACAAGCAGCACAATCCGGTCCGCCACAGTCGACGCCCGTTTCATTACCATTCTGAATGCCGTCCGTACAGGTAGGACAAGCAGCACAATCAGGGCCGCCACAGTCGACGCCCGTTTCGTTACCGTTCTGGATGCCGTCCGTACAGGTAGGGCAAGCAGCACAATCAGGGCCGCCACAGTCGACGCCCGTCTCATTGCCATTCTGGATGCCATCAGAACAAGTTATACAAGCAGCACAATCCGGTCCTCCACAGTCGACGCCCGTTTCATTACCATTCTGGATACCNATACAAGCAGCACAATCCGGTCCTCCACAGTCGACGCCCGTTTCATTACCATTCTGGATACCGTCCGTACAGGTAGGGCAAGCAGCACAATCAGGGCCACCACAGTCGACGCCCGTTTCATTGCCATTCTGGATGCCATCAGAACAAGTTATACAAGCAGCACAATCCGGTCCNCAAGCAGCACAATCAGGGCCACCACAGTCGACGCCCGTTTCATTGCCATTCTGGATGCCATCAGAACAAGTTATACAAGCAGCACAATCCGGTCCGCCACAGTCGACGCCCGTTTCATTACCATTCTGGATGCCGTCCGTACAGGTCGGGCAAGCAGCACAATCAGGGCCGCCACAGTCGACGCCCGTTTCGTTACCGTTCTGGATGCCGTCCGTACAGGTAGGACAAGCGGCACAGTCGGGGCCGCCACAGTCGACGCCCGTCTCATTGCCGTTCTGAATACCGTCCGAACACGTAGGACAAGCAGCACAATCAGGGCCACCACAGTCGACGTCCGTCTCATTACCATTTTGGATACCGTCTGAACAAGTCGGAGCGGTTACATAATCCACCACTTTAAAATCGTCAAAATAAAAGCCATCCGGGTTGGTACCTCCGCCAAAATTAGCGAAACGGAACCGTACAGATTGACCTGCGAAAGAACTCAGATCTATTACCTGATAAGTCCACCGCTCATTACCAACGTAAGCAGGACCACCATTGGCGGTGCCCATTCCGGAGGCCGATAGGTTAGACCAACCGCCACCATTGACTGAAATCTGTAAGCGCGTATATTTTTGGTACATCGACCATTTTGCCGCAAATTCCAGCTGAGGATTGGTAGTTCCAGCGAGCGAGATGGCAGCGTTAGTAGAGAAATTTCTGTTTCCGGAAGCATGGCTGATGCGTGAATCAACGAAACAGCTTGAACCGGTGTAGGCATCCTCCGTAGAGGTTTGCCACGTTGATCCGCTACCACCATTACTCCATGCACCACTACCAGATTCCGCATCGTCGCTGAAAAGAATTGTTGGTGTGCCTACGGTAAGTTGGAAGGAATCCGAATCAGAAATAACACCATCCTGGCTAACGTCAACAAAGAAGGTAACCACCGTTCCCGCAGGGACGGAAGGGTCTACGTTAAAGCTGAAAGAAGAAGCGTTGGTTGCAAATGCTCTGGATGCAATATTGCCGTAAGACTGGCTACCTGCGGCAGCCGTTACACCGGCATTATCCGTCGTTACTACAACATTTACCCCTTGAGCGGTACGCGTCAAGCCTTTATTCTTGATAGTAATATCGAAATCAAGCGGGGCGACACTTGAGAGCCCCTGGCTGCTTGTCACCGTAAAGCCTTGGTAGTCAGCAAGTGCACCAGCAACCCAACAAGCATACTCGTAGGGCTTAATCTGTTCATTAACCAGTGGAAGTATTTCAGGAATAGAGGGCCAAAATCCGGTTGTACCGATTTCCGGTGTCCAGGTTAATGCGCCTAATTCTTCGTACAACCAGCCTTGCGTCGTTCCGCTTACGTAGCCCAGGATGATGTCCGCGTCTCCGTGGATGTACTCGTTTTCTTGCATACAGTCGTTCATCAACTCAGCGTGGATGGCAAAGTCAGCACGATTGTTACTAAAGTCGGGTCCCAACCAGTATCCCCCCGAAGTATGCGTTGTGTAGGCAATTGGAGCGGCTACAGACGTTGCGAAATCACGAATAGCCTGGGCTTCTGGTTCAGAAAAAGGAGCGGTTCCATGGTAGCTATCGGAACAAGGATTACTGCTTGACGCATTTGACCAATCAGTATCATAATTACGGTTAATGTCTACACCGCGGCAGGAGGACCCGGAATTGACCCGGCGATTTTTCCGCCAAAGGCCTCCCCCATTAGGGTTGGTAGAGCGGTTGTACTCATAGCCATCAGGGTTAACGACGGGGACCACAAAAATTTCCCGGTTTTCGACAATGTACTGAAGGCCAGGGTCCGTGGAGTACCCCTCCAGCAAGTGGAACATATAATTAATGACCGTAGCCATTGCTGCTGGCTCACGGGCGTGATGCAGTGCATCAAAGTATACGGGTGCTTCGGCAGCGCTTTCATCTGTGTCTGGGTTATCGGAGATTTTCACTGCCCAAATGGTACGTCCCTGACCGGAGGTACCGATGCTGAATTTATCCGTGATCAACGTAGGATAAAGTGCCTTCATTTCATCCAACTGGGCCACCACTTCAGCGTACGTGTAAAAGCCTCCCATACTGCCTAGTTCAAAACCGGAGGTAGTCTTTTCCGATTCCAGGATTGGGTTGGCGGCCAGGTAATCGAGGTTTCTACGCTCGATGGCACTCGCCATATCGTCAACCGTTACTTTGAAAGTAACGCCGTTATTCCGTAAAATCTGGAGTTCCCCCTTAGGCAGTAAGACGCGGTTAACACCAAGTTCAGGGTGGAAGTGATCCAGGTCCAGGCCTAACTGAAGGAAGGTCTCTACCTCTGATTTGTCCTGAAATACAACTTCGACCTCCGAATAAATTTCGGGGTCATTTCCAAATGCCACGTCAGCTTTTTCCACCGACCAAATCAGTGCGTCGGGGTAAACGGCGGCCGTGGCCTGAGCAGGATAATGGATGTCGCCAGCTGCTTCAAACAGGAAGGACCTTATGAGATCGTTACCGTTAAGTGCGGGAGCTAAAATGCCGCCAACAAACAGGCTAAGCAACAGGAGTTTGAGCGTCCACTGGCCTGAGCCTGTGGGATAAATAGGTAAAACTTTCTTCACGAGAGACACTGTTTTAGAGCTGCAAATAGCTCCGATTACACTAAAATAAAGACAACTAACCAAATAATTGAAAAGATAAACCTCTGATTTGCAATCACGGACGGTGTTTACACATACAGAATTACTTGCATGACCTGGACAAGGTCAAAAACAAGGTCAAATCAACCATCACAAAAAAAGAAAAGGTACCTCTGAGGACAGATTTGAGGTAATTAGGTAAGCTTAATTTTTCATGATATATGGCCAAATGCCTAAAATTCAATGATAAAAGTAACATTAAATTCCGTATCAAAAAAAGAAAAGCAGATTTCTCGGTTGATTTTAAGGTCATAGACAACAGAAAAACTTGTTTTATTTAACCTTTTCTAAAAAAATCAATGGCTACCAAAATCACTTTGGCGGGGCCGCAGGTAAAAAAGCCGGACCAGAGCGATGCGTAAAATTTCTTCTGTCAGGTCGTTAGGCGGACCAGGGATTGTTGCCCGGCTGGAAAGCGTAGCAGCAGGCCACACCTACTTTGCTCCATAACACTTTTTGCACCTGCGCGCCGTCGCCCAAATCAAACCATCAGGCGCATGCTGTAAAAGTAACTGCGAAACAGCACCAAGGCTGATGCAGCATACATTGTTGCCAAGATCATTAGGAGCACCACCGGCAAGGTTAACCAGAAGTATAGCAGGCCCAGAACCAGTAAAGTGGCCAGGAGCCGGATGACCTCGGACCACAAGATTGCCTCAATATTTCTTTCCAGGATATTCCCTACCTGTGCGGCGGTCCAAAGTACCCATATAACGCCAATGATAAGAATCGGCAGTGGTAAATCGGAACCATACCGAAGTAAGCCATAAACGGCACCGATGGCACCGCTGAACTGGGCTAAAGCATACCACCTGAGGTCTGCCTGCGGCCCCTGGTTGATGGTCGGGCTACCGCCACTGGCCTTAGGCAGGTATTCGGGTAGTTCATCAGGCCGGCCGAAGAGGACACGGCCAGCATCCGACCAGGTGCGGCTGCTGCGCAGCCAGGTAACCAGGTTGCCGTAGTAAACCAGGTTGGCCGTAATCGGATTCAGGCTCGCCGTTGCCTCAGTAGTGCCATATACCGGTTGTAATTCTTCGTCGGCAAAGGTACCGAATAGCCGGTCCCACAAAATGATCAGCGAACCGTAGTTTTTATCAAGGTGTTCCTCCCGGCAGCTGTGGTGGACCCGGTGGTGCGAGGGCGTATTGAGGACAAATTCCGCCCAGGCCGGCAGCTTCCGGACATGCTCGGTATGTAAAAAGAACTGGTAGCCCAAAGACACCGCCTTGCAGCCGATGTATACCGCCGGCGTAATGCCTAGCATGGCCATCGGTATGTAAAAGACAATATCATATAATGGGGAGCTGGAACTCAGCCTGGCGCCCGTGGTAAAGTTCATCTCCTCACTCTGGTGATGTACGATGTGCCCGGCCCACATGAAATTGACCTCGTGGCCCAGCCGGTGCTTCCAGTAATAACAGAATTCATACAGTACAAAGGCCAGCAATATGCCGGGAACATTAGCTGGCAAGGTCACTACGCTGATGTTTTCGTATTGCAATACGTAGGCAATTACAACGATGACGTGGGTCCCAACGCCAACGGCGTACTCCACCATCCCGGCATTGAGGTTGGCCAGGGCGCCCTGAAAAGTATAGGTACCGCCTCCGTGACTTCGTTCGTGCCATAGTTCCATGGCGACGAGTAATAAGAGAACCGGGATAACCATGTAGGTGGGGAAAGAAGCCATTTTATGGGTAGGAATTGGTGGTCATGTAAAAGTGATGACCTGCTCCTCTACGGTAAAATCATTTTTGCAGTGTGTCGAATATGTTTTTATTTAATATCAATTCCACAGCACTTACAATTCTCCGCAAAATGGGTTTATCATCATGGTTCGGCCCTGGATGCTGGCTTTGCTGCACGTTCACCCTGAACCTATTATTGATTAAGGACAGCTTTTATTGGGTAAGAAAGAGCAGACTCGTGGGAAAACCACGTAGATATCGGTAGTGGATTGGGTAGAAATACTCGGTTTAGATATTGTCGCGAACAGGGGCCAGGGTCAATGACTCAAATTATCTTGTATGCGGCAAGTGGCCGATTGGTTCCTGACATAGTACCTACGGGCGACGGCGCGCGGGTGCAGGAGGAAGGCTTAAAGAGCAGGGTAAATTGGCTGCAGATTGCTGGCTCCAGGGAGGGTGGTAAGGCTACCCCATCCTCCATTAAACACAAAAATGGGTTTTTAAAATTTAAAAACTTAATTTGCTTTAATATTGCTTGTAACCTACTTTCACTGAAACGCCCTAACCCATTAACCATGAGAACCCGCAAAGCTATCCGGCTCTCCGGCTACGATTACAGCCGTCCTAATGCCTTCTTCATTACCATCTGCTGTGACCAACACAGGCACCTTTTCGGACCTATTACCAACGGCATGATACACCTCAATGCTTATGGCCACTTTGCGCATGACCAATGGCTTGCCTTGGCGGCTGCTTACCCACATATTGATCTCGGCGAATTCGTGATTATGCCTAACCATATGCATGGGGTGATATATTTGGGGGAATGGGATGCTGCTGATGGGGGCGATGGGGGGCATGGCGATGGCCGCAATGGTGGCAATGGGCGCGCGCGCGATACGGCCGGCGGGGACGATGGGCGCAATGCAGGCGATGTCGATGGGGACGATAAAGCGGGAGGGGGCAAGCCCCTCCCCTACGAGATAAACGATGATGGTGGGGTATGGGAGGGGCTTACCCCTGCCCGTGATATCGCCCCCCCCCCCACCCTATCCGCCATCATCGGTGCCTACAAATCCCTGACCTACCGCGACTGCATGGCCCTCGCCAACACCAACAACGAATGCCTCGGCAAACTCTGGCACCGCAGCTTCTACGAAATCATCATCCGCACGCCGGAGGCGGCCCGGCGCATCCGGCATTACATCCGCAATAATGTGCAGACCTGGGCGCGGGATAAATTTCATGGGGGATGATTTGGGGGCTGGGCTGGGCGGGCATTGCGGGAGGGGGCAAGCCCCTCTCCTACAGGCAAAACAAATGATTGCACGTACGGGAGGGGCTTGCCCCCTCCCGCATTGCACCCGCCTCCCACATTGCGCGCGCCTCCCGCATTGCACCCGCCCAAAAAAATCCCGAAGCCAAAATCATTGGCTCCGGGATTTTTCTTCTAATCAATTTGGGCGATATCTACGCACTACAAGCAATACAATCCGGATCATCCAGACTACAAGCCTTGCCAACGTTCTCCACATCGGCAGCGGTAAGCTCCTCGAAGCCGGCGGCAGCGGGGGAAGGCTTGGCCTCCGCCTTTACTTCCGGTACTTCAGCTAAAGCGACGACGACGGCAGGTTCTGCAACCACTGCATTTGCCTGGGCATCATCACTTTGCACCTGCGGCCCCGCCTTCAGGTTACGCTTGCCTTGCTTCACTTCGCCGTTGCCTTCCTCGCCCTGCTTTGTGAGCGTCTTATCAACGGTGAACTGGATGGCATCGCGCGCAGCCTTGGTACGGAGGTAGTACATGCCGGTTTTGAGGCCCTTAGACCAGGCGTAAAAGTGCATGCTGCTAAGTTTACCGTGGTTGACGTCCTCTACGAAGAGGTTCATCGACTGGCTCTGGCAGATGTAGGCACCACGGTCAGCGGCCATGTCGATCACCACTTTCTGGCTGATCTCCCAGACCGTCTTGTACAGGTCGCGGAGGTGTTGTGGTACGTCGGTGAACGACGCGATGGAACCGTTGGATTGCATCAGGCGGTTACGCATGCTGTTATCCCAGAGGCCAAGGCCGATCAGGTCGTGCAGCAGGTGCTTATTGACGACCACAAACTCACCGGAAAGCGTCCGGCGGGTGTACATGTTGGAACTGTAAGCCTCGAAACATTCGTTGTTACCAAGGATCTGGCTGGTGGAGGCCGTCGGCATTGGTGCAACAAGCAAGCTGTTGCGCATACCGTGCTTGGCGAGGTCCTTTTTCAGACCGGCCCAGTCCCAGCGGTCGCTGGGGGTTACGCCCCAAAGATCGAACTGAAGTTCGCCCTTGCTGGCAGGACTACCGGGGTAAGTTTGGTAGTGTCCTTCTTTCTTAGCCAACTCGATGGACTCCGTACAGGCTGCAAAGTACATCGCTTCGAAGATATCCTTGTTCATCTGCCGCGCCTCCGGAGAGTCGAACGGCATGCGCATCATGATGAAGGCATCTGCCAGCCCCTGAACGCCGAGGCCGATCGGGCGGTGGCGCATGTTGGAGGTACGCGCCTCCTCGATAGGGTAGTAGTTCCGGTCAATGACCTTGTTCAGGTTACGGGTCACCACGCGGGTGATTTCCACGAGGCGATCAAAATCGTAGGTCTTGTCTTCCTTCACGTACTTGGGCAGCGCCAGGCTGGCCAGGTTACACACGGCCACCTCGTCGGGGCTGGTGTATTCCATGATCTCCGTACAGAGATTTGAGCTCCGGATGGTACCGAGGTTCTGCTGGTTGGATTTCTTGTTGGCCGCGTCCTTATATAGGATGTAAGGCGTACCGGTTTCGATCTGACTGTCGAGGATGGCCGTCCACAGGTCACGGGCCTTGACGGTCTTGACCGCCTTGCCCTCGGCTTCGTACTGGTGGTACAGGGCTTCGAATTCGCCGGAGTGCACATCGAACAAGCCTTTCGCTTCACTGGGGTCGAAGAGGCTCCAGTCGGCGTCAGCCTTGATGCGCTCCATGAACAGGTCATTCATCCACAAGGCGTAGAAGAGGTCGCGCGCGCGCATTTCTTCCTTACCGTGGTTCTTCTTCAGTTCCAGGAACTCGAACATATCAGCGTGCCATGGTTCCAGGTAAACGGCGAAGGCGCCCTTGCGCTTGCCACCACCCTGGTCAACGTAGCGCGCGGTATCGTTAAATACCTTCAGCATCGGCACGATGCCGTTGGAGGTACCACCGGTACCTTTGATGTAACTGCCCGTAGCCCGGATGTTGTGGATGCTGAGACCAATACCGCCAGCACTCTGGCTGATGCGCGCACAGCGGCGCAGTGTTTCGAAGATCCCCTCGATGCTGTCGTCCGTCATACTGAGGAGGAAGCAGGAGCTCATCTGTGGCTTTGGCGTACCTGAGTTGAACAGGGTAGGCGTAGCGTGGATGAACCACTTCTCGCTCATCAGCTGGTAAGTCTGGATGACGGAGTCAATGTCTTCCTGGTGGATGCCGACGGCAACGCGCATCAGCATTTGCTGGGGGCGTTCCACCACGGCACCGTCCATGCGCATCAGGTAGCTGCGCTCGAGGGTTTTGTAGCCAAAGTAGTCGAATTCGAAGTCGCGGTCGTAGATGATGGCCGCGTCGAGCTTCGCTTCATTGTCGCGGATCACCTGCATGGTATCGTCACCGATGAGGCCGGCAGCTTCGCCGGTCTTGGGGTCAACGTAGTTGTACAGAGCCTCCATGGTAGCGGAGAACGACTTGTCGGTTTCTTTGTGCAGGTTAGAGATCGCGATACGGGCAGCGAGTTGCGCGTAGTCGGGGTGCACGGTGCTCATACTGGCGGCCGTTTCGGCTGCGAGGTTGTCGAGCTCGACGGTGGTAACGCCGTCGTAGAGGCCCTGGATGACCTTCTTGGTTACGTTGATGTGGTCGACGAAGTTCTCGTCAAGCCCGTAACAAAGCTTCTTGATGCGGGCGGTGATTTTATCGAAGGAGACGTCCTCGGGACGGCCGGAGCGCTTGATGACTTTCATTGAGTTGGTGTGTTTTTGAGTCGCTGAGTTGGTGAGTTGCTACCGCACGAGGCAGGCGGGGCAGGTGTGAGGAGTGAGTTAGCGAGCTGTGCGTCGCTGAGTTGCTCCGCATGTGGTAGGCGGGGCAGGTGTGAGAAGTTAGGCAAGCGTTGCATTATGGGCGCGGCCGCAGGTGCAAAGTGGGTTTTTGAGTCACTGAGTTGGTGAGTTGCTGCCGTACGAGGTAGGCGAACGAGCGAAGCAAAGTGAGTGGAAGCAGCGGTAGCCACTCGGCAACTCACCAACTCAGCAATTCAATGACTAGAAGTCCTCGTCGAGGCTAAAGACCTGCTTATCCCGGTCAGAGGTAACACCAGCTTTCTGGTACTCCCCTACCCGCTTCTCGAAGAAGTTGGTCTTCCCCTGCAGGTTGATCATGTCCATCCATGGGAAAGGATTTTCAGCATTCCATACTTTCTGTTCGCCAAGTTCCACCAGAAGGCGGTCGGCAACGAACTCAATGTACTGGCACATCATGTCGGCGTTCATGCCGATCAGGTTAACTGGCAGGGAATCTGAGACAAATTCTTTTTCGATTTCCACCGCATCTTTAATGATACCGGTAACTACGCCCGGGGCCAGCTGATTAACGATGTGCTTGGTGTAGAGCAGGCAGGCAAAATCGCAGTGCATACCCTCGTCCCGGCTGATCAGTTCATTGGAGAAGGTCAGTCCTGGCATCAGGCCACGCTTCTTAAGCCAGAAGATAGAGCAGAACGATCCGGAGAAGAAGATACCCTCAACGGCGGCAAAGGCAATAATTCGCTCGGCGAAGTTGCCATTGTCGATCCAGCGCAGGGCCCATTCGGCCTTTTTCTGCACGCAGGGCATTGTTTCGATGGCGTTGAAGAGGTAGTCTTTCTCTTTAGGATCGCTGATGTAGGTATCGATCAGTAGACTATAAGTCTCGGAATGGATATTTTCCATCATGATCTGGAACCCATAGAAGAACTTGGCTTCGGTGTACTGAACTTCTGAAAGGAAGTTCTCCGCCAGATTTTCGTTCACGATGCCGTCGGAGGCAGCGAAGAAAGCCAGCACATGTTTGATGAAGTGCCGCTCGTTGTCGTTGAGTTTATTGTTCCAGTCGGCAAGGTCGGCACTGAGGTCGATCTCTTCGGCGGTCCAGAAACAAGCTTCGTTGTCTTTGTAGTATTTCCAGATGTCGTCGTGCTCGATGGGAAAGAGGACGAAACGACCATCATTTTCGGTGAGGATTGGCTCTAGCTTTGCATTCATTAGGCAGAAACAGGTAAAAAGATGATAAAAATCGAATTAAAAAATCTTGGTATCAGTAAGAAAGAACGAGCCGTCGGAAGTCTACCTGCTTCATGACCGGATGGCCAGCGGAAGAAAGAATAGTAAAAACCGAGGTCGTGAGAAAAGTGTGAATGTAGAAGCCGCAGCCAATAAGGGCTTAGGCTAACTAAGGCGGCATCCATTCCGGAGAGGGAGTATGCCGCCTTAGCCTAAGTGGTATCAGTAATAAAGAACAGCGAAGAAAAACATAAAAAATGTTGTTTTCCCTCGTACAATGGCTAAGGTAAACTAAAGATTAAGAGATTTTCACCTTAGTTTTCCACACCGTGTGGAAAAAACATGCTTTTGCGCTGATTATCAATCACTTAACATTTTATCTAATTTTATCCACAATGTGGAAAACGTTTTCAACATGTGGAAAACTCGTCTTTTAGGTGGAAAAACAGCCTAATCAACTGACTAGCACCGTGTTGATTGTAAAGGGAACGGTATCATTTCGAAAGAAAGCGGTAGGCGACCGACCTGTGGAATTCCGCCCGAAAAAAGTAAAGATCAGAAAAACAGGGTGTTTAACCCGTCAATCAGTAATGGTAAAACCGCTATCGGGGCTGGTCACCCCTACCGTTTCAATGATCTCCAGTTGCGCAATCACTTCTTCCAAGGTTACCGCAGGTTTTGCCTTGCCCGTGATCGAGTCGTACATGTTTTCAAATAAGCCCAGCCACCTACCGGCGATGGTCGGGATGGTGCTCCGAAAGACCTCATTGGCCCGCTCCGTATGCAGTATCCCATCCTGCGCTGCCGGTTCCCGGCCGAAATCTGTCGCTAAGGGAGACATACCAGCCTTTAGTTGATCTTCCTGTACGTCGATACCGTATTTGACGTAAGCACCGAGTGTTCCGTGCAGCCGATAGCGTGGAGTGGGTTCCCGTACCAGCAGGCTACAGGACAAGTCAGCGGTAAAGCCATCGTATCTCATTTGGAGGTCAAAAGCATCGGGGATGGTGGAAAATGATCGCTGTATCCAGGTCCGGCCGCTAACTTGGTCGGGAATACCAAAGCAAGCGATCGCCTGGTCAATCAGGTGAGATCCCAGATCGTAGAGCATCCCTGCACCGGGGCCGGGGGTTTCTTTCCAGGCCTTGGCGTTTGGTTCCGGTTTCCAACGATCGTAGCGGGCTTCAAAGGCAACCAACTGGCCAAGTTCTCCGCTCTTTAGTACTTGCCGTACGGTGAGAAAGTCACTGTCCCACCGCCTATTCTGGAAAACAAAAAGCTGAAGCCTACTGGCTTCCGCCAGGTCCCGCAATTCCCGTAGTTCTGCAGCCGTGGCGCAGGCAGGTTTGTCGACCAGTACGTGCTTTCCAGCTTTCAATGCTGCGCGGGCCAATTCGTAGTGGGTGGCATTAGGTGTTGCGATGGCAACCAGGTCGATGGTCTTATCAGAAAAAACCTCCTCCGCAGTTGCCGTTGGCGTGAGGTTGGAGAATACTTCGTGCAACTCCTTTGTCCGACTGGTCATTACCCTGGTTACCCGAAATCCGGAATGGGCTTTAAAAAAAGGAGCCTGCAGGTAGCGACCGGAGAGGCCGTAGCCGAGCAGGGCGACGTTAATGGTGGACATGTAAGTTAGTTGGTTGATTCCAGTAAGATAATATAGAAAGGGGGAAAAACCAGCGCCGGTTATTCCCCCTTTCAATTCTATGATACTTTCAGGTTAGCCTTAACATCCCCCCCCTTACTCAATACTAAACGACAGACCAGTATCCAGTAAGGAAAATTGAGTCGGCAAAACTTCATCGGTCAGGTAGTTGCTGAGGTCAAATTCATAGGTAGCCTGAATTTCCGCCTGGCAGGTAATGCCTCCTGCTGCGGGGTCAGTAAACAACAAGCGGGCCGCACTTTGTGTCGGTAAGCTTTCACCGATCGCACCATCGGTGACCAGGTCCAACTGCCAGGCTTGTGAACCGCATCCGGTTGCGGCAATAGTTACGGTCAGGCATTTACCCGCTACGTTGGCGTCAAGGAGAGCGAAGTTATCGGTGGCATCGTTTGCCCGGTCCGCATTGATGTCAATGGCCGGTCCGCAGCCTGGTAAGGGCGAATCAATTTCGGCTTTATCACAAGCGGTGAATAAGACCAGGAGTAAGAATAGAATCAGATGCTTCATTGTTGTTTGACAATTTGTTGATATCTTGTAAGACGTAAAATGTGAACATCTGCGTTGGCAACTTTTTCTGTATGGGCCCCGGTTTGTGGTTAAATAATTCTTAAGATGACGAGTAAATACTTTACCTGCCCCAAGTGTCATGAGAACACCCCCTTCAAGTCAATGGCCACCGACCGGGTTGAGTTGGAACGAGACAAAGGGGAGAAATTACGCGTTGCTTGTGACCACTGCTACGAGCAAATGACCGTTCACGTCAACGACATCAAAGCAGCGCCCAATAAGGTGATCGCGGGTATCGGCGTTGCTGCCGGAGTGGCCGCTACCGCAGCGCTTTGGCACCTCGGGTTCGTAGCCTGGATCGCGGGTGCGCTCCCCGTCATCATCTACGGTGCTCAGCGAAAGGCCGCAGACACCTTTAACAGCTACAGTATTCGCCGTTCCGAATAGCCATTATGCGGGGTTGTTGCCTGCAATCAACCGTTCCCTGTACCTGCGATCGCGCCTCCTGTTCCACGTTATGGTAGGAGCTACTCAACTGGCATAAAAAACGGGGTGCCACCAAATAGGCAACACCCCGTTCAAATCAAACGAATAGGATCTAGTGTTCTGTCTGGTCAATCTTGTCACATTGCCTGCGGCGTCTTTTCTCCGTTGGCTGCTTTGCTTGAATCCTCATTTAGCTACGGCTAAATTCCGGTTCAAGCGCCTTGCCAGCGGAGAAAACTCACCAGCATTCAATGCGACAGAATTGACCTGACAGAGCACTAGTGTTCATTAACGAATCACCTTTCGGCAAACTGTTTGTTCTTTTCCCGCAACCCGGATCAGGTAGGCACCTACCGGATGCTTTACCAGGTTGAGAGGAACCAGGTTATAGCCTGCCGCCAGGGTATGCTTAGTTTCGGTCAGTACCTTTCCGTTGACATCTATCACGGTTACCATCCAGTCACCTGCTTCCGTTGGATACAGTTCAATATTACTCTGCCCCGAAACTGCCGGATTAGGGAAGAGCTGCCCGGCAACATCCCGGTTCGTTTCGCCTACCAGGGTGATGTCTACGATGGAGGAATAAGCAAAAGCACCGTCGAAGTCCTCCTGACGCAGGCGGTAGTAGTACGCCTGCCCCATCCGCACGTTGCTGTCTTCAAATTCATAATTAATCTGCGTCTCCGCCTCACCGGAGCCATCAACCCAACCAATTGGCGTAAACGAACGCCCATCGGTACTACGCTCCACGGAGAAGCCCCGGTTGTCGGTTTCAGTGGCCGTTGCCCAATCGAGGACCACAGCATCTTTGCGCTGGTTGGCGGCGATATCCATGAATTCAACGGGAAGGGCAGTGCCGGCGGTGAATACGATGTTATCGATGGCAAATTCTTCCGTACTGCTATCGTTATCTACAGTGATTTTTAATTGTGCCCTACATCCTTGATAAGCAGCGAGGTTTTGTGACACAGGAAACCAGGTATCATCAGTTATTCCATTAAGATTTGTTGCTCCGCCACTACCATCTCCATTCGCAAATAGCGGGGTAAGAGTAGTTGCTGAAGGGCAGCCAGTAATTTCAATTTCAATAAGCAGCAGGTCGTTTACGCCGGAAGTCACTTCAAAACCACCGCTAACGATATAATCCATGCTAAACATTGCGTTATTCACTCCGGAGAGGTCAACCAGATCAAAAGTGAGCGTTATCTCCCCATCTGTATCTTCCATCATATATGCCTGAGCGCCTTCGGTTGGGTTTTGTCCCAAATCATCGCTAACCGTAGCGGCACCTGCATACCCGAAAAATTGCCCATCGCTGAACTCAGCAATGTTAGGTCGGGAAGGCGTAAATCTTGCGGAAAATCCCAGGGTAGTTCCTGAAGTCGGAGAAGAAACGGGGACTCCCCCAGCATCTTGAAGATCATGGGCTGAAAAGCGGCTGTCAGGGTCAACGTACTGGCAAATAACCGTAGTACAAGTCTGGGTAGTGGTCAGGTTTTCAAACCCCATAGTGGCCTGGGCCTGAACCCCCTGGCTGCCAGCTATTACAAAAGCAAAAGATATAATTAGGTAAATGTATTTCATGGCACTTGAATTAAAGTTTAGAATCAAAACTAACCAGCCCAATTCCATAAACCTTCTTTACCTCCTAATTTTCAGGTGTTTACCCATATTACAATAGGTAGAAACACCTACTTCTCTTACGATACCTTTCATACAAAAGTCCCCGCTACAGTATTTGTAACGGGGACTCTCAAGTCGTTTCGGCACAAGGCCGTACAGCTAATGTATCGGTGGTTCTAGACCAAGGTTACGTGCTTGAAACTGGTGGCCGCGAGGCCTTTCTCAGACTCCTTAAGGTATTGCGCCACGGTCTTCTTGTTGTCCTTCACGAACATCTGGTTGACCAGCGTATTTTCCTTGTAGAACTTGTTCAGCTTACCCATCGCGATCTTTTCGATCATCGCCTCTGGCTTGCCTTCCTGGCGAGCGAGGTCCTTACCGATTTCGATCTCAGTAGCAATGGTTTTTGCGTCAACGCCATCTTTATCGAGGGCGATCGGCTTCATTGCCGCCACCTGCATGGCTACGTCACGACCAGCGTCGTAGGCAGCGTCAGAAGACTTGCTCAGGCCAACCAGTACACCTGCACGGTTACCCGCGTGGATGTATTCAGCCACCAAAGGAGCTTCCACCTGCTCGTAAGCAGTGACGTTGATCTTTTCGTTGATTTTACCAACCATTTCAGTCACTTTGTCCTGGATAGTGAGGTCACCTTCCATTGGCAGAGCAAAAAGCGCGTCCATATCAGCTGGCTTATTGGCCAGTGCAATGTCTGCAACCTTGTTTGCAAAAGCGATAAAGTCTTCATTCTTAGAAACGAAGTCAGTTTCGCTGCTCAGGCGGATGATGATACCGTAATCCTTGGCATCGTTGATCTTAGCGATAACGGCACCTTCGTTGGCATCGCGATCATCGCGCTTGGCGGCTACTTTTTCGCCACGCTTGCGCAGCACTTCAATGGCCTTTTCGAAATCACCATCGGCTTCAGCCAGTGCTTTCTTACAGTCCATCATTCCGGAACCGGTCATGTCCCGCAATTTCTTTACGTCTTGGGCGGTGATTGCCATAGCGTATAATAATTTTTGTATTTCTAATTTGATTTTGGGGGGAGAATCAGGAACCAGGAGCTAATTTCTAGCTTCTGGTTCCTGATTCTACTCTACTCTGCAGTCGGAGCCGCAGGCTCTGCAGCCGGAGCTGCAGCATCAGGCTTTGCGCCTTCAGCTTTAGCATCTTTCTCTTCACTACGCTCAGCGAGACCCTGCTTAATGCATTCGGTGAGGTAGTTGATGAGGATACCGACAGACTTGCTGGCGTCGTCATTTCCTGGAATCGGGTAGTCGACGCTGCTGGGGTCGGCATTGGTATCAACGATACCGAAAGTCCGCATACCAAGCTTCTTAGCTTCGGCCACGGCGAGGTGCTCGTGTACGATGTCAACCACGAAAATGGCGTTAGGGATACGTCCCATTTCAGAAATACCGCCAAGAACTTTGCTCATCTTCTCATGCTCACGCGTGAGGGTCAGGCGTTCCTTCTTGGTTACGCTGTCCAGGGTACCGTCTGCGAGCATACGCTCGATGTTCTGCATCTTGCGAATAGAACGACGGATGGTGTTGAAGTTGGTCAACATACCACCCTGCCACCGATCGGTAACGTAAGGCATGTTTACTTCCTGGGCGCAGGCCGTAACAACGTCACGGGCTTGCTTCTTGGTAGCAACGAAAAGGATCTTCTTGCCAGCACGGGCGATCTGCCGCATTGCATTACCGGCACGGTCCATAGTGGTCAGCGTGCTGTTCAGATCAATAAGGTGAATACCGTTCTTCTCGCCGAAGATGTAGTTAGACATCTTTGGATTCCACTTGCGGCGCAGGTGGCCGAAGTGAACACCGGCTTCGAGCAGCTCCTGGTGGGTGGGCTTAGTAGCCATGGGTTATTTATTTTCGGTCCGTAGCTGCGATGGAGCTTTGGACTTGGATTAGAGATTGTTCGCCGAGAGGCGAAAATGGTTGCAGTAGTTGCAGGGGTTGCAATTGTTACGCGGCTGCAACACTTGCAACCATTGCAACAACTGTTTAACGCTTGGAGAACTGGAAGCTCTTACGTGCCTTAGGCTTACCGTACTTCTTACGTTCTACGACGCGAGCGTCACGAGTAAGCATTTTCTGGTGCTTCAGGGGTGTTTTGAAATCTTCGTTCAACTTCACCAAAGCGCGGCTGATACCCATACGGATCGCTTCCGCCTGACCTTTGATGCCGCCACCTTTTACGTTCACAGTGATGTCGTAAATGGCATTGTCCACATCAATAATCTGGAAAGGCTGGATAACCCGTGGCTGAATGTGCTTCTGAGGAAAGTGATCTTTGTAGTCCTTACCGTTTACAGTGATCTTTCCAGATCCCTGGGTAAGGTAAACGCGGGCTACGGAAGCCTTGCGTCGGCCGATGGCATTAATTTGCTCCATCTTATTGAATAATTGAATGAGTGAATAATTGAATAACCCTTTCAGGATCAGCTAATCACTCGTGGTTTTTTAATGCGGGAACGCAGGTGCAAAAGAAAGATAGATGAGCGATGCTTCATTCTCTCCTTCTCTCATTCCTCCATTCACTTACTTGAGTACCTCTGGCTTCTGCGCAGCGTGCGGGTGCTCAGCACCAGCGTAAATGTGCAGTTTCTTAACCTGTGCCCGACCAAGCTTGGTCTTAGGAAGCATACCTTTCACGGCTACTTCAATAACACGCTCTGGCTTCTTGGCGAAGAGGTCACGGGGAGTAGCCTTGCGCTGTCCACCGGGGTAACCAGTGTGGCGGAGGTATTCCTTATCCGTTAACTTCTCACCAGTAAACCGACAGAGGTGAGCATTGAGCACGATCACGTGATCGCCGTTGTCGAAGTGAGGGGTAAAGTCAGGCTTGTGCTTACCACGAAGAACGGTAGCGATCTTGCTGGCCACACGGCCAACGATCTCACCTTCCACGTCAATCACGTGCCACTTACGCTCTACCGATGCGGCATTGGCCGACTTGGTTTTGTAGCTTAGTGTATCCACTGTATTGCTTAGTTTTGTTTGCGTTATCGCCCTCACTTCGTCCTCCTGTTTCGGGGGTCATTGCTTAAGCGGCTGCAAAGGTAGCCGCATCTTTGTTCTCCTCCAAGCCTTTTACAACTTATTTTTTGCCCCGGACCTTTGTAACTAACTGAAAAACAGTCGAAATTTCGCACAAGCTTGAAAACAAGCGCTTTCCGGGGCTTTTTTAAATCCGGACGGGACGTAAAATTTCCCACACAATTGCCCACAGGTAAGCCTTTGCCACACTAAGCGCCCTGCTTTTATCTCAATGTAGATACTTGATGTATATCCTCGATCAGGCAAAACTGCCGTCATCTGAATTATTACCGCAGGTACTTAGGCACCGTGAAGCGCTGCCCATAGCGTTCCGCCAATTCCTTGGCTCGTTTTTCAAATGCCGCTCTGCCGTAGCTTTCCACGTACCGCAGTACACCACCCGTATACCCCGGAAAGCCCCAGGCATACACACTGGCCAGGTTGGCAGCGGCGGGTTCCGTAATCACTTTTTCCTGCAGGCACCAACCAGATTCGATGACCTGACTAAAAAGGAAACGGTCTTTCATTCTCCGGCGGTCGTAGTCTGTTTTGGTTACCGGAAAGTGGTCATCGATACCCGTCCAGAGGCGCGCAGTTCCATCAGCGTTATAGGCATAGAACCCAGCGCGCTTTTGCTCTCCACCCCGCCCCAGATCGTCGAGCATCGTTTTTAGCGCCGGAACTGCCGGATGTTGCTGGTATTTGTCTCCGTAGTGAGCGGCGGCCTGCTTTTCATAACGCATCACCAGGGCCAACCCAAGTTTATCGGCCAGCGCGAGGGGCCCCAGGGCCATACCTGCCTGTCGGCCCATGTTCTCCACCAGGGCGGCAGGGTACCCTTCGTTCAGCATCGTGACACCTTCCAGGATGTAGGTATTCTGTACCCGGGCGGCAAAAAATCCCCAACTGTCTTTTACGACCAGGGGAATCTTCCGGATGGTGGTGGCAAAGTCAAATGCCCGGGCGATGGTCTCCTCGCTGGTCCGCCCTCCTTTAATAACCTCCACGACGGAAGAAGTCTCCGCGGGGGAGAAGAAATGAATCCCCACGTAATTTTCTGGCCGGAGGCTCTCCTTCCCTAATTCGGTAATTGGAATGGATATTGTATTCGTTGCAAAAACGGCGAATTCATCCAGCTGCTCTTCCGCCTCACGGGTAACTTTTTGTTTAACGGCCTTGTTTTCAAACACTGCTTCTACGACCAGGTCACAACCAACAAACTCGGTGCTTTTATCTGTCGTCGTGATTCTGCTCAGAAGCTCTTCCCGCTCTGAAGGCTGGAAGGTGCCCCGCTCGATGTACTCGTCGATCCGTTCGGTCACGTAGGCTTTGCCCCGCTCTGCAATGGGCTGGCTAACGTCTTTCAACACCACTTCTAACCCGTTACGAAGGCAAAGAAAGGCGATACCCGACCCCATCCTTCCGGCACCGATCACCCCCACCCTGCGCGGGCGAAATTTACCGTAACCTTTCGGTCGGCCAAGGCCGTTAGTCCGAATGGCCTGCTTATCAAACCAGAAGGTTGAGATCATATTATTACTTACCTCTCCGGTTGCTACCCGGGCATAGTACCGGCTGTCTATACGCAGGGCCGTTTCGAAATCAACTTTCGATGCCTCGGCCAGCAGGTCAATGATGGCGCGCTGGGCGGGGTATAGATCGTAGGTATTGGCCGACAGCCTGGCGGTAAGCAGCCGGATGCGATGGCCAAGGTTGGGCTCGGCGGCGGAGCCGCCGGGAATCTCCCCATCCTCCGCATCCCAGGGCCGGTGGGTGGGCGGGTTAGAAAGCAACCAGGCTTTAGCCTTTCGGATCAGGTCTACCGGATCAGCCGCCAACTCATCCACAAGACCAACCTTGAGGGCTTCCTGGGGGCTGTACCTCCGGCCCTCCAGCAATAGCGGGTAGGCCCGTTCTATGCCCAATAGCCACATCAGGCGGATCACCGCTCCTCCACTTGGAATTAGGCCGATCCGCACCTCAGGGTGCCCCAGACGAATTTTTGGGTTTACCGTAACGATGCGCCGATGGCAAGCCAGGGCAAGCTCAAAACCTGTCCCGATAGCATCTCCGTCTATCGCCGCAACTACCGGTACGCCGGGAACTTCCAGGTCTCGCAAAAAAGCTTTGAGCAATTGGGCGGCATTAAAGGCTTCTTCAGCGTCCTTCAACTTCAGCATATAGGCCAGGTCCCCTCCCTGGAGGAAATCTTTTTTTGCCGACGAGATGATCACCCCCCGTAGCCGACCTGCAGCTTTCTCTTTTTGCAAATGCGCAATCACTGGCCGAAAAGCCGCCACCAACTCATGGTTAAGCAAATTACTTGCCCGCCCCGACATGTCAAGGATGAGGGTAACAATATCATCGGTGTCTTTGCGGTAGTTAATCATAACAGGTTGCAGGTTGCAGGTTGCAGGTTGCAAAGTCACTGTGCTCCGTTGCAGGGGTTGCAAGTTGCGGACTTTGTAGATGGCAAGAATGTAAAGGTAGTTGAGTGGGGAGGTAAATCTCCCCTATACTCGCTCAAAAATCGTTGATACCGCCAAACCAGCACCCGCATCAATCGTGAGGCTGCCCAGGGTAAAGTCCTGTCGTTCCAGTTCGTCAAGGAGGTGGCAAAGCATCATTCCACCGACGGCCCCCAGGGGTTCACCCAGGGCAATCGCCCCGCCCAGTACGTTGAAGCGGTCGTCTGCTATTCCGACTCCACGTTGGAAACGGATAGCCGGGGCAGCAAAGGATTCGTTGAATTCCCACAGGTCAATGTCTTTACGCTCAAGGCCGGCTTGTTGCAACGCAAGGTCCGCAGCATTAACACCTCCGGTTAATAAGGTGGCGTCAACGGCACTCATCGCTACGGCACGAATACGCGCTCTGGGTTTCAATCCCAGGGATTTCCCCGCCTGGTCGCTTCCAAGCAACGCAAGTGCACACCCATCGGCGGCTTTACTCGTATTGCCAAAGGAATGGAGGTGATCAACGTGGTCGACCAAAGGGAAACGATGCAGGGCCATTTCGTCGAAACCCGATAAGCCCATTTCGGCAAAGCGGGGAGGCAGATCAGCCAGGTCTTCCGTCGTAAGGTTGGGGCGGGGGATGCTATCTTCGGCCAGAATAACGAGCCCATTCGAATCCGTGATGGTTTCCAGGCTTCCCCGAAAATGTCCGGCTTTGGCTGCGGCAACGGCCTTGGCGTGGCTACCTACCGCATATTCATCCAGCTCGGCCCGGCTAAGACCGTGTGAACTGGCCACGAGATCGGCCGCTACCCCCTGCGGAATGTAATGACTGTTGATAACTGTAGCGGGGTCATTCATCATTGGTCCGCCATTGAGGTAAGTCGGCACCCGGCTCATGCACTCCAGACCGCCGGCGATCATTACTTCGCCATAGCCAGCGTGAATACGGGCAGCCGCAAGGTTGATCGCCTCCAGGCCGGAAGTGTTGAAGCGGTTGATCTGCAGACCACCACGCGCCTGCCCCCACCCTGCATTCAACAAGGCCGCCCGGGCAATATTATAGCCCTGGTCTCCGGCCGGGGTATTACATCCTATTATAAGGTCATCGATGCTGGCGGGAAGATCCTCCCTTCCGGTCCGGCGTTGAAAGGCCTTCAGGCACTGACTGAGCAAGTCAATGGGCTTCACCTCATACATATCAGCGGTGCTGCCGTCGGCACGGCCGCGGGGAGAACGTAGGGCTTGGTAAATGTAAGCTTGAGGCATATTAGTCTGGTAGTCTAGTAGTCGATAGTCTAGTAGTACCGGCACGGATGCTAGCTGCGCTCGTCGGGCAAGCGCAAACTCAGGTACTGACCTGCCGTAAAGCTAGGGCTAGTTGTTGGTATAGTGGTAGTTATTGATGGGCGGATTTAGCTGTGCCAGTACAATGCTTGACTGCTTTGGGAGATGGGCGCGGACGCAGGTGCAGAGAAAGGAACTTATAAGCAAGGAAATCACACTGGCTGAACCGCCGATGGCAGACGTAACCGCCATTGCCAGCCCCGAAGGACACAGCAACTGATGGTACACGTAGCTCTGTGCTCCCTCTGCGCCTCCCTCCGTGCGAACCTCTGTGAGAAAAATAGCTGCGTAGCAGTCCCTTGCCGCTCCGACCAAAAAGCTGTTTCTCTTTCTAAAAATTAATTAGCCGGATAGCTCAAAGGTTGAACTACGCGAAAGCTAATTAAAGGTTCTTATGCGCTCCGTCGCAAAATCCAGGATTTGCGGTCTGCTTACACTGGCACATATAAGCCGTCTTCGTCTCCTCGGCTACAAATACCTTCGGTGCAAAACCGGTCCCTTTATGGGCACCGTTGCAAAACGGTTGCTTATCTGACAACCCACAGGTACACCAGGCGTAGGTGCTACCCGCTACGAGTTCGACGGGAATGGGGTTGGGAGCAGCTACTTTGGGTAAATCCATGGATAGGTAATTCGTGAGTGAGCCAACAAGGTAGGTTCCAGCTGCTACAGATAATGTATAGACATTCAATTTGAAGAGGATCTAAATAAAAATAACCTTCCAGTTGTGGTTAGGTAAAACCAGTTGCATCTAAGATTTGGCTCCGGTAACTTAGTGGGCTGGTCGTCAAAGAAGATGCGATTTACTGCTATGCTATCCGGCGGGGCTTACGGTTGATCGGTAGTGGGCGGTTGATGGTGCGATAGGACAACGAAAACGATGGGGTGAACCCCACCGCTATAAGAAACGGCCCTCCGGGCCTGCGCACCTTTCGTCCCTTGCACCTTAAACTCTTCCTTTGCTCCTGCGGCCCCGCCAAAAAAAAATCACCCCCGCCAAGACCAGAGATCCTGAAGGGGGCGAAAACCACGTGAAGAAAAACGGGCGGCGATACAAACTGCTCTACCAACTGAGCTACCGGGGCTTAAAGTTGCCTTATCACCCGGGCAGGAATCGAACCTGCGACACGTCGATTTGGATTCGAAGAAACGCCGTTCCTGGCTATCACGTAGTATGGGTATTAATGCGCGGTCTCGTGCAAAAAGTTGCGGGTAGCAAACTTTACTTTCCTCGCTGCCTTTATCTCCTTAATGTCCTAAGCTGCGAAGCAGCCTTAATGGTTCCGCTCCCACACTTTCCCTTAGTGTAGCGCTTAGTCACCTTAATGCCTTAGTGGTTACCAAGCCTCAACCGTCATTAGTCCAGTTTCAAACACTCCAAAAACGCCTTCTGCGGCACTTCCACACTACCGAACTGACGCATCTTCCGCTTACCGGCCTTCTGCTTTTCCAGCAGCTTCCGCTTACGGCTGATGTCACCACCATAACACTTGGCGGTTACGTCCTTCCGCATGGCAGAAAGGGTTTCACGAGCAATGATCTTCCCGCCAATGGCGGCCTGAATGGCAATCATGAACTGCTGACGGGGTAGCAATTCGCGAAGTTTTTTACACATTCCGGCGCCGACGTAGCGAGCCTTGGAGCGGTGAACAAGCGCCGAGAGGGCATCTACATTTTCACCGTTTAATTTGATGTCCATCCGGACCAGGTCGGTCTCCTGGTAATCCTTCGGCTGGTAATCGAAGCTGGCGTAGCCACGGCTGATGGACTTGAGGCGATCGTAGAAATCGAAAACGATTTCGGCCAACGGCAGTACGAAGTGCAGCTCGACACGTTGGGGGCTGAGGTAGGTCTGTTTCGTAAGCGTTCCCCGCTTATTGATACAGAGGTTCATGATCGCACCGATGTATTCGGTGGTGGTGATGATCTGGGCATAAATGATGGGTTCTTCCACCATCTGCCGGTTGTTTTGCTCCGGCAGTTCGGCCGGGTTACGGATTTCGGTGACCACGCCTTTGGTGTCCGTGACCCGGTAAGTAACGTTTGGTACCGTCGTGATGACGTCCATGTTAAATTCACGGAAGAGGCGTTCCTGCACAATCTCCAGGTGGAGCATACCGAGGAAGCCACAGCGGAAACCGTAGCCGAGGGCGGCCGAAGTTTCGGCTTCGAAGACCAGGCTGGCGTCGTTGAGTTGCAGTTTTTCGAGGCTGTCGCGCAGCATCTCGAAGTCGTCATTGTCCAGCGGGAAGATACCGGCGAATACCATCGGCTTAACTTCCTCGAAGCCGGAGAGCATCTTCGCGGGGTTTTCGGCCAGGGTGACGGTGTCTCCCACCTTAATTTCTGAACTGTTCTTTACGCCGGTGATGATGTAGCCTACGCTACCGCAGCCGATCTGCCCCTGCGGTTTGGGCGTGATTTCCATAGCGCCCACCTCATTGGCGGTGTACTTCGCGCCGGTGGCAATGAACTTAACCTCCTGCAACTTTTTCAGCGTACCGTTCATGACCCGCACATAGGCGATAACACCACGGAAGGGGTTGAATACGGAGTCGAAGATCAGGGCCTGCAGTGGTGCATCCGGGTCGCCGCTTGGCGCTGGCACGCGTTCCACTACTGCGGTCATGATTTCTTGCACACCGATACCGGTTTTACCAGAAGCTTCGATGATGTCTTCACGGGCACAGCCAGTGAGTTCGATCATCTGGTCGGCCATTTCGTCGATCCGGGCCGTCTGCATATCCACCTTATTAAGGACGGGGATGATCTCCAGATCGTGCTCCAGGGCAAGGAACAGGTTAGAGATGGTCTGGGCCTGAATACCCTGGGTGGCGTCTACCAGCAGCAGCGCGCCTTCGCAGGCGGCGATGGAGCGGGAGACTTCGTAGCTGAAGTCGACGTGCCCGGGGGTATCGATCATGTTGAAGACGTACTCCGTCCCATCAGTGTGGGTGTAGTGCATCTGAATGGCGTGACTCTTGATGGTAATACCACGCTCACGCTCGAGATCCATGTCGTCAAGCTGCTGGTCCATCTTTTCGCGTTCACCCACTGATTGGGTAAAGTCGAGGAGACGGTCAGAGAGGGTACTCTTGCCATGGTCGATGTGTGCGATGACACAGAAGTTGCGGATATGCTTCATACGGGGCGCAAAGGTAAAGAGCGCACGGTCATTAAAGAGCTTTTCGGAAGACTTTTGACGTTCAAGGGAAAGTCTAATCCTCCGGGCAGGAAATGTTTCTCCTGGAATAACCTTTAATGGCCGCGCGAAGGCGGATAGCTTACTGATAATTGGAGAGTAATAAAACGGTTTAGGGAGGGAATGGTTGCAGCTCTTTCGTTTCCGAACTACTCAATGGCTGGCGGAGGTGGTGGCGGCGGCGAAGGAATGAACCATGGGCCTGCCAAACACACCTGCATTGGAAATTTTTCAAGAACTACCTCTTTTATGCTGCGTGGCAAATCAGTATAAGGCTGGCCAAATTGTTGATGGGCCTCCTCCTTCCATAGTTCATAATAAACGGCTTGGATGATGGAGACTCCTTCTTTTCTCCAGGCGGTTTCATCAGCCGAGGCATCCACCAGATTAAAGTAAGCCGAACTTGGTTTCCAGGGGTAGTTGGGCAATCGATCTGGGTTGGTGACGTAATCCAGGAGGAAATTATGGAGTTCTTCACCAATCAGCACTTCATCGAATACAAGATAACCGCCGGAATCGGGCCTGATGAAAAGGTCGTACTGTCGGTTAGGGCCACAGCCCGTATTTTCTTCCCATTTAGTTTTTTCAACTTCAAAGATGCCGTAGCCTGGATCAGCAGCAGGATCACTTAAATCGGACGTTTGCTCCGCAAAAGCACCCTCTGGAGGGCTTGAATCAGCGCGACATCCAGACCAGAGAAGAAGTGATAGCAATAGAATGAGACGATACATTAAAGTGTTTTTCAGGGCGCCCAGATAGCTATCGGGACAGCTGCAAAGTAACGGGCAGCAAGCAGGAAAGGCAGAAAATTGTTACCGACCTGTGATTAACTAAATCTACATCAAGCTTTGTTCCCCAGCGCTTTTGCCCACGGTTGGGACTTGTGCTGAGCTGTCATAAAGGCTACCGACAATCAGTAAACTTCCCCAGCCGCTTCATCGCCTTTTTCAGAGCAAAGGTTCCAAGGCCCTCCTCTGACGCTTCCAGCTCCCAGAATTGCTTATCCACATCCAGGTTGAGTCTACCGGTCACGGTGATGTTTTTGAGTTCCCCGCCGTCGGCGAGGTCATAAACAATAACCCTTACGGATGCTTCGCGGTCGGCCGTGGAAATGTTTAAGGGCTGAGGGTCATCGGTGAGCCTGCCCGGGCCAACATCGGTCAGGATCAGATAATCGAGATCGGTTTGCTCCACAAACCAGTCCAGGTTACTATCCGAAAGGTAATCGCCGTAGATAGCGGGTAGCTGAGCCAATTGGTTGAGTTGGTCTTCGGTGTAGACGACCGTATCCTCACACTTCCCAAACGTCCGTTTAAAAGTTGCGTGCAAGGTTTTACGGGCATTGACGTCTCCAAACGGGCCGCGAGGATCCAACACGCCGATTTTCTTACCGATAGCTGGTAGTTGGGCGTTGGGAAAGGATCCGCCGTAGTGGTAGTTCCCCCGGTTTATGCAGCTGGTGAACAAGAGGAAAAGGAATAGAAAAAGGACGGGTAAACGGTACAACATTGGTGTAATAGTTTTTCAGGTTGATAAACAAACGAAAAAGGGCCACCCTCCGCAGGCCAGGCAAGTCGGTTTAACGTTTAATTAGCCTTGTGTTTGGGCTAGTGGTCGAGGAACGAAATTAATATCACCCTGGCTTGCTTTTGCGAACTTCATTCCTCGACCACCAGAGGCAGGCGGCAGCTTGCAACATAAGGAACCTATTCAAGGGCTATGGCCCCGAGAGACTCCTATATTATTTTTTCAAGAGAGCTCCGCTTCCTTCTCGGGGCAAAGCCCACTTGCGCTTAGAAGATAAAACTCAATCCAATTCCGTCCGCAGTGGTGCCCAGCAGCACCGGTACCTGGCTGTCCCGACCACTGGCAATGAAATAATTCACCAAATCAAAGACGAACAGGAAAGCGCCCTGAAGCATGATGCTCTGGCCGAAGCCTTTTAGCTGGTCCTGGTTCACATCCGGCCGTTTGGCCCGTTCGGTCAGGTAGAGGCCACCGGCGATGTAGCCGATATCGAGGCCAGCGTTAAAAAGCAGGACCTTTTGGAAGGCGTGATGCTTTTGCAGGCTGGTGGCCATGTCCAGAGCGGAGGGATCGGTCTTCAGGGCGGCGAAGTAGCCCAGGCCGGCGATACCGAGGTTGACGGTATTCCAAAGTGCATTCATCCGGTGAAAATGCTTCGTGGAGCCCTCGGCATTCCCCTGGAGTGTAGCACCGAGGGCGATGTTGGTTACGGCCCATCCGCCGAGGGTCAGCATGGCTGTTTTCTGATGGTCGATACTGGCCTGGTTGAAGGCGGGGAGGTCCAGATTTTGGGCGCTGAGGTAACCGTAGAAGGTTAGGAAGATGGCCAGGGCCAGGAGGATGCGGGGCATAATTTGGGCTATTGGTCTGGTTAACGCGAATCAAGGGCTTAAGCGAGTCTTTCTACTTTACAGTTAGTCTGGGAGTCAGCGACCGCCGTAGGCAGCAGCGAAGCTAATAAATGAATTATAGAATAATTGAAGGAGAGAATAGGTTGCTGCACTAACCGTGGGAGGCTCAAAGGGTTCGTGTGCGCGTCAATAAAAATCTCGTTGCATGTCCTTTCTCTTTGATCAGGTAAAACTACCCATTAATACAGGCATTTCTACCTACTTCCTGCATCCTTTAACTATGGCCCTGTCGGAAAAGTAATAGCTTAATATGCCTTTAGACTAATTCTTGAAAAACACTCTAGATGACCCCCATTCCATTTTCCAAAATAGCCCTCTCCCTGTCTGGTGGCGGCTACCGCGCCACCACCTTTCACCTGGGCACTATGTCCTTGCTTAATTCACTGGAGTACGAAGACGACAATTTACTTAGTCGGGTCAGTATTTTGTCGACCATCTCCGGCGGAACACTGACCGGGGTCATGTACGCCCTGAAGATTGCTGAAGGTGGCACCTATTACGATTGCTTTACCAAGCTTTACGCACTTCTGCAAGAAGACAAGTTGGTGGAGCGGGCGTTGCACAAACTGAACAACCCGGATAAATGGACTAACAAGCATAAATCCCGTGACGTCATCAATGCCTTTGCTGAAGTCTATGATCAATACTTCTACGAGGGAAAGACCTTTGCGGTACTTTATGAAGGAAAAACCGGACACCTTAACGACATCATTTTCGGCGCTTCCGAATTCACCACCGGCGTTCAGTTCCGATTTCAACGGGCCCACGAAGACGAGCTATTCGGCAACGGAAATCTGAATCTGCCAAAATCTGCCTCCAGGGAGATCCGACTTGCCGATGCAGCGGCCTCTTCCAGTTGTTTCCCCGGCGGCTTCGAACCGATGGTCATGCCTAAGGACTATGGTAACGGCCCGGGAAGCGCCGTGGAAGAAGCCTGGAACGAAATGGAGCACGAACCCGTCACCGCCATTATGGACGGTGGCGTCCTGGACAACCAGGGCATTGAGGGCGTAAAGCTGGCCGAGCAGCGGCACCTGAAAGATGGGCTTCCACTGGTGGGCACCTACCTCATCTCCGACGTTTCCGGCGAAACGATGGACCCGCTGGAAGTTCCGGAGTTCAATTACAGCAGCATCGGGAATTTTTTCACCTTTCGCAGCATTAACCTGATCGCGCTACTGATCCTCGCTGTAGCGATTGGCCTGCTGTTCGTCTGGGATGCTCCGCCGTGGGACATCGTGCTGGTATCCTGCCTCGCCACACTGATTGCCGGCTGGTTCGCCCTGTTTTTCACCGTCCGAAAAATCGTGATTCAGGAGGTAAGTAAAACATTTGCTGGTGGGCAGCTGCCGGAAATCATGAAAGATTTCGGCGTACTGACCACGACTCCGATCTACATCCTGTACTACCTCGCCAAATTCCGTGCACTATCCGTGCTCAAAATGGTCATGGATATTTTTCTGCGGCGTATTCGCCAGCTGCAGATCAGTGCATTATTTGCCAGCCCGGAATGGCGTGGGCGAATCAAGAACAACAATATTTACAGTTTGAAGGGCGCGCACGTAGATGTAGTTGGATTCAAGATGTCGAAAGTGATCGCAGCGGCAAACACCATGCCGACCACCCTTTGGTTCAGTGAGGCCGAAAAGGAGCAACATATGCTCGATGACCTGATCGCCGCCGGCCAGTGTACTCTTTGTTTTAACCTGCGCAAGTACATCGACGAGCTAAAAACAAAGGAATACGAGGGGCAGAACATCTGGGCGGCTACGCCTCCGGCGCAGCAAGCCAGCATCGAGCAACTCCGCAGCAACCTGGAAGATTACTGGAGGCGGTTTCGGGAAGATCCTTATTGGTTATTGAACGAGGACAAGGCCGGGGGTGAGGTTAATGTTTAGACACGCTCCTAGTGAAGGACGCCAGAAGTCAGGGGGCTGGCTGCTCAAATAGACTTCATGGGAGGTGGACCTTATTTCAATATCTAATGTCAATCCCGAGATACCTCAACCAATAACCGTGTCGTTATCCGAAATGCATCCCTTATCTTCACGGCCAGAATTTATCTCCCCGACCGAATGAGCGTTGTATCGCGACTAATCTTCCTTGCCTTTTTAACCATTCTCTGCACCTGCGGCCCCGCCCAAATGCACGCCCAAAAGGCAAAACAGGAACTCTATGAACTCGACCGCGTGGTGGAGATAGAACTGGAGATGCACGATCCAAACTGGAAACGCAAGTTGAATGCCTGGAAGAAACAGTTCCAAAAAGCCAGGATATCCGCTACCCTCAAAGTTGATGGCGTCACCTACGACAGCGTGGGTGTTCGGCTGAAGGGCAACAGTTCCTATTTTGCTCCGGCTCAGGAGGAAAAAAAGAAGTTGCCGTTCAACATCAAAGTCAGTGAGTACATTAAAAATCAGCGGGTAGACGGAAAATACAAGACCCTTAAACTCAGTAACCTGTTCCGTGACCCCAGCTACCTGCGGGAAACCCTCAGCTACCAAATTGCCCGCGACTACGTCTCCGCCTCCGAATGCAATTACGCACGTCTTACCGTTGACGGCGATTACTTCGGGCTGTACAACCTTACTGAATCCGTGGACGAGAATTTTTGGGAGGAGGAGTTCGACGCCAAAGATGGGGTAATGTTTAAATGCGACCCCGAAAGTAAAGATCCGCCACCAGCATTCTGTCCTCCCGGTACGGGCGCTAACCTGGCTTACCTGGGGGAAGATTCCATCTGTTACGCCAGCCGCTACGAGCTTAAAAAATCAGACTACGGCTGGGAAGAACTCGTGAGCCTCACCAAAGCAATTAAGGATGAAGAAGCTGATCTAAGTCAGATTCTTAACGTTGATGAGGCCCTGTGGATGCTCGCTTTCGACAATGCACTGAGCAACCTTGATAGTTATCTTGGGGCTTTCTGCCATAATTTTTATCTCTTTAAGGACGAAACCGGAATCTGGCGGTCCATCATCTGGGATTTAAACCTGAGCATGGGTGGATTCAGGCTCGTAGACAAGACGAAAATCCTGACCGATGAGCAACTGATCACGCTCAGTCCTTTCCTCCACTTCTCTGACCGTAATCAGGAAAGGCCATTGGTGCTTCGACTATTCGACCGGCCATTATTCCGTAAAATGTACGTAGCTCATCTGCGCACGATCTACGAAGAGCAATTTGCCTCCGGATTGTACAAAGAGCGCGCGGAGAAGATCCGTAGCATCATCACACCACACGTAATCCAGGAGCCGAACCCCCTCTACCCTACCGAAACGTATACCCTCAATTATCACCAAACTGTAGATGTAACCGGCGGCAAGGTTATTGGGATTGAAGAGTTCTTCGAAAAGCGGGGGAACTACCTCCGTGATCACCCACTGTACAAGCAACCAACGCCCGAGATTGCGGATCATACCGCCGTTAAGAACGATGAGGAAGTCTCCATTTCTGTCTCCCTTACTGAGGGAGAATCTGGCCATCCCGTTTGGGTGGCACACCGGGTTAAAGGACACGGAACTTTTCAGTACTCCAAGTTGAAGGCAGAAGCAGATGGCAACTATTCCATCACCCTGTCAACCTCCGAAGTCGAGGAATATTTCCTGGTCGCCGAAGGCAAAATATCTGCTACCGTACTCCCGGCCCGGTCGGGAAGAGAATGGTTTGAGGTAAAGTAAGCACCATCATGCAAGAACTACCCGATAACCTGTTGTGGCTCGTTGACGCCGACCAAAGCCGCTATATCCATAAATACGAACGACAACCATTCGCCCTCGGAGACGTTGCCACTTTCTATACCTACGACCCGGAAGGGCACCTCGATTACGACTCCGCAATAACCTGCCGGGTGGTAGAAGACGAAGTACTTGGGGTCATTGGCCGATTGGTGTAATTCCGCTCCAATAGCCTAACAAACCAATAGACCAATAGACCAATAGACCAAAATATGCTTTCCCGCCTAAAGGCCCACTACCAGACGATTGTCCCCAACCTTTTCCAAAAAATACCGGTCAGTTACCGCCGTGAGCGCATTGATACGCCCGACGGTGATTTTCTGGACCTGGACTGGCTTGATCATGAGGACAGTCGGCGGCTGGTGGTTCTGAGTCATGGTTTGGAGGGTGATAGCAGTCGGGTCTACGTCGCGAGCGCTGCGAGGTTTTTCCACCAACGCGGCTGGCAGGTGCTGGCGTGGAATTGCCGGTCTTGTTCCGGAGAAATGAACCGCACGAAAAAGCTGTACAGCCATGGCCAAAGCGAAGACCTTGAGTTGGTGATCAACCATGCACTGGCTGGTGGAAAGTTAGACCGTGTGGTCCTGGTCGGCTACAGTATGGGCGGAAACCTGACCCTGAAATATATGGGAACGATGGGCAACGACCGGCCGGCCGAAGTAACCCATGGCGTCGCCTTTTCGGCACCGGTATTTATCGAGCACAGTGCGGACAGCCTTGACCTGTCGGAGAACTGGATCTACCGCTCCAAGTTCCGTCGTGCACTAACGGCCAAGATTCGGGCCAAGGAAGCTCAATTCCCGGGCCGCGTTGATTTTTCCAAACTAAAAGACATACAGGTTTGGCGGGATTTTGACCGGCACTTCTCGGCCAGGATCGGGGGCTACGACAATCTGGACGATTACTACGCTTACCTGTCTTCGGGCAATTTCGTGGGAGGGACCACCGCCCCGGTGCTCATTGTAAATGCTAAAAATGACCCCATCGTTCCTGACGCCTGTAACCCCCACGATTTGGCGAAGAAGCATCCACTGATCAACCTGGAGACCCCTGATTGGGGTGGTCATGTAGGGTTTGCGCTGAAGGGCAAAAGCTGGAACTGGATGGACGAGCGGGCAATGGATTTTTTTGCAGTAGGTAGTCGCAAATAAGCCGGGCGGCGGCGCGCAGGTGCAAGGAAAAGAAACTAAGCGCATTGATTGCAGTGGCGTTGTAAACAAAGCGTCAGTTTTCGCGTATGGGAAAGCCTCAAGAAATGAACGTGAAGGCTTCCCACCGCTGTTTGTAAAACAAACTACCGCCAGGCAAGCTTACGCGGCACTTGCCTGTCGGCAGGGTAAGTTGGGTACGGCTTTGTCTAAAAAACACTCACCCCGGTGAACTAAAACCAGGGAACGGACGGTTTTGATGAGTAAGCGGTAGATTTACACTTTATTCCGGCACACAGTATTTTATTTATGAAGCCATTCCTATTACTCCTGACCCTACTCCCTTTTTTGGTAAAAGCACAGTTTGTGGCTCCCGATGCGAGCCCGGCGGCGACCAACGCCACTAACGCTGGGTACACGGAGTTGTCCGTCAACTATCATCGCCCTGACGTTCGGGCCAGGGTTATTTTTGGAGGACTGCAGCCCTGGGGAACGCTTTGGCGCGCTGGTGCAAACGAAAACACCTTACTTACTGTAGATGGCCCGGTAACCATAGGTGAGACTAACCTTGAAAAAGGTACATATTCTATCTACCTCATTCCGGAAAATAAAGGAGATTGGACCTGGATCATCAATCGGGCCACCAACAACTGGGGTACTAATGACTATACCCAGAGTCGTGACCTGGTACGCCAAAAAGGCAAAGCCAAACGGTTACCCGAACGCATCGAAACGTTGGAGTACCGCTGGATGAACCTGAGCCCTCAATCCGTGGACCTGGTGATGGAGTGGGAGTGGTACCGAGTTACCCTTACCATTAAATTGCCAACTGACGATCAGGTTGCCGACCGTGCTGCCCTCCAACTCAATCCAGCACAGGATCCGGACGAGTACTACTCCGCTGCCCGATACTACCTCGATAACGGGCCCAACCTGCAAAAAGCGAAAGCCTGGATTGACCGCTGGGCATCTACCAGCAAAGAACAGTTTAATCGTACACGACACCAGGCCATCATAGAATACCAGATGGGCAACAAGGCAAAAGGTAAGCGGCTGATGGAAAGGAGCCTCGAGTTGGCCCGGGAAGCTAAAAACGACCATTACGTAAGGATGAACGAACAGTCGCTGCGCGACTGGACCCGCGACCGGGTAGAAATTTCTACCGACAGCATCCTCACCCGATCCATTCGCTACCATGACCCGGAAGGTACCTGGGCTAAGCGCAGTCACCTGATCCAACTTGCCGAAAGTCGACCGGACGGTACGGTGCGACAAACCAGGTTAACCTTCTATCCCGGCTCCAACGAGTTTGAAATGCAACAAACCCGCGGACGGGATAAAATACAGATGCGCTTCCTCAACAACAGCTATTCGTTCAGCCACCAGGGCAGGACGGAGATCAGCGACGAGGTGGCTAAGAAGTTTCGCCTCACGGAAGAGGGCACACAATGGGTACGTGACTACTACACCTATCTCTTCGGCCTGCCCATGAAGTTGCGGGATGAAGGCACCTTGATTCAGCCTACCGCCCATAAAGTCTGGTACGACGGGCGTGAGATGCTGGAGCTCGAAGTCCACTATACTCCGGAAACAGGGAAGGACATCTGGTTTTTCTATTTCGAACCCGAAACCTACGCATTGAGTGGCTATTCCTTCTATCACGAGAAGGATGGACCCGGTACCGGAGAGTACATCTTGCTGGAGGGCGAGGCATCCGTCGGAACGATGAAACTGCCCGCCGAGAGGCACTGGTATTTCACCAAAAATAAACTGTACTTAGGGACGGACGAGATTATTGATTAACCCATTAGCCTTCTTAATACACTTCAGGTTCCCAACAAGGCTAAATAGTTATAGTATTCTGGTTTGTGGTAAGTAGTACAGCCTAGCATTTTAGCGCGCTATCAACCATGGACCACTTACTATCGACTACATACTATTCACTACCTTCGCAGCCAACTACCAGAAAAGCAAATGAACGTCCTTCTATTAGGCGGCGGCGGCCGCGAACACGCCATGGCCTGGCGGCTCAGCCAAAGCCCTTTGTGTCAATCTCTTTTTGTGGCACCGGGCAATGCCGGCACCCGTGATTATGCGACCAACCTTGCCCTTGACCCCAATGATTTCCCTGCAGTAAAAGCAGCCGTACAGGCGCATCAGATCAGTCTGGTAATCTGCGGACCGGAGGAACCGCTGGTTCGTGGTGTTCAGGACTTCTTTAAGGCAGACGAAGCCCTTAAAAAGGTTAGGTTCATTGGGCCCAGCGCGGAAGCAGCGAAACTTGAGGGCAGCAAAGCCTACGCCAAGGAATTTATGGAGGAGTTCAATATTCCTACTGCCGGCTATCGGAACTTTTCAGCGGCTACGCTTGCTGATGGCCTGGATTATCTCGAAACCCGCCGACCGCCGATCGTCCTGAAGGCCGATGGCCTTGCGGCAGGCAAAGGCGTGGTCATCCTCAACGATGTAGGAGAAGCAAAGACCGAACTGGAAGCCATGCTGAGCGGGAAATTCGGAGCTGCCAGCGAGGAGGTAGTAGTAGAAGACTTTCTGGACGGTATTGAGTTTTCCGTTTTCGTGCTTACGGATGGAAAAGACTACCGCATCTTACCGGTTGCCAAAGATTACAAGCGTATTGGCGTCGGTGATACCGGTCCAAACACCGGAGGGATGGGCTCCGTAAGCCACCCGCCTTTTGTCGATGCCGACATGATGGCCAAGGTAGAACAGCGCATCATCAAACCGACAATGAAAGGCATCCAGGCCCGGCAACTGGACTACAAAGGATTCATCTTCATCGGCCTCATCTCCGTGGAAGGAGAGCCATTCGTAATTGAATACAATTGCCGGATGGGCGACCCAGAGACGCAATCCGTAATGGCACGCCTTGACTCCGACTTCCTACAACTTTGCCTGCAAACAGCCGACGAGGAAATTGGCCAGTCGACCATCAGTATTGATAGCCGCCAGGCCGCCACCATCGTTCTCGTGAGCGGAGGATACCCCGGTAGCTACGAAAAAGGCAAACTCATCCTTGGCCTCGATGAGATCGAAGACAGTATGGTTTTCCACGCAGGCACCAAACAAAATGAGGCGGGCGAGGTCGTCACCAATGGCGGCCGGGTACTTGCCGTAACCAGCTATGGAGAGACTTTTCAGGAAGCTCTGGCACAGAGCTATGCCAATGCCAGGAAAATTCACTTCGCCGGTTCCAACTATCGTGGAGATATCGGGTTTGATCTTTAAAGGGTTACAGGGGTTGCAATTGTTGCAGGGGTTACAACTAGACGCTCCTTTGCAACGTGAGCAAAGCAAACCCTGCAACCCCTGCAACGTGAGCGTAGCGAACCCTGCAACTCCTGCAACGTGAGCGTAGCGAACCCTGCAATTCCTGCAACGTGAGCGTAGCAAACCCTGCAATTCCTGCAACGTGAGCGTAGCAAACCCTGCAACNCCTGCAACGTGAGCGTAGCGAACCCTGCAATTCCTGCAACGTGAGCGTAGCAAACCCTGCAACTCCTGCAAAGCGAACCCTACACCAACCAAAAAACTAAAAAGTAACATGCATTTAGTCGCTCCATCCCTACTAGCCGCAGATTTCCGCCACCTCGACAAGGCCATCAGTTTCGTTAATGAGAGTGAGGCCGACTGGTTCCACCTGGACGTAATGGATGGCAACTTCGTACCGAACATTTCCTTTGGCCAGTTCATCATTGAGCAGGTAGCTAAGGATGCTACCAAATACCTTGATGTCCACCTGATGATCGACGAACCGGGTCGCTACATCGAAAGTTTTGCTAAGGCCGGTGCTCACGGAATAACCGTTCATGCTGAAGCGACCAATCACCTGCACCGGGTGGTGCAACAGATCAAGGCTGCCGGCTGCAAGGCCGGCGTCGCGCTGAACCCTGCTACGCCGGTAAGTGTCCTCGACGACATCATCGAAGACCTCGACCTGGTATTGATCATGTCGGTAAATCCGGGTTTTGGCGGGCAAAAATTTATTTACCGTAGCCTGGCTAAAATCCGCCAGGCCTATGACCTGATTACCGTTCGCAACAGTCCGGCCATCATAGAAGTAGACGGAGGTGTTGGCCTGCAAAATGCACAGAAGGTCCTCGAGGCCGGGGCACGTGTACTGGTGGCGGGTAGTGCGGTGTTTAAGGCGGAAGACCCTGCTAAAGTGGTCCGTCAACTGAAGGGTATTTCTGGCAATCCTTTGGCTATGGTTTAGGCGAAAATTGGCCAGCCCGTACTTCTACGGAAGTACGAATGGGGACCGCACAAATACTAACCCGTACTTCTACGGAAGTACAAACGGGGACCCCAGAAAACACCAACCCGTACTTCTACGGAAGTACATCCAGCCCCGAATAGTATCTTCGCCCCTTCCTTCCCTTTTTCTCCCTATCCTCTCCACCACAACCTGATTCGATCAATTTGAAATTAGCTCCCCCAAAAGTACGCCTGCCCAAAATCCCTTCGTTGATGCCTGCCCGCCATTGGACCCTGGCTAATGGCTTGCCAGTAGTGGCCATTGGCGGCGTGGAGGCGCCGGTACTCCGCGTAGAGATTATCTGGGACGCCGGCCGGCCTTTCGAAGGTAAGCGGCTGCAGGCCGGAGCTACGGCCGACATGATGATGGAAGGCACCATCCAACGACCAGCCGCAGAGCTGGAAGCCTATTTCGAGCAGTACGGCACCAACCTTTCCCAGCCAGACATGATGGATACGGGCAACCTTTCCCTCTCCACTATCCTGCGTCATGCACCAAACGTTCTTCCCGTAATGGCCGAGGCCATCGCAGAGCCGGCATTTACCGAAGCGAGTTTCGCCCGCTTCCAAAAGCGGCGGCGGCAACGGCTTCGGGAAGGCATGAGCGACAACGACACGCTGGCTTTTCGCCTCATTACTGAATCCATTTTCGGGTCCCCACACCCCTATGGCTACAACGGCTATACGGCAGATTATAACCACCTGAAGTTGAGCGATGTAAAGCAATATCATCGCTCACACTTTCATGCCGGCAACGCCACGCTGTTTGTGGCCGGACAATTAACCACCGAAGTCGAAAAATTGCTCGATGCCACCTTCGGTCAATTACCCGTAGGCCAACGGGCCAAAGTACCGGTTTTATCGTCGAAGTCCTCCGCCCCGGAAGTGCTTCAGGTGCTTCGCCCCCGGGCGCAGCAGACCATGATTCGGCGCGGGCGCCGGGGCATCCGCATTCAGGAGGAAGATTACGGCGGGCTGGTGGTACTCGACACCATTTTCGGCGGCTACTTCAGCAGCCGGCTGATGCGAAACATACGGGAGGAAAAAGGCTTCACCTACGGCATCGAAAGTGACCTGGACACCTATCGTTTCGATGGTTCCTTTGGCGTTCAGGCCGACGTTGCCAATGAAAACCTTGCCGACGTGCGGCGCGAAATCGACATTGAGATCGACAAACTATTGCAGACTCCCGTTCCTGGCCCGGAATTGGACATGGTCCGTGCTTACCTGGCCGGAAGCCTCTCCATGGAGCTGGATGGACCTTTCGGCCATGGCTACCGCCACCGCTCGGCCATCGTCAAGGGCTACGATCCCGTGCTGCTGTTGGGCCGACTCGACGATGCCGTCCGCAGCATAACGCCGGTAGAACTGCAGGATCTGGCGCAGAAATACCTCAGTCCGGGAGACGACTGGGAAGTCATCCTCGGTGGCGCACCGCAGGTGGAAGGTGCACGGGTGATCACGAAGTTGAAATCTCCGCTGGACCAGTAAAGGGAAAGGTGTAAACGAATAAAGAATCGTGGTACCTTGGTTACTCCTTTCTTGCCTTTTCCCCTTATTAAGGGCGGGGCCGCAGGTGCATAGTAATGGGATAAAAAGGGCAAGCGAGAAGCTTCAATTTCAGCCCTGAATTTTCCATTGTTATTGTCAAGAAAGTATTTTTCTTGACAATAAGTACAAAAGGCCAGGGCGATACCCTGATAATGTTCGCAGATGAAGTAGACGGTGCCGACACCTCCAAGTGGGTAGCCTCTGGTGATATTTGATAGGCGATTGGGCTACCGCTGGAAGATGCTCGCTACGCTCGTGGAATTCTCGATGCTCGATGGGCGATTTGCCTCGAAGTACTTCGTGCTATCGATTCTTGATGGAGCTACCGCGAGGATTTGCTCGCTTCGCTTGCCTGTCAGCTAAGGCTAGCTAAACCTTAGTGTAATTCCTCAGTGCCCTTAATGCCTTAGTGGTTACTCCAAACACGCCTGCTCCCCTTATCCTTAATGCCTTAGTGGTTACCCCAAACACGCCTGCTCCCCTTATCCTTAATGCCTGAATAATCTTAATGGTTGGTTATCCACCCTGCCTAAAAACCTCCACTGCACCCGCGTCCGCGCCCAAAAAAGCGCTCAAAGCAATAAAAACCCCGCCTCCCCAACAATAAAGGCCTGATTTTGCCGCTTTACGATGACTTTTCCCGACTTTTGCGGAAACCACAAGGCCGCTTGACGACGGCAATATTCAGGGGCAGCCAAGATCTGTCCAATTTGCCTCGAAACACGCCTACAGACACAACAAAATAAATGAGGTTTTTCAGCCTATTTCAGCAGAATTTAGCCATCGACCTGGGCACCGCCAACACCCTGATCATTCAGAACGGGGTAGTTGTCGTCAACGAGCCTTCGATCGTGGCCATCAACCGTAAGACCGAGGAGACCATTGCCGTCGGCCGCCGCGCCATGCAGATGCACGAGAAGACGCACGACACCATTCAAACGGTTCGCCCGTTGAAGGATGGCGTTATTGCCGATTTTCGCGCTGCAGAACATATGATCAAGGGGATGATCGACATGATCGGCACCCGCCGTTCCTTCTTTACCCACCTCAAAATGGTCATCTGTATCCCCTCCGGCATCACCGAAGTGGAAAAGCGTGCCGTTTTCGAAAGTGCCGCCCGCGTTGACTCCAAAGAAACGTACCTGATCTACGAACCCATGGCTGCCGCCCTGGGTATCGGTCTTGACGTCGAAGAGCCCATCGGTAACATGATCATCGACATAGGAGGCGGTACGACGGAGATTGCCGTCATCGCCCTTTCCGGCATCGTTTGTGACCAAAGTATCCGTACGGCCGGCGACGAGTTCACGGAGAACATCGTCAACTACATGAAGCGTACGCACAACATCCTTATCGGAGAGCGCACCGCTGAAAAAATCAAGATTGAGGTGGGCTCTGCCCTCCCCGAACTCGATGATCCTCCCCCACCCTACGCCGTCAATGGCCGCGACCTCCTCAACGGTATCCCGCGACAAATCACAGTAACCTACCAGGAAATTGCTACCGCGCTAGACGAAAGCATCGTGTCCATCGAAGAGGCCGTGATTCGTGCCCTTGAAACGACGCCGCCGGAACTCGCAAGCGACATCTACAGCACCGGCCTTTACCTCACCGGTGGCGGTGCCCTGCTCCGCGGACTGGACAAACGCCTCAGCGCAAAGACCCAGCTCCCCGTACACGTTGCAGAAGATCCGCTCTCCGCCGTAGTCCGGGGAACAAGTAAAGCACTTAGCGATACCAACCGGTTCCGGGCGATTCTTGTACCGTCCAGTAGCGTTAGCTAAAGCAGTATTCGCTGCGCTCAAGTTGCAAGGGTTGCAGTTGTTGCAATACCGCAAAATAAACGAGGTCCCTGCAACTCCTGCAACGTGAGCGTAAGTGAACCCTGCAACAACTGCAACGCGAGCGAAGCGAGTCCCTGCAACTCCTGCAACGTGAACGAAGTGAACCCTGCAACAACTGCAACGCGAGCGAAGCGAGTCCCTGCAACTCCTGCAACGCGAGCGAAGCGAACCCCGCAACCCCTGCAACGCGAGCGAAGCGAACCCCGTAACCCCTGCAACGTGAGCGAAGCGAACCCCGCAACCCCTGCAACGCGAGCGAAGCGAACCCCGCAACCCCTGCAACGTGAGCGAAGCGAACCCCGCAACCTGAATGGAACAACTCCTACGCATATTCTACAACAACGGCAGCTTCATCACCTTCGTGGGGCTGCAATTGTTGTGTATGTACCTGATCATCAACAACAACAGCCCGCAGAGCAAAATTTTTGCGGAGACGATGACGGTTAGGGGCGGCAGCGTTAACGATGCCATCAGTGGCGTCAACAGCTACCTGGACCTCGAAGAACAGAATCAGGTGCTGCAGCGGGAGATTGCCCGGCTAAAGGGTTTATTACCAGAGGCACAGTACAACACCGAAGTTGCTGTCGACAGCATCGACGACCGTACTTACTTGCAACGGTATACTTTTTTGGCGGCTAACATCGTCAACCGTTCTCCCTACCGGCCCAACAATACTTGCGTTATTGACCGTGGCACCCAGCTTGGCGTAAAACAAGGCCAGGGAGTGGTGGATAATCAGGGCCTGATCGGTATCGTAGACCTGCCGACCGAACGGCACGCCCGGGTAATCTCTATTCTTCATCGGGCGACCCGGATAAGTGCTGGCCTAAGCAACGGACACTACGGGACCTTGCTTTGGGATGGCCAGGACCCTCGCCGGATGACGGTGACGGACATTCCTGACTACGCCGAAGTTTCTCCCGGAGACACGATCTACACCACCGGCTATTCGAACGTTTTCCCTACCGGGCAAGTGATCGGCACGGTTGAAAATACCGAAATCCAACCAGGAACCGGTAGTCAGCACCTGAATATTGTGCTGGCCAATGAACCTTTAAATTCTGCCAACGCCTACGTCGTCCAGGATTTATTCAAGGAAGAACTCGAAACCCTCAAACAACGCTAAAAGGAATGAGAGGAGTCGACCCAATCAGTAACATCATCCGTTTTTTTCTGCTTGTCTTCCTGCAGGTATTCATCTTTCGGCAGGTAAACCTCGGCTGGGGAGGAGCCGACTACGTCTTCGTATTAGTTGCCCCTTTATTCGTTGCCCTACTTCCCTTGAGGACGCCCCGACCGATGGTCGTCATATTTGCTTTTCTGCTCGGCATCAGTGTAGATTTCTTCTACGAAACCCTCGGTGTCCACGCCGCCGCCGCGACGTTCACCGGTTATATCCGCCAATTCGTTTTGGCTATTCTTGCGCCAAAAGACGGTTACAAGGTAAAAGCAAGCCCGGATGGTAAGGACCTGAGTCGAACCTGGTGGATTCAATACCTGGGCTTTATCATCACCGCCTACGCCGTTTTCTATTTCAGCATGGAAGCATTCTCACCAGTTTTCTGGAAGCAAATACTGTTAAAGAGCCTCTTTACCATCCCCATTTCGTGGATGCTTTGTGGAATCTTAGTATCTTTCCTCAGGCCCCGTATTTAGTAACTATGCAAAGTGCAAAAAAAAGGCTGGACAACCGTGGTGTGGTCATTCGCGCACTCTTCATCATCGTTGCAGTATTGTTGCTGGGTAAAGTAGCACAGCTTCAGGTATTTGACGCTGACTGGAACGAGCGGGCCAACAGGGTCGGTTCAAGCAAGGTTAAACTCTATCCGGCCAGAGGCCTGATGGCCGATCGTAATGGAGACTTGCTCACCATCAATGAGCCGATGTACCAGATTGAAATGACTTATCGTGACTTTGCGGCAAAAAATGCAAACTTTGATACCCTGGGCTTCTGTAGCCTGCTAAAAATTACACCCGAATACTTTGTAGAGTGCATCCCAAAGGAATGGGGTTTCAAGTACACCAAACGCAAGCCCTTCATCTTCCTGCCCAACGTTTCCCGGCAGATGTACGCTACTTTTCAGGAGAACCTGTTCCGCTTCCCTGGCTTTTCGGCCAGTCTGCGTAGTTCCCGGGCTTACCCTCAACCCGTGGCGGCACACTTGCTTGGCTACATGAGTGAAGTGGACCAAAAAACCATCCAATCGGGAGCTGGTCGTTACGTCACGGGAGATTATCATGGCCTCTCGGGCCTGGAGTATCAGTACGAAGAAATGCTGCGGGGTGAAAAAGGGGAGAAATGGCTGTACCTCGATCGTCTTGGAAGAGATGTAGGCAACGTAAAGGCCGAGCAGGACGCCATCGTTGGTTCCAATCTGATTACAACGCTTGACCTGAAACTGCAGCAATACGGCGAAAGCCTGATGGTAAATAAAGTAGGCGCCGTAATTGCCATTGAGCCAGCCACCGGGGAGATACTCTCCATGATCTCCGCACCCACCTACAACCCAGATTGGCTAAGGATCGGCCGTGGCCGCAGCCAGGCGTTTACACAGTTACAGCGGGATACGCTGCAGCCACTGCTCAACCGGGCCATCAACGGAAAATATGCGCCGGGGTCTCCGTTCAAGACCCTGGTCTCGCTCATCGGCCTGGAAACCGGTACCCTGAACGAAAACCGGGGCATGGCCTGCAACGGTGGTTTCACCAGCGGTGGCAGAGTATTGCTGGGCTGCCACGCCCATGGCTACATCAATAATGTCCAGGAAGCAATTTCGCAAAGTTGCAATAACTATTTCGTCACTGCGTGGCTGGAAAACATTAACCGGTTTGGCAGTGATACGCCGGCAAAGGGCATCGATGCTTTTAACGATTACCTCTATCAGTTTGGGCTGGGACAAAAACTGGGCATCGACTTTCCTGGGGAGATCAGCGGCTTTGTTCCCGGCAGTGAATTCATTAGCAAAAACGAGAAGGGTGAACGCTGGAAGGCGATCTACTATCGCGCTCTGGCCATCGGCCAGGGGCAGTACGAGATGACCAGCCTCCAAATCGCCAACTTCATCGCGGCCATCGCCAACCGGGGACACTGGTATACCCCGCACCTGGTCCGGCAAGTACAGGAGGGCAATGAGGCCGTTATCCGGCCGCTCACCCCGGAACGACACGACATCGACATCGACCGTCAGCACTTTGAGGCCGTGGTCCAGGGCATGCGCCAAACCGTATTGAACGGTACTGCGCGCCGGGCAAACATTCCCAACATCGAAATTTGTGGAAAGACGGGAACCGTACAGAACCCCAATGGAGACGACCATTCTGTTTTCACAGCTTTTGCCCCGATGGACAACCCAAAAATCGCCATCCTCGTCTACATTGAAAACGGTGGTTACGGCGGCACCATCGCCGCTCCCATTGCCAGCCTGATGGTGGAACGCTACCTCAATGGCTCCATCGCCAAAAACAGGGAATATCTGGAGCAGCGCATGTTCGATACGGACATGACGGCGCGGGGAGAGAGTACTATTCGGGAAGTTAAGTAGAATTGGTCTACTGGTGCTACTGGTCTATTGGGGGACGTTAGAACGCTACTACAGTGGCAGCAACCATTCAGGGCAGTAAGGTGAATTTTAAGAATATTGGGACCTGGTTCCTGTATCAGACCCCTGAAAATTCCATTCTGAATACTTCTTTGGGCGCGGCCGCAGGATGCAAAAACGGCTGGAGGAGCAAAGGGATAACCATACCGCCTTCAGCCACGGGCGAGCACACAGATAAGGGTGTACCCCACCCAAACTACCATAACACAATCCTTTTATCAGGCAGAGAGAACCAGCATTCTGCCCTAACCGTTCTCAGAAAAAGCCAGGTAATGTACCTCCTCCCTAAGCTCCCAACCGTTGCCCAGACCCGTGCTGCTGACATGTATACGATCAAGCATCACTTCCCTTCTTCCCTTGCGTTGATGGAAAGCGCCGCCAATGCTTTTGTGAAAGCTTTTCTGGAGGAAGACATTGCAAACGACCAACGGATCCTCATCGTCTGCGGCCCGGGCAACAACGGTGGAGACGGCCTTGCCGTAGCTCGGCTCTTACGCGAGCGCAGCTATTTGGTTGACGTCGTCCTTATGGGTTCCGAAGACCGCCTCAGCCCCGACGCGCAGGCCAACCTCCAGCGCCTCGGGCATCAGGTCACCTACCTGAAAAACGATGATGCTGACGTAGACCTCCCCTCGGCAGACATCATCATCGACGCGCTCTTCGGCACCGGACTCAACCGACCGGTAACGGGCCTGGCCGCCAGCGTCATCGAAGCCATCAACGCTGCCGACGCGCCGGTGTATTCCATTGACTTGCCTTCTGGGTTATTTGCCGACGGGTTACCGCCCAAAGGTGCCATCGTCCGGGCGGAGTTGGTGATAAGTTTTCAGCGGCCTAAACCGGCTTTCTTCCTACCGGAGAACAACGACTACCTGCGCCGCTGGCGCAGCGTGGACATCGGCCTCGACGAAGACTTTCTCCAAAGCCTGCAGGGGCAGGATTTTGTTTTGGATAAAACCGTAAGCCAGCTGGTAAAACGCCGCTCCCGTTACTCGCATAAAGGTACTTACGGGCACGCGCTGTTGCTGGCCGGGAGCAGGGGCAAAATCGGGGCAGCAGTACTTTGCGCCCGCGCCTGCCTGCGTGCCGGCGCCGGCTTGCTTACTGCCCAAGTACCTGGGTGTGGGTATGACATCTTCCAGTCTGGCATACCCGAAGCAATGTGCCTTATTGATGCCAATGCAGACCAGCTTACCGAGTTGCCTCCGTTGCATCCATATTCGGTAGTGGCCATCGGGCCGGGTATCGGGCAGTCAGTTGCAACCGCTGATCTGCTCCGAAGCCTCTTGACAACTACGGACAAACCTATAGTAATTGATGCAGACGCGCTAAATCTGTTGGCCACTGACCGCACCCTGTTGGCCTTGTTGCCCCCCGGTGCTATCCTCACCCCGCACATCAAAGAATTCGCCCGCCTCACGGGCGCAGCCGCGAACGGAGAGGATCGCTACGACCAAGCGCGAGACTTTGCCCGCCAGCACCAGTGCATCGTAGTTTTGAAAGACGCCCATACCTGCATCACCGCGCCCTCCGGCGAGCGATACTTCAACACTTCGGGAAACCCCGGGATGGCCACAGGAGGGATGGGGGATGTGCTTACGGGCATCATTACCGGTCTGTTGGCCCAGGGGTACGAGCCACTCGAAGCCGCCTTGATTGGCGTGTACTTCCATGGCCGGGCCGGGGATGCCGTGGCGGAGTACAGAGGTCAGGCAGCTCTTCTTGCTTCAGACGTAGCACAAGCGTTGCGAATTGAATGAAGCTGAGGCTGAATTGATTTGCTTTTTAAGCTCCCCTTGCACCTGCGGCCGCGCCATAAAAGAACCATTTAGCCGCAAAGAAAATGACCTCACCCAACGAATCGCTGAAGGAGGTTGCGTTTCCTTTACTGCTAAAAGTGCAGCGTCTACCCCATCAGTTCACAATCACTTTTCGCGCCACCACGCCCTCCGCAGTGGTCAGCCTGACGATGTAAACGCCGGGCGGTAGATGGCTGACGTCAAACTCATGGCGATATTGCAAACCAGCGACTGCCATACGCTGATGAACTTTGCCCGTAAAATCCATTAAATCAATACCAGTTACCGTCCCGTCCCAGGTGATCGCGACCCGCTCCGATGCCGGGTTCGGGAAAACGCGCAGGTCTTCAACCCCAACCGGCCGGGCACAAACCAAACCGGCACAAGCTTTTAGATCAGTGGTGTAGACAGCATAGGGAATTCGCTCTCGATTAGTACCGGAACCTAAGGTGATGGAATCCTCACTTATGGTGACGAAACTCTTTACGTTGCGGTGGGCCTCCGTAACCGGATACCGACTCATGAAACTTTCATAGCCCTCAGATTCGAACCCTCCGGTCTTGTCAAGCGACGTAAAGTAGTATAGATAAGCAAACCCAGGGCGTGGACTATATTCAAAACTTCCGTTATAATAGACGCACCGATTATCCCCTCGCAGGATAACGCTAATCGTGTCTCCGGCCTGCGTCAGGTTCCCTGTTTCCTGATTCATGATCCTGAAATCGGCCACCAACGCCCGGCGACCCCGCGAACTACTCGTGAATTGGGATCCTAAAAGCTCCATTCTTACCAAATTGAGATTGACCGGGTCTTGCCCGCTAACAATTTCCGTTAGTTGATCGCACATACTCATCCTATCCCGGGTGCATTCCTCCATGGGTTCCTGGGGAACGGCTACACACAGGAATTCATCGGAGGTAAACGCTTCCAGGCTCATGCTGTCCACACCTGAGGCAATCGGCCCGTAAACTACGCCATCGATGAGCGGGAGAAAGGTCGGACCACAGTTCTGCAGGGTAGTAATCTGATGACGGGTAAAAATGGAGTCGGTTACTCCATCTAAATCATAATCAACCCCACTGCTGTATAGCCTTCGGAAAAAGAATACCTGTTCGGAAAGGGTATCGATCTGGCTCGGCCAAACCGCACAGTTTACCCCGTTGTGCAACAAAAATGTAATGGTGTCACCGGGGGCGGTTAGCCCGCCCCGCAGATTACGGGTGATGACCACATCGAACAGCGGCTGCACATACACCGAACCAACGTAATTGAAGTTGTAGGTACGCAGTGGACGGGCGGTTACGATCTGGGATGGGCCCCAGGATTCGTGCTTGTAATCTCCGGCCATGGCGCAGAAGGTGTCGTAGGGATCGCAGGAGCAAGCGGCCAGGGAACCATTGCACAGCATTAGGAGCATTAAGAGGGGAAAGGTCAGGTATTTCATTGTATAGGGTAGTCGGAGAGTGCTTTCCTAAAGTTATGTTTCCGTTTCAACTAGTCAGCTAATTTCCGGAAGCCTGTCTTTTCTCCGACTAAATACCTTGGCTACCTTGGGTTGCCTTACTCCCACAGAGCCACTACCGCTTGCTTCAACCTCCCCTGCACCTGCGGCCCCGCCCAAAAATGCTCCAGAGAAAACCTTCAGGAGAAAATATATTTCCGCCTTCGGCAGCGTTATAGCACCTATGCTACGTCAGTGTATTTATCGTCAATTAAATCACGATATTATGAATGCACGAATCTTATTTGGAACCGTATTCTTATTCACCTTCGCCAGCTTATTCCAGGGTTGCGCCTCGAAGGAAACGATCACCCTTGCGGGTGCGAATGACCAATTCATCTCCATTGACCATGGGAATGAACAAATTTTGCTGAACAGTCCTTTGGAAACGTTCTATACCGCCAATGCAGACGGACAGGGTGCCGACAGGTTGGTGATTACCCGCCAGAGTGTTGACGGAACCCGTAAAGTCCGGCTAAGCCTGTGGGGCGCTAACCTGAAGGAACGGCGACTTCCCAAAGCCTTCGGTCTGGCTGGTGGTCCCGATGCACCTATTGGAGAAAAGGTTGATATTGATTACACCTCCTACCTGCTTAACGACGATCCGGTTTGCCCACATCTTGCGGGCGAAACATCAGCCCTTCGCGGGACCATTTTCATCGACAGCTGGACATCGGCGGGTATCATGAGCGGCAGCTTTGTAACGGACCCGAACCAGGCCTTTCAGTTTACTGGAAATTTCCAGGTACTCATCCCCTAACACCAATTAACCGAATGTCAATCACCCCCCTGGAGGAGTTGTTGCACGGCTGTCATCAACGCATGCCAACCGCGCAGCAAACGCTCTATCAGCGTTACTACGCATTTGCCCGGACCATTGCGCTGCACTACGGGAAAAACGATGAGGAAGCCGAGGAGATCGTTCAAGACGCGTTTTTAAAGCTCTTTCTCGCCCTTGACCGGGAGCTGTTTTCTGGCGATTTCCAAAAATACTTTCGCAGGATTGTGGTCAATGCCGGAATCGATTATTACCGGAAGTATCGTAAGTCTCATAGCTTAATTCAGCAGCTACAGGATTACATGACGCCATCAGTCAGCAACCTGGCTTTGCACCAACTGGCGGAAGAAGATGCTCACTTATTGCTGCGCAGCCTTCCTCCCGTCGCCCGCATGGTTTTTAACCTTCATGTACTGGAAGGATTCTCCCATGCTGAAATCGCCGTTCTACTCGACGTGCAGGAAGCGACCTCTCGCTCGAACCTTACCAAGGCACGTAAAAAGCTCCAACGCCTCGCTGGCCCTTTTTTTAACCCCGCTATTCAGTTGTCCAATGCATAATCTGAAAGAATTATTTGAACGAAGCCTTGAAAACACAAGGCCAGCCTCGCCACCGCCCGGACAATGGAGTGGGATTCAGGCGCAATTAGCCAGCAGTTACGCGGCAAACACCGTTGCTGCCACGACAACCTCCTCCGTTGCGGGCTTCTACACAGGTCTGGGTGGCGGTGTACTCGTTGGTTCAGTGCTTACTACGGTCCTGCTAATGGTGGTCTTTCCGCAATATTTAACGGTGTATCAACCTGATGAGCTGCTACTCACCGAAACGAGTATTCCTCGTGCTGATGAGCAAATAACTCCGGTAAAAACGGCCCCGGAGGAACACCATTTGGTGCCAGCCTTGATGACACCGACTGGCTCCCAGGCTCAACGACCTGCTGCTTCCGGAAAGATGTCATCGCGTGCCGTTCTACATCAACACAGCCTGCCTGATTTCTCTCAATCATTCTCAAATGATTTTCGGGTACCGATCGCAACTCCCAGCGCTGCTCTTTTCAGCAGTAATCGTTCAGAAAACACAGTCTATACCGCTGCAAAAGTTGAGTCAGTAACTCCCCTGATAACGGGGTATTTTTCATCGGCGGACCTGTCACTTACCAACGTGATGGATGCCCTGGTGATTAATCCTCCCGACAGTGTGGCGCTGCGCGCCAGCGGCAGAAAAGCCCGTTGGCACTTCGAACCGACACCTGGTGGAGAAACCCCAGCTGCCCGTTGGGAGATTGGAATAAGCGCCAGCCCCTGGCTCACTTCATCCAGTTACCTGGACGGGCCGGACGAATACTCCGTCAGTGTCAACCCCGCTGATGGCTCGCCCTTCGTACTTAGTAGTGGGGAAACTGCCATCCTCACCCGTGAACGTGCCCTAGATCAGCACTTCCGCAAGCAACTCACTTATCATCAGCTGCAACTGGAAGGTGCCCGGCAATTCGAGAACGGTCTGCGCATAGGTTTCGGCCTGCTGTGGGAAAACAATAACCGCAGCGACCTTAGCCTGTTGGACAACCTTCCCGGCCTGCTTCCAGAAAATGGTTACGCCCTACTGGTTGATGAAAAATATGGTAGTCTCCATACCACACTCTCTGCTCAGTACACCTTCCGCCAGCGAAAGCGGCTCCGCTACTTCGTCGGTGTGGCAGGTGTTGGTCAGGTTTACAGTCGTTTTTCTGCCGAAAAACTTTTGTACGAACGGTCTACCGGCTTACTTCATCAGCAAGAGATTCTCGAAAACTACAATCGCCATTTTCTGCCAGTTCTCCTCATCCGTCCGCAGGTTGGTTTCCAGTATCAACTGGCCCGACAGCTCTCCCTGGGCGTGCAAATCAGTTCCGGGATCGAAGGCTTCGAGCAAGTGCCCGAATTTGGGCTGGGTGGCCGGTGGACTTTGCGGTAAGCGGGTCCGCTCTTTAAACCCTTCCCGGCACCTGCGGCCGCGCAAAAAAATGCCCCTTCCCGGTACCGAAACCTGGAAGGGGCATTCTTTAATAAGTGGTCCGTCATCTAAAGTTCAACGGCCTGACGGCCCAATAGACCAACTTAAGGCTTCTTAGCCTCCGCCTTAGCGAAGTCACCAGCCCGCATGATCACCATCTTGTCCACGTCAATGTATTTCTTGACGGCAGCATTGATCTCTTCTGGCGTTAAAGACATCATTTTGTCTTCCATTTTCTTACTCCACTGCATATCACGGTCGAGGTAAGCGTTTTCGCCTAGCGTACCGGCCATAGAACGATCCTCGGCACGTCTCATTTGCTGGCTCTGCACCCAACTTGACTTGGCTGCTTCGACTTCCTCGGGAGTGAAGCCATCTTTGCGTGCTTTCTCAATTTCTTCCTTGAAAGCTTTCTCCAGCGCTTCGCGGTTTTCCGGATTGTAAATGGCGTAGGCCATGAAGGAGCCGCGCTTATCCTCATCACTGGCATTGAACTGGGAGCCGACGCCGTAGCTCAGACCATCCTGCTGACGGATCCTGGTAGCCAGGCGGCTATTCAGGAAGCCACCGCCCAGAATGAAGTTCCCCATGTTGAGGGCAGCATAATCGGGGTGGCTGGTGCTGATCGGCATAACCTGAGCAGCCAGGAAGAAAGCATTGGCCTTATCCGGCGTTTCAAACTTTACCATATCTGGTTTTACGGCACGGTAAGGACGGGCAATCCGCTCATACTTGGTTGGACTTTTCCAATTGCCGAAGTTGCGGTCAAGTGCGGCCACTACCTTCTCTTTATCCAGGTCACCGCTGGCGGAGAAAGTCGCATCTGAGGCACCGTAGAAATCCTTGTAGAAAGCTTTTACATCATCAATGGTCATTGCCTTTAAAGTAGCAACATCTTCGTCAAAGTCACTGGCGTAGAATGGATGTCCTTTAGGGTAATCACTCGTACGTTTCTGCATTTCGGTAGAGACAATGGCCCGGGGGTCACTCCGGCTTGATTCAATACCGGTAAGTTGCTCTTTAATCATTTTGTTAAACTCCTGTTCCGGGAAGGTAGGTGTACGCAGGACTTCCCCGACCAGGTCGATCACTGCGGGCAGGTTCTCATTCTCCGTTTCGATGGAGACAAAAGCACTCGTGGCACCGCCGCCAATAAATACCCTTGCCTTGAGTTCATCAAGTTTATCCTGAATCTGTTGGCGGGTGTATTTTTCGGAGCCCATCATCAGCATTTGGCCGGCCATCTGGCCAGCATCAGCACGTCCTTTAAGTGCTTCTAAGTTACCTAAGCGGAAGGTCATGCGGGCATTGACGCTGTTTCCGCGGGTTTCCTTAGTCAGCAGGCTGTATTCAAGGTCAGTCTTACCAACTTTGCCGGTAACCGTTCTGGAATCGATGTTGTCGTAGCTAGGGTCGAATTCCTCCCCTTCAGCAATAGCCTCTCTTCCTTCGTAACCATCGGTTAGCAGGGACAGGTCCAGAACTTCCGGAATCTCCGCCCGTTCGGGATCCTCCGTAGGGAAGAAACGGCCAATCGTCCGGTTAGAAGGCATAAAATACTTATTGGCCACGCGCATCACGTCTTCCGGGGTAACCTGCTCGATACGATCGCGGTAAATGTAGCCGAGGCGCCAGTCGCCCTGGGCGATATAAGCGCTCATGTTAAGACCAACGCGGTTGGCATCGCGTTGGGCGAGTTCAAAGTTTTTCAGCTGCCCGTCCTTGGCGCGTTTTACTTCTTCGTCAGTTGGCGGGTTTTCCTGTAAATCGGCAATAGTCTTATCAAAAGTAGCTTCTACTGCTGCCAGATCGTTTTCCTTTAGCACGTTTGCTCCGAACCAGGCGAAACCAGGTTCTGCCAGGGGAGATGCAGAACCGAATACGACACTGGCATCACCTTCTTCTACCATAGACTTGTAGAGACGACCGCTGGGTCGGTCGGTCAGTACGTCCATTAAGATGGCCACCGCCGGATAGTCCGCATGGGGGCCCGCAGGAATGTGATAAGCTGCCTGAAAGACCTGCACGTCTCCCGTACGACGAAGCTCAACGAAGCGTTCACCGTCCTGCACTGGTTCTCTTGTATAGGTAGGGTAAAGGCTGCGCTCCGGACGGGGGATCTTTCCAAATTTCTCCTGGATCAATTGCAGCGTTTTTTCTTCGTTGATCTTGCCGGCCACTACCAGTACCGCGTTGTCGGGTTGGTAGTACTTGCGGTAGAAACCCTGGAGGCGCTCAATTGGCACGTTCTCCAGGTCGGCCTTGGAACCGATGGTGGACTTACCGTAGTTATGCCAGAGGTAGGCGGTACTTAGCACCCGTTCCCGCAGGATACGAATCGGGCTGTTTTCTCCGCTTTCAAATTCGTTACGGACGACGGACATTTCGCTGTCCAGGTCTTTCTTGGCGATGAAAGAGTTGACCATCCGGTCGGCCTCCATATCGAGGGCCCAATCGAGGTTCTCATCGCTGGCGGCGAAGGATTCGAAGTAGTTGGTGCGGTCGTACCAGGTGGTACCGTTGGGGCGGGCGCCGTGCTCGGTTAGTTCGGCTGGGATGTCCGGATGGTTGGGCGTGCCTTTGAAGACGAGGTGCTCCAGGAGGTGGGCCATTCCTGTTTCACCGTAGGCCTCGTGGCGGGAACCCACCTTATAGGTTACGTTGACGGTGATGTTGGGAACGGACTGGTCCGGGAAGAGCAGGACCTGCAGGCCGTTATCGAGTCGGTATTCGGTGATTCCCTCAACAGAGGTGATCTTTTCGGGGGCTTTTTGGGCCAATAGGGTGCTGCCGATGGCCAGGAAGACCAGGGCGGAAAGTAAGCGTAATCTCATGAATGATTAATTGGTTAGGTATTAAATAACTTAGTCTACAAAAAAACTAACGAAAAGACGTAGTGTTTCGGTATTTCTACCAAAGACGGTAACTAATCGACGGACGTGGCCTGGGAGGCGTCACTAAAGATTTCCTTAATCACACACTCGCCTTTCAAATTTCACCTTCCTAATTCCAATCCCGGTCTCCCATTGTTTGACCTCCCTGAAACCAAGTTTTCCATACAATTCAATGGCTGGCCCATTATCGACGCCAGTTTCAACGACAAAGATTTCAGCGTCGAATTCATCGAAAACGAATTGCACTAACTTGCTCCCTATCCCGCGCCTGAAATGCTTTGGGCACACCACCAAACTTCTAATACCCGTGCAGTCTTTATTGCGTTCAACTTCAACGACTCCTGTTAATTCATCTCCTTCAATGTATCCGAAAAACGGATTACTACACTCCAGGAAAGCCTCAAGAGGTCTTTTAAGTGGTGGAAATTCCGTGGCCTTTAACAGAGCAGCTTCAACTGCATACGATCGTTGAAATACGGAACGTATCTGGTGAGCAGTTTCTACCTCGTTGTTTTTAAGTTTTCTAATCATTTGCTATTTGCCCAAGACATTACATCTTCAACAGATTTGATGTCGACATCCACAGTTTTAAGGTCTTTGTCAAAGAGAAGTTTAAATGGGAATCCTCTTATTCCGTATTTCGTTTCCACCCCTGAATTATCTCCAACGTACAGATTCTTCCATAGTATATCATCTTGAAGTGAAGACTTCTGCCATTTTGCTCTGGAATCGTCTACGTTTACGCCGATGACCTCAATTCCTTTTGATTGTAAAATAGCATAGTTGTATTTCATTTCACGGTTAAATTTCCTACATGGATTACATTCCGTGAACCAAAAATATAGCAGCGTAAATTCATTTTCTTTTAGTAAGTCCGACATCGCGAAGTCAACGTTCTCAGCATCTGAGCTAGTAAAGTCCACAAAAGGTCTGAAGGCACTGTTGCTGTTTAATTGAAACACAGCGTTTCTCATTATTTCGTACTTATCACTGCTAATGGACGTAGAGTCTACATTATAGAACAGCCGACTAACGCTTTTTATATCAGCAATATCTATGTTCTCCTTATCGAACATCCCGCTACTATGTAGCCTTTGGATGATAATTTCTGAGAACAAAAATGAGCTCACTTCTGGCGTACCGTCTTCGAATTGAGTATCGAACAAGTTCAACGCATTCTTCCTGGCTTTCGGATAAACAAGCCTCACCATACTATCATTTTTGATACTATCCCCAATTATCCAACTGCCACCTTCTATAGCATCTTTGAACTTGTAGAAAAAGTCCAGCACTTCCTTGTTTTTATCGCCCTGCTCATAAGTAGGCGCTAAAAATCTATACTCACCTTCTTCTCCTCCAATATCAAAGTTAATAGCGACCTGACCTGGCTCTAACAACATCATACTCGTTGCATAACTTCCCCTCATCTGGATTATGTCATCTTCAAATCGCAACGTGGCGGATTTAATCCTATCCGACTTACCTTCAAATCTAAAGACACCATCTTTGACTATTGCCGTCAGTCGGTCTTCAGTACTTGAGCCTTCTGGTATCAGGGCGATTTTAACGCCCTCGGCGTTGTTCACTTTCCCGGTGATCACGAATTCGAAGTCAGTATTAGATACTTCTTCGTTTTTACAGCTTAACATACAAAGGCCGATGAAGACCATCAGAAATACTTTCATAGTTGTTTTAGGTTTACTACTTCGCTTACTTTAGCTCTCCAGAGAATATCTGCCTTTCTAGCAATTTCTCCTCAGCCTTGTAAAGATAATCGCGCTCTGCTTTCTCACAGCCTCCCCCAGCACCCGCGTCCCCGCCAAAAAAACAAAACCCCCACGAAATCCTTAGCTTGTGCCGACCTCCAAGGTGCAGTAGCCAATCGCTTATCGCATATCCCTTATTGCTTACCCCTTATCCTTTTCCTCCTTTCCCATGGCAGAATCCCTAGGTTTTCTAACTCTACTCCCGCCCGTCATCGCCATTCTGTTGGCCATCGCCACCCGGCAGGTGTTTATTTCCCTCATTGTAGGCATTTTCATGGGCTATGTGATCATGGCCGGCGGTAACCCCTGGATTGGGTTCCTGGACACGATGCAGGGCCTGGTTGATGTCTTCGCCGACGCCGGCAATACCCGTACCATCATGTTCTGCGCCCTGGTTGGTGCGCTGATCGTTTTCATGCAACGCTCGGGGGGCGTGGCCGGCTTCATTCAATTTGTGGAGCGTAAACTGAAGAAATACGAAGACCGTAAAGACGGGACGGGACGGGTCGTCGTGCAGCTGCTGGCGTGGCTTACCGGTGCGCTCATCTTCGTAGAAAGTTCCATAAGCGTACTGACGGTGGGTACGCTTTACCGCCCCATTTTCGATAAAATGGGCATCAGCCGGGAGAAACTCGCCTACATTGCCGATTCCAGTTCTGCGCCCAGTTCCATCCTCATTCCGTTCAACGGTTGGGGTGCCTTCATCATGACGCTGCTGGCGGCGGAAGGTTTTGCCGATCCATTTGGCACGATGATCAAGGCACTGGGCTATAACTTTTACGCCATTCTTGCCTTACTGTTGGTCCCCGTCATCATCCTGCTGAAGCGGGACTTCGGGCCGATGAAAAAGGCTGAAGCACGCACGGCAACGGGAAAGCTGCTCAACGACGGCGCTACCCCGGTGGTCGATACCGAGCTGACCGATATCGAAGCTAAACCCGGCATAACGCCCAACCTCTGGAACATGGTGCTGCCCATCGTGGTCATGGTCGTTTGCATGCCACTCATGCTGGCTTATACCGGATGGGGCAGCGCTCGGGAAATGGTGGGCGCGGACGCAGGTGCAGGGGAAGTTCTACTGCTGGCCATCGGTAAAGGTTCCGGCTCCACCTCAGTGCTGGTCGCCGTTACGCTTTCCATCCTCGTCAGCATGTTTTTCTATAAAGCCCAGGGTATTTTTGGTCTACGGGAAAGTGTTGATCTGGTGCTGAAAGGCATTGCCGGCCTCATTCCTCTGGCCATCCTGATGTTACTGGCCTTTGCCATTGGCTCGCTCTGTAAGCAACTGGAAACCGGCATTTACGTCGCCGATGTGGCCAAAGGCTTCCTCTCCCCCGCCCTGGTTCCATTCCTGGTCTTTGTGGTTACCTGCTTCATCGCCTTCAGTACCGGATCCAGTTGGGGTACCTTTGCCATCATGATCCCCATCGCCGTGCCGATGGCCGATCAAATGGACGCCAACGTACTGATGGCCATCGCCGCCGCCCTCGGCGGCGGGGTCTTCGGAGACCACTGCTCCCCGATTTCCGACACCACCATCCTCTCCTCCATGGCTTCCGCCACCGACCACGTGGACCACGTAAAAACTCAGTTACCTTACGCCGGATTGGCGGGCGGAATGGCGGCGTTGATGTATTTGGTGTTGGGCTTGGTTTGATCTTTAAAAAGACCCCACTGAACAGGCCTTCACAGCTGCTCTGCTCGTGCGCCTCTCCCCCGGAGAGGGGTGACCCAAGCATTGATGTTTTCAGGTAAAATGAGTGGCTTGTGGCCTTTCAACTCCAATAAGTGACCATTCCAAGCCACTAGCAGGCTGTCGGGGGACACAGCGTACCTTAGTACTCCTCTTCAGGGAGTAGAGGCAGAGATACTAAATATTCTTTAGAACTGACTGGAGTGCGGTCAAAATATAGAATGAAAATTAATGATTCTTGCTGAAAATCTCTTTCGAAGGGTCATCCCTTTCCGGGGGAGAGGGACCGAGGGAGAGGCGACTTAGGACTAGCTAAACATCAATTTCTAATTAACCACTAAAATCAACATTCATGAAAACGCTTTTCCCAGCGCTGATGCTACTACTAACCTTATCTGCCTGCACCGAGCCAGCCAGCGCACCAGCCGCCACCGGAGCAGAAACAGAAGCCCCACCCACCGAGGACATGGCAACCAAGCTTCGCACCCTCAACATCGAACTCCCCACTCTGGGTGTTCCTCAGGCCAACTATGTCCACGCCGTTCGCACCGGCAACCTCATTTTCCTGGCTGGCAAAGGACCGACCAGGGCCGACGGTTCCCGGGTCACCGGCAAACTCGGCGCGGACCTGACGGTAGAACAAGGGTATGAAGCCGCCAGGCTCGTCGGCATACAACAACTCGCCGCCCTCAAAGCAGAACTTGGCGATCTCAATCAGGTGAAACGGATTGTGAAAGTCCATGGCATGGTCAACGCAGCACCGGACTTCACCGACCATTCCAAGGTCATTAACGGCTTCTCTGACTTAATGGTCGAAGTATTCGGCGAACGGGGAAAACACGCCCGGGCAGCCATCGGAATGGGGTCCTTACCGGGAGGTATTGCGGTGGAGATTGAAGTGGTGGTGGAGGTTTATTAGTTCATAGTTCAATAGTCTATTAAACTACCAAAGCCCCTGCCAGGCAGCCCACCGCTGTTCCCCCAACGAGATCTTTTTGCGCAAATCATCCTTAAAACTTAGGTAATGATCCAATTCGTTGATCGTCTTTCCGTCGATCTGCAAGAATTGCAATGCATTCATGTAGAGGATACCGGCGGGGATTTTCTCTAGTGGATTTTGCCCCAGGTTCAGGGTCTCAAGGTGCTTAAGTACGTGGAGGTTATCGGGGATATCCGATAAACGGTTATGGCTTAAGTCGAGTTTACGCAGGCGGAAAGCATCCATGAACCCTTCCTCCACTTCCTCTATGTGGTTATGGCTGAAATCAGCCACCGTCAGCTGCGGCAATTCCCCCAGGAAGCCGTTGACGTAAGTTAGCCGACTGCTTTGAATGATGATGGATTGGAGGCCTTTACACTCGAGGATGGAGTACGGAATATCGGTAACGCCACTTTTATCGATGGTCAAAGACTGCAGGTTTTTCAACCCGCCCAGTTTTAGTGGCAGGTCTTCTAAGTCCGGAGCATTTATGATGGTCAGGTGCCGCAACTGCTTAAAGCCAGCGATGTTATTGGTAATGGCCCGCAACCCACAGGAATCGATGGTCAGATGGGTAAGCTTTGGGAATCGAAAGAAGGCAGTGGGTAGCTTCCCTTTCGGCAATTTACAGAAGCGTAGTTCCACGTGTTTTACCGACCTGGCCGGGAGCAATTCGAAAGCCTCCTCCAGAAAGGCGATGTCAGCATCTTCGATCAATACGCCATCCCTACCCTGGAGTTGAAGTCGTCCTTTGGGTTGGTTCACGCGAATTTTCTGCAAGGCTGGTTCCGCAGTTTCCAGCAGCGGCCGGAAGGCCTCTCGCTGCTTATCCTGCTCCGGCAGGAGGTCTGCCTGGCCCTTTTTGCCAAGCAGAAATCCCAGGTGATATATCTCCAGTAATTGATCGGTCCGTTTTCTAACCTGGTGATCCGCTAGTCTTCCGGGCAGCAGCTCCTCGGCTTTCTGAAAATGTTGCCAGGCCATCAGGTAAGCTTTGGCCACGTAGTAGAACTCGGCTCTCGCCCGAAGCCGAAAGAAGGTCAATTCCGTATAGGAGTAGTCGTCTTCATCCTGCCCTTTGAGCAGTTTTTCCATTTGGATGTCAACACCTTGTTGTATCCATTTTTCATCCGCACCTCCCTGGAGTTCCATCATCCCATTTTCCATTACTTTGGCAAACAGGCGCGGTAGCGGCTGGTACTCAAGGGGGGTAACCGGCAGGCCGGCCAGGGCGGTAATTATTTCGGGTATCTTCTTCCCCGATTCCCGAAACATTTCTTCCAGCACAGCCCCGGCAAAACGATGACTGACCTTTAACTCCGACTTATCCAATGGATCAAGCTCCTCAATCAGGCGCTGTACCGCTTTTGCGTAGTCTTTATGCCGCAGGCAGAAACGAATGTCCCGTTCCTCCAAGGAGAAGGTGGTAGAATCCGCAAGAAAGGAAGTATCGATGTCCATATTCGTAGTCGGCAATATAGGGAAAGGGCTACCGCGTTTTCCAACATAACGGCGGCTAAAATTACCTTTCCTTACCATTAATAGAATCATTCGTCATCAATACTCCCGGGACCTCAACTTAAATTTGTGCCTCACGAATAAACGTTCATGCCAGTGCTCAGGAATCTCATCTGCCTAATTGCCTGCCTCCTCGGCCTGGCTGGCTGTGGGCCCGAGCCCCAGCAGGTAAAGGAGAAGCTTCCCCTCCAGGTTTTCACGGCGCTACCCACCACGGTCAATGCCCCGGCCAATAACCCGATAACCCAGGAGAAAATCGCACTTGGCCGGCTGTTATTCTTTGATCCTGTTCTTTCCGGAGACAAGGACGTTTCCTGCGCCACCTGCCACCACCCCGACCAGGGGTATGCTGAATTCCGGGACATTTCCATCGGCGTCAATGGAAGCGGATTAGGCAGTAAGCGAACCTTTAAGTCTCCCAACAGCATCCCCTTTGTAAAACGGAACGCCCACACCATCCTGAATACCGCCTTCAACGGCATGGACCCATACGGCCGGTACCAGCCAGAAACCGGGGAGATGTTTTGGGACAACCGGGTAACGGGACTGGAAGAACAGGCCGTTGAGCCAATTCTCGCACTGGAAGAAATGCGGGGATTGCACTATGAAAAGGATCAAATTCTCTCCGAGGTAGTACAACGGCTCCGCAGTATTCCAGAATACCAGGACCTTTTTGAGGAGGCTTTCGGACCAGGAGACATCACCGCTGGAAAAATAGGACAGGCTATTGCTACATTTGAGCGAAGCCTCATCACGACTAACTCCCGCTTCGACCAGTTCATGCGCGGTGATCGCGACGCCATCTCCAGCGCGGAATTGGAAGGTTTCGAATTATTCAAAAAGGTGGGGTGCGGCAATTGTCATAATGGGCCAATGTTCTCCGACTATCAGCAACACGTCCTGGGGGTTCCGGAAAGCAAAAAGCTTTCCTTATCAGATAGTGGGCCTGCGGAAGATTTCGCCTTTAGGACGCCGTCCCTCCGCAACCTCCGGTTTACCGCGCCTTATATGCACAACGGTAGTTTCACCTCCCTGAAACGGGTACTGGAGTTTTATGAAGACATTTCCGGAGGCCGGGAAGAAAACCCTCATGTCTCTAAAGATCAATACGACCCACTTATCCGCAAGTTAAATATAAGGGTCCGCGATATGGCCGCCATCGTCTCTTTCCTGAACACCTTAAACGACGAGGACTTCAGCCGGGAGATTCCGGAGTCCGTGCCTAGCGGGTTGCCGGTTGGTGGGGAGATTGAGTAGCGCGATACCACACACGGGCACATAAGGTGAAATAATATTACTAGTGGGGCGACCGCAAAGGATCGCCCCTACTGGCATCATTTATTCAGGCTGCGTTCGCTGCGCGAACGCCAAATCACTTATCGATACGAGCGCAGTGAGTAGCCAAGTGTGGCAGCCAAATCGTTTATCACTATTCCCTTATCGCTTATCCCTTATCAAAAGGTTCCTACCGCACCAGCACCACCACCCCACTTTGCACCTGCGTTCGCGCCGCACCATCATCTCCTATCCCTTCCACGGTTGCCTTATAGAGATAAGATCCCGCTGCGGCAGCCTCTCCATTGACCCAGCCATCCCACTCCGGCACTTCCGGGGTCGAGGCGAACATCAAACCGCCCCACCTGTCAAAGACCTCAAGCAACGTTGAGGTAAAGTCGACGGCAAATATTCCAAAACGATCATTGATGCCGTCAGCATTCGGGCTGAAGGCTGATGACACGTAAAATCGCGTCGGGCAGAACTCATTCACCAAAATGGAGTCCACCCCGATACAACCGAATTCGTCCGTGACCGTCACCGTATAAATGCCTCCATCGATCGCCGTTAGCGGATTACGCCCTGATCCTCCGCTCCACTCATAATCTGCGTAAATACCGGCATTTAGTTGCGGTGGGTCATCGCGTCGGGCGCAAAAAACGGTGTTTCCGGTAATGGTGACCACTGGGCTCGTATCCACCGTTACCATTACGTCAGCGGGGAATGTTTCACAACCACTAATGTTACCGATGGCGGTATAAATACCGGCATCTTCCCGATCAAGAGCAGGTATGAACAGGGTTCGCGCTTCCTCCACCACGCCGTTGGGGGATATCCAGCGGTAGGTATCCTCCGGCAGTCCGAAAGCTTCCAGTAGCAATTCTGCCCCTTCACATTCCCGGGCTTCAGGAGATACATCCAGTGCCTGTCGTTGGGTAATTTGCAGGTCTCTGAAACTCGTATCGATTTGGCCCAGGCATTCATCTTCGAGGATCAGCCGAATGGGGTATTCGCCAAGTTGGTCGTAGAAGCGGGTGAAGTTCGCCCGGGTTTCCGTAGTCCCGTCTTCCAACGTCCAGGTGTGGCGGAAACGCAGGGTATCCAGGCCCGTACTAAAGGTGATGGTATCGTTGAGGCAGCCACCTTCCACGATCGGATTACTGTTGATGTTGCGAAAGGCCGCACCGCCGCTGTAAGAATAGCTTTCTACGTCTCCATAGCCGTAAACCGTCACGATAACACCGCAGCCGCCGGAGGTGATCGTATGGTTACCGGTATTAACCCTAACCCGGTAAAAACTGTATTCTCCACCAGGAACGGCTTCAAGCGGATCGGTGATCGGTGCGCCGTCGAGCAAGATACCAACCTCGTCCCCGGTCCGAAAAAGGATATTGAGGTAGTTCTCAAAAATATCCTGCAAATTAGAGTTGTACACCGTCACGGTATCCTGTGTTTGCGACACCTCGTTCAGTAAAAAGAAACTAGGATCTCCGGTACCACCGTTTGGATGACCGTTGCACTGAGACCCAAGGAGGAACTCGGCCACCAGTACTGGTTTATTACTTCGGACATTGATGGCCCCCGATTCCTGAAAATCGGTAAATTCTCCTGCATTGAGGAGTCGGGTGAAAGTACTCGTCCCGGTAACATTTACCACCGTTCCGTCTTCAGATGCCAGTACGCGGTACAGGTTGCCGGAGTTACGCAAGGTTGGGATACCCACATACCTGGTCCCCCACTGACTAATCGGGTAATTGACTTCCAGCAGGTTATCGTACAGGCCACAGGTTTGTGCAGGGACACCAGACCAGGAGGCGCCGGCGAAAACGGCTACTGGCGCAGAGCTGCTGATGCGGGTCCCCGTCAAGTCATCATTTCCGTTACTTGCCCTAACCTGATAAACCTGCCCTTCATTAAGGACTACGCTAATGTTTTGGTCGGCTGACCGGCCCCCTTCCGTTGGCGCAGCAAGTTCACTGATGCTGACCATCGTTGCATCTTCGGTGGCCACGATAGCAAAAGAAGAAGGGTAATTTACCTGCGCATCCGGTCGGCCGCTGTAGGCCATCACGTAATATTCGGTGCCCAGTGCAGGCGTTGGCAGCACCAGACTAGCCTCGGACCTATTGCGGAAATATTGATGAATATAAAGGGAGATTATGCCGTTCGCCTCTACGTGGACGGCCGTACCAGTGACCCCTTCCGACCCTTTTGTTTCCGACCCTAGCGGCAAGGTAATCTGAGCAACGTTGTTTTCCCCAACCGTAAAGTTCTGGCTCCAGTTGCTTCCCGGCACAGAAATTGTGCCACTGGTTCCCCGCCGGGCGGAAATCAGGGCAACCTTGGTATTTCCAGGATCACGGTGTTCCAGAAAGGTGAACCAAAAATCACGGCCTTCGCTATTTTGGGCGCGGCCGCAGGTGCAAAAGCACAGGATAAAAAGCAGGGTAAATAGACTACGGGGCATTGCGCAATTTACGACAGACCAAGATAATAATATGGGTATCAATACCCCATCGGGCAGACTTTTCCGTTTTCGCTCCTTGGTCGTAAATGGGAAGGCATCCGCCGGGTGGGAAAATCTGCCGTTCGACAAATTATTGGGGCCGGGCAAAGCCAGACCAAGGTTTACCTGACGGCTACAGGTTGGAAGCAGAAGCGAGATAAAATGGTATGGTCAATGAAGGTTGGTTGCGTCGGCTTACTCCGAAAGTACCGCCGCGTCCATCAGCTTATGGTAGCGCTGCAACAGCCGCTCTGCCAATACGCGCCGATCGTATTTCTTATGGAACCGGGTCGCAGCAGCGCGGCCGATCCGTTCCAGTTTACGGCCACGACTCAGGCAATCTGCGATGGCGTCGACGAATTGCTCCGGGGTGTCAGCTACGAACAGGTCCCGCCGGTGCTTGGCAGAGATACCTTCCAGGCCAATGGAACTTGAAATAACCACCCGGCCTAACGACATCGCTTCAAGAATCTTTGCCCGCATACCGCCGCCACTAAGCAATGGTACGATGCTGATGCTGTGTGCAGAAACAAAGCTACAACTACACGGTACTTCACCGTGGATGACGACATTCTTCATCCGCAGTTGCTTTAAGTATTCCGGCATATTTCGACCGGCCACGTGGAATTTCAGTTCAGGGAACCGTCGGTGAATCTCCGGCCAGACGTCGTTGAGGAACCATTGTAGCCCTTCCAGGTTCGGCAGCCAATCAAGCGAACCGATGAAATGGAGGTCGGGTGACTCGCGAAAACTGTCATAAGTGGGTTCGCCACAAACGGTATCCAGCCCGATGGGCAGTACGTGGCTGTCGCCCCGAAAGCCCATGGCCTGGAATCTTTTTTCGTCGCGCGAAGTAATCGGAAGCAGCAGGTCGTATTGATTTAGCTGCGCTTGCTCGTAATCCTTTAGTTGGCGGGTGAGGTGACGGAGATACCAACGTTTGGGTGCAAAGCGAATGTTCGTGCTGCAGCGTTCCCAAATTTCATGCTCTACGTTATGAGACCGCATGATCACCTGGGCATCACTATACCTACGAATGGTGGTCAGGTAAGGGGAGAGGTACAAAGTCTCCAGCTGGACAACGTCAAAGGTTGCCTCCTTAAGCCAGGCAGCCAATGCTATATGGTAGGCTTGCTGGTCGAAACGGCTAATGTGATAGGAAGTACCGCGTACCAGGTTGCCTAAAGCATCAATCGGGCTGATCCCATTATTGATACTAACCGTACGAACCTCGCGATAATGGGCCATTTTCTCTGGCAACTCCGTGCCGCTGAAAAAATGCTTGCTGGTGTTCATCGCCAACAGACTAACCTCGCATCCCAGTTCGCTAAGGCTCTTACTCAGTCCGTGGATGGCCTGGCTCTCACCGTCTTTCAGTGGGTAGGGAAACTTCTTGGTCAGTAGTAGAATCTTCATGCAGGGATGGCAAAAGTGGTCTCTCAAAACGCTTGGTTAGGGCGTACTCTCATGGTATTGATACGGTGGGTTGGCAAAACGTTGCCTTAGTGAGTGGGAGAATTAGTGAGTCACTGAGTGGCTACCGCAAGTACCGTTCGCAGCGCTACGCTTGCTCACCTCGGTGAACAAGCGTAGCAAACAAAGTAAGTGGTAACAGCGGTAGCCACTTAGTGACTCAACTCATTAACTCAATGGTGAGCACCCGAAGGGCAGCGAACGGCAATAGCGGAGCTACTCAGTGACTCTCTCATTCACTAACTCACTACTCTTCCCACTTATTATTCTCCACATTATTCTCAAACATCCGCCCCGTAGGATTCAGCTCAACGGATTTAATGTCTGCTTTAGCAACATCAATGGTAAATTCATAAGTAGGGTTGGTCCACGGCCAATCAGCCATCACGGTCCATTTTTTGGCGTAGGCGGGTTGAGGTTTGGTCCCCCGCAGAATACGCGGAGCAGTATAGAACCAACGCTCGTCGCCGTTTTTGAGGGTAACCAGCACCTCTACCGGCATTGGCATCCGGCCAATTTTCTCAAGCGTAACCTTCGATTGTTTCTTCTCAGCGTCTACGCTTTTCACGGCATAATCAGCGTAATCGGTCATGTACACCCAGTACTCCTTATACCAATCAAGTTCCATGCCGGAAGTTTTCTCTGCCACCCGGATAAAGTCGTTGGGGTTCGGATGCTTATACGCCCATTCGTTGAAGTAGCGGTGCAGCGTACGCTTGTGCGCTTCTTCCCCAATTATATAACGCAGTTGCTCCTGGAAAACGGCACCATTGGTGTAAGCAGCTACGCCGTAGGCAGCATTGGTCGCAAAGTGATCAGAGTGGACAGAAATTGCTTCCTGCCGGCCAGAAGTACGGAAGGCACGCAGCCCCGCATAAGTCCGCGCATGTGGGTTGTCTTGCACGTCTCCGCCGATAAGGCCTTTCTTACGCAAGTGATTCATTACTTCTGAGCTTGCCCAACTGGTGAAACCTTCATCCATCCAGGAATACAGGCTTTCGTTGGTCCCCATAAGGTGCTGGTACCAGCTGTGCATCAGTTCGTGGACGGATACGCCCACCAGGCTGGGAAAGCTCCGCTCTCCGGTAATCAGGGTAGCCATCGGGTATTCCATACCACCATCACCCCCCTGGATAAAGCTGTACTGTTCGTAGGGGTAATGACCGTAGTGTTCGTTGATAAAAGCGAAAGCCTCATCCATCACCACCGGCAAATTCTGCCAGTTAGTAGTAGTTTTCTCTCCGGGCTGGAAGAAGAAATGCATCGTCATACCGTCGGCACGCTTCAAGCTGGTGTGGCGGTAGTTTGGATCAGCTGCCCAAACGAAGTCGCCCACTTTCGGTGCCTTGAAGTGGTAGGTAATCTTCTTACCGCGCTTAGCCGGTTCTGCGGCGTAGCCGTAACCAATTTCTTCTGCGTTCTGGAGATAGCCGGTGCCACCAATCACGTAATTCCGGTCGATGGTAATCTTCACGTCAAAGTCACTCCAAACGTGGTAGAATTCCCGCCCGACGTAAGGATTAGCGTGCCAGCCCTGGTAATCGTATTCAGCCATCTTAGGGTACCACTGGGCCATGCTGTACTCAACACCTTCTTTGTTGTCCCGGCCACTTCGGCGGATCTGGAGCGGCACCTGGGCCTCCCAATCCAGTTGGAAGGTGGTCGTGGCACCAGGAAGGATCGGCTTGGCCAGATTTACTTCCATTATGGTACCCTCCACCACATAGGCTTGAGGCGTACCGTCGCGCAGCAACGCCCCAGGCTTGATGTAACCGATTTCTTTATCCGTTAATTTACTGATCCGATCGCCCACCCGGCGGTCTGCGTCGGGCAGTGTAAGGTTACGCACGTCCATCATACTTCCTGGCTGAAAAGCATTGAAGTACAAGTGGTAAAACACCTTGGTAAGTGTATCGGGAGAATTATTATAGTACTTCAAGGTCTGTTTGCCTTCGTACTGGTCCTTGTTGACGTTCATGTCAATCTCCATCGTGTATTCCGCCCGCTGTTGCCAACGATCGGGCTGGGCGATGAGGGAAGCGAAAGAGAAAAGGAAAAGAGAGAAAAGGAGGGAGAAACGCATATTGGTCAATTGGTTCGTTGGTCTTGTGGACTATTGGTTAGTTGATGTAATAACAGGTGGCCAGTTGGCCTTTTGTTCGGTTGTTAGGGCAACGATAACGTTTTGGTGCGGCCGCAGGTGCAAAAATAGTTTATAGTAAGTAGTACTGTACTACGAACTAACTACTGCGGACTATAAACTACCTACTCCGCTGCTGCTGCAGCCGCCGCGTTAATAATTCCCCACGCCGCCGGCAAACTCCGGTCAATGTCTTCTCCGCTAACCTTAAGGCCGATCTGGTCGGGGAAGCCGTAGAGGTAGGAATTAGCCTCAGCAAATGTTTGACAGGGAAACTCAAACCAGTTGTTGGTGAGCATCTCCTGGATTTCCCGTTGAAAAAGAAAATCGATCAGCCGGGCAGCCATGGCCCGGTTATTCGTGTTGGCGGGCATAGTGACGCAGGTCATGTTATAAAAATTAATGTCGGTAGCCTGGGTTCTGGGGAACTTGACCCGCCATTGCTCGGCCGCTTTGAAGTGGGTGGGGTTACCGTTAAGGAACCAACGTACCGCAGCGCCAAGGCTGACAAAGGCCATATCGAGTTCGCCGGCGAGCATCCGATCCAATTGGTCGTAGTCGTTGCCCTGCGGGCCACCGGTAGACTTGGCGTAGATCGCTTTGCCCCACAACTCTGCTGCGCCAGGGTTGATGTTGGTATATAAACCAGCCACTACACCTGCCAGCCCGGAGCTGTCGGGGTGCGCAATACCAAAGCGCATGCCTCGGGTAGTCGCTTCAAGAATCCCCCGGTAGCTGGAGGCTTCGGCGGCCGTCACGGCATTAGGGTTGAAGACGGAGGCCATCGTCCAGCGCGTCAGGCCGGCCCAGTAGCCTTCGTTATCGAGGTAGCGATCTGCCACGTCGCCATTGGTAAAGGATTCAACGAAGAAGGGTTGCAAAGCCCCGAAACCCTTTAGGCGAGCGGCGTCTTCCAACGTCGGTACCAGTAGTACGTCGGCCTGTAGCTGCTTACCCGCTACTGCGTCGGCTACGATGTCGCGCATCGGGCGGACAATGACGTCCACCTTTACCGAATATTTGTTTTGGAAGGCATTGATGACCTCTGCGTCCTGAGACAGGTAGCGCCAGGTCATTAACCGGACGGGTGTGGCCTTGGTATTGAGGTCACCGGGGCCGGCCTGTGGGCCGGCGGTACGGGCGGGCTTTTTACCGTCGCCGCAGGCGACGAAAACCAGCACCAGACACAAGGCCAGCAGGGAAAAGAAGGTATGTTTCATGGTTTTCTTTTTTGGGAAGGGGCAAAGGTAGGGTTTCGGGGCGTGTTATCGCACCAACACCACCACTCCCGAATACCGTTCCACCACCCCGTCCAGAAAAACGACCTCCGCCACGTAGGTATAAGTCCCTGGCGGAGCCGCCTCAGTATCTACCTGTCCGTCCCAACCCTGGCCCACTGCGTTGGGGGCCAGATCAATGCCTTCAAAAACCTGCCCACCCCAGCGGTCGAAGACCCGCAAGCTGGCCAGGGCCGTAACGTTGGGCGTTGCGGCGAAGAGCGTAAAACGATCGTTGACGCCATCGCCATTAGGGGAAAAGGCAGTAGGTGGGTAAACCAGACGGTCTTTTACCACAATGATGCGCAGCGAGTCTTCGCTTTCGCAGCCGGCGGGGGAGATCGCCAATAGTTTCAGCAGGGTATTTTCAGCGGGGAAGAAGGTAACACCTTCACAATCGGTGGTGCAATTGACCAGGTCTGCGGGAGTATAGACGTAGGACATTATGTCGTCGCCCGTCCCTGCGTTCAGACGGACCGATTCGCCGAGGCTAACTACCTGGTCAGGGCCCAATTCGATTTGGAACGGGTTTGGCGTCATCAGCCTTACATCACCGGAGGCGGTGCAGCCATACCGGTCGACCACCCGGTATCGGTACGCCCCCTCGCTCAGTCCGGGCAAAACGGCGCCAATGGTCCGGCTTAAGCTGTCCAGAAAATAGCCAAAGGGAGCTACCCCGTTAGTAACGTCCAGCAATTGAATACTCCCATCGTTCAGGTAGGAACAACTGGGGTCGATGAGGTCAAAAGTTGGTACGATGCCTGGGTCAGGCACCACCGTCAGCCGGAGGGTAACGATGCTGTCACAGCCCAGGGAAGAGATCAGGGTGTCCAGCGAAACGCCGGTATTGGAGTACGTCGAGGAACCTACCGCAAAGGTCAGCCCCGTACAAATGGTATCGATGATCTCATAGCGTTTCGGCACTACATAAACGGTCTTTATGTTGGAGACCACCCGGCATTTGGTGTTGGCCAGGTTCACGTCTCCATTGGCCAGCAAGTAGCGGTAGAAGTAAAAACCACTCGACCGGCCGGTATGGTCAAAGGTCATGCCGTTTTCCCCCGACAGGTCCTGCCAGGTCATCCCGTCGTCGAAGCTTTGTTGCCACTGCAGGGCCGGATTGTCGTACTGATCGCCATTGATCTCGGCGGTGAGCGTTGCCGGGCCACCGTCTTCACAAACACTGAGCGTTTCTGCGCCGGCAATGCGGGCCTCCGGCCCGCAGGCCCGGAAAGAGATGTTGTCGATCGCCAGGTCATTACCGTTCCCCCCCGGAGCATTATTGCTCAAGGCCAGCAATACAGAAGTTTGTCCGGGGTCCGTAGTAAAGGTAAAGCCATAAGTATTCCAGGTCTGTGTTTCTCCAATGGGTCCGCTGGTAAAACGGGTAATGCCATCGATGGAAAAACTGACGTTGGGCATCAGACCATTATTACCCCTTCGGAGAATATTCCTCACGTCCGCCGTGAATTGATATAAAGTATTTTCGCAAAGATCATCCACCTGCTGTTCGTAGAATTTTCCCGGAGCAAAGGCTGCGTTGACCACCATCATGTAACCGTTAGGGTCCGGGCTGTTATCGGCGAAGGCATCCCAGCCACCAAAAGTGTTGGGCCATCGGCGCATATCATTGGTGATGGTATAGAAGCCATCATTTGGTGGTGGGGTTCGCTGGTAAATAAACCCAGGTGCGATGAGTGGGTCAACGGTGACAATATTAGCAGCTCCGCTACCAAAATCCCCGGCAGTGAAGATGTTCTCCCCCAGGTTACCGGTACAGGTTTGGGAGGCAATAGGTAGAGACAACAGCAGGGCAAATGCTGCCAGAAGTGTAAGGCGGAGGTTCATGGGGTAAAATTCGGGTGCTAAGTTACTTCACGACGGTGAGGGGGGAGCAAAACATTAACATCACAATGTCTAAAAGGTGTGGGGGACGACTTTTTACGACGAATGGTACGCCTGGCCAAATATCGTTTTCATCGGCTACAGGGTGAGAAAACAGTTTTACTGTCCCCTCCCCTTCCACCCCGCCTTCACGCCCAGCAGCGCCGCTGTCCCTACCGCAACCAGGTAGAAAGGGTAAAGCAAGGCCACGGCGAAATACCACCTCAATAGGTGCCCTTGCCCGTAGTACCGGGTTACGCTGCGCAACAATAGGTAGTCAACAATAATTTTGGTACCGAAGAGAAGGAGGACCAGGCGCGGCCGCAGGTGCAGGGGAGAGATAAAAATAGCCAGGAGGATGGCCAGCGAGGTTAAATAAGCCAGTGCCTGCCCAAATTTTAGTCCGGGGTGAACATAGCTGCCCGCCTTCCCCGCCCAACGTAACCGCTGTCGCCAAAATGCCCGGTAGCCCGCAACTACCCGGGTACGGACCGGTACCCGACCGGGCACCCAGGAAGACCGAAAACCAGCCTGATTAAATTTATGTAGCAGAAGCACATCATCTCCCGAAGGCAAATGATCGACCCCGGCGTATCCACCAGCCTCCATAAATCGCTGCCGCCGGAAGGCCAAACACGCTCCGTTGGCCAGCCCCGGCGCTCCGCCGGCGACCATCGCCGCCGTATACAATTGATAGCCAGCCAGATCAAGGGCCTGAAAAGCATGCAACAGTCCATCTCCGCCACCGATCAGTACCGGGCCCAGTACAACATCCGTCGTTGGCGTAAACGCCCCGGCTACCCGGGTAAGAAGATCGGGGGGGAGCTGGCAATCTGCGTCGGTCGTTAATATCAATTCTGCCTTTGACAGGCCAATGGCGTAGGCCAGCGCCTCCTTTTTGTGAGCCACTACCGTGCGGCCAGCTAAGTGATCGGCCAGAGAAAGCAGGCGAACCTTTAGCCTGCCTGGCTCCTTTAACGCTTCCTCTGCACCTGCGGCCCCGCCTTCTGCTGAAAAAGCAGGTAGCCCCGACGAGGCTTTAGTGGATACCGGGACGCCGCCCAACTCCAGTGGCAACAACGCAGCCAGCACCTCCACCCCTGCGTCCTCCGAATGGTCGTCGATGAAGACCACTTCAAACGCTTCCACCGGGTAGTCCTGTGCCTGCAATGACCTGAGCAAAGCCGGCAGGTTCTTTGCCTCATTCCGGAAGGGGATGAGCACCGCAATGGAAGGAATGGACTTGCTTTTTTCTACTGGATTTATGCCAATGGCCTTACGCCAATACCAGTAATTACGACCCTGCCAACCAACATAAGCCAGCGCCAGGGCGATACAGGGATACAGTAGCCAACCTTCGATGAGGGAGAATTTTGAAAGTTAAAACGGACAGTCCCTAACTATCCCCCACCTCGTGGAAAGGTATTGGGACAAGGCTGCCACGTTGAATTCGAGTGTCAGCTTCGACAGGCGAAGAGGATAACTTTTGTCCTTTACGTCAGTTCCAGCGCTTTGGGAGAGGGGCTACTCAAACAACTCATCATACTCCGTATCTCCCTTATCCCTGCGCAACTGGGGTTCCGGTGCCGGAGGCAGTTCTTCATAATCGATGTCGAGGTCCATCGGCTCTTCCGGAACCTCTTCAAAGTCGGCCCATTCTCCATTGCGACGTACGTCCGCTTCCGTAGCCTTTTCTTTAAGCTTCTTTTTGAACAATGCCATGCCTAACAAGTAAGCAGAGACCAAAGGATAAAGTACCAGACTTAATACACCAAAAGCAAGACCCAGGAGCCAATTGCGCTGAAAAAGCCGCTTAAGGCTGCCAACGTAGCCCAGGAAGACCTTGTGGTCAACGATCAGCGAGGCAATAAAAATAAAAGGCCCTGCCCACCAGAGTATACTGAAAAACACCCCAGCCAGTTTAAAGAGGGCGTACAGAATAATCAGGCCGACGATGAAGCCACCAATACCGCCGAGCGGAGAACGATCAAAAGGAGAGCGGGGACTGGACATGTAATTGTTGATTGGTGATGATTAATTATTGATTGATGATTCTTGATTGCTAAATACTGAATCCTAAACACTGATACCTGAACACTGACATCTGCATACTTAAACCTATCGCAGCCGCCATCGGTTGTTTATATCGGCAAGATACCCGTTGAAAAATCGGCCAACGGCCCCGTTTTATCGCTCTACGGCTCCTTCATGACTATAATTTGGCTAACCAGACCGCCTCAATTTCGTAATTTTGTGCTAATGAAATATCTATCCATCCTCCTTTCTTTATTGTTTTCGCTTTCCATTTCCGGCCAGCAGACCAACATCGTCGTAGAAGCTAACGGTTGTCAGGCCGTCTACCTTTACGCCTTTAACGGTATTGACTTCGACGTCGTGAAGCCGCTAACGTCCACCAAAACCGGTGAGTGGGCTACGGAAATAGCCGTCCCTGACGGCCCCGTTTTTCGCTACATCGGTAGCCGGACCAGTGACGTTCTTCCAGTAGTTGTCGGGGGAGCGGATACGCTGACCATCACCGGCACCTGCGGCCAGTTCAAACAGGCGAAGACGCCAAACTCGGAGATCAATGAAGCCTACCAGGAGTTGAAACTAACCTTTCAGGCTCATAATCGTGACTTTAGCAACGGTATGCGCACGTACCAGGCCGCCGCTGCCAAGCAGGACAGCAAAATTATGGAGCAGCAACTTGCCGCCCTCGCTAACCTGGACGAAAGAAAGCGAACGCTGATTGAGAAGACCACCGCGGCCTATCCCGTCCTCGGAAAAGTAGCTACCCTCAATACCTACCTGACGTTCCTCAACGAGAACAATGGTAAGTACCAGACGGAACTGGATTACTTCGTGAATACCTACTTTCAATTTGTCAATTTTCAGGACGCTGGTTACGGAGACCTGCCCTGGACCTATGAAGGCAACCGCAACTTCGCCAACACGCTGGCAGCAGCCGTCAATAATGAACAGCTTGCCGACATCCTGATGGCAGTGTACAACCAGTGGCCGGAAGGTAGCCGCGCACGGTTGTTTGCCATGACGGGCGGCTTCGCCGCCCTCTCCCAGAAGAAGCACCCCGCCACCGTCAAACTGGCCGACGCCATCGTTGAGCAGTTCAAAGCTGACCATCCAAAAGTTACTGCGAAGGTAGCTGCTCAGGCAGCCACCATGCGCACTTTCTCTACGGGTGTGGAAGCCCCGCTTTTTGCCGGCCCTAACCCTGAGGGGGAAACCATCAGCCTGGAAAGCCTGCGTGGCAAAGTAGTCTTGCTGGACTTCTGGGCCAGCTGGTGCGGCCCCTGCCGCCGGGAGAACCCCAACGTGGTTAAACTGTACGATAAGTATAAAGAAAAAGGCTTTGAGATCCTTGGTGTCAGCCTCGATAAAACCAAGGACCGCTGGGTGAAAGCCATTGCCGATGATAAACTTACCTGGTTACACATCTCCGACCTCAAGGGCTGGCAGAGCGAGTATGGCCGCCTTTATGGCGTTTCCAGTATTCCACAAACGGTGTTGCTCGACGAAGAAGGAAAAATCATCGCTCGTAACCTGCGTGGAGCCGCGCTGGAACAAAAACTCGCCGATATTTTCTCCGTAAAGTAAACAGCATAATGGGCAACCAACTCGTTTCCCATCTGCAAACCGGTTTAAAGCCATTCCACGCCTCCGGCGATCTAGTAATAATTTCCACGAATGAAAGATTTTAAGTCACGACTAATTGCCGTAGGAACCGCAGTGGCCCTTACTGTTGGTCTCGATCAATGGACCAAACAGCTCGCCATCGAGCACTTGAAAGGCGAACCGCCGATTTACTACTTTGGTGACCTTTTCAATCTGACTTTTGCCACCAACACCGGTGCCTTTCTCTCCCTGGGAGAAGACCTCGGGCCCTGGCTGAAGCCAATTCTGCTCAATGCGCTACCCGCCCTGCTGCTCGTCGGTTTACTGGTTTTTATTTTCCGGGAGCGCAAACTTAACGGCTGGCAAACGGTAGCGCTGGCACTCATCGTTGGTGGAGGATTAAGTAACATCATTGATCGTTTGATTCACGGCCACGTAGTTGATATGCTCCACATTCAGCTGACGGACAAACTCCAAACGGGTATATTCAACGTAGCCGACATGGCCATTATGGCGGGGATGTTTATCATGCTCCCTTTCGTTTTCCGGAAAGAAAAGGAAGAAACTGAAGAAGGCCTTCCGGAAATGCCCACCGAAAATGCCGTTCCCGACCTGGGAGACGAAGGCGTTAGGGTATAGTTTAGTCTCAATGAAATGCGTGTAGTCCTCCCTTTTTGTACCCTTATTCTTGCGTTAGCGTCGACCACGCTTACCGCCCAGGCTCGCCAGGCGGAACACTGGCATTTTGGGCAAGAGCTGGCCGTCAGTTTTGCTTCCGGTTCTCCGGTACTTAATCCACCTTCGGCCATGGACGGCTTCGAAGGTGTCGTTTCGATGAGTGACACTTCCGGCAATCTACTGTTCTACACCAATGGTGGTGGACGGGTCAGCCCGGCAGGAACGGATCCGGACCTGATACAAAATACAGGTATCATCTGGAATCGTAACCATGAAGTTATGTATGACATGCGTGGCCTCGAAGGTGGTGGTTTCAGTGCCCGTCAAAGTGCCATTGCCATGCCCGCCCCTTCTGGTGAACGAGGAATTTATTACCTCTTCACGATGGAAGAGACCGAATTTAACCGCGACAGTATTGTAGCCAGCCAGCCCCTGGGGCGGGGACTCTCCTACTTTATTATTGATATGAATCTGAACGGAGGCCTCGGTGGCGTACGTACCGCCGATCAGCGCGTCTACGTTCCTGCCTACGAAGCCCTCGACGCAACACCAATGGCCGATGGCACGGGCTACTGGATCATTTGCCACAATGCCAACAGCATCAATCCACTGTTCGTCGTCGTTCCCCTTACCTCCACCGGCGTTGGTCCTCCCGTTGAATATCCTACCCGGCCAGTAGGCGGAAAATTAGAATTCTCCCCGGATGGCAGTATGCTTTTTCACCGGGGAATCCTTTTTGCTTTCGACAACGCCACTGGAGCCATCGGGGCCGAACTGGCTGAGTTTCCCGGCGTCACCGCCCAGGCAGCTTGTTTTACCCCCGACAGCCGGTTCCTTTACGCCACCGAAGACCGGCCGGTTCTTGGAGAGATCATCGTCCGGTACGACCTCAGCAACTTCACGACCCAGGCCATCGAAAGGTTACGCACTGCCACTGATCGTATTGTGATTGCCACCGCGCCGTTCCAAATCGGCCCCAACGGCAATATTTATTTTATCGAACAGACCCTCTTTCCGGACAATCAAGAACGATCGCTTTACGGCCTTAGTGAGATCAATTGTGTATCCAGCCCCGAACCGTCCGTTAATCGGTACCTCGTACCGTTCGAGCAGAACGGCCCCACCCCGTTTCAGCCCCAGACATTACCAAACTACGTGGATGCCATTTTTGCCATTCCTCCCGTGCCCGACACCATACGCTTGACACCAGACACCGTTTATGGCTGTGATACCTCACCCCTTACCCTGCGCCCAAGAGAGACAGGCCTGACCTACAGTTGGTCAGACGGTAGCAGGGCCGACACCCTGTCAGTTTCCGCAGCCGGTACTTACTGCGTCACCATCACCCAGGAATGTTCGCCGGTGATCGAATGCTGGGAGGTGCGTTACGAAAGTACGGCTACGAACCCTACGCTTACGGGATCAGAAGACCGGGGCTGTGAAGGCGTTTACTGTTTGGCAGACCTGGGGATAACCCTCAACGTGGAAGAAGTCATTGTCGTCATTTCCCGACCGAACCCGGTCGGCAGCCCAATTCCGGTTTTCCTGGATACTTTCCCCGACGGGATGGTCGCTTTCCCTAAGCCAAAAGAAGGACAGACCCTATCCTTTCTCATCCAGACCATCAACTGTGGCCCGATCATCCTCCGGCCCGCCTTTGATTTCCCCGAAGATGATCGTTTCCTCCCCGAATTTCTGCCCGTAACAGATCAGGATCCATGTAATGGCCGGGATTTCACCCTAGAGATCATCAACCCGGGTAGTCTCGCGATAGAAAGTGTACGCTGGGAAGATGGCAACACGGATAATCCACGGACCCTTACCGCCGAATTTGGGACTACCTATCCGGTAACCGTAACCAACGAATGTGGAGACTCCACCCTGCTGGTGTACGATGGCTTGGACATCGCCGAATTTTGTGAATGCGAAGGTCGGGTTCCTGAATTGATCACGCCAAATGGTGACGGTACCAACGAAAAGTTTCGTCTCTTCAGTAATTGCCCTGCGGAGAGCTATACCCTCATCATCTTCAACCGTTGGGGGCAGCAGGTTTTCACCAGCACCAACCAGGAAGAAGCGTGGGACGGCACCATTAACGGCACCTACCAGAATACGGACACCTACCTGTACCGGATGGCCTTCCGGTTCCCGGGGTCGGAAAAAGTGGAGGTTCGGGAGGGGCAGTTTTCTTTGATTCGCTGACCCTTCAAGGGTGAGGGGCTGTGCCCCGAAAGAAGGTGGTTTTCTCGGGGCACAGCCCCTCGCCCTTAGTTTAATATCAGCGATATTTGCAGTACCTTTTTAAATTTCAACCCCAACCAGGAAAGCTTCCCCCTTGCGTTTCATCCTTATTTATCTCCTGTTTTCCTCCCTGTCATGGCTCGCTGCTCAGGACACCCTTCGCATCGTTGACGAGGCCGGTGCTCCCCTGCCCTACGCCGTCGTCACATTGCTGCCCGATTCCACTTACCTCGGTAGGACGAACGATTTTGGACACCTTGCCTTACCGCCAAAGCTTCCACTAAATGCCGTAATCAGGGTTGACTACGTGGGTTATGGAGCATCTTCGAAGAGTCTTCGTCAGTTAGCAAGGGAGGGCTATGTTTTTTGGATGGATGGCGGGCAAACAGTGTTGGATATGCCGACGGTAGTGGGGCGGCGAAATGAAATTGCCGCAGAATTACCGTATCAAATTGAGACCGTTAACCAAGCCGATATTACCCGGACGCAGAGCCTCACTACAGCCGATGCCCTGGCGAATCTTAGTGGGGTTTACGTGCAGAAATCACAGTTTGGCGGCGGCAGCCCGGTGGTACGGGGCTTTGAGGCCAACCGGGTATTGCTGGTGGTGGACGGCGTCCGGATGAACAACGCCATTTTCAGGAATGGCCATTTGCAAAACACCATAACCGTTGATCCCCTGGCGCTGGACCGGTTGGAGTTGATCTACGGTGCCGGAGCCTTGGCTTATGGCAGCGATGCGCTGGGCGGAGTCGTACATTTTCGGACGCAGGAGCCCATGTTTAAGGTGGGACGGCAGGGAAATCAGGCGGGAACGCAGGATGCAAAGTGGGAGGGACAAGGAGCCATCAACTATGGCACTGCCGCCCACAGCTTCGCTCAAAGCGTCCGGTTGGCGTACAGCGCGGAGAACTTCGCTTCCCTCACCCTGCTCTCCACGACCTTCACCTCGCACCTGCGCGCCGGCGCCCAAAGAAGCGATCGCTTTGCCGACTTCGGCCTGCGTGAGGAATACGTGGAACGCCAAAACGGCGTCGATGTCGTGGTTCCTAACGACGCCCCCAACCAACAAATCGGCACCGCGTACAACCAGTACAACCTACTGCAGAAGTTCCGCTTCCGCCTAAAAGACCGATTGGAACTATCCGCCAACTTTCAACTCTCCACCACTTCTGACATCCCCCGCTACGACGCCCTGATCGAACGCCGTGCCGGCCAGTTGCGCTGGGCCCGCTGGGACTATGGTCCCCAAACCCGGGCACTGGCCGCCCTGCGCCTCGACGATCGCCGACCGACGGCCCTATATGATCTGGCGAGCTATCTGCTCTCTTATCAATTTGTAGCTGAAGACCGCATTCAACGCCTTTTCGGTGACCCTCAGGCTCAGCATGACCTGGTCGACGTTCACGCCACCAACCTGCAGGCGGACTTTACCAAATCACTGGGCAACACCACTCTGCGCTACGGCTTCGACCTCCGATACGATGCCGTGACCTCCGTGGCCTACCTTCAGAACATCGACGATGGAAGCAGGGACTTCTCCGGCATCAGCACCCGCTACCCCAGTCAGGGCTCCGGGCTGGCCTCCGGCGGAGCCTACGCAGAAGCCACCTACCCACTGAGTCGGGAATGGAAGCTGCGCGGTGGCCTTCGCTACAGCCGGCAACGGCTCAATGCCCGCTTCGGCACCGATGACCCCATCGCCTGGCCCCAGGCTTACCTGGACGGCATCAAAAATACGGAGGGTGCCACCACCGCTGCCCTCGGCCTTATCCACAAGTCCGGTCCCCACCATTGGCGAGCGCTGTTTGCTCAAGGCTTTCGCGCACCCAACATCGACGATTTTGCCAAATTCCGGGAGAACAACGGCTTCATCCAGGTTCCCAACCCAGAGTTGCAGCCCGAACGGTCCAACACCCTCGAAACAGGGTATCGTTTCCGGGCTATTAACAACCGCCTTGAACTTGGGCTGACGGCCTACCACAGTTGGTTGAACCAAGCCATCATCCGGCAAAACGGTACTTTGCCTAACGGCCAAACCTCCTTCGTCAGCCGTGGAGAGACGCTTTTTGCCCAGACCAACGTCAACGCCGAAAGCGCCCGCATCTACGGTTTAGATCTTGACGCCCGGATAACCATCGGCCGGGGCTGGCGACTCACCTCTGCCTTCCACTATCTACGTGGGCGACGGGACCAGCTGGCGCCCGATGGCTCCATACTAGACCTGCCCCAGGACCACATCCCACCACCTTACGGCCAAACGGCCCTGGGCTGGGCCAGGGAACGTTGGAACCTCAGTTGCCGTGTGCGCTATCAGCTGGCCAAAGCCCCGGAAGATTACGCCGTAGGTGCCATATTCGGTAGTGCCGACGATGGGTTCGAATTTGATCGACTCGGCACAGCCGACAATCTCGAACTTACGCCCCTAAAACAAGACATCACCTTCGCCGGCAGCCTTGCGTGGTGGACCATCAACCTCTACGCAGCCTACGACCTGAACGACCACTGGAGCCTCCGCCTGAAGGGGGAGAACCTGCTGGATCGGCACTACCGTACTTTCGCCAGTGGCGTTTCTTCAGCAGGCATTGACCTTGGTTTTGGGGTAACGGCCAAGTGGTAACTGGCGGTATTATGGGTAGGGGGATAACCATTAAGGCATTAAGGCTGCTTCGCAGTGTTGGCCATTAGGGGTCTTAAGACGGGAGTGCTCGCTTCGCTCATGGGTGGGGCAGAAGTTTCCGGTAAAATTATCGCCAGCGAGAAGGGGGCAAGCTACGCCCCCGCCTACTATCTAACGCAGGGTCATCTCCCATCTTGCCGTTTCCGTATCTTCGCGCTCCCGAAACCGTCAATATGACCAAGGAACGTACCTATAAAGTCAAGGAAGCATTTTACACCCTCCAGGGCGAAGGCGCCCAGGCAGGTCGGGCCGCCGTATTCTTACGTTTTACGGGCTGTAACCTCTGGAGTGGCCGGGAAGAAGACCGGCATGATGCCGTGTGTAAATTTTGCGATACTGATTTTATCGGCACCGACGGCAAAAATGGTGGGCGCTACACGCGGGTACAGTGTGCAGACCTGGTGCAAAGTTTGTGGCCGGGCGGTGGTAAACCCTACGTGGTTTGTACCGGAGGAGAGCCCCTCCTTCAACTCGACGAACCGCTGATCGGGGAACTACAACATCGCGGCTTTGAGGTAGCGGTAGAGACCAACGGAACAATTCCCGTCCCGGGAAGCATCGACTGGGTCTGCGTCAGTCCAAAGGCCAATGCAGACCTGGTGGTCACCAAAGGTGATGAACTAAAACTGGTATTCCCACAATCCGAGCCGCAGGCACATCCGCAATTATTCGTTGGGCTTGATTTTGCCCATTTCTTCCTGCAGCCTAAAGACGAGGCTGGAAAGGACAATACGCCGGCTACGGTGGCTTACTGTATGGCGCATCCGCAGTGGCGGGTTAGTTTGCAAACACACAAGATCATGAACATAGATTAAGCTTTGAGCTTCGCCCGAAGCTTAATCTATGTTCATGATCTGGTAGTCTGGTAGTCTACCGCAAATAGGTGTTCGCTTCGCTCGTTACCCTCCCTGTATTCATTCCCATTTTGCCCTACGAGCGTAACGGGCTGTCTTATGCGGTGGACTACAAGACCACAAGGCTATCAGACTACAAGACTATTTTCCTACCTTAACCCCTACTACACACCACTCATTTAAAGATTCATGCAACTCGAAAATCTAGACTGGGGCATTATTGCCTTATTTTTCCTGGTATCTCTGGGTATTGGCTTGTACGCTAGCCGTTCCAGTGGAGATTCCACCAAAGAATTTTTCCTCTCTGGCAGAAATATGCCCTGGTGGCTATTGGGGGTATCCATGGTCGCTACGACCTTTTCAGCGGATACGCCAAACCTGGTGACGGACATTGTCCGCAAAAATGGTGTGGCCGGCAACTGGGCCTGGTGGGCGTTTCTGCTGACGGGCATGCTAACCGTATTTGTCTACGCCCGCCTTTGGCGGCGCTCTGGGGTAATGACCGACCTTGAATTCTACGAGATGCGCTACAGCGGTAAACCTGCTCGCTTCCTTCGGCAATTCAGAGCGATTTACCTCGGGGTCTTTTTCAACGTCATGATCATGGCCACCGTTTGTCTGGCGGGCATCAAGATTGCGGGCATTTTGCTGGGTTTGGATCCCATAACAACGGTTTTACTGGTATCGGTAGTCACCGTAGCTTATTCTGCCATTGGCGGATTTAAAGGGGTGGTCATCACGGACTTCGTACAGTTTTCATTCGCGATGATTGGCGCCGTCTGGGCAGCAATATACATCTTGAACCTGCCGGAAATCGGAGGTCTAGATGCATTATTTGCCCACGCCAACGTGGCCGACAAGCTGGACCTCGTGCCTTCTTTCGATAACCCCGAAGTATACGTTCCGCTCTTCGTCGTACCGATTGCAGTGCAGTGGTGGAGTGTTTGGTACCCCGGGGCAGAACCCGGGGGTGGTGGTTATATCGCTCAGCGTATGCTTGCCGCCAAGAACGAAAAGCACGCAGTGGGCGCCACGCTTCTGTTCAACGTTTTTCATTACGCCCTTCGGCCCTGGCCCTGGATTCTCATTGCCCTGGCGTCCCTGGTTGTATTTCCGGACTTAGCAAGTATTCAGGCAGCCTTCCCTGGCGTAGACCCAAGCGTCGTTAACGATGACCTGGCCTACCCGGCTATGCTCAGCTACCTTCCCAAAGGGCTGATGGGCCTGGTCATCGCCTCGCTGATCGCGGCGCTGATGTCTACCCTCTCTACGCACCTCAATTGGGGGAGCAGCTATGTGGTTCACGATTGGTACCAGCGGTTCATCAAGCCCGAGGCTTCTGAGAAAGAACTGGTCAGCATTGGCCGGATTTCCACCGTGCTGCTCATGGTCTTCGCTGCCATCCTGGCCCTCGCCCTGTCCAATGCGTTACAGGCCTTCAACATCCTGCTCCAGATCGGTGCGGGTACTGGCCTCATCTTTATCCTGCGTTGGTTCTGGTGGCGGATCAATGCATACACAGAGATTGCCGGCATGTTCCTCTCCTTTGCGGTAGCACTCTTCCTCGAATTCGGCTACGAGCCACTCGGTTTCCCGGAACTGCTGGACTACCAGAAGCTCCTTCTCGGCATCAGCATTACCACCATTGGCTGGTTAACCGTAACCTTCATGACACCGCCGACGGATGCCGCTACCCTGGAGACCTTTTTCCGTAAAATCCACCCTTCCGGGCCAGGCTGGGCACCCGTAGCTGCAGCCATCCCTGCAGATGCAGTCGTAGCGCAAGATCAGCACCTTACCCTGCGCATCGGGGCCGTATTCATCGGTGCCATCGCCGTTTACTCAATCCTTTTCGCTACTGGTTTCTACCTCTATGGTAACCTGCTGGCTACGCTGACATCAGTAGGTATCGCGCTAGCGGGTGTTGGGTTCCTGTGGGGGAACCGCAGTAAATTGTAGTTTAGAGAATGGGGGAATGAGAGAATGCTTGAATTCTCCCATTCCCTCCTCCTTTAACTCAATTCTCCGCAGCCATACGGAGATAAACCCCGTTGCTCCACCCAAAGCCATCCTGCACCGGGTACTCTCCCCCACCCGCTTCGAGGGTAATATCTTCGACGTTGTACTTCTCCACCATCTTGTTTACGTTGGCGTAGACGCGCTCGTTATTTTCCATCCACCGCTTACGGATCTGGGCGGCAACGGAATTTTCGTTGTAGTTTTTCAGGCCTTGATAAGTCATCCACTGTAGCGGTGGCCAGCCGTTGGGGGCGTCCCATTGCTGGTCGGTATCGACCAGGCTGGTGCGGACACCGCCGGGGGCCAGGAATTTTTCGGCGATGACGTCGCCAACTGATGCGGCACGTCGTTTGTCCGTCAGGCCGACAAAAAGTGGATAGACACCGGCCAGGGTAAGGAAGTCGGTAAACTCCCCCGTCGTCCAGTTTCGGTCCTGGTAGAAACCAGCCTCCTCATCGTACAGGTATTTGTCCATCGCCACAGCGCGGGCATTAGCCGTCGCCATAAATCTTTTCTGTACCTCCATCTCGGAATGCTCAATAGAGATGATCCGTTCCAACTTCCACAGCAGGCTGTTCAGGTCCGGCGGAACGATGTCCGTGGTAACGATCGAGCTGATGTTCTTACCGTCAGCAAACCAGCGGGCGGAGTAATCCCAGCCCGATTCTGCGCCGGAGCGGAGGTGCCGGGCGACGGTTTGGCTGTCGCGACCACTCTCCCGGATAGCCATTACGTCTTCGCGATAAGACTCTGCTCTGGGGCGGTCTCCGGCGTCGTAGTAGCGGTTGAGTAAAGCGCCGTTGGGCATCCAAACAACGTGGTTTTTCGCGATTGTGTTGGGGCCAACTTCATCTTTCCCATTCATCCAAAATTCATGCTCGGCCAGCAATTGCGGCATAAACTCCTGGTAAACTTTTTTCCCTTCCATTTCTGCCAACACCTCTACCATCAAGGCAAAAAACGGTGGTTGCGAACGTGTCAGGTAATACGTCCGGTTGCCGTTCGGGATGTGGCCGACCTCTTTGATGAGATAGGCGAAGTTTTCCACCATATCCCGGACGAGTTCGCCCTTACCGGCAGTTTGCAGGCCGAGGAGGGTGAAGTAGCTGTCCCAGTAATACACCTCGCGGAAGCGGCCGCCGGGTACTACGTAGTCGTTTGGTAGCGGGAGGAGGCTTCCGGCGGCGCCTTCGTCAGCGCCGGCTTTGCGCGTCAGGATGGGCCACAGGGCGGTAATGTGTTCGGTGATGGAGCGGGTACCGTCGCTGGCCCAGCCGGAGGCGGGCTGCATGGGTGGGGCGAAGTACTTTTCCGTGAAGGCTTTCAGGTTGAAGCCCGGTTTATTCTTTTCGGCGGCAAAAGCGTTCATGATCTCCGTGGCGGAGGCTTTGGGCACCATGTCCACGAAGGTCTTGCCGTCGGCGAAGACGCGTTCCATTTGGATGCGGCGGAAGAGGTCACCGAATAATTCATCGGGGGCCTGGCGGTATTTGGCGGCTGTTTCGGAGGTGGGCGCGGGCGCAGGTACTGGGGGAGTTTCTGGAGCAGGGTCCTGGCGGCAGGCGGAGAATAGGCCCACCAGTAGGAGAACGGGGAGGAGGAGGTTTTTCATTTTTGTGCTTTTCGAGATAAGATGTCTGGTGCGGTGCGCTTGGGGCATTTTGCATTGGAGGCGCAATATAGGGGACAACTGTTTGAGGGGTACTTGGGTACGAAATGCGGATGACGTCTTCTTGCTAATTTATGGTTGCGGCTAATGGGGAGCGTACAGTTTTTCATAGTACTACTGATGGCGGGCCATAGATTAGTCAAAATAATGAGCTATCCGGCTAAAGCCGGAGCTACATGTAGCTCCGGCTTTAGCCGAGTTGCTCTTCGCCCGTCGTACCTTCACCCCCAACAGACTAACAGAACAAAAGACCAAAAGTGACCTACCACACCGCCCCCTGGATCTACCCCATCACCTCCCCCCCCATGAAAGACGGCATAGTCGCCATCGACGATAAGGGCAGAATAACGGCGGTGCTGGACCCTGCTTCTCCAACCTTCACTGCACCTGCGACCGCGCCCGAAAAACACGACGGTATCCTGATCCCGGGCTTTATCAACACCCACTGCCACCTGGAACTCAGCCACCTGGTGGGCAAAAGCCAAACGGGCAAGACGCTGCTGCCCTTCCTGATCGACGTGATCAGTATGCGGGAAACGGCCCAGGAAGCCATCGACGCCGCCATCGAAAAACACGACGCCTACATGTGGGAACAGGGCATCCAGGCGGTTGGCGACATTTGCAACAAACTGGATACTGCACCGGTAAAAAAGAAAAGTAACATCCGCTATTACAGCTTCGTGGAGATGTTTGACTTTATGCAGCCAGACCGTGCCGAGGCCAGCTACGACGGCTACAAAACGGTGTACGACGGCCAGTCGGGCGCGCTCGACGGCAACGCTAAAAGCGCCGTCCCGCACGCACCCTATACCGTCAGTAACCCGCTATACGAACACATCAACGCCCTGAACGACGGCAACGAAACGGTCTCCCTCCACAACCAGGAAACCATTGCCGAAGACCAGCTCTTCCTGACCGGCGATGGCGATTTCCTCCCCTTCTTCAAAGGCTTTGGCGCTACACTGGACCACTTCTCCCCCATCGGTAAAGGCTCCATTTTTCACGCGCTGGAACACATGGACCCGGCCAAACGCACCATCTTCGTCCATAATACCCTCACTACAGCGGAAGGCATCCGCACCGCCGAAGCCTGGGGCCAAAACGGCATTTTCTGGGCTACCTGCCCCAACGCCAACCTTTATATCGAAAACCGGCTGCCGCGCTACGACGTCTTCATAGCAGAGGGCGCGAAAATGACCGTTGGCACCGATAGCCTGACCTCCAACTGGCAGCTATCCATTCTGGAAGAACTGCGCACCATCAGCCGGTTCCAGAGCTATTTACCGTTCGAAACCCTTCTTACCTGGGCCACGATTAACGGCGCGGAGGCCCTTCAGTTTGATGATGAATTGGGGAGTTTGGAAGTGGGTAAGGCCCCGGGATTGCTGGCACTTACCGGGCTGGAAGGGCGTTCCCCGGAAGATTTTCGGATTGGGGCGGGGACGCGGGTGCAAAGGATCGTTTAGACGTCGCTGTGCGGACTCGCTGCGCTCCTATTACAGGGGTTGCAGTTTGCAGGGGTTGCAGTGTCGCTGCGCTCCGTTGCAGAGGCTCGCTTCGCTCGCGTTACAGGAGTCGCTCAACACGAGCGAAGCGAGCTACCTCATGCGGCAGCTGCAACCTGCAACGCGCCGTAGGCGCCTTGCAACAAGGAGCGAAGCGACTGGCCTGCAACGCGCCGCAGGCGCTACTCCTCAAACAACCGCCGCATCTTTACCTCCTCCATTACCTGAGCCAGGTCTTCCCTGCTGATTCGTTTTTCGAGGTAGAGACCCTGCACCATTCTGACCTGATCGTCGAGCGGGAGGAGTTCATCGATTTGTAGGAATCGTTCGCGCAGGTAACGGTCGCAGGCCACGCGCATGCTGGCGATGAATTCGTCGACGCTTTGTTCGTCTTCCGGGCGATAGTAGAAGGTAACATTGGAGTCACCGTAGAGGATTTTGAGGCGTTCCTGTTTAGCGAGTAGGAGCAGTGGATATAGTAAGGCCAGTCCAGCCAGCATGGCGGGCACATAAAACCACCAGGTGCCGCGGATGCCGGTCCAGAGGAGCCAAACGATCCAGAAAGCGAAGACGACGTTCAGGATTATGGCACCCAACAGAAAAGTCTTTCGCACGTCGAATCCACGCCCCTGCACCACGGCGTCGAAGTCGATTTCTTCCCAATCGATTTTATAGCCGTCGAATCGGCCAAGCGACTTTCGTTCCACCAGCAGGGCATTCGGTGTGATGCGAAACTTGCGGTGGTCTCGGCCTTTTTGTTGGTGAAGTTTCGCGGGCATATTGGTGTGGCTTGGTGTTCGCTGAATAACGTTGGAGACGGGTAGTTAAGTTGCTCCGTAGTGATAACGTTGTCAACTTCTCTTTTGCGGCGCGGACGCGGGTGCAAAGAATTGTTTAGGGTTCGCTGCGCTCACGTTGCAGGGTTTGCTGCGCTCACGTTGCAGGGTTCGCTGCGCTCACGTTGCAGAGTCGCTTCGCTCCGTTGCAGTTGTTGCAGAACTGGGTCGTGCTATGCTCATGCAACACTTGCAACCAGAGCGAAGCGACCCTGCAACGCCTGCAACCAGAGCGAAGCGACCCTGCAACGCCTGCAACCAGAGCGAAGCGACCCTGCAACGCCTGCAACCAGAGCAAAGCGACCCTGCAACACTTGCAACCAGAGCGAAGCGACCCTGCAACACTTG
>NZ_KB890440.1:30202-90113 GCF_000373105.1 Neolewinella persica DSM 23188 | reverse complement strand
CAAAGCCCTTTTCTACTCAACCCCACTCGTTAGCGGGCCGCAAAGATACACTCCTAAGTTTCAATCCTGCAAGGCTTTCGGAAAGTATTTTAGACTTTCTTTCTATCCTCCTTAAGTGCAGTATTTTCAACCAGAATGCACGAGACGTTTCTCGCTTGCGGGATGCAAAGATACGTCCATCCACACCACCCGTGCAAGCGAAATCTTCACTTTGGTGCATCTTTTTTATAGGTCCCGAAGGAACTACGTAATTCCTTCTGATGTGACACCGATTACATCGTCTCAAGCGCTGGAGACAAAAGAATTGATGGAGACTAAGCGTAAAATTTATCCTGAGATCCTTATCCACTAATAACGACTATCACGTCTATGGGCGAAATCTCTGGCATTGTTGGGCAAAAACGATTTCGGACGGCAGCAATGCTCCCTGCTCCCCTACCCTTCCTTGTACCTGCGGCCGCGCCCTTATTATTAGTCTGGTGGTTGATAGTCTAGTAGGGCTGCCGCAAGCAAATACTTGCTTCGCTCGTACATGGCAATAACTAAACAACTAATCTGGTGAGGCACGCCAAGGAATGCTCGTTTTGGGGTGAGAACTAGGCAACTCAGATAACCTTATATATAAGGATACACTTTGGCGTCCTAAAATAGAAAACCCGGACCACCATAAAGGCGACCCGGGCAAATCTGTGTTCCGCTTCAAACAGCGAAACCTGAGCTGATTTAACCTTCTTTACCAGATGATAAGGAAGTTTAAGCCAACGGAACAGACGATAACAAGTTGGGAGGGGCCAGGCGATCTGTCCCTCCCCAACTTGCAGGTAGTATTTAAACGCTGGCAGGCTTAACCGTTTTCACAATACGCGCAGCAACCTTATAAGGATCTGCGGCAGAGTTCGGACGGCGGTCTTCCAGCCATCCCTTCCAACCACGCTCAACGGTGGCTACGGGGATACGGATGGAGGCACCACGGTCAGAAATACCAAAACTGAATTCGTGGATGCTCTGGGTTTCGTGCAGACCGGTCAGGCGAAGGTGGTTATCGTGCCCATAAACCGCAATGTGCTCTTTAGTGAGCGGCCGGAAGGCTTCACACACCTTCTCGTAGTCCGATTTCTTACCACTTTCGCGAAGGAAAGAATTAGAGAAGTTGGCGTGCATACCGGAACCGTTCCAGTCTCCTGGTACCGGCTTACATTCGTAATTGATGATGATACCATATGGCTCAGCAACGCGGTCGAGCAGGAAGCGTGCGAGCCAGATCTGGTCACCAGCTTCCTTGGCGCCTTTGGCGAAGGTCTGGAATTCCCACTGACCGGGGGCTACTTCACAGTTGATCCCTTCTACTGTCAGGCCGGCATCGAGACAAGCGTCAAGGTGCTCTTCGACGATTTCACGCCCGTAAGCGTTAGCAGCACCTACCGAACAGTAGTACTGGCCCTGCGGAGCGGGGTCGGTACCATCGGCGGGGAAGCCCAGGGGAAGATTAGTCTCAGGATCCCAGAGGAAATATTCCTGTTCGAAGCCGAACCAAAAATCCTGGTCTTCGTCGTCGATGGTGGCCCGGGCATTTGACGGGTGCGGCGTACCGTCTGCGGTAAGTACCTCAGTCAGTACGATGAAACCATTCTTACGCTGGGGGTCCTTGATGATGGAAACTGGCTTGAGGAGACAGTCAGAACTACCGCCTTCGGCCTGCTTCGTGGAAGAACCGTCAAAAGACCACATGGGGCAATCTTCGAGTTTGCCGCTGAAGTCTTCGATGATTTGGGTTTTGCAACGCATGTGTTGCATGGGCTCGTAACCGTCGAGCCAGACGTACTGTAGCTTATGTTTGGTAGCCATGGAGTAAGGTTAATTGATGATTGGTTAAATCAGATTTAAGAAATGGGGCGCGGCCGCTGGTGCAAGGTTATTGCTTTTTGAAAAGCAAGGTTTTGCAGACCAGCGACCGGCCTGGATGGATTTATATTTTAGAAGCTGTAAATCGCCGCCAGGATCAAACTGATGGCACTGTTGTCTTCGAAAGTTCCGCCAAAGTCAATACCGCCACCGTTGTCAGCAGTAAAATCTGAGCCACTGTCGAAGCGAACTTCAGGTACGATACGCAAATCACCCTGCTTGAAGTTGCCACTCAGGGTAAACGAGGTAACGCTTCGCGAAGGAGTTGTCTGGCCTTCTGCTTCTTTTTCGGCGAAGTACTCGCCGCGGAAAGAAATATCAAAACTTTCGCTAAGCCCGGCCGTAGCGTAGAGTGCCGCACCAGTGAAACCACCAACGGTGTTACCGTCGATAGAACTGTTTTTATCGGAAACGTTGAGGCCAAGCATGAAGCTTTCGCTTACTTCGTAAGTCGCGGTAAGATCGACCTGGAAACCATTTTGGTCCATATCGTTTTCATCACCGTTGTCTTCTTCCTTACCGGCAAGGAAATTGAGGTAGGCGGCCAGGCCACCGGCCTCGGCACTTAGCTGGGCACCAATGTGCTTGCCTTCCACGGCGTCGATTTTAGTGTCCGTATCATTGAATATGCCAATCATTGCCCCAAAGCCCTCTGCAAGTGCAAAGTCAGCTTTAACGCCAGTGTGGTAGAATGGCCCATTACTGAATAAGTAGCTGGTGCTGTAATTCATATTAGCAGGTGCATCGATCACTTCGTAACCGACGAAAGTGCCGAAGTTACCCATGGAAAAAGTTATGGCATCGCTTGGAGAATAAGTGACAAACAATTGCTGGACGGTCTGGCTCCAGTTGGCACCGAAGAATTCACCGTAGTTACCGTCTCCGTTTGCCTGTACCGCACGAGGGCCAAAGCCTATTTGGCCAACGAATCCTACTTTGCCAACGGTTTTTTCCGCCAAGAGGTTTACCATGCCGATTCCGAATGTGTTTGGTGCTGGCGTGAAGCTCGTTGGAAAGGTGAGGGGGTTGTCTCCTGCATCCGTACTCAGGTTACCCTGGTAGTACGCATCGACGTAGCCCGTCAGGCTGAAAGATGGTTCTTCCGCTTCTTTTTCTTCTGCTACGGGAGCAGGAATCGGATCAGTAACCGGCAGTTCTGCGGCATCCTGAGCAAAAAGTTGAAAAGAAGATAACAGCAAAGCCGTAAAAGTTAGTTTGTTGATAAGTTTCATGTTTGGTGGAGTTAAAAGCTCGTGAATTGTTGTGGTTAAAGCCGGACACGAACAGACCCCAAGGCAGTTGGGCAAAACGGATTGCTTGCTTACCTTTGACTCTCTGCGGTAAAGCAGAGAAAAATCCTTAGTTGGGGGCGACCTGGTCGTTTCCGACGGGCCCGTTTGGCGTTGCAGCGCTGGCGGGCCTTTTTTGGATCGCGTTGCGATCAGGAGTTGTTGCAGGAGTTGCAGTTGTTGCAGGGGTTTCGAGAATTTCAGCAGATTATTACTCTGCAACACATGCAACCCCTGCAACACTTGCTCATCCTTCGGAAGTCAGCTGAAAGATGCCGTCTTCTTTACTGGCAGTATAGGCGTGCATGTCGTGCTCACCAATGTCAAGGCCTTTAATCTCTTCTTCTACGTCGACGCGGATACCCATGATGGCTTTGAGACCGCCCATGATGCCGAAGGCAGCCACGAAACTGAAGGCACCGATAGACAGGGTTCCGATCAATTGAGTGAAGAAACTGTGCTCTGGGTTAGTACTGAAGATGCCCACTGCGAGGGTTCCCCATATGCCACAAACACCGTGTACGGAGGTTGCACCAACCGGGTCATCAATCTTGAGGGTCTTATCGAAGAAGACGATACTTAATGGAATGATCACACCGGCAATAGCACCTACGCAAATGGCACCGAGGCCAGTGAAACTGTCGGCTCCAGCGGTAACACCGACGAGGCCGCCGAGAATACCGTTGAGTACCATACTAAGGTCGTATGTCTTGAACATGAAGTAGGACATGAAGAAGGCTGCAACACCACCCGCAGCAGCGGCCAGAGAAGTGGTTACAAAAACCAGGGAAACACCGTTGGGGTCGGCACTAAGGACGGAACCGCCATTGAAACCATACCAACCGAACCAAAGTAAGAATACGCCGATGGCGGCCAAAGGCATACTGTGTCCCGGAATCGCCGTGATGGTACCGTCTTTGCGGTACTTACCCTTACGTGCGCCAAGTAAAATGATACAGGCAAGGGCAGCGAAACCACCGGCAGCATGCACGAGGGAAGAACCCGCGAAATCGTAGAAGCCCATCGCGTCCAACCAGCCGCCGCCCCACTTCCACATACCAGTGATGGGGTAAGAGATGGCAACGAAGATCATGGCAAAAATGAGGAAAGGAACAAGCTTGATCCGCTCGGCCACGGCACCAGAAACAATGGTGGCACAAGTAGCAGCAAACATGCCCTGGAAAATGAAGTCGGAATAACCAGTGTAGGTTGCTCCGCTTTCGGCGGCAGCAGCGTACTGGGCTACTCCATCAACGGTTTCGATGGCACCTGCGGCCCAGTCCATCGGCGCGAAGCGGCCGAGCCAACCGGCAATCAGCTGCTCGTCTCCCGGATACATAAGGTTATAGCCTACAATGTAGTAGGTTAACAAACCGATGCTGATGATCATCGAGTTTTTGAAAAGGATATTGACAACGTTTTTGCGTTGTACAAAGCCAGCTTCGAGGCTGGCAAAACCAAGGTGCATAATGAAGACGAAACAAGTCGCCACCAGAATCCAGAGGTTATTTACTGTAAACAATGCTTCCATAGCAAAGGAGATTTTTTGAACTAGTAATTCGAGGGGTTACTGTAGATTCACCTCCGAAGGATTAACCCAACCTACTATAAATGAAGCAGGCAGGTCCTTCTCCGGGAATGAGGAGGAAAATGGTCTTAATTGGTTATGGCTAAGGAAGGTTTGGAACCTAAAGGATGCGGCATTAATTCTTGCCGAAAATAGTGTGTGGTAGTGGTTCCTAATACTGTGGCGAGTGGTTAAATCGCGCCTGAAATGGGTAGTTAAATAAGTTTAAATTGCGCTTTCGTTTTCTTCGCCGGTGCGAATCCGGACAACGCGCTCGATGTCAAAAACAGAGATTTTACCATCGCCTACATTTCCGGTCCGACCGGCCGAGGTGATGGCCTCGATGATGGGGTCAACCATATCAATGGGAGCCAGGAGGTCCAGTTGAAGGCGGGCAATGTAGTCCGCATCATAGACGCTTCCCCGGTAAGTTAATTGTTCTCCGCGCTGGAGGCCAAACCCTTTCACTTCGGAAAGCGTGAAGAACTTAACATCAATTTCAGCGAGCGCATCACGAATAGCCTCAAAGCGGGACAACCGGATAATTGCTTCAATTTTCTTCATTTGGTGGTTTTTTCGGGTAACGGCTCTTTGGTAAGAAGAACCGGAACGCTTTTAAGGTAGATAAAACAGTTTTGTGGTCAGAACAACTCAGCTAAAGATCGTCACCTTTGCTTTGATAATAACAAATGTCCGACAGTAGGGCGGCACCAAAGAACCACTTAGGTTCGTACCTTGTGACATCCAATACAACAACATTTACCATAAATACCTGACAATCATCTAATAAAAATTACATTTAGTAGCTTATCCAAAGATCATTTCGCTCGCCATTTTTTCGTTAATGCCCACTTTATAATGCCAAAAGAAGTTAAATACCAACTGTGGCGATTGATCAAATCGCTAACGAAAGCGGAGAAACGCAATTTTAAGCTTTACGCCAAACGAGCAGGGGCTAACGGGACCAGTAAGTTTATCCAGCTATTTGACGTGATCGACCGGATGGCGGATCCCGATGACGCTTTGGCCATGAAACGGATGAAGATCACTACCGGACAGTACAGTAACCTGAAGCGGCATTTGTATCAGGAGTTATTGACGAGCCTCCGCATGATCTTCATCAGTAAAGAAATAGATATAGAGTTGCGGGAGCAAGTTGACTTCACCCGTATTCTTTACGGCAAAGGGCATTACCTGGACGCACTCCGGACGCTGGAACGTGCCAAGGCTAAGGCCGTAGAGCATAATCAGGACCTCCTGCACCTTGAGATTCTGGAATTTCAGAAACTTATCGAAGCAAGGCACATTACTTTGTCCCGTCAGGTGTCTAATAAAATGGATTTACTCCTCAACGAATCCGGCGAACGCAGTCATAATGTGCTCAACACCAGCGAACTGTTTAGTTTAAGTATCCAGATTCACGGTCGCTATATTGAGCTCGGCCATAGCCGAGCGGAGGAGGAACGGTTGGCTACACGTCAATTCTGGGATTCTATCCAGGCAAAAAGGGTTGGTCGGGCCTCTGCACCGAACACCTTTCACCAACAGGTGCATCGTTTCCAGGCAGGAATGTGGTATCACTATATCCAGCTGGACATCGGCACCGCGCTGGAGGCGGCGATCAATGCCCAGACCTTATTTACACTTAGCCGCCAAATGATCGTCAAAGATCCGGATTTATACCTCCGCTGCCTGTATTACGTTGCCATGCTCGCTTATTTAGATAAGGATGAGAAAACGGTGGTTCGTTATGTTCAACGAATGCAGGTATTCCTGGATGATGACAAAATCCACCTAAATGAAAACTCACGGAATATTGGCAGGATTTACTTTAACCTGAGCCTCTTCAACCTCCACTTCCTGCAACGTGAAAAAGAACGCGCTTATGCGCACGGTCAACAGTTGATCGGTGCTTATAATGAAAGCGCCTTCCGACCGAACAATCATCGATGGGGACTTTTTCTTTACAAGATTGCCGCAGCCTGCTTCCTGGTGAATCGGTACGACGAAGCACTGGATCACCTGAACAACATTATTAATATGAGGAGTGGAATTTTCCGTGAAGATCTCCTGATCAACACCCGGATTCTCCATGCTTTATGCAATTTTGAATTGAGTAACTATTCCTTGGTTGATTATCACCTGACGAGCCTGAGTCGGTTATTACGGCGCAGCCGGGAGACCGCTGAGGTGCACCGGCTGGCGGTATCGGGCATACGGCGGCTACTGAATTTACCTGCGGCGGAACGTACGCCCGTTTATACAGAGATCAGAAAAAATCTTGCCATTCTTCAGGACCAGCCCTTTGAAAACAAGGCCCTGGCCTATCTTGACCTGGAGCAATGGCTGGACTTACACTTGTAATTACTCTTCAACTATAAAAGTACACACTCACTGGACATTTTTATTTCAGCTCGAAACTTCCTGTCGCCTCCGAGTGGTAAGGGTTGCAGGGGGTACAGCAACTGCAACTACTGCAACTAAATTCCTTAGAAGTAGCCATTAAGCAGCGATTTAAGCAAAATGTCCAGTAGAGTAATAAAAGTATTTTTATGGCGCGGCCGCAGGTGCAGTATGAAATTTGACGGGAGCAATATTTGGCAGAACCTTTCTGCGGCGTTGGCCTTCATTTGCTCCTTAATACTTGTCTTTGCACCTGCGACCGCGCCCGAAATCCAAAATGCCCGCTACTACGTATATAAAATATCTTAGCTTTAGGATGCATTAGAACTATACTCCACAACCTACACATATGAGAATTTCTACCCTTATTCAGGCCACCATCGTGGCCTGCCTAACACTCTTCTTAGGTGTCGCCTTTTCTAGCGGACCAGGTGCCAGCGGCACTTTCAGGACCGGAGCCCCAAGTGCCGGTGGCGGGACGGAAGGCACCTGCAGCGGCTGCCATAATACTGGCGCCTTTGGCGAGCCCACAGTAACCTGGAACATTGCGACCACTTTAGGAGGGACCAACATCTCCAGATATCTTCCCGGGGAGACCTACTTCGTTACCATTAACGTATCCGCACCAATGGGTTCTCCTGCTGCCTACGGATTCCAGTCCGTTTTCTTAGAAACGACCGGTAATACCCAGGCAGGTACCCTTTCGGGCTTCGACGCAAATTCCCAGGGTTCTCCTGGTGGCGGCCGAACCTACGCCGAGCACAATAAGCGCACGCCTTCCGGTACCTGGAATTTCCAATGGACTGCCCCCGTTGCGGGTACCGGCGATGTTCGCATCTACAGTGTCGGTAACTCAGTAAACAGCATGAGTGGCAACCAGGGCGACAACGGTTCCTCGATGTCCACCATCGTTAACCTGATGGAAGCAGCATTGCCCGTCACCCTGGCCGGCATCGAAGCCCGTGCAGAGAAAAATGACGTCCTGCTAAACTGGGAAACCGCAGAAGAAGACAACGTTTCCCATTTTGAGGTGGAACGCAGCACCAATAACGCAGAAACATTCGTATCGATTGGCCGGGTGGCAGCCACCGGATTTACTACGTCTGGCGAAGGCTACAATTTTAAGGACGCGAATGCTCCCAATGGGGAACATTTTTACCGACTGCGTATGGTTGATTTCGATGAAACTTTTACCTTTAGTCCCGTAGTCTCTGCCAAAGTCGAACGTAGTGATCTTGCCCTGCGCCTGTACCCGAACCCTGCCATAGCGGAAGTCAATATTGACGCTCCGGTACTGGACGGCGGACGGCTCCGGGTGTTAGACATGAATGGAAGGGAGGTTTATTCCGGCGCGCAGCAACCGACCCTTGATGTCAGCAGCTTCCACTCAGGTGTTTACCTGATCGAAGTCCAGAATGGCCGGGAGCGTTTGGTAAAAACCCTGGTCAGACAGTAAGTATTACCGTTTAGCCAGGAAGGCCATCTCCACGTTACTTTTTATTTCCAGCTTTTGGTACTTATCAGTCAATACTGGTAATGCTTGGAAATACGGTGTGTGATACTGCACCAAAACATTGTACAACCTCTTTTTTTTGCTCTTAATTAACTCCTTACATGACAATTTTCAACCATCGCTACTTAGCGATTTTCGCGGCCCTTGGCCTGGCGATCTTCTTTTTAGCCAGTTCCGGAGGCCCCGCTGCCGCCGGCAATTACTTCACTGGTGCTCCAACCCTCGGAGGAGGCACCGAAGGTACTTGTAACACTTGTCACAGCAGTGGCGCGAGTACTTACGGCGAACCGATCATTAACGTTTCTCTCGTTGCCGATGGTGAAACGAATCCGATCACCGAGTATACGCCTGGCCAGACCTATATGGTAACGGTGGCCGTTGGCTACCCCAGTGCTAAACCTGAGGCAATTGGGTTCAGTTCTCAGTTTCTTACTGCAAGCTCACCTGCTGCCACCGCCGGAGTACTCGGCAACCCATCAGAAGGTGCTCAGATAACCTCTGCCCCCGGTGACCGCAGGTACGCTGAGCAAAGTACTCCGAACACCACCGACAGTCTTTTTATTTTTGAATGGACTGCGCCGGAAGCGGGTACTGGCGAAGTAAAGATGTACTTATCTGCCAATCTGGTCGACCGTAACCGCAGTACTGGCGGAGATAGTGGCAGCACTTCTCCCACGATCATTTCCTTTACGGAAGGGGTGCCATCTGCCGTTAACAATTTCGCGGCCATTCCTCACCGCTTGTTCCCTAACCCGGCCTACGGGTCGGCTACGCTGCAAGTGTCTCCGCCCACCTCCGGAAGCTACGAGCTGAGCGTAACCGGGATGAATGGTCAAACCTTACGTACCGAACGCTTGCAGCTTACTGCTGGAGCTACACAATTAGCGGTACCGTTGGAAGGTCTGAAAACGGGTGTTTACGTCGTAAGTCTAACCGGTACAGAAAGCCGTCTGGTAACACGACTGCTGGTAAATTAAAACGTTTCCACAGCCAGTACAAAACCGGACTGATGGTTTCGGCGCTACTTCCACATAAGGAGGTAGCGCCGTTTTTTTTTGCCGACATACCTGAACTTGCCATGTTAGCACATTACTTTCGCCCCAAAGTAACCGATATGACCAGCCCGCGCGCACTCGAAGACGTAGCCGAATTCCACCGAACCTTTCACCTTCCGGTGCTGGACACCCCGCAGATTCCCGACGCTGATCGTTGCCGCCTGCGGATGAACCTGCTTCAGGAAGAACTCAACGAACTTGCGGAAGCCATTGAAAACAATGACCTGGTAGAGGCGGCCGATGCTTTTGCCGACCTTCAATACGTGCTTAGCGGTGCCATCCTGGAGTTTGGCCTTGGAGAAAAATTCAGGGGTCTTTTTGAAGAAGTCCACCGCTCCAACATGAGTAAAACATGTGCCACAATGGAGGAAGCAGAAGCCACGGTGGCGCACTATGCTGCTAAGGGACAAACTGGCGTTATCGAACCGTCCGGTAAAGTATATCTCGTGTACCGCACCTCAGATCGGAAAGTACTTAAAAACAAGTTTTACTCTCCGGCTGATTTGAAAAGCATGATAAAATAAAGAAGGGAAACAGTCTATTCCTTATTTTACACGTTTCGAACGAGTTCAACTATTCAGATCAAATAAATGGATGATTTTCACCACCGGGGTCAACGACGACAACTTATCGAGCAATTACGTACCAGCGGCAGGTATGATGAGAAGGTACTGGAGGTGATGGCCAACCTACCTCGCCATGCTTTTCTCGACAGTTCCTTCCACAGTTGGGCCTATAAAGATGAAGCCTTTCCGATTGACTGTGAACAAACCATCAGTCAGCCCAGTACTGTTGCCTGGCAAAGTACAGAGTTGGAGCTATTACCACGGCAACACGTTTTGGAAATTGGTACCGGATCGGGTTACCAGGCGGCGGTGCTGTCCTTACTAGGAGGCCGGGTCTTTACCTTAGAACGCCACAAGCCTTTGTGGCGTAAAGCCAAACTCACCCTGAAGAAGCTCCGGCTTGACCGCATTCGCTGCTACCTTCGAGACGGTAATAATGGCCTGCCGGAGTTGGCTCCCTACGATCGGATTCTGGCCACTGCTGGCGCAGCAGCCGTGCCGCCTGCACTCCGGGAACAACTCAAGGTTGGCGGAATCATGATTATTCCCGTTGGTCCGGAAGGAAAAGAACAGACGCTATTAAAAATTCGTCGCACCGGTGAAACAACCTGGACGGAAGAAAAACTTGGGGGATGTGAGTTTGTCCCTTTTGTTGAAGGGTTGGGGTAGTCAGATTATCGGGTTGTCAACTCGGGGTAGCCTTACCAGACCAAAACTTCCAGACTACAAAACGAACCTGGTGCTCCATCAAGTTTGATTTTGGTAGACTGCTTGCTGTATTGCCCCCTAACGGGTGCCCCGCCACACCGCCCTGGCGTCGGCCTTATTTTGCCGGGCAAAAGTAGGTCGACGCCAGGGCATTAAAGCGTGCGGTTCAACTGAACCGAATTCAACCCTGACAGATTACTAACTTACCATTTGCTTCAACTTTATGGCCTCGGCAGCTTTGGCTGTCGTATTGTTTTGACCGTTGGTGACCGGGCGGTCTTCAGCTATCTCCCGGAGGAAAAAAGGTGAAGGTCCGTAGGATGTCCAGCCACCATCGACCAGTAAAGTCTGGCCAGTAATGTGGCGAGAAGCGGGACTGAGCATGAAGGCGACGGTAGCAGCTACGTCTTCGGGTTGTCCGACCCGGTTGTTCGGGTTCAGTTTAGCCCAGGTACCAGCGTAATCGGGTTCTTCTTTCTGCGTCCGTTCCGTCAGGGTAGCCCCCGGGGCAACACAGTTCACGCTGATACCGAGTGGTCCAAGCGGCAGCGTAAGCTGCTTGGCCAACATGCTGATACCAGCTTTTGACATACCGTAAGCGGCAAGATTCATGTAGGCTCTTTCTCCTACGTTGGAGCCAATCAGCACGATGTTTCCACCACTGCCTTGTGCTTTCATTACTTTAGCTGCGGCCTGTGCCAGAAAGAAAGTTCCCCTCAAATTCAAGTTGACTACTTTGGTAAAACTCTCGGGGGTAAAGTCGAAGAAATCGCCAAATTCGGTAAGCCCGGCATTTGCGACAACCATCTCCAAACGACTGTTGGTGATATTGGCCGCAAAGTCGACCATACGTTTAATGAATTCCGGGTCTCCGGCATCACCAGGGAAGGCGTAGGAATGTACCTCGCTTCCAGCGTTGAGTTTAGTCACTGCGGCAGCCGCGGCTGCCGGGTCGATGTCATTTATTACAACTTTGGCTCCTTCGGCTACCAAATGCTGCGCAATAGCGAAGCCAATTCCGTTGGCGGATCCGGTGACGATAGCCGTTTTGCCAGTAAAGGGTTGATAGATCATTATTTCTGTTTTGTTAGTTTAAGGGGGAAGGAACCTGTACGCATGAGGTGATGATGAAATTTATCCGCCACTCATTAGATGTTCCTTATCGATTTAATACACTCCTTGGCGTCGGAGGGTTAATGGATAAGGACCCGGTTTGGTTCTAGAAAACCATCAGGATAACATGTTTTTATATTTTGACTAACCAGCTATCGACAAAAATCAAGGCAATTCCAGACCTGAAAAGAGTCTGTGTCATCAGGCTTTACACAGGTCGAAATGATAAGTTTAGCAACAAAAGCGATACTTTGCGGCCGAAACGTACAGGATCATTAATCTGTCCGTAATCAACCATCCCGGAAAAAAGACCGTATGCAAACTTACCTCAAGCTATTGGAGGATATTCTCGAACAAGGCACCGTTAAAGGCGACCGGACCGGAACCGGCACCCGCTCCGTATTCGGGTACCAGATGCGGTTCAACTTAGCGAAGGGGTTTCCCATGCTCACTACTAAAAAGGTCCACTGGAAGAGTGTTGTCCATGAGCTCATCTGGTTTATCCGGGGAGATACCAACATCCGGTACCTGGTACAAAACGGCGTGCGCATCTGGAATGAGTGGCCATTTCAATATTATCTGGAGAAAAATGGGTTGGCTGAAAATTTCCCGAAGCATTCTGACAGCTGGAAAGCTGAAATGAAGTCGTTCATAACAAAAATTGCCGAGGATGCCGATTTCGCAGCGACCTACGGAGAGTTAGGCCCGGTGTATGGTCGGCAATGGCGAAATTTTAACGGGGTGGACCAATTGACCGAGGTCATCGAAGCCATCAAAACCAACCCTGATTCCCGCCGACACATTGTCACTGCCTGGAACCCGGCAGACATTCCCGAAATGGCAAAGGCAGGCCTCCCGCCCTGCCACACGCTGTTTCAATTCTACGTAGCAAATGGCCGTCTGAGCTGCCAACTTTATCAAAGATCAGCCGACACCTTCCTGGGCGTCCCGTTCAATATTGCCTCCTATGCGCTGCTCACCCATCTGGTTGCCAGAGAATGTGGGCTTGACGTCGGCGATTTTGTCCATACCCTCGGAGATGCACACCTCTACAGCAACCACCTGGAGCAGGCTAAACAACAACTCAGTCGTACCCCCCGGCAGCTGCCGACCTTATCATTTGCCGAAAATGCTCCCGGTATCTTCACCATTGGGTTCGACGACATTTTACTGGAAGGTTATGATCCAATGCCGGGGATTAGGGCGCCGATTGCGGTTTGAGGCAGGGGTTGCAGGGGTTGCAGGGGTTGCAGGGGTTGCAGGGGTTGCAGGGGTTGCAGGGGTTGCAGGGGTTGCAGAAGAAAAATTGCCGCTGGCAATTCACCAAAGTTATTCAGTTTAAATTTGAAATTAATTTGAGCAAAGCGAGCTGCCCGGTGCGGTAGCTGCAACGGGAGCGAAGCGACCTCTGCAACGCGCCGAAGGCGCTCTGCAACGGGAGCGTAAGCGACCTCCGCAACTCGAACGAAGTGAGTATCCAATGAACGTAGACCAAGCCATCGAGCGCGCAAAACAGGAAAAGAAGTCAAACAAGAAGTTCTTCAGCAAGCTGAAAGTCCGCCCGCCTAAGGATCTCGATGAACAGTTCCACAAATTGCACGAGGAAGTTTTTCAGGAAATCGACTGTCTGGCTTGTGCAAACTGCTGCAGGACGACCAGTCCGATTTTTCGCGACATCGACATCGAGCGGCTGGCCCGACACCTGGGCATCCGCCCTGCGGAGCTGGTAGAACAACACCTCCACCTTGATCAGGACGGCGATTACGTACTGAACGTCGCACCTTGCCCCTTTCTGGGTGCCGACAACTACTGTTCCGTCTACGAAGCCCGGCCGAAGGCCTGCCGGGAGTATCCGCATACGGACCGAAAGAATATGTTGCAGATTTTACCGCTCACCCTAAGAAATACGCTGGTTTGCCCGGCAGTGGGGGAAGTGGTCAGGAGGTTGAAGGGTTCTTGAGTCTCGATTGGCGAAAGCAACTTTGCTCGCTTCCGCTCTTAGGATCATTTCTCTAACATTTCAACTCAGCATTACGCCCGCGGCCGCTCCCTCCTTAGCGGAACAATGCGAAGCGTAAAAACATTGCTAAATCTCTAATCGAGAATCACCAATCGAGAATCGAGAATCAAGAATCGAGAATCAAAAAAGCCTCCCCCCATCGTACCGGTTCTGGTTGACCGGCAGGTTAATGAAGTCGAGTGTGCCGGGCTTAACGGCAATGGAGAAGGAATAGAAATTCCGCTGCGGTGCCCAGCTGAAGCGCATCTCCCAACAATGGAGGTCACGGACAAAGCTCATAAAGGGATAGGTTACCCGCTTACTGGTGAAGTCGTAGCCGATCTGACCGATGTTTACGCTCCAATTATTGGTGAGTTGCAGATCGCCCCGTAGTTCGATGGAGTTGGCCACCTGGTTGAACCGTAGTGTTCCCCGGTCGTCTATGTCCGGCTCTTCCGTGTCGAATTCCCGGTCGAAACTAAAATTGAACGTATGACGTATGCTAAACCGCTCGAACAAGCTAAGGATATCCGTTTCTTCGAAGAGGGTGTTTTCTTCTTCCCGCCTTTTCCGTCGTTCATCTTCAAGGTCCGTTACGACCTCTTCTTCAGCCCCCTGGAAAAGTTCTCGAATTTTCTGGACGGTGATGTTGGTGGAGATGGAACTGGTAAACCGGGTAAGCCCAAGGGGGAGCCGCCCCTCCGAAAGATTGGTTACATCCACTCTTTTGAAAGTTCCCCGGGTTGGATCGTAGCGGGTAATGTAGGGGTCAAAAGTTGCGCCGAGGTTGACCCGGGTAACACCCTTAAAGAATTGGGTACTGCCCCGCACCGATACCGGACTCCACTGCAGCGTGTCTGCCGTAACGTCATAATTACCGGAGACGGCGATGTTCTGGAATAGTTTGACGTTTTCCGAGATACTATCCTTGCGGTTCCATATTTTAGCCTCAAAGAGGTTCGCCAGGCTATAGCTGACGCCCAGACGCCGATCTGAACTGGGGGGCGCGCCGAAAATTTGATTAGCGAAAGGTGAGAGTAGCCGGGTGGAATCACCAAAGCGGGGATCAATCTCATCCTCCGGGATGAAGTACCGCTCACCGCTGATGTAATCGACCGCGTTGGCATAATCCGGCGAATAGCCGAAGCTGAGGGATGGTTTGATGACGTGCCTAAGCCCCTGCAGGCCCAAAATTCCTTTCTTTCGGAATTTCACCTTACCGAAAATCTGGGTACTCATGCTCACCCCGGCCGTGAAGGTCCGGTAGCTGGCCAGCCCGGGGTTCAGGTCATTAACAATATCGCCCAGGCTGGTGGTATCGATGCTTTCCACGCCGGTGATGGGGTCGACGATGATGCTGGACTCTATTTCGTTGTTCAGGCTGTAGGCCCGTGTTTTGCCGTAGTAGACCTCGCCGTAACTGATGTTGGGACTGAGGTTGAAGTACTTGAGCACGTTGAGGCTAACGGCGCTGGTGACATCATGCTTGAAGCCGTACTGCCCATCGTCCAGCGTAGCTTGGGTAAAGAAGGTAGAGTCCGCGCCGGAAAACTCCGTACGCAGGGCACTTTTATAACGGAAAGACAATTTCTTCCACCAGGCAGTTTGCTTACCTGGCAGCTCCCGCAGGGGGTAAATGGTTTGGGTGGTGAAAGCAGCGTCGGGGAAGTTGACGGTGATCTCCCGGGTCCGGTTACTCTGGCTGTGGTTGAGACCGGCCGTCAGGGTTGATTTGAGTTTCGGAAACGTCTTGGTAATGTTCATGCTCGACCGGATGGTATTCTGGCTGGCAATCTCATAGGAGTTCTGGAAGCGCTGATCGACCAGGTTGGTCTGGAAGTTGATGGAGCCGCCAAAATTGAAGGTCGGATGGGCGCGGGCGTCTTGCCGGTGCGACCAATTGAGGGTGATACCTTTTTGTCGGGTCACCTCCAGGTTTTGTTCCCGGCGCAGGTTGTTGTAACTGAAGTTGAAGCTACCGCTGTACCCATATCGCTTGAGGTAACGGACGTTGGCGTTGAGGCGGTAAGTGCCCTTGAGGAAGTAATCCGTGGTCAGCTGCAGGTTCACGTGATCTCCCAGGGGAAAGAACCAGCCTACCCCTTGCAGGCCGTATCCACCCAAATCTGGAGAATACTGATAATCAGCAGGAAACAGCAATCCAGTTGAACGACCACTTTTAAGTGGAAAGAAGCCGAAAGGCAGCCACAAAGGTGTGGGCACACCCATGATCTCCAGGTTGCTTGGCCCGATGACCGCCAGTTTATTGGGGACGATCTTCGCTTTTCGGGTGCGGATGCCGAAGTGTGGGTGCTCCGCCGAACAGGTAGTAAAAATGGCCCCTTCGGTGTAAATCACATCGGCCCGGGTGGTGTCATCGATAGCGACTGCGCCGCTGATGAATTTCGATTTATCTCCTCTAACATAGATGTCGTCCTGAGTGGTGGTGGTACCGTAAACGATGCCCTTGCGCGTCTTAAAATTATAACGCATTTCCTTCGCCGTGAAGCTTTGTCCGCCATCGCTGAATTCTGGTGCGCCGGCCGGGCGGCCGATGCTGTCGGGGAGGGGTTCGGCGAAGACGATGTTCGTGCCGTAATTCAGGACGATGTGCGCCGCCTTAAGGTCAATGGCCTGGTATTTAACCGAGGCATCGCCGTAGAGGTGAATCTCCTGGCTTTCGAAATCCACCCACATGCTGTCGTTAGCGGCGTAGTCGACGGGGGCCGTGAGGGAGTCGGGCGACATTCGAAAATCGGCAGAGGAACCACTGTATTTGGCTGGCGGGAACGTATCTGCCACTATACCGGGGAGTGTATCAAAAGGCCGGGGTTGTTGTAGCGTTTGTAGTTGCTGCAGGGTATCGGGGATGGTATCTGGACGTGATACAGGCAATGTAGGGGGCGGGGACGCTGGTGCTGTGGGCTGTTGGAAGGCAATGGGGGCGTCTCTCCACTCCCTCTCCTCGGGAGAGGGGCTCGTTGAAAACGCTGCGCGTTTTGTGATCGGGTTGTCAGCCGCGGCATAAGCCCATATACTGGAGGATGAAGCTTGAACCCCGTAGGCTGAATTGTTGTGATCCTTGAGTTCTGCATACTGGCCCCTGAACCCTGAGCACTGGACACTGAATACTGAACACTGAACACTGAGCCCTGAACCCTGAGTACTGAGCCCTGCTCCCAAAACCTTTCCCTGCACCAGCGCCCCCGCCCAAATGAGGATAAGCACGCTGAAAAAGCGAAAGTTACGAGCCGTAATAAAGTCATATATTTGCGTACCATCCCTACTACCGGAACGAACCGGACACCGAAGACTTAAAGAAGATGTCAAGAGTTTACTACGCACTGATTACGATACTGTTTTTATTCCCTGCAATGACGGCAACCGGCGCTTCCGCGTCGCCTTTCCCATCGGTATTTAACGTTACCTTAAGTGAGAACGCGGGCAAAAGTACGCAGGCCGTCTTAAACCCCGTACAAAAGGTAGTAATCGATGCCGGACACGGGGGCAAAGACCCCGGCGGCATGGGTAAAAACAGCCAGGAAAAACACATTGCCCTTAAGATAGCCCAACTGCTGGCCATCGGCATCCGTACCAACTTCCCCGACGTGGAGGTAATCATGACACGGGCTGATGATACGTTCATTCCGCTTTACGAGCGGGCGGCCATCGCCAACCGGGAAGGGGCTGATCTTTTTATCAGTATTCACGCCAACATCATGCCAGGGAGCAGTGCCACCTACGGCACGGAAACCTTCGTGATGGGGCAGCACGTAGCCAAACACAACCTTGCCGTAGCCAAGCGGGAAAACGCTTCTATTCTGCTGGAAGATAACGTGCAGGAAAACTACGGATACGACCCCAACAGTGACGAGGGCCACATTATGATGAGCATGTTTCAGCATGCCTTCCTGGAACGAAGCATCCTGTTTGCTGAATTTGTGGAAAACGAATTTGCCGACGCTGGCCGTAAAAGCCGGGGGGTGAAACAGGCTGGTTTCGTTGTGCTTAAGGAAACGACCATGCCCAGTGTGCTGGTGGAAACCGGTTTTATGAGTAATACTGATGAGGAAACCTACTTGCTAAGTGGCCTCGGTCAGCAAAAACTGGCCAACGCCATTCTGAAGGCCTTCAGCAATTATTACAAACTCCTTGGAGGAGGGTCCCCTGCGGTAGCGACCCGCCCGCAGGTTCCCCAGGCGACCTCTCCCACCATAGAGTTACCCGCCATGTTTTCTGCTAATCCCGTTGCCTCTCCCCGAAAAGTAAATGTCTACGATCGGGAAGTGACGGTAGCCACCCCTGCTGCGGCATCGCCAACGGGATCAATAATGGCCCACCCTACCCCACAACCCATGGCCGCTAATCGCCAGTGGACCGCAAAAGGAGTAAGCCCTCAACCCATCTCCTACACACCGATTCCTGCTCCGGGAACTGCCACAATGCCCGCACCGGTCAGCTATGGAACCTTGGTTCCTGCAACGACTTACGGCCCGGCCTTGCCTCCACAGAGTGCAGCGAGTAAACAATATGAAAGTGTTCTCAGCCGGGAGGTGACCAATGGCCTGCGTACCCAGCCTACAATTTATCAACAAGCCAGTCGGGCAGCCGGAGCGATGACCATGCCGGACACCGTCCCTCCTCCAAAGTATACGTTCGGCGATGCGGGTGCCCGTAAAGCTGCAGAAAACAAGGACAGGATAGACCTGGCGACGATTGATGATACTCAATTAACGTACGCCGTTCAGATCATCGCGACAAAGCGCGACCTGGACCTGTCGGAGGCTCGTTGGCAGCGCATTACCTACCCAGTTCGATTGGTTAAAGAAGGGGGCTGGAATAAATATCAGGTCAGGGGACTAACCACCGCTGCCGATGCGGCAACCGCGAAGACTCGGGTAGAGGCAGTTGGGTTCTCCAATACGATGATTGTGGTCTACTATAAGGGCATTCGTTTGGCGGCGGGGCAGGTCAACTACCTGCTGAGCAGGTAACCGTCCCATCTGCAACTGACGCGCTAAATAATTATTACGACTTCTGCCTGTTTCCGTCCTCGAAACAGTTGTCTCCTCACGGGTAAGTCTGTGACAGGTGCATAGGGACAAAGCGGCCAACGCATGACAGACTATCTGCATATCTCACTAACAGACTACCTGACTATTTGACTATCTTGGCCCAAATAACCATCCATATACTAATGGTCAATCAAAATTTAACATGTCTGGAAATTTCACCTTTGAGCTGCTGTGCATCGACCCAGCAGACATCAACAACCAGGAAGCATTTGTACACGCCCTCAGTTATAGTTCGGAGGTCTGGAACGGCAAATCTCCGATTATTACCCAGGATAAAAACGGACAATCATTCATTAAGGGGGAAGAAGGTATGTTGCTCACCGTTTTACCGGTCGACACCAGTAAAATTCTTACCGACCTCGTAGAAGCTGCCTTTGTCTTGCGGATCGAGTCAAAATATTTTGAAACGCTCGAACCCTACCGTCAACGCCTGCTTAAACATCTGCGAGAGAACCTGAAATTTGCCCACATCCGGATTCTTAAGGATGACATATCTGCTGAAATTGCTAACCAGTTATATCCAAAAATCAATTCAGTAGAGAACCTCTTACGTCGATACCTCATAAAATTCTTCTTCCAACGTGTTGGGATGAACTGGTGGGAAGTAACCGCCACGCCTAAGATGATCGAGAAGGTCAAAAACCGGCAACGGAACCGCTCTAACCAATTCAGCTATTTCATCAACAGTGACATCGAGTTTGCCGACTTTGATGACCTTGGCCTTCTCATCTACAAACAATCTACTGGCTTCAACGACCCGGAAAGAGTGCTGGAGTTGCTGGACCAGGTTGATACCATAGAGGACTTAAATGAGCTTAAAGGCAATCTGCAGGGCAACTACACGAAGTACTTCAAGACCTTTTTCAGGGACAAAAATTTCGAGAAGCTCTGGAAGGACATGTCTAAGATCCGGAACAAAGTGGCCCACCAGGCAACTTTCTTCCACAGTGAGCTAAAGAAGGGCAAGGAGCTTTCTGCTGATCTTACCCGGATCATCACGGAAGCAGAAAAGCACATCGATGAGATTGTCCTGAGCCTTAAAGAGAAGCAAGCGATCCATCAGGCTGCCGTTGAGGTTGTACGGGAAGAAGAGGAGGAAGCCGCAGAACAGCAGGCCCAGGAAGTTATGGCTGGCAGCCGTGCCCCCTCAGACGCTCCACGTGACCAGGAGGAAATTGCTCATTCGGACTATGACAACAGGGTGAAACTTACCGGCCCTAAGGTGCTGGGCAAGATCAAACTGGAACATAAGGTCAAGTCTTACCACAAGACGGCCGCCCCTGGCTACATGGTCATTACGGAAGAAGAAATCGTTACCGAGCTCGAGGAAGCCCTGAGCTTAAACTATACGGACTATGTCGGCCTGAAATGGTTCGTTACGCAGTTTCTGGCCAATAAAGGTTATGCCATTGGCACCACCTATTCACTAGTCAACATCCTGATCGAACAGGGATCCATTGTATTATACGACAAGGAGAGCCCCGACGGTCATATGATCAAGGCGGTGAAGTTACCGGGGTGATTAGTTAGTAGTAGGTAGTTCATAGTCAGTAGTTCACGTATTATATTACAGTCTAACTAACTACTACTTACAACAATAGACAAGTGTTGATCTCCTGTAACAAGCTCAGGGACCAAACATATTGCATTGTAACCGTTGAGGCGGAGCCTCAACGGTTACAACAACCTAATACCGGTCGCAGAGCCTATCGATGCGATCATTACAAGTAGCGGTGTATCCAGCACTACCTACTACTTACTACTTACTACCCACTACTTACTACCCAATAAACAATGGCTTCAGATTCCAAACGCGAAACCTTACAAAGTGTCCGGCGCAACCTGTTTTTCATCCTTGTAACCATCACTACGCTGGCGTTTCTGGGGATGATCGGTCCGTTTCTAATTACTGTTTTGTGGGCAATTGTCTTGACGATGATCTTCTACGGCCTGTATGTCAGGATTCGTAAAGGGGTTGGCCACAAACGCAAAGGGTTAGCAGCCGCGATTACTTCTCTGCTGATCTTTTTCTTCGTCATCATACCCTTCATTTTCCTAAGTATCGCTTTGGTCAATCAAGGATTAGAGCTTTATGAATCTATCCAATCCGGGGAAGTGGATCCCGGTTTTTTAGTGGATTACGTTCAACGCAAACTACCTGGCATCTATGACATGCTGGGCGACCAGGGAATCAGCCCGGCAGCGGTAAAAGAAAAATTTACCGAATTCGCAGGAAGCATCAGCCAATTTGTAGGTACCAGGGTTCTAAGTTTCGGCAGTAACCTGATCAACGTTTTCGTTCAGTTCACGCTGATGTTATACCTGCTGTTTTTCTTCCTCAAAGACGGCAAGACGGTCCTCGACCGTATCGTGAATACCATCCCTATGGGTAACGTACGGGAGCGTATGCTCTTCCAACGGTTTGCCCAGGTAAGTAAGGCCACGTTGAAAGGAACCCTGGTTGTAGCCATAGTGCAGGGGTCCATAGGTGGTGTTATGTTTGCTGTTCTCGGCATTCCCGCACCATTGCTGTGGGGCGTTGCGATGACTTTACTGGCCCTGCTACCCGTTGGCGGCAGTGCCATTATTTGGGGACCGACTGTGGTAATTCTGTTTGCACAAGGTTACACCGGCCGGGCGCTTATACTGCTCATCGTCGGCAGCCTTATCATCGGACTTGTCGACAACCTGCTCCGACCGCTACTCGTTGGCCGGGATACTGAGATGCCGGATTACCTGGTTCTCCTCTCTACGCTGGGCGGCATCACCTACTTCGGCCTGAGTGGCTTTGTTATCGGCCCTACCATTGCGGCGCTGTTCATTACCGTTTGGGAGATGATGGGTAAGGATTATGGGGGGAAGAGTAGTTAGGGGCGCTGCGCGCAGGTTGCAGGTTGCAGGTTGCAAGTTGCAGGTTGCAGAGGTTGCAGGTAAAAATTGCCACAGGCAATTAAAGCAAATATTTGGAGCGCTTCCCTTCAAAAACGCCCAACCGAGCGAAGCGAGCTACCAAGTGCGGCAGCTGTAACCTGCATCCTGCATCCTGCATCCTGCAACCTGCAACCTCTATAACCTGCAACCTGCTCAAGAACTACAACTCAACATAGAACACCCCACCCGATTCCGAGCCCATTCCGGCCGCCTGGCAAACCATTCCTGCGCTTCCGGCTGCTCGTCGTAAGGACGTTTGAGCAATTGGTGCAGATCGTTAATCAGGGTATAATCTCCCGCATCGGCTTTGTCGATCGCGAGCTGTGCCATGTAATTGCGCAGTACGTACTTCGGGTTCACCGAATGCATGCTGGCCCGACGTTCTTCTGCGGTGGCCGTTTCATGGCCCAGCCGTTCGACGTAAGCGTTGAACCAGCTCTGCCACGCAGCCAATGTCTCTCCCGTCAATGCGTCCGGTTCGTAGAAGGCGTCGAGGACGGGAGCTAGGAATGCCGTCCCCTCATTGACGGAAGTCTCTTGGGAAATTTCTGACAGGTTCCGGAAAAAGATGGTCATATCCGTTTCGGTCAACTGGAGGGTAGCCACCAGCTGCCCGACCAGTGCATCGTCCGTTTCCCGGTCCGTTTGCAGGCCAAGCTTTTGTCGCATCATCGACAAGTACCTTAGTTGGTAGGCGGCTTTGTATGCTTCCAGAACAGCTTGCAGCGGCTTAACCTCCTCAATTAGCGGGACCAAAGCACTTCCCAGTTGCGCCAGATTCCACAGACCGATGTGGGGTTGATTGCCAAAGCGGTAGCGGCGGTGGCTGCGGTCGGTTGTGTTGGGTGTCCAGTTGTCGTCGTAGCCTTCCAGCCAGCCGTAGGGGCCGAAGTCAATCGTGAGACCGAGGATGGAGAGGTTGTCCGTATTCATGACACCGTGGACGAAGCCCACGCGTTGCCAGTGGATGATCATGTCCAGTGTACGCCGGGCAACCTCCTTGAAAAAGGCGATGTAGCCAGCTTTGGTTCCTTGTTCAATTTCCGGAAAGAAGTGCCTGATGGTATAATCCGTCAATTTTCTGAGGCTATCGACGTCTCCCCGACGGGCAAAGATTTCAAAATTACCGAAGCGGATAAACGACGGTGCCGCCCGGCAAACGATGGCCCCTTTTTCATAAGCAGCGTTGCCGTTGTACATCACGTCCCGGAGCACCTCGTCTCCGGAAAGCGCCAGAGAAACCGAACGGGTGGTGGGCACCCCAAGGTGATGCATGGCCTCGCTGCACAGGTGCTCCCGGATGGAGGATCGCAGAACCGCCAGGCCGTCGGCAGTACGCGAGTAAGGTGTTGTTCCGGCGCCTTTCAGTTGCAGGGCCCAACGGTTTCCTGCATGAACGACTTCCCCCAGGTTGATGGCCCGGCCATCTCCGAGTTGCCCGGCCCAGTGGCCAAACTGGTGGCCGCCGTAGCACATAGCGTAGGGGTCGGTTCCTTCCAACACCTTAGCTCCGGAGAATATTTTTAGAAATTCCTCCGACGTCGCGTCAGCTTCCGTCAGGCCAATGGCTTCCACCATTTCTTTTGAATAATGGACCAATTTCGGCTGTCCGGGTACGCTCGGTTTCACGAAAGAGAAACAGGCATCCTTTACTTGCCTTGGCTCATTGGTTCTGTCCGGATCTGCGGGGAGTTCCCGGTTGAAGGTGTCAGCTATATTCAGATTCATATCAGGTATACAAACTTAGGGGGCAGAAGGGTTCTAATGGGGCGGGGCCGCGGGTGCAAAAAACGGTTAGAAAGCAGGATGAACTGCAGATGAGCTTAACCCCGAAGTATTAGTTCAAGGGCGAGTGGGCTTTGCCTTAAAGACCAGCTGGCTGTGCACCAAGTGCGCCTCGGTCCCTCCCAATGCACCTGCGGCCCCGCCCAAAAATACTCCGTCAAATAAGAATAAACTATATTAGTGCTTCCTTACCCATACGCCCCCGACATGACTATTTACGCCCTGATGATCGCCGTCTCCGAATATCCCGACGGCATCAGTAATCTCCCTGGTTGCAAAGCAGACCTGGCCGCCATGGAAGACTTTTTTTCTGAATATACCCGGATCAACGAAGTCGACTTCAAACCAGTCGTTTTACTCAACGAAGCCGCCAGCAGAGAAGGCGTGATTAATGGTTTCAACCACTTCGGGCAAGCGGGTGCTGACGACGTATGCCTGCTTTACTTCAGCGGCCACGGTGCGCAGATGCCCGCCCCCCGCGAATTCTGGGACGAAGAAACTGACCGGAAGTGCGAAACGATGGTCCTTCACGACAGCCGCCGGCCCGGCGGCCGGGACCTGGCCGACAAAGAACTCAGCTACCTGCTGGCTACCCACACCAAAGCTGCAGGCCAGGTACTGGCCATTGTCGACAGCTGCCACTCCGGCACCATCACCCGTATGGCCAAAGCCATCCCTCGTACCGCCGCCCCCAATAATGTCCCGGTTTCCTTCGAAGACTTCCTCGGCTCGGAGACTTACCGCAAAGAAGGGGACTACCGCCACCCACCCGTTTGCGACCACATCACCCTCTCCGCCTGCCGCGCCGAACAACTCGCCATGGAGATGCCCATGCACGGCGTAAACCGGGGCCTTTTCTCCTGGTTCCTCATCGAGACCATGAACAGTATGGACCTGGCGGGGTGCAGCTACGCCGAACTGATCGACCGGGTGCGGGTACGGGTAAAAAACCAGTATCGTAAACAGGACGTATTTGCCGGGACCACAGGCAACGCGGACCTCAACCAACAATTCCTCAACGGAAAGCTCAAACGCAACCGGGCCTTTGTCGTGCATTTCGACGATAAACTGCGGTACTACGTAAACCGGGGCGCTTTGGCCGGCATTGCCGCCGGCGACAAGGGAATAGCGCTGGACGGAACAACAGAAAGAGAGATCACCGTTACCCGCGTCGATGCCGGCAAAGCCTTTATCGACGGGGAGGCCTGGATGAGCCCCGCTAATGCCCCCTACCCGATCGTACATCTGAAAGGGAAGTCTGCGCCAATGCCCGTATATCTCGACCAGGGGAAACTCTCCAAGGTGATGAGAGCAGCGTTGGCTGGCGAGATCAAACGACAAAAAGATACCCTCCTGCTAACGGAGGAGGCCAATACCGCTACCTACCACATTACCTTTCTTGAAGGCTACGGCGTGAGCATGGTGCTTCCGGAAGAGGAACGCCCTTTATTTGAATCCGTCCCCAAGGCGGTGGAAGGCTGGGCGGTGAGCTTCGTAGAGAAGCTCTCCAAGGTAGCTAACTACGAGAGTACCCTGAAGATGGCGCCCGAAGAGCGCATCCTTGACCTGAACAAGGTGGTAGACATCACACTGGAGCAGGCGTATTTCGATACCTATGGCGACGCACTGCCCGCGGAAACAAAAGCGACCGATGGCACTGCCGTTTTCTCTTATAATGCGGACGAAGACGGCGACCTTCAGAATCCTTTGCTGCGCCTGAGCGTAAAGGTCAAAGCCGACTATGTGGCACCGCTTTACGTTGGCATGCTCTATCTCGATGAATCCTTCGGGGTTTCAGGAGAGGCCATGCCCGTAACCAAGCTAACCGCACAAGACGAAGCCCTGTCCACCCGGATGAGTACGGAGGACGAGGAAGGGAATCAGGTCTACTATAACTTCGTCTCCCTGAGCCTGCCGGAGAAACTCCAGAGCTGGGGGCTAACAGAAATCACCAACTACCTGAAGGTCGTCGTATCCGAAACGGAGATCGAGCTTACCCAACACGATCAGGATGGCCTGGAACTCCAGGAAAAACTACCAGATGGTAAAAGTATGAGAGGCATGGGCGTGCCTCGTTTCAAAAACAAAGAACGTCGGGATCGCTGGGGCGTGAAGGATATCCCCATCACGATTTACCGGCCCCTTTTCGCCAATGCCGGTTTAAAAATGCACGGTGCGGAGACTGCTGGTTCGCCGGTCACCGTGAGTGGGAAACCAGCAGGATTGGTGATGGGAGAAATGACGCTTGATGCCTCCCTGAGTACCACCCGGGCACTAACGGCCGGCACTGCCCCACCCTGCCCAACCGAGGGTTTCCTTCTTGAGCCCATGAGCCTGGTGAACAGCCGCAGCATGGCTGCGGCCGAAACACCACTCGACATGGTTCAGCTTTTCGGCATAAGCAACGAAGCGGCTGTAACCGAAGCCACTCCCCTGAAGTTAAAGGCCGGTAATGCCGTCGAAGACGGCTGCCTGGTCTTTGCCTACGATGAGGAAGCAGGCAGGTACTACCCCATCGGGTTCCCAGACAAGGATAGTGGCGAAATGATCATCCAGCAGCTGCCAAAACCGGTGCCGGAAGCGTATACCCGCAGCCTGGGAGGATCGGTCAAACTGTTCTTCCGCAAGGTGGTCAGCGACTACATCCCCTGGCTAGACGGAGACGTTAACAAGCTCCGCCAGGCCGAGATTACGGAAGACCTGAAAGTCAGGTACGTATCTGACAATCCCAACATCATTAAGGAAGCAGTAGGCAACGCCTCCAAACCTATCGCGCTGTTCGTACACGGCATCATTGGAGATACGACCACCTCTCCCCTGATCCTGAAGCGGGCGAAGATGCCGGATGGCTCCTTCGTCGCCGACCAGTATGACCTGGTACTGACCTACGATTATGAAAACCTGAAAACGGAGTTGCGAAAAACTGCGGAAGACCTGCAAAGTCAACTCCGGGCCATCGGCCTGGGGGCCGACCACGGAAAAACGCTGCACGTGTACAGCCACAGCATGGGTGGGCTGGTGTGCCGGTGCTTCATCGAGATGCTGGAGGGGAAGCAGGTGGTCAGCCACCTGTTACAATTTGGTACGCCAAACGGCGGCAGCCCCTATGGCAACGCCGCGCAGTGGGTGACGCCACTGCTGTCTACTGCGCTCGCAAGGGGCGCGGCCTACAATCCGTATTTGGCACCACTCCTTGGTCTGAGATGGTTCGTGAATACTGCACTGGCCACCCTGAAGGAAATGAAGATCGGTTCTGAATTCCTGACCACCCTGAAGGCGGAAGGCAGACGGGGCAACGTCCCCTACTCCCTCATCAACGGAGACATCCGGCTGATTCCGGACGTGACCGATAAGGACTTGACTTTCTTCGAAAAGATCATGGCCCGACTGGATTGGAAAGACGGCGCCGACGCGCTTTTCTTTCAGTCGCCTACGGACGTGGCGGTATCGGTAAAGAGCCAACAGGATATTCCTGGCATTACTGGGCTCAAGGAAGCCATCGGCAGCGACCATATGAGTTACTTTATGAATGAGGCGTCGATTACTTTGTTCGAAGGTTATTTGGGTGGGTTGTTTGGGGACGGTAACGAAAGTACCATCTGATCAATTCCCGCCACTTACCATAACGGCAAACAATTAAACTAACCAAATAACATATGCCCAACAACTTAATAACCCTAGTTTCCGAAGCACGTCTTGACGAAGCATTAGAAGTGTTAAAGCAACACCCGAAATTTGGAACCGATCGGCGGTTCCAGAATTCCGTCATCATGATCTCTGCTCAGCTGAACAGTAGTATGGACCAGCAAAATAAGATGTTGATCTCGATGGATACCGCGATGCGTCAAAAAGCACAGATATCGCAGTCTATACTCGAAATAGCCCGCATGCACGACATTGAGGATACCGGTAATGTTGGTGCAACAATCCCGCCGCCAATTCCTAAGGAAGATCAGAAAGCGGATGCGCTGCGCATTTTATTCTTAGCCTCTGACCCTAGGGAAGTTGGCCGGTTGAACCTGGAAAAAGAATACGTCAAAATACGCACTCAACTTGGAGACAATGCGCCGGACTTCAACTTAAACATCATGTTCGAGCAAAGGCCCGACACCCTGATTAAAACGTTGCTGGAGGAGAAACCTACGTATATTCATTTTGCCGGCCATGGCGACAAAGGCACGAAAGGTTTTAGCCCGGCCGGCATCGTTTTACAGGACCGCGACCGGAATCCGAAAGTCGTTTCCGGACCAGCACTGGCCAATATGTTTCGCCTGCTGAAAAGAGAATTTGAAATCAAAGTAGTCCTGCTCAACGCTTGTGACAGTGTTGATCAGGCCCGTGCTATTTCCGGAAACGGCATCCATGCCATTGGGATGGCGAAAGAAATACCCGACAATATGGCCATCACCTTCGCCGGTGGGTTTTACCTCGGCCTCGCCGAGGCACCCGACGACATTCCCAGGGCATTTGACTATGCACTGGCATCCTTAATGATGGAAGGCTATGATATTGATGCCATCCCAAGACTTTTCTTCAATAAAGAAGAGGTCGACTTATCGGCGGGTTGATCGCCGATTACCTGGCTATTCATCCAACATCCGGCGATGGTAATTCACCTGCCCCAGGTGGTAAGAAAGATGCATGGCTAAGTGAGTAAGAAAATAGCCGGTGGTCATTTTCTCCGGACGGAGTTGAACGGAGTAGACCTCATCCAAAGAATCCGTGGGAAGGTTGGCTAAAGTCTGGTCGACCAGCTCCCGGGTTTCCAACACTTGCCGGAGCAGGGTTTCCCGGGGGATATTTTTAGTATTGAACTCTGCCGGGCGGTCCCGGATGTACCCCGAATGACCGAGTTCTCCGCAGATGAAGGTATTGAGGTTACCGACCAGGTGCAGGCATAAGTTGCCGCCGGAGTTGGTGATTTCGCCACCGGTTATCCACAGGTTAGCCTCGGAGGTATAGGCCGAAATTTCATCGTGGAGGCGGGTAAGGTCCCGCTGGAGGAGTTGGCGGAGGATGGGGATCATTGGATTCAAGTTATCGGGGTTATCGGGTTGTCGGGTTGTCGGGTTGTCGGGAAAGGTACGGGTTCATTTATTACTTTGGGCGCGGCCGCAGGTGCAAAGAGGGGCTTACCCGGCCTTGTTAATTTTTCAAGTTAAAGCTTAGAGTCAAGAATTGAGCTATCCGGCTAATTGATGTTAAATGAAGGAAACAGCCTTATGATTGGGATGCGGTCGCCGGACGAATTTCAGTCTTAAGAACGATCCAATATTTTCAGATCGACAAAACCGGGTAACCAGCGCTCCAGTTTGCTTAAACCCGTTTTTTGCACCTGCGCCCCCGCCCACCCCAAAAGGACCTGCAAAGCGAATCCACCTAAACTTTACCTAAACTTTCCTCCCGTTACCGAACCTTCCCCGCTCCTTCGTACTTTTAGCGCAAACCACTTCTCCCCTTGAAATACGATCTTATAAAACGGGACACCTCCTGGCTTCACTTCAACCGGCGCGTGCTGCAGGAAGCCGGTGATCCACGGGTACCACTCTACGAAAGAATAAAATTTCTGGCGATCTACAGTTCTAATCTCGACGAGTTTTACCGGGTCCGGGTAGCAAGCCTGCGCCAGTTTAAAAAATTAGACAAGGCCGATCGCAAAAAACTATTTGACTTTAAACCGAAAAAAGAACTCAGGGCCATCAGAGCCATGGTCCGGGATCAACAGGGAATTTTCGGTACCATTTTCCGCGAAGAAATTCTGCCCCAACTGAAGGAGGAGAACATCCACCTTATCCACAGTGATGAAATGACGAAAGAGCAAGCTGCTTTTGCCGCCGACTATTTCGACAAAGACGTCAAACATCACTTGCGCCTGCACTGGCTGCCAGAGAATGCTGAGGACACTACGGATCTCCCTTTCTTAAAAAGCGGTCAGCTCTGCCTGGCCGTTAACCTGGACGAAAAAATCGCACGGGAAGCAAAGGAGGTCGCCCTTGTCCCTATCCCTGCCAAAAAACTGCCCAGGTTTATTGTTCTGCCCTCCCCGGCTGACGATCCGGACGGCTATTACGTCATCTTTCTCGACAGCATCATCAGGGCCAACCTCGGTCGGTGGATCGACCGCAAGGTTGAATTCGGTTATTGCTTCAAGTTGAGCCGCGATGCAGAGCTGTACATCGAAAACGAATTTGACGGTGAACTACATCGTAAAATAGAAGCAAGGCTCGGTGCTCGTGAAGACGGGCTGCCAACCCGTTTTCTCTATGACCGAATGATGCCGGACTGGATCCTGAAACGGCTAAAAAATGCCCTTAGCCTCAGTAAATACGACATGATACCCGGAGGTCGGTACCATAATTTCATGGACTTCTTCGGCTTCCCCGTGCCAGCTGGACGGGAAGACCTCGCCTACCCTGAAATGCCCCCGCTGCCGCACCCGCGGCTGGAGCACGAAGACAGCATCATGGAAACGATGGATGCCAGCGACCTCCTGTTGAGTTTCCCTTACCAGCAGTACGACTACGTCCCCAAGCTGATCAGAGAAGCCGCTGACCACCCGGATGTAAAGAAAATACGGATCACCCTTTATCGGGTAGCTGGAAAGTCTGCCGTTGTCCAGGAACTACTGTATGCCCTGACCAAGGGAAAGGAAGTAGAAGCTTTCGTTGAAGCCAAAGCCCGCTTCGACGAGGCCAGTAACCTGTATTGGGGCAAAGAACTGGAAGAAGCCGGAGCCTACGTACGCTATAGTTTTCCGGCGGTAAAGGTGCATACTAAGTTGCTCCATATCCTGCAGGAGAAAGCGAATGGAGAAACCGTTCATTTCTCCTATATCGGAACCGGTAATTTCAACGAAAAAACGGCCAAACTCTATACGGATCATGCGCTGTTGACCACCCGGCCGCGCATCGGTAAAGACGTAGCCCAGGTATTCCAGTTGCTGCGGGGTAAATTGATCCTGCCAAATTGCAAAAAGTTACTCGTTGCTCCCTTCACGATGTACTCCCGGTTTATGGAGTTGATCGACGAAGAGATCGCCAGAGCCAAAGCAGGGCAGACGGCCTACCTCTTCCTGAAAATGAACAGCCTGGAGGAGGAGAACATGATCCTGAAGATTAGGGAAGCAGCCGCCGCCGGCGTTGAAGTCCGGATGATCGTCCGGGGCATTTGCCGGCTCCTGCCCAAGCCGGAAGAGAACATTGAAATCATCTCCATCATTGACCGGTTCCTGGAACATGCCCGCATTTACATCTTTGGAGGTGGCGACGTGGAGAAGATATTCATCGGCTCTGCCGACCTGATGGAGCGTAACCTGCACCGTCGGGTAGAAGTAATCACCCCAATCGAGGACCCGCTCCTGCGCCTTGAGCTGCGCCGCATCATGGATATGCAGTGGCGGGACAACCAAAAGGCCCGTATCATCTCTTCTACTCAGCTCAATGAGTTTCGGGAACCTGGGGAGTTCCGGGCACAGGAGGATATTTATCGATATTTTGAGCGGCGGGAAGAGGCGTTATAACTTAAATACACCATGCATTGAATTTCCTCGCCCACCTGACGCTCTCCCATTTCGACACCGACCTACAGGCCGGTAATTTCCTTGGCGACTTCGTCAAAGGGAAAGCCGTTGCCAAACTACCGGAGGGCGTTCAACGGGGAATCCTCATGCATCGGGCCATCGACCACCTCACGGATCAGGACCCGGACGTCAGGCTACTCAATCAACTTGTTGCAAAACAACACGGGCGGTATGCCGGCGTCATCACGGATATTTGCTTCGACTACTTCCTGTGCCAAAACTGGGAACGCTTCGGACCGCTGGAATTCGATGCCTTTCGGGTGGGTACTTACTGGGCGTTGCACGCCCGCCGGGAGCATATGTCGCTTCGCGTCCAGAACTATATTGAAGGCATGCTGAACCACGATTGGTTGAGCCTTTACACGACTCAAAAAGGCATGTCCCACGTTTTTGGACGACTACGACCAAGGCTGAGTCAGCCAGAATTGCTCAATGATGTAGAGCAATTATTAACCGATCATTACGACACGTTCAACCAGACCTTCCTGGTCTTGTTTCCCCGCTTACAACAACTTGCCGATGCCTACCGAACGGAATACCCCACCTGACCCGATTGACCTGCGCTTGCCCCGCTTCAGTCCACAACTCAACGTGAAGCAGGAAGGCAACAAACGTATGGTCTTCTGTGCCATCAGAAAGAAGTGGCTGGTACTGCAACCGGAAGAATTTGTGCGTCAGCTATTACTCCATTTCCTGATCGGAGATATGCGGTATAACCGCAACCGGATCACCGTCGAGCGCGGCATGACCGTAAACACCCAGGCCAGGCGTACAGATATTCTGGTGTTTGATGCCGACATGCGCCCATTCCTGCTCATCGAATGTAAGGCACCGCAGGTGCCACTCAACACCTCCGTCTTCCGCCAGGCGGCTACGTACAATGGTCCGCTGCGCGTTCCTTATTTGATGGTTTCTAATGGTCGGGAGAGCTATGTGGCGGAGATTGATTTTGTGAATGAGAGCTACCGGTTTTTGGGGATGGTGCCGGAGTGGAGCTAGTGACTTTTGAAGGATAGAAGGAGAGAATGGCTGCCGTTGCCAAAACTCACGGCGCTGCGCTTGTTCGCCAGTAGAGCAACTGCAAGATTACGAAAGACACTTGCAGAACTACTAAAGCTTTCATTGATTCTACTAATCAATTATTCTATCATTTACTTTTTGGCGCGGCCGCAGGTGCAAAGTCTGTTTTGAAGGAGCAAGGCAATGTCTGTTGACCAGAAATTAAGTCGCAAGAGCTCACGTTCCCTGAATCCTGAAATCTAATTCCTGCCCCCCAAAACCTGAATCCTGAAACCTGCGTACTATCTTGCCTCTCCATGCTGAAGGTAACCAACCTAACCATTTCCTTTCCGGGTGCGGAAGCACCGGCCGTTGACCGGCTGTCGTTCGAGCTGGCGGCCGGAGGCCGCCTGGGTCTGCTCGGCCTTTCAGGGTCGGGCAAAAGCCTGACGGCCCTGGCGCTCGTGGGTTTACTACCCGATTCAGCTCGGTTAGAAAGTGGAGAAGCGTGGTACCAACCGGCTGACGGGCCCGCCGTTGACTTGCTACAGCTAACGGAAAAACAATGGCGTACCTACCGCAGCAAACACCTCAGCCTGATCTTCCAGGAACCCCTGACGGCGTTGAATCCCGTCCATACAATTGGTGCCCAATTGATGGAGGCCGTAATACGTTTCCGGCCCGACCTTACCACCAGAACCGACCGAAAAACCTGCTTACTTAACTGGCTTACCCGCGTAGAACTTTCTAACGATCAGGCGCGAATGCTCCGGGCTTACCCCCACCAGCTCAGTGGGGGGCAGCGACAACGATTGCTGATTGCCCTGGCCTTGCTTGGCCGACCTCAGCTCCTCATTGCCGATGAGCCCACAACCGCCCTGGACACCATCACCGAAGCCGGAATTCTGGACTTACTAGCCCGGCTTCGTGCAGAACTGGGAATGGCCACCCTCTTCATAACCCATGACCTGGGCGTAATGCGCCGCAGTGCCGAGGAAGTAATGGTAATGGCTGCGGGAAAAGTAGTCCGGCGTGGAGACACTCAAACGGTTCTGGAGGCAGGGGCCCGGTTATTTCAATCGGACGAAACTGAAGTTATCGACAAACAGGGTGCTAACCATCAGACCGAAACGCCCGGCCACCAGACTATTGACGGGCCCCAAAATGAGCTTTGCCTTACCGTTGATGGGCTGTCCCTCTCCTACCCTACACCAAAGGCGTGGCCCTGGTCAAAAACATCTCCGGTTACCGCAGTAAAGGCCGTTTCCTTCACCCTCGGAGCTGGCGAATGGCTGGCCATCGTTGGGCCAAGTGGCTGTGGCAAGTCAAGCCTGGCCCGCTGCCTGGCCGGCCTGCTACCTCCCACTAAGGGCCAATTCCACTACCCTGCCAATGGCCGTGTACAGCTTGTTTTTCAGGACCCCTTCAGTTCCCTGAACCCCGCCCACACTATCCTTCGGTCAATAATTGAAGTACTTCGCGTAGCTATGCCGGGGCGCAAACGAGCGACTTATCAGGACGAGGCGGGAAGGTTATTACAGGAGGTCGGATTGTCCCCCGCCATATATGCCAATCGCTCACCAAATGCGCTGAGTGGTGGGCAGCGTCAAAGGGTGGCCATTGCCCGTGCCCTTGCCGGAAGGCCGACGATACTGATTGCGGACGAAGCCGTCTCCGCTCTAGACGCCCCATTGCGGCGAGACGTACTTGATCTCCTCCAGAATATTTGCCGGGAACAACAAATAGGCTTGCTGTTCATCAGCCATGACCTCGGCCTGGTGGCCGAGCGTGCCGATCGGGTGATCATCATGGATCAGGGGCAAATTGTTGAAACGGGGCCGGCAGCTACCGTCTTTCGACAACCCGCTAGCGAAATGGGGAAGCGGCTGTTGGCGGCGGCGGCTTTACCGGACCATTAGAAACCTGATGAAGCCTTCGTTTAAATTCTTGCCGGGGTGATTGAATCGACGCCTGAGCTGATGCCGACCAGTACCCCGACCAAAGACGCATGGGCCAAGTTCAAACGAGCGACTTATTTCAGGGAAGCTCAAATATTGGCGAAAAAAGATTACCTAAACACCCCTCCCCACAAAACCATCCAATCCTGCCCCACCGAATAATCCCGGGCATAAAGAAAATTGACCTGGTGCAGGGTTACCGGATCGGTCACCGGGGTGCCGGTGGCAGGATGATAAACGCCGGGTTTCAGGGCCGGCAGGCTCTCCAATTGCGGATCGGGTAAGGCGTACCCCACCCAGTGTTGACGGCCGGATAGGACACTGAGACAGTCCATAACGTAGGTCCCCTTCCGGGAGGAAAACCAGATCAATAATGGGGCAAGTAAAAGGAAGGCAAGTGCCATCCCTTTGTCGAACAGCCATTTGGCCCGCCGCAGGCGGGCTTCGGCAATCCTCAGGTTAACGTCGATGGTGTAAAGTGTTCCCCGTTGATCCGACCGATGGCTGCCAATAATGCTGCTGCTGGCTTCGGGTAGAATCCGGTACTGAATTGCAGGTCCCAGTCGGCTCATCCAACGTTGAATAGCTTCCACGGTGAGGTCGGCCGAGCAAAAGATAAGTTCGTCCGCCCGGTAAATCTTGGTCAGGGTCGGCAATTGATTTGCCTGGCCGACGGATTCAACATTCCCCTGCTCGCCCGGGGGCGCGATGCGCCCCAAATAATTGCGTTGGACTCCCGCCTTCTGGAGAAGACTCAGCGTCCGTTCCGCTTCGGCCGCACTACCAATGATCAGCAGGCGTTGATCCGCATCCGCGGCCACCCTCAGGTGGCCGAATTTAAGCAGGTGCGCGATTCCCCTTACCAGCAAAGTCCAGCCCCCCGCCCAGGCAGCGCCCAGCAAGAGCAGCGCCCGGCTTGGCCGCAGGTCTTCGGGCAATAGTCCGTAAACGGCAAACAGCAGCAGGGTGCCGACACCAAGTGCCCGAAGCATCCGTCCGAACTCGAAAGGCCGGTCGTAGCCGCCGCCCAGGAAAATACTACCGGTCCACAGTAAGGTATAAGCCGGAAAATGAAGGTAATTGATGTGGTCAGGGAAGTACCCCGGGTCGCCAAAATGATACTGGGACCATAAGGACTTCAGTACCCGTAGCCCCAGGTAGATACCAGCTGCATCCAGGAGCGGATAACGGAGTGCTCTCCATACGTTTGCCAATACTGTTAGTGTTGCCCTGACGTAAATGGCCAGCTGCATCAGCCCGGTCAGTAACCGGGCCTGAGAACCAACAAAATGCTTGCGGGCAAAAATGATCATGGCCTGGTAAAAGACACGGACATAGTTCAGGCTACCCCGTTTCGTGCTCTCTCCTTTGTAGTGGATGATGCTCGTAGCCGGCAGGTAATAATTCTGGTAGCCTCCCTTGATCAACCGATAAGAAAGGTCGATGTCTTCACCGTACATAAAGAAATCCTCGTCGAGCAACCCAACCTTGTCAAGGGCCTCCCGGCGCATCCACATGAAGGCACCGGCCAATACTTCGACGGGGTTCGTTTCGTCCTCCGGCAGGTAGCCCAGGTGGTAGTGATTGAATCGTTTAGAGCGGGGAAATATCCTGGCCAGACCAAAGGCCTTCGTAAAGGCTACCCACGGGGTCGGTAGCCCACGTTTGCTCTCGGGGAGAAAACGCCCTTGTCCGTCGATCATTCTCACGCCCAATCCGCCGGCATCAGGATGCGTTTCCATGAAGTCGTAGCAACGGCGAAACGTATCTTCCTCTACTACGGTATCCGGATTCAGCAGCAGTACGTATTTGCCGGTGGATTGCCGGATAGCCTGGTTATTGGCGACCGAAAAACCCGGGTTGTGCTGGTTGGCGATAAGTTTAACCCATGGGAATCGCTCCCGGACCATCACCAGCGAAGCGTCAGCGGAGTTATTGTCTACCACCCACACTTCGACCTCAAGCCCCACAATGGCCCGTTCCACGCTGAGCAGGGCCTGCTCCAGGAAGTACCGGACGTTGTAATTGACGATGATGACGGATAGGTCCATAGGGATGAGCAAAGGTACGTCGGGACATTCGTTGGGCAATGTCCTCAGAAGGGAGCCTTCAGTATTACCTGGCTTCGAAGTGCCTCCAGACCAAAGACCAGCATCAATGCTGGGGAACAAAGCCTGGAGGCGCGTTGCCCGTCAACTCTCCCTGCTCCTGCGGCCGCGCCTGCTTATAACAGGTAGGATATCCACAGCATTCGTGCCTTATCACTCTTCCTAAAACCATCAGACCGCCGGCACAGCGTACCGACGGTCTGATAGACTAATAGTCCAATAGACTAATTATCGCATCAATATAAAGTCTCCCTTATAAACAATGACTTCGCCATCCGTAAAGTGAACCGTAGCGGTGTACACCAGTACCTGCGGGTTCATTGGTTTACCGTTCAACATGCCATCCCAGCCAAAAGCGGGGTCATTGGGCAGGAAGCGGGCACCGTCGCCGGTAACCGGTGTTCCTCCACCATTACCCGCCTGGGCTGCCGTGTAAACATTTTCTCCCCAACGATCAAAGATGTAGAAATTCTCGATAAAGTCAATCTGATCGAGGTCACCACCAATGAAGTATATGTCGTTGTTATTGTCACCATTCGGGCTGAAGGCCGTTGGGAAGTAAACCGGACGATCCCGACGCACCAACAACATCTGGTTGTCCGAAGCCGAACAGCCGAGCTCATCGATTACCGTAACGGAAATCATCATGGTCTCAGTAGCGATGAAACTGATACCGTTGTTTCCTTCACCTGCCATAGCGAGGCTGTCTGGCCGCCAGATAAGCGTATCAATGGTATTTCCACCGTTCACGGAGGCTGTGATGAAGATCTCTTCACCTGCATTTACGGTTGTACTGTCTCCGGGGAACCTCAGGCGTACCGTCAACTCATCAGGTTCAGAAAGGTCGAGCAGGATGTTACTGAAACAGCCGTTAGCGTCCGTGACCTGTATGTCGTACTCCCCCGGTGCCAAACCGGCAAAGAGAGTTGACCGGCCACGGTCCTCTCCGTTCACACGGTAGGTGTATGGCGGGCGGCCACCGGAAACGTTACTCACGCTGATCGCTCCGTTATCGGAGGCGAAACAGGTAATCTGACTGATTTCAAGCTCCATTACCGGTGCTTCGGTCTCTGAGGTCACCGTTACTTCGCTAACCGAAGTACATCCAATAGCGTTGGTTACCCGCAGCTGGTATACTCCCGGCTGGCCCACATCGATCATTAGTTGATCAGCATCCACAATCGGCACATTGGGATTCGGACCTGTCCAGAGATAAGTGTATCCAGCTCCTTGTTCAGAATTAGTACCGTTCAGGCTAACCATACCCATGGCACAGGTCAGCGTTTGTGTCTGGCCGGCATCCGCTATCGGAGCCCCCAGAAGATTGACGTCTACCTCGGTAGAGACCGTCGGGCAGGAAGAGCCAAAGATCGTGTAGGCAAAACGGTAGCCTCCCGCACCCAGACCAGCCGGGTTGAAGCGGCCGTTGGCCGCATCCAAACTGCCATTGGCAACATCACCGGAAACTACGGACCAGGTTCCACCCGGCGTAGCACCGGTTATACGGCTGGTGAGATCAATCAAATCCGTACTACTCGCACAGACTTCCAGGATTCCGGCCACTGCTGTACCGGAGCTGGATGGTTCGTCAACAACAACCGAGCGCATCGTAGTGGCCGTACACCCATTGCGGGTTACCGTTAGGGTGATGTCGTAAGTACCACCGGCAGACCAGCGCAGGTCGTAGCTTTGGTTACCATTATCCGTGTCAGCAGCATCGCCAAAGTCCCACGTATAGGAAGCATCCGGATCGACGGCTCCCGTCAGGCTGACGTTGAGGCTACCAGTAGAGCAGATAACGTTGTTGTCCTGATTGAAATCCGCTGAAGGAATCGGGTTCACGACCATATCCATACTGTCCAGGTAGCCGCAAAGGGTCTCCTGGGTGTAGCGGACATAAAGTCGGTGTGTCCCAACACCTGCGATGGCGGGATCGAAAGTGAAGTTGCCACTATCTTCCACCACGCCGCCACCAATCCATACTGTTTCTCCGGTACCATCATGGCCACTTAGGTTGGCAGCCAGGGAAACGGCAGTAGTTTCATCGGCACAGAATACAGTCTGAGGTGCTGCCGGATTCATCGTAACAATTGGGCAGACCCTTGCGGCACAGGAAACCGTCGCGCTTGGTGGACTTTCGTCACAGGTCGTTCCACTGCGGACGGAAATAACGTTGATGGTAACGTTTTCCCCGAAATCGAGTCCGCCGATATAAATGCTGGTGCTGTCTTGTGACGTGCTGTACGGGCCACCGTTGATGCTCACTCGATAGCCTACAGTCGCTTCTGCTACCGCTGCCCATTCAAAAAATACGCCATCGAGATCCTGACGCACACAAGTCGGCGTCGGGGCATCAAGCGTTGGTGTAACGGGGATCATGAAGCTTTCAGTTGCAAAACAGTTGTCTTCCACCGTGAGGGTAACCGTTTTTATTCCCGGCGTATCCCAACGTAGCAGGTAGCTTTGGTTGCCAAGATCCGTTACGACCGCGCCATCGAAATTCCCCCAGTCGAAACTGGCACCATCAGCCGCAGTTCCAGTGAAGAAGACGTTCCACTCTTCTCCCTGACATAGCTGGGTTGGAATGGTATTGAAGGCAACGGTTGGTACCGCAAAGATCTCCACGTCGAGGCTATCAGTGTACGAACAAAGCGCCTCCTGCACGTAGGTAACGTAAAGGCGGTGTATACCTAAGCCAACCAGTGTTGGATCAAAGGAGTAAACACCTGAATTGTTAACCACCCCGGGGCCTTGCCAGCTTAAGTCGCCGGTAAAGTCATGACCGCTGAGGTTATCTTCCAATAGTACCGGCGTAACTTCATCGTCACAGAATTCAGTTTGCGCGGCCGCAGGTGCAAAGGTGACGACAGGGCAGGTCCTGGCGGCACAATTTACCGTTGTGCTAGCTGCGCTCTCATCACAGGTCGTTCCGCTGCGGACGGAACTGACACGGATAGTGACGTTCTCACCGAAGTCGAGCCCACCAACGTAGAAGCTCGTACTGTCCTGTGGGGTACCAAACGGTCCGCCGTTGATGCTCACGCGGTAGCCCACCGTAGCCTCGGCAACGGCAGCCCATTCGAACAGCACCCCATCAAGATCCTGACGCGCACAGGTCGGCGTAGGAGCTTCAAGAATTGGTGTAACGGGAATCATGAAGCTTGCTGTAGCTGTACAGCTATCTGTCACCGTAAGGGTAACCGTTTTTATTCCAGGCGTATCCCAGCGTAGCAGGTAGCTTTGATTCCCCAGGTCCGTTACGATCGCGCCATCGAAATTCCCCCAGTCAAAACTGGCACCGTTAGCAGCGGTTCCGGTGAAAGAAACCGTCCATTCTTCTCCCTGGCAAAGTTGGGTTGGGATGGTATTGAAGGCAACGGTCGGAACCGCAAATACTTCCATATCCAGGCTGTCTGTATACACACACAGCGCTTCCTGCACGTAGGTCACGTAAAGGCGGTGTACGCCCAAACCAACCAGCGTGGGATCGAAAGAATAGGTGCCTGCGTTGTCCACTACTCCTGGTCCGGACCAGGTAAGGACGCCGGTTCCATCATCTCCGCTGAGGTTGTCTTGCAGCAGTACGGGCGTAACATCATCATCACAGAATTCAGTTTGCGCGGCCGCAGGTGCAAAAGTTGCGTTGGGGCAAGTTCTGGCCGAACAGTCAACGGCGGTACTTGGCGGGCTTTCGTTACAGGTCGTTCCCGTTCGGATAGCAATCACGGTTAAAGTGACCGTTTCTCCGAAGTCGAGACCAGAGACTAAGAGCGTGGTACCGGTTTGCGTCATGAAGCTAGCTCCATCATCAATGCTGTAACGGTATCCAGTTGCGCCGGCTACCGCCGGCCAGCTAAACTCAACGGCGTCGAGATCCTGTCGGATACAGGTCGGCACCGGTGCTTCCATGGTTGGATCCACCACTACGGTAAAGCTCGTACTGTTTACACAGTTATCGGTAACCACCAGAGAAACGGGTTTCGTTCCTGGAGTAGACCAACTTAATTCGTAAGACTCTCCGCCGAGATCGGTCACGTCGGCGTCGCCGAAGTCCCAATCATAGCTGGCTCCTGCGTCCGCCAATCCGGTGAAGGACACCGTCATGGTCTGACCAACACAAAGCTGTGCAGGTGTGGGGCTCAGGGTTACGACTGGCAGGTCATTGAGGGTGATGGTTACCTGGTCTTCGGAGTCACAGGTAGACGGGCCATCATAGTTTACGGTAAGTACATAGTCATTCGCCGCCAGACCGGTCGGATCGAAGCTAAAGGTACCGTCTCCGTTGTCCACTACGCCGGTGCCACTCCAGGTAACCGGGCCGTTGAATGCACCGGTGGTAAGGCTGGCCATCAGGAGGAAGGGGCTTTCCGTTCCGTCCAGACAAATCGCCGTTGCCGGCGTATCAGATTGCACTACGCCTGCCGGGCAATCCAGTGTGCGACAGCTTACGTCCACTGGTGCTCCATTCCCACAGGGGGCGTCACCCAGTGCCTGAACCGTACCGGTAAAGTCTTGTGAAGGCATCAGGCCCGAAACGGTATGCTCCGTTTCGGCAGCGGTAAGGGAAACCATGCTTCCGTCTTGCCCGGCAAACAGGTAACCAGTTGCTCCTGGAACGGGATCCCAGTCGAAGGTGACTGATTCCAGCTGCGGGTTGATACAGTTTACTACCGGATCCGCGAGCGGAGCAGAAACGTCTACCATTAAAATCGCCGGATTACTTGGGCATCCGCTGATGTTGCTGGTTACCTCTGCGGTGATCGTCCGGACGCCTGGGCTATCGAAAGTAAGCAGGTATTGTGAATCATCAGGGTCACCGTCCGGCACAACTGTCGCACCGTCAAAATCAAGAATTATATCGTCGTTGGAAACGAAGTTGGTACTGCCAACAATGATCAGGAAGGTATCCCCAACACACTGGGCACCGGGGTCCGTGATGAAGGCTGTAGGGCGGGCGAAGACGGTTACATCGAAGGTCGTCGTGAAGGGACAAGGACCTTCTTCGACATAATTCATGGTAATGGTATAGGTTGTACCAGATTCGTCGTGAGGTACAGATGCCGCAAAGAAGGTATCTCTGGCAACGCCTGTTCCGGTAAAGCTATAAGTTCCGTTCCCGGTCCCACCGATAACCACCAGGTCCGACAAGCTGATGAATTCATCTCCGTTCAGGATACATATCTGGTCTGGTATGGAAGAGACGTCGGCATCCAATGGCGGACAAGGATCCGCAAAACAACTTACCGCAAAGGCGGAAGGGCCGTCTCCACAGGGCCCGCTGTCATTAGCGAAGACCTCGATCATGACTTCTTCCCCCGGCAGCAGGCCGGTGTAGGTGACATCTGTGTCAAAGGTTATTACGCCAGGGCCTCCGTCACGAATTACGGTGAAGCCCTCTCCGTTACTTACGTCGTCCCAGGAGAAGGTAACACTGTTCAGGTCGGTCGGCTCAGCACAGACGACTAAAGGAGCAGGAGCCGGCGCAAAGCAAAAGCCATCAACGTAAGTGGTATCACTCGGACAACCATCCTGCTTTACAATCAGGCAAATCCGGAAAGGGCCCGGCTCGGTAAAGCGGCAGGTATAGGTCTGGAAGCCTATGGTATCTACCGGCTCCGGTTGAATGTAAGGCACGGGGTAGTCCCAACAAAAAATGATGGTATCACTAACCACCGTACCGGCCGTTACCGAACCAGTGTATCCGACGGTAAACACTTCCCCGACACACACTTCTATGCCACTGGTAAGACCGTTGACTTCAAAGGTAGACGTAGGCTTTTCCAGGACAGTGTAGGTAAACATTTGCTGTGCTACACACATCCCTTCGACGAAATCCACTGTGAGTAGGTGTACCCCGACGCCGGCGGTGTCCGTATCAAAGAAGTAATCGGGGCCAATCTGAATTACACCAGGTCCGCTGAAGGTAAGCATGCCCATGCCATTATCGCCGGTAACGTTGGCGGTCAGCAGCGTTCTGGGGTCATCCTCCATTTCACAAAGGTCCATATCGGCCGGGCGTTCCAGCATGAGGGCCGGGCAGGCCTGCGTGGTACAGCTGCCGGATCCGGCAACTATCGGACAAGGGGTATTACCAACCGGCAGAACCTCAATCGTTACCGTTTCATTTACGGATAAGCCACCAACGAACAAGGTGGTTGAATCCTGGAAGAATGGAGCGCCACCGTTTACAATAATCTGGAAACTATCGACGGCAGCCTGATCATCCCAAGAGAAAAGGACACTTTCCATTTGATTATCGAGGCAGGTAATTACCGGGATAAGGTAAGGTTCAATTACGTCGATGCTGTCGGTATAGACTTCTCCCACACAGGTGAACTGGTTGGTCACCTGTAGCGAGACGTAGTACCTGCCAGGGGCAGACCAGCTGAACGTCCGGCTTGCCGCGTCGGTACCCGGCATAACGGTTGCTCCAACCGCCGTCCATTGATACGTAAAACCGACTCGTGCTGCACCTGCGACCGCGCCCACGATGTCTGTGTCCGTACAAATCGGACCATCGGGCAGCGCAAAAACGGAGGAAGGAACCGGATTGATGACCAACTGAAAAACGTCGATAAAGTCACAGCCTTCATCAAACAGCGCACGGATGGAATAGGAACCCTGACCGAGGGTCGCAGGATTAATCACGCCGTTAAAGGCCGCATTATTTATTGTCCAGGAAAGGACGCCGGAACCATCGCTACCAGTAGTGTCAATTGTCATAGCGATGTCCTGATCATCGTCCGCACAAAAGGGGCCGACCTCAACAATCTCGACCACGATATCCGGGCAGGATTCCGCGACACAGGTTTGTGACATCGAAGTAACATCCGGACAACCTGCAGTTACCGCAGTAACTGAGATGGTAACCATGTCATCAACGTTCAGATTGCTAATTGTCACTGAATTCCCGCTGCGCATCACTACACCACCGGCTGGAATGTTTAACTCATTTACGACGTAGCTGTCTGCCCCGGTGTCATTCCAGGTGAAGGTTACGAAGTCAAGCCCAACAGCACCACAAACGAGTTCTGGCGCAGGACTTGGTTCCGTTAGCGTAATCTGTGCCCGGAAGGTGTCCACACAGCCAGGATTGACGGCGTTTGCGGTACTCAGGAAAATATTATGTGTCCCCGTAGAGTCGATGGTGATGGTAAATGTTCCCGTGCCATCGTCAGTAATCATACCACCAATTCCGGCATCCTCCAATTGCAGAGAATACGTATCAACTCCGGTTACCCCCGCATCGATGGTGGCGGTAAAGACGCCGGTGAAACCACAAATCTCTGTTTGGTCGAGCGTGAAGGCCGCCGGAGGGGCCTGGGTTACGGTAATTTGGACGGTCGTGTCGGAAGGACAACGCCCTCCTACCCCATCGTAATGAATGTCGAGGTCATGCATCAACGTATTTGTTCCGACGGGAAGCGGGGGGAGCGTAATGGTGGTCACACTATCGGCATCAGCCGGGGCGTCGACCAGACCGAGGGTACCACTGTTGAAGAGAAAAGTGCCGGCCTCTCCTGCCCAGACGGCTACGTCTACGCTGGTATTAACCGCACTTATACAGACGGGGTCCTCGTAGTTCACGACGAAGCCGGGGGTGGAAGTTAGTGGTGTCTGACAACGGCGGGAACGCCCAACCCCTTCACAACTCATCATTGCATCTCCGGCAAACGGAACTACCCGGAAGTTGACTTCATCCCCGGGGTTAAGACCGGTAAACAGGTAGCTGTTGGTTTGGTAGTTGTCATCAATAAGCATTTCCGGTGCTCCGTTAATGGAGGCAAAAATGTGGTAGAAATCAGCGGTGCCAACCGTCCAGTTAAATTCGAGCTCGCTGACACAGATTGGGTTACAGGTCAGGTTGGGCTGTCCCGGTGGGATATTGAGTTCCACTTCGGCGAAGAAAGAGAAATTTTCACAGCCGTTGGCATCGCGTATGGTGACGAAGATGTCCGTCATATTCATATCGTATGGCGGAGCGACCGTATAGAACTCCGACGTCTCCACTTCGTCAGGGCCCCACAAATATTCGTAAAGTGGCATACCGCCCGAAGGCGTAGCCGTGAGGGTGATCATGTCTCCAAAGCAAATGTTGGAGGATAGCGGATCGATGGTTACTGACGGCAGCTCATTAACCGTATAGGTGTGTTCGAACTCTTGTATACACGGTATTAGCGGGTTGGTATTGTCCGTAATCTCCAGGATGACCGTCTGCAGACCAACTGCGAAAGTCTCAAAAGTGTAGGTAGGGCCGGTCGCGGCGCCGAAATCCCACGAAAGCTCAAATTCGGGAGGAAAAGGCCCTCCGCCTATGTCGGTAGCGGTGAAGGTGATCAGGTCAAAGAGGCAGACGGATTCATCTACCGGGGTAATCATGGGGTTGATTTCGGGACTTACCTGAATGTTTCGAACGAAGATGGAATCACAGCCATCGCCATAGTTAATCGTTACTTCATAGCGACCGGCATCGGCGGTGGTAACCTCAGGGACGGAGTAGGTGGTGGTATTGTTAGTGTAGGGGGCCGGACCGCCGTTCAACGTCCAGTTAACAAAATTCACCGTAGCACCAGTGACAATTACTTCAAAATCTAACGGATCCCCGTAACAAAGAAAAGTGTTGTCGTCCGGTCCGATAAATTCGATATCCGGTGCGATTAATTCTGCTTCAAACTCAATGTTCTTAGGCGCACAACCGGGCTTACCTACACTAAAGGTGTAAGTTCCGGCGGGAAGGTTGATGGTCCAGCCCGTGCCAACCACATTACCATCAACATCTAACCAGGAAGGGGTTACGCCAGGAGTGACCGGACTGCCTTCAAGCATAAAAAGCTCTCCGGGGCAGGGTTCGTTGACGATGTCAATTTCGGGGTCCGGGATTTCGGGAAAACAGATATCAGGATCGGCGCCACATGGGGAACCACAGAAACCCATACTTCCCGTATAGCCTCCGGAAATACCATCAGCGTAAACGGTCACCTCTACGGTATAGGCATCAGCAGAAGGAACTGCTCCGGGGTTGACCGTTTCAAATGTCCAGCAAAATTCGAGTCCACAGTTTCCAGACAAGTCACCATAGTTATTACCCGGATCTCCATCAAGAACGCCCTGGTCGCCACAGGCATCGTTGGTGCCCGCCGGGCTGTCAAAGGCATATCCATTGGTAAAAGTCGTCAACGGTCCACAAGATATACATCGGGACCAAGTGGGGTACCAGTCCCAAGAACCCGCCGCACTACAAGGAGTTGGCGGTGTTCCTGAAGGCATCATGGTGCTGAAATCAAAGCCTGGACCAACCGAGGCAATCAGCACACCGTGTATCCACTCCTGGTCCGGCGTTTGGAAATCATCAATAAAAAAGCAAAATTCTACCGTGGTACCAGCCGGATAGATGTCAATCGGGCGATCCTCAAAAGCATCTCCGTCGTACGTTGCCGAGCCGGAGCTTGCATTGACGCAGGTGGCCTGTGAATATCCATAGGTATTAGAAAATAAAATGATAAAGAGCGAAAGCGCGGTTATTCGGAGGTGGAATGACATTAAGACAAGTCACTATGTAGCCAGCTACATAAGGCACTGTACCTTCGAGTCAGATCGAATGGATTTCAAAAACTAGGTGTTTGGACCGGTTAAACCGAAAGTTGGGCGCAATGAAGTAAGACCTGAGTTCAAAATGTAAAATGCTGAAATAAGCTACGATTAACAAAAAAATGAAGTTCTCAGGCAATTTGCAAAAAAGCCAAAGAGGAAAAATAAAAATGGGGAATTTTACAACCTTCCCATCTAATTGTCCGCAAAATACGCCATAAGTTTACATTTTTGAAACATTAACTTGTCATGACACCCATTTCGGACAAATCTGAAGCTCCCGGCCGGCTCTTTCTATCAACCCTGGTCGCCTTTTTCATCTGCGCAATGGTGATGACGGGCATCTCTATTGCGTTCAAGTCATTGGGCTGGATTGACCTCTCAACGATCGGAGAAACAAGCACCTCCGGCTTTCAAAGACAACAGCTACGTAGCTATCTATTACTCAGTAATTTAATCCCGTTTGCCGGTACGGCTTTACTTGCACTGCTGCTTGTTTTCAAGAGGCAATGGATCGCGGCCTCTGGCTTGTCGGCTAGGCCACTTCCCGGGTCCGCCCTTTTCGCTACGCTGCTTTTCATAGTAGCACTGCCATTTGTCGCCTGGCTTGCTTATCTCAATATGCAGATTCCGCTCCCGGAATGGATGCAATCAGCGGAAAATAACGCAGATGCCCTTTTGAAGGGGATACTGACGATGGAAAGCGTTCCTGAATTTATCCTGGCCTTCCTTGCTGCCGCAGTAACTCCAGCGATCGGAGAAGAGCTGCTGATGCGGGGCGTATTACAAAGAAGGGTTTTTCAACCATGGTTTGGCAATCACCACGCCGCCATTTGGGCAGCAGCCATTTTATTTAGTGCCATACACGTAGAATTTGCCGGATTCGTTCCCCGGCTGCTGCTGGGCCTGCTGCTCGGATATGGGTACGCCTGGTCTGGTTCGTTGTGGGTGCCAATTTTGTTGCACCTCCTGTTCAACGGGTTCCAGGTAAGCGTGGCTTACTTTACTGGTGAGTTTGACCCAAGTACCGAAGTTGGCACCATCCCACCCTGGTGGGCTGGGTTAATCAGCCTCAGCCTGGTGGTTTGGATTGGTTGGATAGCAGAAAAAAAGTTCCGCCCGGAAGCAGCATCAACATCAGGCGGGATCGCGGGTGCTGAGTAAAGGGATAAGGAGCAAGGGACAAAGGGGAGCAATAGCTGTCCCCCCCCTTCCAATCTTTGCTACTTTTGTCCCTTTCCATGCACCTGCGGCCGCGCCCCTATGACTAAAAGCCCTACATCAACACCCCGTTGACTGGCTCGATGGACGGAGGTAAGTTTGTTTCCCCCAGCATTTCCCGGAGATCGATTTCAATCACCCGGCACAAGGACAGCATCGGAATGTCGTTCCCGAGGCCCTCAAACGGGTTTTCTGAATAATCGCCAACCAGCTCCATCATCACGTACACCCAGGCGACCAGCACGGAAAAGGGAATCGATAGCAAGCTTCCGTATTCTCCTAATTTAGCAAACTCCGAAACCATGCCGAAGGGCAGGAGGAAAATAAAAATCCCCACAAAGATGAAGCTCATGTTTGCGTACTGCCGGGGAAGCGGGAATTTTTTGATCCGCTCACACTTTCCCTGATGCACATAAAAATCGTTGAGTAGTTTCTGCAACTCCATGTGTCGAAAATCCTCGATGATGCCCCGCTGCCGCAGCGCTTTGAGGTCCTGCGACTGCTGATCAATGATTTGCGTAGCGGTGTTTTTGTAGTTGATCAGGCGGTTAAATTCATTGGGCAAAAGAAACTGTCGCAACTCTTCTTCCGTCACTTCATCCTTGATCAACCCGACGCCGAATACCTCCCGGTACCGTTCGGCCACCTTACCAATGTGCCCACCCTGACTAATGTGTTCCCACGGCGTAGGAACGAGCAGTTGACTTCGCAAAGCATACAACCAACCAATGTGGCGGTACAGTAAGGTTTTGACGATGCTGTCCAACTCTGCGGCAGAGGTTTCTTCCGCCGTGAACTGATTAGAAACAAAGGATTTTACGGTAGCCCCCCAGGCACGGCTGCTGTTAATGATGGCCCCCCATATTTTCCTGGCTTCCCACATCCGGTCATAGGCGCTGTTGTTTTTAAAACCGACGTAAAAGGCCACCGCAGTACCGATCACCGAGAGAGGAAGCCATGGAAGAGACAACCATTTCAGGTCGGCGTATTCGTACAAAAAGGCCACCAGCGTCATCCAGGTAACTATCCATGGGATATGTTTACCCGTGAATTGCCAGATTTGCCTGAGGGTAAAATTCTTGTTAATGAACATTGGACAAAGGGTTTATTTGAGTGGGAAAGATGCCAAAAAATACTGGACAGCGCCTGAATACATTATATTCGGGTGGCACTTCTGGCAATAGATGAGAACCTTGAGTACCCTTTTAAGCTTACAGTATCCACAGATCAATTTATTTTTTGAGCATGAAGCATTTACTGACCAGCCTTTTCATTTTGGCCTTTATGGGTGTCTGCGTAGCTTTTACTGAGGTAAGCCCTTTCGGTGAGAGCAACCGGTCCTCCGAAGCCAATTTGGACGAGGCCCCCTTTGACATCATGATGAAAGTGCTCACCCATAAGCGCTGTGTCAACTGCCATCCAAGCGGCAACCGGCCCCGGCAGGGAGAGGACAGCCACATCCACAACTTTAACGTTCAGCGTGGTGCCGACGACCACGGCCTTGCCGGCCTGCAGTGCAGCACCTGCCACCAATCGGAAAACAATGATTTTTCCGGCGTCCCCGGTGCTCCGCACTGGGGGCTGGCTCCGGTAGAAATGGCCTGGGCCGGGAAAACCCGCGTGGAAATTGCCACGCAGATGATGGACCCCGCCCGCAACGGCGGTAAAAACCTTGACGAAATCGTTAAGCACTTAACGGAAGACGAATTAGTCGGCTGGGCCTGGAATCCGGGCATTGATCACGAGGGCAAACCACGTGAACCCGTCCCGGTGGCAAAAGACGAATTCACTGCCGCAGTAAAAGCATGGGCAGCGGCGGGGGCGGTTATCCCTGAACAATAGTGATCAACGGCCCCGCTTACTGTACCCTAAGATTTTGGGATACCGTTAACCCGAGAGCAGCAGCGCTTACAGGCGCTCAGCGCCACAGTATTTTGCCCAAACCACTTCGTAAAATATATCCACCTCCCATTATTTGCTGATTTCATCCGACGCCTTACGCTTCGCTTCAACCTTACCTCTCCAACAATGACTACAACATTCACCTTAAACGGCAAACAAGTATCCGTTGATGCCGACGGCAACAGCCCCCTCCTATGGGTTATCCGGGACACCCTGGACCTCAAGGGCACCAAATTCGGCTGCGGCAAAGCTGCCTGTGGTGCCTGCACCATCCACGTTGATGGCAAGGCAGTCCGCTCCTGCTCCTACGCGGTAAAATTTGCCGCAGGCAAAGAAGTAACAACCATAGAGGGATTAAGTACGGAAGAGAATATGCACCCCGTTCAACAAGCCTGGATGGAGGAAATTGTACCCCAATGCGGCTATTGCCAGCCCGGATTTATGATGGCGACGGCGGCTATGCTAAAGGAGATTCCTAACCCAACTGACGAGGACATTGACAACAACATTGTCAACGTTTGCCGTTGCGCCACCTACTACCGCATGCGCAAGGCCATTCACCGGGCGGCGGAATTACAGAACGCAACAACTAAATAATCCAGCCATGTCTGAGAACAAGAAAGAAAAGAAAGGTTTCTCGCGAAGAAAATTTCTGGTTCGTGCCGCCATTGGTACTGGGGTGATGCTGGGTGCTACTTATTGCAGCGCGCCGTTCATCCGCCGAAAAATTGCGGGAGTGGTCAACACGGCCGAATCACCCTACATGGGGCCAACCGATGATCCGACCATCTGGTTTGAGGTAACGGCCGATAATACCCTGATCTTCCACAGCCCCAAGGTAGAGATGGGGCAAGGCACCTTTACCGGCCTCGCACAAATTGCCGCCGAAGAACTGGAAGTAGGCATTGAGCAGATTAAAGTCGTCCATGCCAGTACGGCAACTGGTAACATCGATCAATTCGCTACCGGCGGCAGCACCAGTATCGCCAGCCTCTGGGTGCCGCTGCGGGAGATCGCCGCCACCATGCGGGTTATGCTACTCAATGCCGCAGCCGGTCAAATGGGTGTAGCAGTATCCTCCCTTTCTGCGCTGAACGGTATCATTTCCGGTGAGGGAAAATCGATCACTTACGGAGAAGTTGTTGCGAAAGCAGAAGAATGGGAAGTGCCAGACACGCCCGCGCTGAAGGCTTCAACAGCCTACAAGTTCGTCGGAAAACCTATTCCTCGGGTCGATCTGGAAGACAAGGTGATGGGCGCGCCCATCTTCGGGATGGACGCCACCATGCCGGGCATGTTGTACGGGGCGGTTGTCCGCCCAAGTAGTGTTGGTGCTACATTTTTGGGAGCAGATACATCGGAGGCTGAAGGTATGCCGGGAGTGGTCAAAATTGTGCTGGAGGAGGACTTCGTTGGCGTAATCGCCAACTCTTATGTCGAAGCAGAAAACGCCAAGAAGAAGATTAAGGCGAACTGGAGCACGGAGAAAGTATGGCAGTCGGAAGACATTGAAGCCATGATCAGAGTCGGACAGGGAAAGCCGGCGGTTATCCAGAAAGAAGGGAATGCCAAACAACTGCTTGCCGATGGAGAAGAAGGCGTGATCATCTCCGAATATTACAGCCCCATCGGCGCGCATGCCCAACTGGAGCCTAACGGTGCCGTTGCCTATGTGGAGGCGGATAAGGCTACGGTAATCATGTCTACGCAGGTCATCAACATCACCCGTGGGGAGATCGCCAAGCGAATGGGGTTTAAAGAAGAGCAGGTGGTCATTCAACCAACGTTTTTGGGCGGCGGCTTCGGCCGTCGGTTACATACGCCGAACGCCATGCAGGCGGCGGTCATGTCCAGGGCTGTCGGCAAACCGGTAAAGAGTTTTTTCAATCGAAAGGAAGAGTTTCAGAACGATACCTTTCGACCGCCAACTCACAATGTGATGAAGGGAAAACTCACTGCTGACGGCAAGATCGAGGCCATCGAACACAATGTTTCCAGTGGGGATGTTTTTTTTGGTAGCCCCTTGGTTCCCCGTTTGTTACAGACGGTTGTCGGGACCGACGTTGGCGCCTGGCGCGGTGGGATGATCCAGTACCACGGCATCCCAAATTACCGGGCGGTGTCCTGGCGGGTCAAACTCCCCTTTGCTACCAGCTGGTGGCGCAGCCTGGGGCTGCTGGCGAATACTTTTGCCATCGAGAGTTTTATGGATGAACTGGCCGAGAAGGCTGGCAAAGACCCCGTGCTTTTCCGGCTGGATCACCTGACGGAAACCAAGGCCGATCTCCGGCTGGCTAAGGTCATCCAAAGAGCCGCCGAAGAAGCCGGTTACCACAACGAAGCAAGGGATGGCCGGGCAATGGGCTTTGCCGCCAGCACCGATGCGAATACGCCCTGCGCCCACGTTGCGGAGGTATCCATAGAGGACGGTGACATCAAGGTTCATAAAGTCACCTGCGTAATGGACCCCGGAATGGTCATCAACCCCGACCAGGTGCGCGCCCAGTGCGAAGGCAGCATCATCATGGGCATGAGTGCGATCCTGCATGAGCGCATGACGGTAAAAGACGGATCCCTCTACCCCGTTATCTACGGTGCCTACAAAATGGCGCTGATGCGGGACGCGCCAAAAGAAATCAACGTGGTGTTGCTCGAGAACGATGACAAACCCGGTGCGGTAGGTGAACCGCCATTGGGGCCAATTGGTGCGGCTATTGCCAATGCTGTTTACCGGCTTACCGGGGAGCGGCGGCGACGGGTGCCGCTTTAGGGTGCAGGTTACAAGTTGCAGGTTGCAGGTTACAGGTTACAGGTTGCAACTTGTAACCTGCAACTTGTACCTTGCGCGCCATGGTCTACTATCTCGTTCGCCCCGTTGCCCGCTATATCCTACGCTACTATTACCGGAACATCGACATCACTGGCCTGGAAAACATTCCTGCCGACGCACCGGTGATCCTGGCGGCCAATCACCCGACCGCCTTCATCGAACCATGCATCATGGCCTGCTTCCAGCCCAGGACTTTATGGTTTCTGGCCCGGGGAAATTTGTTCAAAAATAGTTTCTTTATCGCTTTGCTCAATGCCGTTAACATATTGCCAGTCTACCGTTTAGAAGATGGTGGCTACACAAAGCTTAAAGATAATTTTGATACGTTTGACGCCTGTTATAAGGCACTTAGTCTTGGACGGGCCATCATGATCCTTGCGGAAGGGCGTACCATCCATGAAAAGGCACTTCGGCCCATCCGGAAAGGGACGGCGCGTATCGCGCTTGGGGCGCTTGAGCGTGACCCGGCGTTGAAAGAGGTGTACATCGTGCCCGTCGGTGCCAATTTCACGAATGCAGATCGTGTACGGGGGCAGGTCATGGTTCGTTGTGGCAAACCGATCCTGGCCTCGGAGTACCTGGCGGAGTATCGGAGCGGAGAGGCCAATGCTATTAAAAACCTTACTTCCCACCTGCGTTCGCGCCTGAGTTCCCTCGTCGTGCAATTCCCCGACCAGGCACGGGCAAATATTGGGGAGGGGAGATTAGTTCTGCATCGAAACGACGTTCAGGCAGGCCAGACTTACGGCATTACCCACGACGGCAAACAGCTTGATCAGGAGCTGGGTATTGCCGCCAACACCCCGGAGAAAGACCCGGAACTAGCTCACTATTTCAATGCTTTATACCAGCAAGGAATAGTAGATGGCGCGGTCGTAGGTGCAAAGAAAAGACAAAAGCAAGGTGCTGTACCGTGGGTAAAAGTCTTTCTGGCAAGCCTCTTCCAGCTTCCACAACTCCCCCTTTGGCTGCTGGCAGAATTCATCGGTGCTTCACAGCCCAGGCACATCGAATTCTACAGTCCCGTCCGCTTTGCGGCTCTGGCCGTTGGCACATTGCTTATCTACCCTACCCTATTATTGCTGTTGCCCTGGGCTGGAAAAACCTGGCTTTTGGTCAGCATCTTCACGGTCGGGTGGTCGCTACGCCAGCTGGAAAAGGTGCAGCAATGGTATGCCAACCGGAAGATGGAAAGGATGGTGGCCGCTGAGCGGGGAAGGCTGGTAAAAATGCGTGAGGAGGTTTCTGCTGGTATTAAGTCATTTTCTGCTGAAGAGGTTGTGGGGTAAATTCGGACGGCTAATGACGTTCCAAATCCTGGGCAATTAGATTAGCAACGTTAACCCCAAGAGCTAAAGTGAGTCTCACTATTTTACAATTAGCTTGGGATTCAGCGAATAATGAATAAGCGATTAATTGAAAGAAGGAAGGAGAGAATAGGCTGCCGCACTAACCACTCACTTAGCTACGCTGCACTTCGCTTCTTCCTCGATAAATTATTCACCATTTGATTGCCATCGCAAATGTTTCAACAGAAAAGTGCCCATTTTAGCGCTTAATTCACGTTAGCTGGAGTAGGGCTAAAACCCCTCGGCCGACGAGCTACTCCAACACCACCCTAACCCCGTTACTAAGTACAAAATACCCATACCCCTCCGCTACATTATTGTGCACATTGACCGGTTCTGCGAACGGATTGCCCACCGAGTCCTCATAAGCGTTGCGAGAAACGGCGTAGCGGTAAGCATCCTCAGTCAGGCGATACACTACCAGGGTCGGCATGGAGTCCCGGTTATAGTTGTCGGCCTGTAACCGTACCCGGTAAGTATTGCCGTTGAACGATTGGTCGCTCAAGACAAGTCCATAACCAGTACCCTCATTCAACAAAGGGTCGGGGCTTTGCAGGTAGTAGTCCCGGACGAACTCATTTCGAAAAGTATCACAAACGATCGTATCACCACTGCTATTGATAAAACAGGATATTTGGTCCCTTGGCGTGTTAGTGACCCGGAAACCGTAGAAGTCTTCCTTAGCGGGGTCGTCTTCGAGATCAAGTATAATTTCATCCGTACGAAATCCATCGATGTCGATAGCCCCCTCCGGCTCGTAACTGATCAAGGTAAATTCGGGAATTACCGGCATAATTTGCGTTGCTTCCACCTCCGTGAAACCGTCAATTTTCCCCACTAACCGGTACGTAGCTTCTTCCGTACCTATTGGAGCAGCCAGCATCAAATCAAAGAATCGAACGGATTGGCTGTTCGGATCACTGGCTGCTATCAGGACATCGTCGCGGTACAGCTCCACCTGCTTATTTCCTATGGTCTGGTCGGCTTCCTCCAGTATCCCCCGGCTGAGGTCCAGGACCGAATTAGCAATAGTATCTCCGCTTCTTAAATCAAGGGTAAGTGCCGGCAGCGGTTCGTGTTCCGGGATGGGAATATCTACGGTTTGGCTGAAGCTGTCTTCGTCGCAGGAAGAGGCCAGGAAGACGATGATTAAGGAAAGGTAGATTAGGGTACGCATCGGGGCTTAAAGTTAGGATGGCGGGAAAAAGGTTACCAGCATAAATGCTGGGGAACAGTGTCCTGGTTTAAAATTTGAATTGGTAGGAAACGGAGGGGATGATGGGCAGGATACTGATCTCCCGCACCCGGCGTTTGGTGGTGCACTGGCCGGTATTATCGTCGCAGGTGGTGAAGTTCCCGGCGGTAAGGAAGTACGGGTTACGGTGCCAGTAGGCATTATACGCGCCGATTACCCAGGTACGTTCCCATTTTCGCTTCTTCTTCCGGAAGGATATGCTGAGGTCCAACCGGTGATAATTCGACATTCGGAAACCATTTTTTTCCACACCGGCCTCCACAAAAGAAGATGTGAAACCGGAGCCATCATTTCTTTGGGCCGTCTGGTAGCCAAAGGTCGGCAGCGAAACGGCGTTCCCCGTACCATACACAAAGGCACCAGACACCCAGACGCGGTCACTCAGGTTGTAGTTTCCAACGATGCTTAAGTCATGCCGCCGGTCATACCGAAAAGGAAAACGTTCCCCGCTGTTGATCTCGTCGAACTGCCGCCAATTCCAGCTCAGGGTGTAGCCCAGCCATCCAGTGAAACGGCCCTGTTTCTTCTGAATGAACAGCTCCAGGCCATAGGCTTCGCCATCGCCCTGGGTAACTTTATCTTCCCAGGCATCCTCCAGGCCGAGGATGAAAGAAGCACCTTCGCGGAAAGACACCACGTTCTTCATCTGCTTGTAATAGGCCTCCAGGCTTATCTCGAACTGATCTCCCCCAAAGGTTTTAGCTGCGCCGGCGGCTACCTGCCAGCTGCTTTGTGGCCTGACCCGATTGGTACTGGGCACCCATAAATCGGTAGGCAAGCTGAGCGCTTCACTGGTCAGTAAATTGATGTACTGCTGCATGGTGCTGAAGCTGGCCTTGAACGAGATATCCTCCTTAACGAGGTACCGTAAGCCAAGACGTGGCTGCAGACTTGTATACAACTCATCATTGACGGAGAAGGCGGAGAAGTGCAGACCAGCATTGACCTTCAGCGCCCCCAACCGAAAATCGTCTTCGGCGTAAGCGTAGAACTCATTGCTGTAATCGGTTTGCGACCCCACGAGCGTATCCAGGTCCACTTCTCCGTCGCTTTCTGCCTTGAGGGAGACGGCACCCGGCCGGTAGGTGTGGTTGGTCCAACCGCCACCGAAGCGGACGTAGTGGTCGGGGCTGGGGATATAGTCCAGGTCGACCTTCCCGCCGAAATCGTAGATCCCCGAGACATAGCGGGCACGAAAGTCATCCACGCCATCGTCAGCCAACGCGTCGATATTGATCTCGTAGCGACTGAGGGTAGCCGTCGTATTCATGAACAGCTTCGGGCTGATCTCCCAGTTCCAGCGGCCGGCAGTGATGATGTTTCCCCAATCGGTACCGCCGCCAAAGGTGTCGTCGTCTTCTTTAATTTCCGTGCCGAAGACATCGGCGCCAGAGTAGAAACTGAGAAACAGCCGGTGCTTATCGTTGACCTTATGTTGGAGCTTGGCGTTCAAGTCGTAGAAATACAGGCTGAGGTCCACTTCCGAGCCGTCCTGGCTGGCCGCGCTTTTGATCAGCGGTTTGGCGATGAAGTCGGCATAGGTCCGCCGGCCGGAAAGCAGGACACTGGTTTTACCTTTTTTGATGGGACCACTCACCGTAAGCTTGGAAGAGATCAGCCCAACGGAGCCTTCGCCCTCCCATTTATTGAGATTACCTTCCTTCATATTGATCTCGAGCACGCTGGAGAGTCGGCCACCGTAGCGGGCGGGGAACCCGCCCTTCGTCAGCGTCACGTTGCGCAGGGCATCGGCGTTGAAGACGGAGAAGATGCCCAGCAGGTGGCTGACGTTGTAGATCGGCACGCCATCCAGGAGCACCAGGTTCTGATCCGGGCTTCCCCCTCTGACGTAGAGGCCGGTCGTTCCCTCTCCACCACTCTGCACGCCGGGCAGTAGTTGCAACGTTTTGAGCACGTCTACTTCGCCGAGCAAGGCCGGGATGCGTTTGATTTGAGCCACCGGAATTTCCGTGCGGCTCATCTGGGTTTGTTGTTCGATGCGTTCCCCCCGGTCGGAGGTGACTTCCACCACCTGTAGATCGACGGAGGGGCTCATTTGCACGTCTATCTTACGGTCACCGCGCAGCGCGACCGTGATCTCCCGGCTTTGGTAGCCAATGTAGCTGAAGCGGAGGCGGGCACTGTCGGCTTTTGGTAGGGTCAGGCTGTAGAAGCCGTAAGTATTGGACAGGGCACCCTCGCCGGTGTTCAGGTCGATTACGTTGGCACTGAGGAGGGGTTCTCCGCTGGCTTCATCAGTAAAGTAGCCGCTGATGGTGGTCTGAGCACCAAGCGGTATGGCTGCCAGGGTCAGCAGCAACAAAATAAGTTTGTTCAAAACCAGTGAGTTTAAAAAAGTTAGTTGGGTTTTAAGGTTTGTCTGAGGTAATGACGTAGGAAATTGGGATTATGGTTGCTTTTGGGCGGGATTTAACCTTTCTCTTCAGGGAGAAGAGCATGGTGCTTTGTGCTTTATTTAATGGTTTAGGGCGGGGCCGCGGGTGCAGGGTGAAGTTTTAAGTAGCCAAGTGGTCCTAGCCTTTTGACCCGGAGGGTCGCCCAATGTAGCGGTGGGTTTTACCCCATCGATTTTGTTGGGTACCTAATGCCTCGACCAAATGTTGAAACGAATACGAGGGGATGAATCCCCTCGCTACCCAAGACGACCCTCCGGGTCTAGACAAAATAAACACAATTTGTTTTTACAAAACAAATTAGCTACAATTACAGTCTAAACTTGTCTTCTATGCCACAATCCTATGACCGTATTATTCTTCACACCACTTGGAGTACAAAATACCGAATGCCCTATATTGATACAAATATTGAAAACAAGGTACACCTCTTAATTGCTGATTTATTCGTTGATTTTGGTAGCATTGTGCTGGCGGTTGGCGGTACGTCCGATCACATCCACATTGTGCACAGCCTTCCCCGGACAAAGTCAATTGCCGAAATTTTAAAAGCAGTGAAAAGTGTTTCGAGCAACGCTTTAGGTTAATTAGTCCGGTTAACGCTACGGTGAATGTCTCTGGAAATATCTATTAAAATGGTGATCACGGAGTGGTCGAACTTTATTTGCCGCGGGTGAAAAGCCGCAAAGCGGATTTTTACCCGGGGAGGGAGGTAGTAGACGTAGTAGTTGCGGCGCTGCGCGCCGCCAGGGAAGTTATCCGTCCTTGCCCGCTGGTTTCGGCCTCCGGCCTCACACCCGGGACAAAATAAAGGTCAATACCTCCAGGATCATGATCTGTAAGGATTTATCCCCCTCTCTTCCAGCATAATGCGTAATTTTGGCCCCAAGCTACATTTGGCAGCCCTTGCTCTTCAACTTTCGTTGCACCTGCGGCCGCGCCCATAACCAATACTAAATGAGACTCTTCTTTCCCCTTTCCTGCCTTCTCCTGCTTTGCGCCTGCGAGGGTGAACCCGAAACCGGCAACCAGGCCGACCTATTGGTCTTCAACGCAAAAATCTGGACCGGCGTGGACTGCCCCGGCGTCGAAATCGCGGCCGCCGAAGACTACTGCGCTACGGCCATGATCATCGGTCAGGGCGGTCGGGTATTGTCCGTGGGCAACGACACGACGGCCTGGAGCAGCCAAATCGATAAAAATACAGAGCGGCTGAACGCCGACGGTCAATTCGTCATGCCCGGCTTTGTGGAGGGCCACGCCCACTTCAGTGGCCTGGGCAGCAGCCTGCGTAACCTCAATTTCCTACGCTCGAAAAACTGGGACGAGATCGTCGCCATGGTGGCCGAACGGGCTGAAGACACCCCGGAGGGCGACTGGATCTCGGGCCGGGGCTGGCACCAGGAAAAATGGGACAAGCCGCACGACCACTCCGTCGGTGGCTACCCCATCCACGACGAACTTAGCCGGCTGACGCAGGAGCACCCCGTCATCCTGCGCCACGCCAGTGGTCATGGCCTGTTTGCCAACGCTAAAGCCATGGAGATTGCCGGTGTTAGCCGGGAGACCCCCGACCCACGCGGTGGCCGCGTGCTCCGCGATGCCAGTGGTGACCCCACCGGCGTTTTCGAGGAACGTGCCATGGACCTGATCACCGATTCTTACCAAAACTGGATCCAAACGATGACCCCGGAGTCCCGGAAAGAAGAATGGCTCCTGGGCATCGAGGCCGCCCAGGAGGAATGCCTGCGCAAGGGCGTTACCAGCTTTCAGGACGCGGGCACTAAGTTCCGCGAAGTGGACTGGTACAAAGAACTTGACGAAACAGATCAGTTGCGACTTAACCTGTGGGTTATGCTCCGCCATTCTTATGAGGAAATGGAAGGCAACATGGACGGCCTCCCCCACTACGGCAAGAATTTCACCTGCGCCGCCATTAAAACCGAACTGGACGGTGCCCTGGGCAGCTACGGCGCCTGGCTGATCGAGCCTTATTTCGACAACCCCGGTTTCGTAGGCCAGAATACCACCCTGGTAGAGACCGTAGACAGCATCGCTCAACTGGCCAAAAAACATAACATGCAGTTGTGTGTCCACGCCATTGGCGACAAAGCCAATCAGGAAACCCTGAACGTGATGGCTAAGTACGTCAAGCCCGAAGACGACCATCGTTGGCGCATCGAACACAGCCAGCACCTTGCGGTGGAAGACATTCCGCGCTTTGGGGAGATGGGCGTGATTGCCTCGATGCAGGGCATCCACTGTACCTCCGATGCCCTATTTGCGGAGAATCGCCTGGGCACCGAACGGGCAGCTTCCGGCGCCTACCCCTGGCGTAGCCTGCTGGATGCGGGTGCCGTGATCGTCAACGGTACCGATGCTCCGGTGGAGGACGTTGACCCGATCGAGAGTTTCTACGCCTCCGTTACCCGCAAACGGGCCGACGGAAAGGCCACTTTCTTTCCCGAGCAAAGCATGACGCGCGTTGAAGGCTTGCACAGCTACACCGGTGCAGCTGCCTACGGCGCCTTTCAGGAAGATCGGCTGGGCACGCTGGCTCCGATGATGCAGGCTGACTTTATCCTGCTGTCTAAGAACCTGCTCAGCTGCCAGGATGAAGAAATCATGGATACTGAGGTGCTGGGTACTTATGTGGCGGGGAAGAAGGCTTTTTAATCGAGCTCTGAAAGAGGAACCACTAAGGCATTAAGGGCACTAAGAAGCTACAACTAAGGGAAGTGGGGGGAACCACTAAGGCATTCAGGGCACTAAGAAGCTACACTAAGGGAAGTGGGGGAACCA
>NZ_KB890440.1:3429-30167 GCF_000373105.1 Neolewinella persica DSM 23188 | reverse complement strand
CTAAGAAGCTACACTAAGGGAAGTGGGGAACCATTAAGGGCATTCAGTGCACTAAGAAGTTACACTAAGGAAAGTGGGAAACCATTAAGGGCATTTAGGCATTTAAAAAGCGACATTAAGGAAGGGCGCGCGTTAGAGATTGCCTACTCAATCAAGAAACGAAGCAAACCAACCACATTTCGACTATCAACTCAACAACTTAAAACAGAAAGACAATGGCAGGCTTTACCCTCAACAGCAACTCCTTCAACGGACAAGTACCACTCGAAAATGTATACCACGATTTTGGCGCTGGTGGTGGGAACAAAAGCCCCGACCTAAGTTGGAGTGGCGCGCCCGAAGGGACAAAATCCTTTATGATCATTTGCCACGACCCGGATGCTCCTGGTCCCGGTGGCTGGTGGCACTGGTGCGCGTGTGACATCCCAGCGGAAGTCAGCAGCCTCTCTACTGGCGACAGCACTACGGCCATGCCTTCCGGTACGATAGAACTAAAGAACAGTTACGGTAGTGCAGGCTACGGCGGTTCCTGCCCACCTCCGGGAGACGAGGCCCATCCTTACCACCTCACCATTTTTGCCCTGAAGACGGACAAGTTGGGGATAGATGCCGGGGCTTCTCCCGCCATGATGCTATTTGTTGCTTCGGAACACATTATTGGTAAAGCGGGAGTAACTGCGTTTTATGCTCGCTAATCAATGAAGCGTCGGAAAACAAAGGTCAGGCAGCAGTGATTACTTCCCAGATTTTGTCATCGCTATTAAGGGCAGCCTGTAGTTCTTCTATGTTTTGGCAGCCAATAAAATAATTGCTGCCGTCTACGGTTTCGATCATCAGGCCATTACGACCATCAAGAGAATAAAACTCTTCATCGGTAATCGTGATCTTAGGCCTGTCCCATTTTGCCAAAGCAGGTGTTTTAACTACCGTGCAGGAAACGACGTCCTCCCAGGCAATTTTCTTAGTAGTTGCAGTTGGTCCCTTCAGTTTAAATTTGATCTTTTTATCCGTCACCGTCAGTTTGGACCGCAAACTGGTAAGCCACCAAATGGCATATCCGAGGCCAGCCGCCAGGAAGAGGCACGTTACACTGTAGAAAAGCGTGCTGTCGGCTTGCCAGAAATAGGTAGAGGCGCCGTACAATAAGCCCGCAGTTGCGAGGGAAAGCATCACGATGCTTAGCCAATCGTGAAACCGCTGTTTTTCCTCATATATCTTGTTCGCCATGGTGGTTTTATTTTACACAGTTTACTCCGCTGCAAGAAGTAAAAACAGGTAGAAATAACTTTTGTTTTACCCATGAAGGGTTAAACAGGCAAGCTGGCTCAGTAACTAATCGATGTACCGTTTGGTAAGACCACCGTAGGCATCGATCCGCCGATCCCGGAAAAATGGCCATATGCGTCGTACGTCGGCCGTGCGTTGACGATCAATCGTGACAACGGTATGGGCAGCTTCGTTTTGTGGGGCCTGGTACAGGAATTCCCCCTGGGGACCGACGACGAAGGAAGAGCCCCAAAATTGAATACCGTTGGTGGCGCCGCTTGGGTCAGGCTCAAATCCGGTACGATTTACGGAGACGACGGGGAGTCCGTTGGCAACAGCATGGGCGCGCTGGCTGATGACCCAGGCGTCTCGTTGGCGGGCCTGCTCTGCAGGATCGTCGGTGGTTTCGTAGCCGATGGCGGTGGGGTAAATCAGTAGTTCGGCACCGGAGAGGGCCATGAGGCGGGCGGCTTCGGGGTACCACTGATCCCAGCAGACGAGGACACCCAGTTTGCCGACCGATGTCTGGATTGGTTCGAAGCCCAGATCACCTGGTGTGAAGTAAAATTTTTCGTAGTAGGCCGGATCATCAGGAATGTGCATTTTCCGGTATTTCCCGGCGATGGAGCCGTCTCGCTCCAGAACGACGGCCGTATTGTGACAAAGGCCGGGTGCGCGCTGTTCAAAGAGAGAGAGCACCAGCACACAGTCCAGTTCCCTTGCCAGTGCAGCAAAAAAATCTGTGCTGGGTCCGGGGATGGTTTCCGCCTGGTCAAACACTTCGGTATCTTCCGTTTGGCAGAAATACAAGCCCGCGTGTAGCTCCTGAAAGACAATCAATTCAGCTCCCTCCGCTTTGCATTTACGAGCGGTGGCAGCGCTGGTGGCCAGATTTTGGTCTCGGTCACCAGTGTTGGCCTGCTGAACCAGGCCTACAGATAGCTTTTTATCGGGCATTATATCTTTTTTAGGCGCGAACGCGGGTGCAGGGGAAAAGTTTTTGGAGAGCAGGGTTTGGAGTAAAGGTACTTCCGTAGAAGTACGGGGTGGGAACCGTCAGGGGTACTAAAATCCTGGAGCGTTGTTAGGCAGCAAGATGTACTTCCGTAGAAGTACGGGTGAGTAGCGAACTTCGTATTACTACCAAGTGAAACCACCATCCCGTTTTGTTCCCCACCTTGCCTCAAACCTCCCTCATTGCACCTGCGTCCGCGCCCGAAAATGCAGATTACCCCTTGACCAACGAAGCATAATCCAGCCAATACACCACTTTCAAAGACACCGACCCATTGCGGGGCGTATCCTGCCATAGGTCACTGAAGCTCTTACTGTAGCTATCCGAGCGATGTTGGTCGAAGTCGGTAATGCTGGATTTATACACCACGAACATGTCACTACCCGGCGCAAAGCGCCAACGGTAAATCAGGTCAACATTGAAGGCATCAAAGTCCTGATTGTGGTTCTGATCGTAGTCCGTTTCCGCCAACGTCCCGTCTTTGGCCAACAGGTGGAAACTGTTGTAGGAAACCCCACTCCAGTAATGCCGCACGCGGAGATTGAGGGTCATATTAGCAGAAAAGCTGTACTTGCCGGACAGACTGGCTTCGATGGAAGTAACCTCCCTTTTACCCATAAACACGTCAGTCCGGGTCCCTGCTTCCGTTTCCACCGTTTCCCGGTTTACGTAGCCAACTTCATTATGCTCTTGCCCCCTGAATACCCCGGTATTCAGGCTTAACCGATCACTTAACCGCCAGCGGGCGTTTACATTCAGGTATAGGTCAGAGCGATCTTCACCGTAGTAGCCGTTGTTATTAAAGTTAGTGCTCAGCCGAATAGCCTTCCTTCGGTCTGTACCGATCCACCCTCCGATGTTCCGCTGTCCCGGGTTACGCAGGTACCGACCTTTGACGCGGGGTTCGAAGTAGTCGAAGTTATCCGCCAGACTGGTCTCCGCCCAGAAATTGACGTTCCAAAAGTGCTTGGTTTGTGCGTAGACCCAAGTCTCGGTTTCTGCACCGGTAAATTTCCCTGGCTTGTATAAAGTGTTGTATTCCATATCCAACCCCGCTCCCCCGTTGAGGAAGTATCCGTTGAAGAAGGGCTTGTTCCGGTTGTACCGTACCACACCACCCAGCTCCCGGCTATTGTTTGCGAACAGGATGCCCAGGTCATTGGGATCATAAGTATCACTCTCTTCTCCAGCCCCAATTGCCCAGGTCCAGTTACCAGATATTTTCTCCAGGCGAAAGTTAGCTACGTGTCCCGTACTGGTCTCTTCGGGCAGGAAGCGCTGGCTGTACCCGAAATTTCCCCGAATGGCATACTTATTGGCATTGTTGTGCAAGTCGAACAAGAGGCCCGTAACATTGGCATCTGCGGCAGCGCCTTCCCGCAAAACATTCGTATTGATGAGCGTGACGGAAGAGTTGTTCTTTAGATTTTGGTCGATAACCGCCACGTTGTAATTGGTCAGTGGATTAGTCAGGATTTCCCGGCTCTCCCCCTCAGCATTGGTTACGGTGGCGTAATTTGCCTGTTCTACCGCATTGAAAAAACCAATGCCCGTGCCTTGGGCCGTTCGACCACTGATCTTAGTAGCGTTATAGAGTTTGGCTCGTTGCGGATTGTCTACTACGGTTTCCCCCTCAAGCATTTCCTGGTCCAGCGCCCCTCCGAAGTAATTGCCGCCCCCTACCCGGCGGCTGTAAAAGAAGCCCCCCTTATTAAAAAGCTCAGTCCCTTCGGTAAAAAAGGCGCGCTGTTCGTCGAAGCGCTGTTCAAAGGGCCCAAGGTTAAGGATTTGATCATCGGAGCGGGCTTCACCGAAATCAGGGATCAGGGTCATGTCGAGGGTGAAGGCATCAGAAAGCCCCACTTTTACGTCCATTCCTCCGGTAATGCTGGTTCCGGTAACCGCCTCATCTGCCCCGGCGGCGCGGGATTTTAGCCCGTAAGCTGCCAGAAACGGCGTGGCCTGAATCCGGATCGGTGCCTTCACGTTCTTAATCCCCACCAATTTACCGCACTGATTCAGGTAACCGTCAATGGTAGGATCAATGGCCGCCCAGAAGCTTTTCTCTCCATTTCGCTGGACATTGCGAACAAAGTTGATCGTCCAATCCTGTACACTAGTTTTAGGGAAACGGATGGCAGAATAGGGAACAAAAATTTCCACGGACCACCCATCGGCCGTCACTACCGATTTGCTTTGCCAAACGGCATCCCAGTTTTCATCTTCCCCATCGGTAGAATACTGAGCATCGTATTGGACATTGGCCGGAGTGGCAAGAAAAGCAAAGCCATTCTGACCACTGTTGTAGGGGTCCAGAGAAATGCCAAACCAGTCGGTATTGCCCAAATCATCCCGCTCCGTCAGCTCCATCAGGATACTATCTGGGCTGGCGTCATGAAGTGAGGCTCCAATGTAAAACCCCCGATCGTTGTAGACGACCCTGATGTCTGTGCTCTGGGCGGGTTTTATCCAGGGTACCGGCTGCAGATTAGTAAAGTCACTGCCAACGGGAGCCTTAGTCCAGGCAGCCTCGTCAATAAAACCGTCAATTTTTATCGGCTCATCGATCCGGATAGCTTCGAGGCTGGGTTTGCCTTGAGCTATAAGTGAACCGGAAAAAAACAACAGGCAGAAAAATAGTTGAAGGAGTCTCATCTGGTGGGGGTTACAATCTCTTTAAGGAATACTTAAGAAGTGACGAATGGTTACAGGTTGGGTTGCATTTGCCCGTGTATAAGGCATATTACACTTGATGCTTTTTTTCCGGTACTTGTGCTGGCCCCCTCTTATTAACCGGCACAAGTGCCGGGGAACAAGGCAGTAAGCAAATCTTCTTATCTTGCGCATGCTTTAATACTGATCCAAATAACATCCCCTTGAAACATTTTTTCCTGACCCTGCTGGCCCTGGCCTTTTGGGGTAGTATCCGGGCGCAAGCGACCGGAGACAGCCTTTACTACCTCCGCCCCGTTGATACGATGGAGGTATATAATGACGTCGCTTCCGGCCACATCCTGTTCGACCATTTCATTGCTAATGGGCAGACATTGTTCGGCATCTCCCAATTCTACGGGCTTTCCCTCGAGGACGTGTATCAGTTGAACCCCAAGCTTCGAACCAAATATGCGCCAGGAGACAAGGTAAAGGTCCCCATTCCCCGCAGGATGATTCGCCCCTCTCCGGCACAAGACAGTCTCGCCTGGTTTGTTCCGGTGCATTATCGAATGCGAAAGGGGGAGACCTTCTTCGGCCTTTACAAACGCATATTACAGTTACCCGATCCGACTTCTCTCAACAACCTGAACCCGGAGCTCGACCCCTCGCGGTTAGCCCCCGATCAGATCATCGCGATCGGGTACATGAAACTTGACGGCATCCCCAAGGCAATGCAGGGAGAAATCATCGACCCCTACGTGCGGCGAAATCGTGGCCTGCGCGAACTGTGGAACCTTCGTACAAAAGACAAAAAGATGCATTCGGCTAATGGTAAGGCCGCCTGGCTTAGTAAAGGCGACCCTGGGAAGTGGATGGCCCTGCACCGTACGGCCCCCATCAACAGCCTGATCGAGATCGAAGACCCCCGCAGCAGGAAGATCATCTATGCACGCGTGGTTGGGCGCATCCCGGAGCAGGTGAATGACCCCAACGTCATCGTCGTCGTCAGTCCACTTTTAGTAAGGGCATTTGGCGTAAGAGACAAGCATTTCTACGTCAGGACGCGGCATTTTTAGCACCTTTACCCCATCAATCGCATATTCCACATCCTCTCGGCCGCTGATCGTGGCAAGTTCAGGCTCCTGGTTTTGGGGGCCATTGTCCTCGCCATACTGGAGATGATCGGGGTAGTCAGTGTACTGCCCTTTATGTCCCTGATGGGCCAACCGGAGCTGATCGAAGACAATCAGCAATTGAATAGCCTGTTCCAGTGGGGAGGCTTTACCAGCAGACGCAACTTTATCATTGCCGCCGGCGTCACCGTCATTATTCTACTAACCCTCTCCCGCCTTTTTGCCATCCTGATGAATTTCCTAACGGAAAGATTGCTTTGGCGCATCTATCACCGGACAAGCACGCGGTTGCTCGACTATTACATCTCCCGGCCTTACCGGTACTTTCTAAGTCGGAATACAGCTGATCTTCGGGTATATATTTTGCAGGAGATTCATCAGTTGATCACCAGTTACCTAAGCCCACTAATTACCCTGGTTATTAGTGGCATTACCTGCCTGACCATCGTTGGGTTGATTTTGGTGGTGAACCCGTTGGTCGCCGTGATTTCAGCCGTCGCATTGGGCGGAGCCTACCTGTTGATTTATCAGCTTCGGAAGCGTCCATTGCTCCGGTTAGGTAACGAGATGCAGGCTGCCGGCCGCAGGCGTTATCGTACACTGGAAGAATTACTTCAGGGCATAAAAACAGTAAAGACTTATGGAAGTGAAGGAGGTTTTCTGGAGCAATACCGGCAGGACACGGAAATTTTAGCAAGGGTCCACCCCCGCCTCCGGATCATGTATCAGACGCCTAAATTCTTCCTTGAAATCGTAGCTTTCACCGGCATTATTACGGTAACGTTGGTCCTCTACCTGCAAACCGGCGACTTAGCTACAGCACTCCCCACCCTCACCTTGTTCGCGGTTGCGGGCTACCGGTTATTACCCGCCCTGCAGCAGGTCTTCGGCGCAGCAGCAACTATGCGCAGCACCCAGGGCCTTCTCGATCGGCTGTACGACGACCTCGTGAAGGGACTACAGTACGAAGAGAAGGAAACAGTGACAGCGGAGCCCCTGCCATTTGATCATGCTATCCAGTTAGCAGCCGTTGGCTTTCACTTCCCGGAAGCAGAAACGCCTTTATTTACCGGACTAAATCTCCGCATTCCCAAGCAGAAAATAGTTGCCTTTGTGGGCGCCACAGGCTCGGGAAAAACGACTTTGGTGGATCTGATTACGGGCCTTTTCGCCCCAACCTCAGGCCAAATCCTGGTGGATGACAAACCGTTATCGACCGCTACTTTACAAGCTTGGCGGGCGCAGCTCGCCTACGTCCCCCAGGAGGTGTTTCTGTATGATGCGACCCTGCGGGAAAACATAACCTTCGGAATTTCTACCGATCAGACCTCGGACGAGGAGATCATGAAAATTTTGACCCTGGTCGATCTCGAGGATTTCGTCAACCTGGAGACCTCTGCGGGGCTAGACACTTTACTCGGTGAGAACGGTGTTCGGCTAAGTGGTGGGCAGCGACAACGGGTCGGCCTTGCCAGAGCTTTACTTCGGCGGCCATCAGTATTGGTCCTGGACGAGGCAACTAGTGCACTCGACACCGTTACGGAGCAAACCATCATCTCCGCCATTGATAAACTACCAGAAGAACTGACCGTTCTGATCATCGCGCACCGCCTGTCTACCGTTCGTTATGCCGATGAGATTCACCTGCTGGAACGTGGGCAATTAATCGCCTCTGGCACCTATGCAGAACTGGAGCAGAATAGTGCGGTTTTCCGGCGCATGTCGGACCTTGCGTAAGGTTAGTTCATCGTTCAGTAGTGGCAGTACTGCAGATTATTCGACTATGAACTATAATAAGGCGCGGCCGCAGGTCCAGTGAAAAGGATAGAAGAGCAAAGAACGGCTACCGCAGGCACCTGCTAAAAGCTTACGAAAACTACCATCCCCCGCTCCGTGACTCCGGACTACCTGACAAAGAACTATGGCCTAAATAAACCGTAGCCTTTACTCCGATTCCCTTACCTTCCGTCTCCTAAAAAAGACTACATCATGCAACCTCGTTTTTATACCTTCCTTTGCACCTGCGTCCTCGCCCTGATCTGCTCGTCGATCCTGACCGCCCAGCAATTCAATGCCCTACTGGTCGTTCAGACCGCCGGCTGGCAACATGAAAGCACCTTCAGCGCCATTCCCGCTATGGAAAAACTGGCGGCCCGCCATGACTTTAAGCTCGACCTTAAACAACGTGCCATGCCCATAAACGACATGATGCTGGCAAGGTATGATGTGGTCATCTTTGTGAATACCACCGGAGACATATTCAACGACGAGGAACAAGCCGCCTTTGAGCGCTACATTCAGTCTGGCAAGGGCTGGGTAGGCGTGCACGCTGCCTCCGATACGGAATACGAATGGAAGTGGTACACCGACATGGTCGGCCACATGTTCAAGATTCACCCGCACGTGCAAACGGCCATGCTTGATGTACACGACAACACTTTCCCCGGCCTTAATACCTGGCCAAAACGGATGATGTGGACCGACGAATACTATGAGTACAAAGACGGTAAACGCAAACCAAATTTCAACTACCTACTCACCGTTGATGAAAGTACTTATGACATCAACGCGCAGTGGGGACCAAACAACAAAGCTGTCGGTCACGGTGATTTTCACCCCATGAGTTGGTACCATGATTACGATGGCGGCCGTGCCTGGTACACTAACCTCGGCCACGTCCCCGCCGTATTCGAAGACCCGAATTTCCTGACCCATGTATACGGGGGGATTTACTGGGCGGCTAAGGGGAAGAAGTGAGCGCCATTAATAAACGCTACTACGATCAAACAATCCCGTTCTTAACGGCATAAAGCACCAGCCCCACTAAGTTCCGTGCACCGGTCTTATCCTGTAAGCTGCGGCGATGGCCCTCAACGGTTCGTGCACTGATGTACAGTTTTTCGGCAATCTCTTTGCTCGTGTACTCCTGGCAGATCAGGGAGAGGACTTCCATTTCCCGTTCGCTGATGTTTGGCCCGAAGTAGCCATCGGGCTTACTGGGTTTCTGGCGGCCACCTTTGAGCAGGGCCTTAGAGACGTAGTCGCGGAAGAAAATGCCCTCCTGCCCTACCCGCTCTACGGCGGTCCTGACGATTTCGGGATTCTCATCCTTAAGCAGGAAACCGTTTGCTCCCAACTGCATCAGGTGGTTGATGAGGCGGTCGCTATCGTGCATGGTTAGCATGATGACGCGGAGGTCCGGGTGTGTTTCCCGGATTTTCTCCAGCGTTTCAATGCCGTCCATCACGGGCATTTCAACATCCAGGATAACAAGATCGACCGGCTCGAAAGCTAGCCGCTCAAAGAATTGTTTTCCATTGTCAGCCTCAAAGATTACCCGGAAGTCGGGGCGATCAGACAGGATCATTTTTAGCCCTCCACGGAAGAGCTTCTGGTCGTCGACCAGTGCGATACGAATGGGTGGATTACTCATTTTCAGTGTTTTTCTAAAAATCAGGTGGGCAGGGTAATGTCAACTCTTATCCCTTCACCTGGCTTGCTTATGGATTCTAAATTACCGTTGATCAGCGAAATTCTACTTTCGATGTTCCTTAAACCGAGGCCTTTGCCGACTTGCTCTGTCTGCTCAAAGCCCTTGCCGTCATCCTGGTAAACGAAGGAAAACAGGTTCCTTGCCCAGTTAATATTGACGTCTATATTCTTTGCCCCTGCATGTTTCAGGGTATTATTCACCAACTCCTGCAGTACCCGATACAGGGCGATCTCCCGTTTGGGCGCTAATCGTTCATCAATATTCGACGAAAAAGACACGTGAATACTCCCGCTTTTATTGATGCGCTCACACAGGTCTTCCGCTGCAGCCTGGAAGCCAAATTTTTCCAGGACCGGAGGCAAGAGGTCGTGGGTGATCCGCCGGGTGTTCTGAATCATCTCATCGAGGATATTCAGTGATTCTGTTTTGATGCTTTCCGTCTTTTCCGCTGATGCATCAGCAGATAGTTGCTGAAGATACAACCTGGTGGCGGAAAGCAGGCTACCGATGTCGTCGTGCAGGTCACTGGCAATACGGCGACGCTCAGTTTCCTGAACTTCAACTGCGGCAGACAGCAATGCCAATTGATGTACTTTCTCCTTTTCAACTCTTTTGCGTTCCTCCGCAAGAATACGCCGCTGGTATAACACGAAAAAGATCACTAAAGCGACGCTGAGCAGGAGCATGCCGAAGATGCCTGCCAGAAAAAGCGTTAGGTAGTCGCCGCTGAGTTCTTTCATGATTATCTGAAGGTTATTTCGACATTGCGGTGTCGGGTGATTCAGGTGATTTCCCTATCAGAAGGGCTAAAACAAATAAACAGTTAAGTAGAATGGTCAGTGACCCATTGATGCGGTATATGGAGTCGAAGAAGTTCCGGTCGTAAGTCAAAAAATTCAAGCCCAACCAGAGCAGGAAGTTTCCGGAATAGTAGAGTAAAAAGCCTGTACTAGCCCAGAACAACGGATCTAACTCAAGACGCTTGACGGCCAGTGAACGCAGTAAATAGATAAAGTAGCCTCCGCTAAGTATTATGCCGGTTAACGAATAAAGACCAACGGGGATGGAGGGGAATTTATAGAAGCCATCATCGTAAATGGCTAACCCTATTACCAGCAGCGTAAACATGGCCGGCAACAACCATTCCAGATAGTAGCCAGACCTCCCTTTCAGGTAAACCCGGTAAAACCGCGTAAGCAGAAAAAACAACAAAGGAACCCCTAAATGATACCAGGGAGAATTGGTGCCCGGAGAGAATAAGTACTTCAGGTCAGGATCTGTGCTTATGTGCTCCATCAGAAAGGAGAATCCAGCAAAAGCTATAATTGCTCTATGTTTTCTTAACTGGAAACGCCTGAGGAATAAGCCAATAAACAGCGGTATCAACCAGGTAAGTACAGAAATTAAAGCAAAGTTGAGGGATAGAAACCGCTCGTTAAAAAAATATTTTATCATCCTCCAGGTGGTGGTGGTGGTGGTGGTTCAGGGAGACCGAAATCGTAGAAGCTATCTCCCGAACCATTGAGCAGTCCGGTAGCATTTCTTGCGACCATCGCTTTGTTTTTAACCCTACCGTTTTTATCCACTTTTACAGCGTTCTTTACTTCTATGACCGGCCGGAAGCTGAAAGGGTGATCGTAAACGGCAAGTCCGTTGCCGAGGTGAATATCGAGGCCGGGAGCTCCACTCTTCAGGCTCTGTTTGATGTCCTCAAAAATGCTACGACTTTCAACATTGGAAAAGCGGTAGTTTTTCACGCGCTTACCCAAAACATGGGATACGGCAGTAAATGGCAGGGCCAGGTCTTTCTCCGGCGTTTCCATCCAGCTCATCACGAATAAGTAGGCGCTGGCTGCGGGGATGGCGTTCCTGCCGCTGTTAGCGTCATCCTCCTCACCATTCGTAAATCGGGCATTGGGTGCCCATTCCAATTGAAAACATTTCTTTTGGAAATCATCCTTTTTTTCACTCGTCTGGATAAAGAGCGTGAAGATCGGAATTTCAGGAATTCGATTCGGCACATCCTCCTGGGTAACGCCCAAATGAACAATCAGCTCCAGTTTTTTCAAGTCAGAAACCCCTTCATAAAATTTTTGGAGATCGTTAGCATTCATCCGAAAAGTAACTAACCGCTCACTTTGGTTTTCCTGTGTATCGTAGGCACAAAACAGACTGGGAAGTAGTTCCTGACGAACCTGCTGCCAGTTACGGGAAAACGTTACGACCTCTGTATCCTTAGAAGTTGATTGTTTTTTTGATTTCATGGTGCAAATGTGAGAATGGGTTAGCGATTAAGTTGTATCGGCAAGAAACCACACGAAATAAGGAGCACAATACTAGGTGACCTCAAAATAGGTATTTCTACCTATTGAAACGGGGGATTTCACGTAAATCTGTGGTCATAGACTGAGAAAACGCCAGCACAACTAAGTCGTACCGGCGTTTTCAAATCACGTGCAATTATTCAATAAGTCGCATTAATTGCGCGAAGGATATACTCCTACCAAGGCTATGCACCATTGCATGACCAGGTAGGGTTCCATGTTGTTTACCGGCGCGTTACTACCAGTATTATTGGTAGTACCGGAAGCTGCAATTGGCCCCGAGCCATAAACGCCACCTGGCGCGTTGTGGTAGAAAGTGCCATTGGCCAGAAACTTACCTGCAGCCTCGTCCTGGTCAGCATCTTCACCGCTCACGGGGACAGCCACCGTTGAGCTCGGACCTAGTTGGTGATTATGCGACGGAAGGTTCAGCACGCTCAGGGTATTATCCTGAAGGCCTGATCGCTGACCGATGGGTCGGTCCGACAGACCAGGACCGCGGCCTAGATGAACCGCCGTCCGACTACGAAGGTCGGGTAAAGCAAAGGTGGTACGGCCATCTCCTCCATAGATTGTTCCTATGAGGGAGAATAGCGCTGTGTTTGAAGAAATAGCCAATAGAGATCCGTCACAAAACGCCCAGCCACGGGGCGCAAAATTGTATGGAAGCATCTGCAATTGGCCAACGAATGGGGTTGGCATGGTTTTATTTTTAACCCGTAAAACTCCTGGTGAGGGATTTACTGGTGATTATTAATTTGGATGATCCAGACTAGTTACGGGAAGGGAAGATGCCCGTCAACGCAATGCAGATGTTTACCACCAGGTAAGGCTGCATATTATTGAAAGCTTGCTGTCCGCCCTGGTTGAGGGTAGTTCCCGACAAAGGAATCGGTCCGTTGCCGTAGACCCCGCCTGCTGCATTATGGTAAAAGGTTCCGTTAGCCAGGTACTTGCCAGAAGCTTCATCCTGATCTGCATCCTCTCCGCTTACTGGAATACTTACCGTTGCTCCGGCACCAAGGGCGTGATTGTGAGAAGGAAGTTGGGTGACATTAAGGGTGTTGGTCTCTGTACCACTTCTTTGGCCTAGTGGTCGAGGGGATAGTCCGGGGCCGGTACCTGCATGGAGCATCGTCCGACCGCGAAGATCAGGAAGTGCGAAAGTGGTACGACCGTCTCCACCGTAAGTGGTGCCGAGCAGGGAGAAAAGCGCCTGGTTTTGAGAGATGGGTAAAAGCTGTCCGTCGCACATTGCCCAACCGCGTGGTGCGAAGTTAAAACCGAAGGCCTGAATCTGGCCGATAAATGGTTCCATGTATAAGTCTATTTTATGGGTTTACCGGATTTTTTCAACCCGGAATAAAAAAGTGATTTTCTATGCCGCAAACAACGTAGGAATGTACTACCAGCCAAGCAAGCTTGTTCAAACTAGGTAAATCTACGTAGTTGATTAAGTAAAAACGCCTACTCCTTGATCTGCCAACTTCCTGCCGGTCCAACAATGGAAGATGGTTCATTTTACAGTGCGTCCCTCGTCGCAGAAAGTCTGTTCGCGCAGGGTCCTCAACAGGGTTAAATAAGGGAGTAAGTAGTTTTACTTGTTTAGGCAAGTAATAATACGTCTTTTCCATTACATGAGGAAAAGCATTGTAAATTTTTGAAGAAATTTCCGCTGCGTTAAGTCGATTTCTTAATCTGACTACTACGAAACTAAATATTAGGATCACCCTTGGTGGCATTAGCTTGACACCATCAAAGATTTAAGTAGGTTATTTTTTGATCCCCTGGACGCTCTCTTGCAGCCAGGGGATTTTCTTATTGCCGCTCTCATCAGTGCCGCATAAATAGCCCGTAACGGTGCTTGTAGAAAGGCTAACGCCCCATTCTTCTCACTCAGGTGCCAACTGAGCGGCTAGCGCAGTAGCTCCCTGCTGTCTGGCATGGTCTGCTGCCGTCAGCCCTTTTCCGTCTTTAACATCAAGACTTGCGCCTGCGCCCACCAATAGCGCAGCAACCTCAGGATTATTCACCATTGCGGCAAAATGTAGTGCCGTGCCGCCATTGCCAGCAACAATATTGACGTCAGCCCCCGCTTCAATCAAGTAACGAATTACTTCCGTATTCCCCTTGAAGCAGCTTCCCATTAATGCCGTATTCCCCATACCATCTGTGGCGTTCAGGTCCGCGCCCGCATCAACCAATACTTTAGCGGCTGGCAGGTTGTTCAGGTAGGTTGCCAGCACCAACGGCGTGAAGCCTCTTGGGTCCCGTGCTCCGACAAGTTCCGGGTTAACCAGGAGTAAAGTGCTCAGTCCGGAAGCATCCCCATTTCGGATGGCCAGGAATAGTTGATCAGTAATAGAAGGATTCATCGAATTGTTTTTATCACCCGGTTTTTTAGCTTTGCATAAAGTTAAAGCACATTGTAACCAGGTTAGGGCAATGTCATACATATGACCTAATTGGCTCAATTTTTCTTTTGCGAGGCAGCATAATTATAATGACTTCCGTTCATAGAGTAGTTGAGTTTATAGTTTTTTTTTAGAGACTAGTATGAAATCCCATAGCTAAAAGAGTTTCATCCAATTACCAACTAAATCACTAGTTACATGAGATCTAGATTACTTTATCAGCTAATGCTGTTCGGCAGTTTTCTGTTGTTCAGCCACGGCCTTATGGCCCAATTTACCGTAACCGGTACTATTATTGACAATGACGGAGAGACCGTTATTGGTGCCAGTGTTCTAGTAAAAGGCACTACTTCCGGAACCGTCACCGATTTTGATGGCAACTTCTCCATTCAGATTCCTACTAATGAAGCTACCCTGGTGGTCTCTTATACGGGATTTGGCACCCAGGAGATTCGCGTTCGTTCCACTAACCCAAGAGTCGATATTCAGTTGGCTCCGTCTGCTGCTCTGTTACAGGAAGTAGTCGTTACGGGTTACGGAGAAACCAACCGAAACAACTTCTCTGGTGCAGCCACTAAGGTGGATATTCAGCGTGTGGCTACGGTTCCCAGAACCAATTTCGCTGAAAGCCTGGATGGCAACGTTGCCGGACTTCAGGTAAACCAGGGTAGCGGACAGCCTGGTGCTTTTCAGAATGTACAAATTCGCGGTCTTGGTTCCATTAACGCCAGTTCCACTCCACTTTACGTCATTGACGGTATTCCTGTCTTTACCGGAAACATCGGTGACGTTAGCGTTACCAGTTCACCATTAGCGGGTATAAACCCGCAGGACATTGCAAACATTGAAGTACTAAAGGATGCTTCCGCTACTTCTATCTACGGTTCACGGGCAGCGAACGGCGTAATCGTTATCACGACAAAGCGCGGCGCGGCTGGCAAAGCCAAGGTAGAATTCAACATCCAGCGCGGTACTTCTGATGTGTCACTGGCTGACGACCTTAAGCCGCTGACCGGTGACGAGTACCTCGAGCTATTCACCGAAGGACTGGTTAACCGGGGCCGCACCGAGCAGGAAGCCCGGGATGAGATTGCCAATAGCTACGATCTTAACGCTCGTACCGACTGGTTCGAAGAAATTACCCGCCAGGGTAATTTTACCAACGCTAACCTGTCTGTGCGTGGTGGTACCGACAAAACCCGTTATTTCCTCAGTGGTGGCTACCAGGACAACGAGGGCACCATTCTTGGCAGTGATTTCAAGCGCTACAGCAGCCGCCTGAACCTGACCACCGACCTGGCTGACTGGTTCGAGTTGAACTTCAACACCAGCGCCTCGCTTACCCAGCAGAATACGGTACTCGACGGCGGCTTCTTTGCCAACCCCGTTCGTTCCATTTTCCGATTAGTTCCGCTGATCCCGCTCCGAAATGAGGACGGATCCTTCAACCAAAACTTTAACTCGGGCTTCAACCCCGTTGTAGAAGCGACGCAGAACCAGCGGAGGTCTGACATTCTCAACTTGTTAGCTTCCATCAACGCAAGGATTAAGCTTCCGCTTAAGGGACTGACCTTTGAACCCTATTTGAGTTACAACTCCGTACAGGGTAGAGATGAGTTGTTTTATCCAAAAACTACCGGATCGGGCTCCCCGCTTGGTTTCGCTTCCAACGACAACGATACCCAGAATAACTGGATGGTGCGAAACATGCTGAAGTACACTAATCGCTTCAATGACCTGCACGGTGTAGACGTGACCCTGGGTATGGAAGCGCAGGAATTCACCCGCAACAACGTGGAAGCCAGCGCCGAGAACTTTGCGTTCCCCAGCCTCACAACGCTAAGTAATGCCGCTACGCCCACCTTTATCGGTGGCGATAAAACGGCCAATAGCCTGGTGGGATACTTTGCCAATGTGAACTACAACTACAACGGCCTGGTGTACGCCAACGCAACCTACCGTCGGGATGGTTCATCCAAATTTGGTGCAGACAACAGGTACGCCGATTTCTACTCCTTTGGCGTAGGTGTTAACCTGAACCGCTTCAATTTCCTTGCGGATAATGCACTCATCACCCAGCTTCGCTTAAGGTCCAGCTACGGCCAGAATGGTAATCAGGACGGCATCGGCAACTTTGCTTCCCGCGGACTTTATGGTACCGGTGCAGATTATTTTGGTAACCCAGGCATCCTGCTTAATCAGCTGGAAAATGCCGCGCTTACCTGGGAGGTGAACAAACCATTTAACATTGGTCTTGATCTTGGCCTATGGAATCGCATTGATATGGTGGTAGATGTTTATTCCCGCCGTACTTCTTCCTTATTGTTCAACCGCCCCGTATCGCGGACTAACGGTGTTTCCAGCCTTACGGCCAACGTTGGCGAACTGGCCAACCGTGGTGTTGAAATCACCCTGAACACGCAAAACATTGTCAGCGCTACCGGAGGCTTCACCTGGACAAGCAGTTTCAACTTCACGACCAATACGAACGAAGTCATCTCCCTTCCTGAAGGAGACTTTGCCGATGGTTCCCGCTTCCGTGCCGTAGGCCAACCCTGGAACACCTGGTACATCCCGGGGTACGCCGGCGTCAACCCTGAGACCGGTAGCCCACAGTGGTACACCGACGAAACGGAGTCCGAAATTACCGAAAGCTACAACGCAGCGGACCCCTACCAGCAAGGCACTTCCGAGCCTGACTTCTTCGGCGGTTTCCGCAACACCTTCTCGTACAAAGGCTTCTCCCTGGCCGCGCAATTCAACTTCCGTTACGGTCAGAAAATTTTGCACAGCTGGCACTCCTTCACGCACGCTGATGGCTCCCGTGGCCTGGGTAGTACCGGCAACGTAGCCCGGTCGATCTACGACCGGCGTTGGCAACAGCCAGGTGACATCACCGACACGCCGATCTTCCTGGTCGGCCAGAACCTCGGTGGCCGGAACCGCTCCACCCGTTTCCTCTACGACGGTACTTACATCACACTGCGGGACGTCATCCTTGACTACACTTTTGCTGAAAGTGTTACCCGCAAACTGAAAATGGGAGGTATCCGTGTCTTCGCCCAGGCCAGTAACCTGTGGATCTGGACCAAGGATGATCGCCTCGAGCGTGACCCCCGCGCTGATGCAAGTGGTTTCATCGACCAGGAAGTGCCAATTCCGTTGACGATTACTTTCGGTCTTGATGCCTCCTTCTAACCCCTTCCCTCACCGTAAAAATTCTAATATGAAGACTTTATTTAAACCTCTGCTGCTGGGAATGGGCTTGTGCTTAATGACCGCCTGCTCCGACAGCTTCCTTGATCAAACTCCCGAACAATCCCTTTCCGTTGATAGTGCCGTAGAAGACCTGGTATCGCTGAATGCCTCCGTAAACGGGATCTACAGCAACATGCAGGACGCCAACATCTACGGATGGGACCTGCCGCTCATTCCGGACCTGCGTGGAGACAACGTCTACATCAGCCGCCAGAATGCCGGTCGTTTCATCAATTTCGATGATTATACCCTGGACGACCAAAATGGCCGGGTAGCCGATGAATGGTTAGACCATTACGAAGTTGTCGTTAATGCTTCCAACATCATCAATGGTGTACCCAACGTAATGTTCCTCTCTTCAGAGCAAGCTGAAGCGGATCAATTACTGGGTGAAGCCTACGGTATTCGTGCCCTTACCTACTGGAATTTGCTACGTATGTTCGCACCGGCTTACGCCATCAATGGCGGTGCCAGCCTTGGTATCCCTTTCAACAACGGTGGTACCAATGGTGAGATCATCTCCCCGGCGCGCGAATCCGTCTCGGCGGGTTACGCTCAAGTCGCCAGTGACTTACAGGCAGCCATTGGCCTGATGACGGAGGCCAACGACGGCCGCTTCAGCAAAGAAGCCGCGCAGGCCATCTTAGCCAAAGTGTACCTCTATCAGGAAAACTGGCAAGGTGCCAAAGACCAGGCGGATGCCGTTATCAACAGCGGCAGATTCAGCCTTTACCAAGACAGTACGGCTTGGTTTGGCTCCTGGGGTGCCAATTTTGGCAGTGAAGACATCCTGACCCTCGTAAATCTCCCCGTGGACAACCTCGGTGTAAATTCCATCAGTGGGATTATGGACCAAAACGGTTATGGTGACGTACTGGCTACTGACGACCTTTACGACACGTACAGTGCCACGGATTACCGCAGGGCGGCCATGATCCCAGGAAACCGGATTGACGGCGAAATGGATGTCTTTTTCCCTTTACCAAAGTACCCTTCTGGTGAACTTGGTGAAGATTATATAAAGATCATGCGTTTGTCCGATGTCTACCTGATCCGCGCAGAAGCGAAGGCCGAACTGAACGACGAACCCGGTGCCCGCGCTGACCTGGACGCCGTAGCCAGTTTACGTGATCCTGCCTACACGCCCTCTGCTGCTACCGGCGGCGACCTCATCACCGCTATCCTGAACGAGCGCCGTAAGGAGCTTGCCTTCGAAGGAGACCGGGTGTATGACCTTACCCGCCGTCAGCTCAGCTGGACGAAGTTCCGCACTTTCGAAAACATCGATGCTTCCTTCAGTAACCCACAGCTCATCAACCCTATTCCACGGGGAGAAATGGACAACAATCCTAATATAGAGCAGAACCCGGGTTACTAACCCACAAGAGTTTACGAACTCAGACTTTTGGCCGCCCTACTTTAGTGGGGCGGCCTTTTTTTGTGTACGCATCATGAAGTGATCTGGAAAATTATGTGGCCCTGAGCGCCTGCGAACGCTCCTGATCTCAGGTCAGCTGAATCCCAAAGTTTTAGGCAGGGTACGAACCTAAGATTATCCATGCTGAAAGAAGGTTAGGGAAAAACCATGTTAATTGTCCCTCCCCTTGCACCCGCGCTCCGCGCCCTGATGACCCGTCGTTTCTGAATCAAATACCCGTGACTTGCTTCAGGATCGGTACTACTTGGTCTTTATAGGTTCTTCCGATCGGGATGACCTCCTCACCAATCATTACTTTTGAACTAGTCCACTCCCTCACGTAAGTTAAGTTGACGAAGTAGCTCCGGTGTACCCGTATGAAAAATTCCTCCGGGAGTTTCGTCAGCAACTTATCTAAGCTGATTCGCCGTAAGGTTTGTTGATCACTTTGAAAAAAAAACCGGCTGTAAACATGTTCCGCCCGCACAAAAAGGATGTTCTGAACCGGGATGCGAATTCGGAGCTTTCCTTGTTCAATTATTATGGTTCGTGTGAGATTCAGCTTTTTCGGGTCCAGGCCGGAGAGTCTTTTATTTGCCCGAAAACCCGTCATTTTGGAGTTTAGCAGAGCAGCCGAGGTGTTTTTTTCGTTCCGTTTCATCAATTAGTAGGTTGTAATCCGTCCGTGCTACCATATTGGCAGAGTTATTGTCTGGAACAAATTTGCTGTCCATCATCAAGTTTGTGCCGATTACAGGGACGAACCGTAGCCATGGGGGGACCAACCGCAATTACCATTATATGCTCAGTTTGCCATATTTTAGTGAAAATTTTGCCAACTTAGATATGTTTTGTAACTATTTTGAATCACTTCATTGCCTACTATCCAGCCTCACCTTTTCCATTACTTTTGATTTAATCGCTCAAATCCCAGAATTTTACTCCAGTGATCACTTACTGCTCCAGTACGTCCAGGCCGATACGTGAAATGACCGCCACTTTGCGGCACTTCCAGACTTGATCAAGTCTAAAAGCAAATCCCTTTGACGTCTAAATTCCTTGCGACATAATTTTCGCTTACTTCTCAGTATGTCATTTCTACTTCACCACAAAAAGCTAATTCACTTACAGGTATTAGTTGTCCTCTCCTTACCTGCTTTAATGCTCGCTTCCAGCCAGGGTACAGAAAATGTAGATTCAATTCCGCCTGGCAATGCCACCGCTCTTTTAGCCAAAGTGTCTTCCCTTTCCAATAGTTTACCTTCAGCAAAAGAGCAGCAGGCTACTTTCAAGGGGATTGAGCGGCGCATTGCTGCTTACTATTCAGCTCAAGATGATATGGGGCTAGTCCATTATCTCGACTCAGTCCTGCTCCACGTAGAACTGTCTGCATCAAGGGGCATGGAATTAAAGCTTAGGCAAAGTATTTCCTTGCGAGAATCCCGCGATTTGGATCGAGCGATTAGTGTAGGGCACGAAGTACTTGTAGGTGCGAAGGCGAATAACCTGATTAGTTTACAAGCAAAGGCAATGACCAACCTGGCCTACTGCTATAGCTATGCCGGTCTCTACAAAAAGGCAGAAGAGTGGGAAAATCGTTCATTTACTTTTGCTAACCAGCATGGATATACCAGCGAAATCATTAAAGGACTCAAAACCCTGGGTTACCAAAAAATGAACGCTAAAGATTACGATGGCACGCGAGAAACTTTTAGTAAAATTTTATCCCTATGTAAGAATGACCCTCTGGGCAACAACGTCGCTTTTGCCAAAGGTGGAATGCTAAACGCCTATGTTTTTGAAGGCGATTTTTACTCCGAGGCAGCCCTGAAATTATTAAGTGAAGTTAAAGCCCTCAGCGAACGGCCAGAGCCGTTCCCCAGTGCTCATGGACGGCGAGATCTACTTGGCATCCTCTGTAACTATTACACAATTTCAGGTCAACCCCAGACAGGAATGTACTACGGACGTGCCCACCTCGCACACGTCCGAAAATTCAGTTCGGACACCTCAGAAATCGTCCGCTTCGCACTCAAGGAATTATACCCCGTGGAGGCTTCCGCCCAGGACTACAAAGCAGCTTACCAAACCTTGCTACGCCTGAAGGAAATCGATCAGGTAATGGTGGAGCGCAGTCAAGCAGATAAGCTGGCCGAAGCTTCCGTAAAGCTCGATTTATACAACCACGAGATTGCCCGCCAGGCGGCCGAACTTACCGCTCAAATGGAGGAGGAAGCCAAAAACGATCGCACTTGGCTACTTTTTGTCATCTCACTACTCGCTTTTGCTATTATAACCGGTACGCTCTTTGCCTACCGGCGCTTATACCGGGACCGGATGCTGATCGGACAGCAAAATGCAATCGTTTCGCAATCCCTCTCCGAAAAAGAAGTCCTCCTCCGCGAGATCCATCACCGGGTAAAGAACAACCTGCAGATCATCTCCAGCTTGCTGCAAAAGCAGGCCAGGTTCAGCAGCGACGGCGACGCCCAGCGCTTAGCAAAAGAAGGCCAGGAGCGCATTCAATCTATGGCCCTGATCCACGAAAACCTTTATCAGTCGGAGCAGTTAAGCGGGGTCAATATCCGCTCTTACCTCGAAGACCTGGGCGCCAACATCAGCAGAAGCCACTCCAGGCCAGGTTCCGAGATTCAATTGGAACTTGCCGTTGCTGATGAATACCTGGACCTGGATACGGCCATCCCCGTTGGCCTCATCCTTAATGAGCTGTTGACCAATGCCTACAAATACGCCTTCCCGGATGCGAAAGCCGGCTTGATCAAGGTAAGCTTTCAGAAACCGGGAGACCAGTTCCAACTTCAGATAAGTGACAACGGCGTAGGCTTGCCCGCAGACCACGCAGCCCGGAGCAGTAAATCACTTGGCCATAACCTGGTTAAGGGTCTCGTTCGGCAGCTGGAAGGAACAATTAAGTGGCTTAAGCCGGAACAAGGAACTACGGTACAAATTGAATTCTAACTATGTCTGATCAAGTACGCATCCTCATCGTAGAAGATGAATTCATCACCATGGACGCGCTTCGTGATGCCCTCATGGGCATGGGCTATGGCATCTCCGGAGACGCCATGAAAGCAGACGAGGCACTAAAGATTTTGGACGAGGGGCAGACCGACCTAGCCATCCTCGATATTCACATCAAGGGTGCCCGTTCGGGTATCTGGCTGGCGGAACAGATTCGCGAACGGTACCACATTCCGTTCATCTTCCTGACCGCCTTCGGCGACAAACAAACCATTGCAGATGCTTCGAGGACCCAGCCGGGCAGCTACCTCGTTAAGCCCTTCGTAGAGCAAGACCTGCATGCGGCCATTGAGCTGGCGATAAATACCCACAGCGCCCTAACTGCCCCTGCGCCTCATGTTCCTGCCGTGCAAAACACGCAGCAACAGCCACAATTATTGATCAACGACAGTATTTTCGTCAAGGACGACCTCGTCTATCGTCGTATTTCAGTGGCCGATATCCAATACATTCAGTCCTTCAGGAATTACCTTGAGCTCAATGTCGGGAAGGGCAAAAAGTACGTTTTACGGTCTACTCTAAAGGATTTTCTGGCACAGTTACCGCCGAATGTTTTTATCGTCACGCACCGGTCTTACGCCGTAAATTTGCGGCGCGTCAACCGGATCGGCGGAAACTTCGTCGGGATAGACGACCATGAAGTGCCCCTTAGCCGGGAGGTACGGCAAGAGGTGGTTAGGCGGTTGAATACTTATCAATGATCGCTGATTGCTGGTTGCTGGTTGCATGGATACCTTCGTGGTTAGCACAGCATGATCATTTAACGCTTATTTCAAACTTACCACGCCGGGCGTTAAGCTCTCGTCAAGCTTGATTGCTAAAACATATTACCTTTACAAGTAATAGCAATGAGCTATCAAGCATCGGCTCCTGTTTTCTAATTCAATCTTCCCGGTTTGACCCTCCAGCAATTCCGCTACCTGCTTGCCCTCGATGATCACCGCCACTTTGGCCACGCGGCGGCAGCCTGTTTCGTAGCCCAGCCTACCCTCACCACTCAGCTAAAAAAACTGGAAAGCCACCTGGGGGTCCAGCTTTTTGACCGTAAGGCTAACCCCATTTGCCCTACCCCGCTGGGCGCAAAGGTCATTGCACAGGCACGAGTGATCATGGAGGAGGTTTCCGGCTTGGAAGCCTTGTTAAGTACCGAAACGAATAGCCTCGCTGGCACCTACCAATTGGGCATAATACCCACCCTGGCACCTTACCTGCTTCCGCTATTCATCCAGTCTTTCAGCCAACGGTTCCCTGAAATTCGGTTAATCATCAAGGAGATGCAGTCTGAACAGATCATGGAAGGCTTGCGCCGGAATCAGTTGGATCTCGGGCTACTGGTCACCCCGTTGGAGGAAAAGCAACTCCGGGAGATCGTGTTATTCTACGAGCCCTTCCTCATTTACGCGTCGCCGGAAGAAGACATTCTGCAGCAGAGTCCTCTGCTGCCCGATCATGTACAGCAAAAGGACCTTTGGATCCTGGAACAGGGACATTGTTTTCGCAATCAGGTGCTTAATCTTTGTAATTATCAGGCAGATTTATCCGCTTCCCCAGTGCACGAATCGGTTGTCCGACCAAGTAAGTCCTTTACGTTTCAGGCGGGTTCCATCGAAACACTCAAAAACCTGGTCCGGAATAACCTGGGGTATACCATCATTCCTGAAATGAGTGTTAACCCGGCCCTTGACGCCAAATTAGTCAAACGGTTCGCCGAGCCGCAGCCCGTCCGGGAAGTTTCGCTGGTGGTAAATAAGACATTTGCCCGGGAGCAGTTGCTGGTTGAACTCCGGAAGGCTATTCTGGAGGTGGTTCCGGCCGGGTTCCGGAAGAATGAGCGGTATGTGGGGGTGGCGTGGCGGTAGTTTTCAGGGGGTAGTAATCAGGGATCAGAATTCAGTAATCAGGATTCAGTACTCAGCATCCAGGGTTCAGTACTCAAAGGCTGGTTTTCAGGGATCAGGCGAGCACCTATGCACTGAATGCTGAAAACTAGTCCCTGAATACTGAAAACTGACTCCTAAAAACTCACCGTCGCTGCGCCAGCAACCATTCGTACACCTTTGGGTCCGCATAAGCCGGTTCCCACGCGTTATGCCCGATGCCTTCGTAGACGGTCAGGCGGGGCTTGGGTTTCATATTTTTCTCCCGGAGATTCTCGATCATATTGATTGATTCGGACGGGTGAATCAGGCCATCATCAGCGCCATGGTGTATCCATATGGGGAGATCTTCCGGAATCCAGATGTCGTAGCTGGCTGGCACGGCGCCGCAAACGGGCAGGAGCGCCGCGAAACGGTTTGGGTGCTGCATGGCGAGCATCCAGGCACCGAGCCCACCCCGGCTGAGGCCGGTCAGGTAAATGCGGGATAGGTCAACCCGGTTATTGGCCTCGAAATGATCGAGTAGGTGGCCGAGGGCGGTGAGGTCCCAAAATCCCCGGGTGTACTTGTTCTGTGGAGTCAGGGTTATGAAGGGAAATTTCTGTCCTGCGGCAATGTGCATCGGCAGGCCATTCTTCTTCACTAATTCCAGGTCATTGCCGGATTCTCCCCCGCCGTGCAGGAACAGGACCAGCGGCCAGTCAGCAGTTCCTTCCCCGTAGCCTTCCGGGTAATTGACCAGATAGTGGATGGTATCGAGGCCGAGGTCGAGATGACCAGCCTGGAACTGAGCAAAAAGTCCGGAGCAGGTTAGTATTAAGGTAAGCATGAACGTGTTTCGCATAATGGTCATGATCTTTTGGCGCGGACGCGGGTGCAGAGGAAGGTTGAAGAAGCAATGTACGGAGGCCATGTCAGAATCTACAAGAGCTTACCCAGGCCCCCACCCCCACGAGCGCCAGCGAGCATCCCCGCCCAGGCCCGGAGGGCCGTCTATTGTAGCGAGGGGTCAGCGCAGATCCGCAGGATCAAGCGCAGCCCCTCGTGTTCGTTGTCCAGCGCAGGCCCGGAGGGCCTTCTCTCGTAGCAAAGGGTGACCGGCGATCCGAAGGATCCGGGAAACCCCTCGTCTTCGTTGCCCCACGGTCACCCAACGTTTTAGTTGCGTTCCCCTGCTCCTAAGTCCCCTTCCCCCGCACCTGCGGCCCCGCCAAAAAAAGTACCGTACTTCAAAACATGACTTACATTCCACTTTCCCCTCCCTATTTTTGCCGAAACAAGCTTTTATGCGCATCATTGGCCGACTCCCCCACCCGACCATGCAAATTACCGTTTTCAGTAACGACAATCGCTTTCCGGTTCAATTCGAGCTGGGTGGCCTCAGCCAAATCTATCGGTTTCAACGAACAGACCAGCTCCGGGGGCTCACCGATTTGACGAAACTTGTCAATGAAGACCTGATTAACACTGTTTTGGCCCAATTTTCGGTCATGCGGGCTGCGCATTCCCTAGCCTTGAATACATTTGCCCCGCCACAGGAACCCCAGGAGACGGATGACCTGCCCGATATAATCTGAGCGAAAGAACTAACCAGTATGAAAATCACCGCCGCCAAACTTGCGGAAATGATCAACGCCACCGTTGAGGGAGACCCCAACGTGATCATCTCCGCCCCCGCCAAAATCGAAGAAGCCGGCCCCGGCTCCATCACTTTTCTGGCCAATCCTCTCTACGAGCATTTCCTGTATGACACGGCAGCCTCGGCGGTCCTGGTTGGTAATGATTTCATCCCAAAACAAGCCGTAAAACCAACCCTCTTGCGCGTCGCAGACGTCTACGGCACGGTAAGTAATCTGCTGGCCGTTTATCAGCAGGATGAAGCCTCCCAAACGCGGCGGGCCATCTCCGCGCATGCTGCGGTGGAAGACAACGCCACCCTCGGCGAAGACGTCCGCATCGGCAAGTTTTCCGTAGTTGAAGAAAATGCCTCCATTGGCTCCGGCACCGTTATTCTGGATCAGGTGTACGTAGGACCAAACGTAACCATCGGCAAAAACTGCACTATTTACCCCGGTGTCCGTATCCTTCGTGACTGTGTACTCGGCGACAACTGCATTGTGCACGCCAATGTCGTAATCGGCGGCGACGGCTTCGGCTTCGCGCCAGACATGGCAACCGGTGTTTATAATAAGGTGCCTCAGGTTGGTAATGTCATCATCGAAAGCGACGTCGAAATCGGTGCCGGAACTACCGTCGACCGCGCGACCATGGGCTCTACCATCATCAGGAAGGGCGTCAAGCTCGACAACCTGATCCAGATTGCCCACAACGTGGAGATTGGGGAAAACACCGTGATCGCGGCCCTTACCGGCGTTGCCGGTTCGGCCAAGATTGGTGCCAATTGCCGCATCGGTGGGCAGGTCGGCATTGCCGGCCATACCGTCATGCACCCAGGTACCCAGGTACAGGCACAGAGCGGCATCATCGCTAACATCAAAGAAAAAGGCGCCAAGCTCGGCGGTTCCCCGCACATGCATTACCCGGATTACCTCCGGAGCTATGCGGTTTTTAAGAACCTGCCGGAGCTGATCCGGGAGCTGCGGCGGGAGATTAAGAAGTTGAAGTAGGGGAGCTCGCTTCGCTCGCGTTACAGAGTTCGCTTCGCTCGCGTTACAGGGCTCGCTTCGCTCGCGTTGCAGGGCTCGCTTCGCTCGCGTTGCAGGGCTCGCTTCGCTCGCGTTGCAAGGGTTGCAGTCGTTGTAGCGTTAGTACTATTGCCCACCCTGCAACAGGAGCGAAGCGACCCTGCAACACCTGCAACAGGAGCAAAGCGACCCTGCAACA
>NZ_KB890440.1:0-3304 GCF_000373105.1 Neolewinella persica DSM 23188 | reverse complement strand
GCAACAGGAGCAAAGCGACCCTGCAACACCTGCAACAGGAGCAAAGCGACCCTGCAACACCTGCAACAGGAGCGAAGCGATTCTGCAATCAGGGCGCAGCGACTCCCCAACTTTCCCTATCTTTGCGCCCAATTTAGCCCCCCATACATCCACTTCACCAGTATTAATTACATGATGAACCAACGCACCATCGCCAAATCGTTCTCACTCAAGGGAGTAGGGTTACACAGCGGCGCGGAAGTAAAACTGACTTTTAAACCTGCGCCAGAAGGGCATGGGGTTAAATTTCAGCGTATCGACCTTGAAAACCAGCCGGTCATCAATGCTGACGTAAACCGGGTGGTAAATACTGACAGATCGACCACCATCGGCTCGGATGGCGTAACGGTTTCTACTGTAGAACACTTGCTTTCGGCAGTCTCCGGACTCCAGATCGATAACTTGTTGGTAGAATTAGACGGCGGTGAAATTCCTATTCTTGATGGGAGTGCCAGCCCGTTCGTCACTCCGCTATTGAAGGCTGGAATAACTGAACAGGATGCCAAACGGGAGTTCTTCATTGTGGAAGAGCCCATTACTTACCGGGATGAGGAGACCGGGTCGGAGATTGTCGCCTTACCCTATGATGGGTTTGAAGTGGTTTCGATGATCGACTTCGACAGCCCGGTCCTGGGCCAGCAATACGCCACACTTCGTGGCTATGAAGATTACGCCGAAGAAATCGCCCCCTGCCGGACCTTCGTGTTCCTGCACGAACTGGAATTGCTCTTTGAGCACAATTTGATCAAAGGAGGCGACCTGACCAATGCCATCGTTATTGCGGATCGCATCGTTCCGCAGGAACGGCTGGACAAGCTGGCGAAGCGTATGGGTAAGGAGACCGTTGAAGTGACTAAGGCAGGCATCCTTAATACACTGGACCTCAAATTCCACAACGAACCCGCACGCCACAAACTGCTGGACGTTGTTGGAGACATCAGCCTGCTGGGCGTTCCGATTCGTGGCCGCATCCTGGCTACTAAGCCAGGGCATGGTGCCAACATAGCGTTCACCAAGTTACTTAAGAAGGCCTATATGGAGCAGCGCCGCCTGAAAGGCCGGCCCCGCTACAACCCCAACGATACGCCGGTATTCAATACGGAGCAGATCCAGGAGATCATGCCACACCGGTACCCCATGTTACTGATCGACAAGATCATCGAGATGGGAGAAGGCCATATTGTAGGCCTCAAGAACCTTACCATCAACGAAGAATTTTTCCAGGGACACTTTCCTGGCAACCACGTAATGCCGGGTGTTCTTCAGATGGAAGCCATGGCCCAAACCGGTGGCCTATTGGTACTTACCATGCAGGAAGACCCCATTGGCTGGGACACCTACTTCCTGAAGATCGACAATGCTAAGTTTAAAAACTTCGTCGTTCCCGGAGACACCGTCCTGTTTAAAATGGAGCTCGTTGCACCCATCCGTCGGGGGCTCTGCCAAATGCGAGGAACCGCCTACGTAGGAAACAAAATTGTTTCCGAAGCCGACCTCGTAGCTCAGATTGTAAAGCGCCCCTAATATGTCCGTACATTCCTTAAGCGTTGTTCACCCCAACGCAAAGATTGGTGGTGGTGTTTCCGTCGGTCCGTTTACCACCATCGAAGATGATGTGGAGATTGGAGATGGAACCATCATTGGCCCAAACGTCACGATTTACGCCGGTTCCCGTATCGGTAAGAACGTGGAAATTTTTCCTGGTGCGGTCATTGGAGGGAAACCTCAGGACCTCAAATTCGCCGGAGAGTACACCACTGCAGAAATCGGTGACGGTACGACCGTTCGGGAGTATGTGACGGTAAACAGAGGCACTGCCGCTGCCGGTAAGACGGTAGTTGGTAAGAACTGCCTCCTGATGGCTTATGTCCACGTTGCCCACGACTGCCTCCTCGGAGATAGCATCGTAATTGCCAACAACGTCAACCTCGCTGGCCACGTAGTCCTGGAGGACTACGTTATCATCGAAGGTCAGGTGGGTGTACAACAGTTCGTTCGTATCGGTAAGCACAGCTTTATCGCTGGCGGCAGTTTGGTTCGTAAAAGTGTTCCGCCCTACATCCGCGCAGCGCGCGAACCCCTAAGCTATATTGGTGTCAACCGAATCGGTTTACAGCGCAGGGGCTTTGCCATTGAGCGGATCAATACCATCCACGAGATCTACCGGTTGTTGTACGTTAAGGGCCTGAACATCACCAACGCCATTACCGAAATCGAAACAACGGTTCCGGTATGTAATGAACGGGATGACGTCGTACGCTTTATTGCGGAGACAGAACGTACGGGCATTATTCGCAGCTTCCAGGGCCTCAACGATGCAGACTAAGACCTCACAAGGTCGTTTGCGTATTGAGCTGACCGGTGTGGGCAAACGCTTCGGCCGGCATTGGATCATCCGTGAGTTTTCAGATGTTTTCACCAGTGGCTCCCAAATCGGCATCCGTGGGCGGAACGGTTCCGGCAAATCAACCCTGCTGCGTCTCCTTTGCGGTCAGCTGACCCCATCACGTGGTCAGGTTGAGTTCAATATAGACGGTAAGAAAATCGACGTTGGCCAAATCTATCAACATGTCAGTTGGACTGGTCCCTACCTTGAGATCGTCGAAGAACTAACCATTGCAGAGTTCCTGCGTTTCCACTTTACGCTCAAACCACTTCTTCCCCATCTCGCGCTGGCAGCTATTCCTGCCATGCTTGAACTGGATCACGTTCGCAACCGAAAACTATCTGATTGCTCTTCAGGGATGCGTCAGCGGGTTTTGCTTGGCAGCGCGCTTTACGCAAACACTTCGTTGTTGCTGCTTGATGAACCAACCGTAACCCTTGATGAGGAAGCCATTACCTGGTTTCAGGATCAACTGGCCGCTAACCGGCATGATCGTCTTGTGGTCATTGCCAGTAACGACGAACAGGACCTGGCTGGGTGTGAGCGGGTTTTGGAGCTTTAGACGCGGGCTATAATCAACTTACGAAAATGAGTTAGCGTCTCCGCCCATTTCCTCTTGGTAGGCTTTGTTCCGCGGCACTTGTGCGGGTACCTTTCTTAATCAACCGGCACAAGTGCCGGGGAACAAACATGAGTCATCCCGAATTTTGGCGATGACAAAAAATTAGGCCTTTTGTGTATTTTCGAGGAGTTCTCACACTTCAAGAAAAACTCAAAAGGCCTATGTTTTTAAAGTTACTGCAAGATAAAGCAACTACTCCAATAAAGCGAAAAGCAGGTCCATTTCTCCTTCGTCAAGTAGATCGTTACACCCGTCAG
>NZ_KB890439.1 GCF_000373105.1 Neolewinella persica DSM 23188 | reverse complement strand
TGCCTTTCGGCGGCACAACCGACCTATGCCCCTAATCCTTATTTTGGCCAAAATCAACGGATTTTAGCCCCAGTTTTTGACTTACTGAGGTCCATTCCGGGCCTAAATGGCGACACCTGCCTCAACCGCCCCTGCTCATCGGACTAGCCAAATCAATTGAATACCCATAGGCTCCGTGGGTGGCGGGTTAGTCCAACAAAAGCGCAACGTCAGGCCCGACTACGTCAGGGCTGCCTTTGAGCTTTAAGTGTTATATGCATATATATCACTTCAAACAATCATGTTTGTAATATCTGAAAGTTTGAAATCTGACTGGATAAATAAAAACTATCTTTTCGACCAATATATATTTGTACTATTCCTATGCGGAATCTTTGGATACGAAGGCTTGAAGAGTATAAAACTAAGTAATAAAGGTTTCAAAAAAAAAGTGGCCAATTATTCTTCATTATTAATTTACTTCGCATTAATTTCTACAGCGATCGCGAAACTTTTTATATTTTTCATCAAAGAATACGAAATAGGAATCAATATAATATTTCGAAACAAATACACATATAACAACATTAGCGTTAGCATTGAGCAAGTAAATAGGATTTTCATGAATTCACATTTAGCTTTTTTCGCTGTATTTGGACCATTACTATTAACTATTTTTATTGCTTTTCTTTTAGAGTCCGGGCTCTTCTTATTCAAGTCATTACTAAATGACGAAAGGGCTCGTGAAAGATCAAGACATCTAATAGAACTTTTAGTTACGAGTATATTTTTAAGCCTTTATCTTTATTCTGTTTCGATTCTTTTGGGCTCTTATACTACTATAAAAAATGGTTTCGAAATGACTTTTCAATTAACTTTTTTCAATTTTGCGTTTGACTTTTTCACTATTTTCGTTACATTAACACTAGTAAAAAGAATGCTTAAATCTAAAAGAGCTACGACTATAATATCCCTAGTCATTTCCGATGTTCTAGCAGCTTCAATATTTGCAATACTATCCATTTACCTTGGCTTACTGTTCACAGAGGACCACAAAACGATACTAGAGTGCGCAAGCATACTTGCCGGATTTAATGACAATACATTTTCAGAAGATGGATATCTTTTCTTCCTCATGCACACTACATTTTTCCCAACCGTACTATATCTCTCAACAATTATTTTTTTATTCATTTGCAAGATCATTGTAAGCAACGCAAAGTTCTTTTTAATTCCGAACAATAGCAGTAGGCCATACGCATTGGTAAGAAGTATCTTCTTACTCCTACTCTCAATGTCCAGCTTAATATATATACTAAGAACATATTAGGGAGGGCCGCTATCTAATTTAAAAATAACATTTCTCCCAACTCTATATTGTCAGACAAGTGATGAACATTCATATTAATTTACTCTTGTGGTTTGTGAACTTTTTTTTATCGCGGAAAGCATTCAAATAGGTCGACATAAAACCCTTGCAGTTTCGTTCGATTGGCAGTGAAAAAGTAATCTCGACCTTTAAAAAATACACGTATACTTGTTTATAACATTCCCTGCACCCTACATACAACTCTAACAAAATCAGGACGGCCCATCCTACCCTACGGTTACCCATCTCTTCACCACCAAACAATGCGTAATTATGAATTTCGAATTTCAAAACCTCCACGGCACCGAAAAGCTAAACCAAGCCCTCGTAGCTTCCATACAAATCAAGCGGAAGATCGCTTAGCCAGAGAGAAGAAAATATTGTAGTCCTTCATAAACTGAGAACCCAGCAAAACCCTTATCTTACGTACGCTAAAGATCGGCCCATCAATAGCAGCTCATTTGCGCATTTTCTAACCACTTTAATTCTGCGCAATGAATTACCAAGAAAACCTCCTAGGTTACGACGAAGTAGTCGATACCCTGGCAGATTCCATCACTGTTTACCGGAAGATCTCCACGCCCCTGCGGGACGGCTTCTAATTCCCCGACCTCCTTTCCCTCTACGATGCTTACCCGCACCTCCGCGAGATGTACGACGACCGGCGCACCTTCGCCGCACAGTTCATCGACTTGACTGCTGAAGAAACTTTGGCTGTCCTCGATGAGCTGGCCATCCGCACCGGCGTACCACGAGATAAGGTCGAACAGGTCGCCTTCCGCGCCTTCAGCATCGCCGGCCGTACCTACCGCCTCGTCCGTCACAACCTGGCCGAGATCCAGGACATCCGGGAAGAAGCCAGCCTGATCTTCCGGATGGAGGATGGTGAGGGGATTGGGCTTCTGAACCAAGCGGCTTAGACTACTTTACATTAGCAACCTTTTCTTTTTAGCCGTCTGCCTTTGGGGTGGGCGGCTTTTTTGTTTGTAAAATGGGAGTATATTGCGGGGTGTACGAGTTGCATTGTTTAGGTTGTTCACACAATGCGCGTATAAAACGTCCGATGTAACCAATGATAAATAAAAAAATATCAAGATGAAGGAAATAATTTGTAAAATTATTCTCATAGTTGTTTTCCTAATTGTAAATGTGGCCTTAGCAAAATCACAAAGCAATGACTGTGACATTTGTGGATTAGCACTAAAATATGCTCAAAATGAATATGTTTATGACAATTATTCTAAGTTCCTAATAACTTATGATAAAGTGCTAAATATGAATGAAGAAGAATATGAAAAACAGACATCAAGAGAAGTAGCAAACCTGTACAGTCCTAAATATGGAAGCTTTGATTATAATTCAGATAAGAAAAAAGTTAAAGAATACTTGCAAAATTTTAATATTGAAGAGAAAATAAGACAGAGCCAAGAGGTTAAAACATTTATCTCTCAAAAAATAGGAAACCCTTATGCTTATCAATCTTTTGATAAATGTATCGAAGCGTGTATGCGAAGTGATTTAAGTATTGTTGTTCCTGTGATAGAAAATGAGAGTGAATTCACTTTGAAAATTTTAGCAAGAAGTCGTCCAGGTATCAAGTCCGTTAAAATCAGTAATATTATAATTAAAAATGCTTATTTTGTTCAAGGGAAATTAGAAATAGGAATGCTGCTATCTACAAGTCAGCCTACAATAGTAAGCATGAAGAAGTCTGCAAGTAAGGAAGCCCGTATTTATATCGTTTTCGAGGAAGAAGCGGGTAGAACAAACGATATTCGTATACCTGCCGTAAAACCTAAACCAATACCACAGGACACAAGAACAATAGTATCAATTCTATCATCAGAATATATACCAAGCAAATCATTTAACATTTGCAATAATTGCCTTAATTATGGAAACGGATTGATCACAAATAATAGCGCAAAAGCACAATATAACCAAGCCTTCTACAAAGCAAATTTTGAAGGTGCCGGGAAATATAATGTTTATATAGAATACGCAGCAGGTGAATCTCGCCCAATTGAGGTTTCAATAAATCGTGTTCTAATTAACTCGAACGCATGCAATCGCCCAACAGGAGGGTGGAATGCTAATAATGTTCAAAAAGTTTTGATTGGAGAATGTATTGCTAAAAAAGGAGTAAATGAAATTAAACTTTATCGTTCCAATTATTTTCCACATATTGGGAGAATAATTTTTAAACCTATATAAAATGGATTGTGTAATTAAATTTTAAATATTCGCACTACTCTTTTGACCTTATTCAAATAGTATCGCCCAAGCGATTATTTATAGTAGAGACGTTTTTTTGTTCTGATTGACAAGAAGTATATTATCAATAGGAATAATAAAGGTAGTGACTTGTTATACACCTTCCAATACATTTGAAGCTGCTATTCACTTTATTGAGGCTTATGCAACTATTGGAAATATAAATTATATTATTATGAAAAAAATCATTCTAAGTCTTCCTTTCTTGTTTTTAGGCGTTATAATGAATGCTCAAAATGACGCTTGTAAATTTGTGGGTGAAATATCAATTATTTCAGTTGAAAAAGGAGCATTTTTAGTTTGCACAAAATCTGCTAATCCAGCAGCTTGTAGTATTGCATTCGCAGCGCATAACTGTGGAGACAATCCTGCTTGTGAAGGGATTGTAAAAGACTTAGTTGAAAAAGGATGTAAATATACCGTTGAAGTAGTAGGTAATAAAATAAAAATAATTGGTAAATCAACAGAAGAAAATGTGTATGAATTAAAAAGAACATGGGAAGCTCTCAATTCGGTTGAAGGTATTTTGTGGATAGAAAAAAAATTACTTAACTTTTAAAATAAAAGGCTACACCGAACAAAAGCAACATCGTCCAGCCACGGCAAAAGCCGTGCCCAGTCGTTGTTGCGGTACGTTAGCACCATTTCACCCAAAAAACGCCCTTCCCGCACTAACCTTAGCCAGCTCAATCCCAGAAGCCACCAAGTACCGCTTCATCTGGTGCTCCGTCTTCCAGCCCCCCATCTGCATGATCTCCGGTAACGGAACACCGGCCAGCCAGAGATTAGTGGCCGCGCTCCGTCGCGCCGTGTGCGTCGTCACCAATGACCATTTAGGCTCCCCGTTCACGTCATCATCAATGCCGGCGCGGGCGGCGATCATCTTCACCTTATCGTTGGCCTTTTGGTTGGAGGTAGGAGCAATGTGGTAATCAATCCGCTCCAGAATATCCGTCACCAGGGGCTTAACCGGAATGAAGCCGGTCACCCTGGTTTTGCTGGAAGTGTTACGATAGTAAGTCCGTCCGTTCTGCTCCACAAAGTTTTTGCGATCGATCAGTACGCTGTCAGCGTAGCGCAACACGAAGTAATAAGAGATCAAAAAACGATCCTGCTCCTGGCGGAGATGGGGTTGATCGGATAGATCGACTTTTCGGAAGTCTTCGATTTCTTCAGGGGTCAGGTAAATCTTACGGGCTGTTTCCGGCTTCAGGCTTTTAAATGCCTTTTGCCGCTGTATTTCACTGCTATGGAGCCCCAAGTCAAAACCCAGGTTCATGAATTTCTTCAGGTGCTTAACGTTGGTGGCCACTGCGTGCTCCCCTACCCCGGTGCCGCGCAGCCAGCGGATGAACTCTAGGTACAACGGGATGGTGACGTCATCAAAAGCGATATCTTCTTTCCCCTTGAACCGGGCAAAGGCTGTCAGTTTGTTTTTGAAGGACGGGTAAGAGCGCCATGTTTGCTGGCTGAGGGCGTGCAAGCCTTCTTTACATTCCTGGTGGAAGTTGCCGACCAGGTCAATCAACGAACTACTTCCACCATCGAGGTGCTCCCCCATTATTCGGTGTACCTGGCTATCCAGCTGAGCGTTGATCTTAATGGCCAGCGGCGCACCTTTTTTCAGCCGGCTGGTATTCTCGTCCCAATCTTTCGGGAAAATGTGGAAGTCGGTACGTCGGTATTTGGGTCCGGTGGTAGGATTGACGTAAATTTTGATGTTACAGCTTCCGTCTTTGCGTGGGTGGTGCTTCCACAGAATAGGGCGAACGGTCATTTTCAGAAATTTGCACTTGTGTAGAAATATTTCAGAAACACACGTGCAAAATAGCCGTTAAGAGGCAAAAAGAAGAATTTTAAAACAAAAACATCATAAATAAACAGCTGTAGAATAGCCAACAGGCCAATAGAATCAACAACAGTTGTAAAATTGTTGTTTTAGTAGTGCCCCCAGCAAGACTCGAACTTGCATCTTCGGTTTAGGAAACCAACGTTCTATCCCTTGAACTATGGGGGCAATAGCGGTAGTCTAGCAGTTTAATAATCTAGTAGTTCGATAGTCTCTGTGACTCTATGAACTACTAGACTATGAACTATAGACTAACCTCCGGGCCGCAAAGATAAGTTTCAAAACCATCCGGCCAAATGGAATACGACTTTACGCTAAAATTTGGTAGCCAGCTTTCTCACCGACACGGCAAAGAAGCGACCCAGGCCCGGAGGGCCGTCTCTCGTAGCGAGGGGTGAGCGATGATCCGAAGGATCGAGCGGAACCCCTCGTTTTCGTTGAGGATCGAGCGCGCGCGACCCGTTTTTGTTGGCAGTATAAACGTTACAGCGCCCGCCACCACGTGCAAAATCGCTACGCTCCCTTGCCCGTCTCGGGCCGGGAGGCCCTCGCCCTTAACCACCTAGGCCCGCAGGGCCACCTCTCGTAGCGAGGGGAGACCGACGATCCGCAGGATCGAGGGAACCCCTCGTTTTCGTTGTTATTGTCGTTAGCGGAGTAACTGGCCCAGCATAAATGCGGTAAAACCAGAAAAGCTACTCCTTTTCCGCCTTCGAAAAATCCTCCATCGGTACGAAGTTGAGGGAAACGCCGTTGATGCAGTAGCGCAGGCCGGTGGGTTTAGGGCCGTCGGGGAAGATGTGACCCTGGTGGCTGCCGCAGCGCGCGCAGGAGACTTCAACGCGACGCATGCCGTAGCGGTTGTCCACATCCTGCTTGACGTAAGCGTCGTTGACGGGCTGGAAAAAGCTGGGCCAGCCGGTGCCGGATTTGAATTTGGCGTCGGAGTTGTACGCGGGGAGGCCACAGGCGGCGCAGGTGAAAATTCCGGCGCGCTTTTCGTCGTTCAGGGGGCTGGTGAAGGAGCGTTCGGTACCGTCCTCACGCATCACGTTGTAGGCCTCCGGCGAGAGCATTTCTTTCCAGTAGCTGTCGGGCTTATCGATGGGTACAATTTCGCCATCCACGGCCGGAGGGTCGTATTTATAGGCCGGCGTTTGAGACTTGACCGTCGTGGCCAACTCAGAGGTGTCGGTGGAGGTCTGAACCTTAGACTGGGAATTACAGGCGGTGGTGCTCAGCAACACCAGGGCAAAAAGGAAAGGGAGATAACGCATACGATCAATAATTTGAAGGTGTAACGCTGAATTGGGGGTGCTGGTTTGTTGGGAGCGGTTGAGAAACGTCGTTGAGCGACAATAACCACTAAGGCATTAAGGGAAATAAGGGCTACGCTAAGGAGTATAGGGTGGCGGGGCCGCAGGTGCCGGAAAAGGGATAAAAGAGCAAGGGAAGAAAGGCAAGGCTTTTCAAAGGGCGCTCCGCGCCACAGGAAACCAAGCCAGCTCCTTCAAACTTCCCTTGCATCCTGCGGCCGCGCCCAAAGGAGTATTCAGGTAGCAGTATTCAGGTTTAAGAAACAGGGATCAGGTTTCAGTGGTCCTAAACGCTGTCATAATGCTTAAAGCCCCCCTCCCTTAATGCCTTAGTGGTTAAACCTTGCTGCGAAGCAGCTTTTAATGCCTAGATGCCCTTTATGGTTACTCCACCCCTTCCTTAGTGTAGTACTTATACCCTTAATGCCTTAGTGGTTTATTCCCCCACTCTACTTACCCAACGTTGCCAAATACTCCTGATAAGTCTTAAGCTTATAGTGGCCGCCCTGAATGAAGTTGAGCTCATTAATGAACTTATCCGCCGGCTTAAAACCGGGGCTGATGCTGATCCGATTCCGGTTTTCATCCAGGTAAACGATGCTTGGGTAGCTCATGCGGCTGTCGAGCAAGGCAATGGCCAAATCGTGCGCACCACGGCGATTAACGTTCGGATTAAAATTGAAAGTGAAGCCATCGTACTTGATGGTCTCCTTCTGCTCCGCGTCAAATTTGACGGCGTAGAAGTTCTTTTTGATGAAGGCTTCAACCACCGGATCGGTAAAGACCTTGGCATCCATTTTTTTGCAATAGCCACACCATTCGGTGTATACATCAACGAGCAATTTCTTTGGTTGCTGCTTATTCGCAGCAACAGCTTCGTCCCAGGTCATCCAGGAGATTTGAGCTGATAGGGAAACAGCGCAGCACAAGGCAAAAGCCAATGAGAGGGTAATACGTAGGGAAGACATGTGAATAGTGTTTCTAAAAGAGAGATTAAGCTTGTTTGGACAGTAGGTGCAAGATAGGGAAAACGTAGATTAAAATTTAGGACAAGGCACTGCTTCGTCGTCATTTGACTTACCGAGGTAAGCAATATTCAATTCAAAAGCACCCTGGTGACGGCGGTTAGTTTGCAGGCTATTCAGGCCGACATCGTAGCTAACGCCCACCAGAAAATTATTGATTTCCAGCCCCGCCATGCCTACGGCACTATCCACGCCGTAGCCAGATTCGTTGCCAACGGTCCGAACATAGGCACCAAGGTGGAGCGCCGATCCGTTGGAGTCATCAACCAAAAAACGAATATTGGAGCCGGCGTTCGTCACCGAGTGCGGCCCCTGCATAAAGGTGTAAACGCGCGGACTCAGCGAAATATCCCGGCCAACCGGAATTTCGAAATTAATGTAAGCGCTGTAGCGGCGGTTGAGGGTGTTGGTCACTTCAATGTCTTCGCCACGGGTGGCTTCGTAATAGAAACTCTGCTCGGGTTGATTGACGTGGTGCATCGCCGCACCAACAAATACCGAGGTCTTGTTTCGGGGGGCAAAGGCGTAGTTCAGTCCCAGCTGAAAATCGCCAAAGGCGTAGTTATTTTCCGGAAGTTCTTCTCCGGTCAGCCCATCGACGTAAGTGGAGGTTCCGTCGAAGGAATCTTCGAAAGACAATTGGTCGTAGCTGACGTTACGCTGCACCACGCCGTACTGGAAGCCTACACTGAGCGTCTGGTTGTTTTTGGGGTCCAGTGACTTATGGAAGGCGCCACCAAGCATGATCTGGTTGACACTATAGTTGATCTCCGGAAGTCGGTCGCTGGCAAAAACGACGCCGACGCCAAAGGCATCTTTATATTGGCGCTTTTTCGGATTGACGAAATAGCTAAAATCAGCAGAAAACGCCGTGGTAGAAAATGGGGTCTCCAACGACTGTGCCCACTGGCTTCGGCTGGTGACGGCCACGCGGTAATTACCGGGGAACAAGCCGGTCAGCGCGGGATTGAGGGACAACGGCGAGGAGAAAAACTGAGAAAAGTGATAATCCTGCGCCACACCAATGGCAGACAACAAGACAGACAACGACAGGGTCAGGAAAAACTTCATGCAAGTAATTTGGGACGCAAAAGTAAGACACCTTAAACTGGGAAAGGCACGCAAGATCAACGATTATTGCGGGGAGTTATTGGGTGGTTGGTCGTTAAGGTGCTTTACGCTGCCCGCCTAGTAACTAAAAACGCTGTGCGTTTTCCAGTAAAAGCAGTTAAACCGTCAGATAGCTGGATTCCCTTAACATCTGGCGCTAAAATTCCGGATTATTCCTCCGGGCGAATTATCTTACGCCTTCCATGCAAAACTCCTTCGCACTCGGGCGGTTCACCGCTGCCGCCATTCGGGCCCAGGCCAAAGAAAAAGCTGAAATGACCTCCCAGCTATTGCTCGGAGAGCCCGTCACCATCGTGGAAACCGGAAAGGTCTATTCCCGTATTCGCTGCTCCGACGATGAGTTCGAGGGTTTCGTACGCAACGACCAACTTATTGCCGCTGACGAACGCACCTACCGGTTACAGCGCGACAATCCTGCATTTGCGCTGGACCTCTGGTCGACCATCCTCGGAGATATTGCGGGACTACCCGTGACCTTTGGCGCCCGTCTGCCCGAATACGATGGGCTGCGGCTCACGCACGGTGGTCAGAAATTCCATTATTCCGGTCAGGCGGCGCTGTCCGAAGATCTACGCTCAGAGGCGGAACTCCTCATTCGTTTTGCCCGACGCTGGCTTTACGTCCCGATGCTGCATGGCGGCCGTACACCCACTGGCGTTGACCCCGCCGCACTAATCCAGCTCGTTGCCCGCCTGATCAACATCAAACTTCCGCGCACCGCTGACGCGATGAGCCATCACGGCCGTATGGTAGACTTCGTCATCCAGGCACAGCCCGCTGACCTGGCATTCTTCGATAACCGCAAAGGACAAATTGAGCATGTAGGCCTTCTCTTGCCCGATAGCCAAATCCTGCACGTGAACGACCGCGTTCGGATCGATGCCATCGACCATTACGGCATCTTCAATTACGAATTGGGGAAATACACCCATCGGCTCCGCATCGTGAAGCGTTTACTTCCTGATATGGACCTGCCTAATGTGCTGCTCAAGAAGCGGCAGACGGTGGAGACTGATGAGTCGCAGATGGCCATTTTCTAGTGAGTTGATGAGTTGGTGAGTCACTGAGTGAGCTACCGCTGGTTCCACTCACTTCGCTGCGCTCGTTCGCCCAGAGTGAGCAAACGCAGCGCCGCAAACAGTACTTGCGGCAGCCACTCAGTGACTCGCCAACTCACTATCCCAGTGAGTGAGCACCCGACGGGTGGCGAACGGTACTTGCGGAAGCAACTCAGTGACTCGCCAACTCACTCGACCCAACACCCAGAAAGCTCCCGCCCATACATATAAATGCGTTCCCGCTCCGTAGTTCCCGTGGCAATTTCCATCTCTTTACCGTGTTTAACCACGTAGGTATGCCGAAGGTAGGAGAGCATAGACATCGTGCTCAGGTTGTCTTCTTCCCATTCGAAGCGGAGCAGGGAAATCATTTCACAACGCTTGTCGAAATTTGTCTCTGTTTGGAGGACCAACATAACCGTGGGCACCAGCGAAATGGAGACTACATCACTTCGGAACGCACTGCTTACTTCCTGAAGGATGCTGTCGCGAGCCAGGGAATCGGTACGAGGAACGCTCAACAACCGTTTCATGAGTTCTTGTTGTGCGGCCTGCCGCCGCTCCAGGACTTTAACGGAGGTGCGGGGAAAGCCGTAGGTATCCAGGTAGTTATTCATCCCAGCTAACAGCAGTTCATTACGTTGATGGATACTGTCCCGTAACGCCTGATGCTCTGATGACTTGTAGCCGTACTTAAGCAGAATCGGACTTTCGAGGTGCAGCAACTCCTGATGTGCATGCTTAATAATCTTGAAATAGTCTGAGTGATCCTGGTGCGTTTTGAAATCCCCAGGCAAATAATCCTGCGCAAGCAAGCCACCAAAGCTGACCAATAAGAACAGCATCAATAACGACCTTGAGGTATTCTGCTTCATCGCGTAGCAATAATAACCTGCTCAGCAGGCACACCTTGCCCTGAAACTTGAGTTTAACAGGATGTTCACACGACGGGGGTGAGTCACTGAGTTGATGAGTCACTGAGTGGCTGCCGCTGTTACCACTCACTTCGCTTCGCTTGTATGCTCAAAGTAAGCACCCGAAAGGTGACGAACGGTACTTGCGGCAGCAACTCGGTAATTCACTGACTCTTTGACTCAGTTACTGACTACTTGATCAGCTTAGGGTTCATCCCCATATTAGAGAATCCACCATCATGGTAAAGGTTCTGCATCGTTACGTAGCGGGTGAGGTCACTGAAGAGGGTGGCGCAGAAGTTGGCGCAATCCTCAGCCGGCGCATTGCCGAGTGGGCTCATATCGTCTCCATAGCCGAAGAATTCGGTGAAGCCAGGAATGCCTTTACCAGCCGTAGTCATGGTAGGCGACTGGCTGATGGTGTTCACCCGGACGTGGTTTTTCTCACCAAAATGATAACCGAAGCTACGGGCAAAACTCTCCAGCAGTGCTTTGCTTTCTGCCATCTCCCCGTAGTCGGGGAAAACGCGCTGCGCCGCGATGTAGCTCAGCCCGAGAATACTTCCCCAATCGGCCATGTGGTCACCTTTATAGAGCACCTGACACATTTTGTGGAAGCTGATCGCACTGATGTCGAAGGTCTTTTGCATCCAGTCGTGGTTGAGGTCGGTGTAATCCTTCTTTTTGCGCACGTTGACGCTCATCCCGATAGCGTGGAGGACAAAATCGATCTTTCCGCCCAGGATTTCCTCTGATTTGACGAAGAGGTTTTCCAGATCCTCGATGCTCGTTGCGTCGGCGGGGATAACTTCTGTGTCGATGCCGGCGGCAAGCTCCTGCAGAGCTCCCATACGCAGCGCAACCGGGGCGTTGGTGAGCGTAAATTTGGCGCCCATCTGATGGCAGACTTCGGCAATTTTCCAGGCAAGGGATTGATCGTCAAGTGCGCCGAAGATGACGCCACGTTTGCCTGCTAGTAGTTGGATGGACATAGTATTTGTCTTTTAGTCTGTTGGTCTATTAGTGTGGTAGAGATGGTGGCAAAGGTAACAGCAATTAGCGATTAGCCCTAAGGTTACATTTTGTCTGAAAAAGCCGTTGGAAGGCTGAAGAACCGTTAGCGCCAGGCCTTGTAGGCATTGATCAAACCATTTGTGCTTGAATCGTGACTTTGCACCTGCGCACCGCCGCCCAACTCCGGTAAAATTGCTTTGGCCAATTGCTTACCCAATTCAACACCCCACTGGTCAAAGCTGTAAATGTTCCAGATGACACCCTGCACAAAAATCTTATGTTCGTACATCGCAATCAGCTGGCCCAGCACGTAGGGGGTTATTTTCTTAGCCAAGATAGAGTTCGTTGGCCGGTTGCCATCGAAAACCTTGAAGGGAACCAATTCGGCAATTTCGGCGTCTGACTTACCAGCAGCCTTGAGTTCGGCAGAAACCTGGGACGCAGTTTTTCCGTTCATGAGCGCTTCCGTCTGGGCAAAAAAGTTACTTAGCAGGATGGCATGATGATCGCCAAGCGGGTTATGAGAAACGGCCGGAGCGATAAAATCACAAGGAATTAGCCGGGTACCCTGGTGAATCAACTGATAGAATGCGTGCTGACCGTTGGTGCCGGGTTCACCCCAGATAATGGGGCCTGTTTCATAGTCGACCGGGTTACCGTTTCGGTCTACACTCTTACCGTTACTTTCCATGTTTCCTTGTTGGAAGTAAGCGGGAAAACGGTGTAAATATTGGTCATAGGGCAGAATCGCTTCCGTCTCCGCGCCAAAAAAGTTGGTGTACCAAACGCCGATCAGGGCTAGTTTTACCGGTAGGTTTTCTTCCAGTTCGGCGTGCCGGAAGTGCTCGTCCATGGCATACATACCGTCGAGTAATCCGGCAAAGTTATCGAAGCCCACCGTCAGCGCAATACTCATGCCAATGGCCGAGGACAGGGAGTAGCGACCGCCTACCCAGTCCCAAAAACCGAAAATATTTTCACCGTCGATGCCGAATTCTTTGACACCATCCTCGTTGGTACTCAAGGCGGCGAAGTGCTTTGCTACGTCGGCCTCACTTCCACCATTGTCATAGAACCACTGGCGTGCGCTACGTGCATTAGTCATGGTTTCCTGAGTAGTAAAAGTTTTAGAAGCTACCAGGAAAAGCGTTGTTTCCGGGTCAACTTTTTTCAGCACCTCAGCGAGGTGCGTACCGTCGATGTTGCTGACGAAGTGAACCTCACGGCCTTCGATCCAGTATGGCTTCAGGGCCTCGGTGACCATAACAGGGCCGAGATCGGAACCGCCAATACCAATATTTACGACTTGTGTTAAAGGCTTGCCGGTGTACCCTAGATGGCTACCAGCATGTACCTTTTCGCAAAAAGACTTCATCCGGCGGAGTACTTCCCGCACTTCGGGCATGACATCAACTCCGTCAACGATGATTTCCCCTTTACCCCGGTTTCGCAGCGCGACGTGCAGTACTGCCCGACCTTCCGTTCCATTAATGACGGCTCCGCCAAACATTTGCTCAGTAGCTTCTTTAACGCCGCAGTCTTCGGCTAGCCGGTACAACATATCCAGGGTTTCCTGGGTAATGATGTTTTTGGAATAGTCAATCAGCAGGTCTTCCAACGTCTGACTAAAATTTCCAAAGCGATCAGGGTCCTGAGCAAACAAGTCCTTCATGTGTCGCCCTTCCATTTCATGCGCGTGCATTTCCAGTTCTTTCCAGGCCAGGGTAGTTGTAGGATCAATAGTGGGAAGCATAGCTGCTGTTTTTGCGGTTTGAGTGAGCATAGGTCCAACCAGTATAGATAACTCATGCGCAGTGCAGGCCATCGAGGCAGTCGGAATTCCAGAAGGGGCAAATATGCGTCATGCAGCCGGAACCCACCCTACATTAAGGTAACAATTCCTCAGGGCTTTACTCCTCCCCCTTAAACCTTAGTCCCTCCAAGCGGCTTTTGGAATCTGGCCGGCACCTGATAAACCGGTTGGCGGTACAGAACTCATCGAGACCCTTTTGAGAAGAAACAATGAAGTGAAAGAAGCCTTGCAAGCAAGAACTTTCGCCAATTGAGAAATAATACTATAAGTTAAAGAAACTGGTCTAAACCAACATTCGTAGGTAAAGTCCTAGGATTAACGGGTTTATCTCCATATTTTTGCATTATCAAGCGTTTTTATGTTTTAAGTACTCTTTGAAAATTACAACCTGAACAACAACAAAACACAAGTGGAATTGCCCGTACTCTCCTTGAGAGTACTCAGAACTATTCCATTCCCCCCAGAACTAACAACCCACGTAGAATTTATTTCTACCAGATGAAAGTCACCTGACTTTGTCTGTTGACCTCAGATTTGTTTCTGGTGTCAGTAAAGATCTTTTTTAGCTGTTCACATTAACAATAGCGTTAGAGGAGGAATCGAGCGACCGGTTCCTCCTTTTTTCATTTACCCATCTTTGGTTTTAGACGAAGTACGTTTAATTTTGAACAAGATTTACTTCGCTCCGTTGTAACGAACAGAGGCATAATTCCCTCTGTGTCAATCTTACGTTGACGTGCATTAGTAAACCAATAAAATTAATATGAAACGCTTTATTTTCTCCCTGCTTGCCTTAGCAAGCTTTGCTCTCTTTATGCCTGCTACCAGCGCGGCACAATCAATGGGCAACAAAACCATCGTCGAAATTGCCGCAGGCAACGATGATTTTTCTACCCTGGTCACCGCCATCAAGGCAGCTGGATTGGCTGAAACATTATCTGGTGAAGGTCCCTTTACCGTTTTCGCCCCAACCAACGCTGCTTTTGCTGCCCTGCCTGAAGGCTTAGTGTCAGAATTGGTCAAGCCGGAAAACAAGGCTACGTTACAAAAGATCCTCACTTACCACGTTGTCTCCGGAAACTTGAAAGCTGCGGACGTAGTAGCTGGTATCAAAAGTGGTAATGGTACATTGAAGGCCTCAACCGTCGCCGGTAGTGACTTTAATGTTATGTTGGACATGGGTAAAGTTAAGATCAAAGACGGTAAGGGCAACGTAACCAACGTTACGGCGACCGACCTCTCAGGCTCTAACGGTGTCATCCACGTTATCGATCAGGTTATGCTGCCTGCGGACGTTGATCCGGGTATGCTTCTGAAGGGCACCGCAAAGGCACCTGCCATGCAAACCATTGTAGGAATCGCTGCCGGTAACGAAAATTTCTCCACCCTGGTCACCGCCATCAAGGCAGCTGGATTGGCTGAAACATTATCTGGAAAAGGTCCCTTTACCGTCTTCGCGCCAACCAATGAAGCTTTTGCAGCCTTGCCTGAAGGTTTGGTAGCAGCGTTGGTAAAGCCCGAAAACAAGGCTACGCTACAAAAAATCCTAACCTATCACGTGGTATCCGGAAACCTGAAAGCTGCTGACGTAGTAGCTGGTATCAAAAGCGGTAATGGTACTTTGAGTGCCAAGACCGTTGCTGGCAGTAATTTCAATGTCATGCTGGACATGGGTAAGGTGAAGATCAAAGACGGCAAAGGCAACGTTACCAATGTGACGGCGACTGACCTCTCAGGCTCCAATGGTGTCATCCACGTTATCGATCGTGTTATGCTACCCGCTGATGTTGATCCGGGGATGCTGCTTAAGGGCACAGCCATGACCATGACTAAGAAAGGTGCTGACCGCGCCGCAGACATGGGGCCAAGCATCGCCGCAATCGCTTCTGGTAACGAAAATTTCTCCACCCTGACTGCAGCACTAGGAGCTGCTGGCTTGGTAGAAACCTTTGATGCCGCCGGGGAATACACAGTATTTGCCCCAACAAATGACGCTTTCAATAAGCTTCCAGACGGTACCGTGGAGACACTGACCACTACTGCGAAAGATCAACTGCAAGCCATCCTGGCCTACCATGTCATACCAGCGGTGATTTCTTCCGGAGATCTGGTAGCGGCCATTAAGGCCAACAAGAACTACTACCTGATGCAGACTTTAGGCAAGCAAACCATTGTTGCCACCATCAAAGATGGCAAAGTCCAGATCATTGACCCGAATGGTAACCGTTCTACCGTAATCATGACCGACGTAAAGGCCAGTAATGGCGTTATTCACGGTATTGACACCGTGATTCTTCCCCGGTAACCTGAGGTGAAATCAGATGGTCAATTGACCACAATCCAAAGCGGTGCTTTCCCAAGGGAAAGTGCCGCTTTGGCATTTTCAATCCTGGCCCCATCTAAAGTATTTGTAGCGGAACAGGTTTCCTAACAAGTCTTACATTTGCCCCAGGAAAATATTTCCTGGCTTTGAGCTGTTCTTTTTTTGGCTCACCATCACAATCTATCCCTACTTTGTCAGTAAGCGTAAAGGAATTAACCAAAATATACGGCGATCAACGAGCGCTGGACAGCATCAGCTTTGAAGCTTCTGCCGGGCAGATTCTTGGGTTCTTAGGTCCTAACGGGGCTGGTAAGACCACGACGATGAAGATACTGACCTGTTACCTGAGCCAATCATCGGGTACCGCCGAGGTCTGTGGTCACGACGTTGAAACAGACAGCCTGGCCGTGCGCCGGCTAGTAGGCTATCTCCCCGAACACAACCCTTTATACAAAGACATGTACGTGCGGGAGTACCTGTCTTTTGCTGCCAAAGCAAACAAGCTTAGTGGAGCAAAAGCCCGCATTGAAGAGTTGATCGAGATGACGGGGTTAGGCAGGGAAAGTCATAAACAAATTGGCGCGCTCTCTAAAGGATACCGACAGCGTGTGGGGCTTGCCCAGGCAATGCTTCATGATCCGCAGGTGCTGATCCTGGACGAACCGACCAGCGGTCTGGACCCTAATCAGTTGGCTGAAATCCGAACATTGATCAAGACACTGGGTAAGGAAAAGACGGTTATCTTCAGCACCCACATCATGCAGGAGGTGCAGGCGCTTTGTGACCGGGTGATCATCATTGACCGAGGCAAATTAGTGGCCGACGACCCAATTAGCCGCTTACAGCGCAGGTTAGCGGGCGACTCCTCCCTGATTGTCACCTTCGATCGTCAGGTCGATACAAATAAACTCGCCCAAATAAAGGGGGTTTCCCGTGCAGTAGCCAACCCCAAAGCCCCGCACTACCGTCTTTACCTTGCCGGTAAAGCAGACGCACGCGCCGAAGTCTTTCGGTTTGCCGTAGACAATAACCTGGTACTCCTGGGCTTACAACGGGAAGACCTGAGTGTAGAGGAAGTCTTCAGAGCACTAACGACATCGGAGAAATAGGCCGTTCCCAAACGATGCCGTGTATTAAGTCCCAGACCTGCTTATTCCAAACAACATTTGCAAATTACCCCGATGGTAAAACTCTTACTTCTTTCCACCTTCTTCACGATTACTACCACCGTTGTTGGTCAGGCCACCTTCAACTCTGATTACAGCTTTCCCGAAGGGGTTTACCTCAGCCATGCCTCCTTACTCGCCAACCAGCCCGACCTGGAGTGGGAATCTATTGATGGAGAAATGGTCCAGTTGCCCGAAGATTTCCGGGTCCAGATTGCCGGATATGGCTACAAAGACGAAAGAATTAATCAAGAGATCATCCCCTACGCCATCAGCCTGGAAGGGGAACCATACCTATTTATTCGCAAAAACGAACAGCGCAAGTTTCACGAATTCGCCGGTTTTCGTGTAAAGGGTCTGCTCAGCGTTTTGCAGTATGATACGACCGTGGTAAATCGGCAACTGATGCAGGCCTTTAACCCGATCAACGGCCAACCCTTCCGGCAAGCCTACGTAGAGCGGGAAAAAACCATCTCCCTTACCAAAATATTGCACCTGCGCACCGGCGCCCTGATGCCTTTCACCCACCAAAACCTGGTCCGCCTTTGTTCCGATGATCAGGAAATTGCCCGGGCGCTGATCGATGTAAACCCCAAAGAAGCAGCAATGATGCTTAGAGCACTTAAACTATATGACGACCGACATCCTTTAACTTTGCCGATCAAGTGAGCTTCGCTCTTGTTGCAGGGTCGCTTCGCTCCTGTTGCAGGGTTGCAGGGTCGCTTCGCTCCCGTTGCAGGGGTTGCAGGGTCGCTTCGCTCCTGTTGCAGGGTCGCTTCGCTCCTGTTGCAGGGTCGCTTCGCTCCTGTTGCAGGGTCGCTTCGCTCCCGTTGCAGGGTCGCTTCGCTCCTGTTGCAGGGGTTACAGGGTCGCTTCGCTCCTGTTGCAGGAGTTGCAGGGTCGCTTCGCTCCTGTTGCAGGAGTTGCAGGAGTTGCAGGAAATGCTCAACTTGCAACCCTTGCAACCCTTGCAACGTGAGCGAAGCGAACCCTGCAACACCTGCAACTCCTGCAACACCTGCAACCTGCAACTTACAACCTGCAACCTGCAACCTGCAACCTGCAACTTACAACCTGTAACCTGTAACCTCTTCCATGCTAGCTATTTTCACGAAAGAAATCAATGCCTTTTTCAGCAGCCTTATCGGTTATATCGTTATTGCGGTGTTTCTATTGGTGACCGGGCTGTTCATGTTTGTTTTTCCGGACACCAGCCTGCTTGATTTTGGGTACGCCAGCCTCGGCCCTTTTTTTGTCCTCGTCCCCAACATCCTGACGTTCATCATTCCCGCCATTTGCATGCGCGCTTTTGCGGAAGAGAATCAGACCGGAGCCATCGAGTTATTGGTTACCCGACCATTGCGAGACATTGAGATTGTATTAGGGAAATTTTTTGCCTGTCTGCTACTGGTCCTTATTGCCCTCCTCCCTACCCTATTGTATTACTACACGGTATACCAGCTGGGTGCGCCGGTCGGAAATATTGATGCCGGAGGAACAATGGGTTCTTACCTGGGCTTAGTGTTTTTGTCCATGGCCTTTGTCGCCATTGGCTTATTTGCCAGTTCTTTAACCAGTAACCAGATTGTAGGGTTCCTATTGGCCCTCGCCCTTTCATTTTGGTGTTACTTCGGCTTCGAACTTATGAGTGGTTTGCCGATGTTCGAGTACTCAGCGGGGTTTATCCAGTCGCTGGGCATGCAGTCTCATTTCCGGTCATTGGGCCGTGGGCTGATTGACAGCCGTGACGTGATCTACTTTGTTAGCCTGACTGGGTTTTTCTTGTTGTTGACAGTGCTGAGTTTGGAACGGAGGAAGTGGTAGGAAGGTTAGAGCATAGTTCAGTAGTTCATAGTCTATAGTCCCGTTTAACATGACCGTTATCGACCATGAAATTACTAAACTTTGAACTAATAAGGCGCGGCCGCAGGTGCAAGGAACGGATAATGAGCAAGGGAAGGCTGCCAAATAAACAACTGTATAGCAAGAACTTATAAGGCATCTCCGCAGCATTACGCCCTAATTCTTCAGAACGAATCAACGATAAACGTCTTTTCATCGGTATCGATCTTCCCTCATATTTGCGAGGTACGAATTCCCGTATGGAAAAGCGAAAGCCACGTGCCTAACACCTCCTTCCCATCCCGCAATCCAACCCAGACCATAGAAGGGCTGTATTCTCGTCATTACCGCCGTGGCTACCCCGTTTACCTCACCATGATTGCGGTATTACTGCTTATCTCCGTTGCCTTACCTTTCATCAGTATTGACGTAGGAAGTGAAGGAAGGGCCATCCTTCAAACCGCCCAGCGGCCGGTCAGCATCCTCTCCCCCACCGAAGGCAGGGTCCTTTTCGCCCACCTTCGGGACAACCTTGAAGTCGAAGCAGGCGATACCCTGCTGATTCTCGACGCTTCAGAACTTACCGCTGAAACAAAACACCTCAGCGATGGGATCCAGGAACATCAGTCCACCATAGCGGACCTGAAGCAACTCATCACCGCCCTTTCTGCCAACGTGTACCCTAAACTACAAACTGCACTTTACCAAAGGGACTATCAGGACTTTCGTCACCAATGGGATCAGGCTGAATTGAAGGTTACGCATGCACGCAAACAGCTTGACCGGCAGGAATCGCTTTTTACCACGGGAACCATCGCCAAAATGGAGATAGAACGGTACCGTTTCGACCATGAACTGGCGGTTAACGAACAGACCCAGCTAAAGGAACGTCGGCGTCACCTATGGACCCAGGAGCTTACGCGCAACGAACGTGAACTGCGTACCCTGCGTCTCAAAAACAATTCCCTGCACCAGCGTTCGCGCCACCTCGTCATCACCGCACCAACGGCAGGCCACCTGATGCAAACCGTCGGCCTGCTCCCTGGTTCCTTCGTTGGGCCAGCACAAGAAATTGTAAAAATCTCTCCAACCGGAGCACTGGAAGTAGCGATCAGCGTATCGCCCCAGGACATCGGTCTGATCCGGGAAGGCATTCCCGTCACCATGCGTATGGACGCTTTCACGCACACCCGCTGGGGGCTGGTCCGCGCCCAGGTCAGGGAAATCGGGCAAGACGTAATCACCGATGCGAATGGCCGACTTACATTTCTGGTGAAGTGTACGCTGCTTGACCAGCAGCTCCTGCTACCAAGTGGCCACCGCGGCGAGCTTAGTAAGGGAATGACCGCCACCGCGCATTTCACCCTGGCCCGCAGAACTCTCGCACAACTGCTTCGTGACAGACTGGAGGACTGGCTTCCGCCCCCCACAATTTCCAACTTATGAAAAAGACCATCAAGCAGCACGATCGTACCGATTGTGGCGCAGCCTGCCTGGCCTCCATCGCCGCACATTATCGCCTTGGTATACCGATCGCCCGTGTTCGCCAACAGGCGGACACCAGTGCTAAAGGAACTAATCTGCTGGGTCTTGTCAACGCCGCAACGAAGAACGGATTTACCGCCCGGGGGGTACGTGCGGACGCAGAGGCACTCTACACGGTCTCCCTTCCCGCCATCGCCCATCTCGTGATTAATGAACGCAGCCATCACTTTGTAGTGGTCTACCGAATCGGCCATCGATACGTAAAACTGATGGACCCGGCCACGGGAAGAATGGAGAAACGGCGTATTTCAGCTTTCCTTGAAGAATGGTCGGGCGTTCTGCTCTTAATTGCACCAGGTGAAGTCTTTGTTCCCGGCGAAAAGCGCACCAGTATCCGGCAACGCTTCACGCAACTACTGGCCCCGCATCGAAGTATTTTGGTGCAGGCGCTGATTGGCACATTGATCTATACTGTTCTTGGATTGTCTACCGCCATTTACCTCCAAAAAATTACCGATTTTGTCCTCCTCAGCGGTAATACGGCATTGCTTAACCTGCTAAGCATTGGCATGCTGATTTTGCTTGCGCTCTCCGTTTTTCTTGGCACCATGAAATCTCTCATGGTCCTGCGTACGGGACAGTTGATCGATGCAAAACTGATCCTTGGGTACTACCAGCATTTGCTACGGTTGCCACAGCGTTTTTTCGATACCATGCGGACTGGTGAGATTATTTCCCGAATCAACGACGCCGTAAAAATCAGGGCTTTTATCAACGACGTAGTCATTAACCTACTGGTCAACGTCTTCATCATTATTTTCTCGTTCTGCCTCATGTTCACCTATTACTGGAAACTGGCACTGATAATGTTAATCGTAATCCCGCTGTATACCTGTACCTACTACCTGACCAACCGGCTGAACCGCCGCCGGGAAAGAGTGCTTATGGAACGTGCTGCGGAGCTTGAAAACCAGCTGGTGGAGAGCATCAACGCTATTCGGACGATAAAACAACTGCGCCTCGAAGAACATGCCAACATCGAAACGGAGAGCCGTGTCATCAATCTGCTGGATGCCGGATATCGGTCTGGCCTTAACGCTGTATTCTCTGGCACCACCGCCGAAACGATCGGACGATTCTTTACCATTATTTTGCTTTGGGCCGGCTCATCCTTTGTCATCGGTGGTGCCATCAGTCCGGGGGAATTATTGGGCTTCTACGCGCTTATTGGCTACTTCACCGGTCCGGCCAGGAACCTGATAGGAATGAACAAGAAGATCCAAAACGCCATCATTGCGGCTGATCGGTTGTTTGAAATCGTAGACTTACTGCCAGAGAAAGGGCAAAAAGCGACCGTGACCTTAACACCTGAACTGATCGGTGATTTACATTTCCAGGGGGTTAATTTTTCCTACGGCGCTGGCCGGGAAGTATTTTCTGCGCTTGACCTGACCCTTAAAGCGGGAACCATCAATGGTATCGTGGGAGAGAGCGGTTCGGGCAAATCGACCGTGGCCTCGTTGGTCCAAAAACTCTACCCTTTGAATGGCGGACGGGTTACCCTTGGCGACCTTGACCTGGAATACATCGATACCGACAGCTTACGTAAACACATCGGGGTCGTGCCGCAGCAAGTCGATCTTTTTGCCGGCTCCTTGTTAGAAAACATCACCGTTGGCACTAAGAAAATGGACATGAAGAAGGTGCTTGACCTTTGTCGGGAACTTGGATTATTGTCCTTCATAGAGCGGTTGCCCGAGGGTTTCCATACCTACGTTGGTGAAAACGGCGTCAACCTCAGCGGCGGGCAGCGGCAACGGATCGCCCTGGCGCGGGCCGTCTATCGGGATCCGCAAATCCTGTTGCTTGACGAGGCGACGGCCTCTCTGGACTCCGTGAGTGAAGCTTACGTTCTGCAGGTGATGAACCGGATGAGATCGGAAGGAAAAACGATTTTATTGATCGCCCACCGCCTCAGTACGGTGCTGGAAGCCGACCAGATCATCGTAATGGAAGAAGGCCGCATTCTCGAGCAGGGCGATCACGCGGAACTATTGCAACTGAACGGAAAGTACCATGAGTTGTGGCGGCGTCAGTTTCCGGTGGGGGTTATGCGACGGATGGTGGGATGATCCTTTTTTCGGGCGGGGACGCGGGTGCAAAGCAGCAGGTTTTGAAGAGCAGGGTAAGCAGTAACTCTTTAAAACTGAGGAAAAAGACCCACTTAAACTCAACCTCTAGTCAACTCTCAGCGCCTCAATAACGGCCTTACCAACCTGCTCCGCCTCCGCATGAACCATAAAGTGCGAACCACCTTCAATAACCACATCTGGTGGTGCAATCAACCCAATAATGGGAAAGGTTTTGTCCTCCGTTCCATGTATGCGGAAGATGCTGGTTATTGAAGGCCCTCCGGCCGACTGCCAGCCAGATAATTCTTTCAAAGCCCACTGGAGATAGCTATTCGAGTACCCGCTGATCATGCTTTTAAACAGGTCCTTATCCGCATCACTTACCAATCCGTTGCTTCCCCCCCAGTATTTAACCGTTTTAATGGTTAGCTCTTTCGTCATAAGACGATACAGACCTAAGGGCTTTACCAATCTAAAAGATCCAGGAATTTCCCCCCTCGACTGCACACTTGAAATCAGGATGACCTTCCTGATCTTTCGCTTCGCCGCAATCTCCTGGGCGATGACTCCGCCAATGGAATGACCAATAAGGACAATGTCTTCATCAGCAGGTACGCCATCAAAGAGTCTCAGGGAGTAGTCGCTTATCACCTCGTGCTTACGTGGCTCTAACCAATTCAGGCACTCCACCTCGTAATCGGCGAGGGGCAATCCTTCAAAAATCCTGTGATCGTAGCCCAATCCTGGTATTAGGTAAATTTTCATAGTGCAATCCTGTCTGATTAAACAATTCAACTTATCAGGAAGACGCTGCAAGATCAGAAAAGGTAAGTACAAAGCCAATTAATCTTAGACATGTCGATCGCTTTTTTCATAAAAGGCTGCTGAAACCCACGCAGCATGATTGCTACTACCCGGAGACGGAACTCCAACCCGTCTAGCTTAATTATTGCACCATTCTTCTTTTATAAACTCCAGGCCCTTGCCTTCCTCTTTGTTTAACCTGATTACGTAACTCTCGTCCCGACAAGCAACGTCGAAAACGCTGTTCACGGTTCCGTAGCCCTTTATTTCAGAAATGGCCAATGTGGTCTCCTTCAGTTTAGCCTGAAAGATTTCCGCGACTATCTTTTTCATTTTTGACCTTTTAAGTTGTGCCATAACTTCCTGCTCAATTCATCAAAAGTTGCTTCGTACGATGTTTCACCTTACTAATGTGGTATTGGCTACGTCCTACTTTTACATCAGCATCTTCAGACTACAAAGACTACCGTCAGTGATCAACTATAAGGTTTCGTCATGACTTGAGCTGAACTGAGATAAAATTCCTGGTAGCAACGACGGGCTCAGCCACTGATCGGAGCCCTCACCTTGCTCCTTCATCTCTTTACCCAGCACCCGCGTCCCCGCCCCAAAACACCCAAATCTAAAAACCTTTACAATCTGCGAACATTCATTACCTTATCGCTTTATATCTTTTTGCCTAACATTGCACTTCCAAAAGCCAGCCAACCTTTATGCAGAATCGCTCCGTCATTGACAACGTCAAACCGCAAATAAACCGTGGAAGATTTATGATCCAAAGGGTCGTAGGGGAATCCGTAAACGTGTCTGCAGACATCTTCGGAGACTCGCACGATTATCTCCGGGCCGTGCTGGAGTACAAAACCAGCAAAGCGCGTAAGTGGACCTCGGTTGAAATGTTGGAAGCAGGCAACGATGTTTGGACCGCCTCCTTCAAGGTTACCGAGCAAGCCATCTACCAATACCGGATAGTTTCGTGGGTAGACCACCTGCTAACCTGGTACAGAGGCTTCAAAAAGAAGCAGGCCGATGGTCAGGAAATGGGTGTAGAACTTAAAATCGGCGCTAACCTGCTGAACCAGGTTGCCGCCAAACTGAAAGGCGCAGGCCTTAAGGAGTTGAATGCTGCTATCAAGGAATTTGGGCAAAAAGATGAAGCGAAAGCGGTGGCTTTTGTCCTTGGACCAGTATTCGGTAAGGTCATTAACGATTACCCGCTCCGGCGCCACGAAACAACTTACGATCACAATCTGCGCGTAAAGGTTGGTCGCCTGAGGGAGCGCTTCAGCAGCTGGTACGAACTTTTTCCCCGCTCTGCTTCTCCCGATGTCAGCCGCTCCGGCACCTTTAAAGATGTAGCAGCGTTGTTGCCCCGCATTGATGAATTGGGCTTTGACGTGCTGTACATGCCCCCCGTTCATCCCGTAGGCCGCAAGAACCGCAAAGGCCGGAACAACGCCACCAACGCCATGGAGGGCGAACCGGGAAGCCCATGGGCAATTGGTTCGTCTGAAGGAGGACATAAAGCCATCCTGCCGGAGCTTGGTAACATCAGTGACTACAAAGCACTGATCAAAAAAGCTAAAAAGGAATACGACATCGACGTGGCCCTTGACCTCGCCTTCCAGTGCGCACCCGATCACCCGTACGTCAAAGAGCACCCATCCTGGTTCACGTGGCGGCCAGACGGTACGATCATGTACGCAGAGAACCCACCAAAGAAGTACCAGGACATAGTGCCGATTAACTTCGAGACGGAAGACCATAAAGCTCTCTGGAAAGAACTACTCAGTGTTGTATTGTACTGGTGTAAAGCGGGAGTGACCATCTTTAGGGTAGACAACCCCCACACCAAGCCCTACCGTTTCTGGGAATTCATCATCGAGGAAACGAACAAAGAATACCCCGATATTATCTTCCTCGCCGAAGCCTTCACTCGGCCTGCGATTATGGGAGAACTGGCCAAACGGGGCTTTCAGCAGAGCTATACTTACTTCACCTGGCGGACGACCCCGAAGGAAATGAAGGAGTACCTGATTGAGCTCACGACAACTGAGCTGGCGGACATCATGCAGCCAAACTTCTGGCCCAATACGCCCGACATTCTGGCCTTCGAGATGATGGGAGCCAACTCCAATCAATTCGTCAAAAGGTTATTGCTGGCCGCTACCCTGTCCAGTTCTTACGGCCTGTACGGGCCGAGCTATGAGCTGACGGAAAACCGTGGAAACACTAACGGCAAGGAAGAGTACTACGACTCCGAGAAGTACATGGTTCGCCATTACGACTGGAGCTACCGCAACCGGATCACGGACGCCTACACGCTTATCAACCGTGCGCGTAAGAATAATCCGGCCTTGCAACAGACAAACAACATTCGCTTTACGTCCTGCGACAACGGCAACCTGCTCAGCTACGTAAAGTGGGACGATGCCAAAACCAATTTCATCTGGACCATCGTCAACTTCGATCAGCACAGCCGGCAAGGTGGCCACGTTGGCGTACCGCATGACCTCTTGGGCCATAATGGCTTTCGGGTTACTGATCTCTTAACGGGCAAGCAGTACTGGTGGGGAGGTGATGCTAACTACGTTGATATTGATCCGGGTCAGTGGCCAGCGCATGTTTTTTTGGTGGAGTTTGCTTGAATTATGGGGAGTATCGCTGTCTCTAGTTTGGAGCATACCAGTTAGAAAGTGGTGTAATTTCCGGCGTCGTCCCGCCGGTCGACCAGCGGTAGGTCGTTTGGGTGAGTACGGGACAGGTAAGGTCGAGCGCCGTCCAGGGAGCTGGCATCAATGCTCCGCCCGGGACCGTCTCGATCTCAAGGTCGATCAGAACGCCATCTTCCAGACGACGCTCACCAACGTTATTCCTGATCACGGATAAGGGAGCGAAGTTATCGCAGTTAGCTCCTCCGAACGTAAAATCTTCATCGACTCGGGCTACAGTGGTCACTCCCAGGCTGCTGTCCGTGCAACTCGCTTCGAAGCCGGTTAGCATAAACCCCGGCTGCTCCGTACTCTTCCTGAAATCTGAGTAACGCGATCCGAGTTGATTGGTAGACTGAAAAGCTTCCAGGACGTTCCCGTTGGCATCGAGGTGAATAAAACCGTTTTGGCGAAGCCCTCCCTGCTCCGGGAGAATATTGAGTAACAAGGTAGCTCCCCCGTTATCATTTAATACCATGCTTACAGCATTTGAGGAAAACGCTCCGTCCGCGAGGTATTCCCGGGAAAACAGAATGCCTCCATTTGGGGTCAACTTCAGTAAGCGGGTTACTAATCTGCTTTCAGTAAAATGTCCGGTCACGCCAAGGATCCAGATGTTATTGTCGGCATCTTCAAGAATTTTAACGTTCCTTGAATCAAGCCCGCTTACCGCAACTTTCTGGAAGCTGCCCCACGACCAGACTAATTCACCAGCATCATCAATTTTAAATACCTGGAATACGCCATTCAGGCCGTTCATTGCTTCGATGTCTCCCATGCCTACGTAAACCCGGCCGCCATTTACGGCGGCGGAAGCAGGGATTTCGCCTCTACGCGGATGCGAATCCTGAAACCCAAAAGTTTGTACCAACTCCCCCGATGCACTAAGCCGGACGATCAGACCAATGGGGTCATTATCGTTCGGTGGCTTATACTCACCAACCAGTTCAATTCCGCCGTTGGGAAGAAGGCAATTACAAATCGAGGCCATCGACCTCCGCCAAAATCTGCCCCGCAATCTCCCCCACCTCAGCACTAACCGTCCGAACCCGACAAAGCACCTGGGCATTCCGTCGTTCGCCATAGTGCCTGTAAGCCTTATCATAGTAAACAAGGGCGATGCGCGCAGCGGCAGCAAAATCATCTGCGGCCAGTGCTTCGATCGCGGCCTTCAGGTGTTGCCCGCCCAGCCGTTTTTTGATCCGGGTAAAGGCAGCGATCAGTTCTTCCTTCGGGTAACTCGCGTAATTATCCACCAGGTGCCTGATCCGCCATTCCATCGGCTGTTCCAGAATAACGATGGGCGATCCGACCAGCCGGGAATAGAACTCATCCGACATATAAACGTGGCCGATCATTCTGCTTTCGTCTTCCAGCCATACCACCTCCCCTTCGGGGATGCTGCGGAGCGCAGCAAAGAGCCTGTTTTCAAAGGCCTCGGAGGACGGTTGAGGGCCTTCACCCAGTCCGCCAAAGGCGGAACCTTTGTGGTTTGCCAACCCCTCCAGATCAATGACGTTGGCGCCCTGCTCCCGCATGGCAAGCAAGACCGGCGTTTTCCCTGATCCCGTCGGCGCACTCAACACTTTGAACTGATGTCGTGGCTCGCTCAGGTACTGACGAATGTACTTACGCGTCGCTTTATAGCCTCCCGTTAACTGGCCGACTTCGAAGCCTGCCCGCTCCAGCAACCACGCCACGCTACCGCTGCGCTGTCCGCCGCGCCAGCAGTGGACCACTACCTTATTCCCCGGTGCCAACTTCCGGGCAGTTTCCACCAATTTCCGCATTTTACCTCCCGCAATATCAAGTCCTTCCAATAGCGCAGCATCGGGGGAATCTTGTTTATACAGCGTCCCTACCCTCGCCCGCTCCTCGTTAGAAAACAGCGGCAGGTTCAGCGCACCGGGCAGGCAGGCTTCCTCATATTCACCGGGTGACCGGACATCAAGCAGGGCGAAGCCCTGCCAGGTGGGGTTGGTGAATAGGTCTTTGACTGTAAGGGTCTTCATGATAGGCGAAGGTACGCTTCAGGATCCTTGCCTACATTACCTTTCTTTGCACCTGCGGCAGCGCCCTACTGCTTATGGATCACCCGCCTTACTTTTAGCTGTCCATCCTGCAAAACTACTAAGGTGTATAGGCCTGTAGGGTAATTGGCCAGCGACAAGGCCGTTTCTGCCAAAGCCTGGCCTGACCGTAATTCCTGGCCGATGGCATCATACAAACGATAAGTGGTCTTAGCAAGGTGGGCCGGATCATCAAGGGTAAACCTGAAAAGACCATCCGTTGGATTAGGAAAGAGTTTGAAATCTACCACAAACTGAGGATCTTCAACGAAAGTACTTGAGGTGGTCACCGATATTTCAGTAGCGTCACACAGTCGATACAGGGGGAAATTTCTGGTATCACTATTCTTCCGGAAAGGGAATGCCCGCAAAAAGTAGGTGGTGGTAGGCTCAAGGGAAAGGATTTCTACTTCATCTTCATCTCCAACGTAGACCACCTTTGCTCCACCGGGCAAAACATCTCCAACCTCATAACTGACCGCCTCCTCCGGATAGGAAGCCAAAAACTCAGTCTCACTGGCGACAATGAGTACTTCCACCCCTGTAGGTAAATCATAGCTTACCGTAGCTGCGGCCGCATTCTGGATGGGGGTTGCCGTGAAGTTAGTCACCCCTGCCTCTGGTTGCAACATCAGGTCGTACCCAGGCCAGGAAGTAGCACCTCCTATACAACTCCAGGGTAGGCCGTCAAGGTCCGCCCAAAACTGATTGGATCGGCGATCGATGATTCTTTTGTTCAGAATCAAGGCGAAGTTGTACCCTCCGCTGGACCTGACCATAATGCTGGCGGTCCCGTCGAGGGCTCCAGTATGCCACCAATTATTAGCTGAGTTTACGGCCCAGCCCTTGGCGTAGTAATTAGCATTTGCAGAAGGCGTAGTCATAGAATTGATCGTAGTACTACTCAATTGATCTGGTTTACTGTTAAATCCATCGACGGTGCTGAGCAAACGAATGAGGTCGGCAGCACTTGCTACCCAGCCACCATGAGGCCCCATTGCTTCGATCGTCCAACCGCCGTATTCCCAGGGTACCTGCTGACCTGTTCCATAAGCGGAGGACACCGTAAACCCATTACCTTCATATTCTACCTCGCGTGGCAAGCGGTCTTCCCGTAAATCCTTCCCAAGGTTCATATCACACACATTAGCCGGAGCGAATACGTCCTCCCGCATATAGGTTTCGTAATCTTTTCCGGTAACGGCCTCGATGATTTCTCCAAGTACGAGATATCCAATATTAGAGTAAGCATATCTAGTTCCGGGAGTGAATTCAAGGCCTTTTTCCAAAAGGAAAAAAATGGGGTCCTCCGTTTTCATTGGATTGCCAACACCGAGAGTTTGTGTAATGTGTAGTGGTGCGCCGATAGGATCACACCCTCCACGAAAGAAGCTGTAGGGTGTAGTTGGATTAGGGAAGCAGTTTTGATCACGATCCCATCCTCCTGAATGCTCTAGCAAGTGCTGGACAGTAACATCGTAAACCCGGTTATCTGTAATGTTGGCCATGCTGAGGTATTCGTGGCTAGCAAGAAGACTCCCCGGGCCAAACACCTTTTCGTTTAGTTCAAGGCTTCCCGCTTCTATCAGCTTCATTATGCCAATGGACGTCAGAGGTTTGGAGACACTGGCAACCCGGAAACGATGCCAGGGTTGGGTGACTATTTGCCCGGCCAAATCGGCCTTGCCAAAAGCACGGTTGTACACCAGCTTGCCATTTCGAGAAATGGCCAGGGAGGCAGCGGGGATATCGTATTCATTGAGGAAGCTTTGCACTTGGGCATCACAGCTGGACAAGCCTGAAAAGGCAGCACCAGTCTGAGCAAAAAGAAAGGAACAACAGTACACTGCGAACAGGGAAAAAAGGAAACGCATGGGTGGTGATTTTCTGTAAAGGATGACAAAAACGCCAGACCAGCTAACTGATTGGGCATAAACGAAAATACAGAATTCTGTTTAATCATTAATCAAATCACCGTTAAATCACTTTGCGTCGTTCCGCCAGAGATGCACAAACTGATGCTGGTCCCAACCGATACTGATGATGTCCAGGTCGCCATCACCGTCCATGTCAAAAGCCTGCGCTCCGAGGTGAGATTCCTTACCCCGGTCAATTTCTTGTTTAGTGAAATGGCCGGCACCATCATTCTTCCAAAGCTGCAAAGCGAGGTCTGGACCTTTGTGTTCTGCGGTGAGGATGTCTTCATCTCCATCCTGATCCAGGTCTGCCAGGTCCAGGTTATTCATGGAGTATTGGGTGACGATGGCGTTGCGCACAAAGCCGGTATCGGAAGCCATGAAAGCCCACAGGGTAGCGTCTGGCTCCAGGCCGGGGTACCGTTCTTCTGCGACGACTACGTCGATGCGGCCGTCTCCATTCAAGTCGGTGGCCTCTACCCTGTCGATAGCGAAAGCGGTATGGCCCACCTGGTGACGGGTCCAGTCGGGCGTCATAGTACCTGGATTTTCAAACCACACTACCGTAGTCGGCACTTCGGCATCAAGGCCAGGGACGCGATAGCCGGAAATCAGGTCGAGGTCGCCATCTCCATCCATGTCAGCTACGCCGAAGCCTTCGTCGCTGGCGTCGGCGCCTACCAGAACGACGGGCCAGGGCAATGCCGCCGTTGGGTCCATAACGTAGAGCCCCCCCTGGCTCGCGTAAATTATTTCAACGTCCCCTTTACCAGGAAAGAGGTCGGCGGTTTTATAACCTTGTCCGTTGTGATGACCGGTAGGAGGCACCCGGGCGACGACTTCACCCTTCGTAAAATCTCCATTTTGATCTACCGAAAAACGAATCACTTCAGGAAGTGCTTCGGCCAGGATACTCGGTGCCTTTTCTCCGATTAGTTGATAAGTCAGGTTAGCGTCCACATTGACGGCCAGGTCTATTTTCTCCCATTTCCCGGTCATATCTCCGCCGGGGTTTCGAAAGACGGTACGCCCGGTAACGATCTCCAGCTTACCGTCTCCGGTAAAATCGGCTGCCGCCAGGCCAAAGTAACGCAGCCATTCCGGCCCGTCAAATTCTCCCCACATTACGTTGGTGGAGTCTATTTGAATGTACGTCCACTGCTCCGTCGACAAGGTATTGGGTACGTCTGCAGGTGGAAGCTGGTCAGCAGATTCAGTGGCTGGTCCACAGGCAGACAGGACGAACATTGCACCTGCGACCGCGCCCAAAAAAAGTTGCTTAAGGATTCTCATTGGGCAATTACTTCATTTGGTTCTCCATGAAGAAAAGATCCGTAGCCTCATGGTTTGGATAACGAAAGATGTCCATGTCACCATCCCCCTCAAAGTCAGCTACTCTACCGTTATAAATGCCTTCGTTTTCAATCACCTTCCGCCCCCACTCATCATTTCCGTCGTTGGTGAGTACCAATACTTCAAAATGGTCAACCTTTGGATCCAGATTTATCGCACGGGCGTAGTTGATCCCAGTCACAATGTCGAAGTCTCCATCCATGTCCATATCAAAAACCTGGAGGGTGTGCGCGGCGGGCAATTCCTCCAGGACAATCGATTCAATGTAAGTCCCGTCGCGTTTGCGCATATAATAAGCCAACGGGTATCCAGCTCTCTCGCTGTGGCTGATGAAGATCATCGGAATTCCGCTGCCCAGCATATCGACCACAAAGGTTTTAGTGCCGTTGGCACTCCAGTCTCCGGTTTGCGTATTCCATTTGGGGTCAATTACTTCAATGGTCCAATCCTCCGTAAGGTCACCACCGGGGTTCATGAACACGAAGCCGTTGGCCGCAATGTCCAGGTCGCCGTCGTTGTCAATATCTCCCAAGTCCATGCCTTCATGGAGGCCATCACGAGTGATGTCCTGCACCATTTTAAAGGTACCGTCTTCCTGCTGCTGGTGAATACGCAGGTTGTGTTCGTCAAAGGTGAGCACCGCAAGATCATTGCGGCCATCTCCGTCAAAATCTCCGATGGACAGGTCCTTAACCGCGTCTTTCGCCAGTCCGATGGGATGAGGCGTCCAGGACGGATTTTCGTAATAGAATATCTCGGCGCTCTCTCCTGCATCATCCCATTCACCGGTGTGCTTCACGGCCAGGATGTCCAGATCACCGTCGCCGTCCATGTCTCCGGTTTCCAGGTCGCCCGAAGCAAAAGTGCCGCCAGTTGGTGGCGCCTGGGCGACGATGGTTTCCTTCCACAGCTCTCCGTCTTTCGCGCCAGTCCGGAAGGCAAGATAGCCTCCGTTAGCATTGTTATTGATGTAAACCACATCCTGCAGTCCGTCATTGGTCACATCTCCCACCGTAAGGGCCCACCACCATTTGGCGTTGTCGACCACCCGGTGGGAAACGAAGTCCATGGGTTTGGAGGCAGCAGGTTCTTCGTCCACCCTATTATCGATGTCACCGGTTGAGGTGGTCTCATTTCCACATGCGGTAAGCAATAGGAAAAGGAAAGGAAGCACTAGTATTAATTTCCGCATAATCAGGCTGGGTACTTTGTAAAGTGGCAGATGCCACCGTGATCTGCGGGGAAGATAAAACAAAGTTGGGGGTGAGTGTGCTTATTCCGGACACGGAGCGCCATTCGTTCAGGGCCGGAGGTCCGTCTATCGTAGCGTGGGGGTTCACCCCTACGTATTCGTTATCTACAAGCCAAAAACAACCCCAATCGATCCACCATATAACATTGAATTAGCCGACAGCTCGTACAAGGCAGACTGACCATACCGTTGCCAACGAAGGTCAGCTCTGGCCTGGATCCTTACCTGGCTGTTCAACCGATAATTTATGGAAGGACGAATTTGGTAAGACAGGTAAAAATCAGGTGCAGGAAGATTTACTCCACCGCCATTAGAATAAGTAACAATTTGCTGTAGAGCATTAAGTGACCGGCCAGTCTGTTGGGTCAGGTAATTGAAGGAAATTCCTGCGGACAACCCAGCCTCCCAACGGCCAGAAGCAAAAGTTTTTTCCAGCATCAGCGGGACACTGAGTAAGGTCTGGCGATTGTTATGCTGCACGCGACGAATGGCGACAGCATCGATCTCACGGCCATTCCGCATCATTACCGTATCCCGCTGTTGGGTATACCGGAAGGTGGTATGGGTCTTCAACAATTCTACCCCGGAATACAACTTCAGGCCCGGCTTTAGACGATAGCCCACCTCCAGGGCAGCGGACTGCCCTAATGCTTCCCCCCGGGAAGCGTTGAGCACATCAGCCAAATCATCTGCAGCGGCGGATGGATACCTGTGCCGCAGCATATTCGTGCCCACAAAGACGCCAAGCTCAGCCCTGGGACGACGTAGTTGTCTTATGGGCAAGATGGATTTAAAATTCTCAACCAAAAGTTCCTTTTTGTTCCTTACCAGCGGAGCAATTGTTGTTGGTAAATTAAGCTTACTTACGGCAACTTCATTGAGGGAAGGAATGGTTTTCAAGTCATTGGCTGGCACAGCGCCAGTGGACATTAGCTTCTCCTTACGCGCTCTTTTTGCCTCATCCTTAGCCAGATTTTCTTCAAATACTTGCACATTGGAGGGTTTTGTTCCGGACGAACGTTCATCAGTCATTGCTGCTGTGACTACTGGCTCGTCTTTTGCATTGTTCGACAAGCTCGCTTCTGCTGATTCATTTGTGGCTAAAGCCTTGTCAATAATCCGTTCGGAACTACCGGCTGAAATATGATTTTCAGAATCAGCAGGCTTAGATACATTCCCTTTGCCCGCTAAACTCTGCAGACTTTCCCCTTTCTTTGTTGCAGCCTCCCCTTTTTCGCCGGCAATAACATCTACTGCGTCGATACCTTCTTCACGGACCTGCCTTGTGGGAGCTTCGGCAATTTCAACCACATTTTCGCTTAGGAATTCAATATCGTCCAGGTCCGTATTCCCTTCGTCTTTCTGCAGAAGAATACTCAATGAAACGCTCAAAGCCACAAACACCCCCAATAAGGTAAGACCAATAGTTCTCCACTTAAAGGAAGAGCCCTTTTCTTTCTCGGGCGGTAGCCCCTGCTCAATTGCAGCCCATAGGTCGTCAGGTGCGACTCCTTTATCAGAAGTAGCATTACCAAGGCGTTTTTTCAGAATAGTTTCGAAAAAGGTCATGACTACTGGGTTAAGAAAAGAGTGATGATTTGAGCTAGAGGGACGAGAATCAGACCAATTTCAAGCCGGTGTTCCCGGCTGATGTCGGCCCGTAGATCGGTCGGCAAGCGTTTTTTTAGCCAGGCCCTGCTACGTGCCAGTCGTTGCCTGGATAATTGGGGATCAATATCCAACATCTTACTAATCTCCTGGTGCGAAAAACCATCGATGACGTAGAAGTTAAACACTTCGAAATATGGACGCGGCATCTGCTTCAGCCACGCGACCAAGTCTTCGTTGGACAATTGGGCAAAAACTTCCGGCTGTATTTCCGGATCATGCATATTGATAACCAACTCCTGGGTACCGCTCTGCTTTCGCTTACGATTACACTTCAGGCAGGCATTAATGGCGATGCGCGTAGACCAGGTCTTAAAGCTGGCTTTCTCTACGTCAAACTGGCTAAGGCTACCAAAAACACTGATAAAAGTATCCTGGAGAGCATCTTTCAGGTCCGCCTCATTGATCAGGTATCGACGACAACTCAAATTCAGGTAAGGGAGGCAGAGGTCATACAAGTGCCGTTGTGCCGCACGATTATTCGCGAGGCACCTGGCAATTAGTTGGATGTCGACCTTACGACTCATAAAGTTGATTGGTAAAGGTAGACTGCGGAGAGGCTTAAAAACACCTCTCCGCAGTCCCTATCGTTCTATTCACAATTACAGTTGGCAGTAACGGTTCCACTGCCGCCGCCGGGGGTCCGGCAGTTGTCACCAACATTGGCCTGTAGTTGAGGGCAATCGAAGGTTTGCGTTGCGATACAAAGACACTCTTGGTTGATTCTACCGGCAGTACTGTCGGCAGTCAGGCAGACAGCCCCAAAATCAAGGCGGAGGTCCGGGCAATCAAAAGTATTGTTATTCGGTTCACAGTTACAATCCTGACTAACCGTTCCGGCTTGGCCGTCACCGGTCCGGCAAACGTCGCGGAAGTTGGCTTGTAAGTCCGGGCAATCAAAAGTATTGTTATTCGGTTCACAGTTACAATCCTGACTGACCGTTCCAGCTTGGCCGTCACCGGTCCGGCAAACGTCGCGGAAGTTGGCTTGTAAGTCCGGGCAATCAAACTCAGTGCTGCCAGTGATGCATTCACAATCTCCGGATATGACACCAAGAATTCCAGTAGCGCTTACACAAGTGTCCCGGAAATTCAGCTGAAGATCGGGGCAATCAAAATCGTTGTTGTAAGGCTCGCAGCCACAGTCCTGATTTATGAATCCTTCTTCACCATCAGCGGTCTGGCAATCATCGCGGTAATTCGCTTGCTGATCGGGGCAGTCGAAGTCATTGTTGTAAGGAACACAGTTGCAATTCGGATTTACGTAGCCGTAGGTGCTATCGGCCAACATACAGTCCCATTCGTAGTTTAATTGTAGGTCAGGGCAGTCAAACTCGGTGCCGCCAATACATTCACAGTCTCCAGACACTAGGCCCGGGTTCCCTACAGCATTAATGCAGGTATCCCGGTAATTAAGTTGAAGACCAGGACAATCGAAATCGTTGTAGGGCGTACAACCACAGTTCTCATCGACGTAGCCTCCGCCAGAACCGGTCCGGCAGTCATCGCCAATATTAAGCATCAGGTTGTCACAATCGAAAGAGGTCGTATCGGTGGTGATAAAACAGGCACAATCGCCAGATACCAGGCCGGTCAGTCCAGTTGCGGTGGTACAGGAGTCCCGGAAATTGAGTTGCAGGTCAGGGCAGTCAAAGGCATTACCGAAGCCTTCACAGGCACAATCGGCGTTCACGGTGCCAATGACGCCGGCAGCATTTAAACAGGAATCGCCAATCATGGCTTCTATTCTTGGGCAATCGAATACCGGCAGGATTTCAATTTCGTCGCTGTCCAGCAGTCCACAAGAAGTGAAGATGGCAATTAGCGATAGCAGCAGGAAGCCCTGAAGAGAAAATAGTTGCTTTTTCATTAGGTTGAATTATCGAGTAGATCTTCCTCCTCCCATGGGCCCGGGGCAGGATCAGCAGATCAAAAAAAGTGATTTTGGTAAGCTTGTTACTGACTTATAGCCGGGTGCCTGGCTAAGTGTGACAGCAAGAGCAAACTTTTTTCAATTTTCTTTTTCCCGAAGTTATTCAGGGCGCGGCCGCAGGTGCAGTACGGGGTTTAACTAAGGAGCAAAATCAGACCCGCCCCCGTCGTGAGAGTAACACCGCTACTGGCCGGGTACCCCGGAATTGCGCTAAGAAAGTGATCAACGTAAAGGTTATCGGCACGCAAAGGAGCATACCCACTACGCCCCAAAGCAAGCCCCAAAGGATAAGCGAGAAGATGATTACGAAAGGGCTGATGTTGAGCGCATCTCCGTAAAGCTTAGGCTCTAATAATCCCCCGATGCTGAGCTGAATCAGCCCTACGCCAATAACGACAATGAGGAAAGGGGTCAGGTAATCAAACTGGACCAGCGCCATCAAACTTGGAAGGATCGTAGCTGCGATAGAGCCGATGGTGGGTATAAAATTGAGCGCAAAAATGGAGAAGGCCCAGAGGACAGCAAAATCAACACCAGCGTATTCGATGACGAAATAGCTGAGCAGCCCCGTTGCGAAGGAGGCGGCGAACTTAACGCCTACATAAGCACGGATGGCAAGGTTAAGCTTACCTAGCACCTGCATCAACTGATTCCTACGATGACGGGGAAGATCCAGAGCTGCCAGCTTACGCGGGAAGGTGTGCTGCTCCACCAACAGAAAAAGGGTGTAAAGTAAAACGAGCAGGAACTGGCGGGTGGCGGAGGTAAAATAGGTAAGTAGGCCGAGCAGGTAGCCATTTACATCGAACCCTTCGGAAATCGTTTTGAGCGTGACAGCCTCGTCGTATCCAAACCGAGTCATGACACGGGCAAACTGCAACTCCAGGTTGATCCAGTATTCGGGAGCGGTATCAATCATGTCGTTGATCTGTTGTCCTACCAGGTTGCCAACCAGGATGATTATGCCCAGCACCATCACGGCGGCAACCGACAAGCTAATCCCACGAGGACTTGCGGGGCCGATACGTGGCAACTTACGCATCACCTGATCAACGGCGTTAATAAGGTACCAAAGTACAAAGGCCAGGACGACGGGAACAAGCAAGACCTTACCAAAAACCATCAGGCAAATGAAAAGACAGGCCAATGCCAGGGAGTAGGTTATTTTCTGTAGTGGAAGCATGAAAGTTAAACCTTTATTAGGACGAAAAGATCGTCCAGACATGAGTTTATAAACGGGCTTAAAAAATGCTTGGCTATCGGAAGGATAAGTGTAAAAAGAATAAAAAAATTTGAACGATTAAGCATTTGCCCCGAATCAGATATACGATAACAACTATAAACAGATTGGGAGGGTAATGGAGAGTTATTCCGTTGATGCCGTAACTTTTCTCTTCGATAATCGTCTTTATTTTAAATGAAGCAACAACCACAAAATATGGACCAGTGGGCCTTGGAGCTCAATCGCCTGGGTGCCAAGCAGGAGCCATGTTTCTTCCTGGTCGATTTCGAACAGGAAAAACCTCGGGTTTGGTCAGCGAGCGAAGCGGATGCAGATCAGCCAAGGTTCTCCTTTCGGGGTTACGAGGAAGAAGACCTTCCGCCCAGTGGGATGTTGCCACCAAAGCTTTTTGCTCACCACATTAGTGAATCGGCTTTCCGGAATGCCTTTGAAGTGGTACAGACCGGTCTACAACGGGGAGATAGTTTCCTCACCAACCTGACTTTCCCTGTACCCGTTGATCTTACTGGCTCCTTAGAAGAGATATACTGGCAAAGTGAGGCAAAGTATCGTATTGTGTGGCCTGATCATTTCGTATGCTTTAGTCCGGAAACCTTTGTCACTGTCTCTCCGGCGGGCTATATCGAAAGCCGGCCAATGAAGGGGACCGCTCTGGACACCCCTAAAGCCCGGCAAGCTCTGTTACAAAGTAAAAAAGAGGTAGCGGAACACGCAACGATTGTGGACCTTATCCGGAATGACCTTAGCCAGGTGGCCAGAAAAGTCCGGGTAACCAATTATCGTTACTTCCATAAGATTGCCACGAGCCGACGTGGCCTGGTCCAAACCAGCAGCAATATCGGTGGCCAATTACCTGAGAACTGGCGAGAGAACCTTGGGGAAATACTGAATCGTCTGCTGCCGGCAGGCTCCATCAGCGGTGCGCCAAAGCCGGCTACGCTAGACATCATTCGCCGGGCAGAAGGGCAACCAAGAGGCTATTATTGTGGCATTGGCGGATACTTTGACGGTCAGCAACTCGACACCTGTGTGCTCATCAGGTTGATCGAAAAACGAACAGACGGCACCTTCCATTTCAGGTCCGGCGGAGGGATTACCGCCCGCAGCAATTGGCAGGAAGAGTTCGAAGAACTTAAAGCTAAAGTAAGAATTCCGCTGAGTGTTAACTCTTTTTCGTTACATTAGCTTAGAGAATAGCCAATTGGGACATAAGACAAAATCATCCGGAGCTGTTTTGCTGGAGTCCATTCGGATAAAGAATGGACATGCGGACCTGCTGCCTTATCACCAGCGAAGGGTTGACCGATCCCGTCGAGCACTGTTCGGTAAGCCTCCTGCGCTGAAATTGGACAAGATTTTATCTGAGATCGATTTGCCCCTTTCAGGCCTCTACAAACTACGAATCGAATACGGTACCGAGGTATTAAAACAGGAGCTTGTACCCTATACTGCGCGTACCATCAATAGCCTTAAATTGGTGGAGGCGGAAAACTTCGCCTACGGCAAAAAGTTCACCGATCGCAGCGGCATTAGAAAGTGCTTGGAAAAGAAGGGGCATTGTGATGACATCCTTATGGTACAAAAAGGCCACCTTACCGATGCGAGCTACGCCAACATTGCCTTATTTGACGGTCAGCACTGGTACACCCCCGCCTGGCCCATGTTGAGAGGCACCCGACGGGAACAGTTGCTTGAGCTTGGCGTAATTCGCCCCATCGTCATCCGGGCACGCGACCTGGATAGTTTCGGAAAGCTACGCCTCATGAATGCTATGTTACCCTGGGAAGAAGCGCCGACGTTGGATTGTTCCGCTATTATTCGGTAGTTGCGATTGCAAATCGCTTACGCCAAGTCCGATTAGTCTTTTTCTAACTCTTCGACTAAGCCCTTCATCGTTTTGACCGGTCCTCCGGTCATGATCTCGTGCCGCAGCCAATTAGGCAAGCCTGAACCTGCGGCAGTCCTGACGGTACACGTGATGGCCACTTTATTGTCAGACAAAGGTTCCACCTTCCAGGTGGAGTCATAAGTTTCTACCCGTTGTATCCCCTTATTCATTGGCAGAGCCGTTGGGGTGCTTTTGATGATTCGGGTAAAAACGCCGGTGTTTACGTCAACAGATTGGGTAATCGCCCCTACGACTTCCCGGTCACTAAAGGGAAAGGGCAAATTTACCCGGGAGTAGTAAGAATAAGCCTTAGGTGTACCACCGGGCAGAACGTAGGCTTCTTCACAACGATGTACCCAACGCGGGTAGGCTGAGGCATGGTCGATGACCTTGCGCACCTCTGAGACCGAAGCCCGGGCGGTTATAGCAACGCGGACGGTGAGGTCATCGTTGGACTCTGGCCTAACCCAGACGAAAACACCGTCTTCATCCGTCTGCAGAACAAACCCTTGCTCTTCCTGAGCATTTGCCTGCACCTGCGTCCCCGCCCAAATCAGTATTAGTACGAATATGCGCATAACTTGTACTTTAACACTAAAAAAGACTTGGTCTGTATTCATTGGGTTGCTTACCTTCTGCCAAAATAAAAGATTATGCGAAATACCTTTTGGTTGCTCCTTTTTTTGTCTGCGACGCTCTTTGCGCAAGATGATGGTTTCAAGCCGCTATTCAACGGCAAAAATCTGAACGGCTGGGAGCAATACGGGGGCAAGGCGACTTACGCTGCCGTCAATGAAGAGCTTGTCGGTACTGCCGTTATTAAAACCCCCAACTCCTTCCTTTGTACGGATCGCCCCTACGGTGATTTCATCCTGGAGTTTGAATTCCATGATGACCCGACCCTGAATTCTGGCGTTATGTTTCGGGCCCAATGGCGCCAACAAGATGATATTCGCCGGGTGTTCGGTTACCAAATGGAGATTGATCCGGCCCCAAGGGCTTACACCGGTGGCATATACGATGAAGCGCGCAGGGGGTGGATTTATCCGTTGCACTACAATCTTCCTGCCCGATCCGCTTACCAGCATATTGGCTGGAACAAGGCTCGTATCGAAGCGATCGGAACAGAAATGCGGACCTACATCAACGGCGTTCCTGCCGCTAACCTCATCGATGATTTTGATGCTTCGGGGATGATTTGTCTGCAGGTCCACAGCGTTAATAATGCTCTGGAGGGAAAACAGGTCAAATGGCGTAATATCCGGATCAAGGAAAATGCGACAAAAGCTGACCGCCTGCCTGCGGCCAATCTCGGCATGCCGGTCAACCTTGTACCTAACACCATTTCCGAACAAGAAAAACGGTTGGGCTGGCGCCTGCTTTGGGATGGTAAAACAACCGCCGGCTGGCGCGGTGCCAAACTCGACGGGTTCCCTGAAAAAGGCTGGACCATGAGTAATGGAGAGCTAACCGTTGAAAAAAGTGACGGTGGTGAAAGCACCAACGGAGGCGATATTATTACCATTGATCACTTCAGTGATTTCGAACTCAGTTTCGAATTTAAGCCGACGACCGGTGCCAATAGTGGCGTCAAGTATTTTGTAGACCCTACCCTGAATAAAGGAACTGGTTCCGCCATCGGCCTTGAATTTCAGATCCTGGATAATAAAGTGCATCCAGACGCAAAAATGGGGGTGGCCGGAAACCGTACCGCTGGTTCCCTCTACGACCTGATTACCGCTAAGCCCATCGACGTATCCAGAAATGCGGAGACAAATATCAATGATTGGAACCGGGGCCGGATCGTGGTTAAAGGAGGCCACGTAGAGCACTGGTTAAACGGTTACAAGGTTATTGAGTACGATCGCTTCAGTCAGATGTTCCGGGCTTTAGTTGCCTACAGTAAATACAAAGACTGGGAGAACTTCGGCCAGTGGCCGGCCGGGCCAATTCTGTTGCAGGACCATGGAGACAAGGTCAGTTTTCGCTCGGTGAAAGTGCGGGAATTTTAATACCCTAAGCCCCCCCTCCCCACGGGGAGGATTTAAAAAACACTGTGCGTTTGTGCATAATCCCGAAGCATATCTTGTCTGAAATAATGGACGGAAGACTTCATCAAAACTTAATTAGACATGTCAACCAGAAGAAAATTCATCAAAACCGCCGCCTTAACCGGGGCCGGATTAACCGTCGGGATGCCAGCCATTGGCAAAAATATCCCCGGAGCTAACCGCCGGCTCAACGTGGCCGTTTTCGGCACCAATGGTCGGGGGAATGAACTTGCCCGGACCTTTGCCAAAGCAAAAGACTCTTTTGTGCTGGGCATCGGTGATGTAGATACCCGTGCGGTAGCGAAAACGCAAAAGGCCATCTACGAAATTACCCGGGAGCGTCCTCGTGGTAACCAGGATTTCCGTCGTTTCCTAGATGACCGGGACGTTGACGCCGTAGTCATCGCCACCCCGGATCACTGGCATGCACCAATGGCCATTATGGCCCTGGAAGCGGGCAAACACGTCTACGTAGAAAAACCGTGTAGCCACAACCCGCAGGAGGGAGAATGGCTGGTCGCCAAACAAAAGCAAACCGGCAAATTGGTGCAGATGGGAAACCAGACCCGCAGCTCGGTGACTCTAAATAAAATCGTGAAGGAAATTCAGGAAGAATCCGTAATCGGCAGAGCCTACGCGGGCAACGCCTGGTACGCCAACACCCGTGCCGGTATTGGTCGGCGGGAGCCAACGTACCGCCCAGAATGGCTGGATTGGGAGCTTTGGCAAGGACCAGCGCCGCGCCGTAAATACGCAACCAACATTGTACACTACAATTGGCACTGGGATTGGGATTACGGTACCGGTGAACTCCTGAACAACGGTACCCACGAAATAGATATGTGCCGTTGGGCGCTAGGCGTTCGCTATCCAAATAAGATCACCAGTACTGGTGGACGGTTCCATTTCGATGACGACTGGGAGGCCTATGACACCCAGGACGTTGGTTTCGAATTCCCAGAAAACAAAATGATCTCCTGGCACGGTCGTAGTTGCAACGGAATGCCAAAGTATGATCGTGGCAGAGGCTCTATCATTTATGGTACAGAAGGTACCGTGATCATGGATCGCGCAGGCTACTGGGTTTATGATCTTAAGGGGAAAGAGATCCGCAGCGAAAAAGAGGCCGGAAATAACGTTAGCATGGGCACTTCGGGAGGTGGAAGTCTGACGGACGGCCACGCCGCCAACTTCATTTCCGCCATCAATAGCGGAGAGCAGCTCAACAGTCCAATCGATGACGCCAACCCTAGCGTCACCATGTGCCACCTGGGTAACATTGCCCAACGCACTACCGGAACGCTTCACCTTGACCCCAAGGACGGACGACCAATCAATAATCCTGAAGCCATGAAACTATGGGGGCGGGAGTATGAAAAAGGGTGGAAGCCTAAGGTTTAGGGGGCAGGGTTCAGGGATCAGCTTTCAGTATTCAGCGTTCAAGGCGTTGAAGGCTGAATACTGAAAGCTATTAACTGATCCCTGACAACTGATTCCTGATTCCTGATTAGGGGTCTTATTGAATTGTTCTGCGCGGACCGGCCCCTGATAGGTCGCAAATATTCAACCACCCCCCAATAACTAATCATTATCCATTTACGACAATACGCCTTTTAACCCTTATTCCATCCGTTTCCACGACAAGGATATAAACTCCTGCAGGTAAGCCTGAGACGTTTACCTCGTGGCTTGTAGTCCCTACCCCACCCAATTGATCACGTGAGACTAAGCGGCCAAGTACATCATAGAGACTTACTGCAAATACCGGAACTTCAGTTTCAAATTCAACGATAAAGTGATCCGATGCGGGGTTGGGCCGTACGATTGCCTCATAGGTTTTATAACGCACCGTCGGCCCTTCAGCGTTCATATTTTCTTCCCCTACACATTCCGCCAATTGATCATAGAAAGCAGGCTTAAACATCGCGTTAACCCCCTCAGCAATTGGCCCACTCACCCTTTCTCCTTGAACTACAAGTGTTGCCGGTCCGCAGCCCGGGTAATCGTAAATAGGATATCGGTTCGGAATCCCTCCGGACAAAGAACCGTAAGCACTGGAATAGCCTTCAGTAGAAGGAAACATCACCATGTATTCCTGCCCCTCATCCATTTCGATAACCGGTCCGTTACAGTTAGCGCCATCCTGCCCCCAAAGGGTTACATGATTCTCCGTTAATTCACCAACCAGGACCTCAAGAATTTCGAAGTCGAATAGAGGAGCAAAACCATCCACCGTCGGGGAACGAAATTCAATGAATTTTGCCCGAGCAACAACGACTTTGCCCTCAGTCCATTCGAAGTAGTTGGCGGTGTATTCACAGAAATCCTCCGTCCAGAAGCAAGAGCAAGCAAATACTGAAGAAGGCAAAATAAGAAAAAGCAGGATGAGTAATCGCATAAGGCTATATTTTTGGAACGGTACGTCTTATCCTGTCAGACGGAGTCTCCCGGAGAAATGTTGGTGGGTGGCGGTAAAAAACTACTATACGGTTCGATGAGAGCTCAAATACTATCTGCCAGATGCTCAATATCAAGTTTAATTAATGCGCTCTCTAAAAAATGGAATGGTAAAAACAACCGTATTTTCGGAATAGGCCACCCGATTGGGTTGTTCTGGCCCAATTTCCATAGGTTTGATCTCCTGGTCCGGTAACCGAATGCGGATAGGTAGTGTTACTTCCAACTCATTGTCTGAGTTGTAAGCCAAGGGCAGGTAGAAATCGTTGGCACAGTTTCCGTCCAGGATCAGATACGGATACTTTGGATGAATGGTGAATTTGCCGGACGCAAGTTCCCCACCTAAGGTCGTCAACGCATAATTGTCTCCCGACAAAAAAAGCCTCAGATCGCTAACCTCAAAATCATTCACACTAAGCACCTCTTTCAGCTCAGATCCGTTCCAGGATACACGCCAGCGACTATCTTTTTCTGGATCAATGGCGGGGTTTACCTCCGCCCTAGCATAGTCTAACTTAACAATATCCTGCCTCACCTGTGCCATATCTATCGTATCCCGGATCGGTCGCAGCGTATCCCGTTGATGTATTTGGGGATTGGGCCGGCTGTTGATGAGGAGCTGTCCTTGTAAACCGGACTCCTGAGCGACTGAGTCGATCAGGGTTACATAGTGTTCTCCCTGCCCTAAAGTATATAGCAGAATTGGCTGACTGAAACGCTGGTCCAGCCGCCAGAAACCATCCTTCATCCTAGCCGAACGACGTTCCCCTCTCCAGGTTTGAATACGGTGATGCACATAACAATTCTTCCCGGTGGTATCACTTCCTTCGAAAACCAACGTCTGTTCATTGTAGTACTGACGGTCGACAAAACGACTTCCCGTAAGCATTGCCCAGATATCAGCTTTTGGTTTGTAGTCCTTCAACCTTAATAAATGATATCGATTATCCTGAACGGTATCGAGCAGCAGCAAGGTATCAGGCCCTACGGTGGTCAGTTGCCAATGCTTATCCTGGCTACCAATTACCGTACTGTCCCTGATGGGAAATTTCAAGGCTACATCCGGATAAGCAACTGAGTGAACAGTAAGGATGCTGTCGGACAACCTGACCACATTAGCCATATCGATGAACTCATTCCGGAAGCCCAGGTCATTACCGATCACCACCCATTCGCTGGCAGTTTTTGAAACAGCAATTTCATCAGAAGCACACGAGCTAATAATAGTGCCTAAAAAGAGCAGAGAAAACAGGGAATTGCGCATCATGCGTAGAGGGGTTTCTCCCGGTAATGCACGATCAGCCAGTTTTGGTGTACAGACTTGAATAAAATTGTTACTGATTAAACGCTTGTGGGAAGATCCTCGTCTTCCGCCGGCATCCAGTGTCCGTTCAAACGCAAGGTCCTTTCAATAACGTCACGGACGGCACCGCCGCCGCCATTAGCGGCGCTTACGTAGCTCGATATCGAAAGAATTTCCGGACAAGCATCCCGTGGGCAGGTAGGAAAACCTACCAGCCGCATCACCTCATAATCAGGCACATCGTCTCCCATATAAAGCACGTTCTCGTCGGAAATTTCGTCGTCGTAGAGGTACATAAATTCCCGGTATGCCTCTACTTTATCGCTGATACCGTAGTAAATATCGACGACCCCAAGCGCTTGCAGCCGTTTCACTACGCCCATACTTTTCCCGCCGGTGATAATGGCTACTTTATAGCCCATGTTTACCGCGCGTTTGATGGCATAGCCATCACGAACGTTCATCTGCCGTAACAGCTTACCGTTTTCCAGCACCAAGAGGTGTGAATTGGTAAGTACACCATCAACATCGAAGATGAAGGTGTTAATATTTTCAAACCGTTCGAGCTCATTCATGATTAGAGGCTGGTTGCCAGCAGATAGGAACTAATAGCCGAGAACCGGTTCCTGGCTACTATTTACTACTGATTATCCCGCCATTCGTACACCCACTTGGCCTGAATCTGTTCCAGGTGTTCTTCGGTAGAACCTTCTTTCGTTCCGGTAAAACTGGGGATTTCAAGAATCCACTCCAGCAAGCTGGTAAAGCGGATCCGGTAAATTTTTCCCTGGTCAAACTCATCTCCAAAGCGCTCGTACAGTGCCATGGCAATATCTTCATGATCGGCCCAGCCGAAGGGGAAGTCGTCAAAATCCTTAAAACTCACAGGTTGGTATTTTAATATTATTGGTCCGTTGGTGCTATTGGTCCATTTGACTACCGGACTTTTAGACCAATAGTACCAACAGACCAATAGGCCAACTAGTGTTCGTGTCCGATGATCTGTTTTTGATCTGGAATTTCCACCTCAATCACCGCGTCTTCGTCAAGGATAACGGCCTGACAGCCAAGCCTGCTTTCAATTCGCGGGTTGATGGCACGGTCGATGAAGTCTTCTTCTTTATCGCTGATCTCTTCCAGCGCATCTTCGCCTTTATTAACGTAGATATGGCATGTACTGCAGGCGCAGACTTCTCCGCAGTTGTGGTTCAGGTGGATACCATTATCTTCTGTCACTTCCAGAATACTTACGTCGACGGGGACGTTCTCGACCGTTTTCGGTGCGATGCTCTTATCTTCAAAAGTGAATTTTACGGTGGCCATATTGGTCAGGGGTAAGTTTAACGTTGCTATTCAAATGCGTGAGCAGCAGTATTAGTTGAGTCTATTTGGACCGGATTGTGTCATCCTTATTAATTCCTCTGGCAGGATGATTTAAGGGGCGGGGCCGCTGGTGAAGGAAACGGTAGGAAAAGCAGGCCAAAACACTTGTGTTTGTGGCCCGGAAAGCCTGGGAATCACCGTAAATAACCGCTAAGTGCTAAGTCCTTTGACGTTTGATCTCTGGCTGTTTTGATTTCCCTTTTCAATAAAAAAAGCCGTTGTCAACCTAAGTCGACAACGGCTCTAACTTGTAGCGGGGATAGGACTCGAACCTATGACCTTCGGGTTATGAGCCCGACGAGCTACCAACTGCTCCACCCCGCGATGTTACCATTTTTATGTGCTAATTACTTAGCTCCCTACGTTAAGGGACCGCAAAGATATATACAATTCTGACACTGCAAAAGTTTTCTGTCAGTTTCGGTAAATTTATTTTCAGCGGCATCAGCCTTCCGCTTCCGGAGCAAGCTGAACCTTCAATCCGTCGAGTGCTTCTGTGATGCGTAACTGGCACCCCAGGCGGGAATTGTCTTCTACGAAGAAAGCCTGGTCGAGCATATCCTCTTCAGCATCGCCCAGCTCCGGCAATTCAGTTTCCGATAGTATGTAACAATGACAGGTGCTACACAGTGCCATCCCACCACAGGTTCCCTGTACGGGTAGTTCGTAGGCCTTACAAACCTCCATTAGGTTCATGTTCATGTCGGTGGGAGCCTCCAGTTCGTGGGCTTCGCCCACGCGGTCAACTACGGTGATGATTACGTTACCTTCTTCTGTCATTTCGAGACCTATTGTTTTAGAAGACGCAAAGATATACTATAACCGCCGACGAGATAAATGACGGTTGATTCATATGGCGATTGTCTCGTATCAGGTTAGAGCGACTGTGCAGCGAATAGTATGCATTACGTCGCGACACAGTCACTCCACCCCGGCCACTACCCTGCTTTTCCATCACTTTTATTGCACCTGCGGCCCCGCCCGGAGATAGCAACCCCCTTCCTGAATGATCACCTTAACAACGACACCGCGCCCGAAAAGGCCCTTTCCTCCCCATCGTCCATCAACAGTCTCGCCCGGTAGACGTAGACCCCCGGGTTTAGAGGTTCTCCCGCCCTGCTTCCATCCCATGATTTATCCGCCGACAGTTCATTCCCCCAGCGATCGAACACTTTCAGTTCCAGTACTTCCACCAAGTCGTCTCCTCCCTGCACCGTAAAAAAGTCATTAACACCGTCGCTATTGGGCGAGAATGCAGTGGGGAAATACACGTTGTAATAATCGAGCCGGACAAGTACCAGGCTGTCACAGTTAAGGCTGGAGGAAAGTGTGACGTAGAATTCTCCCTCCTTCCGGATGTTAAATGCTCCGATTTCGTAGGATTCCCCCTCGAATATGCTGACATCCACAGTGTCTACTGATTCCCCCAGAACCGTTAGTTGAAGTGGTACAATACTGTCACAATTATTAATTGAGCGGAAAGTATCGAGATAGGCTCCTGTCGTGCCGAGTTGAAGATCACCAAAAGGATAAACATCCTCCGGGCAAATAACTACTGAGGCCGGCATTTCGATGACGGGCCTGATGTATTCAAACTCTGATGAAGTGCGACAGCCGCTTCCATCATCAATCACTACGATGTATTTGCCGTCAATTGGGAGCCGGCCAAGATTAGCGCTCGTTTCACCCAGAATCGCGACCCCATTGAAGTACCATTGAAAATTTGCGTTATCCCGATCAGGTACGGAAAGTCGATAGGCATCACTACAGGGATGAACGGTACCGCTAATCTTAAAGGTAAAAGACTCGAAGTCATCCAGTACCAGGTTGTCAAAATAATAATACAAGCCTACATCTGCCACTATTTCCGGACAACCAGGGCCGATAGCGATCGCTTCTATATCAGCGGTAGCCTCCATATCAATCACAGCCTTCACCCATTGATTACCTGATCCACCATTAACCATCGTTGACCCAAGGTTAATCCAGTCGGGGCCATTGGTCGGGCAGCCAAAACGATCGTCATTGCCCCCAAATGGAAGGTTATCACAATTCCTTGTTCCGAAAAAAGTAATGTTTATTGGCGGAGAAAAAGTCCGGTTGACAAAACCGACCTCAAATTCGAACCGGTATCGGTTGCCCGTCACTAACGGACTTAATAAGCAAGCTCCTGCATACTCTTTCCAATTGGGGTTCGCAGCCTCCAACATAAAGGAAGGGCGGCCATCCCTGAACCCCAATACGCCTTCACCATCGGGAAATGGCAGAGGCGGAGCATAATCGGGCCATCCGGGCCAACCACACTGATGAATCAGGTCAGTGGTCGGAGCAGAAGCCTGAATCCAGACATCCGCACAGTTAAGCTGGCTCCGACTGCTGGGGCAGCAATTCAAATCTTCAAAAGAAGGGTTAGGAATCAGGGACACTGGTTCAATGACCTCACAGATGCAATCCGGATCGTTCAGGTCAATGAGACCATCATTGTCATCATCAATCGCATTGGCACATAACTCAGTCATTTGCTTCGCCTCGGAAGAAAACAGGCTGGTAAATCCTCCCAATAGCAGAAAGACAGCCACCCCACTGAATAGGACGTGGTATTGTTGAAGGTAATTCATTTAAGATAGTTTACGGCACCTTGTCCGTTCCTCCACAAAGTACAATATCTTACCCATTCAATGCGCGCACCAGAAAATAGGTCTCCGACCTGCGAACGTCCCCCTTCGGCCTGCTCTGCATCCATAAAAGTGTACTATTAACCAGCAATGAGTCCATTTTTTGACCTCAACCTGCCACAAAATGGCTCGTTCACAATCAGAAATCGGATTTCCTAACCAGCTCTAATGTCGGCATCATGCAAAGACGAACTTTCCTCGGCACCAGCCTCGCACTGCCATTTTTTACTTCCATGGCCGGAGAAGATAAACGGCTTATTATTCCTGCCCGGCTACGCCCCGGTGATACCGTTGGGCTCATCGCCCCCGGAAGTTCAATTAGCGAAGAGGGTATTTCAAAAGCTATCCGGCAGATCGAAAGCCTGGGATTAAAAGTAAGGCCAGGTAAAAACATTCGTGCGATCAAGGGTTTCCTTGCCGGATCCGATCGCCAGCGACTCGACGATCTCCACGCTATGTTTGCCGATCCAGCGGTGAAGGCAGTTTGGTGTGTAAGAGGAGGCTATGGATGTGGTCGGCTTTTACCGCAACTGGACTATAAGATGATCAAACGCAACCCGAAAATTCTCATTGGGTATAGTGACATCACAGCCTTAACGAACGCCATAACCCGCCAAACGGGCCTGGTGACGTTCCATGGCCCGGTTGGATCTTCTGATTTTACCGACTATACCACCAAGCATCTTAAAGCTGCACTAATGGAAGGGAATTCCTGGGCGGCCATTGAGCGGCCACCGGTTAGTCCGGAGGAAACTGTTTACGAATCCTATGTCATCCGGGCAGGGACAGCAGAAGGAAGGCTCTGGGGCGGCAACCTCAGTTTGCTAGCGGCCGCTTCCGGGACTGACTATGTTCCCCCCATTAAAGGAAGCCTGCTGTTTATCGAGGACATCGGCGAAGATCCCTACAAGCTTGACCGGATGCTGACTCAGTTGCGGCAAAGCTGGGACCTGGGCAGTACTGCAGGTATCCTGCTTGGAGTGTTCAAGGGATGTGAGGCTGACCCCGACGACCGTTCTCTCACCTTACGGGAAACGCTTACCGGAAGATTCGAAGACCTGGGGATACCCGTAGCCTACGGTTTTCCAGTTGGTCACATCAAGGATATGTGTACGCTGCCGGTTGGCCTGAAGGCACGGGTTTCTATGGAGAGGATGCGGGTCGAGATTATTGAGTGAGTATGTGAGTTGGCGAGTCGCTGAGTTGCTGCCGCTGTTTCCACTCAATTCGCTGCGCTCGTTCGCCCAGGGTGAGTACCCTAAGGATGCGAACGGTACTAGCGGCAGCTACTCAGTGACTCGCCAACTCACTCAATCACTGCCATCCAAACGTCAAAACCCCAATACAGGGCCGGCAGTGTAATCCCTAATGTTATCTTCGCGTTCTCATTCTGCATATGGCTCAATTAGAACGTAAACACAAAACGCAATCCCTCATTCAGTTCGTGCTGGCGGTTGCGCTATTGATCATCATCAATGTACTCGCCAACGCCCGCATCGGTGGGCTACCCTTACACGGCGCATTGGACCTGACGGAGGACAAACGTTTCACCCTTACGGACAACACCGTGGAGCAACTCCGGCAATTGGAAGAACCGTTGTTTGTCCGCATCCTGCTCACCGGCGACCTACCCGCTAACTATCAACGACTTTCCGAGAAAGTGGAGGAAATGCTCATTGATTTTTCGGGCAACAATTCACTACTGGAGTACGAGTTCGCAGATCCCTTAGCCGGAGATAAAGACCAGGTACAGGAAAGGCAGCGAAACCTGGCGGAAGAGGGTATTTTTCCGGTCACGGTTTACTCCGCAGCAAGCGCCTCCGAACGTTCATCCAATCTCGTTTACCCCTACGCCATCTTTTACTACGGTGGCCGCACCCGCATCGCACCGTTGCTGCAACCGGCACCACGTGGTTTCAGCGAAGCCCGTCAGATCAACAAGGCGGAATCACTGCTTGAGTATAATTTCACGCGAGCGATTCAGGGACTAACCGATAACGACAAGCCCCTGATTGGCATTACTTTCGGGCACGGCGAACTCCCACCGCAGAATACCGGAGACCTTTTCAGTACACTCGTAAAAGACTACGAAGTTGGGCCGGTACACCTCGACAGTTTTGCTTTTATACCGCAAGATGTAAAGCTGCTGATCGTTGCTAAACCGAACAAGCCATTTTCTGATTACGAAGCCTTCAAGCTCGATCAGTACGTGATGAATGGGGGCAAGGTACTATGGGCCATTGACGCCGTTGGCATGGACTATGATTCGCTGTTGACCCGCAACGAATTCTACCCAAACCCACGAGAGTTGGGTCTCGAAAACCTCTTTTTCAAATACGGATTTCGCATGTCACCCGTATTGGGGCTTGACCTTCAAAGCACTAGTATCCCAATAGTCACTGGCTCAACCGGTGGGCGCCCGAACGTATCATTCACGCCTTTCCCCTATCACGTTCGGGCCATCCCGGTTTCTGAACACCCCATCGTTAAGAACCTTGACCCCGTTGATTTGCGGTTTCCCACCGTAATTGAAACCGTCAATGATGAAGACCCTGGCGTAAAAAAGACCGTTTTACTTCAATCCAGCAACCGGTCCCGCAGAAAACGGCTTCCTGCACCAATTGATTTGGACGCACAGAAATACAAGCTGGACCTTGACCGCTTTAATGAAGAGGGGCTACCTTTTGCTTACCTGCTGGAAGGCACTTTTAACAGCCCTTATGCTAACCGGCTTACCCAGGCAAATGAACAGTTGCTTCAGGAGAATGGGATAGATTTTCGTGGCGTATCCGTCACCACCAGCATGATCGTGATTGCTGACGGCGATGTGTTGTCAAATCCCGTAATTAAAGGAGAAACTTACCCCACCGGATACAACATTTGGGAAAAGTTTACCTACGCAAACAAAGTGCTCCTGCTGAATGCCATCGAGTATCTGCTCAATCCTGACGGTGTTATTGCCGCAAGGGGCAAAGACGTGAAATTGCGCCTGACCGATCAAGAGGCCGCTCGGGCTGATGCAGGCTATTGGCGAGCCCTCAACCTGGGAGTACCAATGCTTTTACTTGCTGGCTTCGGCCTGGTCTTTAACTGGCTACGTCGGCGACGATATGCCAGAAAACACACGACGTAAAGCTCCGGCTTACCTACTTCCAATATTGTGCTCATCCCGAACTGACCAAATGAACAGAACGCTTATCCTTCTCCTCTCCGTCCTCCTGCTAGGGGGGATTGCCTGGTGGGCCACCACCAGCTCCAAGCCCGCTACCGCCGAGGAACGCGCCGAAGAGCGCCGTTTCGGCATTGCTGAATTCGACGAGGTTCATCGTATCCTGATTGCCGACCGCGACGGACACAACACCACCCTGACACGCGGAGGAATTACCGGATGGTTAGCCAACGGCGTTCCCGCTAATGAGAACATGATGGCCAATCTTCAGGACGTCATCACGAACCTCGACATCAAAAGCCTGCCTACCGAAGGTGCTAAGAAACACATGATCGATGACATTGCCTCCCACGGTATTCTTGTCCAGGTATTTGATAAAAACGATCAGAAAATCCGAGGCTATTATCTTGGTGGAGGCACCTACGATGAAACAGGGACTAACGCCATTGTTGAAGGCAAGGAAAACCCTTACGTTGTTCACCTTCCCCACTTTACGGGCAACGTACGTATGCGGGTCACTCACTGGGACGATGAATGGCGCGACAAAGTCTACTTTCGGGTAGACCCGGAAAAGGTGGAATACCTCAGCATCGAGTACCCTACCCAACGTAATCAGAGTTTTACCTTAACTAGAATTGGCACCGATTTCCGCCTTTCCCCTTTTTATGAAACTGGCCAGCAGACCAGAACCATTCCCTATGGAAGAGCGGAAGGCGTCCTGGCCAGGTATGAGAAGTACTACGTCAACAGGTTTGAGAACAAAGACTTAGAAACCATCGCTAAAGCCAAAGAGATTTTGCCTTTCGCCACCATAAGGGTAAAACAGGAAGGGCAGGAAGAACAGATCATGAAAGTGTACGCCAGGTATGCAGGGCGTACCTTTCAGCACGACCTGAAAAGTGGTGAGGTGCTGGAAGGCGGCGGCCTGGAGGCTTATACCGCTTTCATTAATAATGACGAGGATTGGGTGCTGCTAAACATTGAGACGATTCAACCGCTAATGGTGGGATACAGTGCTTTCTAGTGGTCCGTTAAGCTTGAAGTTGGCAGCTACCAGCCACGTAGCTACATATCCACCGTATCTTCCCCTTCGCAGTAAATCAGCCCGATGAAGCCTTTTCATTTTCTCCTCGCCGGTGTCGCATGTTTAATTCTGACCTCCGCCACCCTCCCCCTGGACGATCCACAATGGGGTTTCTTCGGCCACCGCCGCATTAACCGGCTGGCAGTCTTCACCCTGGATCAGGAGATGATGCCCTTCTTCCGGGCCAATATCGAGTGGTTAACGGACCATGCCGTTGACCCCGACAAGCGTCGCTACGCCTCGAAATTCGAGGCGGTCAGGCACTATATTGACCTTGACCATTGGGGCGAAAGCAAGACCTTTCCGGATGTGCCTCGGACTTACACCGACGCACAAATATGGAAGGCAGAGTTGGTGATCGTTGAAAAAGGCAGAGATACCACCTTCTGGAAGGTGCAGGAGATCACCCATCCCGCGCCTGAACGGCGTTTCTACCCCGACAGCAGAGTACAAATGAGCAGTTCTAAGGGCAAAAGGTTGGAACTTCAGTTAGCCAGCTACCGGGATTTTTGGTTCAACAACGTCTGGCCACAGTTCTACGAAGACCGCATCGTCCTTTCGCCCGACAGCTTGCGGGCCATTGGTTTCCCCCTTCCTGGGGAAAACCCAAAAGAGATTTATGTAAGGGAGCACTTCTCCGAATTTGGCATCCTTCCCTACCACCTGGAGTCAATGCATAAGCGTATAACCCAAGCCTTTGTCGATGAAGACACCGATAAAATCCTCCGGCTATGTGCAGAGATGGGACACTACGTAGGGGACGCTCACGTGCCCTTGCATACCACCGAAAATTACAATGGGCAGATGACCGGACAAACGGGTATTCATGGCTTTTGGGAAAGCAGAATTCCTGAGTTATTTGCTGACGACACCTACGACTATTTTGTTGGCAAGGCCAGGTACATCGAAAATCCACGAGACTATTACTGGGGCATTGTCCTGAAAAGCCACTCCCTGGTGGACAGTGTTTTGCGTACCGAGCAGCGCTTACGGGATACCTACCCCATCGATCAGCAGATGTGCTTCGACGAGCGCTCCGGCCGGACCATCAAGACACAATGTGCAGAATTTGCCGCGGCCTGGGACAAGGAAATGCAGGGCATGGTCGAAGAGCGTTTCCGTGCAGCCATCCTAAGCATCGGCAGCGTTTGGTACACCTGCTGGGTAGACGCCGGGCAGCCCGACCTCAACAGGCTGTCTCCCGATCCCATCATTTACGCTAAGTCTGACACTTTAGACAAAGCCGTTCAAGGCGGAGAGATTAAGGGGCGGGTGCATGATTAGTCAATGCGGAAATTATTAATTCAACAATTATCTTATTCCCTCTTCAGGGCGCGGCCGCCGGTGCAGGGGAAAGGTTTTAAAAGCAAGGATTGAGGCCTTTGACGTCTGCTTAATTGTCGAAAGTAATCAGGTTGGCCCTCGAGGTCACCGTCAGAAAGCCTCCATTAGGGGTCCGCGTTGGGTTTACCTGGTAAGGCAGATCATAATTGCAATCCTTGTCGACTTTCCTGCTTGTCCAGGTGGTACCGCCGTCGGTTGTTGTTAAGACTTCGTAATGAAGTAATTCAGTTGCTCCCTCAAGGCGATTGTCGTACCAAAGGGTTATTTCCTTGATGGCCAACCAGTTATTCTAATCGGTAGCCCCGTCTACTATAAGGGGAATTTAATTCATGAAGCGAATCAGGTTAGACCGTGAAGCAACGGTAAGAAATCCGTTATCGGGGGTGCGTACGACCAGGCCATTGAAAGAGTTTACGTAATCGCAGTCTTTTGCTACTTTCCGGGTTTCCCAGGTTGTTCCTCCGTCTTTTGTCTCGGACACTTCATAATACAACAGCACCTCCCAGGCTTCCCCTCCACCCGTTTCTATCTTGGTGATTCGATTGATTGCCAGCCAATTCTCCTCATCCGAAAGGTACAGCAGGGTGCCAGCACTAACCACCTCTTGCTGTCGCAAAGTCCAGGTTGTTCCACCGTCTTCGGTAACCCAAAGGCCTTCGTGGTTGACCGCTGTTCCAAAATCACGCGTTACGAATCGGACGGTATATTGAGCGTTGTCTGGAAGCGGGCTCTCGGCCCACGTACCGTCCAAAGTGTTTAGAGTAAGTAAGGCATATTCATCCTGTGTATTTATTTTAACGACGTGACTAACTGCTTCGGGACGATCCAGAAACTTAGGAGAAGCCAACCGGTCGTAGGCCAGAGTTGTCGGGTTCCAGCTTTCTCCGCCGTCTTCAGTGGCGAACAACCAGATGCGCTGATCCGCCGGATTTTCGTTGGGAGCCCCCAAGGCAAATCCTTGATCGGCGTCAATGAATCGAATATCCGATATGCCGCTTAGTCCGGTAGCGTACCTTTTATCCCAGGACCGCCCGCCATCGGCGGAAGTTAGAAAGACAGCATCTGTTTCAATATCACCATCAAAGCGACGATCGTCTTCATCTTCGCCGGCAGCATATATCAAGTCTCCATTTATGGCCTGAACTGTCCATAACCGGGCGCGGGTAGTGGCATTTTCATTTGCAACGGTACCATTCCAGTAAGTTTCAGTCACCGTCCAGGTTCTCCCGCCATCCGAGGACCGCGAAATTTGCCCTGATCTGCTAACGGCAACGGCATCATTAGCGGATATAAAGGTGATATCCTGCGGGTAATGAAAGACGAGATAAGCGTTACTTTGCGCGGACCAGCTACTAGCTATGCTTTCGCAGTCGAAGAATCCATCCGGAGTTCGGACACCATCGTCGTCCTGGCAGCCGGCCAACAAAAACACAAATGGTAGAAATTTTATAAGACGCACGTTATTGCTTTACCCGTAAGACGGAATTACGGTTAAAAACGTTGGTAAGACTCTTCTCTTGTTCAAAAAACCTTCCACTGCACCTGCGGTCGCGCCCAAATATATGATCGTTAAATGGTCAAATAATCAAGCAGTTAGGTGACTGGTTGACAACGTAGCGATCCAACTCCCGAGCTCCCGGACTACCTAGCTCCCCGACTATTTGACGGCCTGACTACTTTACTGCTTGACTACTTGCCTATATTTGCCGTCCAAACCGCGACCCACATGACCGCAAAAACAGAACCTATTACCAAGGCCTGGAGCCTGGAAGCCCTGCGTGAGTTACACGACAGCCCTTTGATGGACCTTGTCTTCCGTGCCGCTGGTGTTCACCGCGAGCACCACGATCCGAACGAGGTACAGATGAGCAGCTTACTGAGCATCAAAACCGGCGGCTGCCCGGAAGATTGTGGCTATTGCCCACAGGCTGCCCGGTACCATACGGACATTGAAGAGAATGCCCTGATGACCGTAGAGCAGGTAAAAACTGCCGCTGAACGGGCCAAAGGCATCGGCAGTAGCCGGCTTTGTATGGGCGCTGCCTGGCGAAACGTAAAGGATGACGGAGAGTTTGAGCAGGTGCTGGATCTGGTCCGCACCGTTAACGGCCTGGATATGGAAGTTTGCGCGACGCTAGGCATGCTTACACCTAACCAGGCGGAACGACTCGCAGCAGCTGGCCTGTATGCCTATAACCACAACCTTGACAGCTCCGAGGAATATTATAAAGAAGTAATCTCCACCCGGGGGTACCAGGACCGGATCGAAACCATCGGTAACGCCCGGAATGCAGGTCTGACGGTTTGCTCCGGCGGCATCATCGGCATGGGTGAGTCCATCGATGACCGGCTAAAAATGCTGATCACCCTCTCCAGCCTGACGCCGCAACCGGAGTCGGTTCCCATTAATGCATTAGTCGCAGTAGAAGGTACGCCACTGGAAGACCAGCGTCCCGTCCCGATCTTCGAGATGGTCCGCATGATTGCCGTTACCCGGATCATGATGCCGACGACCACCGTACGTCTTTCCGCCGGTCGTACCAGCATGACCCCGGAGGGTCAGGCTCTTTGTTTCCTGGCAGGAGCTGGATCTATCTTCGCAGGTGACAGGCTGCTGACCACGCCCAATCCTGAAGCCTTTGAAGACCTAGAAATGTTCAACAATCTTGGTCTGAAACCCGCTACTGCCTACGCTAAAGGGGAGAAGCCGGAGATCAAAGAAGATCCAGGCGCACCTGGCGAAAAAACGCGGATCAAATGGTCTCGTCCGGGCCATAAAATTGAACGCAACGAAGAGAAACGCAAGTAATACCAGATCCCGTAGGGGGTCAACCCAGAATAACCCTGGATGAAGGCCGCGCAGCGGCCGGAATCCGGGAAAAAACAAACATTAAGCCCCGCAGGGGCTCATCCAATCAATCTCCCGGTAAAGCCGCAAAGCGTCCGCCATTCGGGAAAATGAAAACCGCCAGGCAAGTCCCCGGCACTACCTACAACAAACATGACATCACGCACAATGGTCGCCGGTAACTGGAAAATGAACACCACACCAACCCAGGGCAAGGCTTTGGCTGAAGACATAATCGCAGCAGCAGGTACCCCGCCAACTAAAGTCGTATTCGGCGTGCCCGCCATTCAGTTGATGAGCATCAAGGAAATAACGGCCCAACACGAAGGTTACTTCGTGGCGGCACAGAACATGCACCACAAAGACAACGGAGCGTACACCGGTGAGCTCAGTGCTGCCATGCTTGCCGATGCTGGAGTAGACTACGTAATTCTGGGGCACAGCGAGCGCCGCGAATACTTCGGAGAAAACGATTCACTGGTCAACATAAAGATTAATAAAGCCCTTAATGCTGGCTTACTCCCCATCTACTGTTGTGGAGAAAAATTGGATATTCGGGAAGCAGGGAACCACGAAATGATCGTTGGCAAGCAGATCGAGCAAGCACTCTTCAGCCTCGATCCGGCGCAAATGGAAAAGGTGGTCATTGCCTACGAACCCGTCTGGGCCATTGGTACTGGTGTTACTGCCAGCCCCGAACAGGCACAGGAGATGCATTCTTTTATACGTCAGATGGTCGCTAACCAGTTTGGCGATACCATTGCGAACAGTACTACCATTCTTTACGGTGGCTCCGTCAAACCTGACAATGCCGAGGAGCTGTTTGGTATGGAGGACGTTGATGGCGGGCTTGTTGGGGGGGCTAGTCTTTCTGTGGAGAATTTTGTCCCGATCATTAAGGCTCGGTAAACGTCGAAGATAGACGGATGACAAGTCTCATGCTTGTGAGAATATCCTGGTTGATATCCTAAGCCCCACTACCACTAAGCAATAACAGTCTCAGAATGTATCCGCCTTCACCACAGCTTCCTCCATTTCGGAGGTAAGTAGAGCTGTGAAGGTAAACACGGTAAGTGACGCCGTTGAAACGTACGGTCGTTAGCTGTCCTACCTTCAACGTTTCCGGACCGTTATCCGTCTCTATTTGTGCTTCGGCTTCCTGATAGTCGCTTTCATTATTCCCCGAAGCCTTTTGCTGAGAAACAGCAGGGAGCTTACCAAACTTCACGGTCTGGGGCTCATCAGCTTGTTCGAAGTGATAGCTCATACCAAACTCCTTGCTCTCCGGTGCCTGGAGATACAGGTGCTCCTTTTTACCTTCTAATCCGCTGAACGAGCGCAGGTCTACCTGCAAGGTCGGAAGAAGTTCCTTTGGAAACGCAAACCCATCGGGTAAAGCAAAACAAGCGTCTACTGATATTCCACGTTTGAGGTCGAAGTTCAGGCACCGGCCGTTTTCGGTTATCAATCCTTTGGCCGTTCCTTTAAATTCTCCCAGGTAAGGCTGCTCCTTACTTGTAAAAATTGCCACCGGGTGAGCTCCTTTATCCGGTATGCGTTGAATATCCTTTCGGGTATCAATCCTTACGGGCTTGGTCGGACGATTTAGCGGTGGTGGTGGTGTTCCCGGAAACTGGTCCCGCACACTCTGTGCACAGGAAAACATCGGAACAAGAAGAAAAACAAGTAGTATTATGCGGTGCATGACCTTGTATTTAAGCGTTAAATCAATTATTAGCCCAGGTACTACCGGCTGAAGTAAAGGAGAGTTGCAGGTTTCCCCACTGGTCATAGTCTCTATGGCTCGTACCATTGATGCCGTCTCCGCCATTAGGACATAAACCAGGACGACTATTGATGTCCAGTGGGCCAGTGTCGTTGGTGTCTCCGTCGCAGTTATAGTCGATATTCGTACCATCACAGATTCCGTCGGTTTCGCGAACGGTTGCTTCGCTGATACTCGCAAAGACTCCCTGGGAAAAATCAAGACCACCATCTGGCGTGACATCGCAATCAGTAGAGACGCCGGGGAATTGATAACGATAATTCATTTGCGAGTGAAAATTTGGTTTATAATGTCGATTAGCGTCAACGGCTCCGTCGTTGATGCCTCCATGTCTCAAGCCCAGGTTGTGTCCGAACTCGTGTAGAAAGGTGCCCGACTCTGCCAACTCATTTCCCCATTGCGGGAAAGTGGTAAAAGTCATGATGAAATCGTTACCAAAAATTTCACCACGTCCACTGAAGCCACCTGGCATTGCGCGCCCAATAGCTGCGTAGTGAAATAGCCTGAGTCGATCAGGATTAAAATTAATGGCATTTGCCTTATAGGTGAAAAAGTCAACATAGTTGGCGACCCCTGAAGCAGGCCCAAAATCCATGCTGCTATGATTCGCCAGTACCGTACCTCCATTGTTCAGTCCACCGCCTTGCCCACGATCAATGATCGCGTTGATGCCCCGGGAACCATCTGGATTTAGAACGGGTGCTGCAGCAAAAGTATTTTCAATATTGGCCCAAATGCCGTTTTGTGGGACAGCGGCGGCAATCCAATCCACCTCGATTAGGACATCCTTACGGTGCGGGTCGCAACCTATTGCTTCCAGGTCAATGGTCGCTCCAGAAGGGGCTGGATAACCATTCGTTTCCCAGGTATCCTTAAGCCCGTCTCCATCACTGTCCAAATCAGCCAACGTCGCTGGCAATTGATACGATCTTCCCGCTGACGTAACTCCGGTATTATTGCGAAATTGCACATTCAAAGTGCTGCCGTAGACTCTCGGCTTCACTAGTGCAAAGTATAAGCAGTAATGGTAGATTGGGTAGCCATATGTACTAGGCGTGTGGGCAACCAACTCATCGGTTGGAATAGCAGAATACATAGCCGTAGTCATTTCGACTCCGTCAACCAGGACCTTACCATCTATGTCTCCATTGGCCACCGCTACGGTTAACCAGAAGGAGGCGGAATCGGTACGGGTGGCCATGTTAGTGATACCAATATCCTCAATTCGGGGCTGGGGCCAGCTTCCACTAGGAGGCAGGACATTCACGTTTATAGTATTTGCCGAAAGGCCAACAGAATTACTTAAACGTACCGGATGGTTCCCTGCAGAACTTCCGGCAGGCACCTGAAAATAGCGTGCAGAGATGAATGAAGAGGCTACATTTTCTTCGGAGGCCAGGCCAGCATCCCACTTTACGCTGGCTAAAAGCAAATTGCTGCCATCAACCCCCAGCACCTGGCGTGGATAAGCGGTGGTATTTACCACGTCAGTTAAGACAGGTGGGTTGTTACAACCAAATTGAAGTAAACAAATGATCGACGAATACAACAGGATTAATGGGTAGCGCATCGGTATATGGGTTAGGTTCTTTAAGCTATTAGCAAAAGCTGTATACTGCTCGCTAACGACTCAAAGGTGAGACCAAACTCCACTACCAATCAACTAACTTTAGTTACCCCTCAATGTGGAACGACAACGTAAACGTCCGGCTCAGCACCTTCTCCAGCACCGTACTTTCAGGCAGGTTAGGGTTAAAGAGGAGGGTATTACCAATTCCCTGACTGATCTTGAACTCGGGAGAGAAGATGAAATAGTCGAAGAAGAACTGCATTCCTGCGCCGTATTCTATATGAAAATCGTGCGGACTTATCCTGACCAGGTTCTCAGCTTGTCTGGTTCGACTCTCACTGGCTACGTCGAAACTGTATTTGACACCACCGATCAGAAACAAACGCTTATCCCGGTAAGGCGCTGATTTATAGCGAAAGTGGAAAGGCAACTCAACGAAAACAGATTGCACGGACTCCTGGGTTTCTCTGGTGATCCGGGTATTCTGCGTATAGTTCAGTCGACGTTCGGCGAAGCTGAAGCCGGGTAAAAACCTGAAGTCGAAGTACTGTCCGATTTTCAGGTTAGCGATCATGTTAAGGTTAAAGCCGGGGCCATTAAGGCTTTTTACGCCGATGATGGTGTCCCTGAAGATGAAGTCCTCACTACGAAACGGGGTGTACCGGCTGGAGTTAAACCCAAGGGTGAGACCGAAGTAGAACTGTTTGTTCTGAAAGTCGTAGAAATTGTAGTTGTTCCCGCCAGTGAATTGGGCGCGGGCGCAGGTGCAAAGGAATACTGTTAGGAGCAGGGTGAGTACTACTTCTCGGCCGTATAGATGGAGGCAATTCCGAAAGTTAATGCTTTGCATTCAGTTTGTTTGTAACCTACCTTATCGAGGATGCCGGTGAAGGTCTTTCCACTGGGGAAAGCCTGAACACTCTCGAACAAATAGGCGTAAGCTCGGGGGTCTTTCGACTGTAAACGACCAATCAGCGGCATAATTTTACCGAAGTAGAAATTAAAACCCCATCTGATCGGCGCAAAGGTAATACGGCTGAACTCCAGTACCACTAATTTTCCTCCCGGACGAAGTACCCGGTGCATTTCAGCAAGACCTTTTTCCAGGTTCTCGAAATTGCGAACGCCAAAAGAAACCGTCACGGCATCGAAGGAACCGTCGGGATAAGGCAGGCTCTCGCTGTCTCCCTGCACCAGCGTGATCCGATCCTTCAGGCCAGCAGCAGCCACCTTTTTACGGCCGTATTTCAGCATTCCTTCGCTCAGATCAAGTCCGGTAACGTGGTCTACGTTTGCTCGCTTGACGGTCTGGATGGCCACATCAGCCGTTCCAGTAGCCACATCAAGGATTTTTTTATGGACAGTGGGGTCGAGTTGCCTGATCATTTTCGCCCGCCAGAGCGTATCGACACCCAGGGAGGTGCCACGGTTCAATAGATCGTAGGTAGGAGCGATGCTATCGAACATCTTACCAACTTCCTCTTTCTTGGAATCAGTTTCGCCGTAAGGCTTAATTACGTTGTGGTCGGTTGTTGCCATGCAGGGGAAACGATTAGGACGTAGTTTGGTTTCAGGAAAAAGTGAAAGTTCGTAAGATTACGATGATTTGAACGCGAAGGCCGCCTTTTTAATGTCTGAGAGCACTTAAAATAGAAGGCGATTGCGGGCCTAAACCAGGCCGTTTGAGATCAAAGCGCCGGCGGGTCAAATTATCGCAGTAAAAGGGCCGGAAAAAGCGAGAGAAAGCGCAGCAAAACCCTACTAAAAACCAGTAAAAATTCTTATCTTCGCGGACCGTCCGCAATAGACCCTTTTCGGGATATTTCGGGCGCGGTCGCAGGTGCAATGAATTAGTTTAAGAGCAGGGTGAAATGCACCGGCTCAATACCGGTTCCCACCGCCTTGCCGTCCAACTCCCCCTGCACCTGCGGCCCCGCCAAAAGTGCCTTGTATTAGAGACTTACGATTTTACCAGATAAAAGAATATGCCAGATAAACAAAGGATCATTCCGGTCAATATTGAAGACCAGATGAAATCCGCCTACATCGATTACTCGATGTCGGTGATCGTTAGCCGGGCCCTCCCGGACGTGCGCGACGGCCTCAAACCCGTCCACCGCCGCGTCCTCTTTGGAATGGAGCAATTGAGCCTCAGCTACCGCAACTCGCACAAGAAATCAGCCCGTATTGTCGGTGAGGTTCTCGGTAAATACCACCCACACGGTGACAGCTCAGTGTACGATACTATGGTACGGATGGCCCAGGACTGGTCCCTCCGCTACCCCCTGGTAGACGGACAGGGCAACTTCGGTTCTATGGACGGAGACTCTCCCGCCGCCATGCGTTACACCGAAGCCCGGATGCGCCGCATCTCTGAAAGCATCCTCGGGGACCTTGACAAAGACACCGTTGACCATCAACTCAACTTCGACGATACGCTGAAGGAGCCAACGGTGCTGCCCACCAAAATACCCAATCTCCTCGTAAACGGAGCCTCTGGTATTGCCGTGGGTATGGCTACCAACATGATGCCCCACAACCTCAATGAGGTTGTAGACGGAATCATCGCAACCGTTGATAATCCGGAGATTACCATTGATGAGTTGATGGAGCACGTGAAAGCACCTGACTTTCCTACCGGAGGAATCATCTTTGGTATCGAAGGGGTAAAAGAAGCTTTCCGTACCGGCCGGGGCCGGGTTATCCTTCGTGGACGCGCCGAAGTGGTGGTCGACGACGACGATCGGGAGACCATTGTCATTACGGAGATCCCTTACCAGGTAAACAAATCCGTACTCGTTGCCAAAATCGCCGAACTGGCGAATGAAGGTAAAGTGACCGGCATCCGTGACGTCAATGACCTTTCCGACCGCGACGGTCTCCGCATTGAAGTAGAGATCAAGCGGGACTCCATGGGCTCCATTGTACTCAGCTACCTGTACAAGTACACCCAGCTTCAGAACAGTTACGGCGTCAATAACGTCTGCCTCGTAGGAGGCCGGCCAATGACCCTGAACCTCAAGGACATGATCGAAGAGTTCATTCTCTTCCGTATTGAGGTCATCCAACGCCGGACCCGATTCGAACTGAATAAGGCCCTGGCTCGCGCGCACATCCTCATTGGTCTGCTGATCGCGCTCGATTACCTCGACGAAGTGATCGCCCTGATCCGTGCAAGCGCCAACCCGGAAGATGCGAAGGAAGGCCTGATGAGGGGTGACTTCATCGAGGATAAGAAAGCTTTCTGGGCCAAGTTCAGGGACCTGGTGGATGAAGTCCAGACCGGTGAATTTGTTGTAGAAGGCGACAATGTCCTGTCCGAGTGGCAGGCGAAAGCCATTCTCGACATGCGCCTCCAAAAGCTTACCGGCCTGGAGCTGGATAAGATCCGGGAGGAATATGCTGAAATTCGTGGCATCATTGATGACTTGAAAGATATTCTCGCCAGCGAGCCGCGTCAGCGGATCATCGTTAAGGAAGAGCTAGCTGAAGTTAAAGCCCGTTTTGGTGATGAGCGCCGTTCGGAAATCAGCTTTGACACTTCGGAGATCTCGATCACTGACATGATCGCCGATGAGGACGTGGTTGTCACCATTAGTAAGCTGGGCTACATTAAGCGTACGCCGGTAGCAGAGTACCGCGCCCAAAGTCGTGGTGGCCGTGGCAGCCGTGGTTCCAAGACCCGCGACAAGGACTTCGTGGAACACATGTTCATTGCCAGTAACCACAACTACCTGATGCTCTTTACCGAGCAGGGACGTTGTTTCTGGTTGCGCATCTACGAAATTCCGGAAGCCAGCAAGCAATCTGCCGGCCGCGTCATCCAAAACATTCTCGCGATTCCGAAGGAAGACAACGTAAAAGCCTACATCAGCGTAGCTGATCTGACGGACGAAGAGTTCCTCAACTCTCACTCCATCATCTTCGCTACGAAGAAAGGCCAGGTTAAGAAAACCAGCCTGGAGGCTTACAGTCGGCCACGTACTAATGGCATCAATGCCATTACAATCAACGAAGGCGATCAACTGCTGGAAGTGAAACTCACCAACGGAAGCAGCGCCGTGTTCCTGGCAACTAAAAAAGGGCAAGCCATTCACTTCGAAGAGGCGAAAGTCCGCAATATGGGCCGCAATGCGGCCGGTGTTCGCGGAATCACTTTGGATGGAGCCGACGATGAGGTCGTTGGTATGGTTACCCTCGATCATGAACTGGATGCAGATAAGACGATCCTGGTCGTTTCGTCCCAGGGTATGGGTAAACGAACCGATTGGGGAGAATACCGGGTCACCAACCGTGGAGGCAAAGGTGTGAAGACCATGAACATTACCGAAAAGACCGGCGAGTTGGTCGCGCTTAAAGCCGTGACGGAAGATAATGACCTGATGATCACCAATCGCTCGGGTATTCTGATCCGTACGAAGATGAGTGCGCTACGTGTTATGGGACGCTCAACTCAGGGCGTGAAGCTCATTAAACTTGAGAAGAAAGATTCGATTGCAGACGTAGCCGTTGTGCCCGCCAGCGATGAAGAGGAAGGTTCAGAAGAGGAATAATCTCTTTCTTTACCACCACTCAGATGCGAATAAACGCCGCCACACCGAACATATCGCGTGTGGCGGTTTTTTTACTGATATGAAATAATCCTTTAATTTTAGGATACTATTAACGACTTTTGCGCCAGCAATTAACGTTTCCATGTTACCCCTCTTTATGATCAACACGTCTACAGGGGTGTAACACAATTACGAAAAACCAACAAACTACCATCATGCGTAAATTACTCCTTAGCATGCTTGTTCTTCTCCTTTCCGTAACGGCCGTCATGGCCCAGTCGGGAGAGCAGGCACTTAAAGATGCCAAAAAAGCATTTGACAACTACTCCCTCACCAATGACGCCACCAAGCTTACCGAAGCAATAGACATGGCAGCTAAAGTAATGGCTGACCCCGCTACGAAGGCTGATGCTGAAGCACTTGTTGAAGTCGGCGACATCTACGCCGCTGCCGTCAACAGCTACGTGATCGCACGTTCCACCAATCTCACCGACCCAGCTTCTACCGAGAAACTGGTGGAAGGCGCTGCCGTTAAGTCCGCTGAAGCCTACATGGCTGCCATCAATAACGCAGACCCTAAGAAAGGCAAGAAGTACATTAAGGCAGCCATTAAAGGCTTAACTGCTGTACAGGGCAACATCTCTAATGAAGGTATCTATGCCATTCAGGATAAGAACTTCGAAGAGAGCATGGCTGCGTTCAAAACCAGTGTGGCGACGCACGAATTTCTCACCAGCAAAGGTGAGGAATCAGCCCTCGATGCTGAGAAACTGAACGATGAGAAGTACTACGCTGGCCTTTCTGCCATTCTGCTGAAGAATTTTGAAGTGGCTGAGCCAATGTTCCTTGACCTGTATAAAAACAATTACAGCGACGCCAGCCTTTACGACGGACTCTACAAGATCTACGAAGCCAAAGGTGATATGGAGGCTGCAGGTAAGTACCTTTCTGAAGGTCGTGCTGCTTTTCCTGAAGAAACCCAATTGCTCTTCACTGAAATCAACTTCTATCTTGCACAGGGCCGCCTGAGTGAGCTTACTGAAAAGCTGAGCGAAGCCATCGCAAAGGAGCCGGAAAACACCAGTCTATACGCTACCCTCGGTCAGGTATACGAGCAGCTATACAACCAGGCAAACGAAGCTGGAAACGAAGCTGATGCGACCAAATACTTCGATCTGGCCAAGGCTAAGTACGAAGAAGGCCTGACGAAGGATGCAGAAGCCAGCCGCCTCATCTACAGCCTCGGCGCGATGATCTATAACCGCGGTGCTGCCATGTCTCAGGAATTGGTGGAACTCGGTAACGACTTCAGCAAGGAAGGTCAGAAAAAGTACGAAGCCCTGAAAGCTACCGTTGACGCGGAATTCGACAAGGCGCTTCCCTACTTCCAGAAGGCAGAAATGACTGACCCTAACGACCTCAATACATTGATCGCCCTCAAGGAAATGGCTGCTCGCAACGATGAGTACGAAGTTTCCAATGAATTCAAAGCCCGGATTGAAAAAATTCAGGCTGGCGAGACAATTGAAAAGTCTTACTACAAAGAAAAAGGCATGTAAATACCACTGATGCTCTGTAAGTCCAATCTTACCACTGTCTGAATTGACCTGACAGAGCACCAGGCATTTATCCTTTAAATTGGAATGGGCCCGTGACAATAATGTCGCGGGCCCATTCCAATTTTACTAATTTTGCGCCATGAAACGAATCCTTCTGTCCACCCTACTTGCCCTGGTACTGCTTTCTCCGGGTTGTAACGATGACCAGCCCTTTTTATCCGGTAACAACATTGGCATCACCCGCTTGGTGATTTACGATTTTGACGTGGATATTGACATCATTCCTGGCGAAGACACCTTCACTGAGTTCAGGCGAACAGACTCCACGATGATTCTCCAGCTAACGCGGACTGTTGATCCCGACATCGCAGTAGGCGGAGACGAAAGCAACCAGACCATTTATATTATCCTGCCAAATAATCTCCAAACGTTGGACATCAATGAGGGAGACTGGTCAGGCATAAAGACCTACGCGTTTACCAGCGAACGAACAGTGAATGAACCGGTAGGCCAGGTTACCGGAGGCCAGATCACCGGACAACGGCTGACATTGGACAATAGCTGGCTCATTGAGGGTACGGTTGAATTGTCGGAAGCATTTGACGATTCCTTTCCGCTGGAGCTTTCCGGAACTTTCCGATCACGGTAAAGCAGGCGATATAAAAGCTATTGCACCCCGATAAGCACGTTGTCCCGCTAGGAGGTGCTCCGTTCCGCCTTTTTAGGTTTTACCCTCCGATATACCTCAACATCTCCAAGAAAGGTTTCGTAGTAGCCGAAGAAGTGGTGGTAAAGCAGGCGTTCTGGAAATACGTCCCAGGTTCGGAAAGCTTTGATCAGCACCAGATCATCCCGCTGGCCGAGTAGCATGGTCTGAAAGTCAATGCATTGATCAACCGGACCGCAATGGTAGATTCCGTTACAGCACTCAGGAATGCCGAAGGGAGTAGTCATACTTTTGGTGTAACGGCTGTAAAATGCCTCGTGTATGATGAAGTACTCCCAGTCATAATTCAGGTAGTACCTCCAGTTCTCCAGTCCATCAATGTTGATGGAAGCTGAAATGCCGACTTTAGCCGGTTTAGGAAGTTCTTTGTTAGCCCAATCCCGCATAGCTATCCGGGTATCAAACCAGTGGTGGCTCTGCCCCACAATACCCAAGCCTAGTGACCAGGCAATCACCACGGCTATCAGCCAGGGCTTCGCCCGTAGCCTTTGCAGGCCGAATGCAGCAAGCAAAGCAACGGCTGGCATAAAGACATTAACCCGCCGGATGAATGTCGTATCCATGTACCAGCGCACCAGGAACTCGGTCAATAGGTAACCAAGAATGTAGGCTACGGCAAGGTTGTGGAACGACCAAAATTTCCCAAAATCAGTTACGCGTCGGCGGATAATTCCCAGTGCCGACCAAGCAGCCAGACAAAAGGCCGGCAAGCCTATTCCTGCAAGTACGCCCATAGGATAAGTAAGGAGGTTGTCCCGGAAATGGTCCTCTGACCTGATGACGTCGCGGTTCACCTTACGCAAGGTTTCAAAGGAATAGACGATTTCTTCCCAGGACCAACCGATCGTCAGGATCACCAACAAAGAAGCAAGTAACCCTATGCCCGCTGGAAGGAAATACCATGGAATGCCTACCCGGTGAAGATCACCATCGCCAATACCACGCAGGCTGAGCAGGATAAGCAACAAGCCACCCCAAACCAGTGGAAAAACATCGAACTTAAAGACAGCAGCGCCAGCAGCGCCCAGCGCGAGTAAACCTAAAGATCGCCAGGATGGTCCGCGTATAAGCCGAATGCCCCCGAGCAGGGCCAACCAGGCAAAAAGGATGTAACCAGAGGCCGGCAGGCAATAATGGCTGTAGGTGGCATTGACATCACAAGCGGCCATCAGCAGAGCTGCGGTGCCGGCAAAAGGTGGTGAAAGTCCGCTCGCTCGACCAAGGTAAAAGACTACTACGATCAGTAAAAGGGCGTATAGGGTAGACATTTGCCGGCCCAGCAAAACAGTATCACCAAAGTTTGGCGCCTGCTTGAAAATCCGGTACCAGACGTGTGCAATGGTAGCGTTGACGTAGGCATAGCCACGCACGTTATAGGACGCCTCCCGGAACAAATGCCAGATCGTGTCCCGTCCCTGATTCAATTCATTGAAGCGATGCATAGCAATGGCAACGTGCTGCTCTTCGTCTACTTCAAAGAGCCGCCACCGGGCATTTTCCTCCTCGGTAAACCAACCGGGAATCCGCAAGGCCGCACCAATAATCAGGGCTAGCAATAGTAATTTTTGGCCGGTGTTAAGGGTCATTTGGCGAAGATAGGAATTAGAAGCTAGGAACTGGAAGCTAGTGAACCAGTTCCTTAGCTCGTAGTTTCTATCTTATCAATAGGCGCGGTCGCAGGTGCAATAAAATGGTTGAATCAAGCAATGGTTGAACGAGTGAATCCATGCGGCAGCTACAGTTCCAGACACTTCGTTTGCTCATCATTACAAATAAAGGGAGTGCAGAGTGTGGTAACATCGGTAGTCATTCTCTCACTCAATTATTAGCTGAATCCCAAGCTAGTTGTAAAGTAAAAAGACTCACTTTAGCGCTTGATTCGCGTCAATAGACCAATAGACCAAAATACTAATTATCTTCCCCCCCATGAAAAGTAGAATGCAAACCCTGCTGTTCTGTGCACTGGTGCTCGGAGCAGCTTCCTGTCGTGCCCAGGACCCTGCCATTTACAACGATGATCCCATGCAGGAACGCGCGCTGAATGTTCCTGAATCAGAATATCAGCTTCGGCAACCCACTGGTTTGGCAGAAGTAGCCTCCCGAATTGAGCCACCGAATTGGTGGGTCGATATGGAAAACACCAAACTGGAGATTCTCATCTATGAGAAAGAAATAGCAGACTATGGCTCGGTCATCATCGATTACCAAGGCATCACGGTGGAATACGTTAAACGGCAAGCCAACCCCAACTACTTATTTGTAGGGCTGAACATTGCACCCGGGACCCAACCCGGCTCCTTAAAACTTCACCTTGCTGCCCGCGATCGCGCAAAAAAAACAATCAGCTATAACCTGCTTCCACACCCCAGAAAAACGTGGAAAGGCAGGGAGCAACTTGGCCAGCAAGATCTGATTTACCTGATTATGCCCGACCGGTTCGCTAACGGAGACCCCTCCAATGACGTTGTGGAAGGTACCAAAGATCAGCTCCTGAATCGAAACAAATTTTTCTTCCGCCACGGGGGAGACCTCCAGGGCATTATTGACCGGTTGGGTTACCTGGAGGAGTTGGGCATAACCGCTCTTTGGCTAAATCCCGTACTGGAAAACGACCAGCCCTACGCCAGCTACCACGGCTACGCCACAACTGATCATTATCGAATAGATCGCCGTTTCGGGACCAACGAAAAATACCGCGAACTTTGTGCAAAAGCGCACGACAAAGGCATTAAAGTGATCATGGACGTGATCTTCAATCACGTAGGCGATGAGCATTACCTGATGCGGGACCTGCCGGACAACGACTGGATCCACCAATGGCCGGAGTACACCAAAACCACCTACCGGGCCCCTACCCTGCTAGATCCCAACGCAAGTGAATATGACCGTAGATTGATGACTGATGGTTGGTTTGATAAGCACATGCCTGACCTGAACCAACAGCAACCACAGTTGGCCAACTACCTGATTCAGAACAGCATTTGGTGGACCCTTTTCAGTGATCAGGACGCTTATAGAATCGATACCTATGCCTATGCAGATGGTGCGTTTGCCGCAGAATGGAACCGTCGGCTGCAGCAGGAAATTCCTCACCTGGGCATTTACGGAGAGACCTGGGTACACGGCGCAGCCATCCAGGCTTGGTTTACTGGTGGGCGTGGCATTCACCAGGATTTTGATACCCACTTACCGGGCGTAACCGACTTCCAACTCTATTATGCCATCAACGAGGCACTTGGTCAGACTCCGGGATGGACGAATGGTGTCAATCGTATCTACTACACGTTGGCCAAAGACTACCTTTATGCGGACCCGACCAAAAACGTTGTCTTCCTTGACAACCACGACATCGCCCGCATTTTCACCACCCTGGGCGAGGATAAGACAAAGGTAAAAAGCGCTCTAAGTATGCTGCTGACCATGCGTGGTATCCCCATGCTGTATTACGGTACAGAAGTTGGTCTCACCGGCGCCGGAGGCGCCTTCGGGGAAGGAGGTCGAGTCGACTTCCCGGGCGGATTCCCAGGAGATGAAACCAACCTTTTCGACGATGAAAAGCGAACCGGCACCAGTGAAGAGTTGCATGATTTTATTCAGCGCATGGCCGTATTCCGGAAAAACAGTAAAGCCCTCACAGAAGGATCCTTTACTCAATTTGTGCCCAGAGATGGCCTGTACATTTACTTCCGCCGGGCTGGTGACGAGACAATAATGGTACTATTCAATGGCAACGATAAAACGGTTACGCTGGAAGATCTTCAGCCCTACCAGGAGATGCTGGCTGGTTATCGCACCGGAGAGGACATCTCCCGTGGAATCAAGGAAGTTATGATCCAGGGACTCGAGCTTGAGGGAAAAGAAACCAGGGTAATTAAGTTGTAAAAAGCGTCGCAAAATAGAATCACTCGTTTGCCGTTCGCCGCAGGAAGCAGCGCGGCAAAACTGAAGCAGGAGTTGGGTTTATCCAACGAGCGCTTCGGGACGATCATGACCACTCGTCCCCCAAGTCAGGCCTACGGCCTTCCCGGCGAGAGAGTGGTCATGATAGCCGAGGCTTAATTACTGCACCTTAAAGGTGTAGGTGATCTTACCACATTGGGTAGGTGGCGCAGCACCGTCGGGAGAAAACTTCCAGGTTAGTGCGTTATTGGTTGCTGCTTTAATCAGGGAAGGGTTGGAGGTATTACTACCCGATTGGGAAAACTTAGCGCTGGTAACCTTTCCCTCCGGACTGATACAAACGGAGATGACCACCGTACCTGAGGCCTGGGAGCTTTCCCGAACGGCGGGGCTGGAAACGAGACCTCGGCCACCTAAGCCAGATACCCGACCACTACCAGAACCAGCGGTAACGGCTCCACCGGGCACACCGTTTGGATCCCCCTGAGTGCCGGGTGTATTACTGTCACCAGAGCCAGATCCGCTGTTATTACTCAGGCTTCCACCGAGTTGGTCCCGAAGACGAGCAGCGTCTGCTTCACGGCGTTGGCGGGCGGCTTCTTCTCTGGCCCGGGCTTCTGCAATGGCGGCTTCACGGGCTTCGCGCTCGCGCTGCTCACGGGCTGCTTGCTCGCGGGCGGCGGTTGCCGTCGCTTCTTCCCGACGACGCACATCTGCTTCTTGCTGCTTACGGATGCGTTCAGCTTCCTGCTTCCGGGCTTCCTCCTGTGCTTTCCGTTTACGGATAGCGATCTCAGCGGGAGTTTCCTGCTGGATAACCTCTCGTTCTGGTTTTACCTCAGGTTTGGTTGGCGTGGGCGGTGGTTTCACCGGCTCTGGTTCTGGTTCAACTTCCGGAGTTGGTGGGGGTGGTTTCACCGGCTCTGGCTCCGCAGGTGCAGGCGCGCTGGCGGGAGGTGCTGGTGCATCTCCGCTACCGGCATCATCGAAAGCCAAAAGAACCGCAATACCCGGTTGCCCCGGAGGCGGGTTCAGGTGAAAAAAGAGTGGAATGAGCAAAAGAACTACGAATAAGATAAAGCCAATGCCTGCCGCTACTTTACCGCGGCGATCACCGGCTAATTCTGCTTCTGAAAGTTGAATGTCCATAATTTATTCTTTTAGGTTCTGGCTTCTTGATGTAAAACTAACGGGGATTGCATATTAGTGTGCGAAGAAATACCTGTTTCACCAGAAATCCCCCGAATTTAATAAAGCATTAACTGAGTAAGTGCTTGTCTTTGCTAATCTACGAAGTTAGTTGCCTCCCGCCAAAGCCACCAGATCAGTAGCAGCTGAACCAAAAGCCTTATCGCTGCGACCCAATGCGGACCGATGACCGGCTTTGCCCTAAACAGGTCAATAACGTGTAGTGGCAGGAAGATAATCATTAGTCCACATGCTGCCCAAAGTGCGTATCCTCGCAAATCAGGGATCAACAAGCCGATTCCAATCAGGATTTCGACCAACCCGCCAGCTGCATTAGCCAACTGCTTGGGAAACCAATCGGGCATAAAGGGCCGGTAGAAGGCAGGGTTTACAAAGTGGTATACGCCGGCGAGCAGTAAAATAACGGCGAAGCCAATAATGAGCAGGGGCATGAGTAAAATTGATTGCTTGTTGGGGAGTTTAGTTCCCGACAAGCGTTAAAAACGTCGGGTAATCCGAAGTTCAAGGGTAAGGTCATCGGTTTGCGTTTCCAGGTTGTCTGTGACATCAAGGCTGGGGAGATAAATGGCCGTAACCGCAACTGCCAATGGATTTCCGTTCCAACCTATGCCCAGGTGCCCACGTACCCGCATGCTGGTATGAATCTTCTCCCGTTTACGATCTTCGTCCAGCTCATCAAAAGCGACAAAACGAAACTCCGGTCCGGCAATAGCCATCGGAGTAATGAACCAGTGATCTTTAAACAACCAGGTATAACCGTAACCCAACCCGAATCCAAGTTTGGTTTGGGCGTAACGAGCTACTACTGACTGATTGCCATTGTTCAACGGAATACTAATACCGTTCTCAGATCGCATTCGCTGTCGGTCAATCAAGCCTCCAAGGAGGAGAGAACCATTGCTCTGCAATTGCCGGTCTCTTTGTTTGAAACTGGACCGCAGGCTGAACCTGCTTGGATTCATGACTTGAAAGCCAAAGACAGTTGCTTGAAATAAGGATACATCATCCCGGAATTCCGAGCCAGCCCCCTGCATCTCTGAACGAAAGCCTTTCGTATTCCGAAAACTCGCGTGTAGCAGTTGTTGCCTTAAAAAAAGCGTGACCCCAAGGCCAAAACTCGTCCCCATATCCTCATCTGTCCCCGTACCAAGGTCCGAAATCGGAATGGAAAAAGTATAACTCGCCCATTTGTACCTACCACCAATCCGAAAGGACAGGCCCTGGCTTTCAAGTTTAAATTCCTCACCCGCAGATGTTGCGAAAACAACTGACTTATTTCGAAACTTGAGACCAGTATTTATTCGTTGATCATTATCAAAAAGTTGAATGAACGATGTATCGATTTGCCCGGCAAGCGGGGTAGAAAAAAGAAAAGTTAAACAAAAAAACAGATTCCTAAAACATGAATGCATACAAATAGAATTGCGGAAACAAGGGGGATGTTCGCTAAGTGCAGGAGTTAAGCGGACTCCTGACTATTTCGGCAAAAATACTGCCGTAGCCAGGAAACACTCTTCACACTCAGGTACATTAACGCGCTTTGCCGTTCAAATAGTCCAGCGCGATGTTAGTATATATTTCCACACCCAGTTTTAGTCCGCGATCGTCAATTTGGAAGTTCGGCGTATGGTGCCCTGCGACTTCATCACGATTCTTTGCCGGGTCCATCCCTCCCAGGAAGACGATGAGGCTGGGCACTTTTTCAGCATAGAAACTGAAGTCTTCAGCGCCGGTAATGGCTCGGACCAGGTTGATGTTGTCTTCGCCGGCGGTGGCCGCAACAATTGGCATAAGGCGACGGGTAATCTCCGGATCATTAAATGTGATCGGGTACCCTTCATTGATGGTAACTTCTGCCTCGGCTCCGGCAGCGGCAGCGATATTGGTAGCCGTTGTTTTGATTCGGGCAAAGATTTCCTTCCGCATATCGTTATCCAAAGACCGGATGGTCCCTACCATGGTCACTTCATCAGGAATGATGTTGGAGCGTACGCCACCGTCGATTTTGCCAATAGTAATTACCGCAGCCTCTTTAGTAAGGTCTAGCTGGCGGGAAACGATTGTTTGCAGCCCCATGATAATTTGTGCTGAGGTAACAATGGGATCGACACTGGCCCATGGCCGGGCACCGTGTGCTTGCTTCCCCTTCACCACAATATTAAAACTGTTGACCGACGCCATTGCGCCGCCGGGCTTATAGTTAACCTGGCCAACCGGCGTTTGGGAATTAATGTGAATGCCGAAAGCTACCTCTACCCCATAGTCAGAGAGTACACCCTCTTTAACCATTAATTTTGCACCGCCTTCCTCTCCTGCCGGTGCTCCTTCCTCAGCGGGCTGAAACATGAATATAACGGTGCCCTCAATATCTTTTTTCCGAGCGCTTAGTACCTCGGCAGCTCCCATTAGCATGGCTACGTGGGTGTCATGCCCGCAAGCGTGCATCACCCCAACCTCTTTGCCTTCGTACATTGCTTTGGCCTTGCTGGCAAAGGGGACATCGGCGATCTCCGTTACCGGTAGTCCGTCCATATCTGCCCGAAGGGCGATCACGCCCCCTGGCTTCCCCCCTTTGAGAATACCAACAACACCAGTGTGTGCAATGCCAGTCCGAACTTCCATTCCCAGCCCACGCAGATGTTTTTCCACGTATTTAGCCGTTTCAAACTCCCGGTTACTGAGTTCAGGATTCTCATGAAGATGGTGACGCCACTCGATCACCTTTCCTTCAATGGCGGCCGCCGCTTTGGCGGTTTCTGGATGGCCAGTCTGGGCTGAAAGGGAAAAACAGAATAAGGCGAAGAAAGGAAGTAGTAGTCTCATCTGGTGTAAGTTAAATTTCCGACAAGATAGTGAATTAGAGAATGGGAGAATAAGAGAATGATTGAGTAGCTACCGCCGTTTCCACTCGCTTGGCTACTCTTGTTCACCAGGCTGGGTGCCCAAAGGGCAGCAAATGGAAATTTCGGCAGCTATTCTCCCATTCAATCATTCACCATTCGTGGTGCTGCAAAACAAAACGGGCGAAGACCATCACAGCCTTCACCCGTTCAAGAAATCAGGAATAGGGCCAAACGACCTCTCCTCCCTTTTTCTTTAATCCTTTTACTTAAACATCATCAGCGACTCGTCACGTTTAGCCACTTTTTTCTTCTTGCCTTTCGTAAGCTCAGCAAGCTTCACGGCAGTGTAAGCATTGGCCAGACCACCGGTGGTAGACAGTTCAGAGAAGTCAACCATTTCCTCAGAGCCCGGCTTGGTTACCATCAGACTAGCCGGAATTGCGGATTCCAAAATGATCTCACGGACCTGTGTCGCTTTCAGATCAGGGAAGTAGCTGCGAAGGAGGGCAGCAATACCTGCTACCATAGGAGCAGCCATTGAAGTCCCCTGCAGGTTACTGTAACCGTCGTCGGGAACCGTGGAGTAAATCTGCGCACCCGGAGCAAAAACATCAACATACTTACTGTTGTAGTTCGAGAAGCCAGCAGCCAATCCATCACCGTAATCGGGCGTAGCAGCACCAACTTCAATCCAGGTCTTAACCGTTTTCTTCTTGCCTTCGTAGGTATCGTTTGGATAGTGGTTCTTCAACGTCAACATTTTCCCATCGTTACCAGCAGCGTGTACGAGAAGAACATCGTTCTTTTCGGCGTACTTCATCGCCGCATCCACGGCCTTTTTGTAGGGGCTCTGGCCTTTACCAAAGCTCATATTGATTACGGATGCACCGTTGTCAACGGCATACCGAATGGCGTTTGCAACGTCTTTATCCCGTTCGTCTCCGTTAGGAACTGTACGAATAGACATGATTTTCACGCTTGGTCCACCGACGCCGTTCATTCCAACATTATTGTCACGAACTGCAGCAATAATACCAGCTACGTGGGTACCGTGCATGGCATCAGGTCCTTCTACGTCGTTATTACCGTAGTTACGGTCATCCAGGTTGCCCGGGTTATCGCCTACGATATCGCGAGCGTCAAAATCAGGGTTGTAGTTGTATTCGATCGTTTGCTTCAGGTAGCTGGCGTAGCCTTCTATTCCGTCATAGAAATCGGCAAAAGAACCGCCTTGAGCGGTCGCTCTTGCCACCATTTGCTTTACGGCATTTGTTCCCTGGTCATCGGAGGTAAGTGCTTCGATGTCGGATGCAGTAATATCCGTCGGCTTCTTGCCGATTTCTTTAACCACACCATCGATCATGTTCATCATTCCAATAATCTGACCTGCCTGCGGGCCCATTTCTGACTTCTTGTCTTCGATGACTTTTTCGTACTCCTTAAACAGGTCGAATTCAGCTTTCTCCGCCTTACTCAGGCCATCGCGGTTGCGGTTGTTGTATTTTGCCTTGTAGGTATTGTACAGGCGCACCACTTCCAGGTTTTCGTAGTTGACATTGCGGCCATCTTTACCGCCGATGAAGTTCCAGCCGTGCACGTCGTCTACGTAGCCATTGTTATCGTCATCGATGCCGTTTCCAGCGATTTCCCCCGGGTTATTCCAGATAATGTCTTTGAGGTCTTCATGCTCTATATCGACGCCAGAGTCAATTACGGCCACGACAACGTCCTGAGCTTTTTTGCCCTTCAGGTAGTTGTGGGCTTTCTGAGCACTGACGCCGGGGAAGGTGTCGTCGGTACGGTCAAGATCCCACCAATTCTGTGGGGCAGTCTGAGCAAATAGCCCGGCCGTACATAGCATTAGGGCAAAAAAGAGTAGCTTATTCATATTTGATTGGTAGTTTGCTGCAAAGAAAGCAATGTTTCCGCGTTTTGGTTCTACGTGATGGGCTTTCGACGGCCAATCCTGTCAAAACAATGACGGAAGTTGCTGTTTTGTCGGTAAACGTATCGAAGCAAGGAGTGATGCTTAAGGTGGTCTTAAAGTTTAAAATGAATGGAGGGAATGAGCGAGTTGCTGAGTGGCGAGTTGCAACCGCAAGTACCGTTCGTATCGCCTCACTCCCTCACCATGGCAAACAAGCGCAGCCCAGTGAGTGGTCACAGCGGCAGCGACTCACACATTCTTGCATTCACCCATTCAATTTTCAGGCGCGGACGCAGGTGCAAGAGAAAAAGATTACGGAGCAAAGTTAGAAAGGCAGACTACAAACTAGCCCATACCAGCATCCCCACGCAGACCAGTAGCAGACCTACCGCAATCCAATGCACAGGTCGTTGCACTTTCTCCCCTCTTATTGCTTTCCAAAAGTTAAACCCCAAATAGGCCACCAGGGCCAGAAGTGCGGGAATGGTTAATAGCTCCACAAAGACCCCGATCAACACGTAATCCAGCTCAAAGTGAATGGCCAACTGCAGAAGGATAAAGTAAGTCAGCAGGATCAGGCTAAAAAAAACAGGAAGAAGCCGAGAGGAGGAGTTGACCATATTAATTCGAGATTTTCAATTGAATAAATGCTGTGTCCTGAATGCTGGATGATGAGCCCCCGAATTTTGAGAACTGGCTATTCCTCCCGTTGCGTAATCGCCGCCCGCGGCTGGATTCGGCTCAACATATGCTTACCAACAGCTTCACCCTGGGTGATGCCGTAGTCGATGGCTGGCCGGTAGTGAATACCGCCATAAAGGCGGCTGACCGCAGCCTCTTCACTTGCCGCCAGGAAGCTGTCGTAACTGCGGGTAGGCAGGTCGTACTCCTCTTCCGAATCGTCATCAAAGGCAAAGCTGTCGCCAAAGATATCGGTGAGCACGATGGCGCAGGCCCGGCTGACCACCGAGTGGCCCGAAGTATGCTCCGGAAACGGAGGCGTTTGCAATAGTGGTCGCCATTCCTCATCAATGTGACGGTTAATAAAGGTTTCCGGACGGACGAGCGAAGAGCGGTATTTCTCATCCCAGCAACTGATGAAAGCATCGTGCATAGCCATAGAAACCATCGCGTAGGCTTCGGCCGTCTGGGCAAAGTCCGCCTTTGCCTTACGTGCTGCGATGGCAGAAATATTGACCCAGTGGCCACCAGGCGTAATCTTCTTTGTAGCAAACATTACGTGGCCAACATGATGGCTTACGTAAGGATTGCAGTCCCAAAATTGAGCGATGGCTTTGCGTTCTTCCATTTCCGTTTCTTCCACACCGTTGAAAACATTGTAAACTTCCAACACACCATCCCACCAGGCGGTGCCCTCTTCTTCACTGTACTCGGTGGGAGGCAAGGGCTTAAACTGCTGGGCACTATCCAGGGCGAAAGTGCGGATTTTTGACCAGGCTGGTTCTATACCGTCCATATAATCGGGCGGCGTGGGTTGCCATTTACTGGGATCGTTGGTGATGGAATATTTAGGGAAGGTGCGTGATTGCTTGTAGACATCACCGTCGTACCAGGCGATAACGTGGTCGGCGATGGCGTGGCCAAAGGCCACAGAAGCGGTCATCGTTGCTTCTGGAACGCCGATTTCAGCGAATTCCTTAAAGATTTCCATTTCAAAAGCTTCGATCTTTTCTTCGCTGAAGATGAGGCTTTTTCCCACTTTTAGCTGCGCTGCGACAGCAGCAACCGGGTAAGCGATCTCCACCTCCGCTGGCGCCGAAGGGAGTTCATTGAGGTGAGGAATCTGGCCAGCCAGCGACTGAAGCGCAGGATCCCCCGCAGCAATGGCCTCGTAGCCTGCGATAGAGGAATACGCATAGATTCGACCCGCTACTGGCGGACTGAAGATGTCGTGTACAATCACATCGGTCAATTGCTTGACCGAGCGGTGGTAAAACTCTGGCTTGGCTACCTCCTCCTGGAAGTTAGGATTAACATCCTCACCACAGGAGAAAAGAAACAGCGCAACGGAAAAAAGTGTTATTAATCTAAGCATGGTAAGTTTGGATAGGTAGAAACTTGTTCCCCGGTACTTGTGCCGGCCGACTCTTTACCGGCACAAGTGCCGGGGAACAATGTCTTTGTCAGACCACACAAAGGTAGCTATTGGTATGATGCTGTGGAAATGAGCTTTGTCAGTGGAGGACTTGTTTTGCAGCCTTTAATCTGATCGATGTCTTTTTGCTTCCCGATGTAGTTCTGGGCGGATACGGAAAAGGAGAAAAAAAGGGAAAGCCGTAAAAGAAAGAAGGAGCGCATGGAGTGATTTTGGCAATAATATCGGGGTTTTGCTCATTCATCCCTTTTCCTTGCACCTGCGTACCCGCCCAAAATCCTATCTTAACACCAAAATCAACCGATCCATGCAACGCAGAAAAGCACTTCAATTTACCGCCTCCCTTCCTCTACTTGCCGCCGGCGCTGCGGCAAGCGCCACCACGGTGGCTGCGGCGACTCCCCTACCCTCCGCTGAAAAATACAACCTGGCCTTCGCACCGCACGGTGGGATGTTTAAATCCCACGCCGGAGACAACATCCTGGACCAAATTCAATGGGCAGCCGACCAGGGCTTTACCGCATGGGAAGATAATGGGATGCCCAACCGGACCCCGGAAATGCAGGCTAAAATCGGAGACCTGCTCGCCAAAAACAACATGACAATGGGTGTCTTTGTCGCCAATAAGATCAACTGGCGCGAACCCACCCTCACTAACGGTGCGGGCGAGCACCGCGACGCTTTCCTGCAAGACATCCGCAACTCAGTCGAAGTAGCCAAACGCTGTAACGCCAAATGGATGACGGTAGTCCCTGGCTTCGTACAAATGCGTCTGGAACCGATGTACCAGTTTGCCAATGTAATGGAAACCCTCAAACAAGGGGCTGGTATTCTCGAAGAGCACGGTCTAATTATCGTACTTGAACCATTGAACTACCAAAATCACCCCGGCCTGTTCCTCACAAAAGCCGCCCAGGCTTACGCCCTTTGTAAGGGTGTTGACAGCCCAAGCTGTAAAATCCTGTTCGACATCTACCACCAACAGATCCAGGAAGGTAACCTCATCCCCAACATCGACGCTGCCTGGGACGAGATCGCTTACTACCAAATCGGCGACAACCCCGGACGCAAAGAACCAACCACGGGCGAAATCAACTACGGAAATGTGTTGTCCCACATCCACAGCAAAGGCTTTACCGGCGTTTACGGCATGGAACATGGCAATTCCGTGGATGGGAAGGAAGGGGAGCTTAAGGTTATTGAGGCTTACCGGTCGGTGGACGTGTAAAATCTAGTTGTCGGGGTGTCGGGTTGTCTAAAGCGCGCACCGAAAACTTGACACCTCGAAAACTCGACACCCGACAACTAGATCAACTTATAACTAGTAGCAATCCGTTCCGCCAATATCGGCTTGAGCACTTCTGCCGCATCGAGGATCAACTCTTCGTTGGAAGGGAATTGCTGCGGGCGGTTACCGATCCGGAGCCTGGTTTGGGAAGAGAGCGCGCGGCGATCGCCCTGAAAGGTGCTGGCATAGTTCTCGAAAACAGCCTCTGCCGTCAGGTCACCCTGATCGACCACCCGGCGCTGATTGATGTCATAGAGCTCGAAACTACCACTGACAACAGCCGTCTTATTCTGAAAAACTTCAAAGACATCGGCTCGAATGATGACTTTTTTAGGTTTGGTCCGGTCGTTACCCAGACTATCTTTTGCTACGTTGCCCCGCTCGTCGAGTATGTATTCTGTTCCATCAATAATCTCCTTTTCATCGATGTATTGCCGTTCGGAGGAGCGTTCCGGGCTTACGTCGATGTTGCGCATTATAATCCGTGCCACGTAATCGTACTGACGGCCCGGCTTTTTGGCCGCTTCGAAAATTCGCCACCGGTCCTGCATTTCGCTGGCATTGATGCGGAGTAATTCCTGTTCAAATCCCGCCGGGAGGTAGCCGCCCGTTGCATTCATCATTTCGACGGTAATGTACAACCGACCAAGTTCTTCTGCCTCCCGCATCAGGCTGTTTGCATTGCGGTAATCCCGCTGGTAATAGGCAATGCTTTCAAAAGACTCGTAAGCCTGCCGGGCAGCAGCCTTATCCCCCTGCCTGCCGAGCGCCAGCAGGCGCTCCCCTTCGGTATAGAGCTGAACAGCTGCCTGGTTTCCCGCTTCGTTTAACATGGGCCCTACCCGGACAAATCGCAGGTCAGCCTCATACCCGTTTTTGTCTACGAGAGGAATCAGTGGCTTTATATTAAGCTGGCGATCGTTTATTTTCCGGTAAATACTGTGTATCCGGACCCAGTCGGCGGTAGCACTTCCCTTCATTCGGTTGGCTCGATCGATGTCTTCAGCATTGGCACGCTTAAAGGCGGTTTCCAGCGCCTTCACGTATTTCGGGCTTTTATTCTTGTCCCCGACCAGCTTACGCATGGACAGTTCGATCGTTTGGTCGTAATCACCAGAATCGACCAGTGTTTGCACCTTTTTCCCGCAGCTCATCACCGACGAAATCAGGAAAAGTGCGATTAGAAGGGTGGTAATGCTTTTCATAGGTGATCAGGTTGATTCTATGAGCAAACATACGCAGATCGTTGTTTATAGTCCATAATTCAAGGGTCGAACCGCCCATAGCTGCTGCCAAAAAAGACCCTCGGGTTACTTTTAAGGTCTACTTTTGCACCTCAGATAAATTAAACCTGCAGCGCATAACGAGCGAAGCGAGCAGATTGCAGTGGAAGCACCTATGAACTTCTTTACGAAGAACTAATCCCCTTACCCATCGTAGCCAGGTAGTTGTTCAGCCGTTCCATCGGTTTCACAATCGCTACACGGCCCGAACGCACGAATTCATAGATGCCAAATTGCCGCAGGTCATCCAGCAAAGCATTCGTTTCCTGCTCGTGACCGGTTTTCTCGATCACTACGTATTCTGGCTCGATGAGCAATACCCGGGCGTTGTGCTTTCGGATCAGCTGTTCGACCTCACTGCCATTACTAAAAACATCGACGGGGACTTTATACAGGGCTATTTCCTGGTGGACGATTTCTGAATCCTCGTAATAAAAAGCTTTTAGTACGTCAACCTGCTTGTCGAGTTGAGCCACTAATTTAATCACCATCTCCTCCGTCACCTTCACCACAATGGTAAACCGGTGAATCGTCGGATCACTGCTCTGGCTGGTGGTCAGACTGGCGATGCTGAGATTACGGCGATTAAAAATGCCCACCACCCGGGAAAGCAATCCGGCCTGATCTTCTGTAAAAACAGTAATGGTGTAATTAGTTATTTCGGTACTCATTATATCTTTTTTTGGCGCGAGCGCAGGTGCAGGGAAGGGTTAAAAAAGCACGCGCTGAATGCAGTGCGCGCAGCGCACGCAAAAGGAGAAAGTTGTACAATTGGCCGATCATTCGGTAGCATGCTTAGAGGTCTTCCGGCCCCAGAATCACCTCTGCAACAGACTTACCGCTGGGTACCATCGGAAATACATTATCCAGTTTCACCGTGTGAACGTGCAGCAGGTAGGGGCCATCATGCCCCAGCATCTCCGCAATGGCAGATTTGACGTCTTTAGGGTCCCGAATGGTTTTGCCGGGGACGCCGAAACCTTTTGCAATGGTGACAAAATCGGGGTTCACCAGTTCTACCGAACTGTACCTTTCATTGTGAAACAGCTCCTGCCATTGGCGAACCATGCCGAGGAAGTTGTTGTCTAACAGTACGATTTTGACCCCCACGTTCCACTGTGCACAGAGGCCTAGTTCCTGCAGGGTCATTTGGAATCCGCCGTCACCGATAAAGGCAACCGTCTGGCGACTGGGATCGGCGTACTTTGCACCAAAGGCGGCGGGCAATCCGTAGCCCATTGTTCCGGCTCCGCCGGAACTGACCCACTGGTCGTGGCCCTCGTACTGGTAATACCGTGCGGCCATCATCTGGTGCTGGCCTACATCAGTACAAACAATGGCTTTACCTTCGGTTTGGTTACTGACTTCGCGAATCGCCTGCCCCATCCGGATTTGTCCGTCTTCGGTTGGCCTGATCGCTTCGTGAATCACCCGTTCATGCTCAATGCGTTCACATTCATTGAAGCGGGCAACCCAGGCAGGGTAAGTTTTTTGATCCACCAGTGGAAGTAATTTTTCCAAGACCTCTTTAGCATCACCAAGCACTGGAGCCTCGGTCTTCACGTTCTTGTTGATCTCTGCCGGATCCACCTCGATGTGAATCACTCTGCTGTTTGGCAGGTATTCCGACAGCTTACCCGTCACACGGTCATCGAAGCGCATACCGATGGCAATAATTACATCGGACTCATTTTGGAGGAAGTTGGGGCCATAATTGCCGTGCATCCCCAGCATTCCCGTAAACAGCGGATGCGAATTAGGGATGGTTGACAGGCCATGGCAGGTAACACCGACCGGAATTCCGGTCTTATTCACGAATTCAAGGAACGCTTTCTGGCCGTGGGCAATATGGATGCCGTGTCCGGCCAGGATCATGGGTTGTTTCGCGCCATTAATCAGCGCTGCAGCAGCTTCCAGCTGGCTGGTTTTAGGCTTATTGTACGGGACGTAGCTCCGGATGGGCAACTGTTCCGGATAATGAAAATCCACCATCGCCAGTTGTGCGTCCTTGGTGATGTCGATTAGCACTGGGCCAGGCCGTCCGGTATTTGCCACATAGAAAGCCTTCCGCATTACCCAACCGATGTCTTTAGGATCGGTAATTTGGTAGTTCCACTTTGTCACGGGGATGGTACTGTTGATGACGTCTACCTCCTGAAAGGCATCGCTTCCCAGCAGAAAGCCGGGAACCTGACCGGTAATGGCCACCAAAGGAAGAGAATCCAGCTGTGCGTCGCACAGGCCGGTGATCAGGTTGGTGGCGCCGGGGCCCGAAGTGGCCATACAAACGCCGGTTTCGCGCTTGATCCGGGCGTAGCCTTCGGCGGCATGGATTGCTCCCTGTTCGTGACGGGGCAGGATGTGCTGCAGTCGGTCTTCATAGTCGATCAGCGCATCGTAAATAGGCATAATGGCGCCGCCTGGGTAGCCGAAGATGGTGTTGACGCCTTCGTTGACCAGGCATTGCAACACGGCAGCAGCGCCGTTCATCCGGGTGGTGGTAGGCGCCTGGCCGTTCGAAGAAGTAAGGGTTGCCGTAGTACTCATAAACCTTGCTTTAAATTCTTAATAATGCACCTGCGTTCGCGCCGCAATAAATTATAAGTCGGTAACGCACCCCAGGGAGGCGCTACTAACTGACTTAGCGTATTTCTTAAGGACGCCGAATTTTGCCCGTGGCTCGGGTGCCGTCCATTTTGCCCGCCGTTCGGCGATCGTGGCCTCATCGAGCTCCGCCTCTAATATGTTTTGCTCCGCATCGATCCGGATGATGTCTCCATCTTCCAACAGGCCGATCAGCCCACCAACCATGGCTTCGGGACTGATGTGGCCCACCACGAACCCGTGGGTGCCGCCGCTGAAACGACCATCGGTGATGAGCGCTACTTTTTTGCCGAGGCCCTGGCCCATAATTTCACTCGTTGGCTTCAGCATTTCCGGCATACCGGGCCCGCCCTGCGGGCCGGAATAGCGGATAACCACTACGTCACCTTCTACGATTTCGCGCTTACCGATGGCGGTATTGGCCTCCAGTTCCGAGTTAAAAACACGAGCGGGGCCCATAAAGTGCAATCCTTCCTTGCCCGTGATCTTTGCTACCGAGCCTTCGGTGGCCAGATTTCCGTAAAGAATGCGCAGGTGTCCTGTTTCCTTAATCGGCTGATCGAAAGGCTTAATGATGTCCTGTCCCTCCTTCAGGGGTTCGGCTTCCGCCAGGTTTTCCGCCAGGGTTTTACCCGTAACGGTAAGGCAATCACCGTGCAGCAAACCGTGTTTGAGCAATTCCTTCATCACCGCAGGCACGCCGCCCACCAGGTAAAGGTCTTCCATGACGTACTTACCACTAGGTTTGAGGTCAGCAATGAACGGCACCCGGTCGCTTACTTTCTGAAAATCATCGATCGTGATATCAACATTTCCCGCATGGGCCATTGCCAGCAGGTGCAGCACTGCGTTGGTGCTGCCACCAAGGGCGATGATCGTTACCATGGCATTTTCGAAGGACTTCCGGGTCAGGATGTCGCTTGGCTTAATGTCCTTCTCCAGCAGGTTTCGCATGAATTCACCGGTCCGGCGGCAATCTGCGTTTTTGTCCGGATGGTTGGCTGGGATAGAACTGTTGTAAGGCAATGACATACCCATCGCCTCGATGGCCGTAGCCATAGTATTCGCTGTGTACATCCCGCCACACGCCCCGGAGCCCGGGCAGGCATGACGGATGACGCCCTTATATTTCTTTTCGTCAACTTCGTTAGTCCGGTATTTACCCAGCACTTCGAAGGCGGATACAATGTCCAGTTTTTCGTCTTCGTAGCACCCCGGGCTAATGGTGCCGCCGTACATAAGGATGGCGGGCCGGTTTAACCGGGAAATGCCGATCATGGCGCCGGGCATATTCTTATCACAGCCTACTACAGTTACCAGGCCATCGTACCATTGCGCACCAGCTACGGTCTCTACGCTATCGGCAATCACGTCGCGGCTGGGCAGGCTGTAACGCATGCCGTCGGTTCCCATGCTGATGCCGTCACTAACCCCAATGGTATGGTACATCAGACCAATCAGGTCCGGCTGCTCATTGATGCTCTGCTTCACATCCTCGGCCAGTCCGTTCAGGTGCATATTACAAGGGTTACCTTCCCAGCCGGTGGAAACCACGCCAATCTGCGCTTTCTCCATATCGTCATCATCCATCCCAGTGGCATAAAGCATGGCCCTGGCAGCTGGTTGCTCCGGATTACTGGTAACGTTTTTGCTGTACTTGTTTAGGTTGTGAGACATAATTTCCAAAAGGTGGGGTAAAGAAAAAGCCGCTTCCCTGTAGAGGAAAGCGGCTTTTGTCGGTTGCGTTAAGCTATGCGGCTTTCCTGGAAGGGGTGGGTAGAACCACCACCAGTACAATAAGAACCACAATAAAGAGCAACTGCGACATGAGTTAATGCTTATAACACCACTAAGGTACAATCAGGAGATGAGCATCCAAATCACTGTTGCCGGGAAATTACGACGGCAAAGCGTGTTAATACTTGCGGTGATCCAGCCGGAAGCTTACTTGCAAACCGGCCTGAAAGGTCGTCAGTGATGGATCATCAATACCAAGCGGCTGGCCATTGACATCCGTATAAAATACATCAGCGTACGGGCTCAGGCCATAACGAATGCCCACCATAGGAGTAACCGTTACCAGGTTACTCAGGCCAATGTCCAAACCAACGGCACCGCCCATGGTAAAGCCAGACTTGTTTTCATATTCCACAAAACTATCCTCTGGCATATACAAGGCATAGCCTGGGGATAATTGGACGAAAAAGCCTTTTTGTAACTGAGGGCCTTGCTTACCGAAAGTTGGGCAATCACAATCGCCGCCAAAGTCGAAAGGGTAAACGTTCACTTTGAACTGGAAGCCTGCTTCTGAGAAACCCTGGTCCTGATTACCCGTAAATTTTGTAGTTCCGTAGTAAACCGTCGGCATAAACTCTACCCGTTTTTGGGGTAAACGAAACCAATAGTTAACGCCCACTTCCCAGCCGTTCTCCAGCTCCAGTGGGTCAGCGCCCTCCAAACCATCAAGAAAGGTGGATCTTGTTTCGTGAAAATTGGCGTTAGCGATTACGCCGAATTGGGCGGATACAGAAAGGCCGCAACACAAGGCGACAAGGGTAAGTAGTGTACGCATGGGAATAAGGTATTTGTGGAGAAAACGACAGGTGAGAGTGGGGTATTTCACCCTTCTCTGAATTTTAGTTCCTTACTCTATTGCCTTCGGCCAGAGAGTAACAGGCTGTCGAATAAAGTATATACCATTCAGAAGAGTTGGTTCAAAACCTGCACTACTTATTTGAGTACCTGTCCCAGGATTAACCGCCCGGTGGATATAAAAGAGAACCCATGGCCCATCTGTAACCATTCTAAAAAAAGGAAGTACCCCTAATAACAATTAATCAGAAACCATCTTCTTTCCTCCAAACGCCCACTACAATGACAACTTTCTCTCCTCCAGCTTCAATGCTCTCTACCACCAGTAAAGCTTTCTCCCTGCTATGTCTGCTAAATCTCTTTTGGCCTGCATCTGCTTTCGGAAATGCCGCTACCCTACCACTTACCCTACTGGAGGCTGAAGCAACAGTAGAAAGTGACTGTACCGCATTAAACAAAGCTATCCGGGAAGAAAACATGGCAGACATTTCAACGCTGCTAAAAACGGTTGATGCCAACTGTGTCACCACAACCCCCGACTACGAAACCATCAACAAGGACAATGGCGAAGTTACCTGGCGGCGAGCGCATGACCGAACGCCAATCGTATCTGCAGCGCGTACTGGCAATCTAGACATCATAAACCAACTCATCGATGCAGGTGCAAGCATTGACAATTATGCCAGTCAGGATGCCCCACCCTTAAATGCTGCGGCCGAAGAAGGCCACCTGGACATGGTCAACTTTCTGCTTAAAAAAGGAGCCGATGTGCTTACTAATTCCAATGGTTACGGCACCGCGTTGAACGCTGCCGCCAGAGGGGGACACAACGAATTGGTGAAGGTGCTCCTTGCCTCAGGATCGGAAATCAACGCTCAAACTAATGGCCAGGGATCAGCCCTTAATGCCGCAGCTCGTAACGGGCACGTCAAGACCGTAGCCTTGCTGCTAGACAAAGGTGCGGACATCAACAGCCAGACCAACGGACAAGGCTCCGCCATCAACGCCGCTGCCCGCAATGGTCATAATGAGGTAATCAAGTTGCTTGCCGACCGGGGTGCCAATCTCGACATCCAGAATAACGGACAGGGATCAGCCCTTAACGCAGCTGCCAGAAACGGAAACCTGGCTACCGTAAAATTGCTGATCGCATCCGGTGCGGACCTGAACGTACAAACCAACGGTCAGGGGTCTGCACTCAATGCGGCTTCCCGCAACGGGCAAGCAGCGGTCGTCAAATATTTAATCGAAAAAGGTGCCGACCTGAACGTGCATAATAATGGTCAGGGATCCCCCCTCAACGCCGCTGCCCGAAATGGAAACAAGGAAATCGTTCAACTGCTAATCGATGCCGGTGCCGACGTCGATGCTCAGACAAATGGACAGGGCTCTGCACTGAATGCCGCCGCACGCAATGGACAGATGGACGTCGTAAAATTACTTGTTGCTAAAGGGGCAGATGTCAATATTCGCAACAATGGTCAAGGGTCTCCATTGAACGCTGCTATGCGTAATGGAAATAATGAGATTGTCGCTTACTTGTTGAAACAGGGGGCACATTGAGTAAATGCTTGAGGGTGTCTCCGCCGAAGAACTTAAATCCCAAGCATTTCGGGTGAGGATACCCTCAACCAAGTTATCATCAAAAACAAAGCGCCGACCCTCAAAACGAGGATCGGCGCTTTCTATTTTTCGGTCTAACAGCCCAACTGACCAATAGACCAATAATACCAAAAGCCTAGTACCGGTAGTGCTCCGGCTTGTACGGGCCATTAACCGGCACGTCGATGTACTCAGCCTGGTCGTGGCTCAGTTCTTCGAGTTCAACACCAATCTTGGAGAGGTGCAGGCGGGCAACTTTCTCGTCCAGGTGCTTAGGCAGCATGTAAACCTTATTTTCGTAGTTGTCGCTGTTTTCCCACAGTTCCAGTTGCGCGAGCACCTGGTTGGTGAAGGAGTTGGACATTACAAAAGAGGGGTGACCGGTACCACAACCGAGGTTCACCAGGCGGCCTTCGGCCAAGATGATGATGTCGTTACCGTCAACGTTATAGAGGTCAACCTGCGGCTTGATCTGGTCCTTCGTGTTACCGTAGTTCTTGTTGAGCCACGCCATGTCGATCTCATTGTCGAAGTGGCCAATGTTACAAACGATGACTTTATCGTTCATCGCCTTGAAGTGCTGCTCGGTGAGAATGTTGAAGTTACCGGTTGCCGTAACGATGATATCGGCACGGTGGATGGCGGTCATCATTTTCTTCACCTCAAATCCGTCCATAGCGGCCTGGAGGGCACAGATGGGGTCGGCCTCAGTGACGATCACGCGGGCACCGGCACCACGCAGGGAAGCAGCGGTTCCTTTACCCACATCACCGTAGCCGGCGACGATGGCAACTTTACCGGCCATCATTACGTCGGTAGCGCGGCGGATAGCGTCAACCGCAGATTCCTGACAGCCGTACTTGTTGTCGAACTTCGACTTGGTAACGGAGTCGTTCACGTTGATGGCGGGCATCACCAGGGTGCCTTTCTTCATCCGGTCGTAGAGGCGGTGTACACCGGTAGTAGTCTCTTCAGAGAGGCCTTTGATGCCTTTCGCCAGGTGCGGGAAATCGTCGAAGACCATGTTGGTGAGGTCACCACCGTCGTCGAGGATCATGTTCAGGGGCTCACCACCGGGGAAGGCGTGGAGCGTTTGCTCGATACACCAGTTGAACTCCTCTTCGTTCATACCTTTCCAGGCGAAAACGGGCACACCGGCGGCGGCGATAGCGGCGGCGGCGTGGTCCTGGGTAGAGAAGATATTACAGCTGGACCAGGTAACGTCGGCACCAAGCTCAACGAGAGTTTCGATGAGGACGGCCGTTTGGATGGTCATGTGAAGACAGCCGGCGATGCGGGCGCCCTTCAGTGGCTTGGAGGCCCCGAACTCCTCGCGGAGTGCCATCAGACCGGGCATTTCAGCTTCGGCGAGGCGAATTTCCTTCCGGCCCCATGCGGCCAGTTTGATGTCTTTGACTTTGTAGTTGGTCGCGGTTGCGGTTGCGGACATATTTTTCGTTTTTTTGGAGCCGCAAAGGTAGGGAATAATTGAATGAGAGAATAACTGAATAAATGAAAAGCTTACACATATGCCGTTCGTGACACTGCGCTTACTCACCCACCTAAATACAAGGAAGGCGGGAATGACCTAATGGCGGAAGCTATTCTTTCCTTCTCAGCTGCTTTTTGGGGCGGGGCCGCGGGTGCAGAGAAAGGGATAAATGGAGCAAGGGAAGAAAGAGCTGGCTAAAGTTGGGTCGAACAGAGGGGGGGGAGTTGTCGCAGTTGGGAAAACCCTAGGCGGAGGGATACCACAAAACACATCAAACTAGTACCTTGGGCTAGTAAAAAATTGAATGAGTCACCAACTAATCGAACTAAAAGAACAAGATCAACGATGGTGCAGCCTCTTGAAAAAAGGGCTCCACCTTGCAGAGGAGATAGAATTCAACGTTTTATACTCCTATCCTGGGAAAGAACTGAACATCTTTCTAGAAGAATTTAACGGCAGGCTAATTACTCCGAGCAAAGAAGAACGATTTTATTTCGATCATAAGAGAAGAATTTCGATCCCAAAATCAGAAAAAATAAGTGATTTGATGTTGTCAAAACACTTTGAGGATTGGAATGGGTCATTGGTTGAAGACCCAGCCCTCATCTATAATGGGCTTGAAATTATCGGATCGATCACCCACCATATGTTGTGCCAATTTGACGATCAATTCTTCGATAGTGCAAATCTTTCTTAGCACACCCAGTTACCGTCCATAGGCTGTAACCTTTGCATCACCGAAATCGTGTTACTCGTAAACACCCGTACCTGTTAACCACCGGTGCATCAAAACAGCTACGATTTTGGACATAAGATTACTCCCGGTACTTCTTTTACTCTGCTACTCTTGCCATCAGTCATCAGCTCCGGCTAAATCCATTGAAGGTTCCTGGGAGTCACTCGGCTACGGAAGAATCATCCACATCACGGCCGACAGTTTTCAGCTGTACGACATTACCAAAGTTTCCTGCATTCCAATTAAAGAAGGGAGCGTTGCAGATTACCAGGGCAATTACAGACTGAAGGGGGATACGCTCACTCTGCTGAGTGGCTACAGCAAGTACCAATACACGAGAATTAACCAAATCCCGGAGCTTTGCCAACAGCCTCTATCGAAGGCCAGACAGGAAGACCCAGTCTTCAATTTCGAAGTGCTGGCGGCCACCATCAAGGAACACTACGCTTATTTCAAGCTCAACGACATCGACTGGGACACCGTTTATACAAATGCACGACATAAAGTTACTGCAACCACTGCCCCTCCGGAATTATACCTAATAATGGAGCAACTCCTGGAGGACATAAATGACAATCACGGTGGTGTACGCTTCCCATTAGACGCCACCACGATTTAGTAGAAAGATAACCTTATCTTACTCACCCTCTAAATCGCGCCAACATGCGGAAAAGTAAATTCACAAAGTCTCAGAAACTTGAGGTCCTGGCCAAATGGGATGCCGGGGCAAAAATCGACGACCTGTGTCGAGAGTATCAGATCAGTACAGCTACGCTTTACAATTGGAAAAAGGAGAAAGCTACTGACGAAGACGATACTCAACGCGAGCTTAAAAAGCTTCAGCAGGAAAACGCACGTCTCAAAAAGATGTACGCT
>NZ_KB890438.1 GCF_000373105.1 Neolewinella persica DSM 23188 | reverse complement strand
GTCTTCGCCAAAGGCGATGGCGTCAGAGACACATACTTCCAGTTGCTGGGCACAGCCGTCGGTGAAGATCGGCACCAGTGGCGTCAGGCCACCGGCCAGCAGGCGNGCGCGCAGCGCCGGCGCCATGGTGTTAACGATGGTCGCACCCGTTTGGGCGTCCACGCGGTAACAGCGGCTGATGCTGTTGGGCAGGGTCGATACGTTGTTGGCGTCAGACTCGAAGTCNACGCACAGCAGCGTTACATCGTCTGGTGTTACTTCAGCCACCGGAGACGTCTTGTCTTCGGCGTTGACGATGCCCCAGCACGTCTCGAAGTCGAGATCAAACAGGCCGGTACCCACCGAGCGGATCATGTAGTTGAAACTGCCACAACCATCGATGATGGGGCCGTTGCCTGGGTTACTGTCTTGGACTATGATTTCAAAATCGAAAGCATCGAGGCATACCGTATTGCCAGTGAGTAATTGCGCCGGAATCAGCTCAAAGCCACAGGCTTCATTTAAGGTAACGTTGATTTCACCAATACAAGCCAGTTGGGGCTGGTTGAAGGTTACCGTAACGATGAAGGTCGAGGTGCCCACATTTCCACTATTATCGATCGCTGTGACTGTTACTTCGTTTTCACCAATGTCTTCACAACTGAAGAGGAGTGAGCGGCTTAACACCACTGAAACGATTTCACAATTATCAACTATGCTAACTACTGCAGCCGCACTGTCCACCATAAAGGTACCAGCGTCATCAGAGAGTGTACCCATCTGGTCCACAGTTATTACAATGGGATCAGTGGTATCTTCCACCGTAACGGTTGCCTCACAGGTGTCTTCTTCACCGATAGGGTCTGTTACCTTTAGGGTAACTATCGTTATTCCTAAGTTGTACGGGCCGGGAGGTGCCAAGGTGAACGTTATGGGGTCACCATCTGGGTCAAAGGATCCATTATTCAACTCCTCAGCAGTAACCATCGCCATGCAATTTCCGTCAGCTTCCCGGGTAATATTTTGGCATATAGCTACTGGCGGCTTATTACAATCACCCGCGCCTTCCACCACGGTCACTGTTGCCTGACAGGAAGCCATATTCCCATTGCCATCTTGCACATTAAGGGTAACTGTGTTGGGTCCAATGTTGTCACAAGTAAATTGGTCCGGACTAACGCTGAGAGTAACAGCCCCACAGTTGTCATTTGACCCATTATCAACTTGCGGTGGCAAGAGCATAGCGGTATTATCTGCCAGAAGTGGCAAATCAATATCCTGGCAAATAGCTTTAGGCGCCAAATCATCTACAACCGTCACCTGAGCGATACAGCTGTTTTCATTACCTGCTGCATCCACAATTGTCAAGGTAATTGGAATTGGAGGACCGATATCTGTACAATTTACCTGAACCACATCAAGTGTTCGATTGGTGATACCACAATTGTCCAGAGAGGTATTGTCGATCAAACCTGGAGTCAAATCAGTGGTACCATCTAAGCCAAGCGGAACTACTGGATTAATACAATTTGCCACTGGGTTCTCAGCATCAACTACGACCACAGTTGTGCTGCAGGAAGCCGCGTTGGCATCTGCGTCGGTAGCTGTCCATTCTACCGTCGTAGTCCCCACAAGATAAGGCTGGTTTAGGGCCAGCCCGTCGCTGCGCGTTCCGCTAACTACGAGGGGTGGGCCCTCACAACCGTCAGTAGCCGTTGGCGGGATAAGATCGACAGAGGCATTGCATACCCCCACATCATTTGGTGTCAGGACATCTCCTGGACAATCGAATAAGATCGGAATATCCCCTTGGTCTAAAATATTCAAGGCTACTCGATCAGAACGACAGCCCGGGTAGATGTCTTCAATCAGCACCTCATCTATATACCAGCCGTCATCCACAAAAGAAGCATCGGACGTGTACAGGAAACCGATTTGTAAGGTACCAGCACCTACTACAGAAACGCTTCCACCAGAAGTTAAGTAGCCGCCGGAATCACCGGCATAGACATTAATGTCCGGCGAGTTACCACACCCTCCCAGGAAGGGGTCATTATACATGAAATCGAACTCATTGTAGGAATTGGTCGTTGGTGTAATTTGTACCCAAGGGCCGCCATCAATGCTGGCCAGTACATAGCCGTGATCACAACAAGTCTCTGTATTAAAGCGATGGCGGAAGGAGTAGTCAATACTAAATTGCCCGTCTAATTCAAAAATGGGAGATTCGAGGAACATACTGCTGTTGCCAGAACCACCCTGCTGAGCAAAGAGGGTGCTCGTTCCTGCATCATCCAATGCTTCCCAGTTTCCACCCCCCACAAGATCACACTGTGCGTTAGCCGACCACCCTTCGAGGCCGTCATCAAAGGTCCATAAACCATCACCATTGGTGAATTCTTCAACATAGTAGGTCGTTAGCCCTCCGGTTATTATCGGGTACGGGTTGCCCGTGAACAGAAGGTTACCCGCTACCGGAGCGTCGTACCATTCGAATAAAGGGTTAGCCAGGCCGGAATTCGAAACGGCAAGCAAGTCCAAGTTTTCATTCGGACAAGCCGCAATATCTTCCACAGTTGGTTCTGGCAGGCCATCCGAAAGGATTACCTGTGCTTCAGAGCGAGGTCCAACGCAAGTAGACTTGATATCATCAATTGTTACTTCACTGAGGTACCAGGCATCATCGACAAAACTGGCATCCGAAGTATAGAGAAATCCGACTTCAAGGGACGCCGCCCCACCAACGTCAATAGCACCCGAAGACAAGATGTAGCCATCCGAATCACCGGCATAGACCGTCGTATCGGGCGAATTACCACAAGCCCCGAGGATGGGGTCGTTATACATAAAGTCGAAAACAGGGTAATCACCTGCCTGGAATACTTCCCAGGGGCCGCCGTCTAAGCGGTACACGACGTAGCCGTGGTCGCAACAGGCTTCTGTATTATAGCGATGGCGGTAAGAAAGTTGAACAATCCCTTCATCCTCACTTACATCAACGGCCGGTGATTGCAAGATCATACTGGAATTACCCGAGCCTGCCTGCCGGGCGAATAGCGCTCCTTCTCCGCCCTCATCAATCCATTGCCAGGTATCCAAAAAACCACATTCCCCATTAGTGCTCCAGCCTTCCAGGTCTTCATCAAAACTCCAGACCTGTTGGCCGGTGATTACTTCTTCTACATAATAAGAGGTGTTAGAAAGTGGGATCGGATTAGGCGTAAAAGGATTTCCCACAAAGAGAAGGTTGCCATCAACCGGAGCGTCATACCATTCGAATTGTGAATTGGTCGTTCCGGAGGTTGTCACTGCCGTTAAAACAGGAGCTTGAGGGGGGCAAATTTCAGCATCATTCACTACAGGAGCGGTCAAGTCAGGAAAGTTGATCGACAGGGGTACCCGAGGGCTCGGACAATCAACCTGGGCCACGCCGTCAATCGTAACGTCATTGATATACCAACCCTCATCGACAAAGGAGGCATCAGAGGTAAAGAGAAAAGCTACTTCCAGGAATTGAACACCACTGGTGGGGATGGCTCCACCTGAACTGATATATCCACCTGAATCACCCGCATAGACATCCATGTCCGGCGAAAAGCCGCAATCTCCTATAATTGGATCATTGTACATAAAGTCAAAGACAGGGTAATCGCCCGCCTGAAAAACTTCCCAGGGGCCGCCATCTAAGCGGTACACTACGTAGCCGTGGTCACAGCAGGTTTCCGTATTGAACCGGTGATTATACGTCAATTGCACTTCTTCCGAACCGGTCACCATCACGGGCGGTGAACGCAAAAGCATACTACTGTTGCCGCCGCCTGGATTTGCAGCAAACAAGGAACCCCCTCCGTCCGGGTTCGGGGCCCAATTGTCACTCAAACCACACTCTGTAGTTGCCGTCCACCCTTCAAAGTCAGCATCAAAGGACCAATGCTGGGTAGCCTGGCCAAGTTCCTGTACATAGATCGTCGTTGGGCCGAGCGGTTCAAATTGGTAGCTAGGTCCGCTGGCCAGTAAGTTGCCGTCAACCGCAGCATCGTACCATTCGAATGCGGGAGTAGAAAATCCCGAATTAGACTGTGCCGTCAGGGTAGACGTCAGGCCCAGACATTGGTCCTGGTTTTCCACCGTTGGCGCTGGTGGCGCGTCCGAAATAAAGATCGTCGCGGCAGCACGCTCACTCGGACAATTGGATGAACTAAGTAACCTAACCGAATTGATATACCAGCCTTCATCGACAAAGGAAGCATCGGACGTGTAGAGAAATGCCACCTCTAAATTCGTGCCGCCACTCACATCCAACAAACCTCCGGAGGCGAGGTAGCCACCCGAATCACCCGCGTAGACATCCATGTCCGGAGAGTTGCCACAAGCCCCCATGATGGGATCATTGTACATAAAGTCAAAGACGGGGTAATCGCCCGCCTGAAAAACCTGCCAGGGGCCGCCATCGAGACGATAAACAACGTAGCCGTGATCACAACAAGTCTCGGTATTATAGCGATGGTTATAAGAGAAAAACACCTCTTCAAAACTACTTACGTTCACCACCGGAGAAATGGCCAGCATACTCGAGTTGCCCCCAGTCGGATTGTTGGCCAACAAGGCGCCACGATTGGCATCACCATTCCATTCCCAATTGGTGGGCAGCCCACACTGGGTGGCGAGGGTCCATCCCTCACTGTCTGTATCAAAAGTCCAGGATTGATCTAATTGGGGTCCTCCAGCAAGCTCTTCTACCCAATAGGTCGTTGTTTCGCTTGGCGAAGCAGTAAAGGTTGACCCTGAGCTTAACAAATTACCTCCGGTAACATCATCAAACCACTGGAAAGTAGGAGCAGGGTTGTTCGTATTCGAGTTCACACTGACTGTAGCAGAACTCCCCCCACAAGTCGAAGCGCCTACCGTTGTCGGGGCTTCTTGTGAAGGAGTCACCGTTACATCTACCTGCACCCGCGGGCTTTCGCAAATTACTTCCACGCTAGCCTCATTGATGTACCAACCTTCATCCATAAAGGAAGCATCCGACGTAAACAGGAAGCCTACTTCCACCGTACTGGCTCCCAACACTCCCAACAGGCCTCCACTATTTTGGTATCCACCATTATCCCCGGCAAAGACATCAATATCCGGCGAGTTGCCGCAACCTCCGAGGAAAGGGTCGTTATACATGAAATCAAAAACGTTGTAAGGGCCCGTGGTGGGGACGAAACGTTGCCAGGCACCACCATCTAAGCGATAAACCGCATAGCCATGATCACAGCAGGTTTCAGTATTAAACCGATGAATGAAGTTGAAATCGATGGCGTTAGCCCCCATTACGTCAATGACGGGAGAGCTGAGAAACAAGCTGGAATTTCCAGAGGCACTTTCCGCAAAGGCAGCTCCCTGACCTCCGTCCGAATCCCAAACCCAGTTAACAGCATTGAGTCCACACTGCGTAGCAGCCGTCCACCCCTGCAGATCGGTGGCAAAGTTCCAGGTTGACAAGGAAGTGGTGGTGACGGCCGCGTAATAGGTCTCACTCTCACTGAGGAAAGGCGTAACGAAGGAACTACCTGTCTCTATGGGACCCAGGCTGCCAGAATCATCATACCAGGCAATTGTCCCCCCACCCCCCATAGCCTGAAGTGTCGTACTTCCGGGGCCACACTGAACAACCGGCTGAGTAGTCGGGGGAGCCAGGTTACACTGCGCATATCCAACCGAAGACATGGTTAAACAAAGCAGCAATAAACCTAACGCTGAAACTTGAGGCTTGAGATTATGTAGTAACATAGAAAATAGTTACGGTGAAAAAAACTTGGAATAGCTGAAAGAAAGTCGTCTTAAAAACCCTTTAAAATTCAATACTATTCAATCATAACTTGTTACTAAAGCACTATCTGTTTAACTTAAAACACTTGTTTCTCCATCAGGCCAATAGCAGATAAAAGAGTCGAAAAGCAAAGCTTTTGCCCTTTGATTGAGATCAAGCCCACCAATATACTAACAATAAAACTGTATCACTGTATTTTTCTTCTTGAAAAGTACAGCGTTTTAGACTTGTTGCGCAGCTCGACTAATTTCGTTCACCCGTTTGACTACCTGGTTGAACAGGTAAATTCATTTACAATCTAACGGCCTACCGGAAGTCCTCCAGTCGGTCCGTTCTAATCCCTACCTCTTCTTCCCCTCTATGCTTACCGGACCACCACCGTCCTTTTAGTAGGCCATAAACTCTCCCGCCATATGGGTAGGAGTCTGTTTGCCGTAAGCCTAGATGTTTATAAGCTCAACCTTTACCCAATTCTGACCATGCTCAAGACAGTTGAGCGTACCTTCGCGGGGCGTACGGTCGTTTGCAGGTTGTATTGCACTTTCAAATCATTTCCCTGCACCTGCGGCCGCGCCAAAAAAAAGACCTCGCGCTATGAAAAAGACATATCTACTCGCCATCATTATGGTCATCGTCGCTACCGCACTGGTACTGACTGCGGGCGGTGAAGTAGCCCCCTACGCTAACTTCGACAAGGCCGCTGAAACCGGTGAGTCCGTTAAGCTCGTCGGTAGCCTGGTCAAGGACAAGCCCATGGTGTTCGAGCCGCTAAAGGACCCCAATAAATTCAGTTTCTTCCTGGAAGACCAGGAAGGTAATGAACGTGAAGTCATCTTGCTGAAGGGCAAACCGCAGGATTTCGAAATGTCCGAATCCATCGTGCTGACCGGCCGCATGGAAGGCGAAAAATTTATCGCTAAGGACATTCAGCTGAAGTGCCCCAGTAAGTATAAGGACGAAGAATCGATGATTAAGGGATTAGTGGAATAGTCAAACAGTACAGAGCGTCAAGGAGTCAAATAGTACTGCTTGACTCTTTGATTAACTGACTGCTTAACTATTTGACTACCTGTACTGCTTGACTCCTTGACTAACTGACTGCTTGACTCCTTGACTAATGGAAGAAATCCAATACATCAACGAACACCTCGGCCCCCGCCACATCGGCCACTTCGCCATGCTTCTCGCCTTTTTTGCGGCGATTCTCAGCATGGTGAGTTACTTTTTGGCGACGCAGTACCGCGACGAAAAATTGCGCGGTGGTAAGTGGGCGCGACTCGGCCAGCTGAGCTTTCTGGCGCACGGCGCAGCGGTGTTCACCGTGATCGGATGCATCTTCTACGCCATGCTCAACCAGTACTACGAGTACCAGTATGTGAGCGCGCACGTGAGTGCAGACCTGCAACAACGCTATATTTTCAGTGCCTTCTGGGAAGGCCAGGAAGGCAGTTTTTTGCTCTGGATGTTCTGGCACGTCATCCTGGGATACGTGCTGATGGTCACCGCCCGAAAGTGGGAACGGCCAGTAATGGCGGTGCTTTGCGCGGTGCAAATCGTCATTGTATCCATGATTCTGGGCGTCCATTTTGGTATTGGCGACTGGATGATCAAACTCGGCTCCAGCCCGATGCTGTTGCTTCGGGAAACCATCAATGCACCAATCTTTCAGCAGGCCGACTACGTTGCGCTACTGAAAGGAAACGGCCTCAACCCGTCACTGCAGAATTACTGGATGACCATCCACCCTCCTACCCTGTTTCTGGGCTTTGCCAGCACGGTAGTTCCCTTCGCCTTCGCGGTTGCGGGGCTATGGACGGGGCAACACAAGGAGTGGCTGCGGCCCGCCCTGCGTTGGTCTTTGTTCAGCGCAGGTATTCTCGGTATCGGTATCCTGATGGGTGCCGCCTGGGCCTACGAAGCGCTTAATTTTGGTGGTTACTGGGCCTGGGACCCGGTGGAAAACACCAGTCTCGTACCCTGGTTACTTTTAGTGGCCGGGCTCCACACCAACCTGATCAGCCGGGCCACCGGGCAGGGCATTCGGGCGACCTACCTATTCTATCTCTTCACCTTCGTGATGATCGTTTACAGCACCTTCCTCACCCGATCGGGGGTGCTGGGGGATACCTCAGTGCATGCCTTTACCGAAATGGGACTGGAAGCACAACTACTGTTTTTCCTCGGCTTTTTTGGCCTGGGCAGCGTAGCGTTGATGGCCTGGCGATGGAGGGGAATTCCCGTCCCCGAAAAAGAAGAATCGTTGAGCAGCCGGGAGTTCTGGATGTTCATCGGTAGTCTGGTGCTGTTGATGTCGGCGGTGTTGATCACCGGATCAACGAGCCTGCCGGTGTACAATGAGGTAATGGAGTACTTCAATCCGGTATTTGACGGCGTTACGCTCACGGATCCGGAAGCACACCACAATCGTTTCCAGATATGGATCGGGATATTTATCGGCATTCTTTCGGGGGTCGCTCACTTCTTACGCTGGCGGGAAAAGGATTTCGCCGAGCACTGGAAGTCATTTTTGATGCATACGCTGGGCGCGGTCGCAGGTGCAGTGGTCCTTAGTTGGGCAACGTTGCAGTGGATCGACGCCGGGCCCTGGCAGTTCAAGATGATGCTGTTCAGCGGCTGGTTTGCCGTGTGGACCAATACGGATTATCTGATTCGTTTTGCCTTCAAAGACAGCAAAGTCTTTGGTAGTAGTCTGAGTCATATCGGTTTTGGCCTCATGATCCTGGGTATCCTCGCGAGTGGAGGTAACAAGCGTATCATCAGTCAGAATCAGTTCCTCATGGAGGGGCTGAGCGAGGACGAAGAGCTGGAGCGTACCACCGTTATCCTGATCAAGGACGAGCCGATGATCATGGAGAACTACGAACTCACCCTCCGGAACGACTCCATCGATGGCTATAACCGGACTTACTTCGTCGATTATAAACGGCGTGATGAAAACGGCAACATCCTGGAAGAATTCCAGCTGGAGCCTAACCTCCTCTACGATAAAAGTTTTGAGAAGATCGCCATTACGAACCCCAGCACTAAGCATTACTGGAATAAGGACATCTTCACCGTCATCATGAGCCTCCCGCTCGAAGAGCAGAGTATCAAAGAAAAACAGGCGAAAGAAGACAGCCTGAAGTACAAGATCATCCCACTGCTGGAGGGCGAACAGTTAGCCTTCAAAGACACCCTGAAGATTCGGGAGCCGGACACCTTCCTGGTCCGTAACTATCAGATTGCGCTGGAAGCCTTTTCCAGAACCCCCTACCACTCCAACTACGTAGCGGAGCCCAATGATATTGGCGTGAGCGCCACCGTGGCCATTACCCGCAACGGTGCGGATACGACCTTCCGGGAGCAAATTGCCCTCGTACTTCGTGAAGGTTTACTCTACCACTACCCTGCTCAGCTAAACGAGATCAGCACCCGCCTCAAGATCGATGAATCTGTCTTCGACCAATTACTGGTGGCGGAGGATGATCTGCAGTATCAGGAATTTGTCGTTACCCCCGGCTCTTCCTTCACCATTGGTGACAAGGAAGTCACCTTCCGGAATTTCCAGCCAAATCCGAAAGTCGGTCACTACACCGCTCGTGAAGGAGACATTGCCGTAAGCGCTCAGTTGCAGATCAGTGCCGACGACGGCACCACCGGCTCCCTGGAACCTGTCTTCATTATCCGCGACAAAACACCCAGTCGCATTCGTGATGAGCACCGGGAGCTTGGGATCTTCGCTAACCTCATTAACCTCAACCCCGAAACTAGCGAAGCAACCCTATTGGTCGCTGAAGCACCGCGACGCGGTGCGCTGAAAATACCGGTAGCCGTAGCCACCAACAGTGCTCGATCCGACTGGCTGGCCCTGCAGGCCATAGAATTCCCTGGCATCAACCTGTTCTGGTTCGGTACCATCGCAATGATGGGTGGACTACTGATCTCGATGGTGTTCCGGATCCGGGAAAAGAAGGCTAGGAGGTAGGAAACTAGCTCTTAGTTCTTAGCTCCTAATTTCTGTCTTTACTAATAATGGCATAGCAGCAAGTGGAGAAGAAGTCCTTAATCCAGGGTACGCTATCGACTACACCGGGAAGTTTCCTTGGGGTCAGGCCAAACTTGGTTTCATAGTTAGGATTGATGAACCAAAGGTCCTTGCGGTCAAAACGAAAGCCTGCTTCTTTAGCTAATCGGGAAAAACGATCAACGCTAATGCCGGTCTCTTTGATCTCCAACATATCTTCCACCTTCTTATCTCCTTCGCCCGCAGCGCGTAACAACCCCGCGTAAGCACCATTGGGCAGCAAGTGAAACCAGGGCAGCTTGTTCAGCAAACGGTGACGCAGCACCTGCTGGTGGCCGCCAAAAGGCATCCGCCAGGGAGGAAAACCAAAAAAGATGCGTCCGGTAGGCGTTAGGAATTTGTGGACAAATTTCAAAAAACGTCCCTGATCGTGAATATGCTCAATGACGTCGCGTAATATAATGAGGTCAAAGGTTCCGAGCGCTTCAGCCTTGCTGTCATAGATGTCCTGGACGATCATCTTGATGTCTGCCTTTGGCAGCATTTCCTTGATGTAACCCAACCCTAAATCAATTTTCACCTGGTTGAAGTCAACACCGACACACGGGCAGCCCAACTCCAGGAAAGGAACCAGGTTGCCCCCCTCTCCACTCCCAATTTCAAAGACCCTCGTCTTGGGAGTAATGGGCATTACTTCCTGTACATAAGGTAGTACATGGCGGCGGGTCGTCAGGACCTGCTCGTCGAAATAACGGCGCTTATTGGTATGTCTTTCCTGCATGGCGCGAAGATAGCAATGTAGTTCGGTTTGTATACCAGCAGAAAGCACCTTCTCAGGGCAATCGCAAGGTCGCTCGTCGGCCGAGACGCGACAATACGAGCTGGCTCGTCCGCCGAGTGATCGGGTCGTAAATGACCGCAAAGGCTTTACTCCGTCGACCTTGCGATTGCCCTGCGTACTTTCTCCTTAGCCGTGCTACCGCCCAAATCACTATCCGCAGGCTTAATTACGCGGCTAAACGTGCTGATCAATCAGGACCAAATTACCATCCGGGTCAGTTACCATGAGGCTGGCCGGACCTTTAGTCGTTTCGTCAGCCTCGCTCATCAGCTCTAGTCCTTTAGCTTTCAGGTCCTGTTGAATGGCGCGGACATCGTCAAAGCCAGGGACAAGGGCTGCATTTTCGTCCCATCCCGGATTAAATGTCAGGATATTGCCTTCAAACATGCCCTGAAATAAGCCGACCAGTGCATTGCCATTCTTCATGATCAGGTAGTTCTTAGCGGCTTCGCCAGCAAAAGTGGTAAAGCCCAGTTTTTCGTAAAATTCTTTGGAGACCATCAGGTCTTTAACGCTGAGGCTGACGGAAAATGCACCGAGTTTCATTGGGAGTTGATTCTGGTTAAGGAAAGAAGCTAAAGTTACGACTTGTCACCCTTTACCAATTTTTGCTTTACTAATTTGTGCCGTACAAATTCAACGAGACCATGGAGGAAGTTATTCAGGAAGATCACTACGTAATGCGCAGCAACTGGCTGCGCGCGGCCGTCTTAGGTGCCAATGACGGCATCCTGTCCACCGCCAGTGTCGCGGTGGGGGTCGCTGCCGCCAGCACTACCAGAGACCCCGTGATTCTGGCCTCGGTTGCAGCCCTGGTAGCAGGTGCGCTCTCCATGGCCGCCGGAGAATATGTATCGGTGAGTTCACAGTCGGACCTGGAGAAAAGCGACCTCGAACGGGAGAGAAAAGAACTGGAAACCATGCCAGAACAAGAACTCAGGGAGCTGGCTCAAATCTATGAAGGGCGGGGCCTTCGCCCCGACACCGCCATGGAAGTGGCCATTCAATTAACCGAACACGACCCTTTGCTCGCTCACGCCCGCGACGAATTAGGGATCAGTGACCTGACCGAAGCCAATCCACTACAAGCAGCCATTGCTTCCGCGGCTGCCTTCCTGGCCGGAGGTATTTTACCAGTCTTAGTTTCCGTCTTTTCGCCCTTGGAATGGATGGTCCCTGGCCAATACTTCGTGGCCATCCTAGCACTTGCACTCCTCGGCTATGCCGCTGCGACGACCGGTGGCAGCAATGCCTTTCGCCCAATCATCAGGATCACCTTTTGGGGAACTATGGCCATGGGGCTGACGGCTTTGGTGGGGTATCTGTTTGGGGTTAATATCTAGGAATAGTGAAAGAGAGAATTATTGAATGGGAGAATAGCTACCGCAGGGGCCGTTCACTGCGCTACGCTTGTTCACCTTTAGCCGCCTTAAACGCTAAGGTATTCACCTTTCACCACCAAGATGAGCAAGCGCAGCGAATGGTATTTTCGGCAGCGCATTCACTCATCCCCTCATTCTATTATTCTCTCATTCTCTCCTCCAGGCCGGCCCCGCAACAACCGTCTCCCCATAAACCGGACACTCCGGATCATGCGCCCCCGCCAGATATCCGGCGCTCATCAGAAATTCGTTCGTTATCTCGCCACCAGTAAACTTGAAGTTCTTTTTGAAAAGTTTTACCCAGGCTTCCCTGGTCAGCGGATGGTGATGATCTAGCCAGGCTTTGAAGCTGCCGAACTCCTGTTGCAGTCGCAGGATGACATTTGCATTGTGTATGGCTGCGTTGACCTTCAACTTATTTCTGATAATCCCCGCATCAGCTAACAGTCGTGCGCGATCAGTTTCGTTGAAGTGGGCAACGGTGTTGATGTCGTAACCAGCATAGGCTTCCCGAAAGTTGTCTTGCTTGTTCAGAATGGTCAGCCAGGAGAGACCGGCCTGATTGATTTCCAGGATCAGCCGCCCGAACAATTCGTTGTCATTAGCAATGGGGAAACCATATTCAAAATCGTGGTAGCGCCGGTGTACGTGGTCTTCCGGCAAAGCAGGCATCAGGGCGCAGTAGCTATTTTCCATACGAGCCAAGGTAAAGGAAGAAAAGGGAAAAGATAAAAGATGGACCTCTACACTCTTTTACCTTTATACCTTACTTTACCCTTTCTGACCTTGCTCCTTTATACCTTACTTTGCACCTGCGGCCCCGCCCCCTCTAAAAGTTAGAAAAGGGAAAAAGAATCCTTCGGCTGTTCTCTTCTTCAATCATTCTCTAATTCACTTACTCACTCGCTAATGCAACCCACCATCGACTGGCTCCGCGATCAGGATGCAACCCGCATAAAAGTTGGGGTAACCGACATCGATGGTGTATTGCGCACCAAATACCTGAGTACAGAAAAGGTCCTGTCCAGTCTCGAAAAGGGCTTCGGATTCTGTAACGTAATTTTCGGCTGGGACAGCCAGGATGCCCTTTACCCACATCAGCCCGACGGTGGTTTTGCGGACCTCACGGCCCGAATCATTCCGGAGAGCCGGCGAAACATCCCCTGGGAAAGTAACCTGCCGTTGTTGCTGGCCGATTTCCGGGATGCTAAGCATCCGCTGGCCGCTGCCTGCCCCCGTTCCCTGCTGATCAGGATCATAGAAAAGGCAAAAAATATGGGTTTTACCGCCCGTTTCGGTCCTGAATTTGAGTGGTTCACTTATCGGGAAACACCAAATAGCCTGGCCGCCAAAGATTTTCAAAACCCCGAACCACTTACCCCGGGCATGTTTGGTTATTCTGGCTTACGGACTAGTGAATATGCCGATTTTCATCAGGATTTATTTGACCAGCTTGCCGATTTTAAAACAGCTATCGAAGGGCTTCATACGGAGACCGGGCCTGGAGTTATGGAAGCGGCCCTGGTCCATCAGGAGGCCCTGGAAGCAGCCGACCGGGCCGTACTTTTCAAGCAGGGTGTGAAGTCGATCAGCTACCGGCACGGGCTCATGGCCAGTTTTATGGCCAAGCCATCCGTCCACTTACCCGGCTGCGGCGGACACCTGCACCAGTCACTTTGGCGTGATGAAAAGAACGCTTTTCACGACGCAAAAGGTAAAAACCAGTTGAGTAAAACGATGCGGCATTACGTGGCGGGCCAGCAGACTTTGCTGCCTTACCTAATGCCGCTTTTTGCGCCAAACGTCAACAGTTACAAGCGTTACGTGGCGGGGTCCTGGGCCGCCACCCGGGCCAATGCTGGCATCGACAACCGGACGGTTGCCCTGAGAATCATCCCGGGTGGCAAGAAAGGTACCCGACTTGAAACGCGGGTGGCGGGGGCCGACATCAATCCTTACCTTGCCATTGCCGGAGCGCTGGCCGCTGGCTTGTACGGCATCGAGCACGAGCTGAAGCTGCCGGCAAAGCTGGTGCAAGGCAGTGCTTACGAACAAGCGATCGGTCTTCCCTTGCCCCAGGATTTGGGCGCGGCCGCAGGTGCAATGAAGGGTTGGGAAGGCGCAGGCGATCTCCTCGGCCACGAATTTGTAGAACACTTCGTCCGTACCCGTGAGTGGGAATGGCAGCAATTCCTCTCTTCCGTCACCGACTGGGAACGCCGTCGGTATTTTGAATTAACCTAACCACTACTTTGTCAGGTCAATCCTGGCAAACCAGCGCAAAGACACCACCTTCGATGTTACAGAATTACGAAAAAATTATCCGCTACGCCTGGCGAGCCTACGACCACACGCGGAGCATAAGGTCCATCAAAGACATCAGCGCCACGGTATCCACCAACTCGGTTTACGAGCTCAAGATGGAGGATGAAAACATCCTGATTGCCAAGGTTACCGTCTTCGGCTCCTTCGAAAACTTTGCCGAAGACCACACCATCATCAACGTTTTATCGAACAACCTCCCCGTTCGCTATGCCGGGCTGCTGAGCAGCGCCTTGATGAAAGGGCCCAACATTTTTTTCCACCGGCACGTGGACGACACCATGGACGCCTGGATTGTTTTCTACCGTCCCATCCGGATTCAAAAAACTGCGCCCCGCCGGCTAACGGAAGATCAGGTAAGCCAACTAGGGCGTGAAATGGCCTTTTTCCACAAAGACTGTGCCCTGATCAGCCATACCCTACCCCGGTCTGACCGGGACATGACAACTGACGTAAACGCCCTGTACGCAGCCGCTGAAACCGACTATCCGGAAGACTTCGAACTGATCAAAAAGCATTGTCGCCTATTCCTCGAAAACACCTTCAAAATCAACGTCCACGGCTTCCAAAAGATCCCCGTCTTTATTGACTGGAATATCGGAAATTTCAGTGTGGGCAGTGACGGACGCCTTGCCAGTAGGTGGGACTACGACTGGTTCCGCGTCTCAACCCGGGTTACCGACTTTTACTTCCTCAGCCGGGTGGTATCGGACGTCGGTGACCAAACGGTTTTCACCTATGAGGTGGATCGACTGCTTGAAGATCGGTTTATTCTCTTCCTGCAAGAATATCATGAGGTATTTCCCCTCAACCGGGCTGAGGTACTGTTCATCAAAGAGTCCTACCGGTTCTTCCTGCTAAATTACGTCTTACGCTTAGGCAGGTATTTCTTCCGGAAAGAGATTGCGAAGAAGCTTGCTGACGAAGTGATCACGACACATCTACCTACCCTCGACGAAAAATTTGACGAAAACATCCTCCTCAAAGCTCTCAACCTCTAAATCTCCCTCTATCTTGGAAATTCAAAGTTTCACCGAAGTTGCCGCACGTTACAAGGTCATCTTCTTCGATAGCTACGGCGTATTACGCAACCATCGGGGCCTCATCCCCGGCGCAGTCGAGTGCGTAGCCCGCCTGCGGGAGGACGGAAAGCACATAAGGGTGTTGACGAATAATGCCGCTCGTTCTTCACGAGCCGCTTCGCGACGACTGGCGCATTATGGCCTCAACAGCATTCCACCAGAAGAGATCATTACTTCCGGTGCCACTACCCGCCAGTTTCTCGAACAGAAAATCCGTAGTGGAAAAGTAGCCTACCTTGGTACACCCGCCGCCGCCGCCTATATCATTGGGGCGGGTCTGGAAGCTGTTCCGGTAGCTGAGGTAAACATAGCGGATGCTGCAGACATCAAGGCCATTGCCTTCCTTGATGATGAGGGCTACGACATGAATACGGACGTTAACATTGTCATCAATCTACTGCGGCACTGCCGGGTACCAGTCGTGGTGGCCAATACGGACTTATTGTATCCGGTTGCGGCGAACGAAGTTGCTCTCGCCACCGGGAGTGTTGCCAGGTTGGCGGAATATGTGCTGGGCCGACAGTTCGTAAAATTCGGTAAGCCAGCGATGCAGATGTTCCAGCTTGGGCTGGATAGTGTCAGCCGGGAGATGTCCAACGTAAACCTATCGGACATACTCATGGTAGGTGATACGCTACATACGGACATCCTCGGTGGAAACTCCTTCGGTATTGATACGGCCCTGGTACTGTCGGGCAACACGCAGAAGGAAAGTGCTGAAAATGAGATTATTTCTTCGGGGATATTTCCGGATTATGTTTGTTTGTCAATTGGGGAGTAGGTCTACAGCGGGGCTTTGTTCCCCTGGCACTTGTGCCGGCTGGTAAAAATAGACCGGCACAAGCGCCGGGGAACAAAGCCTACCAGTCTGAAGGTAACGGGATAAATAGCTTTTTGCCCTACCTTCACAACATGCAATTCAAACTCCAGCTCCTACTCGTTTTTTGCCTAGGCACTACCCTATCCCTAACCGCCCAAACCGCCGAAGAAATCAACCGCGACGCCATGGCTGCGCTGGCGGCATATGACACCCCCGGCTTTGCGGTGGGCGTCATCAAAGACGGGAAAGTGGTCCTATCTGCCGGCTTCGGTACGCGGACGGACGGAAAAGAGGAAGCCGTAGACGGCGCTACCCTCTTTGCCATTGCCTCCAACAGCAAAGCATTTATTTCCACCTCTCTAACTAAACTCCACGTAGAGGGCAAGCTGGATCTCGATGAACCCGTGCAAACTTACCTGCCCTACTTCCAGCTCTACGATCCCTACGTCAGCAGCCACACAACGGTACGCGATCTGCTTTGCCACCGGGTTGGGCTGGGCACCTTTAGCGGCGACGCCATCTGGTACAAGAGTGAAAAGAGTGCCGAAGAGATCATCAGACAAATCAGGCACCTGCCCCAGGCCTACGAGTGGCGGGCCGGTTACGGATACACCAACCTGATGTTCATTACCGCCGGGGAAGTAATCCGATCGGTGACCGGGCAAAGCTGGGCGGAGTACGTACGAAGCAATTTCTTTGGTCCGCTGGGCATGAGCCGGAGCCAAACCTCCGTCAAGCCCCTGGCTGAGATGGGTAATGTCGCTACTCCACACGTCACTCACAGAGGGAATCAGCCATTGAGAATGGCGCCCTGGGAGGCGTCCGGCGCAGCCGGTGGTATCATCTCCAGTACCGATGATATGCTGAAGTGGTTAAATGCCCAGTTGCAGGAAGGCACCGTTGCTGGTAAAGAAATCTTCCCCGAAAAGGTGCTGGACCAGACGTTCAAGGTCCACAACTTCTCCGGTGGTAAACTGTCCTTTTCCTCCATCGGATTGGGGTGGTTCATCTACGAACGGGAAGGGAAGGCCGTGGTGACCCACGGCGGCGGCTACGACGGTATGTACTCCCGGGTGATCATGATCCCGGAATTGGAGCTTGGCATCGTTGTCTTATCCAACAGCATGACGGGCCTCTCGTCTGCCCTTGGTAGTCGTATTCGGGACCTTGCGCTAGGTATCGATGATATTGACTGGTTGACCGACGCTACGGACCGGGAAGATAAAGGCAGGGCTAGCTGGCAGGAGAAGTTTACCGCTCCCAAAGCCAGCAGAGTTATGGACACTAAGCCGACCGTTGGTGTAGACGATATGGTCGGAACTTACGCCGATCCCTTATTCGGCAAATTTGAGGTCGTCCGCACGGGAGAGCGCCAGCTGGAACTGCACTTTGACAGAAGCCCCAGCCTTAACGCCACCCTCAGCCACTGGCACTACGACACCTGGAAACTGGAGTGGCACGAACCCCACGCCTGGTTCGATTTCGGCACCGTGCAATTTTTGAAGGATAACCGGCAGCAGGTGTCCGGGTTGCGGTTTGATGTGCCTAATGATGATATCTTTTTTGAGGAATTGGAGGGGGTTCGGGAGTAGGGGACTGAATGGGAGATAGGCTAGTATGAGCAGTGGCAAAAGCCCTTTCTATTGAACGTTGGAAAGGCAATACATTTAGAATCGCAGATTTCAACAAATTACACAGATAATCACAAATTAAGCAATAGTAACATCTGTGTTCATCAGCGTAATCTGCCTTAATCTGCGATTCGAACCTGTGTTGACGGGGAGTTCAGTAAGCTAAGTCCCCACAACACCTGGCAGTATCAGTCAACAGGCGATTACTACTTAAGTAAAAATGGCCCTGGAACATGACCCAGTCAGAGCCGACTGGAAGAATGAGAACGAGTACAAAAAAATTGACCCCACCTCAATTACCACACCAGTATTGATTCTGCAGGGAGAGTTTGACCCCATCGGACCCACAGAAAAAAAGCGAAGCTTTTCACCCGACTAAAAACAGCCGACAAGAGTTGGGTCGTCATCTCAGGTGGTGATCATGCAACCTTCATGGAAGCGCCCAGGTACAATTCATCCATTCATTCGCCTCCTTCGTCGATAGGTTCAACGATTGACGTTTGTCAGGGGCAACAATTCTAATCAAGAAGCATTATTACCATTAAATCGACACTGCGACAAGCGTTCTATGGAATCGCCCACGCCCATCGGTAACACTGGCTTTAACTTAGGGTCAGCATTCCTCACCCAATACTTAATCTCATTATAATGACGAACAAAGACCTATCCGAGTTAACAGATCAAGAACTGTTAGCCCAAGCAAAGGAAATGAAATCAGCTGCCATAATGCATGCTGTAATAATCGGTTTTTTGATGGGCATTGTAATTTACAGCGTTGCGACAAACTCTTGGGGATTCTTGACTTTAATCCCTCTGTACCTCGCCTTTAGGGTATTCCACAAGCCTGAAAACAATAAAAGGCACGAAGCTGTGAAAGAGCTGATAAAAGAACGAAAATTAAGTTAGACGATGGTGGCCCTTTGCACCCGCTCCCAAATCCCCAACAACACCTCCTCCTCCCGTTCCCAAACCAGCTCCTCCCCCGCCCGGGCACAGCCAGCCTGAAGCCTGGCGAAGTGGGCCTGGTCTGCGGCCAATTGGCGGATAGCAGCAGTGAGGTCAACGGGGGCCAGGTGGTCGATCAGCAGGAAGCAATGGTACTCCTGGTGGATACCGTGGTACTCCGGAAAATTCATCTGCACCGAGGGCAACCCGGCCTGAATATAATCGAGCGCTTTATTCGCCAGACTAAAGTAATAGCTGGGGCTGACGGCGTCGAGCAGGTTGAGGCCTAACCAGGCCCTGGCGGTAATTGCTGGAAGTTCGGCCGGCGGGCGGAAGCCCGCAAACCAGACCCGGTCACCGCATCCCAACTCCTCACTGCACCTGCGCAGCGCGCCCAACTCCGGACCATCACCCACCAACCAAAGTTCGAAATCAGGTAATAAAGCCAGTGCCTCAATGGCCGTTTTCAAACCCCGCCCGGGGTTGAACATGCCTTGGTAGAGTAGGACTTTCCGCCCTGTTGTAATCGGCCCGACGGCCCCCTCCATCGGGACTTCGTCCCTCTGGGCAGCCGACCGACCGACAGGTAGGTTCCGGACCGTCTTAAAGGGGACGCCGTAATCTTCTTCCAGCTGTTTGGCCAGCATGGGAGCCACCGTGTAGCGGGCATCCGTCCTGGGCACCAGGGCTTTGCCCAGGCCGCGCCATACGCCCCGGATGAGTGGCCGGTTGATCACCTCCGGCGTCTCGCTGAACCACTCGTGGGCATCGAAGACAAGCTTGTGCTGTTCTGCACGGGTAAGCGAGACACCGGCCAGCAAAGTATCCAGGTCAACCGAGCAAATGGCGTCATATTCCCATTGTCTGATCGTCTTCCAGAGACGGTAATTGTATTCGGCGTAGAAGCGTTTACCCGCAAGGTTTTTGCAGCGAATGCGGAACTGCCGGTAAGGGGTTTCGGGCAAGGGCTGGCTGGTCGGCAGCTCCCGCCCCACCAGCGTGACCTCATGCCCCGCCCTGGTCAGGGAGCGGCAGATACGATCCATCCGCTGGTCCTGTGCCAGATCGTTGGTGACGGTGAAGACGATCCTCATGGCTTACGCAGTTTTCCGTCTTCCTGAACGATCAATCCTTCCCGGATGAGGTGCTGAATAACTTCGGTGGTGGCTTTCCGCCGCACCGCGCCGTATTCTCCGGCGGCCTCCTCAACGGTTAGCGGATTGTCGTCCTCCAGTCGCGTGAGGATGTCTCCATAAACCTTCTTCGGTGTAAGTACGGGATTACCGGAATTTGCGCGAACGCGGCAACCGTCGCAGATACCACAGTCGGCCACCGCCGGCTCCCCAAAATACAGGAGGAGCGTCCGGGAACGGCAGGTGGTTCCCTGCCCTTCCGCATAGTTGATCATGGTTTCAATACGCTCGAAGGCCCGGTCCCTCAGAAATTTATATTGTTTCTCGTCAATCCTTAGCGCATCGGGGTCGATGCGTTCTTCCACAAAAACCACCTGAGGCAGGTCTTTTTCCGGGAAATAATCAATAATTCCCTCGGCCTCCATTTTGCGAAAGACCCGCTGCAGGTCGGCCAGTTCAAGGTTAAGAAAATTAGCCAGCGCGCCCTCCTTGATCTGGACGGGGTTGAGGAAAGCACCGTGGCTGGTCCGCAGGATGGATTTGATCAGTTTATCCTGGGCCCGGTGCTTAAGTTGGTAGTCGTAGAGTTGTTCTTTGGTGGCAATGAATTGCAGACGGGCGGGCTGGTTGATGGCATCGGTCAGCAGGATGTAGCCGGACCGTTCTACAGCCTTCAGGGCGCTGTAGGCTTGCCGGACGTCGAAGCCGAAGTTCTGGGAGAACTTTACGATATCGAAATCGTAGGCTTCTCCCTGTCCGCCGCCAACGGCCAACTGCAGGTAACTACCCAGGGCCCGGTAGGCGCGTTTCACCTCGCTGATCTCGGGAAAAGCCTGGGCCCAGTGCTGGCGCAGTCGAATACCGTCGGTCGGGTGGTACAGCATGATGCCGTAGCTCATTTCTCCATCGCGCCCTCCCCTGCCCGCTTCCTGGAAGTAAGCTTCCGGGCTATCGGGCGGACCATAGTGAACCACGGTTCGGACGTCCGGTTTATCGATGCCCATTCCGAAGGCATTGGTGGCCACGATGACGCGAAGCGTGCCCTTAATCCAGGCATCCTGGCGGCGGTCCTTTTCGTCCGGTTCCAGACCGGCGTGGTAGCTGGCCGCAGCGATGCCATTCCGTTGCAGCATCAGGGCCAATTGCTTGGTCAGCCCCCGACTACGGACGTAGACGATGCTGGTGCCGGGTACGCCTTTCAGGATTTCCAGTAGGTGCTTTTCCTTCGATTCTGGTCGGCGGACAACGTAGGCCAGGTTGTCCCGGCCAAAACTTTTCTTGAAGACTAGGCGCTCTTTTTTAAAGTCAAGGTTCTCCTGTATGTCCTCCACCACTTCTGGCGTTGCCGTAGCCGTCACGGCGATGATGGGGACGTCTGGATGCAGTTCCCGCAACTCGGCAATCCGCAGGTAGGGCGGACGAAAATCATAGCCCCATTGGCTGATGCAATGCGCCTCGTCTACGGCAATCAGGGAGAGGTTCATCTTTCCAATCCGAACGCGGGCCAGATCGGTCAGTAGCCGCTCCGGGCTCATGTACAGCAACTTGGTATTGCCATACACGGCGTTGTCGAGGATGCGATCAATGTCTCCACGGCGCATCCCGCTATAGAGGGCATCGGCTACGATGCCGCGATCTTTCAGCTGCCGCACCTGGTCTTTCATCAGCGCAATCAGCGGGGAGACGACGATCGTAACCCCTTCCAGCGCCAGTGCGGGAATCTGGAAACAGATGGATTTTCCGCCGCCCGTCGGTAGTAAGGCCAGGGTGTCTTTGCCCTCCATCACTGCGTTGATGATCTCCTCCTGGCCGGGGCGGAAAGCGTCGTAGTTCCAGTATTTTTTCAGGACTTGGTGGGGAGACACGGGGGTGGTTTGGGTAAGAGCGAAGGTACGAATAAAGTATAGTCAAGTAGTCAGGGAGTCAGCTAGTCAAATAGTAGCTACCGGACAAGAATGCTTACTGCGTTCGTACTAAAGTATGATTAATGGACTGTTTGACTTTTTGCTTAATCAGGCGCGGACGCGGGATGCAAGGGAAGGGACTAGGGCAAAGTGGGCGGGTGGGAGACTATGCCATCGTATCAAGTTCCCCCGCATGTAACCCGGCCTTCAGGCTCGGAATCCGCCTAAAGGCGTTAAACCTTCACGGCCTGAAGGCCTACGGTTGGAAAGAAAAACGCCCCACCCAGTATTTCAACCAGATGGGGCGTTCCCTGCAACCTGCAACCTGCAACCTGCAACCTGCTATATCTTAAAGTGGAAAGTACCCAGGAAGTAGCGGCCCAAACCGTCACTGGTCGTTTCCGTCGTCACGAAGGAACTAACGGAACGGTTGATGATGGTGTTCTGGTCAAAGATGTCCGAAGCAGAGATCCGGAAGAAGTGCCGCTTCTTGCGGAAGGGGCGGATTTCCAGGCTCAGGCGAAGGTCCGGAATCGTCTGCTGCTCAGCAAAATCACTCGCTGCGAAGATGCTGTAGAGGAAACGGCTTTCGAAACGCCATTTCGGGCTAACTTCCAATTCAAACTGCGTTAGGAAGTTGTGTGTCAATTGGCTGATGGAGGTTGAACGTACGTTTTCCCCCTCAAAGCTGTTCTGGTAGTTGTTCAGATCGTAGCCAACCTTCAGGTAGCTGTCTTCATTGAATTCCGTCGTGATGTTTACGCCCGCACTTGTGTTGGTCGTGGTATTCAACTGTTCTACACCATCGACGAAGCCGATGCCCTGACTACCGTTAGTGCTGGCGTTTAAGCGCATTTCACCATTCAGGAAGTTCATGCCGATGGTAGCACCTACGCCAAGGTTGCCCTGCCAGGCGTGACCTACGTTGATGGGCTGGAAGATCTGCTGACCGTCCGTAAAGGTAACGGAGTTACCAAAAGCATTGTCCGTGTAGGTTACGGTGGCTCTTGCATTGAGGCTAATGGCACGGAACTGGTCATTAAAATACATAAAAGAATTCAGGCCGTGGTTAACGGAGGGTGTCAAATCAGGGTTACCAATGCTGACCCGGCCACTGGCACCGGGCTGCGCAATCGTCTGGAGCTGCGAAATAGCGGGAGCCCGTGCACTACTATTATAACCGAGGTTGAAGAAACCTTTCTTCGACCGCACTCTCAGCCGTGCATAGGGGAGGATGAAGGTATAGTTAGAGCTCTGCACCACATCTTCTGACAGTTCCAGCGTATTTCTTTCCACATTAGAGCCAAAAGAGAGGTTACCGCCTTTGCCGAAGGTATGGATCATACCGAGAGAGCCTTCTGCCCCACTCCACTGCCGGTCAAGCAGGTTCACAGCAGTTTCTTCGCCGAGGCGGAAGTTGTAATTGCCCTGGTCCTGATCGAGGCTATAACCTGCACCAACCCGCACACGCCATTTATCGTTGAGGGGTTCGGTGAAATCGAAGTCCGCACCGTAATCGATGGTGTTCGTCCTTCGGTCCTGGATCTGTTGACCGTTAACCAGTGCGCCAGGCACGTTCAGCGAAGCTTCGTTAAGCCCTTCAGTAGTCAGGTCAAGGTCGCTTTGGTTATCGGTGAAGCCGCCACCAACACCAATGTTTAGTGTCCGACCTTCCCGACCACCAACCCGGCGGTTGAAACTAAGGTCCAGGTTAGCCGATGGGCGCTCATTTACATTCAGTTCCTTAACACCGTACTCGTCAATCAGCTCTTCACCGTTTTTTATGCTGGTTCCCGCATCCGTAGAGTTCCTTCCACCAATAATATTTGCATCACCGTTGATGCGTAAGCGTGAAGTAGTGTCCAACCTTTGGCGGTATTCGAATCCAATTCGGTGACTATAATTGCTCGCAGTATTGTTTTCCAGGGTATTGATAATCCGTTGGTCATTGGCGCGGTTGAAGGCCTGTAGTGTTGTAGATTCCTGGGACTGGTTCCGATCGAACAGGGCGTAATCAGCGGTCAACTGGCCGCCTTTTCCGATACTCCGACCAAAGTTGACACCTGAGGCGATACTTCTGTTTTGACCAGTAGCGTTACCATTGTCCTGTTGCAGCGGCCCGTTGTTTTCGCCACTAAAGGAGAAGCCCCTTCCGCGTCCGGAGCTACCGTTGAACCCCGAAATCTCATCTCCGGAGAACCCAACTTTGTTTACGTTGTTGACCGTCCCCAGAATACCGATTTGCGTCACGTCACTGATCCGGAATATTTTTCCACCGGCCTGGTACCGTTCCTCCGTACCGTAACCCGCATAGACTTCACCAAAAATCTTAGCCTTGAAGTCATCCTTCATTTCGAGATTAACGGTCATGTTTTCATTTCCATCATCGATGCCACTAATTTCCTCGGCATCCGACTTTTGATCATAGACCTCCACGTTCTTGATGGCTTTAGCATCAAGGTTCTGGGTCAGCAGGGTCGAGTTGCCCGCAAAGAATGGCTTACCGTTGATCATTACCTCGGAGATGGGCTTACCCCGCCAGGTGATCTGCCCACTGGCATCAACACTCATTCCGGGCAAGCGACGGATCAGATCTTCCACCACCGCATTATCGCCAACGGCAAAAGCGCCAGCGTCGTACATCATGGTATCGCCTTTCATCCGGATGGGGATACGATCAGCAGTTACTTCCACGCCATTCAGGAAAAACCCGGCGGGGTACAACTTAAGGTTACCTAAATCGAAGTAGGTGTCATCCTTAGTAACTTCCAATTCTTGATCGGGCCGCTCATAGCCAAGGAAGGTTACACGAAGTAGATATTTTCCGGGGGCAACATTTTGCATCCGGAAGGCACCTTTATCATCGGTGGTACCGAAGCTCGTCAAAAGACTGTCCTGCGCCCGCAGCAACACGGCGTTGGCTCCAGGAAGTGTAATGCCCGTCGTATCCGTAACGATGGCAACAATTTCCGCCTGGGCGGAGAGCAGGGTGGTAGTGACCAAAAAGGCCAAAAGGGTGTATAAAGATTTCATGTGGTTGGGGTTAGCGAGTTGTCGGAGTGTCGAGGTGGCCCGGGAATCAGGTTGTCGGGTGGAGGGTCAGGTTATCGGGTTGTCGGGGCGTCGGAGTATCAAGCTGACAACCCGACAACCCGACAACTTGAAACTACCCCCTTCCGCGTTCCCAGCCCCGGCGGCGGCGTTCCATCATTTCTGTGGCACGCTTTTGTTGCTTCTCAAATTCTTCGCGGGTGATGATTTTCTCATCAGCTGGTTTCTCCGGATTAGCGTCTGGGGCATTGGGTTGCATTGTGGTCATTTTGTATTCGGTCGTTCGTCCGTCCTTCAAAACTTTGAGGTAGACGATGGCGCCTGGCAGGCCTCCATATCCGCGTGGGCCAATAGCCAGTGGGATACTTGGGGTGAAGTAGGCAGTAAGGGTATCTCCTTCAATGCTTACGGCGGTGGCCAATTGGGTTGGTAATGGAATTTCTTTCATACCAACTTTCATTTTGGCGATGTTCCACTTGGGGGAAACCCATTTGTCTTCCATAATGAAGGCCTGGTCCATTACTCGCCGACGATCAGTAACCATGGAATCAGCAATGCTCGTGTAGAAGATATCCGGGTTTTCCTGGTTGCGCATCATCCACGATCCACGGCCTCCGCCGCCTCGTGCCTCCTGGGGTAATTGGGAATAACTGAAAGCGTCAGCAGAAAACGTCAGGCGGCCAGTCCGGTCGAAGTCACCATCAGCCATCCGCTTCAACATTTCTTCCTTGCGGTCTTGCGGCATCCAGTCGCCAAGTTCGAAGGTGAAACTCTCGTTATAATCAATGGTTCCACTGGTGATTTGGGCGGAGACGGTTCCCAGTCCTAAGACCAGGGTTAAAAACAGGGTAAAGCGTTGAATAGAATTCATTCTGTTGAGGTTGTATTTCCCTTAGGAATCAAAGAAGTATGACAAATGTTGTACAATCCCGGTTTTTTTTCCTGCCCGTTCGACGGATTGGCACTTTTATTCGACGATGCCGCCAGCCAAAAGTTTAATCCGCAGAACTACCCCAACCTCAATTAAATATTCGCTTAACCCCGGATCACTGTCCGTGTCATCATTTTCTTCCGTTTCTCTTTTTCAGCCCGAAACTTCTCCCGGCTGATTTTCTTACCTTCTGTCGGCTTCACCAGTTCAAGCGGTTCTGCACTTAACTGCATAGAAACGGCACGGTAAGTTAGCAGGCCGTCCTCCTGAGGAATCTGTAGTACCATGATTGCACCGGGCAATCCGTAAATGTTGTCTGGCCCTACCTGCACGGGAATGGATGGAGCGTAGTGTGCGGTAATCGTGTCTCCCGTATCGGTGATTGCGGTAGCCACCTTAAGATCGAGACCGATGGTTGCATCACTTGGAGGTATGGATTCTCCCGTTAATTCCCACTTCAACTCAGGCACTTTCCCGGAAATGAGGAAACTCTTGTCGAAGATATAGTCGGTATTCAGCACCTGTCCGGTTTTAGTATTGGTGGAATAATGAGAAGGATCATCTCCCCCGGTGGCAATGACGATCGTACCACCGCCCCCAATTTCAGACTCCATCTCCGAGACTTCCTTGACTTGTTGAATGAACGTAAATCCTTCCGGGCCAAAAGTGGCCTGAAAGTTCTCCGTAAAGGCTCCGGAGGCAGCCATTTTAGCGATCATCGCCTGGATTTCCTTGTTTTCTTCCATGCCTTCAATTTTGAGCGATCGCTCCACCGTTCGAATATAATCGATGGTGCCATAGGATACCTGGGCCGTCAGGGCAAAGACCGAAAACAAGCAGATGAGGAGAAGTAGTACGTTTTTCATAGCTGAGGAGTGGTTAGTAAGTTGATGTATGCTCGCTCTCGGCGTTTCTGGTGAATCATCAGGCGGGGCCGCAGGTGCAAAATTGAATTAAAGAGCAGAAGCAGACCATTTTTTCCTGGTCAACCCATGCTTCTACTACAAAGGTAGTACCAGTAACCACCTCGCCACCTTAAGCACGGCCAAACATGGTTAATTAAGGTTAATCTATTTGGGCACAGCGATTTAGGGACCTTTCTTTGTAGTGTGAAACAGCTCATCTATACTTTCTCTCTCATTATGGTCCTGATTGCCAGCCTGCTCGGCATGTGGTGGTGGCAATCCTATAAACATGACCGGGAAGCGCTTCGGGATCGGGTGGAACGCGACCTGGATGACCTGCTCGTCAGTAATGTTTTCCGCAAGGCCGTCCCGCTCTTCATGCGCAATGGCCCCGTTTGGGAAGGTGGCAGCAGCCAGGAAAAAATGCTGCGAACCGAAGCTTACATCGAATACAGCGTTTCGGCCCTGAAGGAACATACCACCATTATTACGGAGGACGTGCGTGGCCCGGAAGATCGGTTTCCAAAAATCCTCACCGTTCGGGCTAACCCTTTTCAATCGGATTCCCAGTCGCTTAGTTTTCACTTTCAGGACGATGGCTTTACGCTGGACAAGCTCCCCGTTGAACTGATCGACACCTTGCGCCGCCGCTATGGCGTCGGACTCAACGCGGTCTCCTACGCCAACATTGCCGGGGGAGATTCACCACAGTCCATGCGCATAAAGACCAAGCTCATCAACAAAGGGCTGGGTAAGGAGCCTTCCTATTTTGACGTAACGGACTATACAGGTAGCCTCATACTGGGTTTGCTCCCCGAATTCTTCTTCGGTTTTCTGTTATTAGGATCTACGGGTTTTGCCTTTGCCTCTGCCTATCGTAGCCTGTTCGAACAAGAGAAACAACTGCGGCAGAAAGACGCGTTGGTCGCTAACGTTGCCCACGAGCTAAAAACTCCGATTGCCACCGTAGGCGTCGCGTTGGAGGCGCTCAACATTTTTGGCGCCGATGAAGACCCGGAGCGACGGCGGGAGTACCTGGCCATCGGCCAGGCAGAACTCCAACGACTGGACCAGATGGCCGACCGGGCCATCGACTCCCTGCAGGCCGGAGACCTCAGTCAACGGCTTCAGCTCCAAAGAACGGACCTAAGCGAAGCCGTTCGGGAAGCCTGGCGGGGCCTTGCCCTGCGGTACCAGCTCGACGATGATTGCCTGCACCTGTCTACCCATGGCGACACAAATACCCTGGCTGATCCGCACTACTGGCATCACCTCGTGTATAACCTGCTTGACAATGCTTGTAAGTACGGCGGACAGCCGCCGATGATCGATGTGGCGGTGTCCGGGCAAGTGAACGAAACCGTGCTTACCATCTCCGACAACGGCCCGGGAATACCCACCTATGAGCGAGAACACATCTTCGAGCGTTTTTACCGCATCCAGCGGCCCGGCGAAGGTCATACGGTGAAGGGGCATGGCCTCGGCCTGACTTTTGTTCGCCAGGTAGCCAAAGCACACGGTGGTTCCGTTGAAGTAGACAATACTTCCGATGGAGGTGCCCGGTTTACGGTTAAGATTCCTGGGCGTTGAATACAACGAATACGAGGGGCCATGCTTGATCCTACGGATCTGCGCTAGCCCCTCGCTACGAAAGACGGCCCTCCGGGCCTACGTTGCCCCCTTTTCCTTTACTCCTCTGTCCCTCTCCCTTTACTACCTTGCCCTTATGAAAGTACTTTATCTTGAAGACGAGAACCTCCTCGGCCGCATTGTGAAGGAATCCCTGGAAAGCAGGGAGTGTGAGATTGACTGGTTCACCAACGGGCACGCGGCGAAGCCCGCGTTGGAAAGTGCTGATAAGTATGACATTGCCGTGCTCGATGTTCAGCTTCCGGGAGAAGATGGCTTTACCATCGGGCAGCGGCTACGGGAAAAATTCCCCAACCTGCCGATCCTTTACCTCACCGCCAGGGTGCAAGCCAAGGATGTGCTCACGGGCTTCGAAGCAGGTGGTAACGACTACGTTCGCAAGCCCTTCAGCATGGAAGAACTGCTGGTACGTATGCGAAACCTGGTACAAATGCGAAAGGGAGGAACTGCCTCCCCTGCTCCTGATCAGCCAGGCGATGCACCCGCGACCGCGCCCGGAAAATCTTCCTCCGAAACCTATGAATTCGGCCAATTTATCTTTGACTACCCAAACCTTCGTCTTCATTTCCGCCCTCCGGGTAGCGAAGGGCTTACCCATCAATTAAGCCACCGGGAAGCAGAGCTGCTCCGTTTGTTTGTCAAGCTAAAAGGCCAATCCGTCATCCAACGGAAACGCATTTTGCTCGACCTTTGGCACGATGATGGTTTCTTCAACTCACGAAACCTCGATGTTTACGTCCGCAAACTCAGGAGCATGCTGGAAGCGGATCCACGCGTCAGGATAATTACGCTACGTGGGGTCGGCTATCGATTTGTGGTGGAATGAAGGAAGGGATTAGTATTCAGGAGTCAGCATACAGGGATCAGGACGCTGGTTACAACTTGCCACCCGTTCATTTGTTACCTTTGTTGAGTAACAATTTTACCCATGACGCCGGACGAAAGACAAGACTGGATTGCTAAAGTAGACATCGCTCTTAATGATGTCCGCCCCCACCTCGCCATCGACGGGGGGAACATCGAAGTCCTCAATGTTTCCGACGCTAAAATCGTCGAGATCAAATGGCTGGGTGCCTGTAATGGCTGCTCCATGACCGCTATGACAATGAAGGCCGGTGTGGAAGAAACGCTTAAAAACAGATTACCGGAAATTGCCGGCGTTGTCGCCGTCAATTAGAAACTAGGAGCCAGCTCCTAAAACTTCCCAAGTGCAGCTATTCTACGACCCCAACCTGCAAGCCGGTCACCATCAACTCCGGGAGGAGGAGGCGAAGCACGCCTTTCAGGTCTTGCGTAAAAAAGTAGGTGATGAACTCGACCTCGTCAATGGAAAAGGAGGTTGGTTCAAGGCCACTGTTTCCAGTATTTCAAAAAGAGAGTGCCTTTTGGATGTTACGCCCATCCGACAGGATAATGACCGGGCTGTTCATCGCCTGCACCTGCTGGTGGCGCCTACTAAGAACATCGATCGGTTTGAGTGGATCCTGGAAAAGGCGACGGAAATTGGGGTAGACTTCATTCAGCCAATCCTGACGGAGCATTCTGAGCGGAAGCGGCTTCGTAATGACCGGCTGGAGCGGGTACTGGAATCCGCCATGAAACAGAGTCTCCGATCCTGGCTTCCGGAACTGGGGGAGTTACTTCCCTTTGAAACAGCATTACATCAACCACCTCCCGGCAATGTCCGCTATCTGGCCTATCTCGGTAAACCGGAAGAAACAGGCTTGCTCCGGGACAACTACAAACGGGGAGGCAACGTTACCATAGCCATTGGCCCTGAAGGTGGTTTCAGCCCCACCGAGGCAGCTTTGGCACGGACTTCTGGCTATGAATTCGTTAGCCTTGGCCCGAACCGGCTGCGGACGGAAACGGCGGCTATCGCCGCCGTCCACGCCATAGAACAAGCCAATTGGTAAGTCCGGACAACCCCAGACAACCCGACACATCCCGATAATTATCACCATGCCAAGATTATTCTCTCTCCTCCTACTGTCTGTGTTCACCCTGTTGGCTACGGCTCCCCCACCCTCGTCTGAGTTACGGTTGGGGTTGCTCAAATACAATGGTGGCGGAGACTGGTACTCCAACCCCACGGCCTTACCAAATCTGGCGGCTTTTTGCAACGACCAGCTGGGCACCAACTTTGCGCTTGATTACGGTACTGTGGAAGTAGGTAGTGCTGAATTATATAATTATCCCTGGGTGCACATGACTGGCCACGGCAACGTGGTATTCAGTGCCCTGGAAGCAGAAAATCTGCGAAATTACCTCATCGGCGGGGGCTTCTTGCACATCGACGACAACTACGGCATGGACCCGTACGTGCGCCTTGCCTTAGAGCAGGTATTCCCGGATTTGGCGCTGGTGGAACTGCCGTTTAACCACAAAATTTACCACCAGACATTTGAGTTTCCTACCGGTTTGCCGAAGATCCACGAGCATGATGGCGAAGCCCCCATCGGCTATGGCATCTTTTACGAAGACCGGCTTGTCGTCTACTATTCTTTCCAGTGTGACCTGGGTGATGGCTGGGAGGACGAGTCGGTACACAAAGACCCACCAGAGATCCGGCAGGCGGCGCTGCGGATGGGGGCTAATGTGATTGAGTTTGCTTTTGAGCAGTAGGCGTTTGTTTGTAGGCTTAATATATGCCGCGTTACGCTATTGAGCTACTGAAGGTCCCTGACTTATAGCCTCGCCTGGTATAATAAACGCTCGCAAAAAAAGGCGCGAAACCCCGTCACGCCTGCCTGTCGAGATATGGAGTAGGCTATTTTGTGGGATAAAAGTATCACGCAAAATACTGAAAGACGAAACGCCCAATATTCAAACCCTCCGCTTCCCTTCCACAGAAATCTCCGACCCCTCCGCCAGAAAAACAGACGTTGGTCTTGCTTGATTGAGGAAGGCAAAGTCAGGCCCATACAGCGCGCCAAAGTCGGCGTCCACCTTAAATGACTGAATGGGATAAACTTCCCAGACCGGGTGCCGTACCTCGTATTCGTAACTCCGCCCTTTTCCATCAGGCGTATAGCCCCAATAATGTTCCGTAATGAACTCCGCTTCACTTCCGGGGGTAATGGCCTGGGAGATGACGTCAGTCTTTACCGAAACTGACATCCAGCTGCCGGCGTGTTTCCATTGGTATCTTGTCCTCATCTCTTCTCCGTCGGAAGACCAATCATGCCGCATCGGCTTGGTGGAATAATGTTCGTTATACACTGTATTGGCGACAAATGTGAGCATGTGCTTCGGGACAATCTCACTAAGGAACGTAACGCCCCGCTTCCACTCGCCCTGATCGTTGTAGCGGACGTAGAAGCGCAGGTTCACCTCCTCAAAATTCCGGTAGAAGGGAATAGGAATGCCCAACAGCTTCGTATCCTTGAATAAAAAGCCTACCAGGCTGACGTAGCAGGTTCCCTGCCACAAGTCAAGCTCCGTACCTGGTGGCACGTAAGGCTGCAGGATTTGTGGGTCAATAGCGTAATTGACCATGATGAGGCGGCGCCATTGGCCGGTAAGAAAGGACATAAATGGTGGGTAGTGGGTAGTAAGGTAATTACATCCATCCGACAATTTGCCCCGTAGCCTGTTTTTCTTTCACGTGAAAGTATGTTACTATGGGAACGTGAGAGAGAACAAAATTATATGCTTGCCAGACATGTCCTACATTTGAACAGACCATTGCCCCTAAAACTTCGGAACATGACTATCCCCTACCGTCGCCTTGCCATCCAGGCAGTTGTTTTCAGTCTGATCATGACAATCATGCTTTTCTCGGTCGAACACGACTGGGCATTTGGAGACAGTACCGTTGCACTGGTAGTAGATTTCCTCATTTGGTTAGTGGTTGGGGGTTTGGTCAGTTTCTTTACCTGGCGGGCTGAGGGATACCTGGAACGAAAGAATGCGAAATGGTTATCGAAGCGAAAGAAGGAATAGGGCCTTGCTGGCTGTCTTCGTTCCTAACTCCCTTTAACCCTTACTTTGCACCTGCGGCCCCGCCCTGAATATCTACCTTGCTACTTATATTTATCCCCCAGAACCACCACCCATAATGAACAGCTGCCTTCAGGAATTACTCCAACTTATCGCCGCCGGACAGGCGGAGGACGCCACCAGTAAACTCATTATCTGGCTGGCGGATTGCCGAAAAAGGCATCCCGAAGGGATACATGAAGTGGAGAACTTACAGGGACAAGTCGTGGTACTTTCTGGCAACCTGGCAACTGCTCAACGCGATTTCCTGGCCAATCTGATCACCAGGGACAACCACAACCTCGCCGTAGCCAGGGTCAGCCAGGGTTTGCTGCGCGTCATCAACAACCTTGACGATTACACCGTATTTTCCGCCTACCTCGAAGAGGTGGAAGAAGAGGTCGCCTGGGAAAAAGCCCTGGAGGCCAACAGTATGGAGGTTTACGAGGACTACTTCCGTCGCTATCCTAAAGGCAAGTACGTACTGGAAACGGAACGGCTGATGAATAACCTGCGGGAGGACCTCAAACGACGGGCCCTGGAAGAGAAAAAACGCCGCGATTTTTTCACCAAAATTTCCCCATTGGAATATCCTGGCGCCGCCGCAGCCCGAAATTCAGCTGATCGCCCGGAACCGGGGGGAGATTTACAATCCTGGTGGGACGGCTTACCACCGGCCTGGCGAAAAGCACTCATTAATGAAATTGGCCACTTCGGCAAAGTGGGCGAAAAGCAACTCCAACGAATTCTTGGCCTGAAAACTATTGACCTGAGTAACAATCCGCAGATCCAGGACATAGAGCCACTACGGCACATGGCCTCCATTCAAACCCTGTTGTTGAACGGAACACCGATAGCGGATCTGGGGCCATTGACGACAGTGAGAGGTCTTCGCAAGCTCGACATTCGTAACACAAGGGTGCAGACGCTGCAGCCGCTGGTAGCGTTACCAGATCTGAGCTCCGTTGTCTGTAGCCGTGGAAAAATAGTTGACCTGCCGGCTTTTCGACGAGCAAAACCAAGTTGCCACTTGATTTTAAACTAGAATTTCTATCTTGTAAAAAACCCAAAACTTCCATGAGTAAACTCGAACGACAGAATGGTATCATCGCAGGTGTCTGCGGCGGACTCGCAAAACAGATGAACATTGATCCGTGGATCGTCCGTATCGGGGTCATCCTTATCTGTATTTTCACCGTCATTGGAACGATCCCAGTTGCTATAGCCTACATCGTTGGTGCAGCGGCTATTCCTAAAGCGAATGAACTTCCACCTGGGCAACAACCAGGTTCCCTCGGTGGCAACGGCCCAACTGCGACCAATACGGGTACTGTATTCTGTGGCAATTGCGGCACCAAAAATTCTCCGTCAAACAAATTCTGCCAGAGTTGCGGCAACGGGCTTTAGGTTAAGCAGTCAGGTTTCAGGGATCAGTGGTCAGTACTCAGGATTTAGTAGTCAGATTTCAGGAGCGGGTATTCAACCTTCCTGTTTACCTGACTCCTAATTATTAGAGTTGCCCAGACCTAAGTACTGAACCCTGAATACTGAACCCTGTGTACTGAAAACTGAAAACTATGGATCGCATCACCCTAGATCGCCTTACCCCGTACGAATACCAGCACCCTTTTGATCGGCAGGCGCTGATTACGATGAAGAAAACGCCGGGGTTTCCGGCGTTGATGCGAAAGATATCTGAACTAGGTGTGGAAACCTATTACCGGATCATGTTCACGGGTAGTTGCCTTAAGGTAACAGACGTAAACTTCCCGGAAGTTCATGAGTTGTTCCTCGAAGCCTGTCGGATTCTGGAGGTTAAGGACATTCCTGAGCTTTTCATTACTTACGGCGATAAGGAAGCGATAACCGTCGGGGTAGAAAAACCGATGATCATCATCAGTTCACAGATGATAGACCAGCTGACTACGGAGGAGTTGCTGTTTGTTTTCGGCACCCAACTGCATTACGTAAAGAGCGACAACATCCTGTATTATCAGGTGGCAATCGTATTGCCAATGTTCGCGCAGGCACTCGATATATTTCCGTTGGGCGTTGGTCAGTTGCTGGCCGCAGGTGTACAGATGGCGGTGGCGAACTGGCAAAGAATGGCCGCGTTTTCCTCGGATCGTGCCGGTCTGCTTTGCTGTCAGGACACCGACGCAGCCACTTCGGCGATCATCAAGCTGGCGGGGCAACCACTTAGGTACTACGATAAGATTGATGTAGATGCCTTCAAATCTCAGGCCCATGATTTCGATCAATTCAATTACGACACTTACAATAAGATCATCAAGTGGTTGCTGCTTACGGACATGACGCACCCACCCTACGTTATTCGGGCGGCGCAGTTTTTTGCCTGGATCAAGACGGGTGATTTGCAGCGGATCATGGAGCGAAAGCCCGTGGTAAATCAGGATAACCCCTATAAATGCGGCTATTGTAGTGCTTCGCTGAATGGCCGGGAAAGCTTTTGTGTCAACTGCGGCAATGCGGTATCTCACGTTTTTGAAGACGGCAGCACGCCGAACGAGAACCAGTGCAGTAATTGCGGTAATACTTTACAGGATAACGATAAATTCTGCACCAAGTGCGGCACAAAGCGGAGCGATGAAGCTCCGCCGGAGGCGTCACCGGGTAAGCCTAAGCCAGAAGATTTTGTGTAAGGTTTTTGGCCGTAGGTGCAGGGGGAGTAGCGAATGGAAGAATGGTGAATGAAAAAAAAGCAATCGCTTGAAAAATCTACTGCGCTACGCTTGTTCGCTATGGTGAGCAAGTATAGAGACGCGAACGTTAGGTGCGGGGCCTACTGTTTCATTCAATAATTCTCTCCTTCACTATTTGGGCGGGGTCGCAGGTGCAGGGAAAGAAACGTAGGAGCGGGGAATTGTCGTACTTCTACATATTTACGACAACCCTACTTTTTCTCTTCTGCTAGTAACTCCTCCAGATCAACCGCCACCACCCCACTCTTAGCAATCACCTGTGCACCGGCAAGGTTGGCCAGCTGGGCGATCTCAGCAAGTGAAAGCCCCGAAGCAAGACCACAGGCCGCCACACTGATGACGGTATCGCCCGCTCCGCTAACGTCGCGGACCTTGCGGGCATTTGTGGGATAAATGGCAGAAGTTTTGCCGTTGTGTACGTAAATCCCGTGCTCGCTAAGTGTCACCATTACGGCAGCACACTGTAGCTTGCCAAAAATAAAGCTGGCCGCTCGGTCGAGGTCCGCCAATACCGGACGGATGGGGAAATTTGCCTGCTGCTGGATCTCCCGCAGGTTAGGCTTGAAAAGCGAACATCCGGTAAAAGACCAGAAATTCTTGTCTTTGGGGTCTACCGCCGTAGGCACCTGGCAAGTTGCAGCAACAATACTGATGCTTCCAATGAGTTCGGCAGAGAGTGCGCCTTTATTATAGTCCTGGAACAGCAGCAGATCGACTTTCCCTGAGGTCAGCATCCCTGCTATTCGTTCTTGTAATGCACCTGCGGCCGCGCCCTGCACATCGTGCGTGTCTTCCCGGTCAACCCGCAGCAATTGTTGTCCACTGGCTACCAATCTGGTTTTGACCGTTGTCGTTCGGCTTTCATCCGTAACGATCAATTCATCCGATATACCGTGGTCAGCCAACAGGCTTCGGAATACTTTTCCGTTTTCGTCCGCTCCGACCAATCCGGCCAGCAGCGGTGTTGCCCCCAAAGCTTTGAGATTGAGGGCTACGTTCGCGGCTCCACCCAGCCGGTTTTCTTCTTCTCCAAGGCGCATCACCGGAACCGGAGCCTCGGGGCTGATCCGTTCCACCCGACCGTCTAAATAACGGTCGATCATGACGTCACCGACGACTAGGATGCGGAGGGAGAAGAAATTAATGATCAAGTTTTCGGGTTGTCAAGTTGTCCGGTTGTCCGGTTGTCAGTTATCTCTTAGGCAACCGACAACCGGACAACCCGATAACTGACTTTAAGCGAAGGTCTCGGTACCGGCAAAGTGGAAGCCGCCTTCGATGGCAGCGTTCTCATCACTGTCGGAACCATGAACGGCGTTCTCGCCTATGCTGGTAGCAAAGTTCTTACGGATGGTACCTTCCGCAGCTTCAGCTGGGTTAGTAGCACCGATAAGTGTACGGAAATCGGCAACAGCATTGTCCTTTTCCAGGATAGCGGCTACGATGGGACCACTGCTCATGAACTCAACGAGTTCGCCGTAAAACGGACGCTGTTTGTGTACTGCGTAAAACTCACCCGCCTTTTCAGCGCTGAGTTTAGTGTACTTCATCGCAACGATGCGGAAGCCGCCAGCATTGATCTGGTTAAGGATAGCGCCGATGTGGCCATTGCGTACGGCGTCGGGCTTAATCATCGTGAAGGTGCGGTTAGTAGCCATGGGGCAATTTGTTTTTTTTGGTTTTGAGGCCGCAAAGGTAGTCTATTAGTCAAATAGTCAGATAGTCAAACAGTCAGATAGTAGCTGCCGCACGAGCGCTAGCGAGCACAGCCATACTATTTGACTATCTGACTATCTGACTCTTTGACTATCTTTGCGCCTCTTTTTGAGCCATATCGCCTACCATGGAACCAAATATCGAGGAAGTAAAAGCCCTCTTATCCAGCCCAAAGGATGTTGTAATCTTTAGCCACCGCAACCCGGATGGAGATGCTGTAGGCTCAAGCCTCGGTCTTTCGCATTATCTGAAGAGCCAGGGACACCAAGTAAAAATTGTTTTGCCTTCGGATTATCCAGACTTCCTGGCATTCCTGCCTAAGGTCAGTGACATCATTATTTATGATGATGAAACCGAAGAGGCCCGCTCAGCGATTGACAAAGCCAATTTGTTTTTCATCCTTGATTTAAACTCTTTCGACCGCATCGACAAGATGGCGGCAGGTTTGGATAAGGACAACCGGCCGCGCATTATGATCGACCACCACCTCTTCCCCGAGCCGATTGCCGATCATATGTTCAGTGACCCAACTTCAAGTTCCACTTGTGAGATGGTCTATAAATTCATCGATGACCTCGGCCATGCCGGATGGGTAACTCGTGACGTAGCGGATTGCCTGTATACTGGAATCCTGACCGACACCGGAGGTTTCAAATACAGCACCTCCCCTGCCCTTTTCCGCACCGTTGCGAAATTGCTTGAAGCAGGGACCGATGATTACAAAATCCAGGACAACATCTGGAACAGCATGACCGAAAAGCAGCTCCGCCTGCTGGGACATTGCCTGGCTAACCAGATGGAAATCCTCCCCGAGTACCGTACCGGAATTATCTGGTTAACTAAAGAGGATTACAAACACTTTGATATTCAACGCGGAGATACCGAGGGCATTGTTAACTACGTTCTCCGCATGCCGGGTATGATGATTGCTGCCTTCATCCACGAGCAACCAACCATTGTTAAAATGTCCATCCGGTCCAAAGGGTCGATGGACGTGCAGCAGATCTGCAAGTCTCACTTCCGTGGAGGTGGGCACAAAAATGCCGCCGGAGGTGCCAGCTTCGCGCCACTCGGCACTACTATCAACAAATTCAAAAAACTGTTACCAGACTACGCCACTGAGATCAACGCGGCGTACCACGAATTTAACAATCAATAACTATGCGTTCAATAATTTTTCTGCTGCTGGCCAGCACCCTTTTCTATGCCTGTGGCAATGAAGGTGGTTCAATGCAGCGTACCGACATCGGGAACCGCTACCAGCTCTTTACCGCTAATGGCGGAGGTGATTTGGTACAACCCGGTGATTACGTTCACTTCAATGCTGCTATGCGGACTGAAGGAGACAGTATTCTTTTCAGTACCTGGAAAAGCGGTGGTGAACTCCCCGTTGTTCAGGCCGCTGAATTAACCGCAACTAAAGATGAAATCGGCCCAGTCGAGGACATCGTACGGCAAATGCGGGTTGGAGACAGTGCTGTAGTCCGTGTCAACATTTCTGAATTCCCAAGTAAGCCCCCTGGCATGGAGAATGACTCCGTTGTTCTTTACGACGTTGTTGTTTCCAAGATCGTCAGTGAGGCAGATTACAACGCGGAACTGACCGCAAAACAAGCTGAAGCTGCGGCAAAAGCCGAGGTAATCAAAGCTTTGGAGCCGGAACGTGTCGAATTCGCCGAAGAAATTCGTAAAGCGTATGCTGACGGAAAGCTTAGTGATCAGATTAAAACCACGGAATCCGGTCTTAAGTACATGATTCATGAGCAAGGTGACGGCAAACAAGCTGAAGCTGGACTTGGCGTAACCGTACAGTACATCGGTCAGTTGGTTTCCGACGGAACTATATTCGATCAGTCCTTCAACCGGGGAGAAGGTATCGGCTTCCAGCTTGGTATCGGACGCGTTATTCCGGGATGGGACGAAGGCATCGAATTGCTTAAGGTTGGTGACAAAGCCACCTTCTTCATTCCTTCCGAACTCGCTTATGGTGCTGATGGTACGCCCGACGGCAGTATACCAGGTGGCTCAGAACTCGCTTTCTACGTTGAACTCGAAGACGTTCAGTAGGCAGTAAATGATTCCATAACTCATTTCAAAAGAATGGCCGGCTTCCTGTTGGAAGCCGGCCATTCTTTTTTGAAGCTAAGTAAACCTTCACGGTTTGGGTTTATCTCACTCCCCCTTAAAATTCGCGGCTCGTTTCTCCACAAAAGCCGCCGCTCCTTCCGCAAAATCTTTCGTGCCAGCGGCACGACCAAAAGCGGAAGCCTCCGCCTCAAAATCGCTGGAGGCGTAGTAGGCGTTAATGGCTTTGATGGATTCCTCGATGGCGACGGGACCTTTAGTGCTGATGGTCTGCAATAACTCCAGCGCCTTAGCACGAGCCTCGTCAGCTGGCAAACAATAGTTTACCAGGCCTAAGTGATTGGCCTCCACCGCATTTAGCATGTTACCGGTGAGGGTCAGTTCAATGGCTTTTCCTTTCCCAATCAACTGGTTAAGGCGCTGCGTACCGCCATAACCGGGGATAATTCCGAGGTTGACTTCCGGCTGGCCAAATCGGGCCGTTTCCACGGCAATCCGCATATGACACGCCATGGCAAGCTCACAGCCTCCGCCGAGGGCAAATCCATTTACCAGAGCGATCACCGGGCGGTGAAAACGCTCGATCAGGAAAAAGACATCCTGCCCTTTGCGCGCCATATCTTCTCCTGATCCCGAAGCTGCTACACCGAGGAATTCTTTGATGTCAGCTCCGGCAACGAAGGAACGGTCTCCTGACCCCGTAAGCAAAACACCCGTAAGGTCTTTGCGGTTGGCGTAGTCGGTACCGAAAAGAGCCGCTAACTCCCGCATGGTTTGCTGGTTCAGCGCGTTGAGCGCCTTGGGGCGATTAATGGTAACGTGAAGAATATTATTCGCTTCTTCGACGAGTAGGTTTTCGTAATTAGGCATGGCCACAAGATAATGGTTGAGCAGAGAAAATGGAACCTGATGAAGAAAACATCACTCCGTCAATCGTTAGGTTTTTAAAATCTAGTCAAAAAACGCTGAGCGTCTTCAGGAGCCCTACCCCATTGGACCGCAACAGGCAGCCGCAGACGAGGATAGAGCGCCCCGCACGGACGGTCGGGAAAGGTTCCTTACAAACTATTTCTTCGGAAGGAATATTTCAGAGATCATACATCGGGCACTGCCACCACCGTATTTCTCAATGACCGGCAGGGGCGCATGGATGATCGGAGCCCCAAGTGCTTCCCGCTGTGCCGGGTCGAGGGCGTTATAAGCAGTCGATGACATTACCCAGGCCGGACCATCAGGGGTTTGAACTTCAAGCGCATTACCCCCAAAATTATCTACCTGATCCTGACTAAGGCCAATAATACGTTTTCCGGTAAGGAAAAGGCTTTCGGTCAACTTAGTTTTCTCTCCGGGGTCGGTTACGGCGTCCAGGCAAACGAGGGCTACCTCGTTTCCTATGGCCAGCATAACGTTGGTGTGGTAAATTACGCCACCGCGTTGATCAAATGCATTAAAAGTCAGTGGTTTATAGTCCATGGCATCACACCAGTCACCAATGGCTTCCTTAGTTGCCCGTTCAGAGAAGCAGGCATAGGCAATTCTATTCTGTCGGTCCAGTACCAGGCTTCCTGTTCCTTCGAGGAAACGCCCCTCACTTTCCCAATGCTCCAGGGCAAGGGTACGATTGATGAGATGATCCTTATCCAGGATTTCCAGCACATCGTCCCGGCGTTCAACCCGCCGCTGTGGCCAATACATCGGATAAGTAACGTATAGCCCATCTTCGTGGGTACTGAACCAGTTGTTTGGAAAAACAGAATCGGGAGTGGATATACCTTTTTGGTCCTCCATGACGGTGATCTTCAGACCAGCAGACCGCAGGGTTTCAACGTATGCATCAAATTCCTTGATGGCAGCAGCGGCGATGTCGCGCTGTTTTTCCGGAGGGGCAATGGACTGGAAGTGATTGTCCAGGTGTGTAGGACTACCGATGGCAAAATCCTCGGGTCGTACCATCAGCAGATGGTTCGTGGTTTGTTTGTGCATTTGGTGGGCGTGGTTAAGGCTCAGATTTTATTTGAAAATCAGAAGTAGAAGTTCAAACAATATCCTGGTTAGCGGCGGCAAGGTAGAATGATTTGGGGGAATTCTACGGCAAATCGCGCTTTAAAACTCCAGTAATGTGCAAGCATCACAACTCTTCATTAAACCGATAGCCCACCCCCCAATTAGTCAAAATATAGGTAGGGTTCTGCACGTCTGGCTCAATCTTGGTACGAAGTCGGTTGATGTGGGAATTGACGGTATGCTCATACCCGTCAAAATCATACCCCCAGATGAGGTTCAGTAGTTTGGAGCGATCGTAGCATTTACCGGGATTGGCAGCCATCAGGCTGAGCAATTCAAATTCTTTTGGGGAGAGATCCACCCGGGTGCCGTTGGTGGTGACCCGGCGTTTGTCCAGATCAATGGACAGATTTCCATAAACGTATACAGCGGCTTTGTCTTCTGCCGGGGCGGAGGCCCGGGTGCGTTCGGCCCGGCGAAGGAGGGCCTTAACCCTGGCAATTAACTCCCGGATAGAGAAAGGTTTGGTGATGTAATCATCTGCCCCCATTTCCAGCCCCAGGACTTTATCAAACTCTTCCGATTTTGAAGTCAACATCAATATCGGTGTCCCAATTTCCTTCCCGCGAATCCGTCGACAAATTTCAGTGCCTTCCATTCCTGGCAGCATCACATCCAATATGATCAAATCATACGTATGTCTTAATGCAGCGGCTAATCCTTCATTCCCATCAGAGATAGCAGTGAGCTCGCAGCCAAGATCACCCAGGTGGATTCGGAGTAATTCGATGATATCGTGATCGTCTTCTACGACTAGTGCTGTTCGTTTCATATTAAGGGTGATGGGTTAATGTCAGTAAAGGACCATCTAAATGCGTGAATTAATTAAATGCCCAAACCCGGCGTAGAGATTTACCCCTACCTGAAAACCAAAGCCTAGTGTAGCCATGCGGACACTTCCCCCAAACCGTTCCTGGCACCTGCGGCCGCGCCAAAAATCATAACAAACTAGTAATCAGCCATATAAAGCCTTGAAAACAAAAATGTGCAAGTCCCGTGATACTTCCGTGATATTTAGCCACAGCCCTGCGGATAATTTTGTCTCAAACTAATTATCACCGCCGGCAAATGGGATTTTGAGCAAGCGCCGGTAAAAAAAATTATTATGAATACACTGTTTACTTTCCGAAGATCAGGCTTAGCCGTTCTCTTCTTTCTATTCTCTTTAATACCATTAACCGCTCAGGAATTATGTTCCGCAGCAGGCGGTACGCTCAGCTTGGCTGACGGTGGGGACATTGCCATTATTTGTGCTGACGACGGGCAAAGTGACGCCTTTACGCCGATACTTACCGGGGAGAATGGCGACAACTTCGCCTGGGTCATCACTATGGCCAATGGCACAATCCTGGCCATTCCTCCAGGCCCACCTTTTAACCTGGAAGGAGCGGGTGCCGGCTACTGTTTTATCTACCACATCGCCTATAATGACGGTTTTACCGGTGAGGTATTGGAAGGTGCCAACATCTGCCAGTACACCGAAGACAACGGGTGCTTCTCTATATCTAATCACATCACAGTAAACCGCCAAACTGGCGAAGACTGCGACGATATGGTCTGTGACGCGCTGAGCAGTACCATCACTTTCCCTGACGGGACCACCAACACCTCCATCTGTGTGGATGGCGTAGCCGATCCATTGGAGGTTGTTATGTCTGGTGACTTTTCCGGAGACAACTCCACCTTCATAATCGCCAGTGATGACGGTACAATTCTGGACATTCCTGCCGGACAAGGACCCTTCAACCTCGACGGGGCCGGACCGGGTACCTGTGTCATCTGGTATATTTCTTACGGTAACGACCTCACTGGTTTAACCGTCGGTGAGAATGTAAACGGCCTGGCTGGTTGCTTTGACCTGTCGAACGGCCTTGTGGTTCTCCGCCAGGAAGCTGACGGAGGAACCGTCAACACCGCTGATGGTGAAACCGAAGTCATCGCATGTGCCGGTGAAGTCATTATTGATGTTCGCCACCAGACCACCGCCTCTGCCCTCAGCTACTGGTACGTAATTACGGACGCAGAGGACAATATACTTGAAGCCGTGAATTCCTTTAATAATTCTACCCTGGACCTGAGTGCAGCCCCTCCCGGAGAGTGCCACATTTGGGGCTGGAGCTACCGTGGCGAACCTACTCCTTTAGCCGGTGAAAACATTAGTACACTGGCAGACGGCGACTGCGAAGCCATTTCTGACAACTTCATTCGTGTGGTTCGTTTGGGCGCGGACGCAGGTGCAATAGCGCTGGATGGAGGAGCAGTGGAAACCACGATCTGCGTCGATGACGCAGGTGACCCGCTAAGCGTGATCATGAGCGGTGATGTGGCGGGCGACAATTCGACCTTCTTCATCACCGATAACGCCTCCGGAGAAATCCTTGGTGTTCCCGGAGACAACGGTCCTTTCGACCTGAATGGTGCCGGAGTCGGCGTTTGTGACATCTGGTACCTGTCTTCTTTTGGTGACGTCGAAGGCCTGGCTATGGGCGGTAACATTGCTGACCTTGATGGCTGTTTTGATCTCTCCAACCCCATCACCGTTACCCGCCTTGCCACCGATGGCGGTGCCATCGCACTCGCCGACGGCAGCACCGAAGTAACCATTTGTGTAGATGGCGAAGGCGATCCGCTTGAAGTCATCCGCGACGGGAATAGCACAGGTACCAACCGTACTTTCGTTATTACCAACGCCATCAGCGGTGAGATCCTTGGCATCCCCGGCACCAACGGCCCTTTCGATCTCAACGGTGCGGGTCCTGGCGTCTGTGAAATCTGGTACCTCGCCTATGAAGATGGCCTAAACGGCCTGGAAACCGGTGCAAACATCGCTGACCTCGACGGGTGTTTCGACCTCTCTAACGCCATCACCGTTACCCGCAACGAACCCAAAGCCGGTGAGATTTCCCTTACCGACGGATCAATCGCCACTTCCATTTGCGTGGATGACCTGCCTGATCCTCTGGCCGTAGAAATGAGTGGGATTTCCTTAGGGGACAACACTACCTTCTTTATCACCGATGCTAACACCGGTGAGATTCTGGGTATCCCGGGCAACAATGGACCCTTCGATCTCAACGGTGCAGGCCAGGGTATCTGCGAAATCTGGTACCTCTCCGCTTTCGGCGAAGTTTCCGGACTGGCTATGGGTGGCAATATTGCTGACCTTGACGGTTGTTTCGACCTTTCCAACGCCATCACCGTTACCCGCAACCAGGCGGAAGCAGGTGCCATCGCCCTCGAGGGTGGAGAGACCTCCACCACCATTTGCGTCGACGATATGGCTGATCCACTGGCGGTAATCATGAGTGGAAACGTAGCAGGAGACAACTCCACCTTCTTCATTACCGACAACGCCACTGGCGAAATCCTCGGTGTTCCTGGAAACAATGGTCCTTTTGACCTCAACGGTGCCGGACCTGGCACCTGCGACATCTGGTACCTTTCCGCTTTCGGCGAAGTTTCCGGACTAACCATGGGGGGCAATATTGCTGACCTTGACGGTTGTTTCGACCTCTCCAACGCCATTACCGTTACCCGCAACCAGGCGGAAGCAGGTGCCATCGCCCTCGAGGATGGAGAGACCTCCACCACCATTTGCATCGAAGATATGGCTGATCCACTGGCGGTAATCATGAGTGGAAACGTAGCCGGAGACAACTCCACCTTCTTCATTACCGACAACGCCACTGGCGAAATCCTTGGTGTTCCTGGAAACAACGGTCCTTTTGACCTCAACGGTGCAGGACCTGGCACCTGCGACATCTGGTACCTCTCCGCTTACGGCGAAGTTTCCGGATTGTCTATGGGTGGCAATATTGCTGACCTTGATGGCTGTTTCGACCTTTCCAACGCCATCACCGTTACCCGCCTTGCCGGCGAAGACTGTATGGCCGCCTGTGAAGCAAATGGCGGAGGCATTACCCTCGCAGAAGGTGCCATCGGAACAACTATTTGCGTCGACGGTACTGGAGATCCGCTTGAGATTATCCGCGACGGAAACGGCGTTGGAACCAACCGTACTTTCATCATTACCAACGCTATAACGGGAGAGATTCTTGGCATCCCTGACACGAACGGTCCGTTCGACCTCGACGGTGCCGGCCCCGGCACCTGTGACATCTGGTACCTGGCCTACGAAGACGGTCTGACCGGACTGGCCATGGGTGGCAACATTGCTGACCTTGACGGTTGTTTCGACCTTTCCAACGCCATCACCGTTACCCGCAACCAGGCGGAAGCAGGTGCCATCGCCCTCGAGGGTGGAGAGACCTCCACCACCATTTGCGTCGACGATATGGCTGACCCACTGGCGGTAATCATGAGTGGGAACGTAGCCGGAGACAACTCCACCTTCTTCATTACCGACAACGCTACTGGCGAAATCCTTGGTGTTCCTGGAAACAACGGTCCTTTTGACCTCAACGGTGCCGGAGTTGGCGTATGCGACATCTGGTACCTCTCCGCTTACGGCGAAGTTTCCGGATTGTCTATGGGTGGCAACATTGCTGACCTTGACGGTTGCTTTGATCTTTCGAATGCCATTACTGTGACCCGCAACACGGGTGACGACTGTGGAAGTGGCTTCACCTTTGATAATGTAGTCCTCAACGAAGTAACGGCTGATGGTATGATCGAACTGTTTAACGGAACCGACCGGCAAATCAATGTTGCCGACTTCTGGTTATGCAACCGGCCACAGTACCAACAGATCAGTAACCTCCAACTGGAGTGTGGCAATTTGCTGATGGAGCCAGGCGATATCACCGTAGTAAGTGGTTTCAGTGGCTTTAATAGCACTGACGCAGAACTTGGCCTGTATACGATCAACAGCTTTGGAGATACTGCCGCCATTGTTTCTTACCTCGAATGGGGATCTTCTGGCCACGGTCGCTCCGGAACAGCCATCCAGGCAGGTATCTGGACAGCGAATTTCTTCGTATCTCCTCCTAACGCAAACGAATCCTTACAGCTAAGTGTAAACGGAAGCAGTGAACTTGAATGGAACCTTGCCGCCACATCCGTTTGTAATCCGAACAACGCAACCACCCCAACTGGTGGTCCTTCTACCGAGGCCCAGGTAAGCATTTTCCCTAATCCGGTCAGCGGAAACAGGCTCAATGTAATGTTGGAAGGTATGCAGGGTGAAATGATGCAACTCCAGGTATTTGACATGAATGGTCGTCAACTCCAACTGCTCACCTCTGAAATGGAGAACGGACCAGTTGAAATTCAACTTCCTGCCGCACCAGCCGGAACTTACTTCCTCCGGGTAGTCAATAATGGACGGGTAATTACCGAACGCTTTACCAGATTTTAACCAGTTTTATAATAGTGAATATTGGTGGCCCCTTCGGAAATTCCGGAGGGGCCTTTTTGATTTTCTCAACGACAAGACCGAGTTCAGGTTACTCCGGACGGAGAGCGCCTACACTCAACACATAATAAAAAGGTTAAATCATTCCAAAGTATCGCCTTCAACCAAGAAGTACGTCTCCACAGTTGCTACTTATTACTATCTTGCTCTTCCCCGAAGCTTCGAATTTATCGCAGCCTTATTAACTAAACTCCAATAATGAGAGCACTTTACCTGATTCTACTAGCCCTTTTATTCGTTTTCCCCCTTACCGCACAAACTGGCGGCAAATCCGTCACAACTTTCGATAAAAGCTATTCCTTTAGCGGAGATGAAAAACTCACAGACCTAAGCCTCTTTGGCCTGGACGGGGATCACCTCCTGCAAAAACAATACGAATACAAATCGCCGAAAGGCAGGACGCATCACAAATACCAACAGTTCTATAATGGTCTGCGCGTATTAGGTGGAACAGTGGTTTACCACCTCGAGCAAGACCAGCTATACGCCACTTCAGGCTTATTGCACGAGTTCAGCGATATCTCCATGCAGGGTAAGATTACCCTGGCAGAAGGAGAAAACATGGCGAAGTTGAAAGTATTCTCTCGCTTAGCAAATGATTTTGGTAGTGGCCTCTTTTCTGCAGGAGAAGTGGACATCACGAACGTAAGAACAGCAATCGCCAACACCCGCTTCCCCGCCAAAGGAGGAGATTACACGCTAGTTTATGTGTACACCGTTGAAGCCGAGGGTGGTAAGCTCCCGGTTAATATGGACGTAATTCTGGACGCACGCACCGGACGAACCATTGCCACCCTTAGTAACATCAATACGGAAGGCGTAATCGGTCATGGTGACGGTCTTTACCATCAGGATATAAGTTTTCCAACTGATTCCCTGGGCGAAAGATCATATATGCTAAGAGACCTAAGTAGAGGAAAAGGCATCGTTGCCCGCGACATTTCAAACCACTTCCTTACTCCTGCTGATACCGATAACGAGTGGGGCTATTCAGAAGATGGCCAGGCGGCCATGATCGACGGCTACTATGCCTCAGTAAAATTTCACGACTTCCTGAGGGAACGCTTCAACCGCAACAGTATTGATGATGACGGTTTCGAGCTGGTGGCTAACATGAACCGCCACACCTACGTCAATGCATTTTGGAATCGTAGAGAAGCTACTTTCGGTAACGGTAACTGCGATAACTATTCCGCACTTACCACCTTCGATATTGTAGGCCATGAATTCGCCCACGGGCTTACGCAGTTCACCTCCGGGCTGATTTACTTTAACGAATCCGGCGCAATCAACGAGAGCATTAGTGACATCATGGGCAAAGGCCTCGAGTATTACTACGACCAGGACCATTTTGACTGGAGAATTGCGGCACGAATCGTAAAAGGACCGGATGGTTCTTACTTCCGGTCTATGGCAAGGCCCAACCTCCGCAACCACCCAAGCTTCTACAAAGGCACCTTCTGGCGGTACGATCTTTTCGACAATGCAGGCGTGCATTCAAAGAGTGGTGTTTTGAATTTCTGGTTTTACCTCCTTGCCGAAGGAGACAACGGCCGGAGTCAGGCCGGTTACAGGTACGATGTGGCCCCAATTGGTATGGACAGTGCCCTGCAGCTCGTTTATCTACTTGAAACCGCCTACCTCACGGAATCCTCCGGCTACCTGGAGGCGTATGAGCTCTCTAAAATGGCAGCCACCGATCTTTTTGGTGCCGACAGTGCACCTTACGCATCCATGATCGAAGCCTGGAAGGCCGTTGGCATCGACGATGAAACTACTCCGGTGGAGTTTGAATCTACATCCCTCGAACTGGGCGTAGTCTACCAATCCAGCAGCCCAGGCGAATTTGATTTCTGCCCGCTCGAACTGGAGCAGTTCACGGCCTTGTTCATTAATGAAAGTGACAGCATTGTCCCGGCAGGTTCACTGGTGAACGGACAATTGATTTTCCGGTACACCGTCGACGGGACGGAACAAGTGGATACGACAAAAATTATCGAGCAGGTACTTTCTGAACCACTCGTTCGGGACGGCAGACTGGAAATCCCGGTAGGTGTAACGCTTTCAGGTGCCACCCCATTCATTTTTGTCACCAACCAACTGGAATTCACTACTCCAGACAGCACCACCTTATACGAGACCGATTTCCAGAACTTCATTTCGGTGAATACTACTACAGAGATCAATTTTGCTTTCTCCAATACAGAATACAGCGACCAGTGTGAACAGCCCCAGGAGGTAGTCGAAACCTTTTTCGCCATTAACCTTCCCCGTTGCCTCGACGTTACCAACGGTACTTTCCGCTTTACGTACAAAACCCCCGACAATGAGGTGAGTTACGAACGGGAACTTACTAACGATAGCAATGGTCGGCTGAATTTCTTCAACATCCAGCAAGAGGTTGACCTTAGCCGACTGGGAGACCTTAATGAAGTAGACTTCGACATTGCCTTCATTACCGATGAAGCGACGACCATATTATGGGAAGAAGACTTCAGCAGCTATTTTGCTACCTCTATTGATGAACCTACCGTGGAGGATTTCAGTGACGAGGTTCTTGCACGCCGATTGTTGGCGATAGAGCTGTGTCCTACCTGTACCGCAGACTACAGCTCAGAAGCGCTGGTCCTCTCTGATCAACAGCAGTTCTACAACCCGGAAGAGTGCATTCCGTTGGATGAATTCTTAAACAACGAAGTCGAAAACGAAAATCCACGAGTCAGCACCATCACGCTTTGTGTTGACGCAACGAACATTGATAACCCCTACCTGGCATTTGATATTACGCAGCAGGACACCTCCCGGCATACCAGGCGTCAGAACCTTTACCAACACATTACCGACGTGTACACCGGTGGTGTATCAATGTTGGACGAGCCGATTTTCACCACCGGAAATGAGCTTCGGGAAATAGAGGTTCGTCTTGGTAACGGCTTTGCCGGAGAGATCGAAATACACGTAGCTTCCAGCCAGGTAAAAACCACGATTGACAACCTCAGCATTGTGTCCGGATCACCTTCTTCCACCCGCCGTTTGGATGCTGGCAACCATCACTTTGTTTTTGCTAATCCGGTCAGTACTTCCCTTGAGATCAATGGCGTAAATCAGGTTCCGGCCAATACTTTGGTCCGGGTGTTCAGCACTACGGGACAGTTGGTGGGAACAACCGCCATGCTAGGTAATCAGGCTTCGTTTGATCTGAGTGGACAGCCAGCAGGGCTGTATTTCGTCAGCATCAGTGATGGGCAGACCTTTAGATGGACGGGTAAAGTGGTCCGGAGATAAGTGGCTTGACAGCATTTTCAGGCGCAGCCGCAGGTGCAAAAAATGGTTTTATAGAGCAGGGGACTTAGCTTTCGCCCTCGACTTTCAACGATTTTCGCACCTGCGGCCGCGCCTGATTAATCTTACCAGGAGTTCCTGCTAATACCTACTCATTGGCTTTTCATCAACCGTGACAATCGAATTGATCAGGGTCAGGAGCCCTACCAAAAAAGTACCTGAGCCACAATGGAAATTATGTTGGTAAAGGCGTAATTCATTCCAATGCTGTCATAATCCAACCAGTTGAACCGCATTGCAAAGTTCATTGAGGTGTTAACGACAGATACCAATAGCGCAATGGAAGAACCGACCACCATTAAAGTACTGCCCTGTCCGGGGTGCCGCTGCTTCGCCCGTAAGCTTACGATTAAGGTAAATATGGCGATCATTGGCCAGACCAGCTGAAGGACTTCAGCAAAAATATTTAAACTACTCATGCTAGATTGGGTTTGAGCAGGACAAGATAACTTGCGCCCGTGAAAACTTTCGTCCTTTTTGATATCGACGGCACCCTACTGTATTCTGAAAAAGTAGACAGCCGTTGCTTCGCCAACAGTTACGAGACCATTTTTGGTCTTCCATTTCCTACCATCGACTGGACGCAGTTCCCGGAGGTCACGGACCACGTAATTTTTCGCACCGCTTTCAATGACCACTTTGGCCGGTTCCCCTCCGAAACCGAACGCGTGACTTTTGAAGACCACTACCTGGAAGGCCTGTCCACTTCCAGAACCGCTAGTCCGGAAGAATTTAGGGAAGTTCCGGGCGCGGCCAACCTTTGGCGACGGTTGAATGAGGACGATCAATTCCTAACTGGCATTGCCACCGGCGGCTGGCAACGTCCAGCAGCTATAAAACTGGAACACGTTGGCATTCCATCCGAGCAGCCCTTTGCCGGATACGCCAATAACAAATTTAGCCGGGTCGAGATTCTTAATGAAGCCATCGACAAAGCCCGGGCAGTACATGATGTCGCACGGGTCATCTACGTAGGCGATGCCATTTGGGACGTGACCACCACCCAAAAAATGAACCTTCCGCTCATCGGCGTACGTCGTAAAGGAGATCACCATGCCCTGAAGCAGGCCGGAGCAGGTCGTGTCATTACCGATTTTACCCCAGATAACGCATTTTTTACCCACGTGAGCGATATCCTCCGGGAAGGCTGAAAAAAATGTTATTGCGTTCTTTTTTCAGGGTCAGAACATGGTTGGGATTTAAGCAGAGAACTAGGTGCTTAACGCCTGAAAAACAGGCTATTCAAAACATAATTTCGAGGGTTGTTTTCACGAGGCACCTAAACCAACAATTGTTTCGTCTCAACTTGCGCCAGAACGGAAAAACCCCGATCTTTGCGGCGCGAAATAGAGGTTTCCGAATTTATCCAATCGGAGACCCTTTCAACCCTTTATTAATAATCCCTGAAAATTATTGAAACCATGCGTGCATCACAAAATATTCCCGCAAACAACTCCTACCGAATGACGCCAGCTCAGCGTCGTCTTTCTGCCGCTCTTACCACTCCAGGTATGCGGAAGGAAGCCCGTCGCAGTGCGATGCCTCCGGCCCACAAAGCGGAGTTTATTGCCGCCGTTACCGGTGGATTGTTGATCATCAGCCTCATCGTAGGTCTGATGGTACTGTAGTTAATTAAAGAAGAAGTGGATACCATCACTTCAGCGGCAAATGCCATCAGGTAACCTGCTGAAAATGAAGTAGACGCTTACTCAGGAAATCCCCCCCCTTAAAAACAGCCTGTCTCCCTTTGTTGGGAGGCGGGTTGTTTTGTTTTAACGATGAGCGTTCCCTCCGATGACCTGCTAGTGCTGTGTCAGCCGTAAATCCTCTCACCCCTCCCTGCCGGGGGCTTTCTTTTTGAAGCTGCAAAAAGTAAGCCGCCGGCAGGCAGATAAAACGAGGTGAATCTAGTGGAGTATTAGTCTAGAGTGTAAGGCTGAACGGTCTACCTCAGACGGCCTAAGCCCTAATTATGCCCCACTATCTCCGAGATAGGGGATAAGGTCACGAACCAAAGTAGGCAATGTAAAGATTTGTGTGTGTACACCGTAGCGCGCAGCGTCGTCAGGCCATAAGGACATTTTCGTAACCGGGACGACGTCATTCCTCCTTGTCCCAGGCAACTCAAAGGGCAGTCGCTACGCGAAAAGTGGGAATAGGCATAAATTTAGTTTACAGTGCATTAGTTATTCCCAGTAAGCGTATCAGCAATATCAGTACGCGAAGCCTGAACAGCCGGTATTACCGCCGCCAAAAAGCCGATAAACAGCGCTACGGCCAGGAGCCATACTTCCTCGGGAAGAAAGCGCCAGGGGGAGAGGCTGTACCGAAAATCGTCGGTAATGTTAGCCGCCATTAATGACAGAATGCCGTGGCTGAGCAGGAGGCCCAGCACGTAGCCGATGACCGCAACCATCAGACCTTCCAGGATGATCAGCAAAAACAGTTTACCCCGCCCTGCACCCATGGTACGCATGAGGGCCAACTCGTAGCGCCGATCCCTTAAAGCAGAGAACAGGGCGATGAAAATGCTGAGGGCCGAAACGATGGTAATGGCCAACACAAGGATACCTAAAATTCGCTGTCCGGAGTCAAACTGGCGCCGGACCTCGCTGATCTCGTAAGCAGGGTTAGCGGCCAGCAGGTCCGTATTCTCATTGATGTTACGCGGGAAGTTCAGGGCCTGAAAACTACTGGCATTCCGGTACTTCACCAGCAGACTGGTGATTTCCTTTTCAGGGTCTTCGTCCATCAGCGACGTCGGAGCATGATCTTCAGTATGTTGATGATCCGCATGATCATGGCCAGCGTGGTCTTCACCATCAGCTGCTGTTCCATCGTGGCCTTCGTGCGAATGCCAGTAGGTTTGATTGGTCGTCAGCACGAGCTGATCCATTACCGTACTGCTGGGTGCCAGAATTCCAACTACGGTAAAGTCATCATCGTGCTCGATGTTATTTTCATCGCCTTCGTCGATGATACCGTGATTGGACTTAAATTTCGACCCAAGTTTGAGCCCATTGACACGGGCAACTTCCTCTCCGATGACCACTTCAAAATCGTGTTGCCAGATCTTCCCTTCGGCAATGCCGGCGCCGTACCAATCCAGAATTTTAGGAATGGTACCAACGATCCGGTAGCCTTTATAGCTGTCACCTACGGACAGTGGCACCACATCCTCAACAATGGGGTGCTTAGGGTTAAAAAAGGCTTTGATCTTCCCCAGGGGAACATTCCCCGTGGCATAGCCGACGTGGTACATGCTGTTGAGCGTAAGCTCCAACGGGCTTCCTTTGGCACCTACGACCAGATTAATGCCCGCCAGGTTATTGTCGAACTGTTCGTCTGCCTGCTTTCGCAGCGACAACAGCAGGGAGATCAGGCCAATGCTGAGGGCAAAGAGCAAGATACTGAGCAGTGCACTGAGGGGTTTGAACGTGAGGTTTTTCCAACTTAGCCGGACAAGATTCATAGGTGGGTCTGTTGGGGAATGAGGTTGGTTAGGCGATTATCGTGGGTAACGATGAGCAGGGTGGCCCCTACCCTTTCGGCTTGCTCCTGCAGGAGGTTGACGACCTGTTGGGTGTTCTCATCATCGAGGGCGGAGGTGGGCTCATCAGCGAAGAGCACTGCCGGTTCGTTGATCAGCGCACGGGCGATGGCCGCACGTTGTTGCTGCCCCACGCTTAAACGGCCGGGCAATGACCTGGCCTTACCGGAAAGGTCGAGCTGCGAGAGCAGCTCATCGATCCGTCCTTCATTTACCGGTTTACCCGCCAGTTTTTGGGCAATACGAAGGTTCTCAGCGACCGAAAGCGCCTGCAGGAAATGGGCCGTTTGAAAGATCATCCCAATGTTTTGGCCCCGGAAATGGTCGAGGGCAGCATCGGATAGCTTATTGAGCGATTGTCCGTTGATGACGACTTCCCCGGAGGTGGGGCGGCGCAGCCCTGCGAGGAGCTGCAGCATCGTGGTTTTACCACTGCCGGACTTCCCCAACAAGAGTCGGGTTTCACCGGCCAGGCAAGAAAGATCGGGGAAGGCGAGAGATTCGCCACCGGGGTATTGGAAGGAAAGGTTGGAAGAGTTTAGCATTGACAAAGCACTTGGCCACAAGATATAATTTCCAACGGTACTAAGAGACTAACAGCAAAAATCAAGCGCTAAAATGGCGGTCCTTTATCCCCGAAACACCTTGACTTTGCAGGGGCTACCGTAAGGGTCGCCCCTACAAACGGGATATTCTGAGGCCGTCTCCGTACGGGCGTCCATTGCGGGCGCCCGCACAGCTTAATAAGAGGTGTTTATTTTTAGCGCTTGATTCGCATTAACAACCTAACGAACTATCTTCACGCCATTAACCATCGCCCAACGTTCCTGACTGTGCTCCGTACCCTGCTTCTTTTACTGATCTTTTGCACCTGCGGCCTCGCCCACCATCAATTAAAGGCCCAGGACGGATTATTTCCAGTTTTCGATATCCGTAGTCGCCTCATGGGAGGAACCGGGCTTAACGCCGGAGGAATTGACGCACTCTGGACCAACCCCGCCGGCCTGGCAAAAGCTGAAGACAAGGTAGCTGCCGGTGCCACCGTGGAACAACGATTCGGCCTGAGCGAACTTAATACAGCCACCATCGGCGCCACCTATGGCACCGGGCTTGGCGGTTTCGGTTTACAACTCGGCAGTTTCGGTTTCGATGCTTACCGGGAAAACCGGGTCGGCCTTTCCTACGGGCGACAACTGACCGATAAATTCAGCATTGGCGCTGACTTTGCTGGCTTCGCCACCAATACGGAGGGCTACGCCAGTACCTTCGATGTCACCTTCGGGTTGGGGATGCAGCTGGAAATCGTTCCAGAATTTCATGTCGCTGCCCGCATCTTCTCCCCATTCCGCGCCGAACGGTTGCCAGACGAGTACCTCCCCCAGTTACTTGCCCTCGGCTTCAGTTACCGCCCTTCGGACAAGATCATCATCAACGTCGAAGCCCATCAGGATACTGACCACCCACTACGCATTCGAGCAGGAATTGAATACCTCCCGGCCGACGAATTATCGATCAGAATGGGTGTAGCTACTGAATCATCTGAACTATCCTTTGGCCTTGGTTATCAGATTATTGAAGGACTTGACCTCAGTGCTGGTGCAGTCTACCATGAAGTACTTGGGGTTTGGCCGGGGATTGGCGTTCGCTTTAAGTGAGTTGGTGGGTTAGCGAGTCACTGAGTTGCTGCCGCAAGTACCGCTCACGGCGCTGCGCTGGCTCACCTAAGGCGAATGGAGCGTAGCGAAAATGAGTGGCAGCAGCGGCAGCAACCCAGCGACTCAGCGACTCAGTAAATCACCAACTCACGCTCAAGCATCTTACCCCAAGCAGCGCGCCCACGTTCATCCTTAATTAATTGTCCGCCAGCAAATCGGGCATCATGCTCCAGCAGCAGGGTCCATCCTCCATCCAGGGCTTCAGCAATCAGGCGTTCTTTTTCTGCCAGCGTATCCAGCGGACGAATGTCAAAGGCCATTACCCACGGCAGACTGAGGTGTGCTGCACTTGGCAGCAGATCCGCACAGTAAACGAGGCGGCGGCCGTCGGGCAAATCGATCAGTGGAAGCTGCATGGCCTCGGTGTGTCCGTAAACGGTACGAAGCGATATTCCGGGAAGCCATTCATAATCATCGCGTTCAGCGGAAAGGAAACGAAGTTTACCGCTGCCCTTCAGCGGGTCAAGATTGGTGGGCAGGAAGCTGGCCGCTTCGCGGGGGTTCGGTGTGGCGGCCCAATTCCAGTGTTGGTCGGTGACCCAGTGGGAAGCGTTAGGGAAGGTCAGCTGCGTGGTTCCGCTGGCGTCCAGGTAGCTGGCACCACCTACATGATCAAAATGGAGATGCGTAAATAAGACATCTGTAATAGCTTCGGGTTCCAGTAGGCGCGAACGCAGGTGCGAGGTAAGCGTTTGAGGCAAGGAAGGGCTGAAGTGCTGCCGGAAGCGGTCATCGTCCTTCTCCCCCACTCCGGTGTCTACCAAAATATTTCGGCCATCATCGGTCCTAATCAGTAAGCAGCGCGTAGCCCAGGTACAACGGTTGGATCCGGCTTCCGGAGGATAAGCCTTTTCCCAAACTGACTTGGGCACTACGCCAAACATGGCACCGCCGTCCAGTTCCAGGGTGCCGGCTATTACTGTTTCTACTGAAGTAATCATGGTACAAGGTAATTTGAAAAATGGAGTTGCAGGAGTTGCAGGAGTTGCAGGAGTTGCAGGAGTTGCAGGAGTTGCAGGAGTTGCAGGAGTTGCAGGAGTTGCAGGAGTTGCAGGAGTTGCAGGAGTTGCAGGAGTTGCAGGAGTTGCAGGAGTTGCAGGAGTTGCAGGAGTTGCAGGAGTTGCAGGAGTTGCAGGAAAAAAATTGCCGCAGGCAATTCAAGCAAATTTTTACGCTTTTATTTAAAAAAAATTGTCACAAACGAGCGAAGCGAGCTGCCAGATGCGGTAGCTGCAACCTGCAACGCGCCGAAGGCGTACTGCAACGGGAGCGTAAGCGACCTCTGCAACGGGAGCGAAGCGACCTTACTGCAGCCACCCAATCTCCCCCCTCAAAAAAATAAATCCAAGCACCGTGATCAACGGTGCCACCCAGGCCGAGAATACAAACCAGTAATAGCTCTTGGTCACCTTACTAGGCTCGATCAACTCCACGATATGGCTGATGACCCAGACGGCAAAGCTGATGGTGCCCAGGATCACGCCCAGCAAAAAGCCGGCGTACTCGTTGGCCAGCATCAATAGAGCATAAAAGATTATTTGCCCCAGAATCATCAGAATGGTATTCATGGAAGTTAGTTGTCCGCCAGAGGTAAGGTCACAATCTACGGCAACCAATCATTGCAGCAGAACTTAGTCTGCTGTATGGTCTTCAATTACCGACCAAATGGCCTCCGAGATGGACACCGGATCAGTGGAAGCGTCGATGATGTGGATGTTCTCTCCATCACCAAAGTGCTCAAAGGCCAAATGGAAACTCTCCCGAACGTGGGCCAGCTTCTCCTGCGTCTCGAATAATTCGGTGGCAGCTCCCCTTGCTTCAATACGCTCCATACTGATCGCTGGTTCCAGGTCAAGGAAGAAAGTAATGTCAGCAGGCAGCGTTCGTTTAGCCAGCATGTTCAGGGAGGCGATCCACCCGGGATCAGCAAACTCACTCTGGTAGGCCAGGCTACTGAAATAATACCGGCTGGCGATGACGTGATAGCCTTCGGCCAATTGGTGCAGCATACCCTCAGTAGGATGGTGCAGGTGCTCGATCCGGTCAGCCGCGAATAACGCCGCTACGGTTCTGGGATCAGCCTCAATTTCGTGTTGCAGAATGGAACGAATCAGTTTTCCGGTGGGTAATTCCGTCGGCTCTGCAGTCAGGTGACAGGCCTGCCCCATTCCCTGCAGGCGATCTCGCAACATGTCGATTTGGGTCGTTTTCCCGGAGCCATCCAGGCCTTCGATTACTATGAAAAGTGGATTCATTGGGGGTTAGTATTCAGGAGTTAGGGGACAGTTTTCAGGATTCAGGGAACAGGTCTCAGGATTCAGGTCTTAGTATTCCGGGTTTAGGACCGTAGAGGGCATCAAGATTTTATCCAGAATAATCCACCCTGCAACCTGCAACAAGAGCGAAGCGACCCTGCAACACCTGCAACCGGAGCGAAGCGACCCTGCAACCTGCAACCTGCAACAAGAGCGAAGCGACCCTGCAACCTGCAACCGGAACGAAGCGATCACTCCTCTTCAGGCGCAAAACGTGCCCGGCCGCTCCGATCCACCACGGTGGAACTAGCTTGCTGAGTACCCTGCAGTACCAGATCAAGCACATTGACGTGCCGTGGCTGGGTGATCATGAAACAGACGGCCTCTGCGACATCGGATGCGCGTAGTGGCTGGAAGTCTTCATAGATTTTGGCGCGCTCCGCGTCGCCGTCGTAGCGAACCAGAGAGAATTCCGTTTCCTCGACCATCGCCGGGCAGATCTGGCCGACACGAATACCGTACTTCACCAGGTCCAGTCGCGTAGCATGGGTCAGGGCATCAACGGCGTGTTTAGTGGCGCAGTAGACGTTTCCATTGGGGTAAACTTCCTTGCCCGCAGTACTGCAGACGTTGATGATGGTGCCCTCTTCCCGTTCCACCATCTTCGGGCTCACTTCTCGGGTGAGGTACAGCAGCCCCTTCAGGTTAACGTCGATCATTTCTTCCCAGTGCTCGATCTGTCCTTCATGGATGGGATCCACGCCTTTGGCTTTACCGGCGTTGTTGATCAACACATCGATAGTCGACCACTCCTCCGGGAGGCTGGAGATGGCACTGGCGACATCCTCGTAATTCCGGACGTCCAGTTCCAGCAGCAGTGTTTCCGTTTCGTGGACAAGGTCTAGTTCTTCCGCGAGGTCTTCGAGGCGTTCTTTACGACGGCCGATGAGGATCAGGCGATAGCCTTCTGCAGCCAGGCGACGGGCGGTAGCCCGGCCAATTCCAGCAGAGGCCCCTGAGATCAGGATTGTTTTTCCGGCACCTTTCAGAGGCGGGGGCGCAGGTTCAGGGTCCGGTTCCGGGGCAGCGTCCCGTTCGGCCATCATGGCTTCCAGACTGGCGATGTTGCGCTTCAGCGCAGCAAGAGCATCTTCTTCAGCCGGCGTTGCGGCGATCACTACGGGTGCCGCGGCCGCAAAGGCCCGTTGGTTCGCCTCAGTTTTAAACGCTGGGTTGAGGGAGCAGGCAACGCGGAAGTAGTTGCGGGCTTCGGCCAGGTCTCCACGTTCGTGTAACAGAACCGCCAACTCGTAGTGTGCAAAAGCGTGGCTGGGGTCAGCGGAGATTCCGGCGCGCAGCACTTTGATGGCCTTCTTGCGGCGACCGATGGGGCCGGCCAACAGCAGGGCGTAACGATAAAAGGCATCACCTACCGGGTGTTTATCCTTGGTCGCCCGACGAAGGTAGGCGGCGGCATCCAGATAATCCGCAGGGTAATGCTCTGCCAGGAAAGTCCCCAATTCGTAATTGAGGCCTGGGTAAAAAGGTTCGGCATCACTGAGGGCTTCCCAGTTTTCACGGGCAGCTTTCAGGTCTCCGGCGGCAAGGGCCAGTTCTCCGTTCAGGTACAAACCGTCCAGGTGATCGGGGTTCTTGTCCAGCAGCGCTTCCACCTCCCTTCGCGCAGCGGCGGTATCTTCCGTAGCGGTAGCCAGGAGGAGGGCGTAGTGATAATGAAGCTTGAGGTGATCGGGCAGGGCATCCCGGCCGGCATTCAGTAACTCCAGCCCGGCGGCGGAGTCTCCTTCATCATGCATTGACCAGGAACGCTCAATCCAGGTATTAACCTGTTCATCCGCCGTCATTTCCGGCATTTGGGCCGTCTGTTCGATTACTTCTTCTTGTGAATTTTCCAGCTCTACCTGAGAGGCTACGTCTTCTTTTTCCATTGGAATATCTTCGATTTCCGTTTCAACAACGGGGTCCGGGGCAGGATCAGCCTGCTCCTCTTCTACTTCTTCTTGCACCTGCGTTCCCGCCTGATCTTCTTCGGTATTGGTACTCAGCATTTCTAATCCCGGAATCCCAGAAAGGTCCATTGGTGCGGCACTTTCAAAATCTTTGAACTCCTCCCAAAGTCGTGGGCGTTCGGCAAAGATGAAAAGCTGGTGGTAATGGTCTCCGGCAAATTGTGCCTCCGTTAGCGACCAACTGTCTTTCAATAAATACAACAACTCCTCGGCATGAACGCTGGTTTCCCGGATTTTGCGGAGGTAGTGATTGAAAGCCTCCCCACCGGAAGACGAAAGTTCTTCAGCGTCGCGCCGAAGGTCAATGTAACGGTCCTGCCAATGGTTCACGTAGCGCATCACCTCGGCCAGATTAGACAAACTGGTTTGCTCCGTCTCCACCTCATCCGTCAGCTCATCGTAGTGATGTGACTTGATAAAAATAGGGAGTACCTCGCGCTTAGAGCCGAAGATTTCGTGCCCCCGAAGCATACAATTGGGGTTGGTCAGAAAATCATTACTGACCAGCACAATGATCGGAGCCGTGTAGTCTTTCAGCAAATCGGCCAGCACCGGTCCTTCGTTTGCTTTGCCCACCGTTACGTGGTCAAAACTTACATGACTCGACAAATCACCGGCGATGCGGTGAGCCGTAGTCTGATTGGCAGTGCTGTAGGCGATGGCGAGGGAGAGCATGAGCCGCAAGATATAAGGAAAATCGTTTGGCTGGTGGAACGACCTTAAAAAATTAAAAGGTTAGTTTGAGAAGGGAGGCTTGGGGAAGGGAAATTGTAGATTGGAGGATACTGAAGGACACGCAACTACAGGGTAGGTTTCCTGTAGGGGATGACATGGAAGGGAGTATCCTCACAGCCTCACAGGGCAGGTTTTTCACAGAGGGTTGCACGGAGGGAGGCACAGAGCCACACAGTATCAGAAAGGCAATTTAGCCAAATCCACATTCCCACCAGTGAGGATGATGCCGACGTTCTTCCCCGCAAATAACTCGGGATACCGGAGAACGGCAGCAAACGGTACGGCGCAGCTGGGTTCGATGATGATCTTCATCCGTTCCCAGATGTGGCGCATGGCGGTGACGATTTCTTCCTCGCTTACTACGAGAATTTTCGGTACCCGTTTGTGGATGATGGCGAAGGTTTTGGCGCCCAGGTTGGTCCTCAGTCCATCGGCGACCGTAAAATTTGTTTCGTTGTGTTCGATCTGGCCGCTGGCCAGCGAGCGGGCGGCATCGTCGACGTTCTCAGGTTCCGCGCCCCAGGCTTCGGCCTGTATGCTGAAATACCGGGCGGCGAGTGCCGTGCCAGACATTAGTCCGCCGCCACCCACCGGGCTGAGGATGATGTCGAGCACCTCTTTGGTGTCTTCGATCAACTCCATAGCGGAGGTTGCCTGCCCCGCCACAACGCCGTAATCATCAAACGGATGGATGAAGGCGGCACCAGTTTCGGCAACGACCTCCTCCAGAGCTTTTTGTCGATCAGCCGGCGTGTTGACGCAGAAGGTAACGCTGGCGCCATACCCTTCCACGGCAGCAATCTTGACCTTCGGCGCATCGTGTGGCATCACGATGTAAGCGGGTACGCCCAGGGTCTTCGCCGCCAGCGCTACCGCCTGGGCGTGGTTACCGCTACTGTGCGTAGAGAGGCCGCGGGCACGTTCCTCTTCCGTCAGTCGTAGCGCAGCGGAAGCTGCGCCCCGCATCTTAAAGGCACCGATCTTCTGAAAATTCTCACACTTGAAAATCAGCCGGGCGCCGGCCATGGCGTCGAGGCTCGCATTTCGCATGATCGGCGTTCGGTGAATAAACGGCTGAATGGCCTCATGGGTCAACAGGAGGTCGGCCTGGTTGGGGGCTTCGGTTAAGGGGTTGAGATTGATCATGGGCGGATAGCTGGGTTGAGGGGGGAAGATACGGCATCTGGGGAAACGCTTGCTTAACGAAAACGAGGGGCCGCATTTGATCCTACGGATCGGCACTTACCTCTCGCTACGCAAGACGGGCTGCCAGGCCTGCCCCTTCTCCACAAAGCTGGGAATCCCGTCCAGCGGCTATTTTTCCATCATCGCACAAACCCATACCCCCGCAGCCACTCCGTAGCCACCTCCAACCATTCCCGAACCGGTGTATCTATCTGCCTGGCGCTGCCAAAGCCATGGCCTCCGGCATGATAGACATGGAGGGATGCCGGAACGTCGTTTCCCACCAGTGCCCGGTAGTACCGGAGAGAATTCTCCACCGGAACGACCTTGTCAGTACCGGCGTGTACCAGGAAGGTTGGTGGTACATCGGCGTGTACCTGTGCCGGCAGATTGTAGTAATCCAGCAATTCAGGATCCCAGGGCTTTTCGCCAAGCAGGGAAACGATGGAGCCCTGGTGCGCCGCTTTGGTGTCTTCCATGATCAGCACCGGGTAGATGGGCATACTCAGGTCTGGCCGACTGGAGAAGGCAGCCGCGGCGGGAAAGGCAGTGCTGTCTGCCGCCAGCGGATGCACGGCCGCCGAAGCTGCCAAATGGCCGCCTGCGGAAAAGCCCATAACGGCAATTTGATTCCGGTTGATGCCAAGGGAATCGGCCAGCAGCCGGATGGTTTGAACACCGCGCCGGGCGTCGTCCAGGGCGACGTGGCTTTTGCAGGGTGCCAATTCTTTACGGGGCAACCGGTGTTTCAGAATAAAAACCTGCAGGCCCTCGGTCAGGAAGTGGTTAGCGATGTCGGCCCCTTCGTGACCCCAGGCCTCGATGGTGTAGCCGCCGCCGGGGATAATCATGATGGCGGCACCGGTAGCGATCTGTGGTACCGGGGCCAGGTGTTCCAGCAGGGGCGTGTGCACGCTGGTGATCATGCGGCCGATGTCTTTGCGCATCACCTCCTCGTCTTTCAGGTCATTGGCGCAGGGGATGCCTTCGGGGTAGAGGGGGATGATGGATTGGGCGGTGGCCGATAGGGAAATTGAAAACAAAAGGACAATTAATCGCAATGTCGTAGCCATATTGGAAGATTTAGGGAAAGATAGCGTACGTAAGCGTCGCAACTGCGGGATATTCATCACCACCCAGGATAATCGCAAGTTTTCTCGGCGGACGAGCTAGTGCGTCAAAATTGAAGTTGGTGCTAGTTAGAACGCCGGCAGCGCGGTGCTGGACGACCAGCTGAAAGCCGATCATAGCCTTAGCTACGTGAGGTTTTCAGCTGGGAAGTACAGTGCCTCGATGGCAAGTTATAACTGTGCCGAACTTTGATCTTGATGCACTAGCTTGCGAATGCCGGGCATCACCGACTGCTAGCCATCTCCTCTACCCTGCCCTTCCCCTCACCATCAACCGTGACGCGAAATAACTTACGGTAATCGTCTTCGTTGATGTCTTCGTAGCGAGACTCCCCAATCAAAGCATTAACCAGGCCGGGGATGGTGTTGGAATGCCCAACTACTAAAATTGTCTCCCCCCGGTGCTTCTTCAACCACTCAGTGGTCAGCTTCTCCGGGTTGGCACTGGCAGCGTATTTACGAACCGACAAACCGGTCGCAGCAGCCAGTGGCGAAGCCGTGGCCTGGGTTCGCCGGAAGTCCGTTGCGTAGACCGCCCTAACGTCCTTTTTCCGCAGCAGTTGCGCCAGCCGATTGGCACGGGCCACCCCGGCGGAGAGCAGGTCCGGATTGCTCCCGGTACCTTTTTCAGCGTGACGGGTCAGGTAAATAATTGTCTCAGCGGTATTATCGGATGCGTCGGAAGATGACGACCCCTCGCCACACGCAAGAAGTAGGAGAAGTATCGGAAGCAACAACAAGGAGAAGCGGATGGGCATGCTGGGAGTATTTACCAAAATAACGCCTTAAGGAGGTCATTTGCTCGGTAATCACTTGCTATCGCATAACCACTTTGACGGCCTCGCCTGAGGCGGAAAACCGAAGCCAGTAAACCCCGCTTTTTAACCCCTCCCTTTGCACCTGCGCACCGCCGCCCAAATGCTGAACTGTACGCACCAAACGGCCGTCTGAAGCATACAGGTTAATCGCCTGAGCTTTCGCAGCATAGATCGTGAATTCGTCCCCAACAGGATTGGGGTATACCTGGGAGTTTTGCCCCATGAACGATACAGAACGTACCGCGCTAAAGCCATAAATACCGTCCAGGTCAACCTGCCGCAGGCGGTAGAAAGACGCTCCCGCGAACGGCGCGATGTCCGTAAACTGGTAGGTACGAACTCCGGCAACGATGGCCGTAACGGCAGGTACTTCACCAAGTGACGTCCAGTTGCCTCCATCTTTACTGCGCTCCACCACGAAGAAATCGTTGTCTTGCTCCGAAGCAGTTTTCCAGTCGAGCCGCACCGTTTTTTCCTGTGCCGTAGCGGAGAAACTCAACCAAGTGACGGGCAGGGCACCGCAGGCGTCATTGTTGGCACAAAATTCATTGGTGAAAAATATCGAACTTCCAAATTCCGGTAAGCCAGTGTTATTGATAAAATCCACCGTGATCCCGCCTGAGCAGAATACAGAGTAGCCTACCGGATAGCAGCCAGAGAGGTTGTTAAACGCAACGGAATAAATCTGCAGCGTAGTGATATCGGCCACACCGGCGGGAAGCTCCCCCGTTAACTGGTTAGAGTTCAGGCTCAGTAATTCCAGCTGAGCCAGGTTCCCACCGTTCCAGCTATTGGGAATGGCCCCAGTCAGATCGTTGTTGGATACAATCAATTCCACAACGCCGGAGGGTTGCCCCAAAGCGGGCAGCGGGCCAATGAAGTCGTTGTACTGTAAAGCCAATCGGCGCAGGCTGGCACTTTCGCTGAAATCCGGGACGGTTCCCATCAGTTCATTGAATTCCAATTCAATCGTTTCCAAAAATCTGAGGGTAAAAAGACTGGCCGGCAAACCGCCCGTCAGACCGTTTCTCCCTAGCGACAGGACTTCGAGCCGGCCCAGTTCACTAATCTCAGCGGGGATGGGGCCGGCCAGGGCATTCTCCCGTAATTCCAGCCGCTGCACCCGGTCGCCAAGACAGGTAACGCCTACCCAATCGCAAACGTTACAATCCGTATCGGCCGCACCGTCAGCCCAACCGGAGTTGTCCGTCCAGTTCGGTCCATCGGTGGCGTTGTATAAAGCAATCAGGGCGTCGAAGTCGGGGGAACAAACGGGCTCACACCCTTCGCCGGTGGCACAGAAGATGTTGTTAAAAAAGTCGCTGCTACCACCATCAGGCAACTGGGCATTACCGGTAAAATCAGGGTTAGTACCGCACAGAATAGAAAAGCTGGCGGGGTAGCAACCTTCAAGGTCATTATTATCCAATCTGAAACTAAAAAACTGCCCATCCGGCCAAGATCCGAGTTCTTCCGGAAGCTCACCGATTAATCCGGCATTGCCCAAATCCAAATTGACCACCGAAGGGAGGTTGGTCGCATTATATCCCCGACCGGCAATACTGCCACCAAGTGGATTGCCATCAAGCGTCAGCGTAGAAAGGTTGGGGCAGCTACCAAAGGTGGGTAGCCCTCCCGTAAAATTGTTGCCCCGAAGAAAAATGGACACTATGTTAGGCAAACTCCCCGGGTCTGGTACCATACCACTGAGGTCATTGCGCTCCAATGCGATTACTTCCAGGTTAGGCATCGTCCAAAACGCTGCGGGGAGAGCACCGGTAATACCGTTATTCGTCAGGTTGAATGTTTTCAATTCCGTTAATAGATTTATTTCTGGCACCAGGTTCCCCGTCAGGCTACGACCGACAAGCTGGATAGCCGTTACCCGGTCGTTGGCGTCACAGGTGATGCCCGTCCAGTCGCAGGGCGCACAATCGGTACCTGCAGCACCTTCGGCCCAATTCGAAAGGGAAGTGTTTCCTTCGAATTGATTAAGCCCGTTGTACAAAGCCATCAAACCCGGAAAATCCGGATGACAGGGCCCACAAACCAGACTGGTAAACGTAGTAGCGCTGCCACCATCGGGCAACTGGGCGTTAGCCGAAAAGTCCGGGTCCGTGCCACAAAAGCTGGCATAACTGGCCGGGTAATCACCCTGGAGGTCGTTGTTAGCAACGGAGAAAGTTGCCAACTGACCATCCGGCCACTCCCCTAGCTCCGCGGGCAGAAAGCCCACCAGACTAGTGTTGCTAAGTAACAGCGTGGTCAGTAGCGGCATATTGGTGGGGTTGTAGCCCCGGTCTTCGATGACGTCCCCAAAAGGATTATCGCTCAGATTAATGGCCTCCATATTAGGACAGTTCCCAAATATGGGCAACGCGCCAAAGAAGTTATTTTGCTGTAGGAAAATCCGCTCCATCGTCTGCAAATTGCCTGCGTCCGGTAGTGGACCTCCAAGGTTGTTGCCGGGCAAACCGATAACCCTGAGGTTGGGCATATTCCAAAGTACGTCGGGGAAGTTCCCGCTGATATTGTTCGACGGCAGGTTAAGCGCTTCCAACGCTGTGAGTAGAGATATTTCTGGTACTAGTGACCCAGTAAGGCCAACCGAGACGAACGTCAGCTCCGTCACCCGGTCATTAGCATCACACGTCACGCCGTACCAGTTACATGGCTGGCAGTCGGTTCCCGCCGCTCCTTCGGCCCAGCCGGTAAAGGTGGGGTTGTTGTTGAGTTGGTTGAGGCCTTCATAAAAAGCCAGCAGCCCCGGCAAGTCGGGGTGACAGGGGCCACACTGCTCTCCGTCAACGCAGAAATTATTCTCGAAGAATTCAGTACTGCCGCCATCTGGCAGGTTCGGATTATTGTAAAAAAGTGCGGAAGAAAGGCCGCACAGCGCGGTGAAGCTTACCGGATAACAGCCGGTAAAATTATTGGTATGAAGGTTGATTTCCTGGAGGTTGGGAAACTCGGCCAGGGAAGTTCGTAGTGTTCCGGAGAGTTGGTTGCGGTCCAGGTAAAAGAACTCCATGGCGGGAAAGGCCTGCTCGTTGTAAGCCCCTGGAATCGATCCACTAAAGGCGTTGTCGTACAGGCTAAGGTGCGTCAGATCCGGCTTGTTTCCCAGAATCGGTAAGGCACCGGTGAAACCAGCACGGTGCAGGCGTAAGCGTTGGAGTTTGTCCAGTGCGATCAGGTTGGGCACGCCGCCGGTAAAGCTGTTGTTATTGAAACGCAGGTATTCCACTTCGGTCAGGTCGGCCAGCTCTGCGGGCAGGGTGCCGATCAGGTTATTATTGGGCAGCTCCAGGCGACGAACACGGCCGTTGACGTCGCAGGTAACACCGAACCAGGTGCAGTAGTCGCAGTCCGTCAGCCAGTTGGTATTGTCCGTCCAGTTATCGCCATTTGTGGCATTATAAATCGCCTCCAGGGCATTATAATCGGGCGTAGTACAGGGAGGAAAACAGACCTCCTCCACCCGTTCCAAGCTCGCGCAGGCTCCGGAATTACCGCTGATCGTGGCGGGGTTCCCTGCGCCCAGAGCGGCACAAATGGGGTCGATGGCGCAGTTGTTCAGGCTGGAGTTGCCAGTGATGGTGAGGGAGCTGATCGTTCCGATATTGTTCAGGGCGGTGAGGTCGGTAAGGTCCGGGTTATTCGTCAGGTTAACGGAAGCCATATTGCCCGTCAGACCGGAAAGTGGTGCGAGATTACTGATCTTCAAGGCGTTTGAACCGAAACCGGAACTGAGGATATTCAGGTCATTCAGTGGGATGAAGCTGGTCAGGCCGGGAAGGTTATCCAGGCTCAGGAAGCCACCTATTCGGTTAACGGAAAGACCTTCGGGGAAGCCGTTATTAACCAGGCGCGGACAGTTGGCAAGCGTAAAATTACCGCCTACCGTAGTGATATTTTCCAGGCCAATGATGTTCCGCACCGACAGGTTGTTGAGGAGTACGTCCCCCCCAACGTAGGTGAGTACCTCCAGGCCTTCGAGGTCCGTAATCGACTGGCCCTCGATCGTCAGGTTGCCGGTGATCAGTTGGGTGCAGTTTGGGTAGTTGAAGCGAAAGTCGGCAACGTCCTGATCCGTGTTGATGCGCAGGTTTAGGGGACATTGGGCGCGGGCGCTGGTGCAAAGGAAGGTTAACAGGCAAAGTAGGAAAAGCAAGAAAGCTGATTTCATGGTTGTAGGCTTTTGTGTTACCGCAAAGTTTGGGTAACAGCAGCCCACCTCTACTACCCGAACGGGTAGTTTGGCCGATGGCATCAGTTAATTGATTTTTGAAAAAAGGAAATAGCCTGGTGTGGCGTAAACTACCCGACCGGGTAGGAAACAACTGGTTCCTTATTAACCACTTTTGCACAGCGTATCTTCGTTCCGCGCCGCAACCACCTTCTTTATGCCCACCAGACCTCCCCGTATTCTTATTGTTGAAGATGAGGCCATCATTGCCACCGAGATCGAATTTTCCCTGCGGAAGCTCGGATACCAGATTGTCGGCAAGGCCAGAAACGGCGACAAAGCCCTTGACCTGCTGGCCTCCACCAAGCCGGACCTGGCACTGCTTGACATCGACATTCAGGGTACCCTGAGCGGCATCGACCTGGCGCGAATCATCCGCGACAAATACAACTATCCTTTTGTATTCCTGACGGCCTTCTCTGACCGGGCTACTCTGGAGCGCGTGAAGGACACCATGCCCTACGGCTACATTGTCAAACCCTTCAACGGCGGGGAACTTTTGACCACCATCGAACTGGCGCTGCACAAATACGCTGCTGAACAGGATGGCGGCTTCCCCCATTTGGCGGACATCAACCGTGAATTGCTTTCGAAACTCACGGAAAGGGAATACGAGATCCTGCGGCTCCTGGAAGAAGGCCTCAGCTACCGCGAAGCGGGAGAACGGCTGTTCATCAGTATCAATACGGTGAAGTACTTTCAGAAATCGATCTTTGTTAAGCTGGGCGTAAATTCCCGATTGGAGGCTTTGCGTGCGCTTAAGCGTTTTTAGCCTTTGCTGGCTTTCGATCCTCGTCCACAAGCAAGCTGACCCAAACCGTAAGGGTTTGAGGTGTAGCTGACCTGAGAGCAGCAGCGTTAGCAGGCGCTCGGCGCCACGGGATTTCCCAAACCACTTCGTGATATGTATATTAGTCCAACGAACACCCCTATGCGTACCTTTCTTACCCTGCTCCTGTTGAGCCTTCTTTGCACCAGCGGCCGCGCCCAAAAAACGTCTCCTGAGAGCCATCGTGCCGTCATCAAAGCAAACGAGCGCGACTCCCTTGTTTTTGAAGCATACGTCCAGTTGGTGGGCGAAAACGTCAGAAAGGACTCTTCCCTCGCCCTTGCTTACCTGGATACGCTCGGCACCCTGGCTGCTGCCAACGGCCAGCCCTACTACCGGGGCAAAGTAGCATACATGCGTGCCCAAAAGTCCCGTACCTGGCAACAATGGGATGCGGCGTTGGCTGCAACGGAGCAAGCCCGCGAGTATTTCCTGGAAGCCGGTAATCCCATCCAACTACACGAAGTAGATTATTTGGCGGGCCAGATCAACCTGCGAACGGGCCACAACGACCGGGCTTTCCGCTTCTACCAACAGTCGCTGGAATATGCACGGCAAGCAAAGAACCGTCTGGCGGAAGGCACCGCCCTTAACGCCATTGGCACCGCCCACCGCAGGGTAGGAAACCTGGAGGAAAGCATCCCTTACTATGAAGAGGCCATCGCCCTGTACTCCGAGATTGACCGGCCCTACGAAGGCGTTGTTGCCCTTACCAATCTCGCCATTGTCAAAAAAAGCCAGCAAAAAATTGAGGAGGCCAAGGCGCTTTATTTCCACAGTCTGGAGCTGACGGCCAAGCTGAAAGGCGATCAGCGCATCAGTCAGGAGGGCTATACTTATGCCAATCTCGCCCAGTTATTTAATGGCATCGAAGATGGCCAACAAGCCATGAAATATGGCCGGATGTCTTATGACCGCTTTACGCAAGTTGGCGGTCCGCGGGAACAAGCCGCTGCCCAATTACAGATTGCTACTGCACACGGTAGATTGGAACAGTACGAGGAAGCTTTACGTGCCTACCGCAAGGCGCGGGAAATCGGTAGTGCTTTCCCCGGCATCGTTCGGGTAACCACCAACGGAATTGCCACCGTATACCGGCATATTGGACCGCTTGACTCCACGGTTTATTACCTGGACCTGCTGGCGGAACAAAAGGAAGAGGCCGCAGAGAAAAACCGTACCGAGGCGATCGTTGAAATGGAAGCCCGGTACCAGAACGAGCAGAAACAAGCAGAAATCGACCGGCTGGCGTTAGAAGATGAGCTTAACCAGGCACAGATTAGCCAACAGCGATGGTTCCTCGCCGGAGGCCTGCTACTACTGGGGCTCCTGGGCAGTTTCATTTATTCGTTGGTGACCCAGCGACGGCGTATTCAGGCGCAGAACACGACCATTAACATTACCCTGCAGGAGAAAGAAACCCTGCTTAAGGAAATCCACCACCGGGTAAAAAACAACCTGCAGGTGGTCTCCAGCCTGCTTTCCCTGCAGGGAGAGTTCATCGACGACCCAGCGGCTCTTGACGCGATCAAAATGGGCCAGCAGCGGGTCCGCTCCATGGCCATCATCCACCAGCGCTTGTACCTGCGCGACGAGACATCTACCGCCATCAGCGCCCGTGAGTACCTCGACCAGCTGGTTAAGGAACTGCTCGGCACCCTCAACGTAAGCGGTGCCGCACTGCGGCTCGAAAAAAACATTGAGGACATTGACCTGGACATCGACCGACTAATCCCCCTGGGCCTCCTGGCCAACGAAGTGATCACCAACGCCATGAAGTACGCCTTTACCGGCCGTGAGACCGGTACGCTGACCGTCTCCTTCCGCCGCGTCGGGCCCAACCTCGAACTCCTGGTCGCCGACGACGGCCCCGGCCATGCGGCCAGCCTCACCCAACACCCGGAGTCTTTTGGGAACCTGCTCATTCAAACTTTTGCGGAGCAGCTGGACGGTAACCTGGAGATGAATGGAACGGATGGAACGGTGGTTCGGCTGGTGTTTCCGGGGTAGTTGGTGGGGGTGTTAGGGATGAGCTGGACTGGCCGGTCGTCTGACGAATAAACCATCTCTTAAAGCCCCCCAAAGCAGACGGATAAAGCCATCGGTACATACTCAAAAAGCGGCACCAAACAATGTCCGGTACCGCTTTTTGAAGCAAGTAAGCAGGCTAAAAACCTAGTTAGGCACCTTAACCAATTGCCCGTTCACGGACTCCAACACAAACGCTCCGGAGTAGCCCGAAGACTGCGCACGCGCCTGAACGCTGCGGGCTTCCTGCAGGGAATTGAGGTTACCGATCATGAACAGGGTAAGGGTACCACGCATGGTGGTCTCTACCGTACCCAACTGGCCAGCTTTGTTCCGGTCGAAGTTCTCCGGCTTACCGAAGGCACCGAGCTGAACTTTATAACGGCCAAAGCTGCCGGGATTTGTGGGGGTCACCGGATTGGTAGTGGGTGGGGCATAACCGCCACCGCCGCCACCAGCGACCGGGAAAGCAGAATCTCCGCTGTCGGCAACAACAAAAGCACCAGCAAAATCAGTCTTAGCTTCTGCGGCTGCAGCCTCAGCCTGGGCGCGGGTAGCGAAAACACCAAGACGTACCTTGTAGGCACTGCCGGCATTTACGGAGTAGACGCGGCCGAGGTCCTTCACATTGTCGAATTTGCTGAGGTCCGGCTGCTTGGCGAGGCTCGCCAGCTGTACGGAAAAGCCCTGCAACTGGGTGTAGGAAATATCTCCGTCGTTGTTTACCGGAGGCGTGCCGGTAGGCAGCAGGGTCATGTTGCCCAGGATATTGGGATCGCTGCCGTCATTGTTGGTAACGGGAAACCGTACCGTTTCGTAGCCGAAGGCAGAAATCGATACGTCGTAAGTATTGTAAGGCGCCAGTTCCATCAGGTAGGCACCATTAGCGCTCGTGGCGAGCGTGGCAGACTGTCCCGTCGTACGCTGAACGATTTGGACGGTGGCCTGAGGCACACCATAACCCGTCCGTGCGTCGGTTACGTAACCACGGTAAGTACCGGGAGGCGTTGGGCTGGTATTATCGGGCAACGGTCCTCCGGGACCTGAAGCCGGGTTTAGGGAAACCCGAACGATGTTCTGGGCATCAGGTTGCAGGCTCTGCAGCGGAACGCGTACGGCCTGGAAGCCATTGGCCCCAATCACGATCTCACAGTTCAGACCTTCCGTAGATTGAAGGATGTACCGGCCACCAGTATCGGTGGCGTACACCTGACCACCACAAGAGGTGAAGTCAATTGCCGCATTGGCAATCACCCGGCCGTCCTGAGCAGACTGGACCATCAATATTTTATTCACGTTGACACGACTGACGCGGTAAACGTCTTCCTGGCCATTGCCGCCGATGCGGTTAGACACCATGTAGCCGCTGCTGGTTACGGGATCATAAACGAAGCCCATGTCGTCGCGCTCAGAGTTAATGCCGCTGCCCATGTGGTACAGGGTCGATGGACGACCATTCACCACCTCAGCGCGGAATACGTCGTAAGAACCAAGGCCGTGGTGCCAGTTGGAAGAGAAGAACAGGCTGGCACCGTCGAAGAACGGTGTTACTTCATCACCAACGGAGTTGACGACCGTACCCAGGTTTTCCGGGACCGCTTCCCAGCTTTGTCCCTGGCGGTTCACCCGGTAAATGTCGTAGCCACCGTAGCCTTCCGGCCGGTTACTGGAGAAGTAGATCGTGTTACCGTCGGCAGAAAACGTACCAAAACCGGAGCTGATGTCGGTTCCGTTAAAGGGCAAGGGGCGAACGTTCACCCACTGCTGCTCGGCGTTGATGTCGGCAATCATCAGGTTCATGCTGATGCCGGCTTCAGGTACCATCCGGGTGCCGGTGGTGAAGTTGTTGCGGGTGAAGATCACCTGACGGCCGTCGGGAGAATAGCTTACCGGGCCTACATTTCCAGCGGCTTCGGTATAGCCGGTGCGGAGTTCGAAGGCCTGCTGGAGGCTGCCATCGGGGCCAACTGCGGCGACGTAGGGCTTGTTTTTCGCTTGTCCGTCAAAGTTACCGCCGGCGGTACGCGCAGAGTTGAAGACCAGTTCGGTAGGCGTTACCATGGTGGGGCCGAAGTCAGCTACCGGAGAGTTGGCAGAAATGGGTCGGACCGTAAAACCACCGTCGGCATTGGCCTGAGCAATTGCAAAATCACAGCTTTGGGCAAAGTGGTTGCCCACTACGGCGTCATGATCCCGGGCGTAGAGTAAATACCATTGTTTGGCTTCATCATAGCGCCCCAGCGACTTGAGTACGTGGGCATGTTCAAGAAGTGTCTCCTTAGTCACACGCTTTTCGCGTGTAGCTTGCTGATAGTAACCGTGGGCCGTTTGCATCTGGTTCAGCATGCGGTAAGAATCGGCGATCCGGCTGAGCGCTTCTACGTCAGAAGGACGGCGTGCCAGGGCCTTCTTATAAGATTCAATGGCCAGGTTAAAGGCCTTAAGCTCGTATTCCTTATTGGCGGTTCGCATTTCACTGCGAAACTGCGCGTTAACGGGAAAAGCAACGGCCAGAAGTAACAGGACGAAGCAAAATTGCAGAAGATTTTTCATCTTGAGTGTTTAGGTAATCAGTAGTGGTGAAAGCGCTCTCTTTAAAGGAAGGCTGGTCTTGGTTTCCGACGAATCAGCTGGATTCATTCGGGAGTTAAACATAACAAAATTAACTATGTTCGGAGGACTTTTGGTGTCTTTAGGTGGAAAATGCCGGTAGGAAGGGTTGATTCTATGTTTTTTTGGGCGCGGACGCGGGTGCAGAGGCGAGAATTAGTGTTTAGGTGATAGAGGAAGGGCCTATGCACAAATCACAAGTAAATACTATGGGACTGTAAAAGCGAGTCCCTATTACAAATCAACAATAGTAACCCCATCTCCCCCCGCTTCTCTGGGCGGCGTTGTCAGCGTAAATCGGTGGTTGTACTCCGCCAGTTTCTGGCGGACGGCCCGCTTCAGGGTCCCCGTTCCCTTTCCGTGTACGATGCGGAGTTGGCTGGCGTTGGCGATCAGCGCCTGATCGACAAAAGCTTCCATAGTAGCCAGTACTTCTTCGAATCGCATGCCACGAACGTCAAGCTTATTACTGAAGGTGGAAGTAGCACTAAGGTTGCTGCTCACACTTTTTTGCCGGCGAATGGTCAGCGGAGCATTGGCCAACTCGAGGTCACGTAGTTTGACCTCCAGGCGGAGATCACCGACGATGATCGTGGCGCGTTTTTTATTGATGGTTTCCACCTCGCCAGTAGCGCCTCCGGCGCGCAGCTTCACGTGGCTGCCTACCTTGATGGGCTCCTCTTCCCCACCCTTCAACGGAGCGTAGTAAATGTCTTCGACCAACTCCGTCACCTGCTCCGCTATTTCGGTACGCTTGGTGCGCAGCTCCTTCGCCTTTTCTTTGGCTTCGTCCAGCTTTTTCTCTTCCCGGAGATCCCTGATCAGGTTCTCCATCTCCTTATTGTACTTCGCTGTTTCTTCCAGGGCCGATTCCTTGGCCTCCAACTTGAGTCGCTTGCGGCGGACCTCCATATCCTTACGCAGTTCTTCGTAGGTCCGGGTCAGCGCATCCAGTGTTTTCTGCTTACCCTCCAGCGAGCGCAGCTTTTCTTCCGACTCCGCCTTCTCGCGCTGCAAGTCGACCAAAAGCTGATCGACGGCACGTTCGTTCTTACCGGCGCGGCGACGTGCATATTCCATCACCCGTTTCGGCAACCCTGATTTAGTGGCAATCTCGAAGGCGTAGCTGGAGCCAGGCTTACCAATCTTCAGTTCGTAGGTTGGGTCCAGCGTCTCCGTATCAAAATGCATACCGCCGTTCACGATTCCCTTGGTCTTGTAGGCGTAGATTTTCAGGTTGGAATAGTGGGTGGTGATCAGGCCGAACACTTTGCGGTAGTTCAGTCCGTCGAGCACCCCCTCGGCGATTGCCCCGCCGGAGGCGGGGTCCGTGCCAGAGCCAAATTCGTCGATCAAGACTAAAGTTGACTCGTCAGCCGCCTTCAGGAAAGCCTTCGCATTTTTGAGGCGGGAACTGTAGGTAGACAGGTCATCTTCGATGCTTTGTTGGTCACCGATGTCAGCAAACAACTGCTTGAAGACACCCATTTCCGATTCTTTGTCAACCGTAACCAACATGCCGCACTGCAGCATCAGCTGGGTGAGGCCGACCGTTTTCATGGTAATCGACTTACCGCCTGCATTGGGACCGGATAACATCAGGATACGGTTCTTGCCGGTCAGCTTCAGGTCAAAGGGGACCGTTTTCTTGCCGTAGGGTTTGTTCTTCAGGTAAAGCAGCGGGTGCCGTCCTTCGACAATGCCAAGCGTTGGCCGGTGGTCTACTTTTGGTCGTTCTGCCTTCAACTGGCGGGCCAGTACGGATTTTGCCTGCACGACATCGAGGTAGGCGATCAGGTCACGATAATCCCGGATGTGCTCCACGTAGGGGCGCAACGTAGCGGAGAGCTCGCGGAGAATGCGGTAGATTTCCCGCTTCTCTTCCTGCTGAAAGTCAAAGATGTCGTTGTTGATGCCGATTACGGCATCCGGCTCAATAAAGGCCGTTTTACCGGTAGCAGACTCATCATGGATAATGCCCCGGATTTTACGTTTGTGCTCGCTCGGTACGGAGAGCACCCTACGGCCGTTCCGCATACTTTCCACCGTATCACTCAGGAAACCCGCCCGCCGGTATTTCTCGATCACCTGGCGAAAGGTCTTTTCTACTTCCCGTTGTTTGCTGCCAATCAGCCGTCTGATTCTCGACAGTTCGTCGGAGGCATCCGAACGGATGACGCCTTCGGCGTCGATCACCCGCTCTATTTCATTAGAGAGTTCCTGCTCGTAGTGCAGTTCCCGGATCAGGCCGAATAGGTGCTCGTAGGTGGATTTGCGGCTCTCCGTTTTGAAAAATCCGAAGATACCTTTGGCCAGTAACAGCAGTACATTGAGCTTGGCCAGGCCGGATTCGCTGAGGACGTAGCCCTCAATTTGCAACATTCGGAGTTCCTCAGAAATATCGTCGTATGCGCCAATGGAGAACATATTTTTCTCATCGGTGCCCTGCTTGAATTCGGCAACTTCGTCGAGCCAACGATTGATTTGGTGTACGCCAGTGGACGGTTTCATCTCGCGCACCATCTCCCGGCTCATTTCACCGTTGCATTTTTCTTCCAGGAGGATAAGGACCTTGTCGAATTCCAGTTTCTCGTAGGTGTCCCGGGGTTGTAAATTCATGGTTGATTTCGTGGTAGGGATTGCTAACGGCTGGGGGGTGGTGATAGTTGCGTGGGAGGCAGTTTTAGCATGCCTGGGGGGGGAGGCAACCACGAAGCTATTAAGGACACTAAGAGCTACACTAAGGAATAGGGCGCTGGAATTACCATTAAGGGCATTCAGGCATTCAGCGCCACTACGCAGCGACTGGTTCCCCAGCATTTATGCTGGAAGGTAGAAGCGGGAACAACACCTACGCCCAATCACAAAAAGGGCAAGCCACCAACTGGGAATTAAAATACCGGGGATCATCGGATACTTCCTCCCCTAACCATGCAGGACGGGCGAACGCTTCGTCCTCCGTGGACAGTTCAATCTCGGCGACGCTGAGCCCCTCATTTGCTCCGGCAAAAACGTCTATTTCCCAAAGGTGGCCCTCGTACCTGACTTCGTGGCGCACTTTATCGATCACGGGTGGCTCACATAGCCGGATAAGGCTGCGCGCCTCTTCGTAGGGTATTTCGTACTCGTACTCTTCCCGGCTGATGCCAATGGACTCACTTTTAATGGTCAGTATTCCGATGTCTCCCTTTAGGCGGACACGGACGGTACGTTTGGGGTCCGTATTGAGGTAGCCTTGTTTAATTTCCAGCTGGCGGATGACTGCTGTTTTCCAGGCATCGTTGGCTAGTAGGAATTTGCGTTCTGTTTCTTGGGGCATGGTAGAGAAAGGAAAAGGGAAGGAAGGGAACCATTAAGGCACTAAGGCATTAAGTTTTTCACTAAGTAGCAGGTAAATGCGAAGGTAACTACTCTTGTAACAAGAATACTTTTCAACCTTCTAGCGAAATGATCAGGATAGCATTATGGAACTCTGTGCTCCCTTTGTGCCTCCCTCCGCACTGCCCTCTGTAAGAGCAATCAGCTGCGTAGCAGCTTTTAACATATGGCTATTTCATTCCCTCCAAATCAATCAGGTGGAAAAATAAATGGCGCGTCCATCTCTCATAAAAAAAACGGAGCCCCCACCTTCCAGTAAAAAACGTAATTTGGCCGCAACCAACCAAAGCCACCTCCCAATGCGCAAGTTCTACCTCCTCTGCTCCTTAGTCCTTCTACTTTGCACCTGCGTCCGCGCCCAGAAAACCTACGCGCCCGAAAGAGGAGACTTTGGCGACGGTCCCCACAGCCAACTGATCCTGCGCGGACTGGTGGTGATCAACGGTAACTGTGCGCCGCCAATTGGCCCGGTCGACATCGTGATCGAAGGGAACAAGATTGTCAGCACCAGCACGGTAGGCGTACCCGGCATGGAGATTGACCCGAAGCGCCGGCCAAAACTGAAGGCCGGTGGTAAGGAGATTGACTGCGAAGGCATGTACGTGATGCCTGGGTTTGTCGACATGCACGGCCACATCGGCCACCGCGCGCAGGGGGATTATGCCGACTACGTCTTCAAGCTCTGGCTCGGTCACGGCGTCACCACCATCCGCGAGCCCGGCAGTTTCAACGGCCTGGATTGGGTACTGGAGCACCAGAAACGCTCCACCGCCAACACTATCGCTGCGCCCCGGATCATCCCCTACACTGGCTTCGGCCAGGGGCGCGACGAGCCCTTTACCACCACCGACCAGGTCCGCGAATGGGTCCGTGAAAACAAGGCCAAGGGCAGCGCCGGCGTCAAATTTTTCGGTGCCCGCCCCGACCTGATGGCGGCCGCACTGGAAGAAAATAAGAAGATCGGCCAGGGCTCTGCCTGCCACCATGCGCAGATGGACGTCGGGCGTTGGAACGTCCTCAAATCCGCCCGCGCCGGCCTCACCAGCATGGAACACTGGTATGGTCTGCCCGAAGCCATGTTTGATGGCCGCACGGTCCAGGATTATCCCGTAGACTACAACTATCAAAACGAGCAAGACCGCTTCGGAGAAGCTGGCCGGCTGTGGGAGCAGGCCGCCAAACCGTATTCCGATAAATGGAATGCGGTGATGGATGAGCTGATTGCGCTTGATTTTACCATTAACCCAACCTTCAACATTTACGACGCCAACCGTGACGTGATGCGTGCGCGCAACGCCGACTGGCACGCCGAATACACCCTGCCCAGTCTCTGGAAATTCTTTCAGCCCAGCCGCATCAGCCACGGCAGCTACTGGCACAAATGGGGTACCGAACAGGAAGTTAACTGGAAGAAAAACTACCAGCTGTGGATGACCTTCATCAATGAATACAAAAACCGGGGCGGTCGGGTAACCGCCGGATCAGACTCCGGCTACATCTATCAGGTGTACGGTTTCGGGCTCATCCGTGAACTGGAATTACTACGGGAAGCCGGATTCCACCCACTGGAAGTAATCCGCTCCGCCACCCTCTCAGGTGCAGAAGCCCTGGGCATGGATGACCAAATCGGCACCATCGAGCCAGGTAAACTGGCTGATCTCGTGATTGTAGGCGAAAACCCACTGGCAGACCTGAAAGTACTGTACGGCACCGGCGCCACCCGCCTCGATGAGGATGGAGAAGTGACGACCACCAAGGGAATTATCTATACCGTGAAAGACGGAATCGTCTACGATGCCGTGAAGCTGCGCGAGGACGTGAAGCGGATGGTTCGGGAAGCTAAGAAACCGTAGTTCCTTTAAAAGTCAATTAGGCGGAAACGTAGCTGCTAAACCCCAACAACAGGATGGCAATTAAAAATCCAAACTTGCAATTCTTAGAAAGGTCGCTTAGCCGATGGCTTCATTTCATTTCTCGTACCCCACACCAATTTCATACTCTCCAATAGTAAAGAAAAAGACTTCCGGCGTGTTTTCCAGCGCCTCCATCAGGTCAGCAGCCATAAAGGTGAAAGTGACCGTTTCAGTCTGTCCCGCCCGGAGCGCCAGGAACTTACTGGCCTGCTTACGCTGGCCTTCAGGCGCACCTTCGTCTTTCACCAGCAGCAGCACTTCGTGTTTCGCTTCTTTATTTCCCGTATTTTTCACCGTCAGAGAAATGGTGAAGAGTTCATCACGGTAAATGGAGGGATCACTTATGGAAATATCGGAATATTCAAAGACTGCGGAGGGATTGATGTCTTTGGTCGTTTTGGTTTCGGTCGGCACTGTCTGAGCAGGTTGAGCAGAGAAAGTGGTCGATTGGAAACAGAGGAAAGAAATGGCCAGCAGGCCAAGTAAGGTAATTTTTTTCATTGAGAGACACTTTAATAAAGCATAAAACTAAGAATTTCTTCGGAAATACAAGTTTTAACTCGTGCTAAAGGGTGTTAATATTAGTAAAAAACCTCTTTAACACCAACCTGATCAATTGCATCCCGTCAATCAGGTATTACATCAGTGCTATGGTGGGAATCAAAGCGGCTGTCTCCTTGCCGTCGAATTTAACGGTTGGTTTTCGGGTGGAAGAAAGTACCGGTCCAACTAATTTCCCGAACTTTGCCCTATGCGCCTATTTCTACTCTTTTTGATGTTTTTCGCTACCCTGCCGGTCTATTGCCAGGAGATTGTGCCGATCTTATCCTATCAGGTTTCCGCCTTGGGTACTCCCGTGATAGAGGTGGAGAATGACCCCTTGTTTTATTATGTTCTTTATGTTAACGATCAGGCGCGGACGCTGGTGCAAAGCGAAGACCAAAGAGCAGTGCTCACCGAGCCCGTTGCCGCCCTGCCCCGGGAGAGTTATGAAGTTCGCAGCTACCCTCGTGCCACACCCGGAGATCTCGACCTGGACGGCATTGACGATCTGACGGAGCTCTCCGGCTTCCCACAGCAGAGCGCACTCAACCCAGTTGTCCCCATTCCTTACGTTGACGGCGTGGCCTGCATCCACGACCGTGAAACCTTCGTAGACCTTGCCTTTCAGCCCGGAGAGGCAGACGAAAACCCCAGGCTGCAGGACCTGGAGTTCGTAAAATTCTATATCCTCGATAACGACGAGGCTGATTCCATCCGAGTTTACTTCATGAACACCGTTAACCATGAAGCACACGTAGAATTCGCCCGGGCCGTCGGTATTCCAACTCAGGCGAATGGCAACAGCTTTTTCGAAGATATGCGGGGGCTGCTCATCTACCACCCCGAAGTAACCGCTCCCAGCGGAGAGCCGGGGGTGTACACCTTTGAGTTTCAGCAATTCGACGACTACCCCTACGAGATCATTGCTAAAACGTATGAATTGCTCGCCGCCAACCTGCCCTTTCTGCAAAACAATCTCTCCTACCTCCCCCTGCACCGGCGCGCCGTCGCCCGCTACAACGTAGAAAGAGACCAATATGACACCAGCCGTATTCCCGTTTTGTTGGAGGGAGACCTGTATGAAGGCATTGATTACTTACCATTGAACCTAACCGAAGGTTATGGCCGCTTGCGCCTGATGAGCCCGGGAGAACGGCCTGATGGTCGTGACATTGTAGTGTACGAGACCATCCCGAACGATCTTCCCCGCGTAGGAGGCATCATTACCACCGTAGTACAAACGCCGCTCAGCCACGTGAACCTCAGGGCTTTGCAGAACAACGTTCCTAACGCATTCATTCGCGATGCCCTCGATAATCCTGTGGTCGCCGGGCTACTCGATCAGTTCGTCTATTACCAGGTCAAAGCCGACACCTTCGTGCTGCGGCTGGCCACACCGGTGGAAGTTGACGCTTTCTACGAGAACCTTCGCCCCGACTCGCCTCAAACCCCCATCAGGGACCTCTCCGTTACCGGGGTCACACCGCTCGACGACATCGACTTTGCGGGCCATGGCGCCTTCGGCGCCAAAACCGGCAACGTGGCAGTAATGCGGGACTTCGGTTTCCCACAAGGCACCATCCCCGATGGTTTCGGCATCCCGTTCTACTTCTATGACGAGTTCATGAAGTTCAATAACTTTTATCCGCGGATTCGGACCATGCTTGAGGATTCGGACTTTCAATCTGACTTCTCCATCCAGGATGACCGGTTAGATGATTTGCGTGACGACATCGAAGATGCTCCCCTCCCCTCCTGGATGTTCGACGCTCTGACGGCAATGCAGCAGAGCTTCCCCGAAGGCACCAATATCCGATGCCGGTCCAGTACTAATAATGAAGACCTCCCTGGCTTCAGTGGTGCCGGCCTCTACGATTCGAAAACCCACAACACAACTGAGGGTCATATTGGTAAGACCGTGAAAGAAATTTTTGCCGGCATGTGGAATTTTCGCGCTTACTCTGAACGGGAATTCTACCGCGTTGACCATTTCGAGGCCGCGATGGGTGTGCTGGTACACCCCAACTTCAAGGAAGAAAAAGCCAATGGTGTAGGGGTGACCTCCGATCCCATTTACGGCACCAACGGCACCTACTATCTTAACACACAGATTGGTGAAGACCTGGTAACGAATCCCGATGCACTTTCCATCCCCGAAGAAATCCTGTTGAACGACACCGGTTCAGGGCCCACGGCCTACGAAATACTCCGCCGATCCAACCTGATTCCCCAAAACCAACAAGTCCTTACCCTGGAATACCTTGACGAACTACGGGGCTACATGCAAGTCATCCATGCCGAATTTGGCCTCCTCTACGATGCGGTCAATGATCCAACCTTCTCGATGGACATTGAGTATAAAATCGATAGCAGCGGGCAGCTGGTGATCAAGCAAGCCCGCCCATGGATCGGATTCCTGGAGGACGGATCTGCCACCACCGAAGAAGAAATAGAACGGCTAAACATTAAGGTTTGGCCGAACCCCGCTTCGGATCAGGTCAACCTGAGCTTCTACGCTATCACCCCGGCAGCACTCGATATTACGGTGATGGATTTGCTGGGGCGCACCTTGAAGCAGCAGGATATCGGGACAATACCGGAGGGCTTCCATCAGACCAATATTCCGGTCGCAGACCTGCCAGCAGGCAGCTATTTGGTGCAACTACGGCTGGTTTATTACGATAAGGTTTACTTTACGGTCAGGAAGGTGGTAGTTCGCTGATTGTTTGGTTGAGTGTTTCCCCGTCCCAAATGGGATCAAGTCAGGAAGGGTAAAGAACTTTAATCGTCAGACAATCTTTTGGTCGGCTTCGCCAGAACAAAATAATTTGTCGGACGGCAGGGTTTCCCGTCCGACGAATCCTTTCCTGTCCGCGACGAAGGAGCAAAACAGGAAAGTTCATCTGACGTGTTTTGAATAAAAAAGCCTACCTTATTCCCCAACTTTACAAGTCGTATTACATGCTCAACCTTGCTACCCTCATTGAGGATTCCGCTACCCGCTACCCTAAAAAAACAGCCTTTATTTTTGGCGACACCCAACTCAACTACGCTCAGGTCAACGGTGCGGCGAACCAGGTGGCGAATGGCTTACGGGACAAAGGAATTCTACCAGGCGACAAAGTTGCCCTCAGCTGCTTCAACCTCCCCTACTTCCCCATCGCCTATTTTGGTATCCTTAAAGCTGGTGGCGTAGTGGTACCATTAAGCGTTCTGCTGAAGCAGGACGAAATCGAATACCACCTCGACGACTCCGATGCAAAGGCTTACCTCTGTTTTACCGGTACGCCTGACCTGCCGATGGCCCAAATGGGTCACGCAGGATACAGTAAAGTTCACACCTGTAAGCACTTCTTTGAAATCACCGCAAATCCGGCTGCCGCAGCAACTATATCCGGCGCTCCGACCTTGGGCAGCCTGATGGCAGGTCAGCCACCAGTGACCAAAACTACCCAAACCAGCCCAAACGATACGGCAGTCATCATCTACACCTCCGGCACTACCGGCCGGCCGAAGGGTGCTGAGTTGAGCCACGCTAACCTCTTGCTCAATGCCGTCGTTTCCCAAAAAGTTATTGGTACAAAACCAACCGACACCCAGTTGATCGTTTTGCCGCTGTTCCACATTTTTGCCATGACTTGTTTGATGAACACGGGCATTTACCAGGGAGCCACCAGCGTATTACTGCCCCGCTTTGATGCCGCCGCTGTACTCGGTCTGATGCGCAAGCATCAGGTAACCGTATTCGCTGGCGTCCCCACCATGTACTGGGGCCTGATGAACCATGAGGACCCCGATGTAAGCGACATTTCGGCCAATCTCAGAATTGCCGTTTCTGGAGGTGCAGCCTTGCCGGTTAATGTACTCCGGGGCTTTGAAAAGAAATTTAATGTGCCCATTCTAGAGGGCTATGGCATGTCCGAAGGTTCTCCGGTGGTGACCTTCAATCACCGGGACCAGGAACGTAAACCGGGAAGCGTCGGTACACCAGTCTGGGGCGTCGAAGTGAAAGTGGTTGATGAAAACGACCAGGAAGTTCCGGTTGGCGAGAAAGGAGAAATCATCTACCGTGGCCACAACGTCATGAAAGGTTATTACCAACGCCCGGAGGCCAACGCCTCCACCCTCCGCAACGGATGGATGCACTCAGGCGACGTCGCCATCCGCGACGAGGACGGTTATTTCTTTATTGTGGACCGGACGAAGGACATGATTATTCGCGGTGGGCTAAACGTCTATCCCCGGGAGGTGGAAGAAGTAATGATCCAGCATGAAGCCGTTTCCCTGGTGGCCGTCATTGGTGTTCCCGATGACGAAATGGGAGAAGACATCAAGGCCTGCGTTGTACTTAAAGACGGCTGTACCTGTAGTGCAGACGAGCTGCAAAGCTTCACTAAAGAGCGCCTCGCCGCCTACAAATACCCGCGAGTTATTGAGTTCCTCTCGGCGTTACCGATGAGCGCCACGGGGAAGATTTTGAAGAAGGAGTTGAGGAAGTAGTCGGGTTGTCAAGATATCGGGTTGTCGGGTTATCGGGTTGTACGCGATTTCAAATTGCGACTGCGCCTATGGGGCAATGAGCCGTCAGAGGGCCTGTTTAAGAGAGTCCAAAGACGCGGTTGATGAGGGCTCCTGTTCCGAACAAAACAGCCTTTACTTTTGGGAGCAGTAGCTCCTCACCCGGAGGCCACCTATCTTTTTGGCGCCGCCGTCCAACTCATCCCCACCTGCCAGTTTCGTCCAGGCGCCGGCTGAAAGTATCGCCGCCCAAACTGGGGGTTGAGGTCATTGCCGAAGCTCATTCGTTGATCCAGCAAATTGGCGCCAGCTACGAATACGTTGAACGACTTGAAGGGATAGCTCAGTTTCGCCCGAAGCAGGTGAAATGAATCGGCAAAAACATCATTGGCATCATTCAGCGGAATCGCATCGGTATAGTTATGAAAAAGGTCAAGCCGGAGTCCGTTTCTCAGGTCAATACCGACCTCGACATTTAAGGTATGCGGTACCGCCCCCGGGATGTCCTGGCCCGAAAAATCCGTTCCTCCCCGTTCCAGCTCCAGGTACGTGAAATTGTAATAGGTATAACTGGTGTAAAAGCTCAGGCCAATGGCCTTATCGGTCGTACTAATCGCCCGCCAACTAGCGGCAAGTTCAATCCCTTGTTGCCGGGTTTTACCGGCATTGCGGAACAATTGGGTCCCCCGATCATCACTGAAGCTGGTGATTGCTTCGTCCAGGGCAAAGTGAAAAACGCTGATGGAAGGAAAGAACTTACCGGCGACGCTCGTGCTAAAACCGACCTCATAATTGGTTCCGATCTCCGGGTCAAGATCTACATTGAGACCACCCTCATTCGTCCGAAACTCATCGAGGGTCGGCGGACTAAAGCCATCCGTCCGACTTAGGTACAGGTAGCCGAAATCAAATGTACGACCTGCGGCAAGGCGTACCGAAACTGGCCGGTTTGCGGTAAATTCGGTTTCACCGGTTACTCCTTCTGCTGAAAAGGTCCGGTCTACCGAATAATCGAGTTGGCTGCTGCTCAGGCCCAGGTGAAAATCCCAGGCGCCAGGGGTGTAGGTAAGCTGGCCGAAGGCCAGCCCTTGCCGACTGAATATTTCGTCGCTGAAATTCAGGTCTCCCGGTCGGGTCCCGTCCGGGTTGGTAAAATTCTGACCGTTCCGATACTGCAGGCGAGACTCTACGCCCAGCGCCAATGCCAGGTCGTCGCGCAGCAGGCGACGGAGGGCGAAACGACCACCAGCGCCCAGGTTAGCTTCCCGTTTGTAATCGAAATTGAAGGGATGGTCAAAGTAAAAACCGGTGGTATATAGTGCTGACTCCAGCTTCCAGCTTCCTAAAGAGCGCTCGTCCGTCAGCCCAAGCAGGAGATTATGGTAGTGGATCGAGGCATTCTTATCGGCACTCCCGGGGCGCGCCTGGCGTGGGTTATCGGCGTACTGCTCGGGGTTCAGGCCGCCGGGGAGTTCGTAATCAAGCTTGGTGTACAGGGCGTGAAGGGCGGTTTTAGCACCGCTTTTTTGTCCCCGGAAAGTCGATGTATACTGTAACGTCAACCGGTCCATACCGCTGTGGTCGCGGTAGCCATCGGTCCGTTGGTAGCCGATTCGGAATTGATTATAGGTACCTGCTTCTTTTGTCCGCTGGATGGTGGCGTCGGCCCGCAGAAAACCGTAGGAGCCAGTCGTAATGGAGGCATTGGCGTAGCGGGGAGCTAACTTGAATAAACCTTCCTGATGAATGCTCTCCGTATTCATCAGTAGCGTTCCCGCCGTTCCCGGGCCGTAGAAACCGCCAGATGGCCCCTTGATGATCTGGACCCGGTCGGTGTTAACTGCATCAAGAAAACTAAGTGGCACGTCACCTCCCGGCTCTCCGAATGGTATCCCATTCCAGTACACCTGGGTATTACGCACACCGAAGGGCGCCCGAAGGCTTGCCCCACGGATAGCAATGCGGTAGCTGGCCGTGGCTCGTTCTTCGAATCTTACGCCAGGAACACGGTTGAGGCCACTTAGTAAGGAGGATTTGTCGTAGCGGGTTAGTTCTTCTTGTTGTAGAAGGGCAACTGGGGCAGCAGTGCCGATTCCAGGTTCATTTCCGTAGGCGGTTATGGTGGCTGATGGGGCGGTGTATTCCATCAGCGTATCCACCGTTTGTGCGATCGTTTGGGCGGGGACGCAGGTGCAGAGAAAGGTAAAAAGGAGCAGGGAGAGGCTACGCATTTATTGATTTATTGGGGAGAGCGAAGGTAGGGGCTGGTGTATTAACTGGTGAGCAGGGACAAAGAAGTGCTTTTATGCAGTCCTGCGGTGCCTCGATAAAGTTAAAGTCTCCGTTGTTTCCCCTGATTTCCTTTCACAAAAGAAGAAAAACTTGGTAAGCAACAAAATCAATCGTAAATTTGCGATGAACTATGAGAGGTCAAAATAAAAGCACGCCCAATGCGAAAAAAATCAACCAACAGTCAGGAGGAGATGGCAAAATTTGCCAAAGCTCTTGGACATCCAACGAGGCTTGAAATTTTACGACTGCTGAGTACTCAAAGTTGTTGCTTTACGGGGGACCTGGTTGAAGTATTGCCCATTGCTCAATCTACCGTTTCTCAACACTTGAAAGAACTGAAGAACGCAGGGCTGATTCAAGGAGAAATAGATGCTCCTAAGATCAAGTACTGCATTAATAAAGAAAACTGGGAAAAGGCAAGATTACTTTTTTCAGGCTTTTTTGACTAATATTTTTTACACCATCTTATCGTCTATTTGCGATTGACGATAGCAAAATGATTATTATGAAGATTATAGAAATTCTTGGGACAGGTTGCCCAAAATGCAAACAAACCACTGCTGTGGTAGAAAAGGCAGTGGAAGAACTTGGGCTGAACGATGTATCTATTGAAAAGGTGGAGGACATTATGAAAATATTGGAGTACAGCGTTATGTCGACACCTACCGTAGTCATCAATGGTGAAATTAAGATAAAGGGCCGTGTCCCTTCTGTAACTGAATTAAAGGAATTGCTAAAACAGTAATTATAAACTGCTAAAAGCATCTGCTATTTCAGATGCAACAAAAACTATTTCAGACTATGTTTGACTGGGTCCAACAATTTGCAGATTGGTTAGTGTACCAACAGTTCGTTCTGTCAGAGGAAGAACATTTAGCGCAAGCTTTAAATTTCTTCTTTTATGACAGTATCAAAATTTTGCTTTTACTTATTGTTGTTATCTTTTTCATGGGCATAGTAAACAGCTATTTCCCAGTAGAAAAAGTGCGTAACTTCCTCTCTCGCAACAAGCTTTACGGAGCTGAGTATTTCATCGCTTCTGCCTTTGGCGTAGTTACACCATTTTGCTCCTGTTCCTCAGTACCATTATTTATAGGCTTTGTGAGAGGAGGTATTCCTTTAGGAGTTACGTTTTCTTTTTTGATTACTTCACCATTGGTCAATGAAGTAGCCATTGGTCTTTTTATCGGGCTTTTTGGCATAAAAACCACCATCATTTATGTAATAAGCGGAGTGCTCTTAGGAATGACAGCAGGAATTATTCTTTCAAAATTTAAGCTTGAACGGTTTTTAACGCCCTGGGTCAAAAATGTATTAGCCAATTCGCAAAAGGAAAGTGAAGCGTTTGAAGTAGAACAAACACCCTTATTCCAACGACTTCCAATCATTTGGGCCGAAGTGTTGAAGATTCTAAAGGGTGTTATTCCTTATGTCATCATTGGCATTGCTATTGGAGGCCTAATGCACGGTTACATTCCCGCAGGATTTTTCGAACAATACATGAATGAAGACAATCCTTTTGCTGTGCCTATTGTCACCATTTTTGCTATCCCGATGTACTCTAATGCTTCGGGCATACTACCTGTTGTTCAGGTATTGGTAAGTAAAGGTATTCCACTCGGCACAGCCATTGCCTTTATGATGGGGGTAGTTGGCCTGTCCATTCCGGAAGCAATGCTGCTCAAAAAAGTAATGAGCCTAAAACTCATCGGTATATTCTTCGGAGTAGTGACGCTATGCATCATTATTTCAGGATATATCTTCAACATAATCCTTTAACGAAAAAAATTAACCATGAAGTTTTCATACCTATTCGTATTTGCCTTCTTGCTCTTTACGTCTTGCCAGCCGCAGGATAAAGACGGCCCGATTGCCACGACCGAAACTGGCAGCAAAATAGAAATTATTGATTTCCACACGACACACCGTTGCCAGACCTGCTTGAAAATAGAAGACAGCACCAATAAACTGCTTCAAGCAGATTTCAAGAAGGAAATGGATGCTGGCACCATAACTTTTCGGGTTGTTAATATTGACGACGAAGCCAATTACAAGATGGCTGAACGTTTCCAGGCAGCGGGAACTGCCTTGTTCATCAATGTGGTGAGAAATGGTGAAGAGCAACACATCGATTTAACAGATTTTGCTTTCATGAAGGCCTATGACGACGAATTCGCCAACGAATTAAAAGCCAAGATTGAAGCCCAACTAAAAACACTCTAAATGGATTTTTTACAATCCTTAATTCAAGAATACAATTTCCCTTTACTTTCTGCCTTTGTGCTGGGACTTATGACTGCCATAAGTCCCTGCCCATTGGCAACAAATATTACCGCTACTGCATTTATTTCAAAAAATATTAGCAGTAAGCGAAAAGTCCTGTTAAGCGGAATCGTTTATTCCCTTGGACGAGCTTTTACTTACACCGTTATTGGCTTAGTGCTTTATTTAGGTGCAAGCAAATTCCACATTCAACGCTTTTTCAGCCAAAATGGAGAAAAGTTTCTAGGACCATTATTGATCGTCATTGGCTTAGTCATGCTAAATGTCATTCGCCTGAATTTCTTAGGGAAATCATCCATTGAGGAACGCTTCTCTGCAAAATTCAAGAACAAAGGCCTCTTAGGTTCATTTCTTCTGGGAATACTCTTCGCCTTAGCATTTTGCCCATATAGCGGAGCGCTGTATTTTGGTGTCCTGATACCGATGACTATTTCAAGTTCGTCGGGCTTATACCTACCTTTCGTTTTTGCGATAGGTACGGGCTTACCCGTTATTTTATTCGCTTACCTTTTGGCTTTTGCTGCGCATCGTATAGGTGGAGTCTACCAGAAAATACGGATCGTTGAAAAATACATGCGATATATTGCCGGTACTGCGTTCATTTTAGTGGGGCTGTACTATATCTGTCTTTTCGCTGGACTGATTTGAAGCCAAAATAAAAACCATTATTATCCCAGGTATAGTAACCATGGAACACCAGAGCGTTACATATCATGCTTCTAACTTCAATCTTAATAAGACTTTCCAACGTTAGCGCTGCCACCAGCAAAGCGCGATCATTGCTCATCAATTTGAGGCCGAAATTACTATCTCCTCCACCAACTAATCAGGAGGTTTACCGGCAGTAAGATTTGGGCCACTGAGGCAACCCAACAGGATAGTCCAGGAATTGCATTGTGGGTTCGAAAAACTTCATGTGAAGCCTGGTCAAAGTAACCCGATGGAGCCGGAGGATTAGGATAATACAAGTAAAACAAGATTCCGGCGGTTACCGTCAAGGCAAGGTGCAAAACCGCCATCCACTTTAACAAGGATAACCGGCGAGCCAGGAAATACACCATACTAACAAATAGCAGGTAGACCGCAGCGACTACCCCGATAACACTAAGGGAGATCACGAAAAAGGTATCATTTAGTTGCACGTCCAGCATTTCTTCGGCGGAAGTAAATACGCCGGCCATACCCATCATCGTCGCCATCAACAAAAAATAAAACTGAGGCGCCTGCCATGGCGAAAAATTCGTCTTTGCCACACTACCTTTCTTCAACTCCTTACCAAGTTGTTCCACCAGATAAATCGCACCGAGCAATACACAGCCAATGGCCAGTAGAATCAGCATATCCTGGATGCGGAGGGCGACACGGAGCATAGGGAACATGGAGAGTTAGTTTAGTACAATCGCTAAATTAAGGTAAGACTGGCAGGCAATGGGTTTATTTAGGTTAAAATTGCATGTAATATTGTGCGCTGTTAAACTTATTCCCCGGCACTTGTGCCGGTACGATACTCAGCGGAAAAGCATGCCGGCACAAGTGCCAGGGAACAGCTAGCCTAATTGATCCAAAATATCCTCCAGAAACCGCCGATGATTGGCTAACCGCGGCACTTTGTGCTGCCCACCCATTTTCCCCTTGGACTTCAGCCAGGAGCGGAAAAAGCCGACGGGGGCCACCGTCAGCTCGTGCCGGCGAATGGCAAAGTCATTACTGCGTTTAGCTGCATAGTTGTAGTTAGCATCAATCAGCTGTTCGTCAAGTACCCGGTTAAAAGCTTCCATATCGGAGGGTGATTTTTCAAATTCAATGACCCAATGATGCCAGCCGGCACCGCTTAATTGGATGTATACGGGAGCCACCGTGAAGTCACGAACCTGCGCGCCCGATTGTTTACAAGCTTCGTGCAATGCCCCCTCAGCCTCCGAACGCAGCAAATCTTCGCCAAAGGCATTAATGTATTCCTGGGTACGACCCAAAATCCTGAGCCGGAAAGGATCCGTTTCCGTGAATTCGATCAAATCACCCATCGGATAACGATACAAACCGGCCACGGTGGTGATCAGCATTACGTAAACCTCATTGGTGACAACTTTCCCTAGCGGTATGGCGCCACCATACTTGCCTTCCTGAAACTCCTTCCAGGAGATAAACTCATAATAAACTCCGGCATTAAGCAAGAGCAGTAAGGTCCGCAACTCGTCCCGGTCCTGAACACCAAAGAAGCCCTCGGTGGCATTGTATATTTCCTGGAAGATGAAATCTTCCCGGGGAAACAGCTTCTTGAATTGCTCCCGATATGGTGCAAAGTTGACGCCCCCGTGCTTAAATACCCGGGCATCCGGCCAGACGTCCAGCATATTTTCACCGCCGTGTATTTCCAAAATACGGCGGTACAACGGCAGGTTCCAGGTGGGTACCCCGCCCAGGGTGGTGATGCCCGGTTCCCGGGCCGCCAACTGAGCGATCTGCTCGATTTTATCTTCGTAGTTGCCGGCAGTAGCCAGGTCCACATCCGGAATGTAGAAAGATCGCATGATCCGGGGGATGTTCTGGATAATGATGGCACTGATGTCTCCCTGCGGCAAATCTGCTGTAGGATGCAATCCCTTTAGTGCTCCGCCGATCAATAGATTCTTAGAACTAAAAACCTGTACCTCGGGGTCCTTTTCATACAGGCAGGCCAGGCTCATCCAACTCCCCTTCAGATGGATTTCACTGATGGCATAGTTCGAAAGGGGCAAGTACTTCGTAGCCCCGGTAGTTCCGCTTGTAGTGGATATCCAATCGGGGTCTTCAGCGGTTAATACCCCCGGTTCTTTGTTTAATACCCTTTGAAGATAAGGAAGATGCTCTTCGTAAGTCCGAACGGGAACGCGCGCGGCAAACTGATCCGGAGATTTTAGCAGCAAATGAAAGTCGTGCTCAAGGCCAAAGTCCGTATTTCGATTGTCCCGAAGTATATCATGCAGCACACGGCGTTGCAACTCCAGCGGATCATCGTAGTGCATACCCAGCTCCTTTCGGTAACGACCGATATAGGTTCTAAACAAGGTGTTGACGACTCTAAGCATATTGTCCTAACCAAAAAATGGTTATTGGTGTTGGCAGCAGGGGCAAGGTACGAAAGGCTGGTGGTTTTACTTTTCCCGAATCGTCCCTCGCTATGCGCCTCCGTTCGCTTCACTCCTGTTGCAGTGGCGCTAGCGCTCCTTGTTGCAGGGTCGCTTCGCTCTTGTTGCAGAAGTTACAGTACAATATCTCTGCTTAGCCCCTGCAACAACTGCAACCCTTGCAACGTAAGCGAAGCGAACCCTTGCAACGTGAGCAAAGCGAACCCCTGCAACGTAAGCGAAGCGAACCCCGCAACGTGCATGAAGCGAATTCCCACCGAAATACCCAGAAACGAATCAATCTACCTACCTTTGCCCGGAACAAATCACGATTATGGGATGGTTTAAGCGGTTGACCAGTGGAATTCAGACATCAACTAGAAATAAAAAGGAAGCTCCAGAAGGCGTTTGGTATAAGTGCAATCAATGCAGCGAGACGGTATTACGGAAAGATCTCAGAGAGAATCTCTATAAATGCCCCAATTGTAATTACCACGAGCGTATAGGCTCACACGAGTATTTTGAGCTGCTCTTCGACGGCAATTTCGAAGAGTTTGCCCCCAAGATGGAGGCCGTTGACATGCTTGAATTCAGTGACCTGAAAAGTTATAAAGATCGCCTGAAAGCTGCCCGCAAAAAGACCGGACTGACTGATGCGATCCGCGTTGCCCGAGGAAAGGTAAACCGCCGGCCCATCATTGTTGCCTGTATGGACTTTAGCTTTATCGGCGGTTCCATGGGCAGCGTAGTCGGTGAAAAAATTGCCGTGGCCATCGATGAAGCCCGCAAATCCCGCACCCCACTGCTGATCATTTCCAAAACGGGCGGTGCCCGTATGATGGAAGCCGCTTTCAGCCTGATGCAGATGGCCAAGACCAGCGTAAAGCTTAGCCAATTGGCCAAAGCAGGCGTACCGTATTTCAGTCTGATGACCGACCCCACCACCGGAGGAGTTACGGCCAGCTATGCCATGCTTGGTGACATCAACCTGGCGGAACCCGAAGCGCTCATCGCCTTTGCCGGCCCGCGAGTCGTCAAAGAAACCATCAAAAAGGAACTTCCCGACGGCTTCCAGACCTCAGAATTCCTACTGGAACATGGTTTCCTGGATTTCATCATTGACCGGGGAGACCTGAAAGAACAGATCGGCGACTTACTTTACCTCTTCGAATCCGCTCGCCAAGGTGCCTAATCGTCTGGCCGGCATACTAGGTAGCCTCCTGTTGGCTTACGTGCTCAGTTACGCGCTCGGTTCCTGGCTTGATCGCCAGATCCCCAATCTGGTTCCCCCCGTGGCCACGGTGGATGGTTCAACCCTGAATACCAGCCGCTACTACGAAGAACATCCGGATACCTTGCCTGCGGCGCAGGCAGATGCAGAGGCTCTACTCGATTTTTATACGTACCTCGATAAGGGGGGGCGTTCTGCCTATGATAATTGGCGTACCGCCAGGGCTGACCTGCGCAGCTCCGGCAGTGCTTTTCGCCTGCGGGCCCTGGAACTTGCGGATGCGACCAATACCGGCAAATATCTGTCTTTGCTCTTGCTGATTGTCACCATTTTACTACTGTATGGCCGCGGTCTGAAGGAGTCGCGAATACTCACTCCGGTACTCTACCTCATCATCTTTACCGGTACTATAGCCCTGTACGGTAATCTTTCCGCGCCACTATTTACTGGTGCGCTGGCCGGGTTCTTCGTACTCTATTTTGCCGGCCTCCGTACCTTCCTCCCCATTTACCACACCGAATGGGTAAGGATGATGCGTCCGGGCCTGACTTTTTCCTGCTTTATACTCGCCGTTATGGCTTGGCGTGGGCCTGAACTGGTCGACTACTGGTTCTGGACCAGCCAGCTCTTCCGCCTGGTGCTGGTGGCGGTCATTTTACTGACCGTGTTTTTTCATCTCTCCATTCTTGCCAGTGTACTGAAAGCTGCTAAAATGGACGGTATCACCCGATTATTTGCCTTCGGTATGCCCTTAGGTACCGCACTGATAGCCATTGGGCTCGTACTTGGCCTTTATGGGGATGTTGCGGGTGCAGGACTTATTCAGATTAATCACGAATTGGTCATTTTACCCCCCGAAACCGTGGCAGGGTTTAACCCCGATACCCCTTTTGTGCTTTTCTTTGCGGGCGTCATATTACTGATTCTTGGAGGTATCGGATACTTCGTTCAGAAAATAGCACGTTAATGAGATCGTTTGGCGGGGCCGCAGGATGCAAGCAAAACTTGTAACAGCAAGGACCGCCGACCGCAGGCGAAGCCCGCAAATACAGCGGCTCCGCCCCTCCCCAATCCAACAATAATCCCCCGACAATGAAACAGTTTATCATTGGCATTGTATTATGCCTTTCTTTCGGCCCACTTTCGGCCCAAAACAACCCCACTAAGATGGATTCTACATTTTACGCCCTCGGCATCCTGATGTCCGAAAACCTTACCGAGCAGTTTGGCAAACTTGATGTTGAAGAACTGGCCCGTGGCCTCCGCGCTGCCCAGGATGGCTCTGCTACCATGGACGCTCAAAAAGCTAATGCTACGGTTCAGGCCTTTATGATGAAAAAACAGGAAAGCGCCGGTGCTGAAGCCCGCCAGGAAGGCGAAGATTTCCTGGCCAATAACGCCAAGCGTGCAGAAGTTATGGTGACCGAATCCGGTCTCCAGTACGAAGTACTGAAGGAAGGTGAAGGCACCAGCCCAACGGCTACTGAGACCGTTGAAGTACACTACCACGGCACCCTCCTTGATGGTACGGTATTCGACAGCTCCGTTGACCGCGGCGAAACGATCGAATTTCCCCTCAACCGCGTCATCCCGGGATGGACCGAAGGTGTACAGCTGATGAAGCCAGGTGCCAAATACCGCTTCTACATTCCTTTCGACCTGGCTTACGGTCCCCGTGGCTCCGCTCCAAAGATCCCGCCATACGCGGCACTGATCTTTGAGGTTGAACTCTTCAAGGTTAAGTAACGCGCTTAGCGCATTTGGCGACTTCGGCTGCCTGATTGAAAACGGTCACTTTCCTTTGGGGAGGTGACCGTTTCTGTTGGTCGGATTCCCTGCGCTCATCCTGCAGGGGTTGCAAGTGTTCCAGCACGGTCGTCCAAAATGATCGCCATAATTCACACGAAACGCGCTACCTCCTACGGCAGCTGCAACTGGAGCGTAGCGACTCCTGCAACCGGAGCGTAGCGACCCTGCAACTAGAGCGTAGCGACTCCTGCAACCGGAGCGTAGCGACCCTGCAACTAGAGCG
>NZ_KB890437.1 GCF_000373105.1 Neolewinella persica DSM 23188 | reverse complement strand
GATTTTTTCGGTTTACTCACGGTACGAGGATTGTGTTTTTTAAGGATGTGCTGGTGGCGCCACTTACGCCAGGCTCGTAGCAATTTAGGGCTAAGCTGGTATATGTCGATAGCCTGAACGTCGGTCAATAGGTCCTCAGCCAGCTCCCCGAGAATGTGGAGTTTTTCTGGGACGCTGAAGTAGCGATTTGCTGTTGAAAATAATAACTCATTCATAATCAATTATTTACAATGACTATGTGGAGCTATTTTAGGGTATAACCCCGTCGCCCATAATTAATCTTATGTTAAGTAAAATTCTTTATTGCATGTCCGCATACTCACCTCGCTTATTCACTTATATATCACCACAGTTATAAGCGATATAGGACTTGCAGCAACCTAACTTAGCCAAAGTCTAAGTACTCAGAAATAATGATACTTTGCCATACTTTAACTTGACAGCGTAATTTTGGGACTTCTTAACAATATGCTATTAATTTATGGCCACCAACAAGCACGCAATAATCCGTTATCATGCGCTCGACAGGTGCTTTGGAAACCCAGGAAGAAAGTTCTTCATTGAGAATCTAATCGCTGCTTGTAATGATGCCCTGTTTGAAGCAACTGGAGTGGATAATGGAGTGAAACGCCGGCAAGTCTTGAACGACATTAAATTCATGGAAAGTGAAGCAGGATGGTCAATCCCGTTAGAAAGACGTCGGGAAGGACGTCGGGTGTCTTTTCGCTATACTAGTCCGTCGTTTTCAATTCGTGGAGAGAGTGTAAACGTAGCTGAAGTGGAACAGATATCAGAGACGTTAGCTATTCTGTCGCGATTTAGTGGACGTCCACAGTTTGAGTGGTTGGAGGAGATTCAAGTAAGATTAGCTTCAACGTTTCAAGTGGCGAATGACTCGACAGCAGTGGTAAGTTTTCAGGAAAATCCTTATTTGATAGGGCTGCGGTACTTCTCAGAACTATTTACAGCGATTACACAAAAACAGGTTTTGTCCATAACGTATCAGGGCTTCACCCAGAACGTAGCCTCAGCACTTGAGTTTCATCCCTGGCTTCTGAAGCAGTACAATGACCGATGGTTTGTACTAGGATACAATGCTGTATTCGGAGGAGTGTCCACTTTAGCTCTTGATCGCATAGGGAGCATCGAAGCATCCGAAGGTACTTACCGGGAGAATGCAGTAATAGACCTATCAGAATATTTTGAAGATGTAGTAGGAGTCAGTATTCCGGAAGAAAGAGCGGTGGAGCGAATCGTCATTTCAATTGACCGGAGGCTTTGGCCGTACATTGAAAGTAAACCACTGCATGGATCGCAAAAGGTTATAGAGAGAAGAGAGACAGCAGTAGTTGTTGAGTTACAACTGATAGTGAATTATGAGTTGCGGAGTGTACTGTTGTCTTACTTACGGGGAATTGAGGTGGCAAAACCGACGTGGTTACGGGAGGCAATAAAAATGGATCTGGAAGTTGCCTTGAAGCGATATATTTAACCTGTGCACGTGTATTGCACACATGGGTGTGTACTTTGTGCCATGGAAATACAGCACTACGATATTTTGTCATCCGCTGATGAAGCTGAAGCATTTGCCATCGAGGCGGCCTTTCAAGAAGAGGTCAAGCGAGCTTTGTCGATGATTGAAGGTGTGGTCCCACCCGGGAATAGTGACTGGATTACTTTTGTTCTACTTCTGTTGTCCACGGCTAGGTATAAGTATCTAGAAAAGGTAGAGGCTGGAGCTTACTTAGTCGATACAATTAGAAAAGGGGAAAATCATCAACTTCATTTCGAAGAGATTCTTCTTAAACTTGCGGAAGGCTGTTCTCCGGTTCAGCTCGACCGGAAGTTGTTAGGTGTGTTACATGAAATTCGCAAAGGAGAGAGCTTTAGAGCAAATTTTGGAGCATTCTTTGAAGCCACCTTGAAACACTTATCTGGAAAGTGGGGTAAAAGTAGTAATGGTAGATTAGCTTCGAATCATGTAAGTCGAGAACTATTGAAGTATGTTGACTTGCCTAAGAGAGCAAGAATCTATAATCCATTTGCTGGGTTTGGTTCCTTAGCTCTGAACCTTCCAGAAGATTCAACCTATTTAGGCCAGGAAATTGACCAGGCGAAGTGCAATTTAGCCCGATTACGTCTCGCCATTCACGGGAAAGAGGCCGATGCTGGTTTTATTGTTGAATGCTCGGACAGCATTTTGAATACTCCTAATCGAGAGCGCTTTGATTTAGTTATTTCTAATCCACCTTTAGGATTGAGACTAAAGAATTACAGTAAGTTCATCACGGAGAGTCGATTAGCAGAAAATTGGGTAATAGAACACGGGGTAGATCTACTGAAGGAGGACGGTCAATTGGTTGTACTAGTTACAATGGGTTTCCTGTTTCGCGGAGGGGCCGATGAGAAGATTCGTAAAAGATTGATAAAAGAAGACTTAATAGACCGGATCATTAAGGTACCAGCTAACTCACCTTTTGCATCAATACCTACAGCTGTGTTGGTTTTGAGCAAACAAAAATCATTAAAGCAAAAGATTAGGGTAGGTGATCCGACAGCTAAGGCTTCTGTAATGAACTTAGATGACTTTGAATCCATTTTCCAAATTGGATTCGAACAGCAATTCAGACTGTTAGGAGAATCCTCCGGAGCGGTAAGACCTAGTTCACAAATGAAGCTCATATCTAATGAGGATGTGATAGCTGCCGGTTACAACCTACTCCCCGAGCGCTATCTTATGCAGGAAGTGGAGGGAATACTCCTGAATGAAATTCTGCTAGAAATAAAGGGAGAACGAGTTCGAGAAACAATCCACGGTGATTTACTTTCGATTAAAAATTTACTGCCTGAGAAGAATGCTGGAGTTACGGGTATTGGTCAAATTGTTAGGGAGCGAGGATCCATTGAAAGTGTACTGTATAGTGAAATACCAAAAGGAAGTATAAGGATTAATCAAAATGCTCTTTTGATTGCAATAAAAGGGAGGAATCTACGACCTACCTTCTTCGTCAAGTCAGAAAAAGATTCAAGGCCATTTTATTTATCAAGGAAGGTAAAAGCATTCAAAGTAGACTATAATAAGGTCTATCCTGCTTACTTGGTCTATCAATTGCGGAATTCTGTTACGCAACAGCAGTTAGAAGCATACCGGTTCGGCAGTACTATACCTCAGTTGCGGGTTAATGATTTTTTACGCGTTCGCATATCTCTTCCATCAGTAGATGAGCAGAAAGCTATAATGAACGAGTTGTCTCGCATCGAAAAGGATATGGAGCAACTGCGGAAGGAACGTGATGCATTAGCTCACGGCCAGCAGGTACAAGATGATAAACGTTATGCAGCCCTTACTCATACATTAGGGCGCCCCGCACATAGTATCTTAACCGGTGCAAAAGTGATTATGAATTTCATCACTTCTCTTGGAGAAGAAGGGGAATCATTAAACCAGCGATATGCTGTCGGCCCAGGTAGAGGAAGGAACCTTTCCGCTACACTGCAATCTTTCAGGAAGGACATCGACTTTATTAAACGAACAATTGATCGTGGTGATAACGGATTTGCGGTAGAAGCGTACTCAAAAACTGAAGTACTGTTATCAGATATCCCCTCAATAGTAAAAGGATTAGGCATTTCTGGGCTACGGTTTGATTTGCAGATCAACGTAGAATCGGACGCCAGCTGGAAGGCAGCTTCAGTTAAAATATCACCTGAACTACTACGGATCTTACTAGAAAACCTAATCACGAACGCTAATAAGCACGGATTCACTAGTAAACAGCCCGGAAACTTGATGCAAGTCAATATAGGCGCAGTAGATGGTTTCCTCACTCTTGATATACGTAATAATGGTGCGCCTTTCCCAAGCAAGATTAATCGTGATGCGTACATTCAAGAGTTTAGAACTAGTGATGACAGCATTGGCCAAGGTTTTGGAGGACATCACATAAACCTCATCGCACGATACTTCGAAAACCCTGACTGGGAGTTAATTTTAGACGAGCATGGCAGCTTCCCGGTACAGTTTGTGTTCAGACTACCAATTTTACTTAACGAAGGGCAAAAGCTCTAACTAAAACCTTTTAAGCCATGAATAATTACTTACCCAAGGTGCTCTGGCTCGATGATGAGTACGAAGACGAAGGAATGCAACAGACTATATCACTAGCGGAACAAGAGGGAATAGAACTAGTCCCCTTCAAATCGCTGGAAGAAGGATTAGAAGAACTAAAGGCTAATCTCGACCACTATGAAGCAGTACTACTAGATGCAATGTTCTTTGAAAAAAAGGATGACGTTGCAACTACTGAGGATACCCTGTACGCGCTTAAAGCAAAGCAGGAAATAGACCGGTTAGCAGAAAACAAGCTGTTAGAAATTTTTGTGCTAACTGGAAAAGTGGGAAAAGGGCATGATATCGACAATAGCTTCGTGAAGGTTTTTGGCGGGCAAGTCTACCGCAAGGGGAATATGGAGGATGAAGACAATCTGTGGCGAAAGTTAAAGGCAGCTGTAGCAAGGCAACCTTCGGCGCAATTACGCTACAAATATCAAAGTGCTCTGGCTGCATGCAATATCATCGGACCACAAGCAGACCTGAAGGTCTTCCATCTCTTAAAAGCATTAGATAACAATACTTTAAATAGCGAGCACCTAAATGCGATTCGTAAAATCGTGGAGCTACTCATTGAAAACATGATATCTCGTGATATCGTACCTCATCAAATTAGCACAATGAATGGTGCCGCATATTATCTCTTGGGACTAAAAGCTCGATCGGATGATGGTAACGGTAGTTTCCAGCTCAAAAAAGGTGATATTCCGGCCGAAGTAGGGAAATTGTTCAACTCACTAGTCTCAACGATCCAGGTCGGCTCTCATGCTAAATGGTTGGACGGACATATCCAAGATATGGGCACTCAGTACTGGACCCAAGGGGCTGTATATCAGCTACTAGCAATTCTCGAATGGTTTAATTTTCAGGTCAGAGAGAGACCACAAGTAACCTACTATACAGTATAAATTGGTTGATCTCCTTGGGCTTTAAAACAACGTGTTGCCAACAAAACAAAAACGATGCTCTTAGCCATTCTAGCATTCACCGTCATCGCCACCCTACTCCTAATAACACTCCTAATTCTTGTCAGCGTAAGTGAGGACAGAGAAGGAGCGATGGCAAGCAAGGCTAAACATTGGCTAAATACCCTTGATGAAGTATTTCCAATGATTGTAATCTTGAGCGTGGCTACCGCAAGTATTGCGGGAATTCTTTTTCTCAACTTATACAAACCAGGAAAAGAAGGTCGAGACGATTACCTATCAAACATCGCTGTAGAGTTAGGAGGAATAGCTTACGAGTTGTTTATTGTGGGTTTAGCATTCGCATGGTACGAAAGACGGAAGGAAAGGAAAGATGCTATTAAAGCCAGAAAAGAGCAACTGGAAAAAGAAGTTAAGCGAGAAATAAGAGTCGAGCGAAACCAAATCCAAAGCTATATCCCATTAAAAACGGATCAGGGTAAAATAGTGATGTGGCAGTCGATCAAACGCCTTAACGATCTTGGGGTCAAGGACATTAACCTAACCCATGCAGACCTCTCCGTCATCGAGGCTTCTAAAGAAGATAACGTGATAAGAACTATTATGCTTGAAAATACAAGCTTTTCGGATGCGTCTTTTGATGGGTTAAACTTGAGTCGCTCAGAATTTATTAACTGCCGGGCTTCGGGCTTTAGTTTTACTAATGCACCAGTCATACACACTAATCGCAGTATGTTCATGCTCAACACAAAATTTGATGGCTCAAGTTTGCAGGACGGAACATTCGCAGGGGCGTATTTAAATGGAGCAAGCTTTAAAAATGTAACTTTCTCGCGAGAAATAAACTTTGAAGGCGCTGATTTAAGAAACGTATCTTTTGATGGAGCCGTTGGGACTAAGATGAATTTCAACCGCTGCTGGGTCAGTGATGATTTCCTAAGTAAGATTGACTTATGGGTCCTTGATCGAAATACTTTCTTTAAGAACCACGTACTAATCATGTGGGAAGAAGCCATCAGCACTCCTAAGTTTGGCCCTTACAAGAATACAAGAGAAATTTGGCATCTGGCCAACATGAACCGCTTCGCAGGAACTACAGACATGATTGCCAAAACAGGAGCTACTACGATAGTGCTTCTTGAAACGCATGAAAATGAAGAAGAATGAGCGTAAGAGTAATAGGAATCGACCCCGCAGCTTCCAGCAAAGGCAGCTACTTATGCGACGGTAAAAAAATATGGAAAGCAAGTTCCAGTGAGCTGGCCATGTTACTGAAGCAATGGCACGATTCAGCAGATCGTTATCTGCTATGTTGGGACTCTCCTCTCACTGTGCCAAGTACCACTGTAAAAGACCATAACGATCTAGTACCGGGTTGTTTTTCGACAAGAAAAATAGAAGCCAGTTACCTCATGGAGAGGGGCGAAGGAGCTAAGAAAAAAGACGGTACTAGATCCCCGCCACTAATTGCCGGAACAAAGGATGAGAAAGGCAGACAAATACTTCCCTCCGGTATATTTGTCGGTCATTATACAGGAGTCCCCCATTGGGCAATCTCTCAGTACATGCTAGGCTATCCAAATGTAGGTGGTAAGATGGGAGTATCTAGAAACGATTACAAGCTTATCAGCGAACAGCCTCACAATAATCAGTTGCTTCAGGATTCAGTAGTAGAAGTCCATCCTGCCCTTAGCGCCTACTTGTGGGTTAAAGACTCTGAAGATGGAAAGAAAGTCAAAAGTTGGAGATACAAGACTAATAAAAAGGTACAAGATGATCAGATAAGAAACCTGACACCTTCAGGCTTTTACAGCTTACTCCGAAAGGAGCTGAAGGAGAAAACAAACATCCAACTTCCTCTTTGCTTATCAGAATGGCGAAAAGATAAGAAATCAATACAGGATCGAAAAATAACTGATGATGAGTTTGACGCATTCGTAGCTTGGCTTCTGGGAAGAATATGGCTAGACAGTAACAATGTTGAATTAGCGGGGAATGCAGCTACTGGATCATGGCTAATTCCAACTTCATCAAAAACTGAACCCTAAGTTCCACTCATCTATCCGATCACTCTCAGCCCCACCAACGAACAATTATCCTCCCCTACCTCCAAAGTGCGCGTTTCTATCAACCGCACCAATTCAGCCAGCTCAGCGCCATTCCGGTAAAGCCCTTCGATCTCAGTACTATTCAAAGTCTCCTCTACCCCATCCGAGTAAACCACAAAAGTATCAATCTCGGAAACGCTGTTAACGATATGAGTATCGATGGCCACTTTAGTGGCGACCCCTTGAACAGCACGAGTTACAACATGCCGGTATTTCTCTGTTCTGGAAGCATCACGAATAGAGCCGCTGTCAAGCAGCTCATTCATCAATGAATGTGACCTGGATTCAAAAGTTAACTTGCCCTGCCGGAAATGCAGCACCTTCACATCGCCAACCCAAAAGCAAACAGCCGAGTCGCCTTGAAGGAGAACTCCACCTACCGTAGCTCCGATCTTTTTCCCCGTTAGGTTAGCAACAGCCATCAACTCGGCCCCCGCATTATCAATAGCTACTTGTAGGTCAAGACCATCAGATTCGGCTCCAGTAACTTGCTCCACAATGCTTTCAGCAACAATCTTAGCGGCCAGGCTCCCGTTAGCATACCCGCCCATTCCATCTGCAATTAAGATCAGATAGCTTCCTGGACCAATACTCTTGCACAAGACATAGTCCTCATTAGTAATACGTTCCCCTCGATGTGAAAAAGTTATCGACTTCATGAATCTCCGGTTGCTTGAATAGTCCCACCCCCGTGTTTCGTTACGCGGGGTCGGGTAGATATTTTGATTGGCTTGTTAGAGACGCTTTTATCAGTTGCTTTCGTAGCCCAAAGAAATCCTTCTCCGGGGGTCAGATTGCTCATCTCTAGTGGAGAGAGAATACTGGTCTGTGTAATCGACCGCTGGATATGCTTAAGCCACTGCGGACTATTAAACTTATGCATCAACACGATGCTACTCAGTTCAATAATTTCGTTAGGGAGACTTGGAGGGTCTTGGCTCGCAATCATTATGCTCACTCCTTTGTGTCGCATCTCACGAATAGCGGTTACAATATTTCCTGTAAGGTCTCTATTCCCCATATACTTATGCGCCTCATCGAAAACGATAAACTTATTGAAGTGCTGATCCTGGTAGTTCTTAACACTCGAGAAGATGTTTAGCATGATCACGAAAAGACCAAGTGCCTCGTCCTTCTCAATAAATTCATCCCTAAGGTCAACAATTACCAATCTTCCTGGCCGTAAAAGATCTCTAAGCACGAACCCACTATTCACATAGTCACTCGCAAAACTCAATCGTTGCCGGGCCAGTGATTTTTGCGAATTGGAAAGCAACTCAGAAGCTTCTACGCTATCACTTATCGCCTCGATTGACAGGTTTCTGCGATGTTCCTTCATGATCGCTTTCAACTGCTTGATGTAAGTCGAGTCATTACCAATAGCTCCCAACAAGAACATCCAATCTTGTACATTCAACTCCCTCGGGTGGAAAGAGATCGGATGCACTTCAATGGAAGGGTATTCTGCCCTCCGCTCTTCTACTTTATCCCGAGGGGTCAGCAAAATTACATCCTCTACCCTATCAGGCTCAGCTCCGTATTCTGAACGTAGCTTCTGTAGTTCTCGTTCGTTATCGTTCGGATAGATCATGGACGTAAACTCAGGTTCATAATCCATACTTTCACTGTAGTGAAAGATCACCCCTGCTAGTGGCGATGGTAGCTTGTTTACCTGGTCGAACTGTTTAAGTACCATCTCACTTACCGTACCAATAGTGTAGCTTTTACCGCCTCCTTGCACGCCGAATAAGCTGATAGTATTCGTTTCACTAAGGTCAATCGCAATGCGCTTGCCGTGTATACTTTTCCCCAGCATCCCGAACTGAGCACCTGGAGAATTCTTACCAACCAAAATATCAAAAGAAGGAGCAATGTGTTTCTTCGGCGGTTCAGACACAGCCGGCAGATCATCCAGAATTTGGTCTGAAGAATTTAGCGGCTCAACAGGTTGAGGAGGTTCTACTACTTCTTTTGGGGCAACCTCAGTGTCCTCAACCTCCAAATGAGATAGTAGAATTTTCTGTTCCTCCGCTACTGTCGCTGCAACGGGCTCTGCTACTATGTCAACTCCGTACTTCTGGACAAAAGGCTTCAGCTCATCGCCAAACCCCAGTGACGCGGCAAAGTCATTATCAAACCCTTCGTGTTCTAGTCTTCTGGTATTAAGATCTGAATCAGGATCAAGTATTTCCTGAATCAGCTTTCTCCCAAACGTAAAGAAGGTTAACTCGCTATCCACAACTTCTTTTTCGTGACGCTTCTGGGCGGAGAAATCAAAAATCAGTCCCAGTTGCTGAAACTTGAAGGAGAATCCTCCATCTAGCTGTTGAATAAAGTCAATATAGGTATTGTAAGCATTCGACGAGAGATACTCGTAGCGGTAAGCTCGTTCAACGTAAAAGGTAAGTAATGATCGCAACTCCTTATTCTTAATCTCCCGGTCTAACCGGTCGTGGGAAAGATGATACTCCGGATCAAAATTGAAGCGAAGGGCTTCAATCGTATTCAAAATTTGCTCCTTCATCCCTATCCTTAGCTCTTCCTTTTGAGCTACCGCAAGAGAAGTCCTGCATTTTAATTCGATTACGTTGATCAAGATTTCACGCTTGTCCGGATCAATCGAAACAAGTAGCGTATCAGCTCTTTTCCTACTCTCTGTATTCAAATCCTCAAAGAGATGCTGATGCAAATCCACCGGAATTAGAAAAGCCTCCGCTAAGTAGCCCTTCTTTTCTAGTACTCTCTTAGCAAAAGCTGAGCCTATAACTTCAAATGCCTTATTCTTAGTTGAATTCAACTGTAGCACCAAAGAACTACTTACAGCTCTCAGGTCTTCCAGCAACCCCTTCACCTTAACCTCGTCGTCAGGCTTGTGTATGTCAAGGCCAAACTCCTCAAAGTGAGGCCCCAGAAGACCCAGCACCTCTGAAGTAGGCCTTGTGGTGAGGTAACTGGAGATACCCGATACTTCCTCTCCAGGTACATAATCCAGTAAGAAAGGTATGTCTCCACTTTTTGCGGGCTGGTCAAACACCTGCGGTCCAATATTCTTATCAAAGGTGACTACCCAGTCTGAATAATCATGAAGATGAGAGAGCAATACCTTGTCCCGATCCTGAAGCACCAGCTTTGTTGATGGTATCGATTGCGTAACTTTAGAGGCTAAGGCTCCCGCAATAAAGGATTGAATACTAGCAAACAGTTTTATACCCGTCGCTCCAGCTCCACCGTAAGGCCTCATCAATGAATTTGGTACAATGAATTTGTTCCACTTTACTTCTTTTCCTGACACCTCCACGGCTACCGTCGGATCTGTGATTAGTCCATTGAGGTAAAAGTTATTCCTATTCTTATCCTCTCTGAGCTTAATAAGCTCATCGGTTACCGGAAAAGGGCTAATTAGAAAGCTAAGATGCGCCGAATAGTCATTAGGGCTTTTCAAGTAGTCTCGAATCTGATTAACCGAGAAGCGTAGCTTAGGGAACAGCCTGTTCTGAGATGGTTGCGAAAAGGCCTCTGCCTCTTCCGAAATATTATACTCAGGATTAATCAAGTTCCGGAGGCCTTCTCCGTGCTCAATGATTCGATCCTCCCCCTTAAATACCCTTACCTCATACTTTATGTTCCTAAACTGATCATCCGCTTCTAAGGCAACCAGAGCATCCGCAAAGACACCTGCCTCCCCTGCATTGAAGAGATTAACAATCAGCTTATCAGTATATGGATGCTGCAACAAATAGTTCTTGAAGTGACGAACGACCAATCGTTGGCTGACATCAGACTCGACAAAGTTATCTTTCGTTACGTTTAGAGACACTCGAAGAAAATGAGTAAGTTGTCGCTTTATCGAAGTAAAACTGCCCCGTTCTGCTTTTTCGTTCGGGCTCAAATACAAGCCCCACCCAAAACAGAGTTCACCTCCGTAGTGGTAACTTTTAAAAGTGCCTGGCTTAACTAAAACCAACGGGCTGTTCTCAGGTATAAGCGCTCCGGTAAAAAACCTTTCTAATTTCTTCGGCCAGTCTTTTTGATAACCTGGATATGCCTGTGTCTTTTCTTCCCAATCGTGAAACACTTCAATCAATTGACTGGTCCAGGCAAGGCGCAAAGGGTGTAATGGCGACATGAGTAACGCTTCAACCTTATTCCCATTGGGAAGATAGGACCGTACCTTGGCCATATCCAAAAGCTGTAGCTCCGTCAAAAACTGCTGAAGCTTTTGCCGCTCTTCCGTTGCTAGCTCATCACTTGCCATCTGATTTTGAAGCGCAGTGGTCCACTGGGTAAACCGACGTATGTATTCCTTTATCTCATCATCAAAGGAGAAAATATTCGCGGTCTCAAAGACCCCGTTCCCCTCCTTATTAGAAGCTCTTATTCTCGAGAAAATAGAGTTCCGCAGCTTCAAAATTGGCTGAGGAATCATGCTGTTCAACTGGCTACCCCTAAATTCAATTGAACTGAACCCGGCTACTGAAGAGTTTTTATCCAGCGTAGCCTCTACAAACCCAAAATTGTTCGCATTCTTAAGGAACACTTCCTCTATTTCCCTAAGCTTGGTAGATAAACTAATCTGAAAATTTTGATTCGTTGCGTAGTGTATGTGATAGGTAGAAACAAGCTTTCGCGTACTGTCATTTATCCAGGTGTCGGAATCTTCCGATGAAACCGGAACAACAGCTTCTTCTCCATTTTTTAAACGGTCGATCCTAAACCTGAAATATGCCTGTAGTACGTTTTTCAGCTTAACCTTCTTCTCACTTTCCGATTCATCTTGTGACGCATTGTCTATTGAATAGTAAAAGTCTTCAGAGTCACAGGTTAGTTTTCGGTTAAGCATGACCTTATTCGCCTCCTCGTCTTGCAGCTTAGTTTCTTCCCAGATCGCCTGAACAGCAGGCTCTTTAAATCGATCATCGAAATTCAGAACCGTACCAAACTCATCTTCCGCCAGCACTTTTAGAAAATAAGACCCCTCCTCTATTATGTTTGGGTTCAACTCCACCGTTATGTCACGATGCCCCCTAGGTGAAGCAGAGTTCTTGGCTTTTCTCAAAGTCATCATCTCCTCCCCTGCCCCTCCGTTGACAGCCATCAGTTTAACTACGAAATACCTTAGATTGACTACATCTTTCGGTTTTGGATTCGTCCATATACGCACCCTCAACTTTGTAACCTTTGAACTCTTTCCGACCAGATATATGTCACCACCTTCTTCTTTTAGATCAGAACTCTTCAGATGCTCTACCGTGAGCTTGATATGCTGAAAGTCAAGATCTGGAATAGTCCAGTTGGCAAAGTTGAGATCACTATAGTTCTGATGGATGATCCGGCAAATACTGGAAGCTGTTCTCGCTTCTCTTTCCTTTTTTAAGAACCCAACGATACCTTTTTGAATCGTCTTCGGCTTAAGGGGTAACTCCCCTATTCGATCGTTAAGTGGACGATCAAAAGAGCTAAGAACACCAATACTGTCCTGATTAGAGTTAAGACGGTATTTTATCTTTTCTGATGCTGAAAGCAAAATAGAATCAGGGATCATATTAAGTAGATAGACGGAATTACCAACGTTCTCGTCGGAGTAGCCATCGTCACTTAAAGCGATTAAATAGGCAATGATATCAGCGGTGGTAACACTTCCCGGCTTAAGTGAAGCTAAAATTTCGTGTATCGCCGGCTTATAGGCTTTAGGTACTTCTGCCAGAAGCTGTACCTTAAGTTCACCTTCTAATCCACTTACACGAATCTCTTTGAATGTTGCGTTCCCGTAGGAATCTTCTGCGGCAGTCCTACTATTGGCGGGAATGAGTACAAGCAATGGATCAGCTTGCTGATTCCTCCGTTCAATCAGCTTAGTTGCCGATATATAACGCTCACCCGCTTTTTCATCAGCAATGATGTAAGTACTAAGTCCAGGATACTGATCTCGAAGTAAATCCCACAGATATTCTAACTCATTCGCTCCGAACCCTGTAATTTTCATACAGTGACCCGGCGTTTTTGACGCAAATTCCTGCGCATAGGTTTCCAACATCAAGCGGATAATCCGCTGATAGTAAGAACTCAAAGATGTTGCTGCTTGTGTCATAAGTTATAGCGGGGTCTTATTTTCTGCAGAATGTAGGCATCACTCAGGTCATTATAAAATCCAATTTGGCGTAGCTTATTCTTGAAAAACTCTACATTCTCCTTAAATGCCAGATGGGTGTTAAGTACGGCTCCTTCATATCTTGGCTCTTCCAATCCGTTTATAATAAGCCCGTAGCGGTCACGTAAGTTGGCAATCAACTCCTCTATTGATAAACTCTTAGTCGTGAACGCACCATCTTTAACATCCAGCACCAGAATCTGGACCAGGGTTTCAAGGAGACGCGTTCCCATCACAAACCGTCGAGGATGCTTTTTACTCCTGCCTTGAGCCAGGAATCCGTTCTCCGAATTATTGAAAGAGAGATTAGCTAGTAGTCGCCGGTACTCTACAAACTGACGCTTACTCTTTTGATTCATCAGCAGCGCCAGATACTTGTCAAAGTAGCTGTCCTCATACTGTACAATTTCTTCTACTAAGCGACTATCTTCCTCGTCCAAATTGCCCACCGCTTGGTTCCAAACCGCTTTCATATAAGGCTCAAAATCATCCGGCCGGTCTTTCAATACGGACAATGCTCGCGGAAGATCGTCGCTGTCAGTACGGTCTACATCAAGGTAGCCTAGCGCAATGTTTATCTTGAAGGAAGCCTCTAGGTAAGGATATATCGAGTTATACAATTTTGTGGCATCTTCAATCGCATCTACTGATATCCTACTATCAAAGTTGTCCGTACAATCAACAACAACGCTCCAATCGGGCTGAACCTCTGTAGTACCTTCCTCAACCATCTTAGGAAGCAAATGAATTAACTTTTGCAGGTAGCAAGAAAGATGAAAGGCAGTAATAATCTTGAAGTAATTAATAAGCACACTTCTGGGAATCACCCCCTTATAAACTAGTAAGCGACGAACATCATCACAGTATAATGCCGCATCCTCAGGCAGTATTGGCTGTATATTGGTTATTGATGATTGACTCTTGATGAATCCAGGGGCAATACTTTTTACCAGCTTGAGAACTCCTAGACTGTCTACGTCCATATCCACCGACTTAATCGTATTCGTGGTCGGGTCCCAACCCTCCGTTAAAAACTTGCGGAGCGCATCTCTCACCTGAGTATCTGCCCCCAGCATAGTGTAAACCTGATCCGCGGAATAGTAGTCTCTGACCCTTTTCGCATTACGTACCCGGTAGCTTTCAATATGGATTGGCCGTAAAGAAGAGATCGATTCATTGTCAACTTGACCCCGGTTTACTAGATTTAGAAGATTGGTTCTTAACCACAGGGTACTGGCTTTGGGGTAGTCTAAAAAGCCTTCAATCTCTCCCGCTTTTTCTAGGCCGGAAAATACCTGCGTAAATTTATCCAGATCAATATCTACACTCGTCCCTCGCCGTGCTCGCTGTTGCGGACGTTGCCCCTCCCACTGTAGCAGCATGTAAAGGTTTATCAGCGTATTGTCCAGATTTACAGCTTTAGCATCAATGCTAAAAACTAGGTCGTTTCTGAAGATCGAGTCTTTATTTCCAAGCTTGATAGCCATAACTTAGTTGATTTCAAAGGGCTTAAAAACAAGATGGTTCTCAGCTGTCCGTACAACCTGAAAGAAGGCATTATTATCTTCCGTCAGTAGCACTCGATCGTACTTCAGATTTTCTAAAAGGTTCTTGAAGATTAACAACTCAATGAACTTTCCCCTTAGATCATTCAACGAAGGACTAAACCCTTGCTGGATAAAGTACAGCATTTCGTAAAGGTCAAGGGAAATAGTCAACCGAATATGCGGCTCCGCTTTGTGCCTGAAAACCAAACTGTCTGGTTCATATTCCAGGTAGGTTACCAGATGCCGGGTTTCATTCACAAACAGCTCAAAATCCTCTAGTGGGAACAGCCGGAACGATTTTGCAAAAGGATCCTTCACTTCTGTAGAAGCCAGCACTAGAAAATCACGATCAATACCCTCGTTATCACAGCCTTCGTTGAGTGAGATAGCCCGCGATATGCCATACTTAGTTTTGCCCGTTTTATCCCCGTTTTTCAGCACTTCTAGAAACTGAAAAACGGAATGGTAAGGCAAACGGTCCAGGTAGAACGGCATCTGGCTGCCCTCTCCTTCTGCATCACTTTCCACAAGAATCGACCGCGAGGCTCCTTCAAAGTACTGATGTCGGATAAATACCTTCTGAAGATCCTTTATCTGTTGTAAAACCTCGACGGACTGATCGTGCGCCGGCACAAGAATTTTTTGTGCATTGAACTTGGCTAGCAGATCAGTATCTCTGTCCGAAAAGGGAAGAAAATCTTTAGCCTGGTGATGCCCAAAATAAAGGTCCCGGTCAAGATCAGGGATCGACACCTCTCCGATATCGGTCTCCCGCAGCAAGTGAATCAACCGATCTTGCTCTCCTCCATCCTTCAACCTAGGGTTCGTAATATTGAAATAGTAATACTGCCAGTACTTTTCGGGATCTAGGCGATGTGTCTCTATGAGCGACTCCACTTCATTACACCGGTAGTCACGCGTTAACGTAAAGGCAATGAATGACCGTAGATCACGCATCGTTACGTGCAACTCTCGCTTCAGACTAGCCGCTTTCAGCACCCATTCCATGCGAGTTGTAACGGATTCCCCCGAGGCTTCGTCGTTAAAACTATCAACGTTATACTTTATGAAACAACGATCCGCGAGAGCACAACCTTCACATTTCTTCCACAACGACTTCTGAGTGAGCGCGCGCATCTGCTGCCGGAACAAGGAAGGGGTATCTGCATCACTAGCGACAACCGAACGCAAGTTCAGGTTAATAATCATAAGCCCTTCAGGAAGTTCGTGATGCCCTTCCTCATAAAAATAGTCTTCAATAACCTGCGCTAAATCCTGATGCCCCCCCGAAGTCTGCAAGAACTCAACCAGCCGCCCTTCATTGATAGCAATTATCCTCCCTTCACTAGCTTCGCTATACTTATCCAGCCCAGCAAATGGGGCAAAAAAGTCTTCCAGTACTTGATCATTCAATCGCTCTTCCTCGTCCTGAGATCCATCGTAGTTACTCTCGTACGCCGTCCCCCCAATTGAAAACCGAGCACCGTTCTTATTCCCAAATCGCTCTAAGGATCGAACTTGATCATCCCGCTCTATCCGTTGGATGAAAGCGGTCTTACCATCACCAGCGTTACCAGTGATAATAACCAACTTAAACTTACCATCAAGAATAGCTGGAACCAGTTTCTTATCCAGTTTCGTCTCGGTATAGGTCAAATCATCGTACACACTGGAGTAGACACTAGCACGAGTCCCTGCGTTCCCGTGTCGTGACTGACTGTAAAGAGAATTTACGTAGTCGATATATCCAGGATGTTCAGTCTCCAAAACAGGATCAGCAGACTTCCCTTTAGCGACCTTTTCAGCCAGTACGTTTTCCGGCCCGATTGCCCTTAATGCATCAAGCATCTCCTGCGCGGATGTAAATCGTGATGATTTATCGGTAGCAATGGCCTTCAAAAGAAAATCAGCAAATGGCTGAGAAAGTAACGGCTGATGGCCTTTTGGCGAAATAGGTGGCTTCCCCATCAACGGAAACCGCTTTTTCCAAGGGTACTGCTTACACACCAGCTCATATAGTGTAATCCCCAAAGCAAAGGTATCTGCGGAGCTGTCCCACGCTACCTGATGGTTATTGATCAAATCAGGTGCTAGGTAGGGGTTGGTCCCAACAAAGTCTTTATTGTCTTCTGCGAAAGACGCAACGTTAAAGTCGATCAAGACAAACCGTTCCTTCTTATCCCAGACGATGTTCTGCGGCTTGATATCACGGTGAAATATCGGCTGCTCCATTCCCTGCATCGCCACCAGTGCCGATAAAATATCTACCCCAACCTTATATACGGTAGATATAGGAAGCTTCGCATCTGTCCGGGTATAGGTGTTCAAACTTTCCCCTTCCAAAAACTCCATCAACGTGAAAAACTGCCCGTTGTTAGAAGACCCGTTCCAGATGAACTTCACAATATTGGGATGTGTCAGTTGGATCAAGGCACCATATTCATCCAGCGCCGAGTTAAGCGAAACACTTTCGTTGAAAAGCTTCAGGGCAAAGTAATTACCCTGGATGTTGTGTTTCACTTTGAAAACACGCGAATAGCCGCCTGCTCCCAGAATCTCATGAATGATGTAATCATTCCCAATCCGATCCCCTTCTTCCAGATCATAAGAATCAATTACTCCCTGCTCGGGTGTTGGCACAGCAGGGGCCAAAGAAGAATCTTCCTCCATAGCCGTTACTATAAAGGCCTCAAACTCATCAAGCGTGCCCCAGCGTGCCTCATCGTCCGTCAAGATAGTATGCCCGCAAAGTTCGTCTAACCATTTGGGCAGGGCCGGATTAATAGCCGTAGGTAACCGATCCGCCGACAACCGTCCGCCCATTTTATTCAGGGCATAGGGAGTCTTTACCGGCTCCTCCCCTGTAAACAGCCAGTACACCAGCACCCCTAAAGAGTAGATATCTGATCGCCTGGAAGCCTCCCCCACCGTCAGTTCTAGTGGATGATAAGCAGTAGTATTAGACTCCGTCAGGGTCGCCATCACCGTGTACCCCTTCGCCTGGTGGTCTGAGAAATAGGACTTACCAAAGTTGCCTAGTCGCGCATAACCACCGCTCAAAAAAACGTTATCCGGGTTAATATCACGGTGAAAAATATTCTCTTTATGTGCTTCCTTTAGCGCATCAATCAGATTCCGTACTATCCGGAGTTTCTCCGAAAAAGTAAAGGTCTGATGGTAGGCCTCAGCGCGTAGCGAATTCCCATCGAGATAGTCTGAAATCTCATAAAACAGGTGGTTCTCTTCGTCAATCTTGAAAGCGACGTTAAGAATAAAAGGATGCGCTTTGATCTTATGTAGGGCAGTGTATTGATTCTTTATCATCTCCTCCCGCCGCTCCAGTTCTATCGGGCTCAGACCGTTGACTTGAAGACTATACTCCCGAATCCGCTTGCGTATCGAAGAAGTAACCCCTTTCGGTTTCACCAGATACTCCACAAAGTTGACATCCTGCTCCAATATCTCAAGTATCTCATACCCCTGCACCTCCCGCTTCTCTTCCGGCTTCCGCTGGCTCTGTACTCCGGTCAGATAGTCTACGATCCCCTTTTTTATATCCCGAATATCATCGCGCCGCTTACCCACCCTTCCTGGGTCAGTTAGAAAATCAATCAACTGCTCGTTCAGCTCAAACGTCAGCTTTCCTGACTCTTCCCACAATGATGGTCGTACACTATTTGGGTAGGACAGCGTCACCGTAGATTGTATCCACGCCTTACCCCATCGGTATTCCTGTTCTTTCAACTTCGACGCCAGGATACTCGTTTTCTTACGTAACGTCTTATGCGGGTTAGGCCGCTCCCGATCATTATGATACCAGTAGTTATCATCCCCTTCTATCCGCCCTTTCCAGTCTTTGTTCTCGATATTGTACACTGCGTGTGGAGCCACCAGCACCACATCGTACTCCCAAAATTGCGTTCGGTTGTTTCTTGGGTTAGTCGACGCGATCTCAATGTTTGGGATCAGTACATAGCTATCCGGCAACTGCCCTTCAAGAAACTTAAGCAGCCGATCTTCCCCCTTATTTACCGGCCCTTCCGAATGAGGCGGATGGATGATTACTGCCATGATTCAATCTCTTTTTCTACTAAGTTTCTCGCTTGTTTCTCACAGCTGAAAGCTCTTTCTTGACTCTCTAAGTATAGTCTAGATTTTGAAACAATTTCGTCGTATGAGTCCGACAATAGTGGAACCCTAAGGCTTTTTATTTGGTATGTATCAAGGTGTCGCTGCCCAGTACCATATGAGAAACTCTTCAGTATTACTTGTCCAGCTTTGGATTGTAAAAAAGGAAAAAGGTAATAGTTAAAGTCAGACCCTTTTTTTGGAATAATTCTAACCAAGTTGTTAGTCGCTGCAAAGCCATCAAAATATTCAGGTACAATTGAACAGTTCCCCATAGTGACAGGACTTCCTGAATCCTGAATAGCAATCCACCCCTTCCTTAAAACATAGTTATCAATATTTGGCATCTTTTTAGACAAAAAAGAATTAACATTAGGAAATACTTCAAGTAAATTTGTCCCGCTTAGGAAAGGTACTCCAAACAGAGGGTTGTCAACTCGCATACGCTTAAATATGCCTGGAGTAAACACATCTCCCGACTTCTCTGCGACCTCAGCTAAATCATATTTAGCCGCAAGCTCTTGATAATACTCTTCAAATGCAGAAAGATTTGCATGTGCATCAAATCTTAGTCTTCTCTTCTCAAATTGTGATCGATCAGAGAGATATACATGTTTGCCTTCTAACTCTCCCACATTTTGATCAAATATTGAGATTGCCTCTCGCATCATACGATCCGCCTCCTCCCGAAGTCCAGCCGCTTCAGTAATTAAATTATGAATCTGCTCTTGCAGTACATCTGGAAAGAGTGGAACAGGAAGGACCGTTAAATGATGAGGCTCAATATGCTTCACTACCCCACCGTAGCTTGCTTGCGTTAATAAAGCGTATCCGTACTTTGAAGCAAGAAAAGCGTATAGGTATCCCCTAAGAGTATTTGCTTCGTTTGGGATTATCCTTATAAGGTCATCGGTGCCAACGAGATCATCAAATATACCATTTGTGAAAATAGTATTCCCCAGTGTTCCAGACCGAGAAACTAAAATACTGCCCTTGAGAATACGGAGGCGATTAACGTCTTTAGTATACTTTTTAGAAATGAATTTTGTGCCTCTCGGATTAGTTTTCATCATGTCTGAGGCTGTTAGAAATTGGTGACCGTGCTGATCATTAGAAACATAGGTTCTCTTGAAAATATTTCCAGAGAAAATTTCCGTAGTTTCCTCTTCCAACGTTGATATTTTATAAGGAGAAGATTCGAACTTCCGTAGGGTCTCTGGCCCATCGCTAAGATGGAAAGCAGCATCAATTCTCAAATCGCTATCGCTGATCACCGAAGAGTCTATGTGTAATAACTTCATTGATCGCCTTATTTAGAGTGGATGAAACTGTGGAACGCTTCGGTTATATGAGGCAGATCATCGTTCAAGCGCTTCAATTTTTCCTTCCGACTCTTTACCGATGACTTACCGCTCTTATCATACACTAGATATTTTTTCTCCTCTTCAAACAGCAATTCAGCACCATCTTCATCGCGCAAATAAATCGGATTTGCCCGTCGGTCTTTTCCTAATTTCTCTGCAATCGCCATAAAAACTTGGTAACTCTCCTCTCCCGCAGCAGCCAATTGCTGTTCTTCTTCTGTTTTCTTTTGCAAAAAAAGTAGCGATGCTTGCACCCCTACTTGCGGTAAAAAGGCTTCTACTGCTAAGTCTACCGACGCTAGTAGCCTGAACTTATCTAGAATCCACTCTCGTACCCGTAGCGTATTAGGGTTTCCCAAAATACCGTCCGGCAGCACAATGGCCATTCTCCCTCCTGGTTTCAGAAAATTGTAACAGGCCTCGATGAACAGTACCTCAGGCGCTACGCTTACGGCGGCGAGTTCGTAAGCCGCAGCTATGTCTGCCTCCACTTTTACTTTAGTGCCGAAGGGAGGATTAGCAAAGACCAGATCAAACTTCCCCCTAGCGTCTTCAACTTCATATCCGCTATCTCCTGCGTTCGCTATGCTGGCATCTATCTTCTCCTGAATCCTTTTAATCTCTTCTGGATGTTCCCAGTTAGGATAAGCTAGCGAGTTCACGTGAAAAATATTGGCGTGCCCGTCTCCCGCCATCACCATATTCATCCGCGCAGCTTTCTTCAAGTCCGGGTCAAAGTCAAACCCGAAGATACTATCCTCCGCGTACTCGCTGATCCGGTCATTCACCTCCAGCGAGTTGTACTTCTCTTCCAACAGTGGTCCTTCCAAATCAGGAAACAAATTTTGGGCAATCTTCTTCCGCACGTGCTCTAGTGCCATCACCAAGAAGCCTCCCGATCCACATGCTGGATCTAAAATACGGTGATGCTCCTCCGGGTCTATCATCTCTACCATCGCCTTAACGATGTTCCGGGGGGTGAAGAACTGCCCCGATTCTTGCTTCAGGGTATTAGAAACAATGGTTTCGTAAGCTGTTCCTTTTACGTCTACAGAGGCATCTAAAAAAGAATATTTAGCCAACTGGCCAGCGATAAAAGCGACCCCTTTATCCGTCAAACTGATTGACTCATTACCCTCAAATACATCTTCATAAATCTTCGAGTCCTTAAGTTCTGCAAATAAACTCTTAATTCGTTCAGCTACCGCAGCCCTGCCTTCTGCAGTATTTTGCTCCTTCACCCCTACCCAAAACTTACGCCTATAACTCTTACCCGCCTGTGCGTCAATGAATCGGCGCTTCTCATCATACAGTTTGCAAAAAATCAGGTTAAGTAGCTGCCAAAAAGCATCTTTCTTTCGTCCTTCGTTGCCGTATATATAGTCGTGGCTACTCTTGAAGACTTTTATCAAGGAATCATTCGCCGGGTTTCTCGTCATCGACCGGTCGTCCCGATCCAAGTCATCTATTGACTGTCCTTCGCCTGGAAAATCTGAAAGGTCAACAAATTTGTCATTCTCAAATTCATCTGTTTCTCGCTGCAAAAAGTGATAATCACTTCCGTTAGTCCACAACCCAAATTCTCCTTTTTCTAAAGCCCCCATTGCGTTCTCCAGCGTGGCCACTAATCCCTTCTTCGCGTGGCTCTCTTTTGTCTTACCGTCTTGTATCGCACACACCCGGATAATATTATCCTGATCGTCCGCGGCCCCGGCCTCAAAGACCACCAGCTCTACCTTCTGCTTCTTCTTCTTGTCCGTATCGGGGTCTATGAACTCAATCTTATAGTCACGCGCCATGTCTTCCAGGTCAAACCCGTACTCCTCGTTCAGCATCCGGATAACCGATTGCATATTCTCTTCCTTTGAGCGAATCTTCTTTACCTCCCCCGTCAGTAGGCAGATGAGTTGATTATCCTCAAGCACAAACCCTTCTTGGTTCGCTTCTGTGTCTTGTCTTTTTTTCATATCAGATGTCAATTAGAAGCTTAAGCTCCTGTAATCGATTATAAACTTTAGCACGTTGGTTTCGCCGCCCCGCGTAGCGAAGGATCCTGCTTTGGCTCACTTGAAACCGGCTAACCGCTTGTTTCAAAATCAAAGCCGTTTTTTCCTCAAATAGTACCGGGCGAAAAAAAAGCTCATCCACCATCAGATCAACCATCACCTTCTCTAATGAGGAAGTAGTAACCCCTTTCAATTCCAGCAATGGAGCTTCCGATACCAATGGCCGCACCACAATACTTTCCTCCAGCGGAAGAATATAGCGCTCCACAAAAGCAGCATCAGGATTCAAAAAAACTTTCTTACTCAATGCTGTCAGGGCATCAAACGCACTTTCCATCGCGCTACGTTCTACTTCTATAAAAGTGTATTGATGACTACCTGGACAGCTAGCCCATTCATTTAAGAAGCCGCTGTGCCAAATACAAAGTCCCGCCTCCGGGCTAGCTTCCCTCACTAGGTTCCGTAGCCTGGTAGACCATCGGGTTAGTTCAGGGGTCCACACCTCCTTCACTACAAAGGAGTAAACCCCTCTACTCACGTAAGTAATAAGTTCTTTCTCTTTCAACTGATGGATGCGCCAGGAAATCGTCTTGTCCGTCAGTTCAGGCGCTACCTCATGCAGAAAATCAACCACCTCATCTCGCTGAACCGACTGCCGGTCCGCAAAGTGCGTAGTGAGTTGTTGTAGTATGTTTTCTTCGGGCAATTGTCGGGTGCTTGGCTCAGTAACTACACGAAGATAGAATTAAAATTGACAAATCAAATTATCGGCACTAATTACTTTATCCTGCCGAAAGTTGGAACATTATTTCTTGAACCTATCTAATCGTGACCAATACAAGGGCGCGGCCGCAGGTGCAAAGGATGTTGATGGAAAGCACTGCTGGAGTTAACCGCCAGAAATCTCAACTTTAGTTAATTTGGGGCAAATTTTTTCCATGCCCACGATAAGACTAATTAAGGTTGCAAACCTGCTATCTCTCCCGACAGCTAAGATTGTAGACTATCTCGCAACCCAGGGTCATGAGGTAAGACATAACCCGGTAACAAAGATCACGGAAGAACAATACGCACTCCTTAAAGTAGGCTTCCCCGATGAGTTTGCCCGCGCCCGCGGAGTAACCTTTATTAAGGGTATCCGTCCAGCTCCCAAAAATCCTGCCCCGCCTCCACCTCCTCCAGCACAATCTCGTCCCTCGCTACGGGGCCTTAAAGACATGGGCCCAATTAACATCAACAAGTCTAGAAACAGAAAAACTAACCGCTCAAGTCAGGCAGACCGCTACGCCACTGACAATACTACTTCTGACTTCGATCTTGAAGACGAAAATGTCAAATACTTAGGCCTCCTTCATAAAGAATGCTTCGACAAGGGTTTCGGGTTCATCAGAAAAATCGGTGGCAAAACAGATGTATGGTTCCACCTTTCCCGCTTTGACGGCGAAGTGGTTCCTGCTGGAGAACTACTGGTGTTCTCCGTAGGAAAGTCAAAAAAACATGCTGGAAAACTTGAAGCTCTCTCGCTCCAATCTTTCTCAAAATCCATTCTCACTCCCGAACAGCTATTAGCTTGGTACAACTACTATCAAGACCCTCAAATCCGGCAGAAGCTATTTTCAAAAATGCCCCTCGAGGCTAAAGCCAGTGTACTTAAGAAGGAAGTTGATGATATCATTGAAAAGCCGGTTCAACAGATAAAAACCTCCCTCCTGCAACTCATTAAAAAGTTCTTTCCTCCAGCTAAGCTAAGCAGTGTGGAAGAACAGTTGCTCAGTAGTACTGACGAGTACATTAGCCAGACAAACGCACCTAACTTACGGTTCTCCTGGTGGCTAACTGGTCTCGGCAACTCCACAATTCCTTGGGAGCTTATTCTATCAAACTTAGTCCAGGGGGAACCAACACTTCAAGTTCAAATCTTTAACCGAACGCCAGTAGATAAACATCCACTCCTCTTCGAACACCTCCTGTCGTCCGCTGACATAGATGCTTTCCTTGCCTTACGGAAAGAAAGCATACCACCGCCGCTTAAAAGCAGCCTTGATCACTTTATAAAGGCCAATCTTACTTTTGCCGAAGAGGCTAATCACTTCTTTGCCGGCCAGTGGGACCAGGTTGACCTGAATTACCTGCTCCTCAACCACCAACAGCTTGATTCTATTCGGCTGTTCAGCGTAGTAAATCGGGCAAACGCCGACGCTTTAGCTTTGAAAACTTTCTTTGTTGACCTGATCAAAATCCACCTCAAGCGAAAGCCAGAGCATACTCAAGACATCATTCACCAACTTACCAGTATTGATGCCGCTACTAAAATAGGCGATGAAGAGTTAGCCAAGCTCCCTAGCAATACACTAGCAATTGAAGCACCTGCGCATCTCCGCCGCCAACTGTGGGAAGCAGAGCTTATAACTATCACTACAAGCGCTGAAAAAGAAAAGTGGTTAACGGATGATGCCTTTGAGTTAGCCACCCTCGACACCTGGAAGGACGCCACACTCATTGATCACCAGGAATTTCAGAACCTCATCCAGTTTGCCCTTAAGGCCTACCCTATCATTAATAGCAGGCCCCAGTTTTATGGCTTCCATGAGTTGCTTACCAGAGTCAAACACCAGACTACTTCATTCCAACCAGAAAATCAGGTGTTCTTCGAGCTGTCCTCTTGGCTCACTGATCCAGACACTCATCCGCTCAAAGAGGAACTTAACCAGAAGTTGGTTTTCCTAAATCCTGGGCACCAGATACTGATGCTCAAAAAGCGCTTCCACCTGCACGAAACCGGCGTTACTCACCTCAGTATCGACGACCTACAAAAGCTCCGCCATATTGACCTAAGCCTGTACCAAACAGCTGCAGAAGTTGCCCCTGAGCTCAACCTTGACCTCAGCGTAGCTACGGTCATCCACACCCTTCAATCTCTCGCAAAAGATGCCAGGCTGCTTGTCGCCGGAGACCTTATCGGCATCATGCTCGAAAACATCACTTCCAATCGCACCCAGAAATTCAAAATAACGGAACTCTTCGAGTCCTGCGCCGGTCGCATGGAGATGGTCTACAACTGGGAAACATATAATCGTAAGCTCTTTAAAGTCCATTTTGGCCATTCCTACTATTGGGCCCTACAAGTTCCCTACGGTGATGTTGTAATCGATGACGTCAAAAACCTTCCCGGCCGAAAGTGGAACCCGGATAAAAAACACTGGGGGGTGCTCAAGAAACATGAAGCATTAGTTCTCTCATTAGCCCGGGCCAATAGGTTTTTCATTGACATCGAAGGCAGTAATTACACGAATAATACCCATCTGGCTAATGCCAAACGAACAGAACAACCACGGGGTATTACCTACTGTGAAGGCCGAAAAGCTAATGTGCTTGATCGTACCCATCAAAAAGATTTTTGGTGGTGTGCCAATGCCCCTTGCTTCCAAAACTGTGAAACCGCTCATCATCCCGAAGACTGGAGAAAATATACCCTCTTAGATTTTTGCCGCATCCTCAATCTAAAAATTGATGACCAGGATGTCGCTGGCCGGGTAGTATCAAAGAGCCAGTACTACAAATTCGTCGCCACCATTAACCGCTTCAATCGGCTAATTGAACACCTCTATTGCCGTGACTGCAACGAGATTTTATCCCCTACTACCGAAACCCATTTCGGTGCCCGCAGAATCTCAAGGTTTCAGTGTACTAAATCCACTTGCGCCGCTCACCGTAAAGAGATTTACTTACATCATTGCCTCAATGGAAAATGTAACTCCATCATCGACAGCAGAGATTCTAAGAAATGTTCTCACGGGCTCTACATCTGTGCCAACGAAGAGTGTGGCACCTGCTGTTCGCATAAAATGTTCTCCGACCGCCTTTCAAACTTGCAGTCTGTAGGGGGGTACATCCCTCAAGGCTTAGTCCAAAACGTTGAGGCTAAAGAAGGACATCAAGAAAGGGGGGAGCACTTCTGCTATTCATGCGGAATACTGATGGACAAATACGCTAACGATCGGTATCACTGCAATCACTGCAGCATCACATACAACCTAACGGAAAACCGATTCAAAAGACCAAATGCAAATCTCTCGAGTCAAGTACAAATGTCAGGTTCTCCACCTGAATCAGATAATCTAGCTAGACCGCCAGACCTTAGTTGAGACGGCATATGGTCAATTTAGCTAGCTACTTCTTATTTAAAATAAGATTTTTATGAATGAGTAAGATTTTTTATCTTTATACCTCCGACGCACACCGCAGACTAAACCCATCCAGTCATGCGAACCCTACTAACGTCGTACCCCTTCATAGTCTTCCTCGCCGCCATAGTCGCCCTCCTCTACCCGAGCTGCGAACCCGCCGACCCAGTCGTCGAAGAACTACCCATTGCCACCGACATCCTCCTCGACTTCTCCGACCCCAATACCCGCCCAGGCGGTACCGGTGGTTTCCGCTACCTCTACGAAAGCGAATCATTCCTAGCCACTTACCACGCTTGGGAAGCCTGGTCCTGCGAAGACGGCCCCGACTTCTTCGCCGCCTGGGACGATACCTCCCTAACCGTCTGGCTAGCTCACTGCCCCGACCAGCTTAACCTCGAATCCATCACCGCCCAAACCGGCGACGGCACTCCCCTACCCATTGAATCCTGGACCCCAGTAGCCGGCGCCCACGAACCCACCTACCAGCTAACCCTGAACCCGGCCAATTACGTCGACATCGAAAACGGGGCCACAACCATCAACCTCCAGTTCACTTACCTCTGACAACTTAGACCCCAGCGGGGTCAAACCTCTTTAACCCCGGGTGGAGCAAGCGCGCAGCGCGAGTGTAACCCGGGGTGAGTACACCCTCCACCTCTGATACACTCCCCCCCCCCGATCCCTACGCCGCAGACTAATCAAAACCAAAAGTCATGCGTAACCTCCCCCTACTCTTCATCCTCCTACTCTGCACCTGGGGCCCCGCCTCCAACTGCCAGGCCCAAACACCCGATACCGTTATCACAGTAACCAAACTACCCTACCCCGAAGCCAGGATCTTCGTTCCTCCGGTACGGGAGGGGCTTGCCCCCTCCCTTGTAGCCCCCACCCTCGATACCACCAGCTACCCAGACTACGAATCCTGCATCCAAACTCGCCACACCCGCCTCCGCGAAGCCGACCTAGCCACCCTACAAGAATCCAAAAAAGGAGCCTGGCTTAAATACCTCCCTACTGTACGGGCGGGGCTTGCCCCCGCCCTGGGCTTCAACCCAAATGGAGAAGCTCAATCTCGGCTCTCCCCTACCCTCTCCGTCGGCCTAAACTCCTCCCTGATCTACCAGGCCCACCGCGACAAACAACAACGCGCCGCAACCCGCGAGTCCATCATAAAACGCTCCCAACTCCAGGAAGATCAGGAAATCGCTAAGCTCCATCGCCTCCAACGCCGCCTCCAAATCGAAACCAACAAACTCAACCTCCACGACGGAGTAGCCGACATCGACCGCCAGCTCTTCACCCTCTACCAAAAGCAGTACGATAATCACGATATCTCCCCCGAAGAGTACCTCCTCAAGCGCAAAGCTTTCCTCCTCCAGGAACTCCGAAATAAAGACCAGATTACCCGAATTGAAGCCCTTCAATATGAGATAGAAGACCTCGCTGGGTGCCTTACTACAATGACGTCGGAACTTATGGTTCCAACTCGAAAATAAGACGTAAACCATCGCCAAAAACAGAGTAAAATTCAAGACTAAAACACCCTTTCAAAAACTAAAACATTGCCTACAAGCAAAATAAAATTCTTGTTTTTGTCTTTTTGTATCTACATTTAGTATACATAAATAAGCTTTTACGCTTTTCTTGCACCCCGCTTGGAGCGTAAAGCAATCCGATTTTACCCCCCCGGGGGACACACCAATCCACTATTCCATGCCAACCGCCTTAAACAGCGGACGCCAGGCCCTCCCGCCTAGTGTCCCTACCCTTCCTATCCCTAATCCTGTCGTCCAGAAAGAGCTTGTCCCCTCCTCTCCCGCTTTGGGGGCCGACAGTCTTCCTCACTTCTACGGCCTCGATTACTTCCACAACCGCCTCAAAGCCCTCGGCCTCACCAAAGACAACGCCATGGACTACGGCCTCGATGTCGACGCGCAGGGCAACATCCTCCAGCTGGTCCGCCGCTTCGATGGCTCCTTCATCGAGTTCATCCCGCAACAGTTCCGCAAGAAGGTCGACCGCATCCTCAGCCACCGCTCCTCCTACCAGCCCCACTTGGAAATGTACTACCGGCTGCTCTCCGTTATCCGCTACCATCCCGACTACCTGAAGGCCAACCCCAAACGTTCCAAATACGGCAATCAGTTCGGTGAAAAAGTCCGCCCCCTCCCAGCACCGCTGGCCATCAATGCCTACAACAACGGCACCACCGGCGGACTCATCACCTTCATCGAAGGCTACTTCAAAGCCATCACGCTCGATCTCGCCGGCATCGAGTCTGTCGCCTTCACTGGCATCACCGTCTACCGCATCGATCCCACACTCCGGGAATACCTCATCCGCCGCCGTCCCGATCGCATTTTCATCATGTACGATAATGATGCACTCGATGTATCCAGTTCCTCCCCTGCTCCTCCAACTTCCAATGCACCTGCGGCCTCGCCAGATGAAACGCTTGTAGCCTGCGGCAGCAATGCCACGTCTGCCACGCCTCCAAAATGCGGTAGCACTACATTACTACCGACCGCCTCAGGCAGCAGCGTAGCTAACTACAAGACTACACTACTTTCTTCCCGCCGCAACGAAGACTTCGCCAGCTCCGCCCGCAAATTCGCAACCGCCCTATTCTCCCTCTTCTCCTCCATCGATCACACCTGCAAAATCATCTTTGTAATGGGCCGTCCTACTCCCCCTTTGGGGGCTGGGGGGCCTTTGGGCGCGGACGCGGGTGCAAAGGAAGGTTCTTCAACGGGCAAGCAACCCAAAGGCATCGATGACCTGATCGAAGTCCACGGCGCTGGCCCCGTCACCAAAGATCTCCTCGAATTCAACTTCACCCCCACTTTCCGCGAATCTGATTTCTTCGCCGGTTTCACCCTCGCCAAATCCACTACCAACCGTAAAATTAACCGCCTCATCATGGGCGATAATTACCGCCACTGGATCGAACGCCTTCAAGCACCCGGCAGCTCACGAGCGAAGCGAGCTGCCACGTCTCCCCTCTCCAGCGCAGCGGTTTGGAGAGGGGCCGGGGGAGAGGGATCCTCATTCACTTACCGTGGAGCCACCTACCAACCCATCTCCACCGGCAACCTCTACGACGAAACCATCACCTACCAGCTCAACACCGATCCTTTCGCCGTCGACGTACCAACCGATCACCTGGTCATCAAAAACTATATCACGGACCAAAGCCAAGCATTGCACCGGCTCATCAAAGGCAAAAACCGCCTGGCCATCCTGGCGCCTACCGGCTCCGGGAAAACAACCGCCCTCATCAATTTCGCCAAGCGGGAGAAAACACGCATGGTCATCGCCATGCCCACCATCAACCTCGCCGAGCAAACCGCCCGCGGCACCCGTGGTTTCGTCCTCACCGGTGAGCGCGACACCGCCAAGATCAGAGCGGCCAATGAAAAGAACCTCATCATCTGCACCTACGACACCCTCCACCAGGTCCCCGACCTCTGGCGCAGGATCCTCGTCATCGATGAAGCACACAACCTGATAAACCAGTACGGACAAGTCTACAACGGCTTTAACCCCTTTCGCGCGGAAACCCTCCGTAATTGCGTCCGCTGCTTTCCCGACGCAAAGAAAACCATTCTCCTTTCCGGCACCATGCCGCCCCTACTCTGCCACGCCTTCAATTTCCATCTCGTAACCTTCCGCCGGCTCGAAAACCCCACCGTCCGCGTTTTCGACGTCGAAGCCGATGGCTCCGACAATCAAGCACTCTCCAAATGTCTCATCACTCGCTTAGCCGAAGTATTCACCACTCCCACAGGACCCCAGCGGGGTCAAACCGCTTTAACCCCGGGTGGAGGCACCGGCGAAGCCGTTGGCGGAACCCGGGGGAAGCTGCACGTAATCTTCTGGAATAATACCGACCAGATCGCCAGACTGGCCAAATCCCTCGTCGAACTGAAGTACTTAGCTGAATACGAGGTCGCCATCATCTCCCGCACCCACTACGATGCCGGAGACTCCCCGGACCTCGACGATATCATACGGGATCAGAAAATCAATCCCCGGATTAAACTCCTCCTCTGCACCTGCCTGATCAGCGAGGGAGTCAACATCAAGAACACCAACGTCGGGCGTATCTACACCGTAGGTCTGCGCTGCGAAGACACCTTCCGCCAGTTCATCGCCCGCTTCCGAAAGCTGAAGACCGTTAACGTCTTTTCCATCCTCGAAGCGGAACGGGACCTCCGCCCTGAGTTCTTTCAGTCCGCAAAGATGGAATTACTGGAAAACCTCGAACGCGCCGAACTACAGGCCGACCACCTTCGCCGCCGCAAAGAAGCCTACCTGTGCGACTACGATGAAGCAGAGCTCCCCTTCCTCGATCAAATTTATCAGAACATCTCCAACAACTACCGTACGGGAGGGGCTTACCCCCTCCAGCTGGCCTATCGCCCCGAACTCCTGAACCTCGTTTATCGGGATGGCGACTGGCACGCCGATCCCCTTCACGTACTGGCCGCTATCCACGGCCGCAAGCTGGCCACCAGCAACAACTGTTACTTCTACACCCGCTTGCGCGCCAATAACTTCAGTGTATTTCGGGTAAAACGTACGCCAACCAACGAACTCGTCGAGGAAACCATCAACGTCCAGCACGAGACCGCCAAAGCCATCAGGAAGGAATTCCGAAAAAAGCTACTGGAGGACCTTACCACCTATCCGGACGAACCCATCAACGCACTGTACCTCCTGTACCAGGAGAAAGACAACCGCCACGGACTACACAGTCTCCGGACCCTGGTGCCCGATTTACTCGACGACTGCGACGGCGCAACCGGTGCCCAGTACCTCGGCCGGCACCGGCAACACCTGGACGACTACGCCAAACGCCGCATCCTCCGGTTAGCAAAACTACACGCCCTCGGTGTTCAGGACAAAGGCCCATTCCTCTCAATGTCCATCGCAGACTTCAACCACGAATACCAGGCCGCCCTCTTCCATTTCGAGCAGCTCGTAGCCGACGATCCGGAACTCCGAAAACAGATGCTCCCGGCTCACAAGGAAGAAGTCCGTATCAAACAGAAGATCGTCGCCTCCCTCACTTCTCCTCCCTCCCGACCCCAGCGGGGTCGAACATTTTTAACCCCGGGTGAAGCGAGTGCCGCAGGCACAAGCATAACCCGGGGACCGACCCTAACCGGCGAAGACCTGGTCAAAAAACTCCAGCCCCTACTATCAGTCCCCAGACCAAGAAATCTCCCGCCACCACCAGTGCCTCGGTACCAGCACCCGAAGCCAAACTCCTCCTCTGGAACCCAGGGAGCTTTCGACATACTCGGTCTCACCCCCGCAAAAGCCATCAACCTCCTCCGCCGCATCATGCACACCACCGTCAACGGAGAGGGTCGCTATCGTACGATTACCGTAGGAGATCCTTTCACCTCCGCCAGCCCCCCTACCCTGGCCACTACAGCCTGTAACCTATTACAGAACCCCGTCAAGGTGCTCCAGATACTTAGTGCTTAATGTCAATGGCTCTTCTCCCCCTTTGGGGGCCGGGGGGCTGCAATTATCAATTCACGTACGACTATTTAAGACATCACGTACCTGAATCTAAACCCCGGCACCCCGCCGGATAACCCTTTTAACTCCTTGCTCATGTCCAGCAATTTTTCCCTCCTTCCGTACGGGCTCCCCTTGCGAGTGCCCTCCTCTCACCGAGGAGGCTCTTCTCCCACCCTGCTCCTGCTATTCTTCCTCTGCGCCTGCGGCCCCGCCCCCCTAATCGCCCAGCAGAACTCCCCCTCTGGGGGCCGGGGGGCTGCCCAAATCTACACCGGCAACGAAGACCCCGTCTGCTTCGACACCAGCCGCTACCGGTCCCGCCAAGTAGAGTCCTACCCCATCCTCCAATTCCTCGGCGCCCGCTGCGTAGAAGTCACAAAACTCACCGCCACCAGGGGGCTATTCCGCTACAAAGACGCCCACCAGTACTACCCCGAATACCAGCGCCTTCCGCTTGATGTCTATTTCCAACCCAAGGGCGAACCCCTCGAAGAACTTTATCACATCAACACCGGAAGCGCCATGCTCCACATCACCCTCCCGATGCGCTACGAAGGCACTTACTACGTCGTCATCCGCGATCAGGTCAAACCCTCCGTTCTCATCGTCAACTCCGTCACCCTCGCAGCCGAATTCCGCCGCTGTTGCGCCCTTACCGAATCTATCATTCCCGCCTACAAAAACTAGGGGCGAGCGGGCTGTGCCCCGAGAATGTATTGCCTCCGGTGTGCGGCAGCTCTAAAAGGGAGCGCAGCGACCGTCTAACTTCTAAAAAGGCCGAAGGCCGTCTAAAAGCGGCTAAGCCGCTTAGCTCCGCCCAAGGGTGTTGGGAACAACGGAGCATTTCGAAGGGCCGCCCCAATCCGATTGGGTGCGGTCCTTCTCTTTTTAGTCACCTCTCTTTTATCTAGGGTTAACCTCTCCTTAGGTGAGCGAAAATTAGTTTTAGGATCCTGTTGTCTAAACTTATCCATACCTTTTGTTAATACGACTATAACGAGAGATGCAAAGAAAACATGGACCCAAAAAAGCCGGTACTAGCAACCGGTAAGAACTAAGTTTACCAATTACCGGAGAAAGTCAATGATTAGCTACGCTCTTAGGGGGTGGTAGGAATCAATCTTAATATTTCATGCATATCTTTGGTGACCAACTACTTTCGCGTCTCTTATTAAATTTTTTTACAATGTTCAGATTTGTTAGCATATTGATAGACGACAGCGGTTCTCGCTTAGGAGCGCAGGACGATACCCTATTTGAAATTAATGATTTATCGGAGTACAGAGAGACCCTCTCTCTAATTGAAAAGTCTAAAGTATGGGTCAACCTTCATTGGATTAGATCATCAGAATATAGACATCCTGTTACTGGTGGCACTATTAGTCTGCCCGAAGACGACGCAAAGAACTATGAAGATTGGATAGTCCATGTTCGAGAACTTCTTACCTCAATTGGTCTAATACAACAGTCCTTTATTAATGAGAACATTTCTTCAGACGCTCACACAGTACTTTACTTATACACAAAGAAGAAACCTACCCAAAAGGATATTCGCCATGCGATATTAGAAGCCGGAGTTCCTTCTGCTGACTACATACGCTTTCACGGTATTGAGATCAACAAAGATGGTGTCAACTCTTATGCTAGTTTGATCGAAGACATTGAATCTTACCTCTCTTCACTGATACAAGAAACTTTAACCGAAAAGACTAACCGCTTTGATGAACTTTCACTTCACAAAATATCTAGTAAAATCGGGTATAGTGAGCATCCAGATGACACTTATCTTGATGAACCTGACAACATAGAAGAAACACAAGTTAAGAATGAAAATTCAATCTTAGGTAGCATAATTTCCAGTGTAGGAGCAAGTGAAATTCAGTTTAAGAACGAGAAGCACCCTATAGAATGGGAACCTAAGGATAAGAGAGGGAAGAAGAGGCAAGAGCCCGGGTTGGCTAATTTCACTAGTCCTGATTCTCTAAAGGAGAACACCACTCTATCAATTCTCACCCCAAGAAAATTCAGTAAAGGAGTCTCTAGCCTTATAGAACTTACTTTTTATCGTAAGCGCTTTAAGGAACTTTACCTAAAGTCTATAGAGGAGAAAGTAAACACTACAACTAATTTTAGCTTCTCTGCTCAGATAACTTGGGGCTCCAAAGTGCTCGTGCAAATTTCTGGTACAAATATAAAAGTCGATAAAGCCAAGGGTGCATATTTACTACTAGACAAAGACTTACTAACCACTAAATTCCTTCTCACTCCTGAGGCGTCAGCCAAGGAAGGTATGCAGAGGATAAACATTACTGTGTCTATAGCCGATGGAAATAAGGATGTTGAAGCCTTCTCTGAAAGCATTGAAATAGAAGTTGTCGATCTCTTTATGGGTGTCGTCTCACGTCCGATACTGAATAAAGGCATCTCTTTTGTGACTGGAGCTGTAGGAGTACTCACGTTCATACTGACTCAGCTAGGTTCTATTGACAAATCTCTTGGACTTACGGCAGGCACAGCAAGCATTGGTCTTGCAGGACTTCTTGGCATCACCTCTTTCCTAAATTACAAGAAACTTACACCTACCCCTATTGGCTAAAAAATTAAATCCTGTACTTACTACAAAATTTCGAAAGTGATCTAGATTTTGCTGTTTCCAAGACACAGAGAAGGGGTCAAAACCCATCGGCCCTGACCCCTCATCTCTAACTTACTGATAACGTCCATAATGTACGTAAAATCGTTCGCTTGACCTAGTAAAACGGCCGGTTAGTATCAGTGATTTTGTCCCAAGGATCGGGCCACACCAGCTCTCCGTTGATTGTATCCGGAGCCACGGCTTCAGGGGGCTTGATGGGCGCGGACGCAGGTGCAGTGGAGGTTGGAAGAGCAAGGTCCCCGGATGCTGCGGATCCAGCCGCTGGCACCCCGTAGACCACGGACCGAGGATCCGAGGAAATGAAGGCAACGAACAACGCGATGATCAAACCGATAATCGACCACTGGAGGTAGCCAACCACCAGCCTACGGTATGTTTTCTTAGTCATGTTAATTTGCTTTAGGTACAGACAAGTTACGGTCTACCTCCCAAACTACCGCCCCCATGAGTGGCAACACCTTTTTCGATTCGAGCAAATAAGCCTCTCCCCGCAGCACTAAACCTGGCTCCCAATCCGACGGCACTCCCACCGCAAAAACCGACTGTCCATCCAGAGATTCACCGTCGGAGGTTGACACGAAGTAAAATCGGCCAACCTTACCCCGGACCTCAGCCAGCTTGAGCAGCACTCCCCCGCTTCTCTCATCCAGAAAGAGATCATGAATACGATTCCAAGGATCATCTTCTCCCCCTTTCTCACCCCCGATACTGACGAACAACATCTCAACTACCGACTTCCCCATGAAGCTTGCAACCTTCCCCTTCCCGGTATGGACTGACTCAAGGGAAAAACTCTTACCAATCGTATCCCACGGGTCATCATGCGCTTTCCCAGCTCCCTGGTGAACTGTGTCTAATCCAAATTTATCGGTAATGGTGTCCCACGGGTCGTCGTTATTCTTCGTGTGTACCCTCTCTATCGAAAAATTATCATTAATCCTGTCCCAGGGATCATCGTGCTCACCATCTTTCTTAGCGAGAAGCTCGCTAATTCTGTTCCAGGGATCGTCCTCCGATTTCTGGCCGGCTCCAAGTTCAACCAGTAGACTTGCCCCCGAGGCGAAATGCTCCCGTGGCCAGGTAGCGGGTGTCTCAGAAGCCAAGTTCCCGGCAACCGGCGCCCAGCTCCCCCCTTCCACCGTTCGCCAAACCCGAACGCCAAGAAACGGCCGGTCTTTTTTACTGGTTGCCTCCAGGAAGTCTGTCTCCAACTGCACGCCCTCAGTCCAGCCGACCGGCGCGTCGATCACGTACTGCTCGGCTCCGTCGGCAAACTCCAGCTTGAGAGCATTCCCCCGAATCTCAACCACCCGCGCCCGGTCCGCTTGTGACACCTCGTAATTAAAGGACACGAATACCGCCACAGACTTCTCAAAGCCCAGGAAGTAACGAGCGTTGTTCTTACCCGTATGCACCGATTCCGGGGGAAACAATTGCTGTATCCGATTCCAAGGATCCTCCTCCGACTTACTGACGTGAATGGATTCGGTGGCAAAATTTTCTTGAATCCTCTCCCAAGGATCCTCCGACTCGCCGCCACTCTTTGCGAATAGAGTACAAATTTGAGTCCAAGGATCGTCATGGCCGTTCTTACCGGTGTGAACGGATTCAGCACCGAATTTTTCGCTGATGGTGTTCCAGGGATCGTCGTGGATGGTTTTGCCGGTGTAGGTGGCTTCTTGTCCGAACCCCTTGTTGATTGTGTTCCAAGGGTCATCTTTTCCTTCACTCTTTTCGCCTCCTAAATAATAGGTCAGGCTGGCACCGCTCTCGGCCACGAATAGGTTGTAGTCGTCCGTATCGTGAACGCAAGCGGCCAGCAGCACCGTAGTGGCCAGCAGTGTTAATAGTCTCATCTCGATGAGTTTTTGATGACTCGCCGGTGTAAATCGAGATGTGTAGGTGCAATGGGCGAGGGCTTGTAGCCCGAGAAAGCCCTGAGGGCTTTAAGAATGTGTAGCTCCCCGTCTCTTGAAGCTGGAAACTTACTCTTCTTTTGGTCATTTGCTTCGATGCAAATCCGGGCAGCAGCCATGCACGACTACCACCCGGTCCGATTTACACCTAAGCCATATCGCCAGCGTAGTAGCTGGCCTTCTTTTTTCCAAAAACGCTGAGCGTTTTCAATGACTCCCTCCCCCGTGGGACCGTCGCCGGCAGCCGCGCAGTGCACGGTTGGGGAGGGGATTCTATAACGTCAACACAAAGTATCTACGTTGCAATTACACCAGCAATTACGTGCCTTTGTTGCAAAATTTCAAATTATCAAAATTTTGCTCGTATATTAGTGTCCCCTTTACGCCATTTCGGTGAGGGGACATTAAGCCTATAATGTCTCCCCCCACACCCCCCGATGCTTTGAAAAGTTTTTTCAAAAAAAGTTGCTCAGCAGCCCATTTGTTTAAACATGTATTTCGAATTTAGTTTGCCGCTCGATGCACGGGGCGCACGCGTAACCCAGTTTTCCATGTTACAGCTCCAGTCAGTGGGCAAGATGAAGTTCCTTAGCCCCAAGGAAGAAAAGGCCCTGCTCCAGAGTCTCGAAACCAAGATGTCCGGCAAGTACCTCGCCAAGTACCGGCTCCTTATTCTCCTAATGCTCGATGCCGGATGCCGGGTTACCGAGGCCTGCTCCATGAAGCTTTACCAGATTCAGCCGGCCAAAAAGATCATCAACGTTAAATCCCTGAAGAAACGGGGCAAGAATGTCTACCGCGAGATACCCATGACCCAGCGGCTCCTCGATGCCCTGGCCGATTATTGGGCCTACGTCAAATCCCGCGATCCAGAAGCGTACCTATTCCCCTCAAAGATTTCCCCGGCTGGCCACGCCGGGAGGAAAGTAATCTGGCGCGTACTGAAAAACCTGACCGGCAATACCCACCCTCACGTTCTCCGCCACACTTTTTGCACCAAACTCGCGCAGCAAGGCAACGACGCTTTCACCATCAAGGAGCTGGCTGGCCACGACAAGACCGCCACTACCGAAATCTACATCCACGCCTCCAGGAACTCGAAAGAAGCTGCCATCTCTTCCATCGATCAAAAGGGATGGTGGGCAAAGATGTACCGGAAACTCACACCCCGCCGCCGGGTAGACATTATGCCCGTTATGGTTGGCGGCTTGCAAGTTCACATCGGCAGGAAGGACGAGATCGCAAAGATTGTAGACCTGGCAGGAAAGAAGGTCAACCTCCTAATCACTGGTGAACAAGGCATGGGCAAAACCCACCTAACTACCAACCTGACCGATAACGGCCGCCTCGGTAAAGTTCTCCGCATTGATGATATGACCGCCATCAAAGGAACCCTGGCTGGAATGGTATTGACCCTGTTTGAAGGCGATAAGGACAAAATCAAAGACCTCCTGTACGGCACCGATACCGACGTAGAAAAGATCATCACTAAGGAATCCATCAAGCAACTTTGTGAGCTTCTGATCAGAACCACTACCAAGCACGAGTATACTATCCTGATTGATGATGCCACCCGCATCACCCCAATGGGAATCTCTACCCTGGAGAAGCTCAACGGTCACTTTCACATGATCATCGCCGCCCGTAAGATCAAGATGAACCAGATGTCATTCCTCTCCAATTTCGACAAAATCGAAATTCAAGGCCTTTCCCGAAACGAAGCGGTAGAACTCATCACCCGCGGCAGTCAGGACTTCACCGATCGCATCGAAGACTGGGAAATGTACAAGGGCCATGTCTGGCGCGCCACCAATGGCAACCCAAAGTTCATCCTGGAGCTGATCGAGCGTTTCCGCCGGGAGCCTTACGTCTCTACCGAAATGATTCAAAAGGTCACGCACACCACTGCCCTGAAGGAAGTCGACATGAGCCTCCCCATCATCATCGCCCTCAGTTCATTGATGATCCTTCGCTACGTAGGCGGCGAAATGGGCACCGATGCCGGTGCCTTCCGACTAATCGGTGGCGCCTTCCTGGTCTTCGCCCTCTTCGCCCGCTCCATCCTTCGCTTCGGCACTCGCAAATACGTCTAAGTATTCTTCTGCCTTCAGGCTGAAAATGCAAGTGATTCTACTTGCCTCAGAAACTATACCATTTGCCGGGTTCAATCTTCTCCCCAACCCTACAATACTTCTAACATGCGGCAGCAGTACAACACCTCCAACATTAAGCCATTATTACCTGCCAGGATCAATGACATTGCCCAAAAACATAATCAGAAGGTCACCCCTCCCCTTTGGGGCAGGGGCCGGGGGTGGGGATTCACTGCCCTTCCAACTCCCCCCTGCATCCCGCGTCCCCGCCCCCAACAACCCCTCCAACACGCGGCAGCCACGAACGAAGTGAGCACCCCCGCGCGGCAGCTCTACCAGCGAATGCAGTGAGCGTCTACCTTCTACAAGGGCGAAGCCCGTCTATTTCCTAAAAGGCCGCAGGCCGTCTAACTTCTAAAAGCGCGCAGCGCGTCTATCCCATGACCCTACCAAACCACATAGCCGGCGGCATAGTCTTCACCGGAGTCTTCGGTGCCTTCGCAGGCGTCAACATCCTCAACCATCCCGGACTCATCATCATGACAGTCCTGGCCGCAACCTTCGCCGATATTGACGTTCCCTCCTCCATTTGGGGCCGAACCTTCAAACCAATCTCGAAAGCCATCAATCGACGTTTCGGCCACCGGACCATCTCCCACAGCTTACTATTCATGCTATTAGGATATGGCGCGGTCGCAGGTGCATGCAATGTTCTTGGAAGCGAGGCCCCCTACCCTACCGTCTTTCTCCTCGCGTACAGCTCACACATCATCTTTGATATGATGACCGTTCAGGGAGTCCCGCTCTTTTACCCTTACAACAAAGCACCCTGTGTAATTCCCTCCGATCCTAAGCTGAGGTTGAGGTCCAACAACCCCCGCTCCGAAATCGCCGTTTTCGGGTTCTTCATCATCTCCGGTATCTTTCTGCAACCACTCATGGCCGACGGCTTCTGGACCTCCTATAACAGACTCTTTGGTACCATGACCCACCTTCAGTCAGAGTTTGAAAAGGCCGATGATGTCCTCCAGGTCAATTACCGCTATCGGGAAGCAACTACCGAGTTAACCGGCTCAGGTCTTGTCATCGAATGTACCGGCACCTCAGCCGATCTTTGGAACCCCGGCACTGGCTGGGAGTTCCTTGACGCAAGCCCAAATAGTACCCGCACCATTCTCGAAGTTATCCCCGTTCACACCGGACGAAAATTCGAGCTCGTGCGGAGAAGCTTCGTCGCCATCTCTGCTGACAGTCTCGACCGGATCGTCAATTCAGACATCCTCTACCACATTCAATTATCCGCCAACGAACCGTTCACGGCCAACTATGAAACAGCCACAAGCCAAGAGAAAATTAACAGCAGAGCACTTGACTTGGAACTAGTCGAGCATCTATCTGTCTTCGAATTACCCGATGAAGTCATCACCGCCACCGTCAAATACCACACCAACCCCCGCATCCGGTCCCTCGAAGCCCGGATCAAGCAATTACACACCCAACACCAGAACGAGGAAGCCGAGGCCCGCAACCTGGCCCTCCGCATCCGAACCCTCGAAACCATCCGCGACGAAACCACCGACCTCTACGAAGAACAACGCGCCGTTGACCAGCTAGCCAAACTCTACAAAAAGCCAGCGGTAGTAAATGAGGTAGCGGCTAAGATTAGCGAACTTGAGACCCAGATCGCGGAGCTTCAGGCTGCTGACCGGATCAAGTATGAGGAGAAGGTAGCCGCCGCACAGTTGAAATACCAGGCAAGCCGCTCCCCTACCCTTGAACTAACCGGCATTGCAACATTTGTAGCTTTTGAGGTCGAATAACCCTTTTTGGACAATGCGCGCTTCGGAAAATCAAAGCTTAAATGATGTCAAATTTGACATCATTTAAGCTAAAAAGCCGTATATTTACTAGAAATAAACACAGATGTCTAAAAAGGAAGTCTTACGCGTAGCGGATACAAACATCAAATACGACCGCACCACCGATTTCGTTTGCCTAAACGACATTGCCGCATTACAAGGTGATCCCCGCACTCACATCCCAAACTGGCTTCGCAACATCACCACCTTGGCGTTCATCGAAGAATGGGAGCGATCCACCAACCCCAACTTTGACGCCCATCAATTCACCCTCTTCAAGGGTCGCGCCGGTACTGGGGCTTTCCGCGTATCCGTCGCGCAACTTTCCGATTTGGGATGCATCGGCATCTACTCTAAAAAAGGACGTACCGGCGGAACCTACGCCGCCATCGAGTGGGCCATCCATTTCGCCAACTGGCTCGATCCGCGTTTCTACCTGCAAACCCTTCGCGGCTACCTCGCCATGCAAAAGAGTTTGTACGGTCTACACGCTACCCATAAGCGCTTCGCCCGCGAACTAGCAGCCGAAAACCACATCCTTCCAACCTCCGGTGCCGTCTCCGCCCTCCCTCCTGAAGCCGACGTTCTCGTTGAACGGCATATCGCCTCAGTAGAAGCGGATATCGTTAACCTAGCTATGTGGGGCATGACCGCCCGCGAATGGCGCACCCGCTTCAGCCAGCCGGACCCAAAAGTCTCTATGCGCGATTTCGCCACCCCGGAAGAGTTGAAAACCGTCTCCAGCCTCCTGGTTCTCAGCCAGGAGCTCCAGCAACAGGGCTATAACTCCGAAGAACGCCTCGACCGACTAACCAACCGCGCCCAAGACCTCATCAACCACTATTGCAAAACCCCGGACAAACAAGATCTCCTAACCCTCTCCCAACACAAAAGAGGTTGGGGCCGGTTTGACTTTCAGTAGTAGTCATTATAGTAGTTTCCTTTTCCTAGCCACTTAGAATGTAAAAAACCGTGCCCGCTCTTACCATCCGTCAACGTTTCAACGTGCTTCGCAAGACTATGGCCTGGTCTTGGAAAGACATAGACAACATCACCGGCCGCAGTGATACCGGCTCTAATATATCCAAGGGAGTACCCAACTGGGCTCGCCTGGCCATCGTCGCCAACGAACGGTACCAACACCTGCTCCGGCTTCATATCATCGATGCTGTCCGCCGCGAACTCGGCTACGAATGGACGCTCCGGAAGCGTACCACCGAAGAGTTTTCCTTCACCCCACCCCACCCCATAGGTCATCACGTCACGCTACTTTTCACCTACGGCCAATTCCAACTACTGAGCAATAGCTCCCGACTCTCCGCAATTGTTGCCGTATTCAGTGACCTCTATCCCGTACAAACAACTACAAAACTAGCCAACGAAATCACGATTACAACCTTCAAACTAACTGCAACCAACGAACCAGAAGCAAAACTTGAACAGTATCTGGGTGAGCATGGATTGCCTGCATAGCCTCCTTAGCGAACTTCATGTGACTATGCTCATTTAAGCACCATTAACTAAATAATCAACCAACAAAGTAATCACAGTGACAAAACTTAAATAAGTTTTTAAGTCTATACGCAGGCTGCAACTCTCATACCCGTAATTAAATTCATCTTTCCAGCCCTTTTTAAGCCTCACAGGAGCCCCCTGAAGGACTTTCTCCCCTCTCCATGGCAAATCACCTTGCTTAATCCCTTCTGCGCAAACCAGAGGCCGTCTAAAAGGTAATTGGCTTTTAAGCCACAATAATCAGAATCGCATAGAGGGGTTCCCTCCTAAAAATTCACAGATCCTCACAAAGCGTAAGATTAAACTTGTTTAAGTTTGTAACGGCGGCAACACCCACTAAGTCTTAAAAACTTATTTAAGTCACACGCCGCCAGTAAACAAATTTAAGTTTATAAGTCTTTAAGTTTATTCTTACTTAAGAATAAACTTAAGTAAGATTTATCTTATCTAAGTTTTGCCGGTTAAACTTAAAGACTTACTTTTGCTTCCAGAGAGAACCACTTAGAGTAAGTTTTTAAGCAAAAGCGTAATTAAGTTTTAGCAGTAATAAGTTTTTAAGTCTAATCTTAATTAAGTTATTCTCAAACGTGGTCTTCCCACAAATCACCCAAGCATGATTATTTCTTCCGTAAACTATAAAGGCGGTGTCGGCAAAAGCACCCTCACCCAAAACCTGGCGGTCGCGCTGGCGCACCGCGACTACAAAGTCTGCATCGTTGACGCCGACGTAACCGCCGCCACCATGGACTGGGCGGAGATGCGGCACGAGAACGAAATCGAGCCACAAATTACCTGCATCCAGCTGACCAACCCTAAGTCCTTCAGTTCCCAGGTCAAAAAGCAGTACGCTGATGGCCAGTACGACGTCCTTATTATAGACTGCCCCCCGACCTTGTCTCCCGTGGCCGTCAAAGCCATGTACATCAGCCACTATCTCTTCATCCCGCTCAACACCACCGGCGGCTCCGACATCAAGGTGACCGAGAAGCTACTAGCCCGCTTCCAGGAGATCAAAGAAGCCAAGGAGGAAGGCGGCGGAAAGATTGAAGCTCACCTCCTCGCCAACGGATTCCGCAATGGCATCACCCTCCACTCCGAAGGCATCAAGGACATCAAGGAGCTCAGCAAACACTACGAAGTGGGCATGTTCAAGACCATCATGCACAACCGGGTAGCCTACGGTGAAGCCAACTCCGTCGGCTACGGAGTCATAGAGCTGGGAGACCAGAAGGCCAAAGCTGAAATCGAAGCCCTGATCGATGAGATTCTCGCGATTGCCCTAAAGCAAGCTTAAAAACTTATTAACTTAACCCAACATTTGACTCTGGAGGAGTCAAACCGTTTTAACCCCGGATGCAGCGAACTGCGGAGCAGGAAGAGAAATCCGGGGAGAAAGAAAAACATCATGGCAAAATCAAAGAAAGATCTCCTCGCCAACCGCCAGAAAGTAGGTCGCCCGTCCCTGCGAAGAGAAGTGGTCACCAACGAAGAACAAGAAGCGGCCGTCGTACGCAAGGTCTCCGATAATCCACCGCCCCCTCCAACCGCCTCTGCACCTGCGGCCGCGCCCACTACAAAGCCTTCCAGGAAGCGAAGTAGCCCTAAACCAGCAGCCAAGTCCAAAGCAGCTAAGCAGCCAGCCACCAAGACCAAGAAAGCAGAACCAAAGCAAGCCGCTCCTGAAGAGAAAGAGCCGTTCATGCGCATGACCTTCGACGTGCCAAAGTCCCTCCACCTGCAACTAAAGATGCACACCCTCAAAAACGGAGACACCATCAAAGCCCACATGCTGCGGATCATCGAAGAGTCCATCAAAGAATGAAACTATACCCGAATACGGGTCCAGTACAAATCAGTTGAATAGGGTAGGGGCGAGTAATTCGCTCCACCCTTTTCTTTTGGCAATACGCCTAACTATACCATTTACCGGGTAGCGGTACAACGGATTATTCTCCGCCTGAAACACTAGCTGATCAGCTATGTTAAACCTCACAAACTATACCATCTACCGGGTCACGAGAGAGGAAGCACTGACTTAGCCCTAAAAGCAAGCCTAGGTGTAGAGTTATACCATTTACCGGGTAGGGTAGGAGAGAGGCCAATGCCAAAGTATACCATCTACCGGGTAGCGGTACAACGGATTATTCTCCGCCTGAAACACTAGCTGATCAGCTATGTTAAACCTCACAAACTATACCATCTACCGGGTCACGAGAGAGGAAGCACTGACTTAGCCCTAAAAGCAAGCCTAGGTGTAGAGTTATACCATTTACCGGGTAGGGTAGGAGAGAGGCCAATGCCAAAGTATACCATCTACCGGGTAATAAGTAGCCAGAAGTACTCAATTGATGGGCAAAACTACCTCGGCGAGAGAACTATACCATTAAGCGGGTGAATCAGGGGGATAACCACAACTATACCATTGACCGGGTACGGAGTTCAGTCCGCTGGCTCAGCTATACCATTTGCCGGGTAGTGTAGGAGAGGAAGCGACCTCAAACCGCTAAATTATACCATCTACCGGGTCAAAAACGCCAAGAAGCCCCTAATTCAAATTCAAGTATACCATCTACCGGGTCGCCCGAAATAGACATCCTCTTCTTAACGATAGAGTCGTTTAAGAAAAACAGCAAACTATACCATTAGGCGGGTGATAGCCCGACTGTTGTTTATTTTTCAAAGTTTACAAGGTTATGGTTAAGGCCTTACAACTATCTGATTATCAATACAATAAAAGCCTAACTATACCGATAGGCGGGTATTCTATACCATCGTGCGGGTTTGCTATACCATTAAGCGGGTGTCTTATACCATCGTGCGGGTCAACTGTACCATTAGGCGGGTTTGAGCCGCCTCAGAACCCATTATAGCCGCGCTAGAATTGGAGGACACATCACTTTTACCCTAAAACGGTAGGATTTGGGTATAGTAAGGTAGGAATCGGATATAGTTCACCCTTGAAGGCAAATTACTCTCTAAAATCAGGATAAGTCGCCCTTACTATACCTACCTTTAACTTTGGGTATAGTTAGGAGCGGTGTAACTTCGGAAGCTTTTCATTCACCGCCCTGTAAACATAACCGTTATGCCGGAACATCTCAAGAGAGCCTCAAACAGTCGAATTCAAAAGTCTAACCTGCTGGTCGATGCCAGGTACAAACTCACGATGTGGGAGACGCGCATCTTCATCAAGATGATCATGATGATCGATCACAGCGATGAGGACAATAAGGAATACCACATCTACCCCCGCGACATTATTGACGATTTTCAGCTCTACACCGATAAGTCTGCTTACCGCTACATCCGCGAAGCCGCTGATTCCCTTCGTACCCGCTCCATCACCTTTCCGGAAACGACCGAGAACGGAGACGTCTACGAAGTAAACACCAGCATCCTGACGGTTACCAAGAAGAAGATCAAAGGTAAGCCTGACGCTTTCATCAAGGTCAAGTTCGCCGCAGAACTTAAACCCTACCTCTTGGAGTTGAAGGAGTACACCTCCTACGACCTTAAGTACATCCTCCGCCTTCCCAACTCCTACGCTTTCCGGATGTATGAAATTCTGAAAAGCTTCGAGTTCAGGAAGAAGAAAACCATCGATTTCCAGGAATTGAAGGAAATGATCGGCGCCGCTGAAATTACCTTTGACGAAAGCGGTGTTAAGGAGATAAAAGATCTCTATCCCTTATTTGGCAGCTTCAAGCAGAAGATCCTCAACAAGGCCCAGAAGCACATCAACAATAATACCGATATCCGCTTCGACTTTGAGCCGGTAAAGTCGGGCCGTAAGATCACCGCCATCACCTTTATGGTGAACAAGAACGAAGTCATCGAGCTGGAAGACGTCACCCCCGAACTTCCCTTCATTGATCCCAACGACGAGGACCGGCTTGTCAACAGCTTCCTGCAGCAAGTAGGGGAGTGGGTGGTGGCTTCCACCGTCCGTAAGTGGGTGCAGCAGTATCCGCCAGCTCAAATCCAACAGGGCATCACCTATACCCTCAACAAGCTAAAGGCCGGCGATAAGATCAAGAACGTGGGCGGCTACCTCCAGAAGATGGTTTCTACCTCCGACCTGGTCGATACTGCGGGTAAGAAACTCCAGGAAGAAAAGGCCGCCAAAAAGAAAGCCGAGGAACGTGCCGCCAAGCGGGAAGAAATGAGAGCTTTGGAAACCCGCCTCAACGAAACCCTCCGCGAAAAAACCGACGAGGCCTGCCGCGCCGTTTTCGAAAAACACCCCGATGCCAAGGAGAACGCCTTCGAGACCGCCAAGAAGCGCCGGGGCTCCAGTTACAAGGCAGACCTCACCAACGCCGAGAACATGGCCAATCCCGCTTTCCGCGCCATCTTCAAGCTGATCGTCCAGGAACGCTTTCCGGAGCAGTTTGCCGGGGTGGCGGATTTGAAGAAGGAGGTGTCTAAGGTGCGGAGTGCTATTAGCCGGTTGAAGTAGTGGGGTAGGGGAGTGGTTTTAATTAAGCTTTTAAGTTTTCCCCGATCACTAGGCGGAGTTTAAGTCGGAGCGGCCGCAGGTGCAGAGATGGGGTAGGAAAGCAAAAAAATGAGCCAGCCTGGTTCTCAAGAACACTTTGACTAATCAAATAAGGATAAACGCAAGCCAATCAATTACCTTTTTTCGAGTGAACGAAAAACTTTAACAAATTAAACGAATGAAATTCTTATAGCTATTTATACTGCTCCGGTTGGAAGGTTTCAGCAGGGTGGCTACGGCTTATCTGATATGACGGGTAATGTGAATGAATGGTGCTGGGATCTTTTTGAGCCCTATAAGCCGGGTAGAGTTATCAGCCCAAAAGGTGCATCAACTGGTACTGGTCGATTAATTCGCGGAGGAGGGCGGCCAAATCTTCCGATGTACTGCCGTACCACTTATCGCGGGATTCGATCGCCAAACGAAAGGAGTAATGATTTAGGCTTTCGGGTGGATAGAAATTATTAACTTGTTCAGAATGTGAAATAGAAGATATGAATGAGAAGACGCACCATTTGTGTAAGAAAGATTTAATGAGAAGGCTTGCACCAGTCCCCAAGCACTTTTAAGCAGTAAGGGCTTGCTACCACAAATGTAACTTAACGGTACACCCATTATTTTTCACCTCTGGATCAATAATCTGCACAATACGTACAGCCTATCTGATGATTACCGTTTAAGCCTGTTGGGATTAGCCTTTATCGGAAAGCATCCAGTCAATAACGGAGGGAGTAGGCAAAGACTATACCCTATTTCGCAGTAGATGACTACTTCAACCACACTCGTTTCAGAATCCTTTCCAACCCGATCACTAGCACCAAAAAAAAGGCCCGTGAACTTCACGAGGTTTGCGGCTTCCAGGCGGTGATTATTCGCACCCCTTCCAAAGATGAGATTTATCGAGAACTAGAGGAATACCTCCTCCGCTCTGGTGCTTAAACAGCACTAGACGGTTATATAAAACTTTGAAGGGCTCACTGTTCGTAAAACTTATGGCCTGTGATGAAAACTAATTAAGTAGCCTAATCAGAAGATAATATCCATTTTTGTGAGTAGCTCAAGGTGTTAGATAAAGACCAACTCATTCTATATTTATCCTTATTTTAGCCTTTAGAATACTCCACCAATGACGATATTCCGCTTACTTCTACTATGTATTACTGTTCTCGCAGTCTCTACCCTCTCTGCTAAAGACTACGCACTATTCTTTGCCGTCAACACCTACCAAAGTCTGACAGATTTGCGCAATCCGATCCAGAATGCTAAGAATATAGCGCAAGAATTAAGCGAGCAATACGACTTTAAAACTGAAGTCATCGAAAACCCTAGTTTGAACGCCATCGAGCAAAAACTAACCGAATACAGAGCAAATTTTGCCAACGGATCCTTCGACCCAAAAGGCCAACTCCTCATCTTCTTTACTGGACACGGTGCTAAGCAAGGGAGGCAGGGCTACTTTATGCCCAGTGACGTAAACCCTAATATGTTGCACCGCACCGGCTTGGACTATAACTATCTCCGCTATATTATCGACAAATTCAACTGCCAGCATATTTTGGTAACCGTTGACGCCTGCCACGCTGGAAATTTTGACCCTGAATTCGATAAGGACGATCGCTTATTTATGCGACCAGGAACAGATATGACAGACGGGGAACTACTCCTAAACCACGAAGCCTACCGTGCGCGCCTATTTATTACTTCAAGTACCCAGGGTGACGTAACACCAGATAACTCTAATTTGTCCCGAAAATTTCTCCTGGCCCTGCGAAGCCACCGATCTCAAATAGGCTACCTCACCTACGATGACTTGTTAGGGAATTACCTTAATCTAGCAACCCCGACACCTAGGGGTGGAGCGTTTGGGAGCGATCAGCCAGCTTCCAGTTTCCTCTTTTTTCGAAAAACGCTGGTCACGCCGTCTCGCTCGATAGAAGAAAAAACTTGGGAATCTGCCGAGCGGCAAAACAACTTAGCTGCTTATCAGCATTACATTGCCAATTTCCCTAATGGGTACTATCTTAAGCAGGCCCAAGCTGCATTGCAAAAACTAGGTTCCGAACCGAATCTACCCACAGGTACCATGAAGGTACCAGAATTTATGGTATTCATTCCTGGTGGTACTTTCCAGATGGGGGATACGATAGAAGATGATATTGAGAAAGATGACGAAAAACCGGTGCATATGGTTACACTTTCGGATTTCTACTTGGCCCGTACAGAAGTCTCTGTAACGCAATTTGGAGAATTTATTGAGGCTACACAATACGTTATTGATGAGGAGCGAATTAAGAGAGGGCGAAAAAATGTAAAGAATAAGCGGAGGAGAATTTACCCGCATAAACTATTAGGCTACAAAACTCTCGAGGTATTAAAAGAAAGCGAAATAGTTTACCCTGTAATAAACATTAGCTGGAACGATGCTATACAGTACTGTAATTGGTTAAGTCAAGTGTCGGGTTTGGAAAAAGTTTATAAGTTAGTAGATAATCAGGTTGTGGCCGATTGGCTGGCTAATGGATATCGCTTACCAACGGAGGCCGAGTGGGAGTACGCGGCACGTAGCGGTGGGAAGGACTACTTGTACGCATGGGGAAATGAATATAAATATTTATACGATTACAAAACTGGAAAATACGAATACGGGGAAGTTTTTATGATCAAGTATATCGACATTTATGGCAGAGCTTCACCAGAAGGGAAATTTCCGCAAGGTCTTTTTGGTCTTTCTGGTATGGCTGGTAACTTAGGAGAATGGTGTTGGGATTGGTATTCAAAGGATTATTATCTAGAATCAGCTACCAATAACCCTACAGGTCCCGATACTGGAACTAGTCGGATAATTCGTGGCATAAATTGGGACTATCCTTGGAATATATGCCGTACAGCTCAACGTTCCACACTAGAGCCAACGATGGACTTAGTTAATGTTGGCTTCCGTGTTGCTCGCAGTAATAGGTAGTTAGCGACGAGCCGAAGCACCGGTTAAATCGATTCTAAATTAGAGATTCGATATTGGGCGGTGTATCAAAAGTAAGGTTGGCGGGTGAGATTCAATTGCCACAAGAGATATCCAATTGCCAGGTTGTGCCACTTCTCTTCTTTGGAGAATGAAAGCGCCTTTCGTACCAATCGGCTACACCGAGCCCTGATGGTTGCATTAAGCACGTCGATGAAGTACGTATAAGCTTTACCAATACGATGCTTGTCTTCATCAAATATTTTCTTGTAGCTGTCCCAATCGTCGGTCTCGAAGCGGCAAGACTTAACAGGGCAAGAATCTTCTCGTACAGTGCTCGGGCCGATTTATCTGATCGATCCCCAATGTGATAGGCTACTACCACTCTATAGATGGGGTTGAAGACAATCCAAATCTATCTTTTGTAAGCCTTTCTGCCCACAAATGACCACATCTCATCTGCTTGTAAACCAAAGACTTGCATCTTCTTGATTTTCTTGATCATCTTTTTACTCAAGCCGAGATCATCCGGAAGCTGTTCCCAAAGCGAATGAGTAAATCCCTGCAACCAGGTGAGATTGACGCCGAAAATGCGACAGATTGCTCTAAGGCTGTTTCTCTCCAGCAAAGCATTGCCAATTAGCATCCTGATCTCTTCACGAATGATGTGCTTGTTGTTCAATACAAACTGCCGGCTGCAGTCTTTACACTTATGATTCTGTTTGCCATTGTGAATCCTCCCATTTAGGATTACATTGCCACTCTGGCAGCGCGGGCAGATGAGCATGTTTTTTTTGTTTAGTCACTTCGAAAACAGCAATTCTGCCCGACTGCTTTTCGTGACTAAACATCATCTAACTTTACTTTTGATACACCGCCGAATAATTATCACTGGGGATATTGACGGGAAGGTAGGCTCTGGCCTTTATGCCAACGTCCAACGAGGAGGTTATCTCAGCATGGAACTGGATTACGATTATACAATCAAAAAGTACATCGAAACTTTCACAGTTGAACTTACGAGAATCCTTCGAAACTGTAAATAATGGAACAGGAAGATTTCAAAAATGAACTCCGACGCCTGGTCGCTGCCAACCGCCTAGAAGCCTCCAGTAAAAAACTCCGGAGCGCTACCGCTAGTGACGCCTACGGCGACTATCGTACCTTGGTGTTGAACCACTCTGGCCAACTCACCAGCTACCAGGAACAACAGATTGCGGGAGCAACCGACCCGGCAGCCCTGGCCCGCAAGCGTAACGAGCTCAGCTTGAACCTGCTCACGCTCATCGATCAACTACCCGATGCTGCGGCACTGTCTGCCGCCGAGGCCAAACCTGAGGGTGTAGCTGAAGACACGCTGAAAAAACGGTTGTTCTGGTTCCTATTAATCGGAAAGGGTACAGTGATCACCTTCGCCGCGATCCTATGGAGTACAGGAAGCTTTAGTAATGATCAATTCATCGCCAGCCTGGGTATCTTGGTTCCACTTTTTTCTGCTCACCTCACGTTGATGATTCAGGATGCTACCCATCATAGGAGCATCCTACTGCCAGGTGATGCCCGAGTAAATAAGAGCTTTGCTCGATTGACTTACTTGCTTTGTATGCTCTATACTCTAGCACTACTACTTTTACTTAATATCCGGGGTCCTGGCAACATTACCTTTACTCAATTCACGGCATCTTTAGCGCTGGTGGAAAGTGGGCTCGGGGCTTATTTGGGAAAGGTTGTTTATGGCTTGTTTCGGGGGTGATAAAGACTAGGGTGTCTAATCTGATTTCATTAGCCTCCGGCGCTTTCTCTAAGCTCTCGTTCCATGCGTTTTCGGATTCCATAACGGTTGTGGCACACGTTTTGACACCGCCACTCGTCGAGTTGCGGCCCGGTGACTTGGCCTATGGCTTGCTATACGAAGTCGACGGATATCTTGCGGTTGTACATGGCAATGGATAACACGTCAGCGGAGATGGCTTTCATGCCGCCCTTGTTCTTGTAACGTCCGAAGATGCTCTCAATGATATCCGAACAGCACTGTATCCGGACCCAGTTAGCGTAAAAGTCGGCATGGTCGTTAAAATAATTCATTATGCCGGTGATAAAGCTTCTTGCTTGCTGGGTTAGTCGTGGCTGCGTTTGAAGGTAGGCAAGCACATCGTTTATCCATCCATCACGGCTGGCTTGACTAAGCCCTTCGCATTTAAGTCGAGTGGCTGTAATTACCATGAGTCGCTGTACCTGACGTAGCCGTAAATCTAACCAACGGTTGCGTCCGGCATTCAAGCGAGCGCGCAGTTCAGAGTTGAGTGCCGTACCGTAGTCATCAATTCGCTCCATCCATTTCACCAAGAAGAAGATCCGTCCGAAGCGGTCCTTGTCCCGCAGCGTAGCCGGTAAAGCGAAGGCATTGTCCGTCATTGTTAATTGTTGGCGTAGCAAGCCGACGCTAGCCTTAAGCTTGCTTAGCGCCGCATCATCCTTGAACAGTTTCTTGACCATGTTCATCATCACATGGCTACAGTCACTGACTACTGGTAGAGCCAGCTTACTTAGCGCAGCCAATAAATTGGAGCCCCGATCACAGATGACATATCGTAAACTGATACCGGGACGCTCGGCCATCGAGCGGCTGATAAATGCAGCCACCTCATCACCATTCCATGATGACTGGACTTCCATGCCGAGCACCTTCATGTCGGCCACGCGCAGCGGGCGATCCAGGCGGGCGGCGCGCTCGGCTTCAACGCCTAGCAAAAGCATTAGCTGTTCCTTGCCGTTCTGGATGCTGGCATCAATAATGGCAACGTATTCTCCCTGGAGCGATTTGGTGAGTTGTAAAGCGTGAAGTCCGCAACGTTCTACCCAGTTGCTGACGGTTTTGAAAGCAGGTGCTTTGAAGGGCCATCCCATTAGTTCTGCAAAAAAGCCAGCCGTAGCCGCAGCACACCGTAGTGATCCGCCGTTGATTACAATGAAAACCGCTAAGGTCATCATCTGGGCTGGGTAAGTGCAATTAAACACTGGGGTTGGATCAAGGCGTGCCCGTAATTCGGTGTTCTCCGCCCGGAGCCGAGTAATGAGTTGGTCACGGTAACGAAGCTGGTCTTGGAGCTTACGCCGACGACGAGTACGTTTTTTTGACGTGTCATGTAGTCGACGTGTTGTAGCTTTGAGTTGTGCCCACGCGGAAGGAGGGTGTTCAAAAATGTGTGTCTGCCATAAAACACAGATATTGAATCATGGCAAGTAAAAAAGACAAAGTATTCGCGGACTTCGAGTCCGACATTATCGCTGGGCTCATGTCAGGCAAACCCCTTAGTGGCACTGAGGGCGTACTCACCGAGTTGATAAAGCATGTGATCGAGAAATCGATGTCCGCTGAACTTGGGGAGCACCTAAAGTTAGAAGCAGAACGCTTGGATGCTCGGCCGAACAAGCGTAAGGGTAAGGCGAACAAATCAATTAATACCGACTTCGGCCCGACTAAAATTGAGCCCTCTCGAGATCGAACAGGCACCTATGACTCAGCAATCGTCGGCAAGTGGCAGCACGATTTGGCACCGAATATGAGCCAGCAGATCCTATCCTTATATGCTCGCGGCAACTCGTACCAAGACATCTCGAACCACCTACATGAAATGTTTGGCCATGTTATCAGCCCTGCTTCGATTACGGGCATTGTCAACGAGGTTTGGGACGATGTTCAGGCTTGGCAGAAACGCGCTCTTCAACCTTGTTATGTGGCCGTTTTCATGGACGCCATTCACTTTAACATTCGACTTGAAGGTAAGTCTACCAGCGTAGCGACCTACCTTTTCTATGGTGTGGATGTTGATGGTCATCGAGACATTTTGAGCATGCATACTGGACGTGGCGCAGAGAGCACCTCCCAGTGGTCAGTGCTCCTGGCCGATCTTAAGGAGCGCGGAGCGGAGGATATTAAAGTCTTTGTTGCTGACGGCCTGCCAGGCTTAGTCGACGCAGTAGGCACCTATTTTCCAGCTAGTCGCTTCCAGCGCTGCATTGTCCACAAGGTGCGTAACTCCGTAGTCGGCGTAGATTTTAAGGATCGTCGTAAAGTCTGTAAAGACCTACGGACGGTATACACGGCTATTGATGAGGACGGGGCGGTAGAAGCCCTTAAGGCCTTTGAAGAGAAATGGCAGAAGTACCCTCATGTAGTTCGCTTGTGGCGAAAAGACTGGACAGAGTTGATGGTTTTCATGAACTTCGGACCAGAAATGCGCCGGCTAATTTACACCACCAACGCGCTAGAAAATGTAAACCGTCATTTACGCAAAGCGACTAAGACCAAAGGCAGTTGGCCGTCGACTAAGTCATTAATGATCCAAGTCTACCTGACGCTCCAAGCGACTAAGACAGCTTGGGCAAAGACGGTCCGTAACTTCGCAGCCGTCCAACGGGAGCTGATGGAGGAATACGGAGAAGAATATACCAAGTACCTAAGACGCTAGGTGGGCGGCGCGCAGCGTCCCCGGCTCCTGGAGGCCGTAGGCCGGAAGGAGCCGGGGACGCTGCGCGCCCTGCGGGCTGTAAAGCTTCGCTTTACTATTATCTAACCTAGACACAGGTTATTGAACACTCCCCGCGGAAGAGCTTTTTTGTTTCACACCTCAAAACTACGAAGGGTGGGCACGCTTTTTAAGGTGTAGAAAAAGGCGGACAGATCTCATATCAGATTACACACCCTATGATAAAGACTCCTTATAAATATTTACAGGGGCCCTCATGAGTGTATATAACCAATAGAACAACTATTAAATCTGTAGTAGGCTCATGCTTCTCTTGGAAGATGGCCAATACAGAGCAGTATTTACTAATCCCTGTAACATCATTATTGATGAGAAACACTTTAAGCTATGCATTAAGCTGCAACAAGCGCTCGGGAAGGCTTCGAGTAACGCATAATCCCTACGGAGTAAGGGGAAGTGCGCGATATTTAACTATCTACTCTTGTTAATCACTTGTGCAGCTAAGAGCGTGTCTAAATTTAACACTTTGGCCTACTTGCGCCAAATTTCGTCCTGTGCTTCGTCACTTCATCGGTCAGCTAGCTACGGCTAGCTTCCCTCTTTGTTCCTTGCCCAGAACAAAATTCGTCAGCAATCGGCTCAAAAGTTAAAATTAGACACGCTCTAACCTGGAAAATATTAGTAGCTCTTTAGAAGGAGCACTTGCTTCTGATGATAATGTTTTTGGGGTTGCTAGTCCTAATCTATCTAGCCTGAAAGGCTACGTTCCTTATATTTACAATTCACCCACGGACTAAATGGCCACCCATACACCCACCAGTCTGCTCAAACTTATGCAGGAGAAGCACGCCTTTCTTCGAACCAGCCGTATTAAGGCAAGTGATCCGTTGATGCAATTCAAGCTTGATAAAGATTTGAGCGAGTTAAAGGAAGAGATGGACGCGCTGCTGAAAGAGCACCCTGATTTACGCTTCACATCAGCCCGTGCCTCAGGTCTCGAGTCGTTTCCGACTGCAGGTAAACTACGGGACTATTTTAGTGAACTTGAGGTTAACCCGACTACCGAGATTGGTCGATTACATCGTGTAAATTGTGACCGAAAAAAACCAGTTGATACTTTTTGGAGTAGTTTTCTTTTGGACGAAGAAGAATCAGAACATCAATACCAGGTTTATCTCATCACGGCCTGTGATACGCAAATGCCTCATCGCTTTACTGACCGACTTCTAAGAGAATGTATTAGTGATGAAGACCTAGGTGTAATAAAATGCTTTCTGCAAGATAAATGGTTGGCACGAAGACCCCTACCAATTAGAAAGACCTTTCGTAAATCACAAAAAGCTTTTGAGTCGTATATCGCGGAAGAATTTGAGCTCAAAGGTGACCAAGATATTCGTTCTTTTCTTGCTGGAGAGGAAAGTAATTATGAGTTTGACTTTGTCTTTCTAGCCTTTGAAACCATGGAGGAGGACTGGAAGGATTTTATCCCTAAGTATTACCGCTGGATCATCCAACAGTTCCAGCAATTAGCTACCGGAGGACCTAAGTTTCTGCTGAACTTTATTCACTACGCCGAGAACGTACATCACGACTCGGGCGTCTCCTCTGAGGTAAAGGAGCGCCTTAATATATTCGATGCTTTAGAAGAAGAGTTCGAAATCGTTAAACACATCAATCGCTTGAAGCCGGTACCTGCTACCGATCTGGAAAAATGGTTTAAACGTGTTGGTGTAGAAAATCTCCTCAATCGTCAGAAATTAACCGAAATTGTAATTGAGGGCCTTTCACCGGAGCATCACGCCCGCTACAACCGGGATGGAACTATTGACATGACCCACATCGACTTAGCCCAACACGAAATTTACCGGTACCTCACCCGCTAAACATTTTATACTACTATCACAATGGCCGAAAAATTTTCTTTCTACGAGCGTGAGGGTGAACCCCAGGAATTTCCCTCTATCAACCTTAATCCGAAGCTCAACAACCCCGCTTTCTATCTTCCGGATCCCGGTCTCGTCAATGCAGTTAACGTTGCGATCAATCTCGGTCAGCCATTGCTGCTCACCGGGGAGCCGGGTACGGGTAAAACTCAGCTCGCGTTCCACGTTGCTCACGCCTTCGGCCTCCCCGTACCCCTCGTCTTCACAGCGCAGACAACCAGCTCTGCTCGTGACCTCTTCTACCGCTACGATGCCCTTGGCCACTTTCAGCATAGCCAAACGAGTAAGGAAACCCTAAGCGCTGCCGACATCGCCAAGCGCTTCATAAAGTACGAAGCTCTTGGTAAGGCCATCCAGGATAGCAAACAACGCTACGTCGTCCTTATCGATGAAATTGATAAAGCCCCGCGTGACTTACCCAACGACGTTCTATATGCACTCGAAAATCTCCGCTTCGAGGTGCCCGAAACCGGTGCTACCTTCAAAGCAGGATCGGCTACGCGGCCATTTGTTATCATGACATCTAATTCGGAGAAAAATCTTCCTGAACCTTTTTTGCGGCGCGTTACTTTCTTCCATATCGATTTCCCAAATGAGGAGACCTTATTGCGAATACTGCAATCTAAAACCGACGGCTATTCCACGGCTGACCTCGGCTTTTTTACCCGATTTTTCACAGAACTTCGTACCGGTCGAAAAACCAAACAACTTCGTAAAAAACCCGCTACTGCCGAGCTTATCCACTGGGTTGATCTTCTGAACCGTATGGATTTTCCCGCTGCGGCACTTAGTCGTGAGTTGCAGGAGGATGAAGCCAGAAAATTAGCAACTTCTTTCTCTGTACTCGCCAAAAATCGAGAAGATCTTGACCTTCTCCAACGGCTACTCAATGACGGACAACTCCTCCTCAACAACTAGCATGTGACCTCACTCTCTGGGCATACCCGTAGCCGCCAGATCACGGCGGCTTTCCTCACGGCTCTTCGGGCCGAAGGGTATCCCATCGGCGTTGAGCAGTACCAGGCTGTGCAGGAACTCCTCGATCGCCTTCCTTCCACTACGTCTGAATCCGTACTCGGGGATAGCCTTGTTGCTCTCTTCGCTATGGACGCCAACGGACAGGAACGCTTCAGGAGAATATTTCATAACGCTTGTGAACAAGCAGATGCAACCGAGAAGCCTGTCGAAAAAAAGGAAGACGAGTTCACGAGGGCGAACCGACGCGATCGCCATAAACTACTCCAACGCTTTGCTGGCCTGTTGTTAGTCTTATTCTTACCTCTAGTCGCCTATTTTATTTGGCCCGCTCAGGAGTTTCCGACAACGGAAAGAACCATTATTGTCACGGCTGGCAAGCGTAATTTTATTTCTAATGTCGATTCTTTAGCTACTATTGGTAGAGTACTGACTTTTGGCCTGCCTGCCTACGGTACCGTTGATGCCCCAAAAATAGGTAGGGTTGATACGGCTGGTCTTAGACTCTACTATGAAGCTAACTTCGATACCATTAAGCAAGAAGATGCTTTTATCGTTCGTCTTGAAGGCACAAATAAGCGTTTTACACACATTAACTTCCGGGTAGTAGTAGAGCAAAAGCAAGATACGGCTCGGGCACCAGTGCTACCTGTAGTTCAACGTAAGGATACCCCAGACTATACTTCCTTCGACCCTTTACCCCATCCTCGTACCTTGCTAGATCTGGCGGTCCCCGAATCTCAAAGCTTAGGATATGCCGATTTCCTTTATTTCGCCTGGTGGCCACTCATATTATTCGGCTATCTAATTTTGCTAGGCGTATTTTACTTCTACCTGCGCAACCAACGGCGTAAGAATATTCGTCTAGTCGCCCAGCGTGAACAGTTTGACGGAGCTCCCCACTTTTGGCCCATCGAACTCCCCGAATTCCGTGCTGGCATCGATTGGGGTGAAAATTACCCCGCCCTTCTTCGCCAACTTCGCCGCCGCCGCGAAGACGATCACCGGGAACTCGACCTTGGTAAGACCATCAAACAAACCATCAACCAGGGCGGACTACCGTCCTTTCATTACCGATTGGCCACTCGCCCTGCCGAATATTTGCTGCTCATCGACCGTGGCGCCAACAACAATCACCATGCCCGACTCTTCGACCAGCTTTACCGGCAGTTAGCCGCAGAGGAGGTCTATATAGAACGGTACTTCTTTGACGGTGACCCTCGCCTTCTTTTTCAGGATAATCGCGGTCGATCCACCTCGCTGATAAACCTTCAGCGCCGCTTTCCCAACAGTCGTCTCCTCCTCGTTGGATCAGGAGATCGCCTCCTTAATCCGGCCTCTGGTAAACTCACCAAATGGGCCAACGACCAGTTCTCTCTCTGGGCCAACCGCAGCCTTCTTACTACCCGTCCACCCAACGAATGGGGTATCGAAGAGCGCCGACTCTCCCAGTTCTTTGCTGTCCTTCCTGCTAGTATGCAGGGTCTACGTCTTCTCGCTGAACGAACCAACGACGGTCACTCTCCCGAAGACCCCGTCGATTACCGCGCATTAATTGACGATGCCGAGCGGGAACCGATCCTCTTTTCTAACTCGCTCATCGGCTCCCTGCTGGATCACTTCTCACTAGCGCAAACTCAGTGGATCGCCGCCTGCGCCCTCTACCCAACGCTACATTGGGATCTTTCGCTCTTCTTTGGCCATAAAGTCGGCGAATTCACTAACGAAAACCTCCTCTCCAGCCGTAATATTTTGTCCCTTTCCCGTTTGCCGTGGTTCACCGGAGGAACAATTCCTGTCACCGCCCGGGATGAACTCATTCGCTGGTTGGAGCAAACCGCCCCTGGTCTCCACCGTAAATTGCGCCTTGCTCTCCTCGCGGCATTGGAGCAAAACGCTCCACCTCCCGAGGGCTCCGTTGCCAAGCGCGAGCTAGACTTCTTCCACTTGCAGAATGAATGGCTGCTAGCCTTCGATGATCCCGACAAGCGGAAGAACTTATCTAAAAAATTAGCTCGCGACATTGCTACGGGGAATGATCCTGATATTACGGTCGCTCGCTTCCTCAACCATGAACCACCTGCCGGGACCCTGCCCCTGTCCCTGCCGCAAAGCTGGAATAAGCGCCTTTATCCCGAAGGCTATCGGGCGTTAGGCTTAAAACCCGAAACTTGGCAGCTGCTTTGGGCTTTACCATTGTTCATACTAGTGATGTTGGTGGGGTGGTGGTGGCAACCAGATAAGCAAAGTAATGAGCGATGTGATAGTACTATATGGCCAGTAGTCTATGAGGGTTTAGGCCGTCCCGATACAATCCTAAATATCCAAATATGTAGTAAAACGGACAGTCTGACTTTAGCGGAATACCGCTGGCAAGATCGGATCGGTCGCGCAACTAGAATTGAGGATCTTGATACCTTGACCATTTTGGATCTGTCTCCCGTTCCAAAAACGAGCGATGGAAACGCTGCACTTAACCAAGGAGCAATTAAACTACAAGAGTTTCTTGACTGGGAAGCTCAGGATAGTCTTGATGTCACGCACCGAAAAAATATAGGCGCTCTCCTTTGGAATCGAGGTCTTCAGTTAAAAAGAGAAAGCCAAGGGGTCTGTAACTTTTTCCAAACTGCTTCGGAACTTATGATAGTTTCAGGAAAAAAAGCACTAATTCTTGAAACCTGTACGCCAATTGGGGCTATACGTTCTGAAGAACAATCAGGAAGTGAAATTGATAGCACGTTAGCAGAGGATTCAGAGCAGATTACCAATGAAGAAAACAGCACTATAGATGTAGACAGTGTAGTTGATGAAAGGGTAATTAGAACTGACCAAGCAGAATCCTTCCTTCCTTCCAGAACAGAGGACAACGAAAGAGTAGCGACTGAAGTCCCCCCCCTGGCTACGAGAGAGATACTATATCTGCCTGAAGTAAGTGATCTAAGAGTGTATAAAGATACTTTCGAGATGCAGACTCTAGCGTTGCAACAATGGTTGAGCACAACAGGAATCGGCAAAATATTACGAGTAAGAGAGTTAGATGTAGAGGAGAAGGGGTTATCAGTTTACTTGGAGTTTATTACAAACGATTTAGCTTTGCAAGTAGCTAGTTGGCGTATCTTAAATGAATACTACGAAACAAAACTCAAGGAGGATGTTGAAAATACCTTATTAGAGCAAACCAGCAGATACATGAGAGTCAGGAAAGATCTACTTAATGTACAACTATACAATACCTACGATCTTAGAAAGCAGCCGCTATTCTCTCGAACTATCTACTACGAAAATTCAGAAGTAAAAATTCAAGAATCAAATCCTATATCGCCTATCCAAGTCAAGGCAGAAGTACTAGATTCATTACGAAATGTCTTCCAGAAGTCGATTGAAATTAAGCGTTCTAATCGCCCCGGAGACGTCGCAGAAGAAATTACTGTAGGGAATAACTACGCGTTGCTCGTCGGTGTAAGTGAATACACGACGATGCCAAATTTAGCAAATCCTGTAAAGGATACAAGAAATCTAGCTCAGGAACTAGAAAATTCTTACTCTTTCTATGTTAATAGTGTAGAGAATCCAACTAGAACCGAGTTGTTAGCGCAACTCGAGGAATTTAAGCGGCGTAACTTTAAAAAGAACGATCAACTTCTGATCTATTTTAGTGGTCATGGCTATCGAAATAGGAACAAGAATTCTGCGGGCATCGCACTCGCTGATTTTAAAGGGGTAGGTACCCTTACGGGAATTAATATTCTAGACTTAGTGAAGATAGTTGATCAAATATCCTGCAACAAAATACTACTGATTATAGATGCTGATTATGCAGGATTGAATCTAGGAGATAAGCGAAGTGATTTATCAATTGATGAGGTTAATAATGATGAAAACCTTACGCGGGTGTACATTGCTGCTTCAAGTAATGAGCCCGTTCCAGATAAGTCTCCTATGCTAGTGAGGATTATGGAATCACTAAAAAGTACAACACTTGAAAATCGGTTTTTAACAGTAAACCAGCTGTTTTCTGATTTTTCATCGGTCAGACCACAACCTGTCAAGGAGTATTTTGGGCGGCATGAAACTGGTAATCAGTTTGTTTTTGTTAAGACAAAATGACTTTGGCTTTTACCTAATCTGTCGTTCGATATAGATAAGGTGGGTGAAATTATTAACCAGAGTAAAAATCACCTCCGATGTGGAGTCAAATATCCTTTAATAAGTAATATATTTTGACTTCGTCAACTTTACGTTGCACTTACGTCCACTTGTCTAAAATGAACTAACATTGTGCCGAATTAGATACAAATATCTTATCAGTCTACTTACCTCCAGTTTTTTTGTAATAAAAATCATCTACGGTGCCCCTCAAGAAACTTTCCGATCTTCTTACACAAAACCGTCTCCCTGCTTTCTTCACGGAGTGGTCAGAAACAGTGCACCCCACATCCTCGCTCAACCGTTCCTTCCGTACGCTTCAGGCAGACTGGAATCGTTATGCCGAAGCCTATATTCAGGGAAATACAAATTCTGCCCGTAGTAAGGAAGTCGTCGACCGGGCGTTCGCCCTGGTGGACCAGATCACCCCCGCCGACTTGGAGGTCGCCGCACCACCAACACAGGATTCGCCGTCAATTTCTGAAAAGGCGGATATGGACGACCCTCTTCGGCAAATAATCAGAGAAAAATTAAGCTTTCTACAAGAAGCCCGAGTAAAGGCTGTCGATCCAAACGTACAATTCAGCCTGGACAAGGAAATTGGTGACCTAAAAGAACAACTGAAAGGGTTGGGCTAATTAAACGGTCACCTCGGCCCCATTCAAGAATAACTTAGGAACAGCTTCTCCACCCTGTACATCCGCAATACCAAAGGAATCCAACGCGGCCCGAAAAGCAAAGGGGATATTATCCGGCATGACCGACAGCCCCCGATAAAACCCCGCCGCAAAAACGATGGCTCGCCGATCTAGTACTTCCTGGGTCATGCCGATAGCATAAAGTCCAGAACAGGAGATTTCTCGCGCGTGGTCTGTACTCTCACAGGCATTTAGCACTACTAGTCGGATGGTAAAAGCTTCTTTATACGTCTTGATTATTTTGGCGAGGGCTTTGGCAGAAATAATGTCTCCTTTGTTTCGATTAACCGGATGCTCAAAAACGAGACCTGCTTTACGAAAGCCTGTTGCTTCACCAAGCCCATGTCCGGAAAAATGAATGATGGCTGGCTGTTGCTCAGCCAAGCTACCTTCAAAAGTCTCTCTGGTAACCGCCGGACTTATTCGCAGCTGAAACACCTCCTGTTTGTTTTGTAGTTGTTGGGTTACCTTCACGTATTCTGAATCAAGTTGTAAACGGCCCATTGCTTCGGGGTTAGAACCAAGGAAAAGAACCAATGGTACCCTCACAGGCTTTTCCTTCATCTGCACAGTGGGGTGGGGGAGTGCTTTTTCCTCCACCGCAAAGCCATCCAGGTTGAACAATTCTACGAACATCTTTAAGCGGTCCAGTAACGCGTAGCGCTCGCGTTCCAGTTCCTGGCTGTTTTGGTGAGGCCGATTCAGCCGCTTCACGTGTTCAGCAGTACTGATCTTTAGCGCGGCCAATAGCCGCTGGAAACGATCGTCAGTTTGAGCTGTAGAATGAAGACCTAGTGCGTGTACGATTACGTTTGGATGTCCTTCTGCCAGGAGATCCGTAAGAGATCTATAATTAGGGAGCATGTTCAATTGATGAATCAGAGTGGAAGCTAGTCATATGACAAGTAAGATGTTTTGCAAGAAAACTATTTTAATTTAGTGTTGAAAGTCTCATGCTGTTTTTGTCAAGTATGCATGAAAATTTTCATGAATTGATTAGCTTTAGCCTCAGTAACTAAAACTTCTATCGATGCATAATTTTCACTACGTAACAATTTTCATGCTGTTCATCGTTAGTGGCCTAAATACTTCGCTACTAGCTCAAGCGCCGAGAGATTTACCTTATGAAACCAGTGTAAAGATGTTTGTAGGGCCAGCTTCCGCAGGCATGATCATGCTGGAAAGTAACGAAATGTGGAAAGTAACAAAGAAAATGGAGTTTTTTAAAGTGGGAACTAAGGTTAAGTTGTCCGAAAATAAGGGGACGTCAATTATGGAAACTATGGGTGGAATAAAGGTCATAGCGACTAGAATGTATCCGCAAACGCTTGCTGAGGCATACGGACAGGAAGTTGCCGATAGTGTAATGCGCGTGAGAGCTCATGAAAAGGCAGAAAGAGAGGTTCTACGCGATGAAAAGGAACTGAGGCCAGTAGGAAATAGCTTCTTGTCTGGGGCTACAAGTATTCTAACCGCAACTTCCACTAACCTTAAATCTAGTGCTAGTAGTTTTTATAACTATGCGCTACGTGAGAAATTGAGTGAGTTGGAAATTGATCGTGTAACTACAGATGAGATGGATGTAAGAAAACGGCGTTTGGCCCGGATGGAAGACCTCTCTATATATAATGTTGAACTGAACTCGTTCGATGGAACGCCGGAAAAATCACCAGTAGAAATTCCTACAGGTGATGCTTTAGATCAGATTGAGGCTTTTCAAAATACAGCGAATGAAGCAGTTGAGCACTTTCAATTTATGATAGGTAGTAGTATCCAAAAGCAGGCAGCTGTAAAAAACATATCATGGGAGGATGTGCAAGGAAGACTAGGCCCGAGGGAAGCCGCTATTGAATACCTTAAAGTGCGGTTGAAGGATGGTGTATGGGATAGCGTTTATCACTACTACGCGGTACTGCTAACAAGAGAAGCTAGTGAGCCTAAAAAGATTTACTTAGGAAAAGCTCTTGAGCTGGAGTCATTAGTCCGCAAACTTGATGATCAAAATGCAGCAAAATTTTACCTACGAGGTGGCCCATTGGGAGACCAATCCTGGGCTGCTAGATTGTATGACTTCTGTTGGGCACCAGTTAGTCAGGTATTGGGAAGTAGTCATAACAAGCTATACCTTTCGCCTACCGGTGTAATGGGGCGTGTTGCTTTTGCCGCATTGGTAGACGAGAACAACACCCCGTTGGTGAAGAAATATAATATCGTGCAGGTTGGTTCTACCAGAGATGTTCCCGAAAAGTACCTCCCAACAATGGCGCCTCAAGAGGGATGCTGGCTGTTGGCGGGTGGTATTGATTATGAGTTGCCAGCAAAGGTTCCTGAAGATCCCCTCGCTTCGCCCTGCGACTTAGTCATGGATACACCAAAAACAACAGTAAGAGAAGAGGTAGAAAGCTATGCTTCATTACCAGAAACACTTAATGAGATAAATGCTGTTGCAGGCCTGCTCGAAGTACTTAATATTTCACATGCTTCAATCACTGAGGACGAGGCATCGGAAGATTACTTTCGTTTACTTGGCCATACGGAGGCCTCGCCTCCTGTTATCCACGTAGCTACCCATGGATATAGTGAAATAATTAAGGATGAGCAAGGGCAGGACTTGCCAGATATTACCTTGAAGAATTCTGGCGTAATCCTGTCTGGGTATGGATATATGTACTTTCGAAATAGAATGGATCATGATGGTCAATGGACGTCTGTTGAGATTGCACAACAAGACCTAACTGAAACTAAGTTAGTTGTTTTATCAGCTTGTAACTCAGGTAAGGGAGCATCTGCGCTTAGGGAAGGCATCTTTGGTATTCAAAGGGGACTAAAGCTTGCAGGAGTTAAAAATTTGATTGTCGCCTTATGGCCGGTCAGGGATGATGCCGCAAAGTACTTTATGACTACGTTTTATAAGCGCTGGCTTAAAGGTGTTTCAATTGAGATCGCTTTTCGCGACACTCAATTAGAACTCATGGATAGTGAAGAGTATAGTTCCCCTTATCACTGGTCGGCATTTCAATTACTACAATAAATCAATAATTATGAGCCCTGGAAGTAGGCCCTATCCGCTTTTGCTCGCCATTATTTTCTTTTGTCTCAATATTGGGAACGCTCAACTAACTGAAGATCAAGAGTACTTTGAGACGCAAGGAGAAATTTATCAACGCTGGCTGGACCATGTAGGGTTAGGGAGGGTTTTAATTGTTAAAGAGATAAAGGTAAATGGTGAAAGGCTATACCTAAAATTAGGTTTTCGAGAGGAAAATTATGATAAAGTAGTTGCTAACTGGAAACAGCTTAAAGTTGCTTTTGATAGTAAATCAGCCCTCTCTTTGGAGGAGAAGCTGTTTTATCGTGCTTGCCATTTGTTTAGTATCCCACAGGAGGACATGAAGGTGTGGGTGAATGATACTTACGAATGGGGAATGGAGCCTTGTTTCGTCAGGAAAGTCTATTTTGAAGGAGGAGACGTCGTGGCCAAAGAAATAAACTGCAGAACTAAAATTAGAAATGTAGTAGTATCAAATGCAGAGTTAGGCAAGCTTAGGGGTAACGCTGTAGCTGAAATAAATCTGGAAAAATCTAGGGGGACCACTTACGAAAACATCATTAAATATGCAGAACAAAAATATGGTAGTAGCAACTGCGGATCAAGAGAAGCTAGATTCAAGGTGTTACAAAAAGATCATGTCCTCAGGTTTGAGGTGCAAAATCTATGCAAAGAGGTGCTAACGGATGAAGCCAACCCATTAGCCTGTAAAGTCTTGAAAAGGCTTGGATATGATTGCAATTGGATCAAACGAGAAATGCTGACGTTTACCATCATAGAACAGAAAACAGAGGATGGGTTTCGCTTGTATTGTGAGATTGAAGGAAAGTATGGCTCTGGTCTTTTCGAAGAAGTAAAACGTGGAGGATACCACGATATGGAAGTTGACTTTGATGAATACCTTGAAATCTACGCAGACTTTTTTACTACGTCATTAAAAAAACACTTGCTCTCAAATTAAAGAAGGGTAATACTCATCATTAACTATGCCGTCGAATGGTCGATTACTCAGGAAAAATATCGGATAAATATCCTTCCAACCCAGCAATGGAGGCGGGGTTGGTAAAGTAGCTCAAGTGATCACAACCTACAGGCGGCGCTACACTGGTTAGAAGAGGAATCTCCCGTTGGCTGTTCACTGAAACGGCTATGTCGGTCGGCTCCCGAAAAAACACCAGGTCAACCGCCTCTCGCCAGCCAAAATTTCCGAAAACGCGGGCCAGGAATGCCGCGTCTGATTCCCCCGTTTCCGGGATCAACCGGATGTCACCGTTAATAACAATGTACCGGACGTCTCTGCGATCGCCCTTTTCCGTTAAATCTTTCAGAAAAATTGAGCCGGTTTTCATCTGCTGGAGCGTGATCAATAGTTTTGGGGCTAGCCAACGTAGACCTAGCAACGGTTTAAACAACGGATGGTAGGCCGCACCAGCGCCAAGACCATAAGTTAACAATGGGGTGATCCATTGGGCAACGTTGCCATAAGGACTACCACCGTTTGGCGTACCAAATTGTACAAGGTGACTGACTACCTCATGGCCGCGTAGCATCTCAATGAAATAACGACTCACCAACCCGCCCATGCTATGTGCATAGACGTGCAGCGTTTTTCCGTGACCAGGTTTTAATCCGACCTTTTGCAGTTGCTCCTGAAGGTCTTCTGCGGTTTTAGTTAATTCTGTATTCAGGTTCTCGTAGTCATAGGTCAGTACTAGGCCGTAAAGATTTTGTATTGGCTGGTCACTAGCCTGCTTGGCCCTACCCAATATGGAAGGGGCAAGACTGGTGTCGCCAATAATTCCGTGGATGAACAGGGCGATAGGTTTTGTGCAATTGGTGACATCTTCGACTATTTCAGAGGGTGCCTTGTCTTCGTACACAACCCTCAAATCTTCCGTTATCTGAACCGTGCGTAGCTGGTTGACCGTTGCTGTGACTCCCGGGAGGTAATCTCCAACTACTTTACGGAAGAAGAGTTTCACGGACCCGGATAAACTCTTTTCGTTGATCATGGAGTCACTCCTTGGAGAAACTTCGGGCTCGGGCAGTTGCCGGATGATGATCATACCGCGTTCAGCGTCGGGGTACCCAACGGGATAGTAGCGACCAGCTGCTTTGTCGTAGGCCAGTGCAAGGCACCCGTCATTAGCTAGTTTTTCTGCCTTAATCTCTAGTGGGTGCATGTCACTAACGGCGGAAGCATGTGTCACGTTTTCCAACTCCAGCACATCTACGGGAGGCGCAGTGCCCCGACTCTGGTAAATGCTGGCAGGTTCGAGTCCATAACCCTCAGTAGGGCAAGTGGGCGCGGCCGCAGGATGCAATGTTCGGGTTATGGAGAGCGAGGAATGTAATCGCATCATTTCACAGCTGAAACCTGAAGGTGCGGAAACGATGGTTACTGAATCCCCCGCAGCGCCAAGACTAGGTATTACTACCGTCTGACGTACACGAAAGGGAATGTTGAGGCTTGCCCAGCGGTCCCGTCGCTGCGCTGTTGGCCCGGGCATAACCACCTTTCGGCCTTGCATCGGGTCAAATTTGCGTTGGGCATCCAATGGCTCCTGTACGTGTCCAGCCATATCAAAAGTGGTCTCCGACACAATTACTTTAAAATAATTCTGAATCTCCGTCAAGCCCCATTCCCGCAGGGTCTGGTCGATGGCAATGGGGAGGTAGTCATAGTAGTACTTGGTGCCGTCGGTTTTTTCACCACTCAAGGAAATTGTATGAGATGGATCACTAAAAGTGATCTCTTTAACAGCCATGTAGTTAGCTGAAACGCCAAATGACTCATCCATTAAGAGTGCACCAACGTACAGCGATCCTCTGTAACCGCTTTTTATTGCTACCCGTAGCCGCAATCGAGGCGGGAGCTGTTCGCCGTGGATGATTTCTGTGTACTCAAAGACTGCCGATCCATCTGTCTGCATCGTAACGGCCTTAACTTCCTCTCCGGAACTATTGAAATAAACCTGTTCAAAGCTTACGTCCACGGCCTGAGCCAATGGGAGGACCTGCTCCGTAGGAGCCAGGCTCAGCGTTGCCTCGTAACGAGCAACCTTTGCAAGGCGATTGATAAAACGTTCCTCCCAGCCAACGGTGTCAGCCGTTTCGCTACTAAAGAGCGGTCGTTCTTCTTCGGGGAGCACTAGGCTGAGGCCATAATTTTTAAGTACGGTGACATGGTACTTTGCCTGCTGTTTGTTTGTCACGACCTCTAACTGAAACCCGACTTCTTTGATTTCTTCAAGCAAATTACCTAGGGTATAATCGTCAAGGGATGGTGAGAAGAAAACCGCTAGTTGAGGTTCTTCTTTATCCATCTCCACGACCGGGTAATCCGTTGCGCCTGGCAACATCCAGTCGACTTTTTTAATCGTAGCCCGGCCAGCAAGTACTTGGTCAACGGTAAATACCTTTTCTTCTTTGCCAACAAGTACTTTCCCGCTCATACCAACTGTAATCCCTTGCACAGCACCTTGGTTGAAAAACCACTTGTCATCTTTACCACGGTGTAGTAAATAAGCGCGGTCCCGCTTTAGCTTCCCACCCAAGAATAGTTGGTCAAGGTCACTATCACCTGTTGCCATCGCATGGACATCCTGATTTTGGTAGTGATTTTTTACCCGTACCCGTACTCGGTCCATCAGTTCCGCATAACTCAACTCCGATAGCCGGCTGCCATTCATCGTCTCGATCAGGTAATAGGTAAACAAGCCGCGAGGTACGCCGCCGATGGGCATCTCTATCGCCACCTGCTGTGCTAGGCACGCCGATAAGGTAATATGGTCGCGGTGTAGTGGAATACGATATGCTCCATCTTTGAGGTAATGTTCCGATCCTTCCAGTTCATCATATCGCATGCCTACCGCTGCGGCGGTCGTCCTAGGTGTCGCCGTTGCCAACCGCGAAATAGTACCTGAATGGCAGCTGTCGGCAATCATCAATAGTTGCCCCGCATCCTTGGCGTGGGTAGCCAGCAGATAGCTGATTTCTTTATCTACTAAGTCCCTGCCTCCCGGCAACCGACTATCGTGCAATACCAACGTCTGGCACATTCGGCTGGGCTCATCCCGCCAAAATTCCGGCGGAGCTACCATTTGGGCACCGTGGCCGGTGTAGTAAAACAGGCAGATGTCGTCGGCTTTGGCTTTCTTGAAATGTTTAAACCCTTCAATGACTTTCTTTCGGGTCGCGTTTTCATCCTTCAGCACGAAAGGGGCCATTTTTACACTGTTTATCCGAGAGTATTCTCCAAGAAAGTCTTGCATGTTTTTAAGGTCATGCCTACAACCAGGTAAAGAGCTTATTCCTGGAGGATAGTCAGATACGGAGACAAGGAAGGCGAATAAGGTCATAGATGAACAGATTTTTTTCAGACAAGAAAGGAGTACTTAACTTTAAAAATTAAAAAGTTGTCGCCATATTATTTCTTGCTGCCTTTCTATAAAATTAATCATTGATTATTCTTGAAATGAGCCTTAATTATCCAAGCAATGTAAACTCCAATAACACTTTCGACTAACGCTAGGTAGACTATCATTTCATTGAAGTTCCACCGTTCTTGTCCTTTTCCGTTGAGCAAGAATATCAGAAATAGCATATAAACGGGAAATAACCCGAAGGAAAGAGTGATAAGGGGACCATTCACATAACTTGCGTCAAGGCTCGTCGATTTTTCCTTACGCAGAGAGTCAGAAAGTATGACGGATACATAAACGGCTAAAGTTGGTAGGAGAACTGAAATCGTTGCTTTCAACTCTGACTGATTGAAGTTTCCAGATGAATGAAGGTAGGTAAGACAGACCAATACAATTATTTTAGCAAAGCAAATGAGGTAGAGTATTAAATTTTTAAAAGTGCGCAGCTGCAGCGGTTTACGTTTGCCTTTTGCCCGTTTAGGGACATCGGGGAGTCGGTCAGTCCAGGCAAGTAGGTTATGAGTTAATTGTGCTTGAGAATGAGAGACCGTGGTGTAATCTAACAAACCACTGATAGCATTATCTTCGTGCAGGGCTAATTTGGCAGCTTGGGTAGTAAGACCGTTGACGACATCTGAAAGGTTACAGTACTCGGCGTAAGCGAGGGCTTGATTAAGTGCGGTACGCATTCGGCCTTCTTGTAGGTTTTTCCGGATGTCAGCTTTAGTGTGGTTCATACCGAAAGAGCTTTTTGTATCCTGATTGCTGGTGAAGAGTCGAAGATTATAAAAAGAAGAGGACCTCCTAAGGTTTTATCGATAGAAAGTATTGTTTTAGCTGCTTCTGAAACTCTTTAGCATAAGGCTTCAGAAAGGCTTCTTCGAAATCTGGATCCATATCCATCCAGCCGGTGCGTGGGCGGTAGTTACCAGAGCCAAATTTTCCGGTGATCACAATATTGAGGTTAAAGCTCTGCGCACCCTGGTTAAGATTGATCTTAAACTCGAGGCGCTCACGGCGCATATCGTTGCATGGCCCCCACCAACTTTCGACGATATCGCACCATAATGATTGTTTTTCATCGATGAGTACTTCTCGGCAAAGGTCTTCGACATAGAATTCTAGATAGTAATCTGTTTGTTCTTCAGGAGCAAGTACCTTTGGGTGGCGGCCCTCGCAATTTTCTTTTTTGACTTCGTATTTTTCGCGAGCGAAGTCTTGCACTGCTCGGAATATATCTGTGGCAACAGCCTTACCATTGATCCGGGTATTGGTCAGCGTAGAAGAGGTGCTAAAGTTTTGAATGGGAACTTCGACGTTAATAGTCTGTGATTTACAGTTATCGATTTTATCTATCAATTTTAGCAAACCATTTTCCTCCCAAATCCACACGTAAAAGCAGGAGTTGTAAGTGTGGCCTTTCGGAATGTACACTTGTATGTTGGCGGAGTCTGGGGATACCTCTGTAAAACGAACAAATGTGTTGAAAAGACTGGCTTCTAGTGTTTCAGCACCTGGACTAGGCTGAAAACTATTTTGTAAACTCCTCCAGGTTCCCGCAGCCCGGTCGGGGTCAGGTTCGGTTAATTTAAGAAAGAGTTCTAACTGTAAGTCGTTTTTGGCAAGATGGATACTATCTACTTGGAGTAGTGATCCTAAATTTTTACTGTCGAGCCAACGCTGATAAAGATGTGCTTTTTTTTGGAGAAAGGGCAGGTCCTTTTTCAAAGTGCCCTGTGCGTTGATCATTAGTCCAGATAATAATAGGAACACAAAAAGCAAGGTGTAGCGATGCATAGCTTGTTTAGGTTATATGGGGATAAATGTAAGTTATATATTGTGTTTTAGAAACTATGTTGTGGCTATTCCATTTAACGAAGGCTATAAATTATGAACACTATGCGAATTTGCGTCCGTACTTTGCTACTTCTAACCTTTTTTAGCACCTGCGTTAGCGCCCAAAAAGCTAGTCAGGACTATGCTTTCATATTTTACAATACTAAATTCTCTGAGGGGTTGAGCCCTCTTCCTGATACTGATGCAGAAACCAAAGCGTTGGCTAAGGAGCTTGAAGATAATTATAACTTCATGGTAAAACGCTATGGGAACTTGGACTTGGCTCAACTAGAGGCTCAGCTGAAAGAAATTAATAGTCGCCCTTTTGGGCCAAATGACCAAGTATTATTTTATTTTTCTAGCCATGGCAATTACCGGGCAGGTAGTGACCGAGGATATCTAATCCCGACCGACGGCCCCGCTAAATGGAACTTCACTACGGGTTGGCTCAGTTACGATGATCTACGGGACTATCTTAGTGCAAACAAGGCAAAACATATCTTGGTTGGCTTGGATGCATGCTACTCCGGCTCCTTCGGTAAAAGCACCAGGGGTGGGCCGGAATCGCTTCCTTGGGAAAAGACCGCCGACTGTGAAACCATTAGCCGGCGTTCCTTAAAGTATAAAAGCAGACTGTATTTTTCCTCTGGAAACAAAGAAGAACGAACGGCAGCACAATCAGAATTTTTGGGCAGGTGGCTAGAGTGCCTTCAGGAGAGCCCATTAAAAGGAGATTTTGTGGTGAATAAAGATATTTTAAAAGAATACGTTGATAAAAAAGTTGTTTACTCTACGCCGGAGGACGGAACGTTCATTGGGCATGAGAATAGAGGGGACTTTGTATTCATTCATAAGGATGCTTGCGTATCAATAGTAGACGAGTCACAGGTTGCCGATAATGCCCACTGGGCAAGGGTGAAGAGGGAAATGACAGCTAATTTAGCGAATGAGCACATCACGATTTATAAGAATTGTCTACATTATCAGGACGCGTTGAAAATGTTGGGTGGCTGGGTGACAAGGCCTCCAGCTTCTGATATAGTCGTACCGCGAGGCATGGTATCCGTTCCCGGCGGAGCCTTCAAAATGGGTGATACTTTCGATGAAGGGAAAGATGATGAAAAACCCGTCCACGCCGTTACGGTCTCACCTTTCCAAATGGGGCGCTATGAAGTGACATTTGCAGAGTATGATCGTTTCACAAACGCTACTGGAAAGAAAAGAGTTAATGATAGTTGGGGGAGAGGCCAGCAACCGGTCGTAGCTGTTTCTTGGTTCGATGCGATCAGTTACTGCAACTGGTTAAGTAGTCAACAGGGCTTCACCCCTGTATACCGTTTGGTAGATGCGCAAAGACATAATGCTTGGGTAGCGTCAAAATACGGTATGGAACTGAAGGAAAATGAAGGTATTTCTGTTAACCTAAGCGCCAATGGATTTCGCTTACCAACAGAAGCAGAGTGGGAATTTGCTGCTTCTTATACCAATGGTCATAGTAAAGCCCGCTTTGGTAATGGTAACTCAACCATCCGACCTACGCAATTTAACTACAACGCCAGCACAAACTATAAAAAGAGGTACTCCGAAACCGGGCTCTATCGGGAGAAAACAGTAGAAGTGGGTAGTTTGAATAACCCTAATTTACTGGGCATCCATGAGCTCTCCGGTAATGTTTGGGAATGGTGCCTTGATTGGTACGGCGAAAACTATTATGATGAATCAATTGGGAGTAGTAACCCAACGGGTCCTTCCAGCGGATCGGAACGCCTTTTGCGCGGCGGTTCTTGGATTGACGCTCCGGTAATATGCCGCACAGGTTATCGCGGTAAGAACAGGCCAGGGTACCGCAGCAGGGCCGTTAGTTTTCGCCTTGCGCGCTCTCCTCTCGAATAATTAGGTTGTATTTAACGGTTCCACTAAGAACGGATATAAGTTAAGGCCCCGCAGGGGGTTAACCTGTTCCGGCTGTAGGTTTTTTTCTTTTTCTCCTCCAATTTTGATATAATGCTTCTACGACTCTCAGTACTCTCCACTCTTTTGCTCTTGTGTGTTTTTACGCTGGGAGTAAGTCAAGTACCTGGGAACATGAATACCTCGAAATCTGGTAAGGATTACGCCTTCATATTCTGTACCGCTGATTATAGCAATGGTTGGACGGACTTGAATGAAACTAAAACTGCGATCATCGATCTAAAGTCTGAATTAAGCGATAACTATAACTTCCAAGTAGAAGTCTTTAACGACCTTAAGCTTGCGGAATTAAAAAATAATCTTGCCGAAATTAATAGCCGGAATTTTAGCGATAAAGACCAAGTGCTGTTTTTCTTTACCGGTCATGGGTATTACAAACCTGAAAGTGATAACGGGTACTTGATTCCTTCCGACGGCCAATCCAAATGGGACTACGGTGACGGCTGGCTTAGTTATGCTAAATTGAGAGAATACCTTAGCGATAACAAGGCCGGGCACTTGCTGGTTGCTTTTGATGCTTGTCACTCCGGATCCTTTGGCAAACGTACCATGGGGAAGCCTAGTGCTACGCCTTGGGAAAAGGACGCAGACTGTAATGACATTAAGCGAAGCTCTCTACGACATGTGAGTAGGCTATTCTTCTCGTCGGGTAACAAAACTGAACGGGTTCCTATTCAGTCCGAATTTCTCAAGCGATGGTTACAATGCTTAAAAGACTATCCTAAGGAAAAGAAGTTTGTTGTTACTGACGATGACTTGCGGGAATATATAAATTCTGTTACGTCTTCTAGCCCTATAGACGGCGATTTTACGGGGCATACGAGTTCAGGGAAATTCGTATTTATACACAAAAATGCATGTGAGCTAATAACTACCCCTTCGCAGGTCGCCGATAGTACCCATTGGGCTGGAGTGCAGCTGGAAAGGACGGCCTTAAAGGCCAATGAACACATCGAGCTTTATGGAAAATGTTTGCATTACGAGTACGCTTTGACGATTCTTAACGGAGATGATACTGGAAGATATGCCATTTCGGGGCAAATGGTGTCTTGTGAGCGCAAAGGAGATAAGCCAAACCAATCAAATATATTTTATATGTCCAGTACTGAGGTTACTGTCAAAGAGTTTAAGTTGTTCATCGATTCATCAGGTTATCAGACTTATGCAGGGGAGGAAGGTTCCTCTGGTAGCCAATGCTATTGTGAAGGTGATGATGAACTTGTCTGGACTGAAAATGTAAATTGGCGGCATGATTCCTATGGAAAATTACTACAGCCTTTACAGTATGATTATCCTGTTGTGCACATATCTTGGTATGATGCGATTGCCTACTGTAATTGGCGTAGTGAATTAGATTCACTTACTCCTGTATACACCATTACCGACAAAAAAATTATTTGGAGCCGGAAGGCTAATGGATACCGTTTACCTACCATAGACGAATGGAAACTGCTAGCGGACGGGCCTGAAAAAAATGGTATGTGGGGGGGGGCGAATGATAGAACTAGTCGTAATAAGTTTATTAATCAAATGTCTGATCAAGATACTTTTCCTGCGCTCGCGCCGGTTGGCAGTTTTTTTGCTAATGGCTATGGTATGGCGGATATGTTAGGTAATGTAAGTGAGTGGTGCTGGGATCAGGTTGTCGACACGGATTTATGCGACTCGAAAGAAGAGCCGAATTTTTACGGGGCACGAGTTACTGGTCAATCAGGCTATTGTCGTGTTCATCTGGGAGGCGATTGGTCCGAACAAGATTTACACTTATATCAGAAAGAGGCTGAAAAAGCAAATCACCCCTTGTATAGGTCAGGAAGAATCGGTTTTCGAATTGCTCGTAATAAAAATTAATCATATATTTATGCGATATGTCACTGCTGTTATTATTGGTTTTTTAGCATCTTCGATGTTGCAGGGACAACTATCTCACGAGTACGTGTTAGCTAGAGAGGATTTTGTTACTATTAATCCAGCTAGTCTTAATGGGGTTTACATGGACCTCCCATTGTACAAATTTTACCAACTGGTGAATATTAACTGGCAAGGACGTTACTTAGGTGGTCAACAGTTCAGTCGACACGCGGGCATCAGATACCAGGATCGGTCAGATACTTGGCACTACGCTCTAACCCTAGAAAGTGAAAGATTACACGTACATGATCGTCACCAACTTACACTTGCAATTGGACAAGTAGATGGAAAAGACTATAAAAAGGATGACCGCAAAGCCATAAGCTTCGGTGGATCATTTCATGCAGGATGGAACGATACGCGGATTGGTGATCTAAGATATGGACAGCCAAACGATCCGAATCAATTTCTATCAAGTAGCTCCGCTAGCCTCGGATTGTCTGCCGGGGTGTTTGGATTTCATAATGAAAATAATATTATCAGATATTTTGGCGCTTCAGCTAGTGCTAATTCTGATACTAGGTATAGTGAAGAGACTTACCATTTTTATGGCTTGGGAGGCATTGGTCGTCGCTTTTCGGATGTTCTGAGTATTGACGTAAGCATTTGGACACGTTACACCCATGTATCCAGACCTCGTGGTATTTTTGTTCCTTCTGCAAATGTACCAGTATCGCTTAATTCTTCCTTAAGGGTAGTTCATAGCTTGAAGCCAGATAGGAAATATACGGGGGCTGTAGGGACATCTATCAGCGGCGGCTGGTACGGCAAAGAGTATTTTCGTTTTAGAATTTCTGGATTCTTCCTTAAGGCCAATCAAAAAAAATCTTTTACGGTTTCCTCTCCTTCTCAATTCGGGTTTGCTTATGAAAAAGATTATTTGGATAACGGTTTGCAGTTTGGGGATACTTATCACCTAGTTATTATTAGTCCATTAGGTATTCCGTTCTTTTCTGATGATGGTCACGGTAACCCAAATTTAATGCAATCTATTCCAGGAGACAGTGGTTATAATTCTCCAAAGTATCAGAAAAGAAAAAATCGGCTTAGTAAGAAAAGGCCAGACGGGTGATTTGGTACAGAAGAAGATCTACCCCTCAGCGGCTAACTTCTATCGCGCCGGTAAGGACCTTACCGTTGCTGGTTGTTACTCGGTACTGATAGGTGCCGGAAGATACTAGATTCCCATTCCCCCTTCGTCCGTCCCATCTCGAAAAAGTTGATGACTTGAAAATCAGGTGACCCGAGCTGTTGTAAATGCGAATCTCACTAAACTCTATGTCGTTACGACAATCTACCGATAAACGCTCCTTAGGGTCGAAAAAGTCGTTATGGCCATCTCCATTCGGCGTAAACACGTTTACACTATTCTCTTGAAGTTCCAGGAAACAATCAGCAGTGATTTGTAGAATAACTCGCCCTTCAAGGCAAGGTCCGTTACAGGCAGTGGGGCATAAACGATAGGTGAATACGTAGTCGCCTATCGTTCTTCCGTCAGGATAATAAAATATTTCGTTCCCAATTACGACTACTTCTCCAGAAGACGGCTGGTCTACTTCGATCTCCACAGGGCCATCAAAAAGGTCATTAACCAATACATCTATTAGTACCTCTTCGTCCGTACGTAAAAGAGACTTTTCGTCGTCTACTACCAAAAAGACCCCTTCTTCCGTGGCGCTAAGATGTAAAATAATTAAACTATCACAACCTCCAAAGGGGGCGGGCCGGATCCATTCAGAGCTGTCTGGTGGAGTGAGTAACTCTCCGTTAAACAGATAAGAAGATCCCGTACAAACGACTGCGTTTATAACCCTTACAGGCCTGTCTTCATTAAACAGCGTCAATTGCCGAATCAGAGAGTCACACCCTTCCAGGGCTTGTAAGGTGTCACTGTATATTCCTGCTTCATAAACGAATTCTTCGCCGAAAAGAATGGAATCCTGATTACAGATGTTGGCGCTAGATGCTTCTACGGGCAGTGAGTTTCGAAAACAACCGCAGGTACAGTCATCATTTATACGGTCCATCTCAGCTGTAATAGCGCCATCATCACAATTAGCACCAACAGATATTCCCCCGCTATTACACCACGCAACAAAGTTCCCCTCGTACGGTAAAAGAGGATTATTATACATCCTAATGTTTTCACCACAACGGTTTTGAAAAGATTCAGGAATACAGCCACTTAAGTTATTAGTGTGCATACTCAGTTCACCTATTGGAAGGTTTGCCAGAGTTTCAGGAATTTCTCCATTCAGTTTATTATCCGACATGAACAGAATGCTTAATAAAGGAAGTTCTCCCAATTGGCGGGGTATTTTACCCTCGATTTGATTGCCGTTTAGGTTCAGGTAACTGAGAGCGCGTAGTGAACCAAAGGAAATCGGTATAGTATCGGTAAGGTTGTTGTTACTTAAATTTAAGATTTGTAGCCTGGTCAAATTGCCCAATGTGACAGGTAACGGGCCGTCAAGTAATGAATTGTTAACTATCGATATGGTCTCGATCCGACTTAGTTGCCCGAGAGATGGTGGCAATGAACCCGTGAGGTTGTTGTTAATTAAATAAAGCCGGGTCAGTTGACCTAAATCACCTATGCCTTGGGGGATCTCTGACCCTCTAAGTTCTAAGTTGTAGCTGAGATTAAGAAAAACCAACTCACTAAGGAGACCGATCGAGTCGGGGATCAACCCCACTAGGTTATTTCCATCAGCGGGCATAGAAGAAAAATTACCATCTGCAACACCATCTAGGTCTAATCTGGTAACACGCTCAGTAGAGTCGCATGTAATACCGTACCATTCACAAGGCAAGCAGTCTTTACCCCATCCGGCTGACGTAGAAGAGGGGATGTCATTTGTTCCGTTAAAATTCCATCCTAAACCTCTAGTCGACCGATAAAGAGCCATCAAGGCAGCGTAATCAGGGTGATCACATTCATCATCTCCTGCACAAGGACTGCAAGATGAGCCTCCACAATCTATGCCTGTTTCGTTTCCGTTTTGGATCAGATCATCACAACGTGGAACAACAAAATTGCACATAACCGTGCATCCATTACCATCTTCAAGGCTTATGATGAACTCATTGACGTTAGTTCCCCCCAGGCTTTGATTGCCAGCCATATTCGTAATAGTTGTAATAGATACACCATCTCTGTTGATGCCTAATCTCAACGGAGGCGTACCTGAATAGCTTATATCCAGTTCTCTTCGGTTATCGTTGTAGATGCAGCTAAGTGTAGGAAGAGGAGATATCTGAACTAAGAGAACTACTGCCTGAGAGGTGCAAATATCGCTGACCACTCTTGCATATACTTCGACTCCTTCGGAGAAGTCGTAAGTTTCGGGGTTATTAATGGATACATCATTAATTGTATCCCGTAACCATACGACCGAGTATCCTGACAAGCTACCTATTACTTCACTGTCTTTACCTCTGAGGTTGATAGTCGTGCTAGTATTTTCACATTGTCTAAGTGTGGTAGGGGACATAGCACGGGCCTCTGCGCAAGGAGGCTCAACTTGAACACAGTTTGAAAAGGCACTAGTCGCATCACCCATATGGGCAAGTACGATAACCTGCGTACCCGCCGGCAACTCCGGAGCAACGGAAAAATTCCAGGCTGTCTCTCCTGCTTGGACTGCTGAAGTTCCAAGTAAATTTGTTCCTTGGCACGGAAGACCTCCGTCACCGCAACGGGAATGGTCGACGGCATAAAGTTCTATTGCTGTAGCACCAGCGGTCACGGTACCTTCAACTTGCGTGGTCGTTGAGGAACTTGCAATGATCGGTGGAAGAATACCTCCATTTGCCCCGGTGGCCAGCCTAATGATCTCGTCGGGTTGGCAGTAAAAACTATTGGAGGACATGTAGCATCGGCTGATTGTAGCGGCCATGGAAATACCTCGGGATTGATTGAAGGCGATATCATTTTCACTTATCTCCAGTTGGTTGGAGGAACCCCGAAGGCGAATACCGTTCATTGAGTTCCCCTGGTCTTCTCCCAAATCATTTGTCCCGATGTGATTTCGTCGGATCGTGAGTTGGGTACAAAAGCTATCGATAAGTAAACCAGTAGTCTGAACCATACTACTCATGGATTGATTCCCCAAAGTGTTTTGCTCAACGGTCCCGTCCGTTGTGTTATATAGGCAGATCCCTGAACGGCCATTGTTGAATGATATATTTCCTTCGATGATAAACGAGGAGCCATCGTTTATGTCAAGACCATCTTCTGCATTGAACGATAGTATGTTGTTTGTGATTCGGGCTGAATTACTACCGCTTTTTAAAAAAATACCGTCACCGGAGTTATTGGTGAATCCATTAAGAGTCACCGTATTTCCGGTTAAGCTTACACGCTGACTGTTCTCAACTAGAATACCACTATTGCCAAACCTCTCAATCCGTAAGTTCTGTAAATAAACATCGTCGGCACCAATGATTTGTATGCCATCTTCTTCTCCTGAGAGTAGTGCTCCCGTAATTGTGAAGGACGAGCCTTCTTCATCAGAGCCAATAATAGTTATGTTGTCGTCTGTAATTGGCGGTAGAGCAGAAGTAACGCTAAGAGTACCTTGGACGGAAATAATGATGGTGTCTAACAAGGTGTCTTCATTAGCGCAATTAATTGCCTCCCGTAAGCTCCCAGGTCCTGAATCTGAGTTAGAAGTAACAAAAGTGGTCGACCCACCGGGGCAGTCAACCAGGATAACTTCAACCGTTATAGGTGCAATCCTCATACACATGCCAGGTACTGCATCATTATATATTATGACTTCGTAAACCCCGGCATCCTCAAAGGTAACCTGGGGCAAGTTAAAGGTGTCGTTGTCAAAGTAGGTATTCCATGTTACGCTATCTTTTGTCCATTCATAACGGTTTCCAGAAGATGTATCTACCCCCAGACGAAGTAAGAAATCTTCCCCTTCAGTAAGTTCAACGAATTGTTCCTCGATGGGAGAATCTTGGGGACATAAATTATAAAGACCTCCCCGATCAATAATAGCCTGTAAACCAGCCGCAGCAGGGATGACATCGCTGAAGGTCCAATCGTTAAAGTCGCCGATTAGCACACGTAAATTGTTCATGTTGACTAACTCGGGGCTCAATGGCTCGTCCATTGCTGTCACATCTATGTATACTCTCTTTAGGTTCGTGAGAAAATAAAAAGAGTCAGGTAAGGTGCCTCTTAGATAATAGTTGTCCGTTAGGAAAAGTGAGTCGAGTTGCTGTAATCTACCTATAGCGTTAGGGAGTGAACCCGTTAGGTTGTTCCCACCGGGCGACTCATTATTAGCGAAATTCGGTATACTGTCATTGTCTAAGTCAAGTATACAAACACATCCATCAGGATTGGTTTTAACCCCAAACCAAGATTCCATACGAATGGTAGGGTCATTCCGCCATCCATCAGACCTGCCCCAGTTGCTACCTCCAGTAGAGTCATAAATCTCTAGTAGTGCCAGAGAATCTCTAATAGGATCACAACTCATTTGCTGTTTACTTAGACGGGTAACCGAATTAGTAGTCCAGCCGATTCCAGTTATAGAAACCAAGGCGAGTAATATAAAGGATAAAAGTATGGGTGTTTTTAACATGGGTGTAAAATCGGAGGGTGTAATACTTCAGTTATAGCAATTCACTTTCTCGAAACTAAAGCAAAGAAAGAGTAAGGCAGAACTAATTTAATGAAGATTGAAGGAGTAATTTTAATGTGTAGACATTACTTTTTAAGCCTTCCTTGCATCCTGCGTTCGCGCCATGCTTTTGATGTATTTCATAACGCAAAAACATTGTGTGACCTTCTACCGGAAATCGACCACATGTACTATCTTATCACTATCCTTTTGATCCATCGAGCACTTGCAGTATTCACTACTAAAACACAGTTTCCTCGAATTGTCGGGCGTAGATCAATTTCGTTAGTGAGCGGTCCTGAAAACAAGAGTTGGCCAAGTATATCAAAAACTTGGATAGAGGCGCCTTCAGGCTTTCCTCCTACCCACATTAAACGTATTCGCTCGGAAGAAGGATTCGGCGATAGAATCAAATCTTGTTTTCCACCATCTTCAACCGTCACTCTAATAATGGAAGAATAATGAATAGACCCGTCGAAGTCTACTGAACGGAGCCTGTAATAGTACCAATCGTTAGCTAGATCGGAGCGGTCGGTAAAACTGTAGCTTGTCGTGCTATTGCCTGAATTTGATGCGTTTTTTCGTGCCAGTAAAGAGAAATTCACTCCATCTTCACTACGAAGAATTTCGTGAAACTCTAAGTCAGTTTCTAACTGTGTGACCCACTTAAGGTGTATAGCCTTATCTCTTGCCTGACCCGTAAAGGTGAGTAGTTCTAAAGGTAAGGACTGATTGTCGGGGACGAAAGAAATACCCCCCCCACAGTTGCCACTTACTCCTGTAATGGTAATTTCTTGACCCAATCGGTTAAACCCTGTCGTGGGTTCCCAGCCATCTATTCCTCCTGGCAGTAAACTACCAAGTCGGATGCTATAATCTGCTCGCCCGTACAGTGTAGGCATAGGGTCAGGTAGGTGAAGCATCAATTCATAGTTGCCAATAGGTATGGAGGCCGGTAGGCATGGGCTAGCGCTTACTACAACCGTTCCCGATTCAGGTTGCCACCTTCTAGGATCTTCTGCTAGCTCTGCTCGCCATATTTCGCCACTTGTCGTTTCACGTAGAATTAACTCCACTTTACGTTCATTGAAGGGCGCGGCATAACCTGCATTTTGCAAACTTATGGTGACCGGTAGCGTTGATCCGGCAGTAACTGAGACTGGATAGTTTCCTTGTGTCAAGTTAAAGCGATAGCCCAATGATCGTTTTATGGCATCCATACAGCCACCGGATTGCCAGTCGTTGTTGACGGCTTGATTGTAATCCGAGTTTAGATAGGAGTAATGAAGTCTGCGTAGTTCGGAGTCGCCAAATGCTTGGCTGTTGGTGCTGCTACAGTTATTCTGGGGGTTGTATCCATCCGAACACGTTTCACCACCCACTACCACGAAACGACTGTCCTCAGCAAAATAGGGCTTTAAGTTTGCGGTATCGGAATTTGCGCCACTACTACTGTTTCCATAATTAGCATAAGTGCCAAAGTCATCAGCGCTAGCGAGCAAGCAGTCATTATGGAAGCCCAAACGTGCCTTATCGGATCCCGAATAGCTTTCACTTACTGTGAGGGGAAGGGAGTTGGTTGGGGCATTGATACCATAGACAAGGCGTTGCTTTAACTGAGGATACCTCACTTGAACCATTCGCTCTGCGGGAACTGCTGCAAGAAGAGCTTCCAGCACATCGTTCCTGTCTTCCCAATCCGCGTCAAATAGTTGACTATTTCCTTCTGGCGATGCATCGCCAAAATAGTCCGTATAGTAATTCTCGCCCCATACCCCTATAAATCCCATCTGGATAGCAGCGATAACATCCTTGTTACCCGCTAGGATGGGCCCAAGCTGATTTATGTGCTGTAGTATAATAGCCTTGGGTGCATCTCCATAAGGTGGGCAAATAAAGCTTAGGCATCCACTACCATTTACTTCGTCCGTATAGGCGAATCTTGGGATCAGCTTTACCCCGGCAGCACGCGCTGCTGCAAAATCAGCTGCGACCTCATTAAGATAGTTTTGACTAATCGGTCCGGCCTTGAAGTCTTCCAGGAAAAAGTATCGAAAGGCCAACGTGCTGACTACCGAATAACTCGCTCCTCCAGGGGTGTATGGGTTTCGGTAGCTTTGTAGTTCACCTACTACTAACGGGCTATAGTTACCTGATCGCGTTTCAGTATAACGATAAAATCCGCGCTCCGGATTTGGGAAGTCTTCAGCTGAAGATTGGTAAGTTATAGTTATCTGCGCGGCAGTCGCTACACTAATCAGCAGACTTGGCAAGAATAATAGAATACGAAGCATGTAGAATTTCTGGATCTGGAGTAAATGGTAGGGTAAAATAGGTTAAATATTCTTAGCTGAATAACCTGTAAACTTGTTTTCTTGGCGCGGCCGCTGTATGCAGTGAATGTTGAAAAAGCAGGGTAGGGTCCTACTACTTTAACCTGAAGACCAGACCCCACGCACCATCCGCCCCCGCCCGTCCACCATCCGCCCCCGCCCGTCCAGCCTCCGGAATCCTCCGGCTGGCCGCCCGGCGGCGGCGAACCGTGCTGCATGTTGACCCACCCCAAACACCGCTCTTCGGAACCAAAGCGGCTTGCCCCACTTTGCCCACCGGTTCTCCTATTCCGAAAACCTTATATCCATCTTCCGCGTCACGGCGGACGCCAGGCGCGGCCACCACTTCGCTAAGGCTCGCGTGGCCACCCCTGCCGTCCACCGCGCCGCTCACATTGTTCCTTGCAATTAACCTGGTCTCGAGCTGCAAGCAAAACCGGCGTTCAAAGAGCGGCAGACCATTATTAAAGCGCCATTAAAGATCTGCTTTCCCCTCAAGCAATGTCTGGCGATGGGGCTTGAGGTAGCACCTCCTGAACAATGCTCTTCTCCGAATGCCTCGCACCGTCGCCCGCTAAGCATGGCCAGGCCCAGTTTCCATACTTCTAGTTGGTCCGTCCACCCGCAGCGGTCAACCGTGCTACCACTTTGAACCCTGTTCTTCGAAAAAGCGGCAAGCCACACTTGGCGGAGCGGCTTCCCTAACCGTTAGCTTTTGCCTCCACTATCCGCAGCATAGTTTTTCGCGCGTCCACCGGGGGCTGCGCACTCCCCGGCGGACGCACAAAAAACCGAGCTGCTTTACTTCGTTTCGAACTGGAAACAACGCCTCCACCCTCAAACAAAGCCAACCCGCTAACAGTGGCAGACCAAGTACAACCAAAGCCCACCCACCACCCAAAGAGAGTGTCCCCGCAAATACTCACCAGTCATACCGCCCTCCACGATCATGAAACTTGGTTAGGTCATAATTCATCTCCCGCAGAGCAGCATCGCACCCAACGGTCAGAATAGGACTACTCGCCTCCAGCTGGCCGTTCACGTTCGTGAAAAAGCAACCCTTCGGGTCCACCATCGCGTAAGACCCTCTCATTTCATCATTGTTCTCCTTGACCAGCTTGGCCTGACTACCGTGACGGCCCAGGAATTGCTGAAACTCTTCTGCCGTAATCTCGAACTCCTCCAGATACTCATCGTTCTCTCCAACGATCGGCAGTGCTTGAAAGACTTTCCAGCGCTCTGGCTTGGCGTGAGCGATGAAATCATTCATGTCTTCCTCGTGGTTGTAGCGACTAACCACTGTATTGATCTTCAGCCGGTAGCTGTAATCATGGATCATGGCCGCTATCACTTCGTAGTCCTCCCTGGCAAACACCTGGTTGCCGTGCTTAGCCCGGCCTATGGCCAGGTTCGTCCCGACGGATAAGCTATCGATACTTACCGTTATCCAGTCCAGGAGGCCGGCATGACGAAGATAGAAAGCTTCATTGAGCCGACTGCCATTGGTCACCAGCATGGTGGTCATACCCTTGTTTTTGGCCAACTCGATGACGTCGGTCAGCCAGGGATACAGCGTCGGCTCACCACCCGCAAAGGTGATCTTTTCGAAACCGAAATCAGCTAATGCGGATACGACGGCCAGTGCATCCTCCTTCGGCAGGCCACCACGGGTAAGGCTTTTACTCGCTACGTCGTTGAAACGTGCGAAACAGTATTTGCAGCCCATGTTACAGGGCTTGATGAGGTGAAAATTTACACTCGGAATAAAAGAAGGCGTTGTCATTGGATTGCTTGTTGATGAGCCTTTCGTGAAAGAAAGGGGGAGCAATCCATGAGCTACCAACCACCTGTTTTACCGGTAAGATTATCGCATTTTTATGGCTTATATTTTTGAAATAGACCGTCATTTTCTACGAAGGCAATTAATTCACGAAGGGTGTCAAAACGATTGTCCCGCAAACTCCATAAAAGCTCGTAGTAATTGACCTTACGAATACCACTTTGGAGGAGCCCTAAACCTTCAAAGGATGTAGAAACGACCCACGCAGCATGATTACCCCGAAGAGAGTAGACCTCGTTTTCTTCCCGCAGGAAGCTCAGAGCCTTAGTTAATTGATCGCTGGCTTTTGCGTCTGATTGCATCGATTCATCGTAGGCCTCTTTAAGCGTAGGACGGAACTTTGTTCGCTTTAATTGAATCAGCAAATCTGTTTCCCCATCACTTACCAAAATGTCTACATCTCCGTTTTCATTACCTAGCCACTGCTGATCTGGAATACTTGCGGTGAAAGAACTGTTCTCTAAAAAACAGCTCTTCAGTACCCCCTCCATCGCCAATGCTGTATTTCTTAGTGCCTCGCGATTACCTCTTTGGTGGTAGCCATTCATCGCTACCTGAGCGGTAGCGTAGAACCAATCGTTTTTGGCGAGGAACATAGTCGGACACAACTGAACCCCCTCTATTTCTATGAAAGGCGTTAACCAGACATCGTAGTTGGTAAAAAAGCGATCAAATTCCTTCTTTTGGGGCGATCGAAAGGAGAAAATATCAGTAATGACGGTTGCTTCTTCTTTAGACAACTGGCCCCCATCACCAGAGTAAAGTTCAATTTGCTCGTCTTTTGTCCTGAAAGTAAGAGGAAGTACAGAAATACCGCGTTCAGCTGCTTTCATCCCGACCTTTAGGATCGCCTCCTTATAGGTTTTTGACTTGCTCCTCTCTTCTTCAAGAGGAAGTTCGTATCGACTTTCTCCGTTCTCTGCGTATGCCCGAAGTTCGCGAAAAGCTGCAAAACTATGGACCTGCTTACCATGATAATGTATATCGTCCAAGCAACAGTCCTCCAGGAACAATCTCCCTTGGCATTCAGCGGCACTAATTACATGTGGACCAGGGTGTTTAATACGCAAGCCGACAGCCAACTGCTCTCCCGCATCACGGTAAAGGCTTTTTACTGCTTCGTACCGGAAGCCCTGATCACGCCATTTCTGTAAAACCTTTTCATCTGAGTATCCAAAATCGATGCCATCTTCGTTCGGACTAAAATTATCATCGTAAGCGTAAATGGTCGCCCTTCCTCCGTAATAACGCTGATGCGCCGAGATTGCTTCGAATAGGTTGCTGCAGCCCTGAGATAAATTATTAGATAACGCCGCCAGAAGTTCCTCCTCTAAAACTTGGGCATTTAGTTTAAGTTTTCGATCAAGATACAAGGAAACAAAAAAGCTGTACACGCCGGCAAGGTGCTGCACATTTTTATCCTCAGGATTATCCCAACGCTGTTCCTCCAGCCAACAAGTGAATTGTGCCAGTACTATCTCGGTAGCAAGTTGCTTAACGGGGATCAGTGCGTCTTCAACGACCTTCCATAACTTGTTTTCATGCTGTCTAATCTTCCGCCAGCCAAGTTGGTGATTCCGCCATTTTTCTGGCAAAGGAAGGCGCGACAGCTCTTCTGCAAACTCCTCTCGCAAGAACGATTGTGTACGTCGCACCAACTTGACGAAGCTCGCCGCTGGCCAATCTGGCGTATCTCGGGTAAGGGCATACAGCAAACCTTCCTGTAGTAAGGGGGCTACTAGCTCTCGCCTGGTGAACATCTTGTAGAGGAACTGCTCACGCAGGTGCTCGGAATGGAGAACGTCGGTAAGGCTTTGGAATTTGACCAAATCAAAGTTGCTGCCTTCAAGAAAGCTTGTGATTTGGGAAGTAAGTTGTTTGTCCATGATGCAGGTTTAGAATGGGTCGCGGAGCGAGGAGCCTGCACTAGTAAGCAACAAAACTAAGCATAAACGAGGGGAATATTCAACTTCGCTAAGTGATTTGTACCACAATTTATTTCAAAAGCTACATCAGGCGCGGTCGCAGGCGATGTGCTGAGCTTGTCGAAGTAATGCAGAGCAAGTTAGACAAGCAGGGTAGGGGACTAGCCCAAACCTCTGAGTCGGAACCCCACGCACCATCCGCCACCGCCGCCCGTCCAGCCTCCGGAACCCTCCGGCTGGCCACCCGGCGGCGTCGAACCGTGCTGCATGGTGACCCAACCCCAATCGTCGCTCTTCGGAACCAAAGCGGCTTGCCCCACTTTGCCCCCCGGTTTTTATCTTCCGAAAACCTAGTCTCCAACTTCCACGTCACGGCGGACGCCAGGCGCGACCACTACTACGCTAACGCGAGCGCGGCCACCCCTGCCGGCCACCGCGCCGCTTACATTGCTTGTTACTGTAAACCTGGGGCTCTAACTGTTGCAAAACCGGCGGCCAAAGAGCGGCAGACCATTATAAAGGCGCCATCAATGAACGTAATTTCCCCACTAACGATGTCGGGCGATTAAGGCGAAGTTGCTACCGAACTCAGCCCTGAAATCGGTTTCCTCCGGATGTCCCGCGCCGTCGCTCACCGCAGCTGGCCAGGCCCAGCTTCCATACTTCCAGCTGGTCCGTCCAGCTGCGGCGGTCAACCGCGCTACCTGGACTACAACTTCAAACATCGTTCTTCGATAAAAAGCGGCATGCCACACTTGGCGGGGCGGCTTCCTTTTTCGCTGACATTGTTTCGAACAGCTGCCGCCTGTCTTAACCTCCTGCTCTTGCGCTATCTTTAATCAAAGCCGCCCCGCCACCGCCGTAGGCAGCCGCGTAGCGAACTCACAGTGGCAGACCAAACAAGCCGATGTCCACCCACCACCCTAAGACCGCCTGCGGTAGTCTGGCTGCGTGACCTGTCTTCGTCTCAAGATTAAGGAAATGACGAAGGGGCGGCCAGATGGCTGCCCCTTCGCGGTCTTAAGTTGAAACACTATGCTATCAGTGTGTTCTAGTAGGTTGACATAGATCAATTTATGAAAAGTCAAATTTAGCTGTGGATTCTTCTATTGCGTTTCGATCTGTAAAGCAGCCATTGGCATTCCGCCTTTGAGGTAGTGATTCGTGATTTTCATTTTATTCGATACTGGATCATATTCTTGAGTCTGCTTTATAAAAATCTTTTCGTGTGCTATAATCTTAATCACATGAAGCCCTGGCTGGCTCAATTCTTCTCCTGATATAGCTCCATAGCCTAGTTCGACTTCTTTGTCATCTTTTGATTTTTCTTTCTTCAAGAGGTCACTTATCATTTCTTTCAGTCCTGCTGCAACAATTGCCAAACTCGCACCGGCTGTTTGAACTGTAAAGTAGGTACCAGCAGCAACACCTATTGCAGCCACAAATCCTGTCTTTAAATACTTGAAAAAATTCGACTGTTCCTTCACGGAGTAGAACCTAACTCGCAGCTCAGAATCAGGTTCTAAGTTGTCTGTAAAAAGTTCATCCTTATTCCTAGCTTGGAGGGATTCGAAAGATATTTTTTGACCACCTACTACATCTAAACCTTCGAAGGCAATAATTCCTTGTTTGTCTTTTCCTGTGACATGATCGAGCGTCCACTCGATATAGAAATCTTTTCTTCCAAGTGTGACTCGTCTTGCGTAAGTGCTTAGAAAGAATTGTTTAGCGTGAGAGGTAATAGGCATGGGTGCAGATTTTGCATAAAGATAGTAGTTCTAGCCTCAATTGTAAAATACTTTTAGTGAGTGATTATGTTCCTGAAATAGCGAAGGGGCAGCCAGATGGCCACCCTTCGAGGGATTGAGTTTTTGAGAAGTAATTATCTTACAGTTAAAACAAAACATGCCTGTCGATAGAAAAATATCTGAAGAAGCACCTTTTACCAGAAAAGAGCTTGAAGAAAAGCTGGCAAAAATTCGTAATGACTTGATTCAGCAAGAGCACCGTTTTGTCCCAGCAATTAGGAATTTATATCTGGCGGTAAAGAATGACGATAAAAGCCCCGTCGCCCGAGAGCGTACACTGTCAGCTTTATACGCTGTGGCCACGGTATTGTGGCGAAGACGTGCTGGAGCTATTATTGTAGCTTCAATAGGTGGGGCTATCGGTGTGATAATTGGTATAGCAACTCTTTTGGAGCTGAGGGAGCAAAATCACTTGTTTATCGATCAGAACCAAGAAATGCTAAAGCAAAACATCTTGCTTAGTAACCAAAATCAGCAACAAATCATAGCAACAAATGGAGAAATGGTTTCCGCGTTGATTGGTGATCTCTTTGAAGCAAAAAAGGCAGATGGTATACATGTTGACAGTACTTGGAGTATTCCAAAGCCACTAATTTTTAGAATCCTAGCAGTCTCTAATGCATTAACACCTTATACGGAAGGTGAGAGCTACATTACGGATTCAATACTTTTTAGTAGAGAAAGAGGAGAGTTATTACTTTCATTGACTACCATGAATGTTGACTTTCCTATATTGCCTAACCCTAATTTTAGCTTTACTGCACTTGGGGGTGTTAGCTTACGCGACAGTATTTTTGGAGGTATTAAGTTGGTTAAAACTGACCTTGTTGCTGTCAATCTTCGCGATTCCGATCTTCGAGAAGTTAATTTTAATCATGCGAATCTCATTTATGCGAACTTTAGAGGGGCTAATCTTCATGGTGCTAGATTTGTTTGGGCAGACCTTACCGCTGCTGATTTCACTGGAGCAGATCTTACTGGAGTTAATTTTTCGGGAGCGGACCTTACTGCCGCCACTGTCACTGTCTCACAACTTAGCAAAACGTATTCTCTTCATCTCACAGAGGGGATTGAGCCGTGGCGGGATAGCTTGATAATTATTGGTATGGATTGTTTACTTAGTAGTCAAAAAGATTGCCCGTAGAGCTTACTTACTATGAGTGTTGAGTGTACACTATTAGCTAAAGTGTTTCACCAGGGCAGGCTATCTACCTCAAAAAGCCCGACTATTAGGCCTAATCGTCAACTTTTGCCTGCAAAATCTGAAACTCTAAATGACAGGTACTGTTTCACCACACACGGAGATCAAGTTTTCATTCCGCAATCGTCGGAGAAGGGAAAGGAGGAGTACCTTTTGGGCGCGGCCGCAGGTGCAACCCAAGTTGCAAGAGCAAGGGAGGTCAAACCAAGTTTCCTTCGGAACGTCAGAGCGGAGGACTTCTACTGATACCGAAGAAGGCACCCTTCACAGGGCGCAGGGCCCGGGCGCGCCGGCAGCCACGCCCCCTTCACCACCTCCAGTCAAAAAACCGCGCAAAAAAGCCCGTCAAGTGTGCTGGCTTTTTTGCGCGGTTTTTCTCCCTCCGGTGGCTCGTGGTCGCGGCCGCCGTCCCTTCCCGGGCATCGTAGCCCCTTGTCTTGGGCGCTATGTTAGTCCACTCCGGGAAAGCCTCGTCTTGAACTGAAACATGGTCTATCCTCCGCAAACAACGGGGCGACCATTATTATGCGCGGATTTTTCTCTTTGCTCGGCTGCCCGTGGTCCCGGGCGGCAGCGGCGCGCCCTGCGTCCGGGCCTTCGGGGTCCGGGGCTCCGCGTTCTGGGCTTTAGGGTGCTTCAGGGCGTCGGCATCCGGGGGCCTTGCCTTTCGGCTTACTTGGCTTTGAGCGTTGCTTAAAATCCAGGTGCCATAAAGTTGAGGCTAGGGAGATTTGCTTTCTGGGCTGCGAAGCTTTGGGCCCTGCTTAAAACTTAGGTGCTAGCAAGCCGATGCCGTGCGAAGTAAACGCCAGGTAAAGCCGGTATCGAAAGCTGGTTTTTGCCGGTAGAGTGTTGAAAAACAAAGTAATAAATAGTTTAAATTATTTGTTTTAAATCTTGCGTGCATATACAAAAATGCGTATCTTAGTAAGGCGGTAAGGGGCTGAAAGCCAATAGTTTAGCTCCTTATTTTGGATTAAATTTTATAGATCAACTTTCGTTTTTATCTGGTTTTACCGCACGCCGATTTTAGTCGAAAGTTCAAAAACTTACTCATGTCTTCTTTAGCATCGCTACTCGCGACGGCCACCCGTCTGCCCGGGTTCGACATCTGGCGCGGCCTGGCCCCCCGCCGCTTCCTCATCGAGGTCGTTTTGGCGGATTTCATCAAAGCCACCGAGGTCCTACCCGCCGATGCCGACAACGGCATCTTCGCCGCCCTTACCACGTCCCCGCTGGGCTTTCCCGAAGTACTCCCCCAGGGCTTTGCGGTCATTGCACATACCAACGAGTATTTCATCACCATCATGACGCCCGAAGGCACGACCGCCGAGCAACTGCGCGAGGTGCTGGCCCTGGAGCTCATGCCCAATTTTTTCGACTGCCCCGACGAGCAGTGTAATACCAATTTCGAGCAGCGCCTGACCGAATGGCTCGAGGCCGAAATTTATGGAGGCGACGATCAAAGCCACGCCACCTCCCGGGAAATAAAGGAAGACCTTGATTTTGTCTACGGCAACGGTCGCACCCCGCCCCAGTACCACGGCTGGCGCCAGGACATGGATGGCTCCGACCTCGTAGGGGAGCCCGAAGTTTCCGACCAGGATATCCAGTGGGTCGAAGACATCGCAAAGCAATACCAATAACTGAGCGGGTGGGGTTCGCCCTCGCCCGCCTTCCTCCTCACCATTTCCTCACCGCTTTCCCTTAAACCTCTGCCCAGCGCGGATAGGGCGAGCACATCCACCAAACAATAATCTTGCCATGACAACTAAATTTCCCCCACTCGCCAATCCGGAATCCTTCGCTAAGGCCCTCCCTGAACGCATCACCTACCACAAGGGCCTTCCCCGCAACTACCGTTTCAACGCTAAATCCGGGACCCTCAACTACGAAGACCAGGAAGCCATCACCAAAGACGGCGGCACCTTCTCCCTTATCCCGCTGGCCTTCCGCATCTTCAAGGCTGCGCTATTCGGCACCGAAATCCGCGACTGGTTCGAATGCTTTTTCCTCAACCAGTCCGGCCACCTTTGCGTCCTTTCCTTCCACTCGTCCAGCGTCGACCGCCTCAAAAAGGCCATGATGCGCGACCTCATTTACGAGGGGCTGAGTTTGTGGGATTGCGTACTGACCGTCCGCCCCTTACCCCGCAGCCACCCCAAGCACGGCCCCTATTACGTGGCCGACTTCCTCTTCGACCTACTCCCTGAAGGCGCCCGGGAAAAGTCCGAAGAAATCCGCGCCGTGCTCCCCGCCATTTACCGGGAGGATACCATCACCCATCCGGATACCATCAGCCTGATGGCCGGCTATGGTTACCCCGCCTTATTCGATCACGCGCCCCAAGTAGAAACGAGTGAAGCAGCATAGCAATCAGCTAAGCCTATTTGGCGAGATTTCCCCCTGGCGGACGGCCGCCGGGGGGAATCGCCGGGCCTACCCCCGCCGCCCGTTCCCCACCATCGCCGTCCTGGTCATCGATCCCGCTGCCGGTACCATGAAGCGCGCGTTCATCCGCGCCACCGCCACCGGCATTAAGTCCGTCTTCCCGATCCAAAGCACCACCTTCCAGGAGGTCAACGGGTACCGGGTCTACGCTACACCGCAGGATTGGGAGAAGGCCACCCACCGTACAACCTTGCCCGGCTGGAAACTTCGCCCTTCCGGCCCGCTCTTGATCACCGGCACCAGGTTCACCGAACTAGATGCCTATACAGCCGAAAAGTTGATGCGTAACACGACTTTCAGCCGCTCCGCCGCCGTTCGCGAACCCGGTGTTTTACAGCGGCGAGATTGCTTGTAATACTCATCCAGAATTTTCTTATAATGATTCTGCGTGCTGCCTTTACATAAGGTCGCAAATGTGTTCCGCGGGGGCGGGTAGGTCATGACCCGTCCCCGCCTTTTCCCCGCTTTATTGATATGACCAGCAGGGTAGGGGAGCCAAAAACTTGCTCCTTAATCCTCCTACTGCACCAGCGTCCGCGCCCCTTATTCCTTCACCCTTTACTTCTTTATCATGCAACGTACCACCCGCGTAAAGCCCGACCTGTATCAGGTCGTCACCAACAAACTCATCGCCCTGCTCGAATCCGGCGTCGCCCCCTGGCAACGTGCCTGGAACCAGTACGGACTGGCCAGCAATTACAGCAATGGCCACACCTATACCGGCATCAACGCTTTCCTGCTCAATTTCCTGCCGGCTTTCGACATTCCGCTATACATGACCTACAAACAAGCCCAGGCGATGGGCGGACAGGTCCGGAAAGGTGCCAAGGCAGAACCGGTCTACTTTTTCAAGACCTTATATAAGGACGCCGACGGGAAGAGCATCAAGCCCGAGCGCGTCGCCGATCGGCAGGCCGCCGGCGACGACGTCCACACCATCCCCATGCCCCGCTCGTTTTACCTGTTCAACGTCGCCGACATTGACGGCATCGATTTTAAAATTCCGGAGATCAGCGATAAACCCAGCAGGCCAATTCAGCGGTGTGATGACTTCGTGGCCACTTTCCAGGGTATGCCCGAAGTACTACACGAAGACCTTAACAGCGCCCACTACGTCCCCAAAAAGGACCGCATCAACATGCCCCCACTTCCTCGCTTTCATTCGCCAGAAGCGTACTATAAGACCCTCTTCCACGAAATGATCCACGCCACCGGAAGCGCCGGAAGGCTCAACCGCCCCGGTATCACCCTGCCCGGCAAGGAACGTAAAGCGGGCTCCGCTCCCCACGCCCTGGAAGAACTCATCGCCGAGCTCGGTGCCGCCTATCTTTGCCAAATCGCCGGCATCAACAGCCAGCCGCTGCAGGAGAACTCCGCCGCCTATCTGGAGGGGTACCTCGGGCACCTGCGCAAGGATAAGAAGTTCCTGTTTCAGGCGGCTACGTCGGCGCAGCGGGCGGTAGATTTTCTGCTCAAACCACGGGTAGAAGCCGTGACCATAGCGGGCTAGATGACCCTGAGCCTGGGTTTTAAAACCCGCGACCCCGAAGGAGCAGCGCAGTTAATTCGCGGGTTTTGATTTTAGCATTATCACCACCAAAAAGCGCGACATCTCCATCAGGAAACGCCGCGCGGGAAAAACTTTATAGATGTCCCGAAGATACAACTTTTTGTACGAATAACCTACAAGACTGTCTTGATATGTTTGTGACCCTTACCGTGGAGGGTGAGTAACTGATGGCATACTTTGTCTACACAAAGTATAGGAATATTTAACACCAATCCCACCCTTCCCCCCGTTTAATTTCTTACTTTTGAGGTATAATAACACTAACTGAAATTTCACTTTGTCACCCCTTTTTTTAGCTCTATAGCCTATAAGTTGCTTTTAGGCTAGTCCCCTTTTTGTGCCACCCCACTACAATTTATAACTAACAGCACCCAATGTCTAAAGAAGATAAGACTAGCTCCAAGAAGAAACTTGGCCGGCCCACCAAAGACCATCGTATCGCCGTTAACATGCGCTTACCAAGTAAGCTGCTAGAAAAACTACGCGTAGAGGCCGCCGAAAAAGATCGTAGCGTCACCAGCATCATTGTTGAGCTCCTCCAGCAACGCTACAATCCAGATGGGCCAACTTCCTGATCCTCAACAAGGAGATGCTTCTGTGTTAGCTAATCACCTAATCTGCTCGCGCCGCAAAAAGAGTTATTTAGCTGTTGTGACACTATTTTTGTGAATTTCCTCCCTTTCAGGGCTGCTAACGTCCATTTTTTTACTTCTGTATATACAAAAGTCATCCATATCCGTTATCTTTCGGGTATGACCACTGAACGGCAACTTCTACTGGACCAACTTCCCGCTAAGCTATTTCGCTCCGTTGTGCAAGACGCCCTCCTGGATAATCGACCGATTCCTGCCGTAATCATCGTCGGCTTTCACCATAACGTGATCCGTTATTATCGCGCTGTAAAGACTACCTCCGCCCTGCCCGCCTTAAGTATTCTGACTGCGTAAACCCATCACGCAGCAACCGATTTACACACCTTCTCTATCCACACCATATGCGTACGTTCCTATTTTTAGGTGTGGCGACGACTGGTCGCAACCCGGAAGAAGATCACCTCGTACAGATCGGCTCGCGGCTGGTCGTTGCAGACCAATGGCAAGACTGCCACCTCCTGTTTCCTCCCGCCACCCACCAAGCAATTGACACCCGACAGGCATTCGATACACTAAGCACCCAGTTGGCCCGTGCAGAGTTAATCGTCAGTCATCACGCCGCTTTCGCCATTGCCACCATCATCGCCGAAGCCCGGCGTGCCGGCCGGCAGGAAATCGTTACCATGCTTTCCCCACCACAATTCGGCTTCGATGGGGGGACCCGCGCCGCTATCTGCACCCAGCAGCTCTCCGCCGATTACTTCCGCTACCTCGGCCAACCAGCAACGTCCGCCAATACCCAGCTCTCCACCATCTATCCCCAGCTTTTTGGCGAAGCACTCCCCAGTACCCACAACGCCCTGGCCGCTGCCATCGCTTGCCAGCGAATCTATCATTTCCTGAACGCCTTCCAGCAGCAGCAAAAGGTCGCCTTTGGGGCGGATATCGTTTGCTTGGCAGATTAGCGGCAGGGTAGGGCGGTATCTTACCATCGAGCAGCTTAACGGCTTAGTAATTGTACATCTATCTCGTCCACTTTTTCCAACCGTAAGGGGAATCCTCACTATCGCCACTTGGCACTTGAGTAGTTTGGGCGCGGACGCGGGATGCAGAGATAAGTTAAAAGGAGCAGGGTAGAAGGAACCCCTCGCTGATTCGGCAACGAAAATCCTTCAATCTTCATCGCTACTGAGCACTAAACAGATTATTTCCGGCCAAAAAATGATCAATCACCCCCTGGCTACCAACCGTATGCTCGCCTTCGTCCGCCGCTAAAAGGACCCAGCTAAATTGCTTACGGCTACCGGTAACCCCTTGAAAAACCCGGCGTTACCTTTCTAAGGCAACAACCAATATCGCCAACTTTTCATCAAAGTACTCCTCATGAATATTGACATTAATCGTTCCTTCCACGTAACTCGGGGGGCAAGTAGCTTTTGTCTTTGCGGAGACTTTCATCAAGTGCATTAAGGAGTCGGATCTCCTGATAGGCAGACACGCCAATAGGCTCTAAATCTTTATGGGCTGAGTAAACCAAAATACCAGCATGCATTCCTGGTTTACAGTAGTCACTAAAATGTTCCACCCCCGCAGTACGCTGATCAGCCAGGTTGAAGTGCACCCCCTGTACTCCAGTTAAAGATAAAATTTGTTGATCTGCGCTACTGTTACTTTTGTCTTGCGCCAAAAATAGGACAGCCAGTCGATGTGGGTAAGTTTTACCCTTCAGCATACCTTTAGCAACGCTATGTCAGTGAGGGACATATAGCCATTGTCAAATTTGATCTTACGGCCTTCTACGATCAGCTCTTCTTCTTTCTTAGCCATGCTAAAACAATTTAGCACAAGATACGATTTTCCGTCCTTAAATAACATTGGTTGTTTGATTTAAAGTCGCTCTTATCATCTCCTTTCTAAGTGAGAAACAAGGCTAAAACAGCCCGTTGTCGTGACAATAGTGTAGAGCTATTTCACGGCAAAATTCCGGGTTATACACTAAAATAGCTCTACACTTTTAACATTTAGATCCTGTTGGGATTTCTGCCGCTTTTTAGAAGATTTTTCTCTCCGACTATTTTTCCGCCACCGTTTCGGCATCGGCCCCATCATTTTGTGAGCTTGTAGCGGCGTCATCATGTCGACGGAGCGATGCGGCCGTTCTTCATTATAGATGCGGATAGCCTCCGCTACGGCTTCGAGAGCTTCTTCATGAGTAGGGTAGCCGTCCTGTAACAACTCGGTCTTCAAGATGCCGTTGATACGCTCAGCGACTGGGTTTT
>NZ_KB890436.1:214963-307939 GCF_000373105.1 Neolewinella persica DSM 23188 | reverse complement strand
GAATGATGACGAATAGGTTGAAAAAAGTCCCCACCAGTCGCTTATCAATAGCAGCATCCAAATCTACCCTTACCTGACGGGTGTAACGATCTACTTGACGAAGGAGAAATGGACCTGCTTTTCGCTTTATTGGAGTAGTTGCTTTATCTTGCAGTAACTTTAAAAACATAGGCCTTTTGAGTTTTTCTTGAAGTGTGAGAACTCCTCGAAAATACACAAAAGGCCTAATTTTTTGTCATCGCCAAAATTCGGGATGACTCATGTTTTGTTGTAAGAGTTGCAGGTGTTGCGGAGTCGCTTCGCTCCTGTTGCGGAGTCGCTTCGCTCCCGTTGCGGAGTCGCTTCGCTCCCGTTGCGGAGGTCGCTTCGCTCCCGTTGCAGAGGTCGCTTCGCTCCCGTTGCAGAGGTCGCTTCGCTCCCGTTGCAGGTGTTGCAAGTGCGCGGAACGCCTCCGGGCGCGAGTGACGGCTGTCGTAAATATGTAGAAGTACGACAAGGTCTCTCTCATCTGGTTGCTACACGTCAAGGCCAGAGGCCTCATCAAGTGGGCCGTAGGGTGGGTCTTAGATAAATTTTCCTGCCTATTTAAAAAAAACTTTTACCTCCTGTCATACAAACCACTCTTTCACCAGACTAACCGGTACAGATGACAAAAAACCGGCTCGAACAACTTATGCAAGCGCATCATGAAGATGCCTTCCGATGGGCGAGCCAGTGCTGTCGTTACAACCACCATGATGCAGAAGAGGTACTACAAATGACCTATTTGAAGATTGCGGAAGGAAAAGCCCGGTTCAATGAGCGGTCCGCTTTCAAAACCTGGTTGTTTGCCGTGATTCGTTATACCGCTTTGGACTATTTAAAAAAGCGGGTTCGCTTTGCTGCATTAGACCAACTCCCGGTTCTCGCCGAAGAACAGGATAGTGGAGAAAGTACTCTGGATTACCGACGCCTGCTGGCCCGGCTGCCGGAACAACAGCAGCGCGTATTGCTACTCACATTTTACCACGACATGAGCCTCAGCGAGGTGGCAGATGTGATGGAACTGCACATCGGCACCGTCCGCACCCACTACAGCCGGGGCAAAGACGCATTAAGAACTCTGCTAAAAAAGGAAAGCGTATGACACCTCAAGAAGATGACCTCAGGGATTTTTTTTCGGAACTCCGTGCGGAAGATGAACAAACAGCTGCTCCTCTTTTTACCGGGCTTCCTAGACGTAAGCCAAGGATAAAAATCTGGCAGTTGGCCACTCCCCTGGGAGCTGCAGCAACCATCTTGTTACTGTTCCTGCTTTACCGACCCAGCCCGGATGCGACTGCAGCGACATCTCCTACCAATGTGCTCGTCATTTCGTTGGAGGCCAGCGAAGACCCCGGCACAGAATCTCTTCTATCCATTACGGATCCCGTGTCCACCTGGGAATCACCTTCGGCATCACTAATTGCCGATTTCTAATAAAACCTCTTTAAAACAACTACAATTATGAAAACCATTTTCAATCTACTCTTCCTTTTGTGCTTCAGCATTGGCTTAACCGCACAAGACGTCTTCAAAGAAGAGCTGTTCTCTGCAGACCTCGTAATGAAGTACCGTACGGACCTTAATCTTTCAGACGCTCAAGCTGAAAAAATAAAAACTGCTTACGCTTCACAGATCGGAGATTTCAACAGCCTGAAGTGGGACCTGGATGCTGCTTTAAACGACCTAAATAAAGCCTTGGCCAATACAAAAATTGACAAGCCCGGAGCCATTACGAAAATGGAAAAAGTAACGGCTTTGGAGGACCGCCTGAAGCGTGTTCGACTGGGCATGATGATCGACATTAAAAATGTGTTGACTGCAGATCAGCAAAAGACATTAAAGAGTCTGCGTACCGAAGCCGATGTGAATACCCCCACTTTCCATATTGCCGCGATCAACGAGAATCCACGCATGGTTTTAAAGGTAAATGGTGATAAAGCCGGTGGCGTACAGCCCCTCTTCGTCCTTGTCAACAGTAAGGGAGACATTTCGTACGTTACCTCGATGGAGCATCTGGACCCGGAAAAAATTGCCAGTGTAAATGTTCTTAAAGGCGAATCCGCTATTTCAAAATATGGTCAGGATGGTAAAAACGGTGTCGTCATCATTACGATTAAAGATTAAATAACGTACCAACCTCCTTCCCGGTCCTCGCAATCCAATAGGTTGCGGGGATTGTTTTTTTTAAAGATTTCGGTAGTGGGCGAAGTTCCTGTCTGACCAACCACAGAAGTTTTTTCAATCATTACGTGCAGACAATAATCGTTTGGTGAAAAACCGAAGCGTTTTCTAGAGCCATGCCCCGAAGGACCGCCGTAGCCAGCCCCAAAGAGTACCGTACGGTTGGAAGGGGTTTCTTCGGGTTGGGTAGGTTGATTTACTGACAAGGACGAAAAGGTGGACGTTGCGTCTTACATTTGCGATAGCCAATAATAACCACCACCACGAATGTCATCCAGAATCCTGATAATCGGCGCCGGCCGTTCCTCCTCAGCCCTTATTAAGTACACCCTCGACAAAAGCGAGGAGTTCGGCTGGAGTATTACGGTCGCCGACGCAAACCCCGCGGCCGCTGCGGCCAGGATTGGCGGCCACCCCCGCGGCAACGCCGCGTGGCTCGATGTAACTAAAACCAATGATCGCCGAGACCTCATCGGTCGGGCAGATATTGTCATTTCACTGCTACCCGCGCACTTGCACATCGAGGTTGCCCAGGATTGTATTCGCCTGAAGAAACACCTCGTTACCGCTAGCTACGTATCCCAGGAGCTTTTTCGCCTGGGAGATGAAGCCCGGGACCGGGAGCTGATCTTCATGGGAGAAATGGGGCTAGATCCCGGCATTGACCATATGACGGCCATGCAGCGCCTAAACCTCATCCGGAAAAAAGGAGGCAAGATTATCGCCTTCAGATCCTTTACTGGGGGGCTGATTGCTCCGGAAAGTAACGACAACCCCTGGGGCTACAAATTTACCTGGAATCCTCGTAACGTCGTCCTCGCCGGTCAGGGTACCGCACAGTACCTGGAGAACGAAAAACTAAAGTTCATCCCTTACCAGCGACTTTTCAAAACACTCTGGCACATTGAAGTACCGGGATACGGTAAATTCGAAGCTTACGCCAACAGAGATAGTTTGCTGTATCGCAAACAGTATGGATTAGACGATATCCCGACCATTCTACGTGGCACCCTGCGCTACCCAGGCTTTGCGGCAGCCTGGCATGCACTCATCCGTATTGGCCTCACGAATGCCGATTTCCCCATCCTCGACAGCGCTAAGATCACTTATCATGAGTTGATGGAAGCCTTAGCCCCTTCCGGCCCAGGTTCCGTAAAAGACCGGATTGCCCAGTTACTCCAAATCGATCCGGCTGGGGATGTAATGAACCGCCTCACCTGGCTCGGTCTCTTCCGGAAAAAGAAAATCAAACTGCGCGATGCCACCCCGGCGCTTATCCTGGAAAACCTACTCCTCGACAAATGGAAACTGTCTCCTTCAGACAAGGACCTGATCGTGATGCAACACCAGATAGACTACGAACTGGACGGAAAAACTTACCGGGACATCAGCAACCTCACCATGAAAGGGGAAGACGCCACAGATACCGCCATGGCACGCCTGGTCGGTCTACCCATGGGCATCTTTGTCCGCCTGATCAGCCAGGGACAGATCAAGGCTACCGGCGTTCACATCCCAACAATGAAGGAAGTTTACGAACCCGTACTGGAAGAGATGAAATCCTTCGGTATGGAGCTTACGCATCATACGGAAGAGATTTAGTGTCCAGGTCTCAGCTTTCAGAGATCAGGATATAGTATCTAGGATTCAGACGTCAGGGGAGTTTGCTAAACCAATATCTTTGCGATTCAATTGATTTGTTGATCCCTTTTCTCTGAATCCTAAATACTGACCACTGAACACCAACTCCTCCCTAATCCGCGCCGGCCAGTTCGCCCAGGCCGCCCGCCAGGGTGCGATCATCCTGGTAGCCCTGGCCTTACCCCGTCTCGGGGTTGACCGGGAAGTTATTGGGGAATGGGAAGGCTTACTCTACATCGGTTATATTCTCGGCTTCGGCTGGTTGACGGGCCTGCTGCAGGGCTACCTCGTTCGCATCAGGCTGACCAGGCCGGCGGAGGCAGCCTTGTTTTCCCGTCTGGCCATTGTTGGGGTTGCGGTATTTTCCGGAATACTTCTGGCCGTTGCCGCGGGGCTCCATGCCCCATTGTTTCGCCTCCTTCGGCTAGGTGATGCACCACAAGGCTGGTGGTACTTTTTCCTTTTCCTGCTTACCCAGTGGCCCGGGCTTTTCTTCGAACAAGTCCTCACGGTGCGCGGCAACGCACTTGGACTGGCCATATTTGGCGGGCTCTCCGCACTCGGTTTTACCCTGGCGCTAGTTATTCCGCTGTATTACGGTGCCGGGCTGGCACATGCACTGTTCATCCTGGCCGTATTTTCGGCCGTTAAAGGCCTCGTTATCCTTGGCTGGGTTGCGGTGGATCATTGGAAAAAGTCATCTCCGTACAAACGAAGCGAGCAACATCTTGCGGCAGCCTACCCTCTATCCTCTACCGAGCGCAAAGCGCGTCTATCGAGGCTGCAAGCCGTCTATAAACCCTGGCTCAGCACCTCCTGGCCCCTGATCGCCTACGCCACTGTAGGCGCCCTGGTGACCGCCTTCGACCCCTGGTTTGTCAATTACTGGTATGAGGGAGACGAGTCTATCTTCGCCACTTTCCGCTACGGCGCACGCGAATTGCCTTTACTCGCGGCCATCACCAATGGCGCTATGGTAGTCGTTTTGCCCCGACTAACGGAAGACACGTCGGCCGGCCTCGACTTACTGAAGGCAAGTTCCCGCCGTCTTTTCCATTGGATTTTCGGCGGGGCCATCCTTCTCATGATGACTTCTCCCTGGTGGTGGACGTTAGTGTTTACCGAATTATTTTCGGAGAGCCTACCACTGTTTCAGGCCTACCTGTTCGTCGTCGTCAGCAGGTTACTTTTCCCTGTCCCTGTACTAACGGCCATGGGCCACACCCGGTTGTTAATGGTATTCGGATTCCTGGAATTGGTCATTAATGTCGTACTCAGCATCCTTCTCGTGCCATACTTCGGCCTCCTGGGCATCATCTGGGCCACGGTCATTGCTTATTTAGTCGATAAGCTTTGCCTGATGGCCTACCTCAAATACCGAACGGGAATACCTTCTGTCAGGTACACGGATTACCGCTGGTTTGGGGCATATGTGGGGATATTGGTGCTGGCCTACCTCTTGGTGCGATAGCATTTTTGGGCGCGGACGCAGGTGCAGAGAGAGGTAAAAAGAGCAATTTTTTTGATTGCTGCTTAGCCCGAAATCAAAGCTACTGTTTGTTTTATCATATAAACAAACAAATATTATTTTTAACGCTTAACACACTACATTTAAGGCATAAACCATACAATTATGCCCACCCCACCGCTTACTTTTGATCGCCAGTACACCTCTCTCCTCAGCCGTATTGGAACCCGCTATCAAGCTGGCCGAGCCGCTGCCATTACCTCCGTCAATCGTGAACTTCTCCTGGCTTACTGGGAGATTGGGCGATACATCGTTGAATTTGAACAAGAAGGCCTCAACATCAAGTACGATGTCAAGGCCTTCTTCTAAGCGTTTCGAGGAAGTTATTCCCTTAAGCAAACCCATTAAACCCAGTAACGTCCATCCCCGTAATCAGCAGGTGGATGTCATGCGTACCTTCGTAGGTAATCACGGATTCCAGGTTGGCCATGTGGCGCATGATCGGGTATTCGTCAGTGATGCCCATACCGCCGTGAATCTGGCGCGCTTCGCGCGCGATCTCCAGCGCCATGTTTACGTTGTTGCGCTTACCCATACTGATTTGGGCGGGAGTAGCTTCACCCCGGTTGGCAAGGGTGCCGATGCGCCACGCAAGGAGTTGGGCTTTGGATATCTCGGTGATCATCTCCGCCAATTTCTTTTGCGTCAGCTGGAACTGGCCGATCGGCTTACCGAATTGGGTCCGTTCCTGGCTATACCGCAGGGCCGAGTCGTAGCAGTCTAGCGCCGCACCGATGGCGCCCCAGGCAATACCGTAGCGTGCTTTGCTCAGGCAGCTGAGCGGGCCACGAAGGCTCTTGATGTCCGGAAATACGTTTTCCTTGGGTACTTTGACGTTGTCAAATACCAGTTCCCCGGTTACGGACGCCCGCAGGCTCCACTTTCCTTTGATCTCCGGAGCGCTAAAGCCTTCCCACTGAGATTCGACGACCATGCCGCGAATCTTATTGTCTTCATCGCGGGCCCAAACGACGGCAACGTCAGCTACCGGGCTATTGGTGATCCACATCTTTGCGCCATTAAGCAGGTAGTGGTCTCCAGCGTCCTTGATGTTGGTCGTCATACTTCCGGGGTCAGAACCCGAGTCAGGTTCCGTAAGGCCGAAGCAGCCGATGAACTCCCCGCTGCCAAGTTTGGGTAAGTACTTCATTTTTTGCTCCTCTGTGGCATACTTGTAGATCGGATACATCACCAGGCTACCCTGTACGGAAGCCATGGAACGCAAGCCGGAATCGCAACGTTCCAGTTCCTGCATAATGACGCCGTAGGCGATTTCATCCATTCCGCCACCGCCGTACTCCACGGGGAGGCTGGGGCCAAAGGCCCCAATTTCGGCCAGGCCTTTAAACAGGTGCGTCGGGCAAACGCCGCGCATGGCAGCATCGTCGATAATTGGACTCACTTCTGCCTTTACCCAGTCGCGGACAGCGTCACGCGCCATCTTGTGTTCGTCGGTCAGCAGGTCATCCACGCCCATATAGTCGTGGTGCTGAAAACGATCCGGGCTGGAAGACTGGTGAAAATCCGCCTTGGTGGTAAATGACTTTTTATTCGTGGTGGTGGGCATGATACTTAATTTGGTGGCACGAAGATAAGGAGAGAGAATAATAGAATGGGAGAATAATAGAATGAGCAGCAGCAGGTGACGTTCGCAGCGCTTCGCTTGCTTACCTTAGGCTGGAGAAAGGTCGCTCCGCAACCTAACGGTGCCATTTACCTCCGGCGGCGCGACGTTGTCAAGATAAAGAGCGGAAGGGATAAGGGAGGAAGGAGCTGCGGCAAGTACCGCTCGTCGCGCACACGGAGCGAGGCGCTACACTCGTGCCCGGAGGGCACTTCGTCCGGGGAGGCTTGCTCCTTAAAATTTACTTTGCACCTGCGGTCGCGCCTTATTAGTCAGAGCGTCAGGCAATCAAAGAGTCAAGCAGTCCAGTACGACGCTTTGGCTACTTGACTCTTTGACTTTCTACTCTTCCAAATGCAGGATCAGCATCGGTGTTTCCGGGTGCAAAACCATTTGGCGCACCTCACTACGGTGGAACAATTTGCTCCAGAACCCCCGCTGTTTGGTCACCATCACCGCAAGTTCTATCTTATGTGTTTTGAGGTAATCTATCAAGCCATCCTGCACCGACTCCGCGGTTACTTCTTTGATCTCGAAAGCGAATTCAGGTTCGGGATTATTAAACAGCGGTGCGAAGAGGCGTTCTCGCTGCCCCTCGTGCAGGCCTTCCTCATCGTTAACGTGGACAAAGTGTACCCTTGCGTTGAATAGGTCGTTGAAGTCCATGAATTCCAAAACAGCACGCCGGCTGAGCGAAAGGCTGTTGCTGGCGTAGAGAATATGGTCAAACGGGCGAAATTTGGCCTTCCCTGGCACCAATAGGACCGGACATTCAGCTCTACCTGCTACAGCCGAAGACACACTACCGAATACCTCTTCCAACAAGTCGGTTTCACCGGTCGCCCCCATAATGATGAGGTCAAAATCCTCGCTTTGTTTGATGATTTTATCGGCGGCAAAGCCAAGGAGCAATTCCGAAGTTCGTGTAACCCCTTCAATAGATGGAATACCGGCAAGAAATTTGACCATTGCCGTATCCCGTTGTTCCATTAATTCCCCCATAGGGGGCATGACAACGGCGTCACCGCTCGCCGTCTGCGGCGTAAAGACATGGACAACTTTGACGTTGCCCGCATTAACGGTAGCGGCAAATTCTTCAGCGTAGCGAAGGGCAGCAGCGCTGCCGCTACTGAAATCTATGGGAACAAGAATGCTTTTGATCATAATAGGGAGACGAGTAATGAATAGTCCGAAAGATATAACATATTAAGATTCGCCAACGCTTCTCCCGGATAACAACGCCTGTAAAACATGAAAAAATTAAAAAACCTACCACTTTATCTTCTGATCAGCCTTTGCTTCTTCGCAAGTCAGGACGAAGACGGACCAATAGGGTTACTTTACGGCTAAGGAACAGGGCCAGCAGGGGCAGGCGCCGAAATTAACGTCAATTCCCCATCTATTTTCAGGTTCACACGTTACATAATTCGGTCATCACCGTCTGAACTGTATTATGTCAATTGCCTTCCTGCCACTTTGTTGTCCCTCCCGAACCGAAGCAATCCCTACTCGGGGAATTTCGGTCAAAGGGCATGAGCACTGGCAATTGGTTTGCTGTAGTACTTCTGAAGAAATCGAAGAAGCCTGGCCATCCGCAAATCGTAGTGATGACTTTTGGCTCAGCAGAAAGCTCTTCACCTTTCTTGCTGACCAGCCTCAGGGCATTCAGACAGAAGCCATACTATTAAAAAACACCCTGAACGGGCATCAGATTTTACTCACGGCACAGACCTTTACCTTCCGGGCTGCAGATCACGTAAGTAATGAAGCAAAAGGGGTAACTTCCTCTTATGACCTACGTCGGCTGCTCCTCAGCCCCTTCTCGTTTAAGGTGCTTTGCCTTGGCCAGTTCCTCACCTCCGGCCCATTTTGCCAAGATGGCCTACATCGGCTGCCGGCCACAGAAGCTGCCGAACTCTTACCTGCCATTGCCGAAACACTGATGCGTTGCCGGTCCGGGTACCTGGCTTTCTTGCTTAAAGACCTTTACCCAACCCTCCACCCCGCTACCCGTGAGTTACAGGCTCAGGGCCACTATCTACTGCCCGTTGACCCGGCCATGACGATGAACCTCGATGCGGAATGGCATACCACCGAAGATTACCTTGCCAGCCTGACCAGCAAATACCGCGTCCGCTACCGTAGGGCAAGAGGCAAACTCGAAGGCATCACTCGGCGCCGGCTATCCGTAGGAGAAGTAATAAGCTACAAAGATCGGCTTTATGCGCTCTATCAGCAGATCTGCCAGGGCGCAGATTTTAATGCCATTGATCTACAGCCGGACTATTTCCCCTGGCTGGCCCAGGCTTGCCAATCGAAAGACAAGTTGCGGGCGTTACTCTCCGTTTACCCGGGGGGCTACTCAGAACAAAACAAGGTGGTTCTGAAAAGTGATGACTCCTGCCTCCATGGCTACTTTAATGAGGAAGGCTCCCTAATTGGCTTTATTTCTGCCATCCCCAATGATAAAGTTTATCATGCCCACTTTCTCGGCCTCGAGGATGCCTATAAGCAAAGCCACCACCTTTATCATAACATGTTATTCGATCTTTTAGACGATGCCATCAACGGTGGCTTTTCCACGCTCGATTATGGTCGCACGGCATTAGAAATTAAGAGTTCTATAGGTGCAGAGGCAACAGATTTTGCCGTATTCATCAAAGCGCGTTATGGCTGGTTGAACCGGCTGATTCCCATTTTTACTCCGGCGGTTTATACCGCACCGGCCTGGACGGCCAGAAATCCGTTCAGAGGCTAGGCCTCAGGGTAATAAACAGGAGTGTCGGAAACTAAATTGACCTGAGATTTCTTCCTGGCGGCAAAGCCAACTGCACCGGGCGTACTTGCAAAATCAACTAAAGAGCAGCCCCCGGAGACAACCGCTTCAGCCTGGTGTTCTGCCAGGTCAATTCGTCAAGAAAACCAAGGAGCAACTACCGGGCTAAGTTCGTCGGCGTACGTCAGATTTTCATCATAACAAACATTACGGGCCAACTAAAAGGCAGGACAAAAGGTTCTTTGGGTGGAACGGCAAATAAACCGCAAATGCTCCGAATTCAATTGTGATAAAACTTGCATTTTTGACAATAATTACGTAGTTTTCATCGTCGTTAAAGCGATTATTGAGAGCGCCCTAAAGAATGGGCTAGGAGTTGATTTTCTTGTCGTCAATTGTTTATTGACCAAAAAGACCCAAGAGCTTATGAGTACCAGGAGAAACATCAAGTATCGTTACCTAAAAACTAAAATTGCCCTGAACGAAACCGTTCAGCGCATTCTGGATATAAACCGAAAGCGGCGCTTTTTCGGGGAAGATCCGACAAAGAAGGAACAACTAAATGAAGAACTCAAGGTACTTAATGCTGTTGCCGAAAACCAGGCTCTCCGACTTAAATCGTACGAAGTGACTATGAATCGGGAGAATGCAGCCTGACCCCTCGGGTAGTCTTCAGTTGAAGTAGCTGGCGGAAGTACCGGACAAAGATTTCATTGATTGTCCACCACTTTTTAGTGTAAAAAGAAGGTAGGCCCGAATCATCCTAGCGAAAATTCGCTAAAGTCTTTCCCGAAGCACCATAACAATAGTATATTTGCGGGCCTTAGCGGATAGGGTTAGTGGATTTTTTTGATCAGTCCTTGCTCATAAAAACTTTGCCATGTACCTGCGACCGCGCCCAAAAGGGCAGCTTAAAACGATCTAATCCAAGCCTATGAAAATGCTTGTCTGCGTCAGCAAGACGCCGGAAACCACCACCAAGATTCAGCTAACCGCTGATAATTCGGACCTTGACCGTAGTGGGGTCAATTACATCATGAATCCTTATGACGAGTGGTACGCCCTGGTGCGTGCCCTTGAGCTGAAGGAAGCCAGTGGTGGTACCGTTACCATCATAAATGTCGGACCAGCGGAAAACGATGCCGTTATTCGCAAAGGCCTCGCTATTGGTGCGGATGATGCCATACGGGTGAATGCCGAAGGCGGAGGAAGCCTTTACATTGCCAAGCAAATTGCTGCACAGGCAGCAGGATACGATCTGATCCTGTTTGGTAAAGAAACCATTGATTACAACGGCTCCGAAGTAGGTGCTATGGTTGCAGAGCTGCTCGACATGGCCTACGTCGGTGAAGCCAGTCACCTGGAAATGAATGGCACGACTGCCACCGTTACCCGCGACATCGAAGGCGGTGTTGAAGTAGTGGAAGTAAGTACGCCGTTTGCCCTCAGCGCAGCCAAAGGTATGGCTGAACAGCGTATCCCGAACATGCGCGGTATCATGATGGCCAAGCGTAAACCCCTGAATGTCATAGACCCTGTGGAGGCAACCGCTACAACCAGCATTTCCAGCTACGAGCTACCTCCCGCAAAAAGTGCGGTAAAGCTGGTAGACCCGGAAGACATGACCGAGCTGGTACGTCTGCTTCACGAAGAGGCGAAGGTGATCTAGAAAGATCACTTTTAAGGAACGCTCCTTCTCTCAAAATCAACTAACTCTCTAATGGTCTCTGCGGCTAACCGCCCAATAGATCAACGGACTAAAATTATACTCCATGGTTCTTGTATTCGCGGAAGCTACCAACGGAAAATTCAAAAAAGCTGCGCACGAAGTAGTTACCTACGGTGCCAAGACGGCAAAAGCGCTGGGTACCACCTGTGTCGCTCTTACTTTGGGCACGGTGGAAAACGCCGGTGATCTCGGACGGTTCGGTGCCACAAAAGTTTATAACATAGCCGTTAGCAACGGATTCGACAGCGGCGTATTCGCAGCTGCCATTGCAGGAGCGGCCAAAGCGCTTGATGCAAAAGTCATCGTACTCTCGCACAACAGTACCGGAAAGAACATTACTGGTCGCCTGGCCGCTCGCCTGGATGCCGGATCGGCGCCCGGTGTGAACAGCCTCCCCGAAGTATCCGGTGATAAGCTCACCGTGCGCAAGACCGTTTTCTCCGGTAAAGCTTTTGCTGATGTGGAGATTCTGACTGACTACAAAGTCATCAGCCTTTCTGGTAACTCTATCCCCGTAGAGGAATCTGGAAGCGCGGTTGACGTCGAGACTTTAAGCGTCGACTTACCTTCTGCCAAAGTAAAAGTGTTGGAAACCAAGCGGGCCGAAGGCATAACGCCGCTCCCCGAAGCTGAACTTGTCGTCTCTGGCGGACGTGGCTTGAAGGGACCGGAAAACTGGGGGGTCATCACCGACCTCGCTGACGCCCTTGGAGCAACTACTGCCTGTAGCCGCCCCGTGGCCGACGTCAACTGGCGTCCTCACCACGAACACGTTGGCCAAACCGGCGTTGCCATTCGACCAAATCTCTACATTGCCGCTGGCATTTCCGGCGCCATACAGCACCTGGCTGGAGTCAACAGTTCCAAGACCATTGTGGTCGTCAACAAAGATCCGGAAGCTCCCTTCTTCAAAGCGGCCGATTACGGTGTAGTTGGTGACCTCTTTGAGGTACTACCTCGTTTGACTGCGGCGATTAAGGCGCATAAGAGTCTTTAGGGTTTAGTACTTAGGGCTCAAGGCAAAGTGCCTCGAAGCAATGTTGAAACATTGAGACATAGAAAAACGAAGGGCACAGAAAACGCAAAAAGCACCTAGCTGCTTTCCGTTTTCTGTGCCCTTTGTCTTTGTGTGACTTTAGGGTTCCCTGGAAACACCTCCAAGCTGAATCCTGGTCCTTGAATCCTGACCACTGAATCCTGCCCCCTGAATCGTGATCCCTAAATTTCCCCTTTGATCTTTTTCTGTACTACCTCCATCTTTGAGTTCACCCGTAGCTTACGGTAAATGTTCTTGATGTGGTCACGGACCGTCTCGATGCTGATGTCAAGTCGTTCTCCGATTTCCCGGTAGCTGAGGTTATCGACCAGTCCCTGAACGATATCCAGTTGGCGGGCAGTAAGCTGAGTAGTTGGATCTGAACTGCGCTTGATGCGCTGCTGGTTGTGATAAGCTACCACCTGTCGGGCAATACTCGGGCTCATGTAAGAACCTCCACGGTGGACGGTATACACCGCATCACGGATGATGTTGGGGTTCATCCTTTTTTTGGAGATGTAGCCAAACGCACCGGCCTGTAAAGCGCGGAAAATGTTATCGGAATCATCGGAATTGGTCAGCATGATGATGTCCAGCTCCGGCCAGCGGTCAAGTAACCGGGGAATACCCACGATGCCATTCATCCCAGGTAACATGATGTCCAGCAAAAGAGTATTCAACGGACTGTTCTCAGGCAGCCCCGCCAGGAAGTCCTCCACACTGGTTGCCGCCATTTCCACCACTACGTCGCGGCTGGCTTCAAAGCACTCCTCGACACTGGCGAGCATAATGGGTTCGTCTTCAATTATTCCGAGGTGAATCATAGTTGTACAGGTTACAGGTTGGTCGCTGCGCTCCCTTGCAGGAGTTGCAGGAGTTGCAAGTTACCGATCAGCAGGCATTAACCTCCTCCTGTTGGCAAAAAACAACTGTTCACAACGACAAAAGTTATTAACTGGTTATCCTTTCGTTTTAGTACCGCCGTATCCTGCAACCTGCAACTTGTAACCTGCAACTTGCAACCTGCAACCTGCAACCTAAACAGCGTTTTACCAGACTCCTTCCCGGGGCTCTTCCATTTGGCCAGTCTCTATCAGCCGGTTTACTTTCGGCTGCATGATCCAAATACCAATGATCAGCAAGTAAGAGAGGATCGCATATCCGGCGAATTCACCACCTTTAGCCGGGCGGCCAAGCTCGATTGACTTAAGGGTCTTACCTACATAGATGACGTTGTATATCTGGCAGCCAAAAGTAATCAGACCAAACAACATAAAGCCCGCAAAGTAGGTAAACGCAGTTTTTATCAACGCCATGGGGTCCTCATCATCTGGGCCCCCGTTTTCTACCCACCCTGGCAAAGAGTCTGCTATCCAGTTGAATGTCTGATGCAGGCTAAAAGCGGTGAGCAAAAGAAACAGCCCAGAAATGGCAATTGTAATCTGAAAAGTCTTAGGCTTCAGATTAAAGCCATCAGCAACCCGGTCGTGCAGGTCATTGCCCATTGTCCATAACCAGCCTAACTGTGTCAATCCGCTGAGCAGCATAACCAGAATATAACCGTAGAGGTAGACGGAATAATCGTGAAGATTCGGTGGGGTAAAGTCCATATCCGGTCCATTAACCTGCATCTCAGCGGACCATTCCTGTAACTCAGCCCCGTATATCCCTTGGAAAACGTAGCTTAGAATTGTAGGAAGTGCAATGGGGATAAAAAGTAACCAGTGTTTTGAGCGAAGGAAAAAATCCGACATGTTAGTGTGTTTTAATTGGAAGATTAAGGAGTGTTGAATGATGTTGACTCCGCCAGATTGAAAGGTTGAAAAGATCAACAATGGCTCGATTCGCGGTTTAAATTACTGCATGTCTCTTAATTTAACGGTTAAAATCGACGAACGGCCTCATTAAATCGAAGCATACGGCTACCTAATCTTGCGAATAAATGCGGTGCACCCTACTTCCAATCCCCGTCAGTATTTCATAGGGGATCGTTTGAGCAGCCCGGGCCAGCAACTCAATGGAATGATTCGGGCCGAAAATCACGACTTCCGTTCCGGCAGCTACGTGGCCTGGCAAGTCCGTTACGTCGATAGTGGTCATATCCATACAGACGGCTCCTACGGTGGGAGCAAGATGCTCCCCGATCCGGACGGAAAACTTACCTTCTCCTGCCAGGCGGGGTAGCCCGTCTGCATACCCGAGTGGAAGTATGGCAATCCGGCTCGGCCGGTCAAGTCTTCCCTTTCGGCTGTACCCTACACTATCTCCCGCCGACCGGTCATACACGCGGGTAATGTGCGTCAGGAGTTGAAGGGCGGGGCGCAGCTCCCCGCTGCGGGTAGCGTCTCCAATCCCGTACAACCCAATACCCAGCCGGACCATTTCATAAGCCCGTTCAGGGAAACGGGAAATCCCATTGGAGTTGAGGACATGCCGTGGAGGTGCCGAGCGGAGCCTCTTTGAGATCTTAGCATAAGCCACATCAAAATCTTTCAGTTGCTGCAGCGTAAACGCATCATGCGCAGGATCTTCGGATGCCGCCAGGTGCGTAAAGATCGAAGCAATCGTCCCGGTGAAATCTTCCCGATCCAGTTCCCCCAACAAGTCATCCAAAGCAGTGGTTTGAAAACCCAGTCGTGCCATTCCGGTATCTAATTCCAAATGGACTTTCATGCCATAAGCGTGCGCACGGCGCAGGGCACTAATCTGATGAACGACGGGTTCAAGTTCATCCGTGGCGCAGCGGGAGAAAGTTCCCGGCTCGGCGTTCAGCACCATGATGGGCAGTTTTACGCCGCCTTCCCGTAGTAAGCGCCCTTCGTCGGGGTAAGCCACTGCCAGGTAGTCGGCACCAGCGGCGGCCAGCGCCCGGGCCACGGGCAAGGCCCCTCCGCCATAGGCGGAAGCCTTGACCATAACGATCATTCCGGCAGAAACCCCCTGTCGATAAACTTGGAAATTGTGCCGGAGTGCCGTGAGATCCAGCCGGAGCAGGGTTTGATGTTGCTTACGGCTGAGAGCATCCGCCACCCGCCCCAACTGTTCAACACTTGCGCCTTTGACCAGAATGGTCTCTGCACTAAAATTCAAGCCCTTTTCAATAGCCGTCAGCAGGTCTTCGGGCGTAGAAAAGTGCCGCTCTGCGGGTAAGTCAACATTGGACTTCCCCACGGTGATCAGGCGCGTAACCCTTCCCTCAAGTAATTGGAGGATAGCGGAATTTTCGGCGCGGACGCCGGTGCCGGGGAGGTTAAAGGAGCCGGGTTGTAAAGTCCCCAAAATCAGGGTAAGTCCGGAAAAAGGATTCTGTGCAGCAGCGAAATCGAGGGCCGCCGCCAGGGCACTAAGGTCGTTGCTGTAGCTGTCATTAATCACGATACCGCCATTACGTCCCTCCCGTTGCTCCAGACGGTTGGAGAGCGGCCGCAGGCCGCCCACATAGCGACGAATTTGCTCAGGCGGCAGCCCCAGTCCGTAAGCCCCTGCTACGGCGGCGTAGGCATTCTCAAGGTATATGCCGGGTAATTCCGGAAAATTGAGTTTCAGTGGCACCTCTTCCACTTCGAGTAACCGGCCGTCGATACCAAGGAAGGTCAGCGGATCAATGTCGGCCATCCGCAGCAGCCGGATGCTGTCGTTATCATCGGCCGAAACAGCCACCCATTCGGCCCCTTTGAACAGGTTAATCTTTTCCTGGTGCTTGGTGGCACGGTCCGGGAACCCGGCATCGTGTGCACTGCCTAACATGGTAAACAAGCCACAGGTGGGCCGGATGATCTCCGCCAAGCGCGCCATTTCTCCGGTTTCACTTACCCCCGCCTCGAAGATCGCCAGGTCGTGCTCCGCCCGCAGTCGCCAGACAGATAGTGGCACCCCGATCTGGGAGTTGAACGAACGCGGGCTGGCACAAACGTTAAATCGATTGCTCAATAACTGCACCAACCAATCTTTAACGATCGTTTTACCGTTGCTGCCGGTAATGGCGAGCACCGGAACGTCAAATTGGCGGCGGTGATGCGCAGCGAGTGCCTGCAACACCGCCAGCGGGTCGGCTACCCGATGAAATACCGGCGCTCCCCCACCCCGCTCTTTTTCAACGTCCTGTTGCACCTGCGACCCCGCCTGATAATGCCCGGCCACCACAAAGTGTTCCACGCCGGCAGCGAGTAACCTGGGGATAAAATCATGCCCGTCTGCCCGTTGCCCCGGCAGCGCAAAGAAAAGGGTCCGCGCCGGATCGGTCAGCCGGCGGGAGTCTACGAGTAAATCGTAAGCCTGATAAGTTTGGTATAGTTCCTTGATGGAGTTCACGTGGGGAAGGTACGGTCAATCAGTTGTTTTCTCCGCTTGTCTGATGTTGGGTAGTTAGAATTTCAAATCAGGAGGCTTTCGAGGAAGCGCTCCTCGGCCGAGGCGCGACGCAGGAGCTGACTCGTCGGACGAGCGGTCTTCCCAAAAATGCAAGAATTCTAAACAGATTATCCGATCAGCGTCCCGCTTTTACCCCGCCAAAAATCCATCCAACCGCTCCATCGCCACCTCCAGCTCCGCATAAGAAACACAAGAATACACCAATCGGAACCAGCCTCGTTCCCGGCTGCCCATTCCGATGGGAGAAGTGAGCAGAATCCCCGTTTGGTCGTATATTTTTTGCCAAATCTCCAGCTCAGCTTCCTCGGTCAAATCCGTCATCAGGTGGGCCAGATTACACCACACAAAGAGGCTACCCGCTGCCGGAGCATAGGGTACATTGTTTGCCCGCAGGGTGCGGATCACGGTGGCATAGCTGTTAGTCAGCCGATGGGTATTTTGAGCCACAAATTGCTGTACCCAATCGTGGTCAGAAAAAATCTCCTGCAGCAACCATTGGGTGTGGTTAGAGGCCATCGATGGCGCGCCAAAGTTACCCCAGGCTTTCAGCAAATCTTCGTTATGGGTGTACGCCATGCCCAGCCGCAGGCCGGAAAGTCCGAAATCCTTGGAGATGGCATACCACCAGTGGAGAAAGGGGCTTTTTTTCTGCTCCAGGAAGCGAAGTACTGAAGTAAAGGAGGCGCGTTCGCCGTAATCGTCGATCAGGTCTTCATGGTCCTGATCGATCAGCGACAGGGCGTAAATTTCGTTAATGATCAGGTGTATCTTCCGCGCTTCGCACCAGTCGAAGAAGGTACTGATCTGTGCCTCGGTAAATACCTGGCCGGTTGGATTATTCGGCTGGGTGAGGAGGAGGATCCGGAACCGATCACCCAGCTCAGCGTGGGCGCGGTCGAGGTCGGCGGTGGTGAGTTCGTAAGTGGTTTTAACGGGGGCGGGAACGCTGGGTGCCGGGGTAGTTGAAGGAGCCAGGTGGAACAGGTCGTAGCGTTCCAGCCCCGCTTTGTTACCGATGTCGGGGGTATAGGCCATGTAGGCGGGGCCGGGGATAACGACCACGTCTCCCGGGTCACCGAGCAGCAGGGATGTCATTTCGATGACGGCAGCAGCACCAGCGCCAATGGCCAGCTTCTCCGGATCGAGGTTAACACCCGCAAGGAATCGCCGGAGGAATCCGGCAGCAGCCTCCCGCAACGTTGGCGCGCCGAGAATGGACGTGTAGCTGGCTACCCACTCCGGTATCGGTTTAACGGCAATTTTTCGGAGTTTGGCTTCCATCTCTTCCCCATTCAGCAGGTTCTCGGCAATGCAGAGGGTGAAGCAGCCTGCGGGGTTCTCCTCGGCATGGTATCGGTTCTCCATCGCTTCGTAGAAGAGTTCGAGGTCTGCACGGAGAGGCTGGTTGATGGCGGATTGGCCGCGTTGGGAAAGATTCATTGGTCTATTGGTCTATTAGTCTATTAGTCTATTAGTCTATTGGGGAAAACGCGCGGGCGTTGGAAAGTTTACTGTAGTAGTCCCAAAACCCATCAGACGGGAACTCCGGCCGTCCGACAAATCCTTTTGGCCTGGCGAAGCCGGACAAAAGTTTGTCTGACGGCTCGTATCAGAGCAATCGAAAATTGACGAAACAACCACTGCATTTCAAGATTTACAGGTCCTTTACATCGTTTTACAACAGAACTGATTGGCGACTGGCCTTTCCCGGTACTTTCACAAAAAGAAAGAAACCGAATGAAGAAATTCCATTTATACTCCCTTATCTATATCCTGCTTTGCACTTTAGTTATCCTCACTTCCTGCTACGGGCAATCTCCCGCAAAAGATGCGGCTGGCGGTATATCCTTTACGGATACTCCGAAAGCAGAAAAAATCAACAAGCTCATAAGTACCTATGCGGAATACGGAGATTTTAATGGTGCCGTCCTGGTAGCCAAAGAAGGCAAAATACTTTACCACAAGGGTTTCGGGCTTGCCGAAATGGAATGGAAAGTTCCTAACACAACGAACACCAAATTCCGTATTGGCTCGATTACAAAACAATTCACTGCCATGTTAGTCGTGCAACTGGCCGCAGAGAACAAGCTCGATTTACACGCATCTATATCCACTTATCTCCCCGATTACCCTAAGGAAAATGGTGAGAGGATCACCGCGCATCAACTGCTTACTCATTCTTCGGGAACACCCAATAATTACGAGCATACAAAAGAAGAGAAGATACGGCCGGATGCTTACAGCACAACGGACCTGATCGATGAATTCGCTGCCCTTCCGCTGGAATTTACACCCGGAGAGAAATTCGATTATAGTAACGCCGGGTACAACCTGCTCGCACACCTCATCGAGACCATTACCGGAAAAAAGTACGAGGAGATTTTGCAGGATCGGATCTTCAATCCACTAGGTATGAAAGGCATTGGTTTCGATAAACACCGGGCAATAATAAAAAATCGCGCCTCTGGCTATTTCAGCAGTTTTGGCACTTACTATAATGCGAACTACATCGATATGTCAACCGTATACGCAGCAGGTGCCCTGTACGCTACCGTTGAAGATATATTTCTTTGGGATCAGGCCCTTTACACAGAAAAACTGGTTCCTGAAAAGTACCTGGAGCTAATTTTTACGCCACATATCTCAGACCCCGATTACGGAGGCCACTATGGCTACGGCTGGAGCATAAAAGATAAGCCCGTGGGCAACTCATCCGATCACGTACAAACAATATCCCACGACGGAGTAATCGATGGTTTCTGTGCCATTTTTACCCGCATCCCCTCCAGCAAGACCTCAATTATTCTACTCAGCAACGTCAGGAGGGCTCCGCTAAACGCCATGACAAAAGGCGTTATGGGCATCCTCTACGAGAAGTCCTACGACTTCCCCAAAAAATCGTTGGCTTACTCTTTACTTCAAGTGACGGATTCAGACGGTATAGCAAAGGGTATTCGACATTTCGAAGCTGAGAAAAATAATCCTAATTACTACCTCAACGAAGAAGAGATTAACGTAGTCAGTTATAAGCTATTGCAGTCAGACCGTGCCGAAGCAGCCCTGGAAGTATTGAAACTTGGCATCGCAGCCTACCCAGAAGCATTTAATCTCTACGACAGCTACGGAGAAGTTTTGCGGGGTTTAGGCAAGACTTCGGAAGCCATTGAAAATTATAAGAAATCTGTGCAGTTGAACCCGGACAATGAAAATGGTTGGAGGATGCTGCGGGAGATGGGTGTCGAGGTGGAGAAGGTCAAAGAATAAAACAACTAGTCTGAGGTCTTAAGGCCCGTCGGACGGGAACTCCGGCCGTCCGACAAATCCTTTTGACCTGGCGAAGCCGGACAAAAGTTTGTCTGACGGCTCGTATTGCACAAAAAAGCCTAAGTTTCGGGTCTAATTCACCCAACCTTGCTCCTTCATGCGCTTCCTGGCATCCTGCGTCCCCGCCCTGATTTTACTTGTTTTACTGACCAGTTGCGGTGAGGGAACGACTAAGAACACAGCTGATGACCGACCGAACGTCCTCTTCATTTTCACCGATGATCAGACCTACACCTCCCTCCACGCCCTCGGCAACGACGAAATCGAAACGCCTAACCTCGACCGGCTGGTAGCCAACGGCACCACCTTCACCCACGCCTACAATATGGGTGGCTGGAACGGAGCCATTTGCGTAGCCAGCCGTGCGATGATCAACACCGGGCGGTCCGTTTGGCGGGCGAAGGAAATTCGGGACCGCTGGGACAGCGGAGACACCACCGGGTACGCCCAGGCCTGGGGGCCACTACTGGCCAGCGCAGGCTACGCCACTTACATGAGCGGGAAATGGCACGTTACCGCACCCGCAGATCACTTGTTCGAGACCGTCCGCCACATTCGCCCAGGCATGCCGCCGGATGGTTTTAACCACGGTGCCGTCCAGGCTTTGTTCAACCGCCACGATCGCCAGCCGCCACGGGACTCCGTAGTCGCGTTGCTACCCCCTGGCTACAATCGGCCCCTGAGCACCAACGACGACAGTTATGATCCGGCCGACCCCAAACACGGAGGATTCTGGACGGGCGGCAAACACTGGAGCGAAGTCTTAGCCGACGACGGCGAGGCCTTCCTCGCCCAGGCCGCCAAAGATCAACGCCCCTTTTTTATGTACCTCGCCTTCAATGCGCCGCATGACCCCAAGCAGGCACCACCGGAGTACCTCGCCAGGTACACACCGGGCGAACTGGCCGTGCCGGCCAGCTTCCAGCCCCTTTACCCCAATAAAGAAAAAATGGGCAACAGCACCGATCTGCGCGATGAAGCCCTGGCGCCTTTCCCCCGTACCGAACTGGCCGTCCGACAGCATAAAGCGGAATACTACGCCCTGATCACCCACCTCGATGCCCAGATCGGCCGTATCCTCGACGCGCTTGATGCCACCGGAAAGGCAGACAATACCCTGGTCATGTTTACCGCCGATCACGGCCTGTCTATGGGGCGCCACGGCCTGCTCGGCAAGCAAAATCTCTACGATCATAGTGTCCGCGTGCCGCTGGTCATTAGTGGCCCCGGCATCCCGAAGGGTGCCAAAAACGATGCCGACGTTTACCTCCAGGACGTGATGCCCACGGCTCTCGATGCCGCCGGGATCGACAAGCCCGGCTACGTAGAATTTAACTCTCTTCTCCCCCTGGTCGGAAAAGCAAAAGACAGTGGACTCAACGCCGTGTACGGTGCCTACGTCAACTGGCAGCGCAGCATCCGTAAAGAAGGCTGGAAGCTACTCGTTTACCCTCAGGTACCGGAAATAAAACTGTTCGACCTGAACGCAGATCCGGAAGAAATGAATAACCTTGCAGAGGCGGAACCTGAGCGGGTGGAAACAATGTTTGCCGAATTATTGGACTTACAGGAAAGCATGGGAGATACGCTGCAGATGAGGTTGGCAGATTATCGGTAATGGCCTTCAAACTACTCTCCAATAGCACTAACAGACCAATAGACCAATCCATGTTCCAAGCCCTCCGCCATTTCGACGTAGCCCACCAGTTCCTCATGGGCTATATGGACTACTACTATCGCTTCAAGTTGATTACCAAACGGGCCCGCATCCGCTTTGAGCAGCGCGACTGGCACGGCATACAGGCAGACGCCCGTGGACGGATCACCCTGTACCGGGACGATGTGGACGAAACCGCCCGCGAAGTAGTCCAGTTGCTGAAAGAACAGTCTTTCGACGCCGCTTTTTGGGCAAAGGTAAAAGCCGCCTATGCGGAAGAAATTGCCCATTTCAATACCAAGAATATTGCCGAGACCTTCTACAACTCCGTGTACCGGCACTTTCACCAGGTTGGGGCTAACCGGGACCTGATGTTCGTTTCCCGTACCAGCAGCTACCGTGAATACCAGGGACTGGCTACAATTAGTATGGACTATGACCTGGGCACGCGCAACCTGGAAGAACTACTGGAAGAACTACTTGCAGCGTTCCCCTTTGACGCGCCGTGGGATGATAAGAAAGCTGATATTACGCTGGTAGCTCAACGCTGGCAGCAACACATCGATGAACATGGCGGCCGGTCACCCGATGATCGGCTGGAAGTACTTAGCTCCCTGTTCTACCGGAATAAATCAGCCTACATCGTGGGTCGGTTCTTAAAGAATGGCACCATTGTACCGTTCATTCTACCGCTGCTACACCCCGAAGGCAAAGGCCTTTTAATCGATGCGCTATTGCTGGAAGCCGATCAGGTAACCTCTATTTTCAGTTACCACCGCTCGTATTTTCTTGCGGACATTACGGTACCCAGCGACATGGTCGATTTTCTGCACACCTTCATGCCCACCAAGGCCATCAGTGAGCTGTACAATGCCATCGGGTTCGAAAAACATGGCAAAACGGTCTTCTACCGGGAGTTGGTCCGGCACTTTCGAAAGACTAAGGAAGGAAAGGGGGGAAGGGAGAAAGGGGCGCGGCCGCAGGATGCCCTGGAAGAGACAAAGGAGCAAAGAGAGGACTTCATCACGGCCCCCGGCATCGCCGGGATGGTGATGTACGTATTCACCATGCCAACGCTGAACATGGTCTTCAAAATCATCCGCGACAAATTCGCTCCGCCAAAGCAAGTAACCCCCGCCGTCGTTAAAGAAAAGTATGACCTGGTGAAACGCCACGATCGCGTTGGGCGAATGGCCGACAGCTACCTCTTCGAAAAGCTCGCCCTACCCCTCGACCGTTTCTCCCCCGAATGCCTGGCGGAGCTGCGGGAGACTGCTGCCACCAAAGTCGAAGTAACGGAAGACACCGTACTCATCTCCCACGTCTACGTGGAAAAGAAGATGACCCCGCTAAACCTTTACCTCAACGAAGCCAATGAAGAGGACGCCAAAAAAGCACTGCGCGACTATGGCCGGGCCATCAAGCAACTCGCTGCCGCCAACATTTTCCCCGGCGACCTGCTGCTAAAGAACTTCGGCGTTACCAGGGTAAAGCGGGTAGTTTTTTACGACTACGACGAAATCGAACTCGTCACCGACTGCAACTTCCGCCATATCCCTGAGGCAAAGACCCACGAGCAGGAGATGGCGAGCGCGCCGTGGTACTCCGTCCGCCCCAACGACATCTTCCCCGAAGAATTCCCGGGCTTCCTGATGCGCTCCGGCCCAAACCTGACCTATCTGCGGGAGATACACGGGGAGATCTTTGACGCCGACTTCTGGAATGACCTGAAAGAGCGGCTGCAAGCGGGAGAGATCATGGATGTTTATCCTTACCGGACTAAGTATCGGTTTTTGCGGTGACTGATTACCCTTCGCCTTTAGCGATTTCTAATCCTGCGTAGGTTGGATAGAATTTGAGATTAGACCGTCAGACGCAGACCATTCAAAATTTGAACTGGATTTGTTATAGCTTAGTTAAAGCCGGTAGACCAGATCAGAGAAACTAAGCCTCCCCAAATCATTTAACCAAAGAAAAAGCATACAACATCTCCCGACCAATCTGCGCCACCCGCTCATCATACCGCTCCCCTTCCTGCGGCGTATCATCCGCCACCTTAGGGTCCTCATAAGTAAGCGGCAGCCGGAACGATGCGCCTGATATCAGCGGACAATTTTCGTCAGCATCGGAACACGTCATGATCGCTGCAAAATCCTGCTGCGGGTTATCCGGATGGTTGTACACTTTGGAAAAACACGCCAACGGTAGCTCCCCCTCAGCGAAAGACACCCTGTAGTGCGGGTTGTCTCCTCCGGGAGATACTATCCGGAAACCAGCCCGTTTCAGCGCAGCTACTGCGCGTGGATTAAAGGCCGTAGCCTCCGTCCCACCGGAGTAGGTATGGACGTTTTCCAGGCCATAATGCGCCGCTGCTACCGCCGCCCAGATCATCCCCAGGTGGCTGCGCCGGGAGTTATGCGTACAGATGAAATTGAGCCTTACGGGCTGCCCCGCCCGGTTAGTGGCATAATCAGCCAATTGAGCCAATCGTTGCCGGCGCTGCTCAGGAATGTCTGCAAAGCCTTGTTCCAGCAAGGCAATCGTACTGGCAAGTTCAGGATAAAAAGTAGGCTCCATTAACAACAATTATTTTCCTTACCATACAACTCGAACAGGCCATTGATGAAGCCCTGCACCTCCCGCCAGCGTTCCGGATTGATGCAATAACTCACACTGGTGCCTTCAATCGTACCAGCGATCAGGCCCACAGTTTTCAGTTCCTGCAGATGTCGGGAAATCGTAGGTTGAGAAAGGTCTATCTCATCGCTGAAATCTCTGGAGATACAACACTCTACGGTCAGCAATTTCTGTAGTATGGCCACCCTCGCCGGATGGCCGATGGCTTTGCACAATTCCGCGATCCGGATTTGATCGGGGGTGTAGGCGTCGGTTTTGGTCAGGCCCATGGTAAGTGTTGATTCTTGATTGGTGATTGATGATTAGCAACAACCTCCCCCCGGCGTACATTCCGTTTTCTTAGCCACAAAACCAGCCAGGGAAACAGCCTGCTTGGGCAACGGTATTCCACAGTCGCTTTTAGCCAGGCAGTCGGTATGCTTACTGGCGAGCAACAAGGTACCATTCTTACCTGCATCAAGGCTATACTTCGAGATGGTATCGGGCCCCTGGTATTCTACTTCGATCTCAAGATCGCCCAGGCCAAGTTGCTTTTCGGCCAGTTCAATAATGCTTACCAGTTTCCCGGGGTGCAGGCGGTGATTATAATCGTTGGCGCTCCAAAGTTGAAGACTGACCAGACGTTCCTGGCGGAGCGTTCCGCCACAATCGATGAAGCGCTTCGTTACTTCTCCAACTTCTGTGACGTGGAAGTGGGCGGGGACGCTGGTGCCATCAGGAAGCTGGAAGAGCAGGGTTTCGTGGGCGGAGAGGTTAGCTTTTATTTGGGAAACAGTCATGGCAGTCTGGTTATGTGGTTATCATGTTATCGAAGCTTAGCTCGAATCTTTTCAGGGGATCAATCAGCCTCAATGCAAATATAGCTATATTGCTATCAATCTAACAAGCTGCAATTCCTTTTTGTTGTGCTTCTTTTGCGTTGCCCTCAAAAATGGTAGTTTTGGGAGCCCGATCGAGGAGCTAATAAATATGAAAGAGATACGTCAAATCATCACCCTCTACGACCAGTTGAAAGTAGAAGATGTTCCAGCCGCTCTGGCCATTGTGGTTGAAGTGGAACAATCTTCTTACCGAAGGGTCGGTGCCCGCCTGCTGGTGGCTGAAGACGGCCGTTTCACCGGAGGCATCAGCGGAGGGTGTCTGGAAGGGGACGCGCTACGGCGCGCCCGGCGCGCCATTCTGGCCAAAGTACCTTCCTTTCATGTATACGACACCCTCGATGGAGAAGACGAAGTCATCGGCATAGGTCTCGGTTGCAACGGCAGGATCAAAGTCCTGTTCCTCCCCATCGATTATCATGACCCAGCCAACGAATTGGAAGTACTCCGTGAAGTGACCGCTACCCGTGAACCCCGTCTTTTCGCCAGGTTATTGGCGGGTCACGACAGCTCTCCCCCCCCCGTTTACCTTTATGCTCCGGATCAGCTTGATCATCTTGCCGACTACCTCGACGTGAAGACACCGGCATTAAAACACCTGGCGGAGGAATACCTCCAGGCTGGTCGTACCAAAGTTGCAAAAATCACCAATACTGCCGGAAGGCAAACGCCGGTACTCTTCGAGATCATCCAACCAGAGATTCACCTTGTCGTCACCGGAACGAACTACGACATTCCCGCCGCACTTGCCGCTGCGCGGCAATTAGGCTGGCGGACAACCGTTGTCGGCCCACGCCGGAAATTCACCGCCGAAATCGCCAGCCTCGCGGATCAACTAGTTGATTATGCCGAAGTCAGTAACATCATCATTGACCAAGCCACCGCCATTGCGCTGATGTCGCATGACTTTGATTGGGACCGCCGAATGGTAGAACATTTCCTTCCTCGCCAACCCCGTTACCTCGGAATGCTCGGCCCAAGGAAGCGCGTAGAAAGCATGGCCACCGAACTGCCAAACCTCGACCTCCTGGCTTTCGCCAACCTCTACTCCCCCATCGGCCTCGATATTGGCGCTGAAACCCCGGAAGAAATCGCCACCAGTCTTGTCAGTGAAGTGATCATGGTCTTTCGTAACCGTAACGGAAAAGCGCTTCGCGATCGGAAAGGAAGCATTCATTAGTCTGCTTTTCCAAGCAAATCTTGTCTGAAAACCCGCCGCCAAATCGCCCAAACCCCGCATAAAAACCATTTGGCTTACCCTTTCTGCCATTTCACCACATCAACCTTAAGGCAAATACCATATATTTGCTCTTCATACACACTACTTTTCGAGTATTTTACGGCGTGACCCCGACTTTAAGTTGGGGTCACGCCTTTTTTTGTGTCGGTTCGCTTTGATGAACAAAACGCTTAGAAGCTGTAGATCAGAGAGCTACTGAATTACAAACTAACTAAGACCTTCCGTACCAAAATCCGAGTTCCCGTTCCACCGCTGCCGGCAACGCTGGCAGTTCTGATCGCGGGATCAGCAAAGAACTGATATTATGCAGGTCCTTAAAGATCTTGTGCTTCTCAGCAGTTGCCGCCAGGTAATCATGTCCGGACGAACCACCCGTACCGATCTTATTCCCGATCATCCGCATAACCATCTGTGCATGACGATAACGCCAGGTTGTGAGTAACTCGTCAATATTCATCAATTCGGTCAACAAATTAAAGGGAATATTCAGGATGGGCTTATCACGATACAAATTAATGAGCAAGGCTGCAATTGTCGCCCGATACGAGAGACGACATTCACCATTCGCCATCATCCGCTCGTGTTCTTCTCGTGAAAGTACGTGCTTGAAGTAACTGTTAGAGTCGCCCAACATTTTCAGGCGCAGCGCTTTCATTTTGTCCGACAAATATTCGCTGCCAGTGATGTTCCCCTGCTCCTTAGCGAGCATACGGTCCACTGCTGACTTATAGGAGGACAAAAAGTCAAAACCCTCAAACTGCAGAAAAGGGGTCCGCTCCAGCCATTTTTCGACCAACTCAAAGAGGCTCCCTCCTTGTTCGATGGCATCCAGACGTGCCTGTTGTTCCTCCGTAAATACGATTTTGTAGGATTTGCCGTGGTAGGTCATCCGGTCTTCCTCCCGTAGTCCCAGCGTAGATTCTATCATCCGGAACTGCATGCTCTGGAAGCCGGAAGCTGGGAAGAGATAATCCCGGAAGTCCAGGAAGTCCAGTGGTGTAAGAGTTTCCATCACGTGGATCTGCTCCACCATCAGGCTAATGATGGTCGAAATACGTTTTAGCCGCAGCAGCACCGTATTCATGTTGTCGGCGTTCACCCGTTCCTCCCGGAACAATACCGTAACCGAATCCAGTTCCGTCATGATCTGTTTGAACCACAATTCATAGACCTGGTGCATGATGATGAACAACGTCTCATCATGGGCATTCTCGCCCAGCGCCGCACTACGGTTTTTCTGCAACGAGAGCAACTGGTCGATCTCCAGGTACTTGTGGTAGTGGATGGTGGCGTATTTCTCCTGCTTACTCATGAATGCAAGGTACAATTGCATTGGGGTTTAGTTGGACTGATTTTTATCACCATTTAATCGATAATTTTTTGTGCTCAATAAACGATAACGATTACTTAACAGATGGAAGGAGTAAGGAAATTGCTCCCCTGCAATCAGGTGACAAATCAAAACACATACAAACCATGCGTTACCTAACACTCCTCCCTGCTTTACTTCTTGCACTTCTTTTCTCCTGCGACCCAGAAGACATCACCATCCCGGATCCCGAAACTACCCCACAGCCGGTGGCCCTTACTGAGTTACCACCTGAATATCATCACGGCACTATCATTACTCCTCGCCAAATGGAGGTTACACTTCCCCTTCTTGGCCTCACGCAGCAAATGACCGTTGAAGAGGTCAATGGCCAGCTTTTCATTGAGGGGGACATTCTGCTCGGAGACGTCTCTGAATTCCCCAACCGGGCAGCTACCATTGTTGTTCCCAGCGAACAATGGCCCGGCGGTGTTATACCCTACCACATTCCAGCTAATCATCCCGCAAAAGCTACTATCGAAGCTGCCATTCAGGAAGTGATTGACCAGACCAACCTTTGCCTGACTCCTCGTCATAACCACGAAAACTACGTGCATTTCATTGCTCAACAAGGCTGCAGCTCTCACATTGGCATGACGGGTGGTCGCCAGAACATCGACATTACCACTTCCTGTGGCAAAGGCTCCGTTATCCACGAAATTCTGCACGCAGCCGGTGTGTACCATGAACAATGCAGAAGTGACCGCGACGATTACATCACTGTTCATTTCGAGAATATCATCGCCGGTTACGAAAACAACTTCATTAAGTATCAGGCCGGAACCATCAACAATCACGGGACTTATGACTACGGCTCCATCATGCATTACCCTGAAAAGGCCTTCACCAAGAACGGGGGGGCAACCATTAGGATAAAAACCCCGCCAGCGGCGCCAGGGACCATCATCGGCCAGCGTCTCAGTCTCAGCCAAGGGGATATTGCCGGGATCAATGACCTCTACCCTAACGCCAGTTTCTGCGGTGAAAGTGAAGGCTACCTTATTTCTTACGGAGGGAGTACGAACTGGCAGTTCGTCCACAACACCCAGGTTGATTCAAAAGGTTTACTAGTAGGTGACTTCAATGGAGACGGCAGCGATGACTTGCTCTGGACCACTGGTAGCAACTGGCAGGTCAGTTACTCTGCTACAGCCCCGTGGTTCACCGTCAACGGAAGCGATTACCGTAGTGATAAGTTATTGATCGGCTATTTCGATACCGACAACAAGGCAGACGTTTTACTCGCCGATGGCGATTCCTGGCGAATCTCCTCCGGAGCAAATACCAACTGGGTCACCGTTAACGGCAGTGACTTCCAGAAAGCGGACCTCTTGGTAGGAAATTTTTACGGTGATACCCGGGACGATATAATGGTAGCCAATGGTAACAACTGGCGGGTCTCCGATGCTGCCAGAACCAACTGGATAACCATCAATGGCAGCGACTATCATCGTAGAGACCTCATCGTCGGCAACTTCGCCGGAGATGCCTACGATGACATCCTTCTTGCCGACGGCGACAACTGGGAAATTAGCGACAACGCTAACACCAACTGGCGGACAATCAATGGCTCCGACTATGCCATCGGCTACCTCATGGTTGGGAAATTTAACGGTGATAATACCGATGACATCTTTATGGCTGACGGCGATAGCTGGCGCGTAAGCGACAATGCCGACACCAACTGGCGCACCATTAATGGCTCAGATTTCACCAAACAGGACCTTGTACTCGGTGACTTTAATGGGGATGGCCTAACTGATGTACTTCGTTGGTACGGTAATTGATTTTACTCTTCGAGCCAGAAGTTTCAACTAAAAACGCCCCGCCAACAACAGTCAGCGGGGCGTTTCCCTATCTATTCAGTTGCGCCGCAGCGCAAAGTATTTACAGTCCGTCGTCGAACGAAGAAGTAGCAGAGACAACGCTCGCTTCTTCAGTAGCCCGGGCGGCAGCCTCTTCTTCAGCGAAGGCAGCCTGACGGGCCTCCCACTGATCCTGAGCCTCCTGCGTCGTAACGAACAGTCGATCGTACTTGCGCATGCCCGTACCAGCCGGGATCCGCTTACCTACGATAACGTTCTCCTTCAGGCCTTCGAGGTAATCCTGCTTGGCTGCAATCGCAGCCGTGCTGAGCACCTTGGTCGTTTCCTGGAAGGATGCGGCAGAAATCCAGCTCGGTGTACCGAGGGAAGACTTGGTGATACCCTGCAGCAGCGGGAAGCTGGTCGCAGCCTGCGCGTCGCGGAAGGTCATCGTCTTCATGTCCTCGCGCTTAAGGCGGCTGTTCTCCTCACGTACTTCACGCATCGTTACGATACGGCCCGGACGGAAGGTTTCGCTTTCACCGCTGTCGGTAATCACCTTCTTGTCGAAGATCCAATCGTTCTGCTTAAAGAACTCGTAGCGTTCCACTGCTTCCCCTTCGAGGAAAGTAGTATCACCCTGGTCAACGATTTGCACCCGGCGCATCATCTGGCGGACGATACTCTCAATGTGCTTATTGTTGATGGTAATACCCTGTGAACGGTAAACTTCCTGTACGCCGTTGACCAGGTAGGTCTGTACGGCAAAAGGACCTTTGATGTCAAGAATATCGCGTGGAGCAATCGCACCGTCAGACAGTGGCATTCCCGCGCGAACGAAATCCTGATCCTGGACCAGAATGTGCTTGCTAAGGTTGATCAGGTACTTGCGCTTCTGACCATCTTTCGCTTCCACGATCAATTCGCGGTTACCACGTTTGATCTTCTTACTGAAGGTTACAATACCGTCGATTTCAGATACTACGGCTGGGTTACTTGGGTTACGCGCTTCGAAAAGCTCCGTTACCCGCGGCAGACCACCGGTGATATCCGCAATCTTACCACCTTTACGCGGCAGCTTTACGATCTGCTGACCAGTCGCTACAGCAGCACCGTCTTCGATACTGATGTAAGCACCAACCGGCAGGTTGTATTGACGCAGTTCTTCTCCCTCCTTGCTCACAATGGTGATGGTCGGGATTTTCTTACGGTCACGTGTCTCGATGACAACCTTCTCTTCGAAGCCCGTCTGATCGTCACGCTCGGTCCGGAAAGTAACGCCTTCTTCAATATCACTGAAGCGCGCCACACCAAGGAATTCGGAAACAATCACCGCGTTGTAGGGATCCCACTCTACGATAACCTCACCTTTCTTCACTGTTTGCCCGTCTGTGACGAAGAGCGTACCACCGTAGGGGATGTGCTGCGTCGTAAAGACTTTCTTGGTCTCCGGATCGACGATCCGAATCTCACCAGAACGAGACAGTACGATATTTTTCTTATCGCCCATGTCATCTTCTGCTTCAACCGTACGAATGTCTTCGAAGACGATCATACCGTTGAACTTAGAGGTCAGTTCGCTTTCTGCCCGGGTTACCGATGCAGTACCACCTACGTGGAAAGTACGCAGTGTCAGCTGGGTTCCCGGTTCACCGATTGATTGAGCAGCAATGATACCTACGGCATCACCAATTTCGGTCATCCGACCGGTAGCCAGGTTCTTTCCGTAACACTTTTGGCAAACACCACGCTCTACTTCACAAGTGAGCACGGAACGAATGGTTACTTCTTCGATACCTTCCTGCTCAATGTAGTGAGCAGTCTTACCATCGATGTACTCATCTCCCTTAACGATTACCTCATCGGTAACCGGGTGGACGATGTCTTCCAGCGCGAAGCGACCAGCAATCCGGCTCTCCAGGCTTTCGATCACCTTATCGTTCTCTTTCAGTGCCAGCGTGTCAATACCACGAAGGGTACCACAGTCATGAACCATGACGACTACATCCTGAGATACGTCTACCAGACGGCGCGTCAGGTAACCAGCATCGGCAGTCTTCAAGGCCGTATCGGCCAGACCCTTACGGGCACCGTGCGTAGAGATAAAGTACTCAAGTACCGATAGTCCGTCTACGAAGTTGGAGAGGATCGGGTTTTCGATTACGGCGGGGCCGGCATCATTACTCTTCTTCGGCTTGGCCATCAGACCACGGAGACCACAAAGCTGCTTAATCTGCTGCGTGGAACCACGGGCACCAGAATGGAGCATCATGTAAACAGAGTTGAAGCCTTGCTTATGCTCGGCGAGTTCCTCCATCAAGGTCGTCGTGATCTGGTTATCCGCGTACGTCCACTTATCAATGATCTGGTTGTAACGTTCGTTGTTCGTGATCAGACCCATGTTGTAGTTGTCCATCACGTCATCGACGTCAGCACGGGCTTGAACCAGTACCTTTTCCTTTACGGAAGGCGTGATCAGGTCGCCGAGGTTAAAGGACAGACCGCCTTTGAAGGCCCACAAGAAACCCATATCCTTGATCTTATCAAGGAAGATCGCCGTTACGGCGAAGTTGGTCCGATCGATGATATCACCGATCACCTTCTTGAGGTTTTTCTTAGTCAACAGTACGTTCTGGAACGGTACCTGCGTTGGCATGGCACTGTTAAAGATGACCCGACCAGTAGTAGTTTCCGAAAGTTTTATCTTCAGGGAAGCATTACCTTCTTCGTCAAATACTTCAACGGGAACACGAACGCTGATCTTAGCGTGGAGGTCCAGTTTGCCTTCATTGTAGGCAATCATTACCTCTTCCGGGCTGTAGAACCTACGGCCTTCACCAGGAACCGGGCGCTCTTCAGTTGCAGTGCGCTCTTTCGTGATGTAGTAAAGACCCAGTACCATATCCTGTGAAGGAAGGGTTACCGGCGTACCGTTCTGTGGGTTCAGCATGTTGTGGCTCGAAAGCATCAACACCTGTGCCTCCAGAATAGCGGCCTGGCTCAGTGGGACGTGAACGGCCATCTGGTCACCGTCGAAGTCGGCGTTGAACGCAGAACATACAAGCGGGTGCAGCTGGATTGCCTTACCTTCAATCAGTTTCGGCTGGAAACTCTGGATCGACAAACGGTGAAGCGTCGGAGCCCGGTTAAGCATTACGGGGTGACCCTTCAGAATGTTCTCCAGGATCTCCCAGATTACGGGTTCTTTGCGGTCAACAAGTTTCTTGGCAGACTTCACCGTCTTCACGATACCGCGCTCGATAAGCTTACGGATTACGAAAGGTTTGAAGAGCTCAGCAGCCATTCCTTTAGGAATACCACATTCGTGCAGCTTCAGTGTTGGACCTACCACGATAACGGAACGACCAGAATAGTCGACACGCTTACCAAGAAGGTTCTGACGGAAACGTCCCTGCTTACCTTTAAGAATATCGGAGAGCGACTTCAGTGCACGTCCACCCTCAGCTTTTACAGCGTTGGATTTACGACTGTTGTCGAAGAGACTATCAACAGCCTCCTGCAGCATCCGCTTCTCGTTCCGAAGAATTACTTCAGGAGCTTTGATCTCCAAAAGACGCTTCAGGCGGTTGTTACGGATGATTACCCGACGGTAAAGGTCGTTAAGGTCGGAAGAGGCAAAACGGCCACCATCCAATGGTACGAGCGGGCGTAGTTCCGGAGGAACTACGGGCAGGTACTGGATGATTGTCCATTCCGGCTTATTCACGATGTGCTTCTGCGCATCACGGAAAGCCTCTACCACGCGCAGGCGCTTCAGGGCTTCGCTCTTACGCTGCTGGCTGGTCTCGGTGTTAGCCTGGTGACGGAGCTGATCGCTCAGTTCGTCAAGTTTCAGGCCTTCGAGCAAGTCACGAACGGCTTCGGCACCCATTTTGGCGACGAACTTATCCGGATGGCCATCTTCCAGCTGTTGGTTCTCCACGGGCAGGGTCTCGAGGATATCGAGGTACTGCTCTTCGGTGATCAACGCTTTATGATGAATCTCATCACTTTCACGGATACCGGGATTGATGACGACGTAGCGTTCGTAGTAAATAATGCTTTCCAGGTTCTTAGAAGAGAACCCAAGCAGGTAAGCAATCTTGTTGGGCAAGCTCTTGAAGAACCAGATGTGTACCACAGGTACTACCAGGCGAATGTGCCCCATGCGCTCACGACGGACCTTTTTCTCGGTCACCTCGACACCACAACGGTCACATACAATACCCTTATAACGGATACGCTTGTACTTACCACAGTAACATTCGTAATCCTTTACGGGGCCAAAAATGCGCTCACAGAAAAGACCATCACGCTCCGGCTTGTAGGAGCGGTAGTTGATGGTCTCAGGCTTAAGCACCTCACCGTAGCTGCGCTCCAGGATCTCGTCCGGGGAGCTAAGGCTAATGGTGATGGCGTCAAAGTCCTGCTTCTGGATGCTGTTAGTCTTTTTGAATGCCATATTTCGTTTTATAAGGAGGCTTTTAGGGCGCGGCCGCAGGTGCGAAGTAAGGGTTGAAGGGAGCAAGGGATAAAAGGATGGGTATTACCTTACCCCTTATTCCTTTGCTCCTTTAACCTTTACTATGGCACCTGCGTTCGCGCCAGAAAAGCTAACTTTTAATTAATCCGTCCTCCCATCTGGAGAACGCCTGCTCCTTGCGGAGCTCTAGTTCCTGGTTCCTGAGAACCAGTTTCTAGATTAGTCGAACTTCACATCAAGTGCCAGGCCGCGAAGCTCGTGCACCAATACGTTGAAGGACTCCGGAATGTTGGGCTCCGGCAGGTTATCACCTTTGACGATAGCTTCGTATGCCTTAGCACGTCCCTGGATGTCATCCGACTTGATCGTCAGTAATTCCTGGAGAATGTTGGCAGCACCGAAGGCCTCAAGGGCCCACACTTCCATCTCGCCGAAGCGCTGGCCACCAAACTGTGCCTTACCACCCAGCGGCTGCTGTGTAATGAGGGAGTATGGCCCGATAGAACGAGCGTGCATCTTATCATCAACCATGTGGCTGAGCTTGAGCATGTAGATCACGCCAACCGTAGCGAGCTGGTGGAAACGGTCACCCGTTTCACCGTCGTAGAGGTAGGTTTGACCGAGGCTCGGAAGCTTCGCCTCCTGAATGTATTCCTCGATCTCTGCCTGGCTGGCACCGTCGAAGATCGGCGTACCGAACTTCATGCCGAGTTTCTCACCTGCCCAACCAAGGACGGTTTCGAAAATCTGGCCCAGGTTCATACGAGATGGTACACCAAGCGGGTTCAGGATGATGTCAACGGGGGTACCGTCTTCCAGGAATGGCATGTCCTCATCGCGAACGATACGAGACACGATACCTTTGTTACCGTGGCGGCCGGCAAGTTTGTCACCCACCTTCAGCTTACGCTTCTTGGCGAGGTATACCTTAGCCAACTTCAACACACCTGCTGGCAGTTCGTCACCGACGCTGATGTTGAAGCTTTCCCGCTTGTAGCGACCAACTTCCTCGTTCACCTTAATGCTGAAGTTATGCAGCAGGCGGGCGATGAGGCTGTTGAGGTCTTCGCTGGTAGTCCAGTTCGTGTAGTCAACGGAAGTGTAATCGAGGTCACGAAGCAGAGACTGCGTGAACTTCTCTCCCTTTGGTACTACTGACTCTCCGTAGATGGTGTTTACTCCCTGAGAGGCACGACCACGAACCAGCTTATCGAGCTTATCGACCAGTAAGGTCTTAAGCTTGTTCAGGTTCACCTTATGCTCATCCTCCAGCTTCTGGAGTTTGATCTTTTCGGCGTCCTTCTGAGACTGATCTTTCTTGGTCTTGCTAAAGAGGTCCTTACCAATAACCACACCTTTCAAAGAAGGGCTGGCTTTCATGGAAGCATCCTTTACATCACCGGCTTTGTCACCGAAGATGGCACGGAGGAGTTTCTCTTCCGGCGTAGGATCAGATTCGCCCTTAGGCGTAATCTTACCAATCAGGATGTCACCTTCCTTAACCCAGGCACCGACGCGGATAATACCGTTCTCGTCGAGGTCCTTAGTCGCTTCTTCAGAAACGTTAGGGATGTCATTGGTCAGTTCTTCCTCACCTAACTTGGTATCGCGCACGTCCATTTCGAAGTGCTCGATGTGCAGTGAAGTGAAGACGTCTTCGCGGACAACGCGCTCAGAGAGTACGATGGCATCCTCAAAGTTGTAACCTTTCCATGGCATGAAGGCAACCTTCATGTTCTGGCCGAGGGCGAGTTCGCCTTTTTCTGTTGCGTAACCATCACAAAGGATCTGGCCCTTTCTGACTTTCTGGCCACGGCGAACGATCGGCTTCAGGTTCACGCAGGTGCCCTGGTTCGTACGGAGGAACTTGATCAACGTGTAAGTAACGCGGTCATCTTCGAAAGAAACCAGGCGGTCTTCTTCGGTACGTTCGTAGCGAACGATGATTTCGTTGGCGTCGACGTACTCGACGATACCGTCACCTTCAGCATTTACCAACATGCGGCTATCGCGGGCAACTTTGCCTTCGAGGCCGGTTCCTACGATCGGACTTGCCGGGCGCAATAGTGGAACGGCCTGACGCTGCATGTTCGAGCCCATCAGGGCACGGTTGGCATCATCGTTCTCCAGGAACGGGATCATGGAGGCGGAAACACCCACAATCTGGTTAGGAGCTACGTCCATGAATTCCAGATCTTTGGGAGAGAGGACGGGGAAATCTCCATGGTCACGGGCTTTGATCTCCGTATTCAGGAAGGCTCCTTTTTCGTCAATCAGCGAGTTCGCCTGGGCGATTTTCTTAAAATCCTCGCCTTCCGCACTCAGGTAAATAGGCTCACCATCCATCACTACCTTGCTGTTTTCGACAGCGCGGTAGGGAGTTTCGAGGAAGCCCATTTTGTTTACCTTGGCGTGAACGCAAAGCGTAGAGATAAGACCGATGTTAGGTCCTTCCGGGGTTTCGATCGTACACAGGCGGCCATAGTGGCTGTAGTGAACGTCACGAACCTCAAAGCCCGCACGCTCACGACTCAGACCGCCAGGTCCGAGTGCAGAAATACGACGCTTGTGCGTGATTTCGGAGAGTGGGTTCGTCTGGTCAAGGAACTGGCTCAGCTGGCTGGTACCAAAGAAAGAGTTGATTACACTGGACAGGGTCCGGGCGTTGATCAGATCGATCGGAGTAAATACTTCGTTATCACGAACGTTCATCCGCTCACGGATGGTACGCGCCATACGAGCAAGGCCGACGCCGAACTGAGCATAAAGCTGCTCTCCTACGGTACGAACACGACGGTTGCTAAGGTGGTCGATATCATCGATCTCAGCACGCTGGTTCATCAGTGCAACGAGGTACTTAACGATGGCGATGATATCTTCCTTAGTAAGTACCAGGATTTCATCATCGGTGCCGGCATTAAGCTTGCGGTTAATCTTATAGCGGCCTACCTCACCGAGGTTGTAACGCTTATCGCTGAAGAACAGCTTGTCGATGATACCGCGGGCGGTTTCTTCATCGGGTGGATCGCTGCCACGTAGCTGACGGTAAATGTACTGTACGGCCTCTATCTCCGAGCTGGAAGGATCTTTCTGCAGCGTATTATAGATAATGCTGTAGTCCATTCCAACGTCTTCCTTCTGCAGGATTACGTTCTCGATACCTTCGGCAGCAAGTATTTCCTCGATGTTATCCTCTGTAAGGATAGTATCACGTTCGAGGATAATTTCGTTACGCTCCAGAATTACGAGTTCACCGGTATCTTCATCAACGAAGTCCTCCGTCCAGGCACGCAGTACACGAGCAGCCAGCTTGCGGTCGATAGCAGCAGTAAGGGCTTCACGGGTATTGGGTACTTCATCGGCAAGGCCGAAGAGATCCAGGATGGATTTATCACTGTCGAAACCGATGGCACGCAGCAGAGTGGTAACGGGGAATTTCTTCTTACGGTCGATGTAAGCATACATCACCGTATTGATGTCGGTAGCAAATTCCATCCAGGCTCCTTTAAAAGGAATAACCCGTGCAGAGTATATTGCCGTACCGTTGGGGTGGAAGTTCTGACCAAAGAATACCCCCGGGCTGCGATGCAGCTGAGAGACAATAACGCGTTCAGCACCATTGATAACAAAGGTACCTTTAGGCGTCATGTACGGGATGTTTCCGAGGAATACATCCTGTTCGATGGTCTTAAAGTCCACGTGTTCCTCATCATTACAGGACAACCGGAGCTTAGCTTTCAGCGGAACGCTGTAAGTAAGGCCACGCTGCATACACTCAGGGATGGTGTATCGAGGCGGGTCGACGAAGTAATCGAGGAATTCGAGGTTAAAAATGTTCCGGGTATCGGAAATAGGGAAGTTTTCCTGGAATACCCGATATAAACCTTCCAAAGCCCGGTTCTCGGGCGTTGTTTCCAGCTGGAAAAATTCCTGGAATGATTTAAGTTGGATTTCAAGGAGATCAGGGGAATGATCAGTCAGCTTAATTTTGCCGAAGCTTACCCGTTGTTCTTCAGCATTAAGGATCTGGCCGTTTGACGTCATTAGCAGTTTTCCTTTATATTTGGCCCAGGTCCGGTCCGTCCGCGGTGGATAGGGCCTGAGGGGATTTATGGGGGAGCCAGGTATAACACCTGGCCGCGGGATTCGGGATTGCGAATAAATAAGACAATTATTCTTCCCGAAAAGTTTTGCCATTTCGGCAATTCTTTATACGCAAATAGCCTAGTCAGACATTTACGCCTGCTAAGCCGTCAAAAAACGCCCGTTGCGCTTTTTGCTGGTAAGAAGTAGCGGGGGCAATACCGGAGCACTGCCCCCTACTATTTCTTGGTAGGAGCACTGAATTACTTCAGTTCAACCGTAGCACCAGCCTCTTCGAGAGCGGCTTTGATGGTTTCGGCTTCGTCCTTGGCTACGCCTGACTTGATTACGGTTGGAGCACCGTCAACAAGTTCTTTCGCTTCCTTCAGTCCGAGACCGAGCAGTGTCTTAACTTCCTTCACCACCTTCAGCTTGCTGCCACCGGCAGATTGCAGTTCGATGTCGAAGTCGGTCTTAGCAGCAGCGGCTTCTTCTCCACCACCTCCGGCAGCACCGGCAACGGCGACAGCGGCAGCAGCAGGCTCGATGCCATACTCGTCCTTCATGATAGTTACGAGCTCAGTCACCTCCTTAATGGTTAGGTTTACGAGCGATTCGGCGATTGATTTTACATCTGCCATAATAAAAAGTATTTAATAGTGATTTACGAGTAGATCGCGTATATCAGCTTGGAAGCCAAATTGGTTAATTTGGTCTGCTGGGGCTATTGGTCTATTGGGGCGTTGTTACACGGCCCAATAGACCAAATGACCAATAGACCGAGGCGTTTTATGCCTCCCGCTCTTCGAGCGTTTTAAGAATGCCAGCCACCTTGCTGCCTCCGCTGTTGAGCGCACCAAGCAGGTTCTGCATTGGGCTCTGGAGAAGGGTAAGGACATCGGCAAGCATTTCTTCGCGAGACTTAAGCTTAGCAAGTGCGTTAAGCTGATCGTCACCGGAGTAGACTGCTGTAGCAATGTAGGCAGCCTTGAGGATAGGACGTTCACCATCTGCACCACGGAATTCCTTGATGACTTTGGCGGGAGCGTTAGCTACCTCAGTAAAGAGCAATGCGGTAGGGCCTTTCAGCGCGTCGAAAACGGCTGCGTAGTTGCCTTCTTCCGGCATTTGCTCCAAGGCCTTACGGGCCAGGGTATTCTTTACGACCTGCATGGAGATTCCTTTTTCAAAGAATTTTCCGCGTAGTTCGGTGGTTTTCTCGGCCGATAGGGTCGAGGCGTCGGCAATGTAGAAGAACTCATTGTTCTCGAAGCGCTCTTTGAGCTGTTCGATAGCCGCCGCTTTATCTGTCTTAGTCATGGTAAGTTAGTTTGAGGGACGGTTAAGCAATGGTTTTCGGATCGACCTTGATGCCGGGGCTCATCGTAGAAGCTACGACAACCGACTTCATGTAGATTCCTTTTGCACTGGAAGGCTTCATGCGAACCAGGGTGCCAAGGAGTTCATTTGCGTTATCCAGTAGTTGCTCAGGTGAGAAACCTACCCGGCCAATGCTGGAGTGAATGATACCGAATTTGTCTACGCGGAAGGCAATTTTACCACCCTTTACGTCAGAAATAGCCGTAGCTACATCCATAGTTACCGTACCGGTTTTGGGATTAGGCATCAGGCCACGAGGACCGAGTACCCGACCGAGACGACCTACTTTGGCCATCGTTTGTGGCATTGCCACAACAACGTCGAAGTCGGTCCAACCCTCAGTTACTTTGGCGACCATGTCGTCGAGACCGACGAAATCGGCACCAGCGTCGAGGGCTTCCTGTTCCTTGTCTGGGGTTACAAATGCCAGAACACGCTTGACCTTACCGGTGCCGTGAGGCAGGGTAACGGTACCACGTAGCGCCTGGTCAGCTTTACGGGGGTCGATTCCGAGACGTACGTGTACGTCAACAGAGGCGTCGAATTTAGCAGTATTTACTTGCTTAACGAGGGCCATGGCCTCGTTGAGTGCGTACTGCTTTTCGGCGTCGACCTTACCTTCGGCGGCTTTCCGCGCTTTGCTAAGTTTAGCCATAATAAAATGATGTTTGAGGTGAATGACGCACGCCACAAACGGACGTGCTCCCTACGAGAAAATTTGTGCTTGGAGGCGCGAATAAGAACTAAGGAGTTAGAAAACCAGTCAGCTAGTTTCCTCGCTTCTGGTTTCTGACCTTGCACCAGCGTTCGCGCCGGATAAAAGTGCTTACGCGTCGTATGGAGACTGGCCACCTACAATGGTGATCCCCATAGAGCGAGCCGTACCGGCAACCATCTTCATGCCGCTTTCAACGGTGAAACAGTTGAGGTCAACCATTTTGCTTTCAGCAATGGCGCGGACCTGATCCCAGCTTACTTTGGCAACTTTGATCCGGTTAGATTCCTTAGAGCCAGACTTAATCTTAGCTGCTTCCAGCAACTGGATAGCTGCAGGTGGAGTCTTGATGACAAAGTCAAACGACTTGTCTTTGTAAACGGAAATGATTACCGGAAGGACTTTGCCCTGCTGGTCCTGCGTTTGCGCGTTGAAGCGCTTACAGAATTCCATGATGTTTACACCTTTCGCACCGAGTGCGGGGCCTACGGGAGGAGCTGGATTAGCACCGCCACCGCGAACCTGTAGTTTGATTTGTACTTCTACTTCCTTAGCCATGATAGCTTATTTGTGTCGTGCAGACGAACAACGGTTGATCCCGGCATTCTCCGACGTTTGGAATTGTTTTATTCTTGGGTTACGCCTGCTTTTCGACCTGCATGAAGTTGAGTTCAACCTCGGTGCCACGACCAAAAATTTTGACGATTACTTTCAATTTCTTTTTCTCTTCGTTTACTTCCTGGATATCGCCAACAAATTCGTTGAACGGACCGTCGATAATCTTTACGGTCTCTCCTTCGATGAAAGGTTCGATCATAGTATCGCCGGCTTCCAAGCTTTCATCAACCTTACCTAAAAGGCGATTAGCTTCAGAATCCCGCATCGCAATAGGCTCGCTCTTTCCGAGGAAGTGAATCACATTAGGCAGACCAGTAACGGTATCAAGTACTTCACCGTTAAGTGCGTAGGGATCAGCTTCTACCAGGATGTATCCGGGAAGGATGTTCCGGTCAGAAATCACCTTTTTACCACCGCGGATCTTGTAGACCTTTTCGGTAGGCACAACGATCTTCATGATATGGTTTTCCCAACCATTCATGGCGATCTCCTTTTCGATGCGCTCCTTGATTTTTTTCTCCTTACCGCTGATGACGCGGAGTGAGTACCATTTTGTTACTGCCATTATAAAGTGTCGGTTAACCTAAGTCGTAAATGAAACTCACGAGGTTTTTCCAGACAACGTCCATGGCCATGATTGTAAACGCAAAAATTGCGGATCCGATCAGCACCAGAATGGTGTTAGTCTGCAGAGAGGAGTAGCTAGGCCAGGTCACGTTGTGCACCAGCTCGTTATAGCTTTCCCGCAGGTATAGTCCTATTTTGTCCATTGTTAAATTATTTGATTTAAAGTAATGACTACAATAAGTATGCCAGTTTTCAGGCTCACCTGTTATATCAGAACTTTACTTCGTTGCACGGGCGGAGAGACTCGAACTCCCAGCCCCTGGTTTTGGAGACCAGTGCTCTACCAATTGAGCTACGCCCGTGTATATTTTTGATNTTTAAACCTTGCGTTCAAAGTTTAGGGATCAGCCCCTGGTTGCACTTCGTGGCTTCCTTCGGAGGTTGGAGACCAGTGCTCTACCTGCAAAAAAACTTGAATTAGGCGCCAAATTATTGAAATCCTGCATTCAGGATTTTACTTGTTGTGTAGCTAAGCGGCTGCAAAAGTACACAATTCCTAAGAAAGTGAAAGTTAAGTGCCAACAATCAGGCACTTAACTTTCACAATAGTCATCTTAATAGTCAGAGGGCGGGGTGCCCAAGGAGCTATTAATCGAGGATTTCAGTAACCTGACCAGCACCAACGGTACGGCCACCTTCGCGGATAGCGAAGCGGAGACCTTTCTCCATGGCAATCTCAGCGAGGAGGGTTACCGTAAGGGTAACATTATCACCGGGCATTACCATTTCAACGTTCTCAGGGAGGTGTACATCACCAGTTACGTCCGTGGTACGGAAGTAGAACTGTGGACGGTAGCCGTTGAAGAATGGTGTGTGACGACCACCTTCATCTTTAGACAGAACGTAAACCTCACACTTAAACTTGGTGTGCGGCTTTACGGAACCTGGCTTACAGATTACCATACCACGCTTGATGGCCTCTTTGTCAATACCACGGAGAAGCATACCGGCGTTATCACCAGCTTCACCACGGTCAAGGAGCTTGCGGAACATTTCTACACCAGTAATGGTGGAGGTCAGTTTCTTACCAGGCTCCTGCATACCGATGATTTCAACGGCGTCACCTACGTTAACGATACCACGCTCGATACGGCCCGTAGCTACGGTACCACGACCAGTGATAGAGAACACGTCCTCTACTGGCATCAGGAATGGAAGGTCGACCAAACGTTCTGGCTCGGGGATTTCAGCATCAACTGCGGCCATAAGGTCGAGGATCTGCTGTTCGCCTTCTGGGTCTCCTTCGAGGCCTTTGAGGGCAGAACCGATGATGATGCTTGCGTTGTCGCCGTCGTAATCGTAAGAAGAAAGAAGTTCACGAACTTCCATTTCTACGAGCTCGAGCATTTCTTCGTCATCAACAAGGTCAGCCTTGTTCATGAATACAACGATAGCAGGTACACCTACCTGGCGAGCCAGAAGGATGTGCTCACGGGTCTGAGGCATGGGGCCATCAGTTGCGGCTACTACAAGGATAGCACCGTCCATCTGGGCGGCACCAGTTACCATGTTCTTTACGTAGTCAGCGTGGCCGGGGCAGTCAACGTGTGCGTAGTGACGGTTCTCGGTTTCGTACTCAACGTGAGCAGTGTTAATCGTGATACCACGCTCTTTTTCTTCAGGAGCGGAGTCAATAGAGGAGTAATCCTTTACTTCGCCACCAGAGGTCTTAGCGAGAACGGTGCTGATTGCAGCCGTCAGGGTTGTCTTACCATGGTCAACGTGACCGATGGTGCCGATGTTAACGTGCGGCTTTGTTCTTTGGAATGTTTCCTTAGCCATTACTGGTAAGTATTTAGGGGATTAAAAAACTAGTTAGGACATGGGTGCGAACCGCACCCCGGCCGCCCCTTCTCCGGTGGAAGCCCGAAGAGTTTGATTTTTGCCTGTAAGGAGATGAAGCGTCACGAAAAGTGAACTAAAGGGGTACGCCCAGCTTCAAGTCTTTTTACTCAGACTTGAGCCAACGGTGAGATTTGAACTCACGACCCCTTCCTTACCATGGAAGTGCTCTACCCCTGAGCTACGTCGGCAAATGGTGATTTTTCAAAAAGAAAGATCACCGTTGTGACCCTTTTACTTGGAGCGGAAGACGAGGCTCGAACCCGCGACCCTCAGCTTGGAAGGCTGATGCTCTACCAACTGAGCTACTTCCGCGTTGGTAAGAATTCAGATTTCAGAGATCAGATTTCAGGCGAACCTGAATACTGATCTCTGATTTCTAAACTCTGAATAGTGTGGGGGTGGTAGGATTCGAACCTACTCAGCCGAAACATTGGATTTACAGTCCAACCTACCTCTCCAACTGTAGCGCACCCCCGGTGAAATTCTTCAGATTACCGCTCAACGGCAAGACCGTTAGAATTGAGCCGATAGACGGATTCGAACCGCCGACCAGCTGATTACAAATCAGCTGCTCTACCAGACTGAGCTATATCGGCTTAAACTGGTAATCTGTACCGTAATTTCAAAGCAACTTCTGGTCGTTTTCCAAAAGCGATTGCAAAGGTAAGTTCTTTCTTACAATTGACAAAACACTACCAACTTATTTTTTAGTTGCGGGAAAATTCTTTTTGTTTCTCCCGCCGTTTCCCCACAAAACAGGCGGTTTCGCTGCACAAAAGGCAGCAAAAACTACTTCTTTTTCTTTTTCTCTTCTCCTTCCGGATGGGCCTGCCGGTAAATGTCTTGCAGCCGTTTAATGTTATTATGGGTGTAGAGTTGGGTTGCGGCGAGATTTGCGTGCCCCAATAACTCCTTCACGGCATTAAGGTCAGCCCCTTGTTCCAGGAGGTGTGTTGCAAATGTGTGACGTAATACGTGCGGACTTTTTTTCTCTTCGGTACTGAAAGCGCCCAGGTATTCCACCACCTTATTATAGAGGTATTTAGGGTAAAGCCGATTGCCACGATCTGTCAATATCAGCGCGGTCGTCTCTGCCTCCGGGAAAGTTTGCTGCTTTAGCTGGCCGTAGCACTCCAGCAATTCGGTGAGCGAGGGGCCGAAGGGGACCAACCGTTGCTTGTTCCCCTTCCCCTGCAGTGTCAGCCGTCGGTGGTCCATATCGACATCCACTTCGTTGAGGCCGATGAGCTCGGCCCGGCGCATACCACATTGATAGAGCAGCCCGAGCATCAGGTGATCACGCAGCAGGCCGAAGTCCGTATTGGTCATCGGGTCAGGGAAGGCGGCAAAGAGTCGCTTGATGTCCTTGGCTGCCACGGAGGCAGGTAACCGACGGCCTAACTTCGGGGTAGGAATCCTTATCGTAGGATTCTCACTTTGCAAGCCGCGTGACTGCAGATAAGCATAAAAAGCTTTTAACCCAGATAGCTTTCGGCGGATGCTGGCCGGCGCCAGTCCGGCCGACATCAACCCGGCCAACCAGGCTTTTACCATGTCCCGGGTCACCCCGGTAGTAGTATTTACTTCAAACTCCTCCGCGCAAAACCGGGCAAATTGTGCCAGGTCCGTTCTGTAAGCCGTCACCGTATGCTCACTGACGCGGCGCTGGTGGGTTAGGTGGGCCAGGAATTGAAGGGTCAGGTTTTTCACGTTGTCAAGTTATCGGGTTGTCAAGTTGTCGGAATATCCGGTTTTCCCAGAACAAAGAAGGGGAACCGCGGGAAAACTTTGCTTTTACAGCCAATTTCTGCACCTGCGGCCTCGCCCAAAGAAGAATTCAGGTTTCAGGGTTCAGTATCCAGTACTCAGGGTTCAGTATCCGGCGATCAGGTATCAGACATCACTACTGTAACCGGAGCGCAGTGACACTGCAACCTGCAACGCACGCCTACTCACACCCCGACCGAGCGTACCCATCCAGCGCAAACTGGTAATCGGGAGAAAAACGGAGCGCCATATCGTAATCCTTGCAGGCGGCGGCGGTTTCGCCCAGTACTTCTTTGGCGTAAGCCCGGTAGGCATAAGCCCGGATGTGAATTGGATCGTTTTTGATGACCAGATCAAATTCGATGACGCCGCGCTGGATGCTGTCCAGTTCGAGGAACAATAAACCGGCGTTGAAGTGACCGGCGACATACTGCCGGTCGGCCATACTCGCCGCCTGGTAGGTGGCGATGGCCTCGGGTAACCGCTCGCTGTCGCGCAGAAAATCTGCCTTGGCGTGGAGCGCATAGGCATCCTCCGGATCAATTGCTACCGCGGCATCAAAGTACTGCTCGGCGCGGGGCAGGCCTTTGGCAAATAGTAATTGGCCCAGGGTAATGAACGCATCCGTCATGTCGGGATCAATCTCGGTGGCTTCTTCTGCCGATTTAATGGCCCGCGCGGTATCTCCCGTTTCCAGGAATGTCTGGCTCAGCAGCAGGTAAGCATCCGGGTTTCGGGGATCGATGCGCGTCACTTCGTTGAGGGCTTCCAGGGCACCATCGTACTGTTTCAGGGTTAACTGGGTTTCGGCCAGCCGCAGTTGTGTCTCCACGTTATCGGGGTCAAGCGACGCAGCTCGCTGCAGGGTGCGCAGGGCGAGGCGACTGCGATAATAGTCGAGGTAAACATCAGCCAGGTTGTAGTGATATTCGATGTTGGTACTGTCCAGCTGAAGCGCGGTCACCATATCAACAATGGCAGCATCGTAATTCTGCTTATCGTATTGCATCGTGGCTCGCTGGGTGTACAGATCGGCGTTCTCCGGATCGGCGCGGATGGCTTCGGTAAGTTTGGCTACACCGGGGTCCGTATTGTCTACTACGGCGGGGAGCTCTTCCGTGGGGGCCTTGTCATTCCCACATGAGACAAGAAAAAGGAAGAAAGGGAAAAGGAGGAAAGGGAGACGGGAGGATAAGGGACAAGGGATTGAGCTAACGCTTTTGCCGTTCGCGGCGCTGCGCTTGCTCACCTTTGTCAAAGGGAAAAGAGAGGATATGCGATATGCGATATGCGATATGCGATATGCGGTTGAGCTACCGCAAGTACCGTTCGCGGCGCTGCGCTTGCTCACCTTTGGTAAGGCAAGGGATGAAGAAGGGTGGGAAAGACAATTCATTTGGCGGAGAAGGATTAACTGGGGCTAGAGCCGGCTGACGAACTTTTTGTCCGACTGCGTCAGGCCCAAAAAGCATTCGGCAGACGGCCGGACAAAGTTTTCACTTAGATGCTGGAAGTCCGCACAAGCAGGTAGCTTTGCGAGAAATTAACGTTTAGAAACGCAAAAGTACTATGCCGGAAGTAAGCCCATTGGTAGAATGCATCGTTAACGTGTCCGAAGGGCGGGACGCAGACGTATTGATGGCCCTGGCGGAGGCCATCTCGCAGGTTCCAGGATGCAAGTTATTGCACCAGGACACGGGGGCGGGCGCACACCGGACGGTCTTCACTTTTGCCGGGGAGACCGAGGCCGTGTTCACCGCCGCACAACATATATATAAGGTTGCGGCGGAGCGGATTGATATGCGACAGCATACGGGGGAGCATCCACGCATTGGGGCGGTGGATGTTTGTCCTTTCGTCCCGATCCGGGGCGTTACGATGGAGGAGTTGGTGGCGCGGACGCAGGTGCTGGGAGCGTTTTTAGGAGCAGAGCTGGGTATCCCCGTTTTTCTCTACGAGAAAAGTGCTTCGGTAGCACACCGGACTAACCTTGCGGCCATCCGCAAGGGAGAGTATGAAGGCCTGGCGGCGCGCAGCGCCGACCCGGACTGGCTGCCGGACTACGGGCCTGCGCTGAACCCAACCTTCGGAGCCACCGTACTGGGCGCCCGTCCGTTCCTCATTGCCTGGAACATCAACCTTGCCGGGGGCGTCCCGGTCTCCATCGCTAAACAACTTGCGGAGAGGCTGCGCGGCTCCGGCAGTAAGGGCCAACCTGGCCTATTTCCCGGCCTGAAGGCCATTGGCTGGTACATCCCCGAATTTGGTCGTTGCCAGATCAGTTGCAACGTCGTTGATGCCGACGCTACTGATTTAGCGAAAGTCTACCTCACGGCCACAAGCCTCGCCAAGACCCTGGGCGCCAAAGTCACCGGGTCCGAACTCATCGGCCTTATCCCGGAAAAACACCTGCGGCGGGCGGGGAAGTCTTTTTGCTTTGGGGGGGGGCGGGAGGAGGAATTAGAGGCGGCGGTTTCAGTACTTGGATTAGCAGACCTGGCACCTTTTGATTGGCGGGAGCGAGTGTTGGAAGCACGATTGTTGATTGGTGATACTTGATTGTTGATTTCTCCGGTGCAACGCTTCGAATCGCAGATTTGGGCTGATTACGCTGATTAACACAGATGCTACGTTCCATAATCTGCGTTAACCTGAGTAATCTGAGCCTCGATCAATGATAACCACGTGTATCAATTCCTACCTCCCTGGCGTGGTCGACGGCGTGTGTGAAAATTCGCGATCGGCAAGTCAACAACCAATGACAGGTTAAGACGTAAAGAGTTGGCCTTATCATCCTCCCCTACGGTTCGTAGGCCGGGTGTGAGCTGAACTCCGGTCATTAGAGAAATAGGCACGTCCCGAAAGCCGTGTACGTAGCTTACGCCCGGGGATAGCACCTGGCGAAACTTGACATCCTGGGGTAATGATTCAGTGGCGTCCTCCAGTCGAAACAACACCAGTGCCCCAATGTCGAAAATAGAAAAGAAAACGGAACCGGAGTGGCCGGTAAAAGCTCGACCATCAATACCCATTTCTGCTTTTTTCCAGCGGTTTCGGTACCGTTCGCTGCGTAAATATTTGTCCTGATTTTTCTTACCACGGTATCCCCAATTGATGCCGATGCCGATAGGCGCGGTGAACCCAACGTTTGGTGCCCACTCAGAGACATCTCCATTCTTTACCCGTTCCAGCCCTCCGGTTATTCCGGGGTAAGCATTGAGGCTGATGTTACGGTAGGCTCTCCGTTTGATGCTGTAGCTCCCGACGGGCAGCGCAATGGCGTTGATGGCTTTCTTGACCTGATCTGAATCCTTACTCTCCGCAATTGCCGCGACGAATGTGCAATACTTGAAGATTTCGTTCATTTTCCGGAGTTTATCATCGCGCAACAACCGAAGCGAATCCAGCTCATCACTACGCGGCAAAATTCCTAAACGGATCTGCTCTTCGGTAAGGGTTGCTCGCGCTGCATTCTCCAATGGACTGATGAGTTTATCGTATTTGTCCTCCACCATGCGCTGCACTACGGGAATGATGTTCATCACCACTCCGTGGTAGTTTTCGTTGAGGCCTTCAATGTAGGCATCTAGTAAGTTGTCGGTTGCGAAGCGGATTCCCTCCAGATGTTCGTTATCGCCATCTACGATTTGCTCGAAGATGAGGTCCAAAATGTCCAACGAATTCTTAATTAAGTAAATAAACTCCTCGTTACCAACACCACCTTTTCCCGGAGCTCGTAGCTCTTTAAGCTGGGTATTGATCCGATCTATCTTGTCGGTATATTGAACGAATTTGCTAAAAAGTCTGCTGAACCTGGGTTGCTGTTCGGGAGATAGGATTAGGTTCTGAAGGAAGTCTTGCTGTTCTTTCAAGGAGTGCTGACGATGGTTCAACCTAAGGAAGACCTTGTCTTTCGCGGCCAGCGCATGGACCAAGCGAAGGCTATCGACCCTTATTGTGTTTTGATAATAAAATTTGCGATATTTCTGTTTAAATCCTTGTGGACTAATCTTATTATCCCGCACGTACTCATGCAAATCGGACTGTTCTTTTAATAAATTAGCAATAATACTATCAACTTCGGTCCGGACAATCTCCAATTCTTTCTCGGGATTTAAAGTATTAGTTAAAGAATAAATTGCTTGGCTGAAGTCTATGAAATATTGTTTCCTTATTGAGTCGAATGATCGTCCTTTTTCCCAATCGTAAGTAATGTAGCTAAGCCCCACATTTCCCCGAACAAAAAAATCATCGAGGTTAGCGTTTTGCCTTAGCATGTAAGTTAGATCTCTGGATCCATCTGTATTTGTAGTTGAAACCTGATACAAACTATCGATGCGTTCAATACGGTTAATACCAGCTCGGGTATTATCTATTAGTAGAGCTCTACGCTTGCAATACTCCTTAAGCTTCCGATCTAACATCATAGCTTGCAGTAAAACTCCATAATTTTGGTTAATTTCTTTACGACTACCCACGAGACTAAAGCTATAATAATCACCCAGGGTATCATCCCAAAAACTAAAAGTATTCCACCCATTATTGATGCCTCTTCCAAAGGCGTTCCAAGCAAAATTATAAAATTCATTAAAACCAGCCTGTTCCGCCTTAATCATGTTGGTTAAGCTATCCTGATCTGACTGGTAGGCCATTAAATTTATCTGATCTGTTGAGTTCTGAACTTCTCTCTGAAGAATGTTATCAATTCGAAAGCCGAGTAATCCGAAGAATATGTTACGAAATTGAATATCAGAGGACAAATGGTTAATCGCCTTTTTGCCTCTCCAAGCGGTATTATGGTTTAAGTCTGTAGCAATCAGGCTTTCAGAAATTTCACTAAGTAATAATATAATAGCTTCCAGATTCTGGTTATTGGGGAACAATTCATCTGCGCTCGTATAAAGAGACTTCAACAATGTTGCCGGATGCTCACCATCTCGAAGTTGATTGACGGCCTGCAACGAAAACTTTAGGTAGCGGACCATATTCTCCTTATGAAGGTACCGCTTATGATCTTCAATATGCTGCTCCAATCTACCCTTAGGGCCTTCAACATCAACTATCCAACGTTTAGACCAATCCATTGATGAATAAGCACTCCGCCTAAGACGCTTGTCTTTTGCATTTGAAGAATTAGAATTAGAACCTATAAGAGAATGCAACGTCCCTATATATGCTTTGTCTTGACCCTGGAAAAAAACAAGCGAATCTATCCATAATTGTTTCTTAGCTATATCCTCAACCAACTCGCTACTTCGTTGGGTGTTAAGGAGTTCCTTTTCCAGAAATCCGGGCACATTAAAAGTGAGGTGATCCAGGTCTTTCGTAAAAGCTCCTTTATAAACATCCATCATTAGTGAATAATCTGTAGTAGCCGAGGACTTGAGAACAGCAAGCGTATTGGGAAAAAGCATGCTTAGGTTCTGTGTTTCAGCCCAGCGTTCAAACCGATCAAAAAAAGCGATACTCAATTCCTGGCGTAGTCGATCAGCAATCCATTTAGCCGCACCATCAATAATCGCCGATTGGCCCAGTCCACCACTTTGGTTATTAATAATGATAGGATAGTTTATTCCATCGTTTTTACCGGCCACACCACGTAAGAAATCTAAGGCCTCTTCACCGGTGACAAATTGGGTAGAATCTGCAGATTTTAACCAGCGTAACCTAATAGCAATTAAATTGTATTGTCCTTGTACTTGACGTAATTTCCTTTTGAGCTCAGCGTCCTTCATTGGCGATTTCTCATCCTCAATAAGTAAAATCAATATTTCGATACCATTTCGGAATGGTATTCCTCGAATTGCAATCGCCTGACGAAAATCCTCACCTAAACTACTATCTGGGCACATGCAACTCTTTATTGATTGTATGGCCTTAATAATGAGGGTATCTTGCTTTGATTCCAATGCTTCAATAGAATCTTGTTTTATATCATTAAAAAGTTTAAGTTGATTAAATGCTAACTCTACTTTAGGATGTAGCAACTCATTTTCTAATAATGACTGCTTTATATCAACGGCAGAAACATCTGGGGCTAATTTGCCAGCCTTTCTTAATGCGGCAAAAAACGGTTCAGCCGCAGTAGCATCTGCTTCTTCAAGTCGATCATAAAGGCTATCCAGTTCGACAGCAAGATCAAAGAGGGACTGACCAGAGAGGGAATTGGCCGGGCCAATCGGTAATAGATAAAAGACCAGCGCCGCTGCAATGCGTGCAAGTCTTAATAGACCTGATTTTTTCATGTTATTTGATTTTCAAGTGTCAAGGCAGGAAAGAAATAGTGATAAGCCTCAGTTACTACCCAAAGTATTCGCTCAAAATAAATGATAATTACTACCAGACAAATTTATTTAGGTGATTAACCTACCTTTTCATCGGCTTAGCGGGGAAATACGCTATTCAGCGGAGTATTCCGTGTACAAATTGGCGAGACAAACAATAAGTGCCTGCTGCTAAAGGCACCCTCAAAGAGGGGTGGAATGACCTGGCTTGTCCGCCGAGGGTAGGCTTTTAGTCATCTATGCACCGCTCACTCGGCGAACGAGCCAGCTTCTCCGTCATGCCTCGGCCGACTAAGCGAACTTGCGATTGTCCGGCACGGACGCTAGTGACCCCAAAAATTCGATCATAAAACCACTATTTTCGCCCAACCACACAATTATGAAAAAAAGTCTCCCCCTATTCCAGGCCCTCTTCGACAAAAACGAAGCCAAGTTCCTAAAACTGGCAAAGTCCGGGAACTATCCCTTCACCGAAACCGACCCTTCCGGTCGGATGCTGCTGAGCAGTGCCGTCATTGCGGAGATGCCGGAGGCGGTCTCCTTGCTGCTAGAACGGCAGCCGGAGCCATTGGCAAGAGACGAAAAGGGATGGACGGCGCTGCACTTCGCCAGCTACTGCAATAATGTGGCGATTGCGAAGCAGCTTCTAGAGGTCTTTTCAGCGGTTGATGTGAAGGATAACGCTGGGAATACGCCGCTGGGGCGGGCGGTTATTGAGGAGCATGCGGAGATGGTGGCCTACCTGATGGGAGCGGGCGCGGACGCTGGGCTGAAGAATGACAATGGCGATAGTCCGCTGGATCTTGCGCAGACTTTTGGGTATGAGGAGATTGTTGGGTTGTTGGGGAAAGGGTGATCCCGGAGGGATCGAATATTAATTGCCCCGGATGAAAGGCCGCGAAGCGGGTTTTTACCCGGGGTGCATAGTGATGCGATGTTTTTTGTGGCGCTGCGCGCCACCTAATTATCAGCCCCTTATCAACCCCGGGTTTCGGCGTTTCGCCTCACCCGGGGCAAAATTGTTTGACCACTCCGTGGTCACCTCTTGACCACCTTACCATCCTTCATCACGAAGCCCACCTTCTCCAACAAGTGGATATCTTCAAGGGGGTTGCCCATAACGGCGACAATGTCGGCGGTGAAGCCGGCTTTTAGCTGGCCCAGGGCTTCGCCCTGGTCGAGAATCATGGCTGCCGTACTGGTGGCCGAAGTGATGGCGTCCATTGGAGTAACGCCGCAGTCGACGAGGTAGCCAAATTCCTTGGCGTTATCGCCGTGGGGGCTCACGCCGGAGTCGGTGCCGAAGGCGATCTTAACGCCCTTCTTGTACATTTTGGTGAAGATCTCCTTCTGTTGGCTACCGATGCTGATGGCTTTGGGAACGATGATGGGTGGGAAGAAGCCGGGCGTCTTTGCCTTCTCGGCTACGTAGCTGCCAGCGCTGAGTGTGGGCACCCAGTAGGTACCGTACGCTATCATCAGGTCGGCAGTTTCTTCGTCCATCAAAGTACCGTGCTCGATGGTGGTGATGCCAGCGCGGATGGCGCGCTGCATGCCGCCGATGCCGTGGGCGTGGGCGGCGGTGTGCATGCCGTATTCTTTGGCGGCGGCGACGATGGCTTCCAGCTCGTCGTCGCGAAACTGGGCACCCTGGCCATCTTTGGCGACGGAGAGGACACCGCCGGTGGCGGTGATCTTGATACAGTCGGCGCCGTTTTTGTAGCGGGTGCGGACGGCCTTCCAGGCTTCGTCGGCGGAGTTGATGACGCCGGCCTCCGGCCCGGCATCGAAGGAGAGTTCTTTGTTACGGCCATTGGACGGGTCAGCGTGACCGCCGGTGGTGGCGATGGCCTTCTCGGCGGTGAATATCCGGGGACCGACGACGTAGCCGGCGTTAATGGCGTCCCGCAAAGAGATGTTAACCCCGGAACCGCCCAGGTCACGAACGGTGGTAAACCCTGCCTCAATAGTTTTGCGCATATAAGACGTTGCCCGCAACGCGACAAATGATGGGTCCATCGTAAATCTTTCCATGTAAGCTTTGGGGTTCAGTTCAGACTCCACGTGAACGTGCAGATCGATGAACCCGGGCATGACCGTTGCTTGCTTCAAATCAACCGTTTTTGCACCTGCGGCCGCGCCCAAAAAACCATCCGCGACGCGTACTATTTTCCCGTCTTCAACGACGATCGTCCTGTTCGTCTGTTGCCCCCCTACCCCATCAAGAATTCTACCACAATGGAGATAAGTGGTGGACTGGGCAAAGGTGAACATCGGCAAACAAAAAGCCAGACAAAATAGAAGGTAAGTGCGTGTTTTCATGGGGAAAAGATAATCCTCACATTTGGATGTACCTACACAGGCGTTACATTGACGATTATTTACTCCTCAACCAGCCACGAAACTTATCCGAATTATGACTAAACAAAGAATTGGAATGATCCTATGGGGTCTGGCTGGTTCTGAGAAGGTTGAAGTGTAGGTGTCGGGTTATCAAGTTGTCAGGTTATTTTTTTATCCATAAATTACTTAGTGGCCGGAAAACCCACAACTTGACAACACGACACCTGAAAAACCCGATTTCAATCATTTTGCATTATATTAGCCGTTCTAAACACAAAAAAATGAATAAACAAAAGATCGGTCTTTGGATGATCTACCTCATCGCTGCGGCTATGGGCATCACGGCCACCTTTAAGATTGCCGGTGCGGAAGATGGTGTAGAATTATTCGGCAATGCTGGTGCACCATACATTCTGGCGGTAGTTCAACTGTCCATTCTCGCCTTGTTGGTCATGGCTAAGACCCGCTTGTTGGGTGTCTTGCTAGCTGCCAGCTACATTGGCGGCATCATTGCCTTCAGTTGGCTGCACGTTCCGGAGTTACCGATCGTTGGCATTGCGCTCAATATTATTCTCTACGTTGGCGCGGCTTTGCACTGGCCTAAGTTGACTACTGGGAGCCTGGACTAATTCTTAGAGAATCGGTCAAAGAGCATGAACCAGCAGGGGCGATCGGAAGGGATTAGAGTTTACACACTAGTTTACATCAGCGATCCCGCCCGCCGTTTTACACCTCTTAGGAGCTCGCAGCTGTGCCAGCTCGATGCCTCGGAGGAGAATACGCCTGGACTGTGAGGGGCTAAAAGATGTGTAGACCATAGACGCTGCAAGGGACCTCCCCTGCTGGCGGTTCCCGAAAAGATCGCGTTCACTTAGCGAACGCAAAATCACCTCAAATAACTTCATTTATTATTGCTGCCAACACGCCTAACTATTCCTGTATGAACCTCGACGATTTACGCAACCGCTGCCTGGCCAAAACGGCGGTAACGGAAGAACTCCCCTTCGGCCCAGATACGCTGGTCTTCAAAGTGGCCGGCAAAATGTTTGCCCTCACCGGACTGGACGAGGCTGACCTGCGGGTAAACCTGAAGTGTGACCCTGAGCGATCGGTTCAGCTCCGCGAACGGCATGAGGAAATCAAGCCGGGTTGGCACATGAATAAAACACACTGGAATACCGTCTACATTGAAAATGGTGACCTGAGCGATGAACTGGTCTACGAGTTGATCGACCACAGTTATGAGTTGGTCAAATCATCCCTGACTAAGAAGGTGAAGGCGGAGTTTGGGTTTTAATGGGACCGGACCTGCTTAACCACTTTCCGGATCAACCGCTCCTCTCCAATCTGTACGACCAAGAAATACACACCGGAGGGCACCGTATTCATGGAAATCGTTTGTCGCTGGAATCCCCGACTGAATGCGCCCTGCTGAATCATACGTCCGTCAACGTGCAGCAGTTGGTACGCGCCTGCATTAACTGCGGCCAGATTAAAGGTCAGTTCCGCCCCAAACGGGTTGGGAGATACTTCCAGGCGGCTTCCTGCGCCGGCAGGAAGGCTTGCACTCACTATGGAAGAATACTCAAGCGTACCATCAACATCCGTTTGTCTTAACTGATAGAAATAAGTCTCTCCCGGAATCACCGTCTCGTCCTCAAGGTTATAGGCCTGACTTTCGGTAGACGTTCCGGCTCCGGGCACCCAGCCAATTGACGTAAAGCCATCGGTACCGGAGGTGGAACGGAGTACTTCGAAGCCATCATTATCTGTTTCCAGCGCAGTTTGCCAATCAAGGGAGATGGTCTTTTCACCGCCGGTGGCGGTGAAACCCAGCCATTCTACTGGCAAGGAAGCTGGCATTCCACCAAGCGCAAAGCCGCCGGAAAATCCGGTGGTAACATTGGCGGTATAGGTGAAGAATTCTCCTCCAGACTCGGTTGAGACGTTCAGCACCTCCAATGCAGGTGCGAAGGTGATGGTACCATTACTTTTTACCATTCTCAGGTTTCCCTCCGGTTCCGCGACGGAAGCAGACCAACGACTTATTTCTTCTGCCGTGTAATACAGGGAGATTTCGTAGCTCCCGTTGGGGTTGTTAAATTCTGGCGTAATGAAGAAAGTTTTATTGGTCAGCCATTCAGACTCCGCAGCAGAGCTGGCCGTTGCGCCAGGGCTGCCCCCCGCTTCGCGGTCTACCTCCACGGTGATACAACCGTAATAGAAATCACTTTGGTTGGTCAGTTTCACCATGTAGGCACCGGTATTTGCATCGCGGAAATATACCGTGCTTTGTGGTCCGAGCTCATGGTCTGCAAAGCCCGAGAAGGTATTAACGTCCACCTGGATTTCACTTTCAAGACCCGGGGCAAAATCATCATTGGTCAATGCTACCGTGGTATTGATAATATCTCCCAAAGCCACATTGCTTTCACCAGCGCTGAAGGCATTAATTGAGAGAGACAGTAAGATATTTGCATCCTGTTCCGGGACGGCGTCTTCATAAAGCACTAATTCGATAAACTGCGGCTCGGTACCTTCGGCCGGGAAAATGAGTTGTGGGGTATTGAGATCAAAGTCAATACCCTCCAGGGCTGTTCCTGACACCTCAACATCAACCGTAGTCGCAGCAGAAGGCAAACCGAATACGCTGACCGGTATAGACAACACACGGAAGCCCCCCTCGAAACAGCTGCTCGTTCCTTCTTCTACGCTGAGCAACTCTTCGGTAAATTGAACAACGGCATTATTATTACCACCGCCACTTCCATCGCAATCCAGGACATCGTTATTACCAATTACATTTTGCAGGTTGGCTGCAGCGTAATTATCCATCCGGCTAACCTGCAGCGCACTGAACATGTACATGCACCGGTCATTGACGTAATCCATGTAGTTCATGTGCATGTCCGTCGAACCACAAGAAGAGGAGTTAATGGATGGGCAGCCGCCATAACTGTCGGCCTGGTTCGGCGTATCCTCGATCCCATCATCAGCGCCACAACCGCCTCCCCAAATATGGTTCAGATCCAGATAATGGCCCATTTCATGGGTGACCGTTCGTCCAAGATCAAATGGTGAAGCCGGAGAGAAGCCCGAGCAACCAGCACCGCTACCAAATGCCCTGTTGTCAATAGTTACCCCGTCTCCATTTCCGTTTCCGCCAAGCGGAGAAAAGCCCAACGCACCGATGTTGCGCACAAAGATGTTGATGTATCCGGACCAGTTGCCGTCAAAGCTTCCGGAACTTCCGTTTATCGTGACCGCCACATCACCATCCTGGAGGTCATACCCACCAGGGTGGTTTCGGGTAGCCAGGCAAAACTGTATACAGCTTTCCCCATTGCTTATACCAGGGAATGCGGAAGAGGTACCGTTCGACCAATCTACGATGTCGGCATTTATGCCTTGGTAATCATCGTTCAGAATTTGAACCTGGTCGATGGCCAGGTCACGCAAACACTGTAGGTCGAACCCTGCAGACACATTTTGAAAGTGTACAGCAACCGGCATTACGACTGGATCAGGACAATCTGCTACGACTTTGTCAGTTACCGATTGCATTCGTTGCTGCAAACGGTCTTGTCGGTTTTGCCAGGCCCGTTGGTAAGCAGGGTCCGTAGCCATTTTTTCAGTATGTATCTCGTCAGTTATGCAGGTACGAGAAGGGGTGTTATTATCCGTTTGAGCAAAAACGGAAGAAGCAAAAACGACGAGCAGTAAGCCCGCGATTGCGCGAAGAAAAGTGTGCATAATGAAGCAGGTGTGAAAGATTCTGGGACGAAAGTATACCAGCAGGTAAGTTTTGCGTCATCAGGAACCTTCCATCCACTAAAAAACACTGATTTAATGGCTGAAACCGCAGGTTGCCGACAGAAAAGATGGGCGTAAACCAAATTGTCGCACTGACCGGTAGCACCGGAGTGCTTACGCCGGGTCAGTGCGACAATTTCGTTTACGACATAAAAACCGGCGGGCTTTGTTTTTAGCCCTTTAGCTGAAATCCTTATCTTTTAATACGAGCTCTGAGGAGAGCTGGCACTCTTTATAGCCTACTCTTTATAAAAAAGTACCTCCCGCTCACCACCAGCCTTAAGGTACCCCCGGTACATCCCCGGCGTATTAAACGGCATGGCTACATTTCCTTTGGCATCCAGGGCAATCAGGCCACCAGTACCGCCTTTTTCCACCAGCGTTTTATGAATTACTGCGTTGGCGGCATCAGCGACCGAAGCGCCGCCATAAGCCATCCGCGCATGGACGTCGTAGGCAACGGCGTAGCGAATGAAGAACTCGCCCCACCCGGTGCAGCTTACGCCACAGGTCGCATTATCGGCGTAAGTGCCTGCACCGATCAGCGGACTATCGCCAAGGCGGTTATAGCGTTTGTTGGTCATTCCTCCGGTAGAAGTGCCCGCAGCAATGTTGCCGGATTTGTCCAGCGCTACGCATCCGACGGTTCCGTACTTCCGATCAATTTCTTCGATGATCCGGTTCCCCTGGATTTTTTCCTGTTCCACCTTTTCCCCTTCCAGTGCGCGTTGGAGCGCGCTCCAGCGATGTTCCGTCCAGAAGTATTTAGGCTCAACGGTTTCCAGTCCTTGAAGAATAGAAAACTCTTCGGCTCCCTTGCCGGCCAGCAGAACGTGTTCGGACTTTTCCAGCACGGCACGGGCAGCGCTGATGGGGTGCTTCAGTATGGTGATGCCACCGACGGCGCCGGCGTTCTGATCGTGACCAGTCATGAAACTGGCGTCCATTTCGTTGATGCCGGCATTGGTGAATACAGCGCCTTTACCAGCGTTGAAATGCGGGCTGTCCTCCATCACCCAGATAGTGGCTTCGACGGCATCGGCGGCGGAGCCGCCGGCTTTCAGGACTTTCTCGCCGGCATCGAGGGCCGCATTCATAGCTGTACGGATGCTGGCGGCCCGTTCGTCGGTCATGTCCTCCGGCAAGATGGTGCCGGCACCGCCGTGAATGACCATCGCGTAGTCGGGGGCTTCAAAGGTTGCAGGCGTTGCGGTAGTCGTGGTTGGCACTGTAGGTTCAGACACATCGGCGTTATTACATGCGAAAAGGCCGAGGGCCAGGAAGATCAGTAGGGTGTTTCTCATGGGAGGCAAGTTAGGGTATTTCGTTGTTTTCAACGCATAGCTCCACGTGACGCTTCCTCCATTGCCGTAAGTCTACTGTACTATGATCTCAAAGCAGAATTCTTCTACTGGCGTGATGCCGCCGCATGAAGGTCGATTGAATACTTCTCCCAATAAAACGGTTTGGTCTCCAAAAGGGATTGGACTACCTGCCCACAGCGTATCCCGACCTCGATTACCGCCTTCCACTTGCAGGACTACCTGCAAATTTCCGCCAAAACCACAAACCACTTCACAAGGACAATACTGATCGTTTACTTCAACGATGTTCAGTTTCAATCCCTCCGCCAGCCGGACCTGATCGCCCAGGTGATAGCCATCTCGGCAGCTTTCTAACGAATCCTTCTCACAGGAAGTGGTGAACAATAAAAAAGGGGCAATCAGATAAAATGGGTATTTCATTTCCAGACGTTTGTATTTCGCAAGACGTAGGGAGCCTAGCCAGCGTTGGTGAAGAAGGGTATAAGGCGCGGCCGCAGGTGCAAGGTTTACTAGAAATCAGGAGCCAGGGAACAAGAAACCAACTTCTGGTTTTCTAGCTCCCGGCTCCTAACTTACTCCACTGCAATCTTCAGCCGGTAATCGTCCTGGCTATCTGGCTGACCGTTACAGGGTTCTGGCAGTAAGGAAACGAGGCGAATGGTCTTGTCCTCAAACGTCGTGGTCTTGGAGAATCCCCCGTTGTCTGTGGTATAAACCCTGAGCGTGTCACTCCCCGCCAGCAGGCGAACCGTGGCTACTCCTTCCCAAATACAATCTGCTTCGCACGGGCAACGGCTATCATTTTCAACCTGGGAGAAGGTGATACGGGTATCGTTTACCGTAAACGTCTGACCGACTTCCAGGCCGTCGGGAGGGCTTTGGCTCTTATCACACGAAAGGATAAGCAGACCGAAGAAGCAAAAAGACAAAACGTGTTTCATGGTATTATTGTATTGGTTCGACTGGTTAGTCGGGGGGCCATAAGCTGCCGTTTGTGAACGGTCACGCTTTAACGGTTCCTTAGGGACGCCGTATAAATAACTTACGCCTTTTGACCGCCTTGTTTTGCCCTCACCGTCCTTAAAAATCATTTCCGTAACTGAGGCTATGTAAAGGATTTTTAAGAACGGTGAGAACAAAAACGTCAGGTCAAAAACCAGTAAGTTATTTATACGGCGTCCCTTAAGCAGGGCACTATGATATTCGGATCCTTAATCCTGTAAAACAAGGAAACCCATTGCCGGTTCGTGCGTTTTTAAAAGATATATGGCAAACTTTATCGATTACTACCAGACCCTCGGCGTACCTAAAGACGCCGATGAAAAGGCTGTTAAAAAGGCCTTCCGTAAGCTTGCACGCAAATTCCACCCGGATGTGAATCCTGGTGATCAGGAAGCGGAGCGTAAGTTCAAAGAGATCAACGAGGCCAATGAAGTGCTCTCTGATCCGGAAAAACGGAAGAAGTACGATAAATACGGTAAAGACTGGGAACATGCCGAAGCCTTCGAGAAAGCTGGCGGGCGGCCCGGAGGCAGTTCCGGGAGAGGAAACCCTTTTGGCGGCGGTCGCGGTTCTTACACCTATACAACTGGTGGTGACGATGGTGATTTTTCAGACTTCTTCAGTCAGATGTTCGGTGGTGCTGGCGGTGGCTCCTTCGGTGGCGGCCAGCGACGCAGGTCCTCTTTGAGAGGACAGGACGTTGAGGCAACGCTGAGTGTTCGGATGGAGGACATCCTGAAAGACAATAAACAAGTACTGACCGTCGGCGGCAAACAATTGCGTGTAACCATTCCGGCCGGTGTAGAAGACGGGCAGACCTTGCGTCTTCGGGGTCAGGGTGGTCCGGGAGCTGGTGGCGGTCCTGCAGGTGACCTCTACATAACTTTCAGGGTCAGCACTCCTTCCGAATACGAACGCAAAGGTGCCGACCTTTACAAGAAACATGAAGTTGACCTTACCACCATGGTCCTCGGTGGCAAGGTGACGGTGACTACGCCAACCGGCTCCGTCAACGTTCCGATCCCCAAGCTGAGCCAAAATGGCAAACGCATCCGCCTCAAGGGTAAAGGGCTTCCCGTATACAAAGGTTCCGGCGACGGTCATTTGTTCCTTGACCTTCACGTACGCCTCCCAGAGTCCCTCACTCCGGCACAAGAATCCCTTTTTGAGCAACTTGCTAAAGCCTAAGCGCCATGCCAATCACCTACGTAACCATTCAACAGTTTTGTACCTTTCACCAGTGCGACACGGTGATCATCGAAGAGTTTCTGGAGCACGGCATCGTCAAAGTCCATCTTCAGAATGACCTGGTCGTCATCCCCGAACCAGAAGTTCCCCGTTTAGAACGCGCCTATCGGCTGCACGCCGACCTTGGCGTAAATGCAGCGGGGATAGACATCATTTTGAATTTGCTCGACCGGCTGGAAGGAGAGCGGTTTATGGCCATTGAGGATATAGATTGATAAGTGCTAAAAAAGCTGCCAAAAGACGTAAAAGGGAAACAAAGAACTAATTTCCCTGCTTGTCACATTCTATTTGTGACTTTTACCGTCAAGTAACAATTATGATAGACATACCCTCGCCTACCGAACGCCTTACCCTCCGCCGGGCCACCCTCGAAGACGCTCCCTTTTTTCTGGAGCTCCTCAATAGTAAAGGCTGGCTAGACAACATCGGCGACCGTGGCGTCTATACCCTGGAGGATGCCAAAGAGTACATCACGGACCGTATCCTGAAAAGCTATGAAGTACCTGGCTGTGGGCCCATGCTCTGCTGCCTGAAAACCGACGGTACCATCATCGGGAATACGGGCGTCTACGATCGCCCGGGGCTGGATCTGCCCGACTTCGGCTTTGCCTTTCTGGACCAGTACCAGCGACAGGGTTACGCCCACGAGGCTTCCATCTCCAACATGGCTTATGCCCAAAAACATGGCCATACCGAATTACTGGCCATCACCTTACCGATTAACCAGCCAAGCATCCGGTTGCTGGAAAAGCTCGGTTTTACCCGGGAACCGGAGTTGATTCGGATCGAGGGCGATGAGGAAGAGTTAATGTTGTTGCGGTGGCGTAAGCGATAATGCCCGCTATTTCATCAAACCATTGACGGGTTCCTCGTCAAACCCATTCGTCCACCTATCAATTACCATTAAAGTTTCCACGCCTGCTGGCTACGGGCGCAAAGAACCAAGCCAGAATTAATCTTGCTCTGCGATGTAGAAAAGCGTTCCTCCTTCCCACAGGTCGTTCTATTCACCGGCGTTGTTGATAGCATTTGGGGCCAGCAGCATCGCAAGGCCGTCAAACCGCCAACCCCACAAATAAGCCCCACAACCGAATTTCCCGGTTTATAGCGTAGCTCCAAACCCCTGATCGTACCCCAACTCCACCCGTTCGATCACCCCCTGCTTATCGATGACAAAAAAGGTAGGGTACAGGTAAACACCATAGTCCTTATTCGGCCGTTCCGCCCGAGGAATCGCAAGAAAAGGCATCCCTTTTTCAGCGAAGTGCTTTTTGATTTCTGCGGTCGTATTCAGGTGACTGAGGTAAACCCCCACCATATCATCGGGCAGTTTGAAATCCGGATGGTTAAATTCTTTCATGGCCATCTCACAGCCGCCGCAACCAACAAAAGAAAAATCGAGCAAGACCTTCTTTCCCCGATAATCGCTAAGGGTGAACTCTTCTCCAGTAATGGTCGTAGCTGAGAAGTCTGGGGCGAGTTCTCCTACGGTCAACACGCCAGCCTGCCGGCCTGCTTCATACTCCTCGTTAGACATTTTCGTGTAGCCTTCCGGAAGCACAAACGTCAAGGGCTCCTCCTGATCAGTCCGGTAATCCTCGTACCAACAGGTAATGATCTGATGTGGCGCACCATTGGCCGCCAGGTACGTTTGGTGACCAAGCGGTTGCCCCGTTTCCGGATCAAGGAACAAGCGGGCCTGGCGTAAATAATGAACGCTGTCTTCCCGGTTTTCATAATCGATATAAGCGTACATCCGGGCAGGTTGTCCCTGAAATATTGTATCCGAATCATAGACCCACTCTTCCTTGCTCAGTAGATAGAATGGTGCATTGCTTACGATCATGGAACCCCTGGGATCTTCGTAGTCGCTTTTGGTTTCTTCAGCGGTATAACTCGTTATCCGTCGCTCCTCGTGGTTTATGGCATTAGATAGTTCACCAATCAGGTAAAAGGTATACGCCTCATCTTCAGCCAGGAAATCATACCCAATCGGTGAAGCCTCGTTACGATAAAAAATCTCGTTCGTCTGCATGGTATCCGCAGATCCAATGAACGCATTATCGTAGACCAGGTGCTTGGTGAAGCTGATGGATTGAGCCTCATCAATGGTCCGCTGGGCTTCTTGCAGCAGTTCAGAGGGGGCTTTGGGTTCAGGGCTTTGCTGACAAGAAGTCAAAAAGAAGACCGCAAGTAACGAGATGATTATTTGATGCATAATGAGTGTATTACTTGAAAAAGTGCTGTGGGATAGGTGCTTGTTTTGTAAGTTACCATTACCAATTATAAAGATTACCTGAATGTTCTACCTTTCCGTCCCCCAATAGACCAGCACCAACAGACCAATAGACCAACTTATGCGCTTCCTCCCCTGCTTCCTGTTCCTCCTGCTTGCATCCTGCGGCCCCGCCCCCGAAAACGTTACTGATGCCAACGCGCCCCTCATCGACTCGGCGACCATCGACCGGCACCTGGCCGAATTAGCCTCTGACCGGTACGGCGGCCGCCTACCCTTCAGTGAAGGTGAAACCCTCACACTGGATTATCTGGAGACAGAGCTACAAGCGCTGGGTTTATCCCCCGGCAACGGTAAAGGTTATCGCCAGGAGGTGCCGATGATCGAAATTATCGGAACCTCTGCGGAAACGATCGAAATAAAAGCAAAGGGTAAAAACCTGCTTTGGAAGCTCGGGGCGGACTACATGACCTATAGCGACAAGGCGCAAGAAGAAAACATCGTGACTCAATCAGACATGATCTTCGCCGGGTTCGGCATCGTAGCCCCGGAGTACGGCTGGAACGATTACGAAGGGTTGGACGTAAAGGGAAAAACCGTTGTCGTGATGGTCAATGACCCCGGCTATTACACCGAAGACACCACGCTCTTTAAAGGCAAGGAAATGACCTACTACGGCCGTTGGGATTATAAGTACGCCGAAGCGGCCAGGCAGGGTGCCGCAGCCTGCCTGATCATCCACGAAAAAGGTGCGGCTGGTTACCCCTGGTTCGTCGTTGAAAGCTCGTGGTCCGGAACCCGCCTGACACTGGAAGAGGACGGCAGCCCGAAGCTTGACCTTGCCGGATGGATTACACTCGACGCTGCCAGAAAATTGTTTGCCACTACCCGACCAGACGTTACCGGATGGTTCGGACTGGCCACCAAACCCGGGTTTACCGCCATCCCTTTGAACACCCAATTGAACACCTGGGCAAAAAACGAGCTGCGCCGCGACAAATCCAACAACATCATCGCGACCCTGCCCGGTGCGACCAGGCCAGAAGAATACATTGTCTATACCGCCCACTGGGACCACATCGGCGTTGGTCCCGCCGTCAACGGCGACTCGATTTACAACGGCGCCCTCGATAACGCTTCGGGTACTTCCCAGCTATTGGCCATTGCCGAAGCTTATACGAAGCTGCCCGAGCCCCCGGCCCGGACGGTAGTTTTCCTCTTCGTCACCGCCGAAGAGCAGGGACTTTGGGGCAGCGACTACTACGTCCGGAATCCGATCTTCCCATTGGCGAAGACGGTCGCCAACATCAACATCGATGGCATCAACCCCATCGGCCCGGCCAAAGACCTGACCATTACCGGCCTGGGGCATTCGGAAATGGATGACCTGGCCGAAACTGAAGCAAAGGCGCAGGGGCGCTACGTCCAGGCTGACCCGGAACCAGAGAAGGGCTACTTCTACCGATCTGACCACTTTAATTTCGCCAAAGCCGGCATCCCGGTGTTATACGCCACTGGCGGCTACGAACACGCGACGCTGGGCCGCGACTATGCCAAAGGAAAGCAGGATGAGTTCGTCGCTACCCGCTACCACCAGCCATCAGACCAGTATGCTCCAGGTGATTGGCCGCTCGGCGGCGCTGTGCAAGACGGGGAACTGTTATTTAAGCTCGGTCTTGGCCTGGCGAACGGTGAAGGTTGGCCGAAGTGGGATAGGGGGTCGGAGTTTTACCGCGAGCGGTAAATTGGTGCTATTGGTGCTTTGGGCTGTAAGTCCTTTGTCGAATTAATCCGCGATTAAGACTGGCAGGCCACCAGGCTTCTCCTATTTCATTGCTTCAACAAACGTCTCTACCGCTTCGTTGATCACCTTAAACTGACGATCAAGCGAACCGATGAAGTTGTCGGGCTTGTCGATAAACATTTCTACGGTGAGCCAAACGTTATCGTTAACGGCGTAAGCCTTAGCCACTTTTTTAGTCTTATTAACCTCATTGACGGCTTTCAAAACCTTGAGGCGTTCCAACTCTGACTCAATAGGCCAGATGTTAGGCATTACCAGGCGATAGAATTCGGTATCGTTTTCATTGACCTCCAGAAAATAGGAGCGGTCTTGGTATTCGAACTCGATGTCGCCATCACCGTCGACTTTTCCTTCGACTTTGATCTGAGCAAGGATGCCGATGAAGAGCTCCTGCAGGTCGGATTCGGATTGTGCCGCCAGTGGAAGGGTAAAGCCGGTGGCAAGAACAAGTGTCATAAGAATTAAACGAGAAAATTTCATTACTAAGTCCAATTTAGGGAATATGAGAGTATGCCTCATCCTGACCATTTACACTGGTAGTGAAATAAGGACAAGCCAATATTATTAAGGGTAAAGGTAGTGCTGGCAAAACTTCAGGTAAAATACCTTAGCCTCTACCTATACTATTCCTACTTACAATTACCATTCAGGAATGCTGCAATTGGGTCTTCCCGTCCAGCAGTAGGCCGCATGGCTTCTCACAATTAACACGGATCAATGGTCAACAGGACCAGCACTTACTCCACCGTACTACCAAGCATGACTTTGATCTCCACCTCCCGTTCATCCCGGATGACATTCAGCCGAACGGATTCTCCTGGGTTATACTTTTCCATCTCCAGAAAAACTTCAGTATTGGTACGGACGGGCTTGCCGTTAATGCCCAAAAGCACATCACCCAGCACCAGGTTACCCCGGTCATCCCGGCTGATACCGCGAATGCCGCTGATCGCTGCCGGGCCGGAGGGAGAAAGCTTATAAAAGGCCAGGCCCGCACCGCGGTTCAGCATATAAAATTCGGCCCCCAGGGTAGCACGGCGGATTTCGCCGTAGCGAATCAGGTCGGGGATTACGGAGCGAACTACATCCACAGGGATGCTAAAACCAATGCCCGCAGAAGCACCGGATGGACTGTAAATGGCGGTATTCACGCCGATCAGCAGCCCTTTACTGTCGAGCAAAGGCCCACCTGAGTTACCGGGATTAATGGCTGCGTCGGACTGGATTACTCCGGCGATGGGAACGTTGGCCTGGCTATTGATCTCACGGTCGAGGGCCGAGACAATGCCCGTCGTCAGGGTTTGGTCGAGGCCAAAGGGGTTGCCAATAGCATAGACCGATTGCCCGACGCGAACGCCTTCGGAAGTCCCGACAGGAATGGGCTGCAGCTCCCGCGCCGGAGCGTCTACCTTAAGTACGGCGAGGTCTTTTTCTTTGGCTACGCCCACCAAGGTGGCTTCGTAACTTTCACCGCCAGCCAGCGTGACGATCGCTTTACTAGCTCCTTTGATCACGTGGTAATTGGTGATGATGTGCCCCGAATTATCCCAAACAAAACCTGAGCCGGACCCCGCCTCCACTTCCGTAACGTCGCGCGTCCAGAAACTGCGCCGTTGGGCCTTGGTGGTGATGTAGCAAACGGATGGTGAGGCCTCTTCGAACAACTTGATAGTATGCAGTTCTGAGGGCGTATAAGTGAGGGCCTCTTCCGGGGTCATGGCCGTAAACTCCGGGCTACTCCCCCGATTAACGGAAAGCGTTTCGGTAGTTGCCACCGTCTGTTCAGTAGGCGGGGCCGCAGGTGCAGTGGGGAAGACGTACCGACCGGCGGCGAAGGCCGCCAGGACAATAACGAAGGATAGCAGGAAATTCTTCACGTTCTGGATGTTTTGTCTGGTCATCTATAACGCAAAAAAGCAAGGGTTGAGTTTAATCGAAAAGGTTAATAAACCTTAACGAATCGTGTACTTCAGCCCCGTTAGCTGAAAGGGGAAGCGAATCACGTAAATACCCGTTTCAGTGCCTGGGAGCGGATTTTGACCCTCCACCAGATCAAACGCACCGATCGTTTTGCCCGACGCATCGTAGATGATCGCTTGCGAGGGTCCTCCGGCTGGCACGACCAATACTGCTCCTTCCACTCCGTATTGCACCTGCGGCCCCGCCTCCGAAAACTCCGTCGAGGGTGCCGCTGCCATCCAAGCGCTCCAGTTGGGTAAACCGTCAGCGTCAAAAAACCGAAGACGGTAGTAGAACCATTCGTTTTGGCGGACAGGACGGTGCTCCACGCTCCCGAATAAGTCGCCGGTGCTTTGAACAGACTTCAGTAAAGTAGCCGTTTCCCGAGCGTAGCCGCCGTGCAACTCCACCTTGCCAGTCGCATCGCTCCCAATCTCCCAACTAATACGGTGAAGGCCTTCGACTGTTTCTAATTCGGTATTAAGTACCGTTACCGGCAAACTCATCGGCGCTGCCTCCACGAGCCAGCAAAGAGCGTCGGACAGGTGCTGCCTGAATTCATTATTTGCATCCGTATAGTTCTCTCTTTTGTGCCCCAGGGTAGTGTAAAAAGAGCGCGCACCGGAAGGAAATTCCTGGTACCAACTAGCTGGCCGTATTGCATCGTAGCTGTTGGAGCCCGTGGAACGAACCTCCAGCACGGGCACGATGTTGGCCACCAGGCCAGTGTCCGGCCAGTAATAATATTCCTCCTCTTTCATCCACGGGTCAGGGAGGTTGGCGGTACTGGGATGTGTCCCGACCTTATCCATTGTGCCCATGAAATTATTGCTCGTATGCGCGGGAGAGTTCCGGCGGGAGCCACCCATCAACTGCGTATAGAACGGATAGCTGGCGTTACGGTACATGTCGGTAGCCGCATGGATACCGAGCACGCCACCGCCACCAGCCACGTAGCTTTCGAGGTTCATTTTCTGAGTTGCAGAGAAAGAGATGTTACCACTGGTATTGGCGAATACGATCACTTCATAGTTCATCAGGGTAGCCAGGTCATCAAAAGCACTTTCGCTATCACTGTTTACCACCGTGAAATTTTGCGCTGCCCCAATTTCCTCGAACATCGTCCGGCTTTCCGACTTAGTTCCGTGGTTAAAGCCTTCCGTCCGGGTAAAATGGAGGATTTGAAACGAAGTGGTGCCACCACACGCTACCTGAGCAAAGAGGTCTGGGGTAAAAAAAAGCAGGGCAAAAAGGGCAAATAATCGATAGTCCTTCAATAGTTGTTTCATAGTGAAAGCAGGTTTTAAAACTCGTGAAAAAATGATAGGCCTTAGCGACTATATAAATTTAGATTTTAAGGCGACTATTGGGAAATACCACCCGGGAGCAAACCAAATTGTCGTACTGACCCGGCGTAAGCACTCCAGTGCTACGGGTCAGTACGACAATTTGTTTACTCCCTACCGCTCTGGTTAAGGCCTGACAGGTCACTAGTGACTTGTCAGGCCAATTTTGCCACACAATCTGCGGCTCCTTTCTTCGGCTGCGTACGCTGTCAGGCAATAACCAGGTAACAGATGAGGCAACCAGGATCAGGACGATACTTTCCCTGCAAGTAGCCCAATGCGTTAGGCTAACAACGACTCTGAGGAGGGATAAGACTTACCTTATTCCAAAACCACCCGTTTTACACGTGGCTCCTTCGCTCCTTCCACCATCAGCAGGTATACTCCCCTGGGCAGCCCAATTACCGATAACGTATTGTTGGTTCCGGTGACTTCTTTGGATCTAACATGTCGACCGAGCAGGTCAACTAAAACTACCCGCCGGGTAGCTTCCTGGCCAAAGGCCAAGTGAATGATATCGCTTGCCGGGTTAGGCCACACACTAAAATTATCCACAAAGTCAAGGGTTATTATCCTTGAAAACGTCTCTGCTCTGTCCAGGTCAACCATTCGCAGGCGATAGTAATGCCGTGAAGCAGTGGTACTTTCATCCTTAAAATCATAGTTGGTTGTTGCAGTGGTATTTCCGGCCGCACCGACTTCACCGATTTGATGGAAACTGCGGCCATCCAGAGATCGCTCTACAATAAAGCGATCAGCGCCGTTCTCCGTAGCGGTTGACCAGTTTAATATGGCAGTTGTTTTTTCGGCCCGGCCGGAGAAATCAGTAAGGGTAACGGGCAAAGCAGTAATACCGAGGCAATCGGTAGTTTCCGAACTACCAGCGCAGTTGCACCCATCGTCCCAGGAGTCATTGAAGGTGGCTGCGTCTCCGTCATCACAGGGGGTACCGGGTGTACAGGCTGTGGAACAGTTGAGGGCGGCGGCTCCCATCGTCGTTGGGGCGGCGGAATTGGGGGTTATTATTATCCTATCGAGTTGAATGCCGGGCTCCCGCACCGCAAATTCTATGACATTAACCCCTGCCGTCAACTCAAAAGATACCGGACTGACGTTGTCGCCGCTTTCCCACTGGGCCACCTGCTCCCAGACGTAGCCGGTATAGCCGTAATCAAACCCTACCTTGTTCCATCGCGTCCAGGTTGAGCTACAACCGGTACGAACCCAAAAGGAGTCGTCGGCATCAGCCGTAGTACGAACGCGGGCAAAGATGTTATACGTCCCTGGGTTGACGACAGCAACGCGGAAGGTAACGCGGTATTCTTCGCTGGCAGAAACGTTGGCGGTAAAAATATCGTTACCGGTTGGCGTCAGGTAACTCCCATTACTCGCAGCAGGATCAGCGACCTCGGTCCATCCACTACCGAAGGTGGAGCACTCTGCTTCCAGCCAGTAATCATTCGCCCCGGGAACTGGGGTACCTACACAGTTACAGTTAACGTCGATGACGTCGTTAGTGGTGTCAGGGTTACTGTCATCACAAGGCATTCCGGAAGTCCTATTGTCACAATCGTCGCAGGTGTCGGGAACATCGTCGTTATCGGCATCAGCGAGGTCATTTTCGCCGGGGCATTGGTCTTCGGCATCACAGACCGTATCGGCATCAGCGTCAGCGAAGGTGCCCACACAATTACAGTCTGCGTCAATCAGGTCATTGGTCGTGCAACTGTCTCCGTCGTCACACGCAGTACCAAGAATACAAGCATTTATTTCGATGAGGGCTGCCCAGTCGTTATTATCCGGAGCGGTGATACTATTGGTGATGTCGATTGGGCCGGAGAGGGAACCGTCTCGGGGGTTGTACCAGCGCACCTGCCATACCGTATCGCCACCGGTAGTTGGCAGGGTTATGTCGGTACTGCCACCGTCAGGCAGGTAAACAGCGTAAGCCTGATTATTGGCGTTAAGGACCCAGTCATCGTTGGCTGAAGTCAGCTCATCATCATTTATGACATTGGGCAGATAGGCCTGGAAGTAGGTCTGGAAGAACCGAAGGGCGATCGCTGCGTCGGTATATTTCTCCTCGCGGCTACGATGGTCCTGACATTCGAGATCTCCGCAACCGCTTTGGTAGCCATAATAGAATTCGGTGCCTGCCCCACCAGCCATAAAGTTGGCCCAGACTACCCGGTGGCGGGTAAGTTTACGGTCTCGGGGGTCACTATCCACGCCGATGTTCGCACTGCCGGGTTCATCAACGGCCACTACCCATTTCTTACCGGCGTTAGCGGATTTCTCCACCCAGGTTTTGGTATCACCGAAGTTCTGGGACTGCGCGTTGCTGGAGGTTTGCAGAGACAGGCCCGTATATTGCGAGGCAGTATCCAGTAAGGGAGTGTACACCTGGTCTTTCTGACCAGGATAGGTATGAAGAACGCGAAGGTGATTGTAGGGGTCGGTTTGGGCGAAGTACGCCGCCATATCTTTCCGTTGCTGGGTGGTCTGGGTATTTTCCTCGCCCATATTCCAATTCAGCGCAAGGTGATGGCTAAAGCGGGCAATGAGTTCGCGATAGTATAGTTTGCGTTCGCGGCCCACGTTACCACCGTCCATCAGCTGGTCGTTCTCCGTTTCTTGAAGCTTGAAATGGAGGTACATCCCCTTCACGTCAGCATAGCTGAAGATGCGCTCCCACTGAGCCGTACGACTAACATCAAAGCGGTCGTGGTGGAGTTCCTGCCAGCTGTTATTACCACCGTAGTTTTGCCCTGCGATGAGTAGGTGAGGGAAGACATTGTTGTCGTCTCCCTGCGTATTGAAGGTAAGAAAACTGAAGGCGTTGACGCCTACGGTTGAAAGGTAATTGACAACGCCGAGCAGCTCGGAGCCCTTACCGTTTTGCCAGGTGTATGGCGCTGCCTCGGCAGCGAGGTAATCTTGCTGATGGGGTTGCCAGGTTTTACGACGATTGCCCTGATTGGGCACCTCGTCAAAGTCCTCGTAGGCGAGGGTATTTTCCGGCGCGTCCGCGCCGGCTTTGACGAACCACTCTCCGGTTTCGGCATACTGGAGGTAATGCTGCCCAACATACTGTAAACGGCCTTTCCCCCGGTGATCCCGCCCAGTTTTGTCGGTTGCCGTTACGGTGAAGGAACCGGTGGCTCCATCAAAAAATCCAGCGGGAGTACCACCTTCATTGACGGCTACGTCATTGCCCGTGGTAAAGGCCGCAGACCAGGACCAGTCGCCGACGGTATCCGGAGCGAAGTGGACCCGCCATTTATTTCCAGCAGTGGCACTGGTTTCAGCCGCGTTACCGTCGGCGGCATAATAACCGGGCACGACGTAAGATTTCTCCCCGTTGGTGAAGGTGACGTCGAGCCGGTAATCGGCAAATGGGTTAGGGCTGGCCTCCTCCGAAGTCGCGGGGCCATCGAAAGTCAGCTGCACGTCGTGCCAGGTCTTGAGTTCCCCCGTTAGTTCGGCAACACCCGTCGTTACGTTCTCTTGTGGAGACTCTGGGTTAGACAGCGCGCGAGCCGTATTGCCGGTGACGCTTGAGTGATACATGACCAGTCGGTCGATGCTGTGGTAAGAAGAACGGGCATTGACCTCGATCTCGTAAACGCCCGGTGCGTCAAAAGTGGCGAAGACGTTGTGCGCGTCGTTGTCGCTGGTGCGGGCGGCCCACTGAAACTGGTTCACTCCTCCCCCATAGATCTTGAAAAAGCCGTTTAGGCTTGATCCGGCCGGGCAGTTGTAGTCCGGGTCGTTATTACAGGCTGGCTTGGGTTTGACCCTGGAGTTGGTTTTTTCGCCGTAGAAATTGCCGGCTCCGATCTTCAGCCAGGAGTCATTGTGTTCCGTACCGTTGGTGCCAAAGCCAACGGCCACCCGCCACTCGAAACGGTAGGTCCCGACGGTAGAGATGTTTACGTAGTAGCGAAGTACTCCGTTTCCAGTCTGGTTGAAAAATTGGCTGCCCGTCCAGTGGATGTATCCCGGGCCAGTAGCTCCGGAGATGGCATTGGAAATTTCCCAGCCATTCAAAGCGGCCACATTTTCAGGCTCGATAACGACCAGGCCGTTTTGTTCGAGGTAGGCAGACTGGGCTTTAGCCCACCCGGGAAATAGAAATAAGCTGCTGCAAAAAGCAAACAGAAGAGAAGCAGTACGAATGAAGTTCACTAAGGGAGTTATTTAAATCGCCATCTCATAAGCATTCCCTTAAGGAAGGCTTACTGCCGGCAAATGAAAATAACTGGGGTGTTGTTTCAACTGAGTTTGGCTACCGACTGGCAGGATATAAATCCATACCGTAGATAGTGAATTCAAAGTTATGCCCAAAAAACATATTTTTTATAAAAATAAGTGAGATTTATTATTTAAAATGCTGAGTATTCAATTTTGCTAAAGTTGGGAACACCAGCCAACGTAGCTTCGTTTGGAGGCTTGACCAAATATCCGGCCAGGACCATACCGGCTAGTTTGGTTCCACAGAAAGGGTAATAATGGGCGGATTTGAAATAAATGATCGAGCCCGCTACTCCCCAATCGGACCAAGTTCTACCCCTTCGCTATAGGCCATCTTAATGCCGGCGGCGGAAAGCGCTGACTTTATCCGCTCGTGTACTGCGAAGGTCCCTTCCCAGTAAGCATCGGGGGAAACGTAAGGCCGTACGGCAATCACCACATTGTGCGTATCAAATGATTCAATACCGATCTCTGGTTCCGGGTCGTGCAGGATGCCGTTGACGTCCTGCAGCGCGTCATGAATGACTTTTTTTATTTTGGGAAAGCTTTCTTCATACCCAAGCATAAGCGTTAGTTCGAGGCGAATATGCCCTTTATCGCTAAAGTTTGTTACCACTCCGCTGATCACTTCGCCGTTGGGCACAATCAATGTCTTTTTACCGGGGGTTACCAGGATGGTGTTGAATATCTGGATTGATTCGACTTGTCCGAAGAACTCGTCGGGTATTTTAATCCAGTCTCCAACCTTATATGGTTTGAAGAGAATGATCAGAATTCCTGCGGCGAAATTACTCAGGCTCCCCTGCAAGGCCAGCCCTACGGCAAAGCTCGCTGCCGCAAGAACCCCTACAAAAGCTGCGACATCAATGCCAAGGACACCCGCCACCGTGAACATCAAAAGAATCTTCAACCCGATGCCGGCTATAGAGCCCAAAAAAGGAGCAAGGTCCGCCCCCAGGCCATTGCGTTGCATGGTCTTAATGGCAATACTGACCAACTTATTGATGATCCGAATGCCGATGAACAGAATTATAATAGCCATCACCACCTTCGGGGCGTATTCGATGACCATAGTGGTGGCGGTTTCCAGGTAGGAGTTAAACTGTTCTGTTTCCATACCGCGAAAGTAGTGAAAGCGTCAGAAAGTTAAGGAGTCAAACAGTTGGATGGTCAGGTAATCAAGCCGTCAGGTAGTAATCACCTCCTAAAACGAACGCAAAGAGCAACCCCTTACGGTAGCTGCTCTCTGACTGTTTGACTATCTGCCTGTTTGACTAGAAGGCTACGTTTTCCGCTTCTGTTTCTTAGCCGCAGGGAACAAGATATTGTTCAAAATAAGGCGGTAGCCAGCACTATTTGGATGAAGGCTGAGGTCGGTTTCCGGATCATTGACCAAGTGTCGGTAGTCGGCAGGGTCATGACCGGCGTAGAAGCTGAAGAAGCCTTCCCCGAAATTGCCATGCAGGTAACGGGCTTCACCTGCGGCTTTGTTTTCTCCGAGAATCAGGGCACTAGATTTGATGTGCTCCTTACGGAAGGCTGTCGTTTGCCCCATAAATCCCTTCACCGTACGGGTATGATTTTGGGTAAGCATTGTCGGTACCGGATCCCACTTGGCACTAAACTCAAAGAGGGAGAAGTAGTCCTCCTTCTCTCCAACGCGACGAGGATTATGATCGATGCTGCTGAATTCGTACTCCAGTGGATTGCGCTGCAGTTTGAAATTCTCAAAAACAAATGTCTTACTAAAGTCCAGTTTCTCCTGGGCATTGGGATCAATCGGGTCACCATCATAATACTGTGCACAGATGTCCACTCCTTCGGCCGCCAGGGCAATATCATAGCTATCTGTTGCAGAGCACATGGCAAACATAAAGCCGCCGCCACCGACAAATTCGCGTACTTTCTTCACCACACCAAGTTTCAGTTGGCTAACCTTTTCGTAACCATTCTCCGCAGCTAATGCTTCCTGGTACTCTACCTGTCGGCGATACCAGGGTGCGGTATGAAAACTGCGGTAAAACCGACCGAACTGGCCAGTAAAATCTTCGTGATGCAGGTGCAGCCAGTCGTATTCGGCAAGTCTATCGCCAAGAACTTCATTATCGTAGACCGTTTCGTAGGGGATTTCGGCATAAGCGAGCACCAGCGTCACCGCATCGTCCCAGGGCTGGACTTTGGTTCCTTTTTTAAAATTGTACTCCGGCGTATAAACCGCGATCTTCGGAGCCTTCTCCAACTTCATCGCGTCCATATTCTTTTCAGGGTTCGCTATGTCCTCCAGAATGGCGTTGAATTTTGCGTCGGGGATCACTTCATATTTTACTCCCCGGGTCAGACACTCACGCTCAAAAGCCCGGCTGTGGGTAAAGGCGAAACTTCCGCCCCGGTAATTGAGCAACCACCAGGCGTCCACCTGGTTTTCGAGCACCCAATAGGCGATGCCATAAGCTTTAAGGTGATCAGATTGCTTTTCATCCATCGGGATGAGCATGGTACTCGCCTGCAGCGCGGCGCTGCCGCAAAGGAGCAACAGGATAAGAGATAGTTTACTTAACGACATATTTGGGGCGGTAAAATTCTTGTAGGGTAAAGATAACGTTTGGGGAAGGCAAATAGTGCCATCGTCAGTAAGTCAAACAGTCAGGTAGATAAATAGTCCAAGAGTCAAATAGTTGCTACCGCATGGTATTACTCGCTGCGTTCGTTTACGCTTTGACTCGTTACACGAATCAAGAGCTAAAATGAGTATTTATCTGTTGAAACAGTCGCGACGGCAATCAAACGGTGAATCCCAAGCTACTTTTGAAGTAGGGGAACTCACTTTAGCTCTTGATCCGCGTTAGTTGACTATCAATCGTTGCCCCAGTCCCGCTGCCCGTCCATCCGCATCAAGGGGTTGGACAAAGTAAAGTCCCGGCCGGACCCCCGCCAACGACAATCTTGTCCGATCCGGCGAAGCTTTCACCCTCACCACCTCCCTTCCGGCAATGTCGTACACCCGATACCCAACTGCGGCGCCTTCAATCGTAGCAGCGACACTGGCCGGATTAGGATATATTTTCAGTTGCTCTGATACCGCGAATGGCTCATCGGTCGGCACCAGTTCTTCTACCTGAAAGTCCCAGGCACCACGACCATAGGTCCCGAAACGTGCAAGGTTCCGGTCATCGAGGAATTCGACCGAGTAGTACCGCATCGTGGGAGCAAACTGGCCGGCCAGATCATACCAGCGCTCTTCATCGACAACGTATACGAACGGCCCCGCCTCGGTAGCGGCAAACAAAAGTGTCTCCGTAGCATTGGCCGTCAGACCATGCACGATGGTCGGTGGCAACCCCTCACTGGCTGGGAAGAAATTTTCACCGCCGTCGGTTGACCGCCAGACCGGAGGATTACTGTAACCGGAGCCGCCCAGCCAAACCGTTTCTTCTTCGGTTTTAGACGCGTGGATCGCCTGTCCGTATAAGTACCAGCCATCGGGAAGGAAGTTGAGCGTTTCCGTCCAGCTGTCCCCCCGGTCCGTAGAAGTAAAGAACCTGCCCTCCGTGGTCGCCACGTAAAAGCGGTCCGGGTTGATGGGAGAATAGGTCATGGCGGAAAGATTACCCGCTCCGGCGTCGATGAAGTCGAAAGGTTTATCCTGGCCAGTCATCTTCCCGAAGTTACCACTGTCTATATCCCGGTCAAGGGTGACCTGCACGAGGTAAGAACCGCTTTTCGCGGTATCGGCACTTCCCCCGGCTACGTACAGTTCTACGTTTCCTCCTATGGTCGGGGGCGACATCATCGGCGTGATCCAGGTAAACTCGTCGGGGCTTTCAATGCGGTAATTACTCCATCCCTCGTTGAAGCCGCCAAAAGACAACACGTCATAAAAAGCATAGATGCTGCCAAAGGGGTAGGCGGTAAAGAATACATTACCCCTCTCGGCAAAAGCCAGGTGCCCGTAATCACCACTAAAGTCCTGGAAACCGCCCAGAATGTCGCGCCGACTGGTTTCATCCTCCTCCAATATCTGGAAGCCCTGATCCTGAGAACCAGCGTAGATGATGTCAGGGTCACCCGGGTTGGTTCTTACGTCGTAGTATTGTGCCACGTTTAAACCCTCATTAGCGACATTATACCACATACCATCCGATGGGTCCAGGCGATTGAGTCCACCGTGGCTGCTCACCAGCATTTGCTTTGCACCTTCAGAATCGGTGATCTCAGTGAGACGCATGATATCGGCGTGTAAGTATTTGGTGATGTCGTCGTAATATTCCCACCAGAAATTTGGTGGAGTAAAGGTCTCTCCGCCATCCCGGCTTACCCAGAGTTCGACGGCGCCGTAGGCAACAAAGTCAGGATCGGAAGGACGGACATAGATCGCCTGATTTCGCCACGGTTTCTTTTCCAGCATCGGCATTTCCCGCCAGCTGACACCATCGTCGTCGCTCCGAAACAACTGATCGTCGGCTTGCATGAAAATTCGTAAACTATCCGTTCCGGGCTGCTTTGCGGCGGAGAGGCGTGCCCTGAAACTGCCCGTAGTAGCAATAGCTAGGTTAGCTACCGAATCGTAACGAATACCCGCTGCATCCTCCTTCATTTCATAAAGAGTGATCTGCGGATCATCGAACATTTTTTTCATCAGAACAAAGGTCCGTTCCACGCCGGGTGGGCGGTACAAGTGGGTGATGGTCTGGTCGCCGGCAGCGGTTGTAAACGGCGGTTGTTTAATGAAGCTGTAGCTAGTACCTCCGTTTCTCGAACGGAAAATCTCATAGCGCCCGTTATCGATCTGCAGGGTAGTAAGCATGGTACTGTCAGCAACCAGCGGGCTGAAAAAATTGGTGAGTTGATCGCCACTTATCCGGTCATTCCCCCGCCGAACGGTAGCGTACTCCCAGTTATCGCCATCATCGGTAGAATACATCGGCCGGTTTTCGGTAAAAGCAATCAGGTTGCGACCAGCCATTGTCGGCACCAGACCGAGGTATTCCTCGCTGAAGTAGATGTCGTGATTCACAAGGGCAAATTCCTCCTTATCGTAATCCATTTGCCAGATGGCACCGCCGGCGGACATGATGAAAAGGTTATTCGGGTCCGTCGGATCCTGCACCACATCATGGATGCTCCCGGCAGTATATTTACTACCACGTTCAAACCATTCTCCGAGTAAGAGGCCGTCGGCAAAGGTTTCTACAGCTTTTCGGCCGGGAGCATTACGACGTTTACGGTGCCGGGCCATGGCGTTACGGGCTTCGAGTTTACGCCAATCGGTGCCGGGCGCAGCCCGGTGAATGGCGGCCTCCCAACGCTCACGAGCATTTTCTTTCTCCTCTCCGTCGGCCTCTCCATCTGCACCAATTTCGATGGGCAGCAGACGCGGCACCTCCTTTACAACTGGTTCACAACCAAGAATCAAAACGGAAAGGGCAAACAACAGGGTAAAAATTCTCATTCCGGGGGCTTTGCGGCTAAGATACTTTAAGACAGAGCTTTCCAATTGTCGGGCCGGGCACATTCAGGTATTCGGGTAGGCGGGGCCGCAGGTGCAAAATCAAGGCGGAAAGGAGCAGGGGAAAGGGCCAGGGGATTACCGCCCTTTTTTCCTTTGCTCCTTTTACCCCTTACGCTTGCACCTGCGGCCCCGCCCAATGCACACAATTTGTGTTATTAGTCAAAAACACCTACATTTGTCTACCTCTCCACTTACCGGCCATGAAGAAGAAACAAAAGGTTAACCGCAAGTACAATTTTCCTGATGCTGATCTTTACCAAATGTGTATGGACGCCATCCGGCTGGCCAAACGCGACCTGGCTAAATTCAATGGCTACGAATATGACGGGCGACGTCTGAAGGGCTTTCACGACCGGTGCCAGAAATTCATGTCCGTTCCCGATGATGATGAGCTACTCGGGGATCAGATGGTGGTGACCGACAAGAAGTACGAGGCCTCCGAAAAAGTCAGGCACGCCATCCGCAGTATCATGACCCGCGTGCGCATGGTTTTTAGTAACCGGACCGGTCGCTACCGTAAGTTTGGCACCGCCAAAATCGGTGACATGACCGACGCCCAGCTCCTCTTCTGCGGCCGCCGCGTCATCCGCGTTGCCCGCGCCCAGTGGGACTTCCTGTCAGACACCGGCCTCAATGAAAGCCACCTGAAAAAACTGGCCGATGCCTGTCAGAAATTCGAACTGGCCATGAACGTGCAGCAAGACAAGGTCGCGGACCGCGACATTGCCGTCGAAAACCGCATCGATATCGGTAATATTCTTTACGACGAGATGATCAAGGTCTGCGACATCGGTAAAGACATCTGGGCCGAAACCGATCGGACCAAGTACGATGCTTACTGCATCTATGACTCTAATAATGAGCAAAAGCTTATTGCGAAGAAGTAGCCGGTGCACAGCGCCTTCACAGTCGGTAGTTCGTAGTTGCTGCCGCTGATTTCTGCTCCCTACGCCCGTAGGCGATTTAATCCAAGCAATAATGCCACGAGCGATAGCGAGCATCGCTTTGCGGCAGCACTATGAACTACTAGACTATGAACTACAAACTAATCCTCTAGCCGCTCCACCACCGGCTTGATCGCAGCCTCCCAGATATCGTAGCCGGCGGCGTTGAGGTGAAGGTTGTCACCAACAAAAATGTCGTCCCTTACCGCTCCGTTTTGCTGTAAAGCCGGTGTCCAGACATCAACAAAATAGGTGCTTTTCTTACTTTCCGTAAAGGACCGAAGCAAAGCATTGGTAACTTCATATTCTGCCTTCAGCTCCCAGCGTGCGACGCTGGGCTTAGGGGAGATAAAGACCACCGGAACATCTTTCCCCAGGTTTTTAGCGATCATTTTCCTAAGTTTCTTAGCCGACTTGAGTACTTCTTCAGGCGTATCTCCGGCGAAAATATCGTTATCCCCCTCGTACACGAAAACCACTTTGGGCTGATAAGGATAGATAACGCGATCGGCGTAGTAAATGAGGTCATGAAAAGTCGACCCGCCAAATCCCCGGTTTATGGTTGCGTGACCGGCCAAATCTTCTGCCATAGTGTCCCACTTAACGATGGAGGAACTACCGACAAATAAGATGGCATCAGTAACCGGCGCTTCCTTTTTGTCCGCCATTTCAAATTGCTGAATGGTGGACTCCCAGCGCGCGGGATCATCGGCATTCTGAGCGTGGGCCTGGAGGGTTCCAAGTAACAGGAGTAAGAATAGGAAGCGCATAGTAAATAATTCAGGGAGGTAAGTTAAGGTATGAGTGGTTAAAGACAGGAGGACAAAATGCGGCCATTGCCAATGGTAAACGTTTCCATGTCCTATCTTGCCGCCGTGCATTTAATTCTAGTCTCCATTGTCCTCATCACGACGCTGATTACCGAATTAGCCGCCCGACAGGATTGGCTCCCCTATTGGCAAACCCGAAAGATCTTACACATCATTGCGGTAGGTGCCTGCGCAGTCGCCACCTTTCACATTGACCGGGAGCTGCTTACCTGGATTGTGGCCGGTGCTGAAGTACTGCTACTGGTACTGATTTTGACCAATCAACTCATGCGGGAGGAGTCCGGCAGGAGAGCGTGGGGAATCATCTGGTTTCCCCTGGCCTTCCTGGTCCTGCTTATCAGTCCGACTCCTCGGCCAGTAATTGCTTTTTCGATGTGGGTGTTGGCTTTATGTGATCCAGCAGCGACAATTGTCGGAAAGCTTTGCGCCCGTAAGACTTACAATTTAACGGGTGATGAAAAGTCGCTGATCGGTAGCCTCGCTTTTGCGGGGAGCTTCCTGCTGCTGTCCCTTCTTTTTTTCCTTCCCGTCCAATTCTCCGTAGCTCCTGAGGATGCGCATGATTATTTTTCCGTTGTCCAGCTCATCGGCTGGCCGGGGATTCTTGGAATGGCGGTAATTCTGGCTACCGGAGAAAGCCTGGGCTCTAAAGGACTCGACAACCTGATCGTTCCTCTTCTGACCGCCTGGCTGTGGCTGGGCGTAGATGCCGGACAGTACGCCCTGCTATTACCCCTGATTCTCGGGGGCGCCCTGTTTTCGTGGTGGATGGTGAGCAGGGGGAGCCTGACGGCAGGTGGCGCACTGACGGCATCTTTGCTTGGTATTGCAGTCGTCATCGGCAGCCATTCTTTTCTTTGGCTATTACCACTTTTTTTATTCCTTTTCTCCAGTTCCCTCATCGGCCGGCTGTTCCCGGCAACCACGGCTGCCGGAGATGCTAAGCAGAAGTTACCACGGGATGCCACACAGGTCTTGGCAAATGGGGGGTATTTTGGATACCTGGCTATGTTTTCCTGGCCTTCGGAAGACCTTTTGTATCTCATAATGCCGACCACCGAAGTTTGGCTTATCACTGCCATGGCCATCGCCACAGCCGATACCTGGTCCTCCGAAATCGGCCAGTATTTCAAGTGGCCGACTTATGACCTGATTAAATGGCGCAAAGTCTCCCCAGGGTTGAGTGGAGGCATAAGCTGGCCAGGGACCTTAGCAGGATTCTTAGGTAGTTGCTTCATCGTGATCAGTTGCTTTTGGGTGATCCCTTACCAAAACCCCAATCTTCTAGGGATAATCGTTGCCGGCGGTTTTTTGGGTATGTTGATTGACAGCGTCATCGGCTCCCTGTTTCAGGCAAAATACCGCGACCTTAAAACCGGAGCCCTGTCCGATACTCCCGGACCCAATACCGAACTCGCCAGTGGCTTTAGCTGGGCAACGAACGACCTGGTTAATTTTATCGCAATTTTGGTTGGCGTAACAATAGTTGACGCTCTTCTCACCATAGTTTGAATAAGCCCTTTGGGTACTAATCCGAAGGCTAATCTTCCAGCAGCCTATATTCCAGGGCAATCCGGACTAACCCCGCGGTATTTCGTGCACCAAGCTTGGATAGAATATTCCGTCGATGCGTCTCTACGGTGCCAAAACTGATAAACAATTTATCGGCAATCTCCTGGGTGGTATGCTCATCCACAATCAACCCCAGCACCTCTTTCTCTCGTCGGCTCAACCGTGGGAATGGGCTTTTTCGCACGGTTTTTTCTCCCCGGCTCTTTCCTTCAATCAGCATGTCATTGATCTCCTCGCTGAAATATCGCTTTCCTCGACGCACTTTCTCCAGCGCCTTCAGCACCTCATCTTTACCGGCATTTTTGTGCAGGTAACCACTCGCCCCGTTTTTGATCATGAGCCGCACCAGACTCATTTCACTTACCATAGAAAGGCCAATTACTGCCACCGAGGGGTAATCCCGCTTCACCATTTTACACAGTTCCACACCGTTAATGCTGGGCATGTGGATATCCATTAGTATGGTGTTAATGGTTTCGCCTTGCTGAAGCGCTGAAAGCAGTTGATCTCCGTTTTGGTATAAACCCGCGAGCGTCAGGTCTGGAGCATCTCGAAGCATTAGCTCTAGTCCCTGGAGTACGATGGAGTGGTCGTCAACGATGGCTAGGTGGGTCATAGTGGTAAAGTTAAGGTAACCGTGGTACCGTGGCCCGGACTACTGTCGTACTGAATATCGCCGCGCAAATAGGCTACCCGACTGTCTATATTTTCCAGGCCGATGCCCTTTTTCGCCGAGCGGACGTAGTCGGCATTAAAGCCCTTCCCGTCGTCTTCAACGGTGAGTAACAACTGGTTCGGCTGATCGAGTAACTGGATGAAAAGCTTTTCGGCCCCCGCGTGTTTTACCACGTTATGGGTAAGTTCCTGCAGGATGCGCAGCAGCATGGCCTGGCCATCTTCATTAAGGCGCAGATCAGGCTGGCCGATGATCTCCAGTTCAGTGTCGATGCCACGTTGGTTCAATTGGGCGACAATGTCCCGGACTGAACCGGAAAGACCGGAAAGGGCCAGGGTTTGGGGCATCATGTTGTGGGCGATACGGCGTACTTCCGTACAGGCCCGGTCGATCAACTGATTAGCAGCGGCGGCCGTTGGAGCTTCCATAGACAGACGGGCTTTTACCGTAGCCAGGAGCCCACCCAGGCCGTCGTGCAGGTCTTTAGCTACGCGTTTACGTTCCACCTCCTGCCCTTCAATCATTGATCGCAGGCCATTCAATTCGGCTTGCCGGTTGAGCGCATCTACTTCTGCTTTTCTTTCAGATTCCAGGCGTAGCGCTTCACTCCTCTGTACGTTCAGGCGCGAACGCAGGAGCAACCAAATACCCGTTGCCAGCAAGCCCAGGCAAGCCAGTCCAAGTCCCATCAGTTGTTGCCGTTGTCGTTGCCGGGCAATGGTCAATTCCTGCCGCTCAATCTCCGCCTCCCGCAGCTGGGCCTGAAATTCATTGACGGTTTCCTGGTAAACATCCAACTTCTGCTTCTCATGTACTCCGTCAATGGACTGTGCAAATACCGCAAAGTGTGCAGAGGCCTCTTTTTCCCGGTCCAGTAGGCGGTAGGTATGTCCAAAGGAGCGTTCGTAATTTGTCAGTAAACTGCTGATCTCTGAAGCTTTGGCCAGCGGGTAACCTTCCCGGAGGTAGGCTAGGGATGCTGTAGCGTCTTCCTTCCTTCTGGCCAAATCGGCCAGGACCAGGAGCGCATTCGCCCTGACGTAATCTTCCATCTCTACTTCGGGCAAGGCCATAGCGGCCTTTATGGTTCTTTCGGCCAGGTCAAATTCATCACGATCATAATACGCCACTCCCCGGCTTAACTCCACGCCAGCGACCTCCCCTTCCCGACCAACGGCCCGGTAAAGCGCTGACGCCCGCTCAAAATCTGTCAACGCCGCTTCCACTTGGTCTAACTCCAGGCGAAGCCTCCCCAGGTTGAGTAAGGTATTAGCGACTCCGATGGTGTCTGCTTCCTGTTCTTTGAGACGTAAGGCTTTTTCGTAGGTCCGCAGGGCAGAGCGGTTTCTGCCGAGCCGCTTAAACAGCACACCGAGGTTGTTCAGAATTTTGGGAAGGTCCCGGTCGTAGCCACTCTCGATAGCCAGTTCATATGCTCCGGAAAAATAGCCGGCGGCCTCATCATATTTTTCGTGTAGTGTGTAGTAGCTGCCCAGGTTCACCAAAATGCCAACCCCAACGCGCGGATCGTTGGCAGGGTCACCCAGGGCTTTCAGGGCAAGTTCATTGTAATACCTGGAAGAGTCCGGTGTATTGTTCAACCAATGTAAGGTCCCTACGGTCCGATAGCCAAGGGCCGCCCAGTGAGTTTTCTCTCTTGCCCTGGCAAGGCGGGCAAGGTCCCGGGCATTTTGCATCGAAGCAGCAGGAGCTTTGCGTAGGTTAACGCGGACCAAGGCATACAGTGCCGCCAAGTCCGCCGTATCATTCGGTGGGTTGGCCACTACCATCCTTAAGCTGTCAGCTTGCCCGAACACCATTCCTTGAGGCGACAAGCAGCCTAAAAGGCAAATCAGGAAGAAACATGATAGACGCATGGCATTTTAGCTCTAAGTAAAAGCAAAAGTTAGCTTTTTTTTTCGGGTTAACCTACCCGAAAGCGGGGGTATTGGTTTACTCTATGAATTCATACAGGTATCAGGTATCAGGTATCAGGTATCAGGTATCAGGTATCAGGTATCAGGTATCAGGTATCAGGTATCAGGTATCAGGTATCAGGTAAGAAAATTGCCGCAGGCAATTCAGCAAAGTTTTTCTTGGACCTTTTTTAAAAAAAACACCCTAACACAAACGAGGTGAGCTACCAAATACGGCAGCCAATCACCTATATCACATCAGATATCGCACATCAATACCCCACGAGCGAAGCAATTTTTCGTCTATTTCCCCCGGACTCTTGTCCAACCAAAAAGAAAGCGTTACCTTTGCGGGCCGCAAGAAGCGAGTTCAAAAATTATTACAGCCATGGACGCTATTTCCTTCATTCACGAGCAAGTTAGCAACAAGACCGATCTTCCAGCCTTCCGCGCCGGCGACACCGTTGTGGTAGACTACAGAATTACCGAGGGCGAGAAGTCCCGGATCCAGCAATTCCGTGGTGACGTAATCCAGATCAAAGGTGAAGGCCTGACCAAGACCTTCACGGTTCGCAAAATCTCCAACGGTATTGGTGTTGAGCGTATCTTCCCATTATCCTCTCCTGCCATCGACGGTATTGCTATCGTCAAGCACGGTAAGGTTCGTCGCAGCCGCCTGTTCTACCTGCGTGACCGCGTTGGTAAGAAGGCCCGTATCAAGGAGCGTCGCATCAAGTAAAACTTGTTCGTTTTCCTGTTTCAGGAAAGCAAACAGTGGCAAAATCATTGCACCTGGCAACCCGATCACTCCCCTGCGGAGTGGTCGGGTTGTTCTATTTTGAGTAATTGGGAGGATTAATGGATGGGAGAGTAACCGGCTAATGCCTTCCCCGCTACTGGATTACCCTAAACCTGCATACAGCAACTATGCCCGCCTGATTATAGCAGATCCTCAAATCAGGCTACAAGCAGGCGAGCAAGCACCGCTCCGCGAAAAGTACTTGCGGCAGCGACTCTCTGACTACCTCATTATTCTTCCCGCAAATGCCTCCGGATGATCTTACCAACGTTACTCTTTGGTAAATCTTCCCGGAATTCTACTGCCTTAGGGACTTTATACCCCGTCAGGTTCTCCCGTGCGTAGGTAATTACTTCTTCTTCGGTGAGTGACTTATCCTTCTTTACTACGAAGACCTTGACGACTTCCCCGGATTTCTCACTGGGTATACCGATGGCCGCAACTTCAAGGACCATCGGGTGACCGGCAATTACGTCTTCCACCTCATTAGGAAACACATTGAACCCAGAAACAAGAATCATGTCCTTCTTCCTGTCTACGATTCGGAAGAAGCCGTCTTCACTCATCATACCGATGTCTCCGGTACGCAGCCAGCCGTCGAGCATGACTTCTGCGGTTTCTTCTGGCCGGTTCAGGTACCCTTTCATTACCTGGGGGCCTTTGATCTGTATTTCTCCGCGCTCCTCAGGAGTCGCCAACCGGTTTTCATCCTCATTCCACACCCGCATCAAGGTGCTGGGCAGTGGAACGCCAATGGTGCCAATACGGAGGTTATCGTTGAGGGGGTTCATGCTGGCCGAAGGGCTACTTTCCGTCAGGCCGTAGCCTTCACTCAGGGGGACACCAGTCAGCTTCTGCCATGCCTCTGCTACCGGACGTTGTACGGCCATTCCGCCGCCCACGGCGATTTCCAGGTGGCGGAAGTCTAGCGCTTTGAAGCCAGGATTATTAGTCAGGGCATTGTATAACGTGTTAACCCCCGTGAGCCCGCCGATTTTATTGTCCTTAAAGGCATCAACTATCGTTTTGAGGTCACGAGGATTCGTGATCAGAACATTACATATCCCGTGCCCAAAGATGGCGACTGCATTGACCGTAAAGGCAAAAATGTGGTACAACGGCAATGGGCAAAGCATCCGGAGATCACCGCCCTCTTCCAATTTCTGGGTCATCCAGGCTTTAGACTGAAGGGCGTTGGCGACCAGGTTGCCGTTGGTCAGCATAGCACCTTTAGAAACACCGGTAGTTCCGCCGGTGTACTGTAGGGCAATGGTGTCGTCCTTTTGACCGATAAACTCTGGCAACTTATACTTAGCTCCTTCAGACAGGGCAGTCTTGAAGTTTACAGTACCGGGCAGGTTATAAGCCGGTACCATTTTCTTGATCTTACGGACCACGAAATTGGTAATTGCCCCCTTCACCGTACCAAGCAGCTCACCTATAGAGGTAGTGATGACGGTTTTAACGCCAGTCTCTCCAATGATTTCTTCCAGGTTATTGGCAAAATTTTCGCAGATCACCACCGCAGAAACCTCAGCGTCATTGAACTGGTGCTTCATCTCCCGGGGCGTATAAAGCGGGTTGGTATTAACAATGACCAACCCCGCCTTTAGCAGGCCGTATAATGCAATCGGGTATTGCAACATATTTGGCATCATCAGTGCTACCCGGTCTCCCGGTTGCAGGCCCCGGTAATGGAGGTAGGCGCCGAAAGCTGTGCTTTGACGATCCAGCTCCGCATAGGTGATTTCTTTACCCATACAAGCGTAAGCCGGATGTTTGGCAAACTTTTTCATGGCCTCCCCAAGGAGGTCTTTTAACGTAGAAAAAACTTCCGTATCAACATTAGCGGGGATTCCGGAGGGGTACTGAGCTAGCCAGGGGCGCTGGTCGGCGGACATAGTCTATATTTTAAGAGCTTGCGTTACTGCGCAAAGTACGAAAAAGTAAGGGAGAAAAAAGTAGCAAAGAAAGAAAGGGAATATCTACGAATTTCAACATTCTTTTCGGGGCGGGGCCGCAGGTGCAGTGTTCAGGAACTGGAAGCAGGGGAACCAGTTACCTGGCCTCTGGCTCCCAGCTACTATCCTTGCACCTGCGGCCCCGCCAAAGAAAACACCCGTTAAGTTAACCGGCCTTGCAACTTACTTCCCTCCTCCTCCCATTATATCCCTGCAGGCCATAACCTGAAACTCACAACTCCGACGGTGCAATAATTCACTGCGCTCAGGGAATAGGTTACCGACGAAGCGCGTAATGCGAGTTTTTTTCTACCCACTGCGGACATAGCTCAACAGGCAGAGCGCCGGTTTGAAACGCCGGAGATAGAGGTTCGAGCCCTTTTGTCCACACTATTTTCATCCCTTTACCAGAGCAAAAGCCCCGAATCATCATCAGACGATTCGGGGCTCATTGCGCTTAGTAGCTTTAAGACCAGTAGGTTTATCAGACTACCAGCATCGCATCGCCATAGGCGAAAAAGCGATACTTCTCTTTCTGGGCGATAGCGTAAGCTTCCAGGATCAGGTCAATACCACCAAAGGCACAGGTAGTGATGAAGAGACTGCTCTTCGGCAGATGGAAATTGGTCAGCAGGTGATCAGGAATGTGGAAGTCGTAAGGCGGGAAAATGAATTTATTGGTCCATCCTTCATTCGGTGCCAGCAGACGCTCGGCGCTTACGCTGTTTTCACAGGCCCGGATGGCAGTAGTGCCAATTGCACAGATTTTACCTCCGTCGACCTTGGTAGCATTGACGATGTCACAGGCGGCCTGTTCCACCCGGAAATACTCCGCGTCCATTTTATGCTTGGAGAGGTCTTCCACTTCAATGTCCCGGAAGGTTCCCAAACCTAAGTGTAGAGTGATGTCTGCTTTCTTAACACCTTTGAGTTCCATTCGCATCAGGGTCTCCCGACTGAAATGGAGTCCGGCGGTAGGAGCTGCAACCGCACCTATTTCGCTGGCGAATACCGTTTGATAGCGCTCAGCATCGCGGGCATCGGCCTCACGTTCCAGCAGTTTTGGTAATGGGGTATTACCGAGGCTGTGGAGCTCCTTGAGGAATTCGTCGTTGGGGCCATCAAAAAGGAAACGGATGGTACGTCCACGACTGGTCGTATTATCCACTACTTCAGCAACCAGGCGGGTGACACCACGCTTATCATTGAAGTAAAGTTTGTTTCCAACCCGGATCTTACGGGCGGGGTCCACCAGGACGTCCCAGAGACGAGCTTGGGTATTGAGTTCCCGCAGAAGGAAAACCTCGATTCGTGCCTGGGTCTTTTCCTTCAACCCGTAGAGGCGGGCGGGAAAAACCTTAGTGTTGTTGAAAACGAGGGTATCTCCTTCGTCATAGAAATCGAGTAAGTCAGTAAACATCTTGTGCTCGATCTCACCAGTTGCCCGGTTAACGACCATTAGCCGACTATCATCCCTACGCTTACTAGGCGTTTTAGCGATGAGTTTTTCATTTAGTTCGAACTTAAATTGTGACAGCTTTGTCCTCATTCCCGGTACTAATTTTAGTGTCGTGTTAATTACGAAACAGCGCGCAAAGGTAGGGGTATTTTAAGAAATCATATAATACCACACCTTTAAGAAGTCGTTCAGCGAGCTAAAGTTGATTCTCTGGCCCTAAAAACGTCCGTTTGTCCATCATTCCCTGCCTTTAGTCTATCTCAGAGGTTCTAAGCGGTGTGTTTTGCTACCTTTAATGACCCAATATTTCCGCATGCTATTTCTCAAAGTTTTCTCCGAAAGTATCCGTCAGGCCATGGCTCAGCTCATTGGCAATAAACTGAGGACGTTCCTTTCTCTTCTCGGTATATCTATCGGCATCTTCTGTATCATCGGGGTGCTATCGGCCGTCGAGTCTTTGGAAAGTAGTGTTCAGGGCAGTTTCGCTAAACTGGGAGAAGACGTGGTTTACGTTGACAAATGGCCATGGAAAGATAACAGCGGCGACTGGTGGGAATATTTTCAGCGGCCTCACCCTGATCATGACGATTACGAAAGATTAAAAGAGCGCATGCCGACTGCCTCCGTCATTAATTATTCTACCGAAGCGGGGCGAAAGGTAGTCAAGTACAACCGCTCGGCAGTTGAGGGCGCCTCTGTATTGGTGACGACTTACGAACTGGATCGAATGTACAATGTCGAGATTCAAAGGGGGCGTTATTGGACACCTTCAGAATATTCATCCGGAGCAGACAAGGCGATTATCGGCCACGAAGTAGCGGCAGAGCTGTTTGGCGCCATCCCACCAGTAGGAAAAACTATGAAAATGGGCAGCCAAAAGTATGAGGTGATCGGCGTCTTTGATAAAACGGGCGGAGACCTCATTAATATTATTGACTATGATTATACCGTGGCCATTACCTATACCAATGCGGCGCGCTTCATGAACCTGAAAAATAGTAGGCGCTTCGGCGGCCGCTTAGCCGTAAAGGCTAAAGAAGGCGTACCGTTGCAGCAACTTGAAGACGATATCCGGGGAATTTTACGTTCCGGTCGCGGACTCAGGCCACGCGAGGAAGACAATTTCTCCCTAAATCAACTCACCATGATCGCCGACTCTATAGGTGGCTTCTTCGGTGTTTTGAACATGGTCGGCGGTCTCATTGGCCTTTTCTCCATGATCGTAGGTGCCATCAGCGTGGCCAACATCATGTTTGTCTCCGTGAAGGAACGTACGAGCCTGATTGGAGTGAAAAAGGCTCTCGGTGCCCGGCAGTTCGTCATCCTACTCGAGTTCCTTACGGAATCGGTGATACTCTGTATCATCGGTGGCGTTATCGGTCTCGGCCTTGTCGTGGGGGTAACCTCCATCATCAACATGTCCTTTGAAAGCTTTGCCATTAACCTCAGCTTAAAGTATGCCGTCATCGGTGTTGTACTCTCGGCCGTTGTCGGTATCCTTGCCGGTGCCGTCCCCGCCGGACTGGCAGCCAAGATGGATCCGGTGGAGGCGATGCGGAGTTAAAATTCAGGATTCAGGATTCAGGATTCAGGATTCAGGATTCAGGATTCAGGATTCAGGATTCAGGATTCAGGATTCAGGATTCAGGATTCAGGATTCAGGTAAGAAAATTGCCGCAGGCAATTCGGCCAAATTTTCCGGCATTATTTCAAAAGAAACATCCAAAATGATCGGAGCGAGCTGCCTGATGCGATAGCTGCAACCTGCAACGCGCCGAAGGCGCTCTGCAACAAGGAGCGAAGCGACAAAAAAAGGCCGCCGCGAACCAAATCACGGCGACCTCCTGAGTCTTTAAAAACAGTGCTGGAGTTTTTAGTCCTGCGCTACCTCCATCTGCATCTCGTGCGTCACCTCGGGGTGGAGCTTGAGAATAAGGGTGTAGGTGCCAAGTTCTTTGGCATCTTCAGGTAAGTTGATTTTCTTACGCTCGATTTCTACACCAAACTGCTCCTGCAGCTGCTGCTTAACGGAGAGTTCTGTAATAGAACCGAAGATACGACCGCTAGTACCGGCTTTGGCGCCAATCTTCAGCGTCTTACCTTCCAGTTGCTTGGCGATTACCCGGTACACATCGAGCTTCTTCTGCTCTTGTGCTTCTTCGCGACGGATCATCTCGTTCAAACGTCCCATATTGGAATCGTTGCCGATGATGGCCAGGCCACGGGGAAGAAGGTAATTGCGGCCGAAACCGTTCTTTACAGTGATTACTTCGTGCTTGTCGCCGACTTTGTCGACATCTTTCAGCATAATTACTTTCATGGTAATTTATGTTGTCCCACCCTTTTGGGGCAGTGCCCCGTTCGGTGAGTGGTTAGGAATAAAAGTCAAATAGCCAAAGAGTCAGGTAGTCAAAGAGCGGACTCCTATGACTATCTGACTACTTGACTATCGACTGGTTGACTTATTTCAAAAGGTCCGTCAGGTACGGCAGCATCGCCAGGTGGCGAGCACGCTTGATGGCTGTGCCCATCTTACGCTGGTACTTGAGGGAGTTACCGGTGATCCGGCGTGGGAGGATCTTGCCCTGCTCGTTCACGAAAGTGAGGAGGAAGTCAGGATCTTTGTAATCGATGTACTTGATGCCGTAACGCTTAAAACGGCAGTACTTCTTTTTGCGTCCACCAATCTTAGGATTGGAAAGGAACTTGATATCGTCTCTAGAGGCCATAGTATGGTCTTTTTAACGGTGATTGAATGGTTGGGGTTACTCTTCTTCCTTGAAGCTTTCGGCGTCGCCAGAAGGCACACCAGAAAGGGAAGGAGAATCGGCCTTCTTACGGCTGATGCCGTGGGCTGCCGGTTCGCTCTTGGCTGGCTTCTCTTGCTTCTTACGCTTAGCCTTGCCGATTTTGCCGGCACGCTTATCTGCGTTGTACTGCACACCGTACTTATCGAGAGCAACGGTCAGGAACCGAAGGATACGCTCGTCGCGGCGCAGGGCCAACTCGTACGTGTTAAGGAAAGCGCCGTTGGGCGAAGTATATTCAATGCTGTAGTAGATACCGTTGCTGCGTCGGTTGATGTCATAGGCAAGCGTGCGCAAGCCCATCTCGTCAACAAAGACGATTTCGCAACCTTCCTTGCGGAGGTTCTCTACATACGCCTGAGCCGTCGCCTTGATATCTTCGGTCGACAGCACTGGATCTACGATGAAAGTAGTCTCGTAATTTCTCATATGGATCAGTCGTACTGATGGTTAAAAAGAGGGGTGAATCGCTTAGCACCAAACAGGTCAGTCCTAAGCGGGTGCAAAGATATGGTTTATTCTGGGAAATAACAGCATTTTCTGTCGTTGCTTTTCAAGGGGCAGGGAGAAGGAGCTAAAAACTAAGAGCCACGAGCTAATGAACTAGCAACCAGGACGACGCAGTACCGTTCACAACGCTTCGCTTGCTCACCCGAAGCCAGGAAGTGGAGCGCACCAGGTAGTCCATGCACCAGCCCGGTTCCATAACTCCTAATTTCTTGTTCCTGGCTCCTAAACACTGCACCTGCGGCCGCGCCTGCTACAGCTTCCGTAAAATCTTATTCCCCCGGCTCCGAAACCCGGCCGTCGCCCCCTCCGCTAGCGACAATTCGATGATGCCCCGCAACTCCTCCTTAAGCTCTGGGTACAACTGACAAAAATTAGCCGCCACCGTCATAGAAAATACCCGGATGGCCACTGCCTGCAACGGACTTTCCGTAAGTCGAAAAGCCAACTCCAGTAATGCTCCCTGGTCGTCTTCGCCAACCTGTTCCAGCGGTAATTCCGAAAAGTATCGCATCACGTTGCGCACCACCGAGTCGTGCTCTGGCTCCTTAGCCGCCAGGATCATATGTTTATGCCAAGGTTGCAGCCAGGCGGGCCGCAAACGCCCCAAATCTCCCACCACCATAGCAGAACGCTGTACCGCCCGGTACTCATCGCTCAAAAAGACATCCATCAGATTCGCCACCCGCTGGCGATCCTTGAGAACATGGTTCAGTACCAGGTCGGCATTAGCGCGGGAATGTTCGGAGAGGAGTTGATCGCGGTAGTTCATGGCAGGCAGGTTGCAGGTTGCAGGTTGCAGGTTGCAGGTTGCAGGTTGCAGGTTGCAGGTTGCAGGTTGCAGGTTGCAGGTTGCAGGTTGCAGGTTGCAGGTTGCACAAGAAAATTGCCACAGACTGTTTTGCCAAATTTATTATGTTTTATTTTCAAGCATCGCCAAAACGAGCGAAGCGACTGGCTGCAANCTGNAACGGGAGCCTAAGCGACCTCTGCAACAAGGAGCGAAGCGACTNGCTGCAACCTGCAACGGGAGCCTAAGCGACC
>NZ_KB890436.1:0-214958 GCF_000373105.1 Neolewinella persica DSM 23188 | reverse complement strand
ANNNANGNGCGAAGCGACTAGCTGCAACCTGCAACGGGAGCCTAAGCGACCAAAAAACAGAAGGGCGGACTCAGTACTGAGTCCGCCCTTCCGACAGTAATAGATGGTACTGTAGTACTTAATCCCAGCTCTTATTGGATACCTGTGAGGCATTCACTAGCTGGCTGTACTCTTCAGTAGTCAGACCGTCATAGCAAAATTGGATGGGGTTTACCTGTACGCCGTCCTTATGGACTTCGTAGTGAAGGTGATCTCCAGTACTACCACCGGTACTACCAACGAGGCCAATCTTGGCACCGCGTTCAACTTCCTCGCCATTTTTCACCAGGATCTCACTCATGTGACCATAAAGACTCTTAAAACCGTAGCCGTGGTCGATTATGACACACTTACCGTAGTCACCACGGTTCCCGGACCAAACAACTTTACCTTTTCCGGAAGCCTGAATGGGCGTGCCCTTTCTGCAGTTGAAGTCAATGCCATAGTGCATTTTCTTAACTCCGTGAATGGGGTGAAGACGCATACCGAAACCCGATAGGTTCTCGATTTTGCGGTTGAACTGGTCACTACGAATCGGCTTGATGCTGGGAACGGAGGCAATCCGATCTTCCTTATCAACGATCATCACCGTGATGTCATCCAAGGAACGGCTTTGAAGATCGAGGCGATGTTTGAAATCGTCGAGGCGGGAGCGTAAGTTAGCCATATGCTCACCGGTACGTGGCAATTCCCGTAAATCGTCGTAGGCATCATGACCACCACGGCCACCCTGCCACACGTCACGGTCAATGGGTTCCTCACGGAAGAGCATCCGATAGACGCTGGCGTCACGGTCCTGGATGCTCTCCAGCACCTCTCCCATAGCCATCAGGTCATCATTGGTATTATCGATCTGCGATCGGAGAATCTCATTCTCCTGAATCAGCAGGCGCTCACTCGGACTCGGAAAGTACTGGTGAACGACAACCATCATCAAACCTGCGGTAAGGATGGCGGCACAACAAAACGCAAGTCCTCTAAGGATCGTGTAGCGAAGGGGTTCTACAACCCGGTCGTACTGCAGCGAATGTTGGTTAAAGACGAATTTTTCGCGTCTCATAAATTAATAATTAGACAAAAAATCATAACGGCGAAAAAAAACGAAGTTTCAATCCTCTTCTTTAACATGCTCTCAAAACGGGCCGTTATCTTGTTCCCATGAATCTCGTGGTTTTAACAACCAACCGTCCAATGAATGCGAATGTAGCTTATTGTTACTCAAATTATAAAAATTCCTACCTGAAAAGTTATCAACATTGACACTTATTTGCGCTACACTTGTTGATAAAGAACCAATTATGGACAAACTTAATCAAAAAAGTTACGTACAAAAGCGTGTAATTATTTGTTTAAATACATTATTTTTAATATAAAAATGTTTATTTTAGCGAAACATCCCGTAGCAGTCATTATACCTGTCGGCCTTTCTCCGGCGCATCAACTCTTTACTGCTGCCAAAGTCAATGATGACACTTGCTTCTAGCGTAGACCCGAGTCCGCCGGGAACATTGCGGAGGTCCGACACGACCGCATCGTAACTCAAGCCGATCCGAAGCACATCCTGCCGGAAGCTAATGGCCGCAATCAGGCCATCGGCATTTTCGAAGGCATGCCGATACCAACCACCAATGGCCACCGGGCCATAGCCCAGGTACGCCCCCATATTCAGTTGGCGTAAGTTTGCTTGCGACGTGTACAGAAAATTTGGGGTTATGTAGGCAGGCCGCCGACGGTTACTGTATCGTTTCACGTTAATCTGTGCGCCGCCGGTAAGGGTGAGCCGAGTTGGTCTGCCGGCATAAAGGTTACTATTCAATTCGATCAGGCTTTCATCCGGCCGGTTGAGGTGATCAAAGGTGACTCCGCCGAAAAAGGTTTTGGCCGAGAAAAGAACACCTGCACCAAAATCAGCCGACGTTTTCGAAACGCCCGCCAGCACTTCTTCAGTAATGGCTCCACTGGCCCCAACCGTGGGATCCAGTACATCTCCGAAGGTGAGGGTGCTAAAATCCAATCCGGTACTCAATATTCCCGCTGCCAGCCCAAGACGAACGTGGGTTTCTTTATCAATCATTACATCGTAGCTGTACACCAGGGCCACCTCGGTATTCTGATAAGCGCCTTCCAGTTGCTCGTCTTTCATCATCCTCAGGCCAAAGCTCGACGGTGTTCCCTGAATGGGCTGATCATAGGAGGCTGCCATTGTATTGTAGGCACTCGGATAGGAAGTGTGCTGTGCCCGGTAGTTGACGGCAATCCGGGGCGCGGTACCAATCCCTGCAAATGCGGGGTTCAGACGTAAAGGCGCTGCATAAAACTGGGAAAATACTGGATCTTGCGCAGCTAGCGTAGGCAAGAGTGACAGAAATAAAAGGGCGAAAAGGATTTTTTTCATCTATAGGGAATTTACAAAAGAGTTGTAGGGTCGCTGCGCTCCTTGTTGCAGAGTCGCTTCGCTCCCGTTGCAGGGGTTGCAGTTGTTGCAGCATACCCAACCAAGTTAAGGCTGTAACAACTGCAACGGGAGCGAAGCGACCCTGCAACAGCGAACGAAGTGAGCGACTGCAACAGAGAGCAAAGCGACCCCAACCCCTAAAGCTACCGCAAGACCTTCTTTCCTCCAAACCTCAACCGTTAAAGTGGCGGCTGGCCGTCGTTCCCGTGACGGTCAGGTGACGATTACAAACAATTACCGATTTTTAGACAACGTTTTAGTCTTAAGGTCGTATCCTATCTACGGCCTTCATACCATAATTATGCATAAGTACTTTTTCGCCCTCCTGCTCCTTCTCTTTGTCTTGCCCTTGTCGGCTCAGATCCGCTTGCAGGATCGTCTCATATGGGACGATACTCCGGAAGTAGTGGCCTGGGCGGGAGTAACTCAGGTACATTGGTCTTTCTCATCAGCGGAAGTGGGCGAGAACGCAGGTGCAAAGTATGGTGAAGCGCAACCGGTGTACCTGCGGACTTTTGCAGCAGCCCCCGGCAGCGCTTATAGCGTTGAGATCATCAGTACCTCCTTCGAGCCAATTTCTGTACCTCGTGGCTCGGCGGATTTTCCGGAGACCTTTGACTTTACCGTCAGCGTCAGCCGCCAGCCCGAAGGCTGGCTGGGCAAGGTAGCCGCTCCCGCCATCATTCAGACCCCATCCGGGCCGCAACGGCTTACCGCTTTCGATATCCGATTGGTACCGGGCGGCGCAGCCGCCCGCCCCCGTATGGAATTTGCCACCAACTCCGTATTGCGGGAAGGCAACTGGTTCCGCATCACCGTCGGTAAAACCGGTATGCATAAACTCACCCGGAATTTTCTGGTAGATGAGCTGAAGGTGAACCTGGATGGCGTGGATCCCCGAGACATTGCCATCTTCGGCCAACCCCGTTCCGGCAAACTCCCCGAAACAACTAATGAGGACGCACCGGATGACCTTACCGAACTCGCCATTGCCATTGAGGGTGAAAGTGATGGTAGTTTTGACGGCGGAGACTTTATCCTCTTTCACGCAGAAGGCCCCGATCGTCGCACCTATAATGCGGGCTCCGATCAGTTTGTCTACGAAAAGAATATTTACGCTACAACTAATAGTTACTACATCAGAGTTGGTGGCAGCCGTGGCCGGAGAGTAAGTACCTTGCCCACAGCTAACGGTGGTACCGAGGTAAATAGTTACGATGCGCTTTACCACTTCGAAGAAGACAAGTTCAACATCCTGCACGAAATCGGAGGCAATGCCCACGGCTCCGGCCAAAGTTGGTTTGGTGACTTATTTAAGGTCGCCCGGCAAAAAGAATACCGTAATCTTTTCCAGGTTCCCGGCTTTGTACCCGCCGAGCCCGCTCAGGTAAGAGCCCGGATGGCGCTCCGCACCGATGCCACCAGTCGTTTCAATTTGGAGATCGGTGATCAGGTAGTGACCAGTGCCATCGGTAGCCGAATACGAATCGGTGCACAAGAACAGTCCATTGCGGCGGATCCTACCAGCCTGGTGGGTAATGTGACCCTGACCAGTGAAAATTTTTCCGTTACGGTCGACTATCCCATCCCGGGTAACGCCAATACCAGTGAAGCCTACCTCGATTGGATCGAGCTAAGGGCCAGACGCAGCCTTTCTTTTGCAGGACTGGATCAGTTCGACTTCAGAGACACCCGTAGTCAGGACCAGGCAACCATTCGGTTCTCTTTCAGTAATGTACCGGCCGATGGCCGGGTCTGGCGCCTCGATGGTGCGGACATCCGTGAAGCAAGCCTTAGTAATAATGCCTTCTCCGCCTCCGCTACCGGACTATCAGAATACGTTGCCTTCCGTAACGGAGCGTCTCTGCTCCAACCAAAAGCCGTTGGCAAAGTAGAAAATCAAAACCTGCACGCCCTGACCGATGCAGAGATGATCATCATCACCCATCCAAATTTTATTGACCAGGCCGAGAAGCTTGCCGAACATCGCCGGACCCACAGTGGCCTGACCACCGTACTCGCTACCACCCAGCAAGTCTACAATGAGTTCAGTAGCGGCCGGGATGACGCTGCGGCTATTCGCAATTTCGGACGCATGCTCTTTGAGCGTTCTCCCAATCTACGTTACCTGCTGCTGTTTGGAGACGGTAGTTTTGATCATCGCAATATCCTGGAGTTGGGAACGACCTTCATTCCCGCCTTCGAGCATGATGGCAGGTTAACGGAAGTTGGCAGTTTCCCGGCCGATGACTTTTTCGGAATTTTCTCTCCCGCTTCCACCGTCCAGCCGCTGGAACCAGACCTGAATATTGCCGTTGGCCGCCTCCCCGTGAAAACAGCCGATGAAGCAACTCAGGTAGTTCGGAAACTGATACGATACGATACTGACCCCAGTACATTAGGGGACTGGCGTACACGGATGGTGTTCGTAGGAGACGATGAAGACGGTAATCAGCACAGCCGGGATGTAAACCGGGTGGCAAATTCCGTGGCGGCTCTGAAGCCAGACCTGAATTTCGATAAACTCTACTTTGACCTTTTTCCCCAGCAAAGTCTTTCTGCCGGCGATCGCTATCCCGCAATTACTGAAGGATTAGACCGGGCCATCTTCCGGGGGGCCCTGGCAGTTACTTATCTTGGGCATGGTGGTCCACGAGGCTGGGCGCAGGAAAGGGTGCTGACGATTCCACAGATTCGCAATTGGAATCGTCCGGCAGATGCGATCGATCCGATCCAGCCACCAATTTTCATCACTGCCACTTGTACTTTTTCTAACTACGACGATGCAGCATTCGTATCCGCCGGCGAGGAGGCACTGCTTACCCCCAATGGCGGTGTGGCCGCTTTGCTGACCACCACCCGCCCGGTTTTTGCCACCCGCAATTTCGAATTGACGGACGCCACCGCGCGGGCCATGCTGGCCCGGCCCGACGGTAGGTGGCGAACACTGGGAGACATCATCCGTACCGCTAAAAATGAAGAAACAAGCCCCAGCAACGGCGGCATCCTCAGCAGCAATACCGAGAATGCCCGCAAGTTTACGCTTTTGGGCGACCCCGCCACCGTGATCGCCTTCCCGGAGCATTCCGTCCGAACGACGATGGTCGACGACCTTCCCATTAGTGCTGAAAGACAGGACACCGTCCGGGCGCTACAAAAAATGAAGATCAGTGGCGAGGTGACAGACCAGAACGGTCAGTTGCTCGAAAATTTCAACGGTCTCGTTTTCCCAACGATCTATGACAAGCCGCAAACGGCCACCACTTTACAACAAGATCAGCCAACCGTAACGCCGCTGGAAGTATCGGTGCAACGCAACATCGTTTTCCGTGGCAAAGCCACGGTAGCCAACGGAAAATTCTCCTTTGAATTTGTGGTACCCCGAGACATCAACTACGCCTTCGGTGCCGGTAAAATAAGCTATTACGCTGCCGATAAAACTCAGTTTACCGACGCCGCCGGCTTCTATGATAAGCTCGTTATTGGTGGTACCAGCACCGACGTCGTTGCTGATGACGAAGGACCGACAGTGGAAGTATTTATGGACAGTGAGGACTTCATTGCCGGCAGCCAGACAGATGAAGACCCCCTATTGCTGGTAAGCCTGACGGACGATCTTGGCATAAACGTCACCGGCAACAGCATCGGCCATGACCTGGAAGCGGTGTTGGATGAGGATACACGTAACAGTATCATCCTGAACGACTACTACGAGGCGGAAGCCGACGATTTCACTAAAGGTAAAGTTCGTTATCCTCTATTCGATCTGGAACCTGGCCTCCACACCGTCACCGTACGGGCGTGGGACGTCGCGAATAATAGCGCACAGGGAAAGACCGAATTCCTGGTAGCGGCCGATGGTGCTGACGCACTCAGCCGGGTACTGAACTACCCCAACCCTTTCACCGATCGTACTTGTTTTCAGTTTGACCATACCTTGGTGGGACAGGAAGTAGAAGCCATCGTTCAGATCTACACCGTTAATGGCCGGCTGGTAAAAACCCTGACACACCCCTACCCTTTCAGTGATGGAACCGTCCGTCAGGACGACTGCATTGAGTGGGACGGACTGGACGACTACGGCGACCAATTGGCACGGGGCGTGTACCTCTACCAGGTACGCTTACGGGGCAGTGAAGGCACTGTTGTTGACGGGGAATTGGAGAAACTGGTAATCCTGAAATAAGCGTTATCTTAGCAGATATGGAAGCCAGGCTACTAAGTGAAGAGCGATACACCATTGAGGAGTACATTAGATTGTCTGAGAATAGCCAAGAGAAGTTGGAGTACCATGATGGCCTGATTGTAGCAATGGCGGGAGCCAGCCCTGCTCATAATCGAATTGTCACTGACCTATCCGCTTACTTAGTTACTAATTCGGATCAATGCAGGGGCTTTAACAGTGACCAAGCCGTTGCCATTGAAAGTCAGAAAAGGTATGTCTTTCCTGACATTTCATTTGTTTGTGACGAAGAGGACGAATTCGATAAAGAACGATTCCTGAAGAATCCTTCATTATTAATCGAAGTTCTTTCTGATAAAACTGAAAAGCACGATCGTGGGCCAAAGTTTTCCTGGTACCGCAGTTTATCAAGTTTTAAAGAATATGTCTTGATTGACTCCCGGGCACTGCGAGTTGAAAGCTTCTACCATCGAGAGGATGGCCATTGGGACATTCAAAATTTATACTTACCTGACCAAGAGTTATATTTTCATACGCTTGATGTGTCGATTCCTTTGGCAAAAATTTACAAGCGCGTAAATCTTGATCCAGATAAGCCGTTTGATCTTTTAACGAGTAGTAAAGACGGTTGACACCATGCAAGGATATAGCTTAGCTTTACCGCTAAGAACCTCCCCTCATGTCAAAAGTGTACCAAATCTTCGTCTCGCTGGCTTTATTGTTAACTGCTTGTGGCAATGATGCCACTTCCACCAATGCTGCAATAGCTACAGAAGACACTCCAGAAGGAGTGCTGTCTCCGGACGTCAAAATCGCCCCGCCTCCTCCCGTCTGTGTCTACCTGACGGAGGCAACGGTCCTCTCCTATTTCGACAAAACCGTTAAGATGCCGATGCCCGGGCGGCGCTCCGCCGCCGAGTACGCCAGCTGCCAGTATGACCTGGAAGCACCGGGCTGGAGTGCGGCACTGGTCGTCGAGCTGCCTGATCCCGGCTCAAAGCAGCAGGCAATTATCGATGAAGTTGCTGGCGCCAAGGGCAACGATAAGGTAAGCCTGAGCGAAGCAACCGGCCGCTTTATCAATCAGGGAAGGATACTGTCCGTAGCCGGGAAAAAGCATTTTCGGATCAAATTTTCGGCTTTGCCGAAGCAGGGCTCCGACGAACCGTTTGATGAGGCTGCCCGGCGGGAGTTGTTGCTGAAGATGGCGGGGAGTGTTCTGGGCGTTTGATTGGTAAGTTGGTCTATTGGTCTGTTGGAGCTAAAGAGTCGTAAACAATTACATCTGGTGAAAAGGCCTGCTCTTTAAAACTTTTCACTGCATCCTGCGGCCCCGCCAAAAAACGAAACTGAGGTCCTACTACCGAACTAAATCACCAAGACAGGCTGCTAGTTCCCGAGTGCATTCTATCTTCGCGACATGGATAATCTGATCGTTCACAACCTCATCGTTCACGAACTGAAAAAGCAGCCCGAAATGGCGGAAGCCGAGCTCGTACTCAGCAAAGCACCTCTGCACATTACCGAACAATCGATTGAGCTGATCGGCCGGCTGGATCAGATTTTTGAACGAAAGAACGACCTACTGCAGGGCTTCCTCGCAGGGCCCGGCGAGAGCCTCTTCCCCGCCTACTACGAAACGTGGCTGATGGAAGGGCGGGACCGGGAACATTTCCTGACCTTCAGTAACGATACCATGGCGGTGCTGCAGCAAAGTCTGACGGGTGTGATCGGAGCCAAAGGTGGCTACCTCCTATACGCCGATTATACCATGGAAGAACAACGGATGCTCGGTATTTTCCTGATCCGGGAAACACCGGGGATGATCTTTGTGGCCGACGAGGCAGAAGAAGCGCTGAAACTAACGACCACCCAATATCTCGATGTAGACCACATGGCTATGGCCGTGCGACTGCTAGCCGGGAAGGGGCGTAACGTCCAGATGATCCGCCATGCCCGTACCCAGAGCAGCATCAGCCAGTACTTCACCGAATGGGTTGGCCTGGACCGGCCGGAAACCAGTGCCGAACTGACCCAGAACTTCCTCGAACTCGTAGAAGAACTCCCCATCCCCAAAGACCGGGACAACGGTTTCGCGATGAATGAAGGCGATTTCGAAAAAGCCCTGGTGAAATACGCCGCTAAACAGCCACAGCAAACCATCCGTGCTAAAGAATTCGACGAATTCTTTTACGGCAACGAAAAGCCGCTCCAGGAGATGCTCGAACAAGGAGATGGCACGCTGGACGAGGGCTTTCGGGTAGACAAACGTTCGCTGCGGAAGCAATTCTATCTAAAAGCCGGTTTCGGAGGCATGAGCCTCACCTGCACCAAGGATCATTTCCGGGCGGGACAGATCTCCATCGATGAACAGACTGGTACGATCACGATAACTAATCAGGAATTGGCCAGTTTGCTGCTGGATCAGAAAGGAGAGTGATTTAATGGGCAGTTTGTAGTGAACAATTCATAGTTCATAGTTGGCAATCTTTGGTGGACATTCGTAAGTGTAGACGAACATCTGTCACTCCTTCTTGCGTTAGAACTAATGAACCTTCAAAAACTATAATGCTATGCCTGCCACCAAAAAAATAGCCACCGCTAACGGACCTGTTTCTACTACCGAGGTCATTGAAATAACCGACATGACCGCTAAAAATGAGCAAGCTGATGCGCTGATCGGCAAATATTCGCTGTTTGGGACGGCTACCGGACTCATCCCTGTTGCCGGGGTTGACGTAGCGGCGGCCACCGCAGTACAAACGAAAATGATCAGGGACCTGGCCGAAATTTACGGCTATGACATTGATGATCAACTGTTGCGGACAGCCATCACAACCGGAATAACCGCTGTGGGCGGCCGCATACTTTCTGTGGTAGCCGAAACTGTAGCGCAATCCTTTACCCCGCTGAAGATGTTGGTAGGCGGGGCCACTTCTGCAGCTATTTCCGGTTTCCTGACTTACGAGACCGGCAAGGTTTATCAGGCACAGATGCAGCAAGGAAAGGATCCGATGGAAATCGGAGTTATAGAAATCGTCAACCACATTGTTGCCCAGCTTCAGGCCGGAAAGTTGGATCCATCAAGTTACAGCGTGAAGAACCAGCTTTCCAACTTCATTGGGAGCAACCGTCAAAACTAACCAAGCCAGTCATCCTTAATATCCGGCTCCGGCTGGCTTTCGGAATTAAGACAGCTATCAGCCCGACCCGCTTTGCGGGTCGGGCTTTTTTAATGTCGGCCGCGTGTTCGCCGGATACGGCAACAAGACCTCAAGTATGGGAAGCTTACTGTGGGGTCAGTCTTACCGCTTAGGCTTCACCTCCCGCATCAACCCTTCCTGAACCACGGAAGCGACCAGTTTCCCCTCCGTATCCCATATCTGTCCGCGGGTGAACCCGCGGGCACCGCTGGCGGATGGACTGTCAATGCTGTAGAGCAGCCATTCGTCGGCCCGGAATGGGCGATGGAACCACATGGCGTGGTCGAGGCTGGCGATCTGGAGGTTGCGATGATCGATGGCCTTGCCGTGGGGGAATAGGGCGGTGGTCAACAGGTTGTAGTCGCTGGCGTAGGCCAGAACGAGTTCGTGCTCCCGGCGGGCATCGTCCGGGATTTCACCCTTAGCGCGCAGCCAGACGTTGCGGACCGGCTTGTACACCTCACTGGCGAAGGGATTGAGAAACTCTACTGGCCGGAATTCGATGGGGCGTTCAATGCTGAGGATCCGGCGGATGTTTTCCGGTAGCTGATCGCCGAATTGTTTGGCCATCCCGTCATAACTGACGAGTTCGTCGTAGCCCAGCACTTCAGGCATTTCCATTTGATGATCGAAGCCCGGCTGATCCAACTGGAAGCTGGCCGTTAAGTGAAAGATGGCTTTACCGTTCTGGACTGCCTTAACGGCGCGTGTAGTGAAGGAACCACCGTCGCGAATGCGGTCTACTTCAAAAATGATGGGGATCTCGATGTCGCCGGGCAAGACGAAGTAACCGTGAAAGCTGTGGACGAAGCGATCCTCCGGTACCGTCCGCATGGCGGCGCTAAGCGCCTGCGCCATTACCTGTCCGCCAAAGACGCGGGGGGATCCTACGGTGCGGGATTCGCCGCGAAAGAGGTTGACTTCGATGCGTTCGAGGTCGAGGAGGTTGGTTAGTTCGGAGACGTGCTTCACTTTGTTGGTCTTTTGGGCCGTTGGACTATTGGTCTATTAGTCTGTTGGTCTGTTGGAGGAGGTTTTGGATTAACCGTCAGAACGGGGTGGGGTTGCATCTTTGCTGAAATTACCATATTTAAGATGTCATTGAATGAAAACTACTGTCATCATATTTCATCTCCAGTACAGTCCCGAAGGGACGTCTACAGTAACGAGGGGTGACCAAGTTGGCAACGCCAACGAGTGAACCCCTCGGCGATGACCTGGCGACGTCATTATTGCGGGCGTATTCTTTGGTATGCCTCCAGCATACTTCGCGTTCTGCCTCCAGCATACTGCGTGAGTGAGGGGTTCACTCGGGCCTCCGGCCCTACGGTCACCCCTCACTACCTTAGACGTCCCTTCGGGACTTAGCAGCTTAGAATTACCTTCCCCTGCACCAGCGTCCGCGCCAAAAAAACACCCCCATCGTCAACAACTGACGATGGGGGCATTTTAATCGATTAGACAAAAGACAGGCTTAGAAATTAATCTTCACCAACATCCGGGCCTGTACGCCCTGCGATTGCGTCATCTCGCGCATCATCTGGAAGTACTCATAGTTTTCAGCACCAAGTTGGTCCTTTAACATGGCGTTGCCGAATCCTTTAGCGGCATCTTCGCCCAGGAGGTCTTCGATGAGCTGCTCCAATGGCGGCTTGATTTTCGGGTAGTGTCCGACGCTGATGTCTTCAGTATCAAGACCGGCCATCCGGGCAGCGCTGGCGATGGCTGCATCGAGACCAGCGAGCCGGTCGACCAACCCTAATTCAAGTGCACGGTTGCCGGCATAAACACGACCCTGAGCGATCTCTTTGACCGTTTCCAGCGGAAGGTTACGTCCTTCGGCTACCCGGTCCAGGAAAGTAGCGTAAATGGCCTGGGTGCGCTGCTGCAGCATGGCACGCTCTTCTTCAGCCAGCGGGCGGAAGGGGGATAACCCGTTGGCGTGCTTAGCCGTATTAACGGTATCAAGGGTAAGGCCAATTTTGTCCATCAGCCCGTCGTCTTTCGGGAACATTGTGAACACCCCAATCGAACCGGTAATGGTAGATGGCTCGGCGAAGATGGAGTCTGCACCTGCTGCGATGTAGTAGCCACCACTGGCGGCCACGCTGCCCATACTAACCACGAACGGTTTACCTGCGGCCTTCAGCTGTTCTGCTGCGTACCAGATATTCTCAGAGCTACTGGCGCTCCCTCCGCCACTGTTGACGCGGAGAACAACGGCTTTTACGTCGTCATCTTCGGTCAGTCGTTCAATTTCCTTTACGTACTTCGTATCACCAATATTTCCATTAGCCCCTTTGCCGTCGATAATATTGCCTTCGGCGATCAGGACCGCAACCTCGCTGTTGCCACGACCACGCAGCTTGCTCATCCGGGCAGCAAAGTACTTTTCGTGAGAGATCGTTTTCAACTTTTCGTCAGCTTCAAAGCCAACCAGTTCCCGCAGGCGGGCGTCCACCTCGCTGCGGCGCTTAATGCCGTCAATGAGGCCGCCGCTAACGGCTTCTTCTCCCTTCCATCCGGCCAGGGTGTTAGCCCGGCTACGAATATCTGCGGAGGATAAACCGCGTGCCTCCGCAATGTCGTCCACCATATAGGTAAACATATCGCCCAGGTATTCGCGGGTTTGCTCGCGGCTTTGATCACTCATGCTCTTGCGGCGGAATGGCTCCGTAGCACTTTTAAATTGACCGGCATAGAAGACTTCTACATCAACACCAACTTTCTCCATCATGCCTTTATAGAACATGATCTCTCCTCCGATACCACGGAAATCGATGACACCTAGTGGGCCGACATATATTTCGTCGGCAGCGGTAGAAAGGTAGTAGGCACTCTGTTCGTAGTAGGGAGCGTAGCTCATCACAAACTTTCCGCTCTCACGGAAATCCGCAAGGGCTTCCCGGATCATCCGCAGCTTGGTAAATCCACCTCCCTGCATGCCGCTGTTCAGGTAGATTCCTTTGATGTTGTCATCCGTCTTCGCCCGTTCAATGGTACGAATCACGTCGTGTACGCCCACCACTTCATCCATATCGAATTCCAGGCCACTGAAGCCACTGCCAGCATCGACGTTACCCGTAAGTTCCGGAACCTGGGTCAGGTCGAGTTTAAGGATGGAATTATTTTCCACCGAAGGTTTTTGTTCTCCGGCACTGGCCAGGCCGGCGATGGCGGAAATGCCAATAAAAAACAAGGCCCCTAAGGCCAGGAATGTTCCTAAACAGGAACCGAAAAGAATTTTGAAGAAATTGGACATACTACTTTTTTCTCAAATGTTTTATTAGACACAAAGAACGTAAGTAATTCTAAGATCGTTTTTGCTTTTCGATAAACGACCGCGTTTGCAGGTCCAATAACAGAAATTGATGGTACGCAACGGAACCGGGACTTGCTTTGCAGCTTATCTTTGCCCCTTCATTGTTTCCCTTCCCATGCCAGCCAACGCCCGTAACCTCTCCATCGACGTTTTTGATTACGACCTGCCCGACGAACGCATCGCCCGATATCCGGTGGCCGAACGCGATCAGGCAAAGCAGCTGATTTATCAGAATGGGGAAGTCACGACCGGAGTTTTCAGCGAGTTACCCAGCCGGTTGCCGGAAGGTACACTCCTGATTGGTAACAAGACGCGGGTGATCCATGCCCGGTTATTTTTTCCGCTCGCCGAAGGAAAGCGACCGATTGAAATTTTCTGCCTCGACCCTTTACTGCCGGTGGATTATGCACAGAGTTTGGGGGCGCGGTCGCAGGTGCAGTGGAAGGTTTTAATTGGCGGTAACCGGCGGTGGAAACGGGGCGCACTGACCCTTCCGCTAGAGATCGGGGGACATGCCATAAGCCTCGAAGCAGTGCGGGGAGAACGACAGGATAATACCTTTGCCGTAACCTTTAGTTGGACGACGGACGGCCCACCCGTCACCTTTGCCGAAGTGCTGGCTGCGGCGGGTACCATACCGTTACCGCCCTACCTCGGCCGCTCCGCTGAAGCAGCTGACCACGACCGCTACCAAACAGTTTTCGCCAAAACCGAAGGTTCCGTTGCTGCGCCCACCGCAGGGCTCCACTTCACTCCGGAAGTAATGGCCAACCTGGCCCAACGGGGTGTCGGCTGGCAGGAGGTTACCCTCCACGTCGGTGCTGGCACTTTTAAGCCCGTTGACGCGGCCACCCTCGGCGGACACACCATGCACCGGGAGTACTTCACGGTAACCAGCGCCTTCGTTGAGCGGCTGCTGGCGCAGCTGGAAAGCGGTAAGCCGGTCGTTAGTGTCGGCACCACCAGCCTGCGGTGTTTGGAGAGTTTATTCTACCTGGGTGCTGGTTTCGCTATCGGGGAAACTATGATTGTTGATGGCCCGGTAGAGATTGGCCAGTGGGTCGCCGATGATTCCCGACTTACTGCCGTTTCTCCGCTCACTGCTGCCCATGGCTTGAGGGACCTGATGGCCACCAATAACCTATCCCAACTATCCGGCTATACCCAACTCCTGCTTACGCCCTTCGCCACCCTACAATTTGCCGACGGACTCATCACCAACTTCCACCAGCCCCGCTCTACTCTGCTGCTGCTCGTCGCCGCCATCGTCGGCGATGACTGGCATAAGATCTACGACTATGCGCTGGCGAATGACTTTCGGTTTTTGAGTTATGGGGATAGTAGTTTGTTGTGGCGGTAAAGGTTCCGGACCTCCAGGTCCGGTTCGCGAACGGGAGGCAAGCCCCGTCCGTACGGAGAAAGTCAGGATATTTCTGAAACGATCCGCTAGCCTGCAACTTACGCCTGCTAAGAGCGTGTTGTTTAACCGGCTGCCTGCCAAAGTATTGTGCTTTATTGGTTTGGCCAGCCACATTAACCTAACCCAAAAACTAAGCCGCCATGACAAAAATCACCAACCTCATCATCATCGACGCAAGCGGATCAATGCTTTCGAAGGCCGACGAAATCCGTGGCGGCCTGAAAATGATTTTCAAGGAAATCAAAGATGACATCGCCCTGGGAGAAGCCAAGATTCGTACCATCGTCACCCAGTTTTCCAGCCCGGGTTATTTCAAGGAATTAGTCAACTCTAAAAAGGCGGAGAAGCTGACGGACAAGCTGGCCGACGCCTACACCCCTCAGGGCATGACGGCCTTATTCGATGCCATCGGGCAAGGGTTTCAACTCGTGCCGGAGGGACAGGACTCCGTGCTGGTAACCATCATGACCGACGGGCAGGAAAACAGTTCGCAGGAGTACGACAAGGCCGCCATTACCAAGCTTATCTCCGACAAAAAGGCCGGTAAACCAGCCTGGACAATCACTTTTATGGGAACTACCGAGCAGGCGATGCGGGATGCGCAGTCGTGGGGTGTCAGCAAAGGAAATTCCTTGCGAGTCAGTAATGACAGCAAGGGCTTTAACAAAAGCATGCGGAATTATTCCAAGATGCGCTCACAACACTACAACGCTTCAACCGGCCGCATTTACGGGACAGACATGGATAATTTAGCGAAGGACAATGAGGCGGAGGATGAATAGTGTTGCCTCGTAGTTACAGGTCGGATGTAGGAGAGAATGTTTGTTTCTGCTAGCCCTTAGGCACCTCTCCCTCGGTCCCTCTCCCCCGGAGAGGGATGACCCAAGCATCGGTGTTTTCAGGTAAAATAGAGGGTACTCAGATTACAAATTCTCGACCGGGCAACCCTGCTCCTTTATCCTTTCCTTTCACCTGCGGCCCCGCCCTAATTAGTCTGGTAGCGCGATTGCAAAAGGAAGTTCGCAATTGACGTAATAATACCCCTCTTGTAACCTCCCATCTTATTACTTAATGCCTAAATGTACTTATTGGTTACTGCTCCAATACCTTCTTCTTAGTGTAGCTTCTAAGTGCCTTAATGCCTTAGTGGTTACTCTTCTACTCAGCCCTATTCAAACGGATTAGAATACCGCTCATCCGTCAGCAGGCTTTCATCCGTTAGGGAATTGAGGAAAGCCAGCAAAGCCGCTTTCTTCTCTTCCGTCAGCGTGAAACCGGTGATATTGGGGTCTTTGTTCTCGACGGCATGTCCACCCGAAGCATAATGATCCAGTACCTCCTCCAGCGTGGCAAAGCGCCCGTCGTGCATGTAGGGGCCAGTGAGCGCAATATTGCGTAGGGTCGTTGAGCGGAACTTGCCATTATCCGACCGGCTGCCCGATACAACTCCGAAGCCTTTATCTGGAAAATCATCCAGGCTGGCCACATCCTCGATGCCGTTGTTTTTGAATAAATTATCTCCAAAGGAAGGGGCATTATGGCAATGCCCGCACCCTGGGTGATCGGCCCCTATGGGAACGTTTTCAATGAAAAACAGGCTATCTGCTCCAAACTGTTCCTCTTCGGTGAAGAATTCGGAATTCAGGTACACCACGCGGTCGAAATGGCTGTCGGCAGACACAATAGTATGCTCGAACTGCGCAATGGCTTTCACCGCCATCTCCCGGGTAATCTCCCCCGTGCGCCCTACCCCAAAGGCTGCTCTGAAGCGCTGCGGATAATCTTCGCTGCGCCGCAACCTGACCAGCACCCGCTCCCAGTCTTCGTCCATTTCGAGCATGTTTTCGACGGGATGGATGGCCTGTTCCCATATTTTCAGTTGTCCACCGTCCCAGTTAAAGGCCGTTGGGTTAAACGCCAGGTTTACGATCGACATCGCGCTACGCGTTCCTGGCTGCCCCCCTACCCCTACCGCTAAGGCGCGGCCGTCGGTAAATGCTTTCTCTTGTAAATGGCAATCGGCGCAGGCAAAAGCACTGTCCCGGCCCATAATCTTATCATAAAACAACCTGCGTCCCAGCGCAATTCCCTCCACCGTTAATGGGTTCGTTTCATCAACAATTGGCCGGGGCATATGATCCGGCACCTCCAGGGTAAAGGGCGTGGGGGTTGAGGGGCCGGTGATCACCCGATCCTCCGGATCTACCGGACAGCCTTCGCAGGGCAAAGGCGGGTCTGGCTCGCAGCTGCTGGCAACGAAGAGCGTGAAGAGAGAGAAAAGCAGGAGAAAACGATACATAGTCAGATGGTCAAAGAGTCAGGGAGTCAAACAGTCTGAAGTCAGAGAATCAAGCGGTCACGGAGATTATGCTGTGACTATCTGACTCCTTGACTCTCTGACTCCCTGACTCCCTGACTAACAAAAGAAGTATCCGTAAGGGTTTGCAAGAAAGCAACTAATGCGCGGTGCTGGTCGGGAGAAAGACCAAGAGGAATGATGTTGGGATCCTTGTTCTCAGCATATTTCCCGCCAGCATCATAGTGATCCACCACTTCTTTAAGAGAGTTGAACCGGCCATCATGCATGTACGGGCCGGTTAGGGCTACGTTGCGTAAGGAAGGTACCCTGAACTTGCCGTTGTCATACTTACTCCCCGAAATTGGTCCCCGACCTGGGTCTTTAAAGTCGTCGAGGGAATTGGCCTCATCCAGGCCATTATTAGAAAAAAGCTGGTTGGTAAAATGCGGCGGGATGTGACAATGAGCACATTCTCCCGTGGGAATCTCAGCGTATTTACCGGCATTCGGCTCGTCCGCCAAATCGAAAAAGATGGCATTACCCAGTGCTTCTTCCTCGGTGAAAGTCGCTTCTCCGCGTTGTACCCGGTCGTATTTTGAATCGGATGAAATTAAACTCCGCTGGTATTGTGCCAGGGCTTTACCCACGTAGTCCGGGTTCAATTCCGACAACTCCTTGAGGCCAAAAGCGCGCTCAAACTGTGGCCAGTAGACCGGATGCCTTCTGAGTTTACTGATCATCAATTGCCAGCTCCCCCCCATTTCATTAGGGTCTGCTACGGGGTGCAAAGCCTGGGTTTCGAGGTTATCGGCCCGGCCGTCCCAGAACAGGGTTTGGTGGAGGTAACCTACGTTGGTAAGACCCGGCGCGTTGCGCCGGCCCAACCTGCCGTTGATGCCAACACTGATGGGCTGTCGGTCGGTAAAAGCAAGTTCAGGAAGGTGACAGGTACTGCAGCTGACCGTAGAATCTGCCGACAGCAGTGGATCAAAGAAAAGGGCTCGCCCCAGGGCGAGCCCTTCCTCCGTCGTCGGATTATCGGGGGGATAAATGATTTTTGCGAAAGCCTCTGGTTCAGGAATATTCATTGGGGTTGGCGCCGGAGGCTGGCAGGCGACCAATAAGCAAAGAAGGATTGCCGGGAAGAAGATCCGCATCATTGTGTATCGTAATTAACGAATCTGTAGCTCAAACTGCCCTGCGAGGCGGGTCCAGATGTCCTGACCAATGGCCTGGTTCATGCCGTGGATACGCTGCTGATCCGGATTGGAGATATCAAAGCTCTCCGTATCGCTTGCCAGTGCTTTAAAGACGTCGGCGACGATGTTCAGTTCCGGGTTGGCCGTGGTACTAATCGTGAAGTCACCCGTGAAAGTGATGGTCGTGTACATCGCATCGCTACCCAAGTGGTAGGTAAGCCCCGTATCGAAGGTACCGTCGTCTTCGAGGTCTGCGTTTGCTTCGATCTTAGCAAAAACGTAGCGGGCGTTAGCGTTCCAGAACTGGACTTCATTGAGTACAAAATCAGCAGAAAATTCATTTGGGTCCATCGCGTTCAAATCGGGCTTCACACCCAGGCCGAAACGCAGACCGACATAATCACCTACGGGCACATTGTAGGTCCGGCTGGTTACCGAACCGTCCGTTTCTGATTGGTAACGAATCAGGTCTATATCTGCCAGGCGGACGGCAGCCCCGCCGGCGGCGGGGAGCAACTCAAGGTCAGAAACATAATATTGAAAAAGCGTTGTTTTTAACTTGGCGCCCGTTGGGTAGTCGTAGGCAATACTTTGAATGCTCAGATCGGCATCATCGTACTCTGCACGGAAATTGACAGTGGTTGCCACCTCTCCTCCCGTTACGGAGTCATCGTCGTCCATACAGCCGGCAAATAAAAACATGAGGGGAAAGGCCAGTAGGCTTAAGTACTTCATTGGTTAAGTTTTTTAGATAGATGGACCTTGGATAGTAACCAGCACAGCAGCATGGGAGTATTGAGGCTATTACCAACCAAGTTGTCCTAATTAAGTATTTAAAAGCTACTAATAAAACAATACCGCAGCCTGGATAGATACCAAAAAACGGTCATTGTTTTGTTTGATTGCCGACCAAATATTGTGTGCGCTGCCGGAGCAAACCGCCTATTCACCTATCAAGGAATTGTCGGGTTAGTGTTACCCTTACCTGCATTAAAGCAAAGGCATGGAAAACAAAGCTCCACGAGCTGAAGCGCTGCTCGCTACCGTACGTAACTGGCTACCGCCCTGGCGAGACAATCAGGTTTGCGCCCTGCATCTAAAACCAAGTCCGCAGTCGTAAAACCTGAGGTGGTGCCTGATGCCGAAAGGTGAAGCTTACTTCTTCAAATTTCGGGAGGCGGAACCGGCTCTTTAGCGTCCCACTGAAAGCCCAGGGCTCGGCCGGTAACCCAATAAAATTGGTATCAAATTCCCCATTATCGTTTTCATCGTGAAAAATGCCCAGGGCATAATCCTTTCCAAAAACCATGTCAGGCACCTCAATTATTGCCTGGCCGGTGTCAGTTACTTTAACGGCCACCAAACGCGCTTTTTCGCGATCAAGAAAGTCATCCGCTGACTCGTAGATGCCTACCCAAATTGTTCCCTTTGCTTCCCGGACATTGTCAACAGAAAAGTAAAGGCTCCCCTTCATCGGCTCTTCTCCTAAACCATCACCTCCCCAACAAGCCGAAAGAGCGGGAAGCACCGTGGCCAGACTAAGGCAGAGCAGCAAAAGGAAGAAGTGTTTCATGCTCTATGAACGATTTTTTACAAAAGATGGATGTTACCGCGGTCCTTTTCCTTTGTCCCTTGCCGACTTTTAACACTAAGTCTCGTTTAGAAAAACAAAAGCGGCCTTCCCGCTGAGGAAGGCCGCATAAAGAATTCATTTGGGGGTTGGGTTAATATTCTGACTTGTCGATAGCATAGCGAACGACCCGCTCAGGATCGTTGGGATAAACGCCTTTGAGCGAAACTGTTCCATTAGCGCTTTTCATCGCTTTCTGAAAATCTTCGGTATCCCGAATATTTCGATCATTAACTTTAGTGATGATGAAACCCGGGCGGATCCGGGTTTGCTCCGAGAGGATACCTCCCTGGATATCTGCAACGGTGACGCCACCGGAGATGTTCAGCTTTTCTGCCGTAGCGTCATCAAGACTGACAAATTCCGCGCCGAGCTCAGAAACCGAGGCCGGTTTCGGCGCAGGCCGGACGACATCCGTCGTTCCTTCTGCGTTACGCAGTCGGGCAGTAGCCGTACGTTCCTGGCCATCGCGTTCGTAACTGATCTTCACGACGTCGCCGGGGCGGTGGCGGCCCAGTTGCTCCAACAGTTCACTGTTGCGAAGGGTGATGACACCGTCAACGCCGGTGATCACATCGCCGTTCTTCAGGCCGGCTTCTTCCGCCGCACTGTCTTCGGTTACTTCTGAAACAAGGACACCGTTATCGCGGTCAATCCCAAGCTCCTCCGCCCGGGCAGTGTTGAGCTCCATAATCCGTGCACCAAGCAGGCCACGCTGAACGATGCCGAATTCCCGGAGGTCTTCCACCACCTTTTTAACGATGGCTGACGGTACGGCAAAGCTGTAACCGGCAAATACCCCAGTTGGGCTACTGATGGCCGTGTTGATGCCCACCAGGTCTCCGTTAATGTCGACCAGAGCACCACCACTGTTGCCGGGGTTGACAACGGCATCCGTCTGGATGAAAGACTCGATGGCCAGCTCGCCGCCACTCCGGCGTACGATATCAATGCTCCGGCCTTTGGCCGAAACGATACCGGCAGTGACCGTACTGGTCAGGCTGAAGGGGTTACCTACGGCCACAACCCATTCGCCTACCTTAAGTTTATCACTGTCGGCAAACTGAACCGTCGGCAGATTAGTTTCTTTGATCTTGATCAGAGCAATGTCGGTGGTCGGGTCTACACCGATGACTTCCGCATCGTAAGTCCGCTGGTCGTTCAGAACCACCTGGAGGTCTTCCGCTCCATCAACCACGTGGTTGTTGGTGGCAATGTAACCATCGGCGCTGATAATGACCCCAGAGCCACTACCTTGTTGCAGCGGCGCTTCCCCGCGTTGCCCGCCTTCTCCCGGGTTACCGAAAAGGTCCCTTAAAGATTCGGGGATCTCATTAGGGTCGAAACCACCTCTGCCGCCTCCGCCAGCTTGCTTGCTGGCCTTGATGTGTACCACTGCGGGTAGCGCCTTTTCAGCCGCCGTAGCAAAACCGGCACTTGGCGCAGGGTTTACGTTTACCGTCGTACTGGGCTCCGCGAAATTAGCGTAATTGGTGGTGGGTTGGGGTTGTACTTCCACATACTTGACCTGCTCGTTCAGGCCCAGGTATTGCGCGCCACCGAGGGCGGCGAGGCCGCCAACAACGGCAGCCAGAATAATGAAGAGAAACTTTTTCATTGATGATGCACTTTTTGTTTTTCAATAACGAAACGGTAGCATATAAAACGTATGTAGTAGACTGTTTAGAACCGCATTTGGTTGGTCAACTTAACGATCGTTAACATTTCTTAACTAGAATTAGGCGCGGCCGCGGGTGCAGGGGGAGGTTTTGAGGTAAAGGAAGCCTCTTAGGGCGAGTGGGCTACTCCCCGAGAAGGCGGTGGTTTCAAGCCAGCCGATAATTCGAAAAAGCTCCGCTTTTTTCTCTGGGTACAGCCCTACGGCCTGGGTGTTACGGAAGTCCGTAATTTGCAGCCCAATCAACCTTCGCCCATGCGCTTCTTTCTTTTGCTTTTAAGCCTTTGCCTGAGTTGTTCCCTGGCCGCCCAGCCGGCCTATTTCCAGCAGGACGTTTCCTACGACATCGAAGCGCGGCTGAACGATGAAACCAACGAGTTGCATGCTCACCTGAAACTGACTTATACCAACAACTCCCCGGATACCCTCGTCAACATTGGCTTTCACCTTTGGCCCCGGGCCTACGCCTCGGACAACACTGCTTTTGCGAAGCAAATGTTACGCAACGGCAGCACCCGGTTTCACTTCTCTGATCATAAATTTCGGGGTACGTTGGACAGCCTGAGTTTCATCGTCGGCGGTGAGCAAGCCGAACACCGGTTTGATACCGACAACCCCGATATTGCGTGGGTTTACTTCACGGCAACACCCCTACTGCCCGGGAAGACCATGACCATCGAAACGCCCTTTCGGGTCAAGATCCCAGCCAGTTTTTCCCGCTTGGGCCACGTCGGCGATTCCTACCAAATGACGCAGTGGTACCCCAAGCCGGCGGTTTACGACCGCAAGGGTTGGCACGTGATGCCCTACCTCGACCAGGGGGAATTCTACAGCGAATTCGGCACCTTCCGGGTAAAGCTCACCCTCCCCGCCAACTATGTGGTCGGGGCTACCGGTACCCTGCAGGAACCTGAAGAACGACGGTGGCTGCTGGAGAAGTCGGCCAACGACCGTCAGGACCTGGTTCGCCGCGCAGCGGCGGAAGATTTGTCGGAAAACTACGTTGCTGAGCCCTACCCCCCATCAGCAACGGCCTTCAAGACCATAACCTACACCGCCGAGCAAGTCCATGATTTTGCCTGGTTTGCCGACAAGCGGTTCAAAGTACTGCACGACACCCTTCAATTATCCGGTCAGCCGGAGGCGACCGACGTATGGTCCATGTTTACCGAAACCGAAGCAGCCCTTTGGGTCAACAGCACCGATTACATAAAACGTGCTACCCGTTTTTACTCCGAGCAGGTTGGCACCTACCCCTATCCGCAGGTCACCGGCTTACAGTCCGCGCTCAGCGCGGGCGGCGGCATGGAGTACCCCATGATCACCGTCATCGGGCAAAGCGGCAATGCGGCAGACCTGGACGACGTGCTGGCCCATGAGGTCGGTCACAACTGGTTTTATGGCATACTGGGCAGCAACGAGCGGGACCACCCATGGATGGACGAAGGCCTAAATACGTTCTACGAACAGCGCTACATGGCCAAATTCTGGCCCAAACGGCCAAAAGGTATCGAATTACTTGGTCGACAGATCGATTACAACCGACTCGGCTACCACTACACCGCCCGGCTGGGCAAAGACCAGGCTCCGGATACGCGCTCCGACAGCCTATCCCCCATAAACTACGGGATCGGCGCCTACAGTAAACCGGCTATGGCCCTACAGGAGTTGGAAGCCTATGTAGGCACCGCCCGCTTAGATGCGGCCATGCAGGCTTACTTCGACGGGTGGAAATTCCGGCATCCCCAGCCAGAAGATTTCTTTGCGGCCATGGAAGCCGGATTAGGCATGAGCCTCCGGCCGTGGTTTCCAGACGCGTTCCTGACAACGAAGACCTCCGACTGGGCCATCAAGGGAAAAGCTAACGCTGCAACGGGGCAACTCCCCCTTGTTCATAAAGGCTCCCGCCCTGCACCTGCGACCGCGCACCTGAAAACTTCTGACGGGAAGGACATGACGTCCAGCATTGATCCGCAAGCCAGCGCAATCTCCGCCCCTGAAGACCTGGAGAGCCTGACCCTCGGCACCGCTGAAAACCCGCTCGATCTTTGGACCAGCAACAACCGCCAGGGGAATAAACCTCTAAAAGTCAGCCTGGTCATCGATCAGGAACAGAGTGACGTCCGCCAAATTTTCGCGCTGCCGCTGGTCGGATTCAACGAACATGATGGTGGCATGCTTGGGGGCGCGCTGCATAACCGCACCCTTGAACCCCAACGACTGGAATGGATGCTGGCGCCCATGTTCGGTACGCGGAGCAGCCGACTCACGGGGTTCGCCGGCGTAAAATGGCGGTCCCCCTCCAGCGCCGGGAAGGTAGCCCAGGTAACCACCAGCCTCGGAGTGCAACGGTTCAGTGATTTCACCCTACGGCGTACTAATGTGCCGTACGACTATGTGCGCACGGCCGCGCTGCTTGAATATACCTTCCGGCATGCACCGATCAGTCAGGTCGAAAGTGGATTGTTGGCCCAGGTGATCAACCTTTCGCGTACTCGTCCGGATTTCAATGAGCTCGGAGAAGTAAGCGGAGAACAGCGAACAAACGACCTTTTTCTTCGGGCCACTTACCATCGTGCGGTAAGGCAAGAGCTTAGTCCCATTGCATGGTCCACAACGCTTGAGTATAAAAATACTGGCAGCCAAAGTGCTTTCAACACCAACCACCTGCGCCTGGAGGCCGAGCTCACCGGTGGCCACCAGTATGAGCGAAACCGTTTCTTGCGTTGGCGGGCTTTTGGTGGAGTCTTTTTAGCCAATGAGTTACGTGACCGTGCTACGCGGTCTGCTTCCGGTTTTTCCCTTGTCGACAATGCCTTCAGTGATTACCGGTACGATGATTTATACGTAGGTCGCAACCTTGGCGGCCGCAATGAACAGCAGTTGGGCCGCCGGCAGGGCGGGTTCCGAGCACCCATCAGTTCAGCCTTCTCCTTTGGCACCAGCAACAATTACTTATTGGCTGCTAATGTGGACGCCGATCTGCCCGGCATGCCGGATTACCTCCCGCTTTGTTTGTTCCTTGATGCAGGTTACTACGGATTCAGAAGCGTCAGTTCCGAACCGGAGCGTGGAGAGTTCAGCTGGGTCGGCGGCGCAGGTCTAAGCCTTGCTAAGGGCCGGATGGGCATTTACGTTCCACTCATCGCTGACCCCACAACGAAACAACTGCTGGAACAACGGGGAAACCTTTTGGACCGGTTGACGGTACGGTTGAACCTGTCGGGGTGGCTGCCTTGGAAATGGGTAGATGATCTTTTTTAGGTTTTAAAATGATTGTTTATTTCTCTCAACCTTTCACCCCCGCATATAAAGCGTAAGCAGCCAGTGCAACCTTTAGCAATAGCGATAAAAGCTCCAGCCATGGCTTTTTCTCCGCCAGTTTCCCTATTCTTTTAGTTGGCGTAAGCGGATAGGTAACAATTACCACGATGATGTCGCGCAGGCGATTATGCTCCGGCTCTTTTGTTACGGGGACTTGTGGCGTTTCGCCTAACTTAGAGGCTTTCTTGGATTCCTGGGACAGCATTTATCGTGAGTTTAAAACAAAAATAGTACCGGAGTCGCTAATTAACAAACAATTTGTTTAATTTAAACCATCTTTTGTTGTGAAAAGTTCCAAAGTCTCCTTCCCTAACGGACGTGGCCATCAACTCTCCGCCCGCCTGGAGGTACCCGTTAATCAGCATCCACATGCTTATGCGCTATTTGCTCACTGCTTTACCTGTTCCAGTTCCCTGTCTGCTGTGCGCAACATCAGCCGGGAATTAAACTTGCGGGGCTATGGCGTTCTGCGTTTTGATTTCACCGGACTGGGAAATAGTGAAGGGGACTTTGTCGACACCAATTTCACCACCAACATCTCAGATCTGGTGGCCGCAGCGGAATGGCTGGCCGAGAGCCACCAATCTCCGGCACTCCTGGTTGGCCACAGTCTGGGTGGGGCAGCGGTGCTCTGTGCTTCCACCATGATTCCGTCGGTAAAAGCAGTTGCGACCATCGGGGCTCCATTTGCTGCGGATCACGTTTCGGCCCATTTCGCAGAAGACCTGGAGACCATCAAAGAACAAGGTGCCGCTACCGTAAACATTGGCGGACGCCCCTTTAAGATCGCTAAACAATTTCTGGACGATATCGAGGGCCAACGGATAGCCGACCACATCAAGGAGCTTGATGCGGCCCTGCTATTCCTGCATTCTCCGCAGGATAGAACTGTCAACATCGACGAAGCCGCAAAGCTTTACAGCGCAGCGCACCACCCCAAAAGTTTTGTCTCTCTGGATGGTGCCGACCACTTGCTTACAAATGCATCAGACGCCCATTACGCCGGAGAGGTGATTGCCGGATGGGCATCCCGTTACATCACTGCACCTGCGTCCGCGCCCATAAGAACAAACAAAGAGGTCGCCGTCCGCCTGGGGAACGAGGGTTTTACGACTGAGATAATGGTCCGTCACCATCACCTCACGGCCGATGAACCCGAAAAAGTTGGTGGAAACGACTACGGCCCCGGGCCCTACGAACTGGTCAGCGCCGGACTGGGAGCCTGTACTGCCATGACCATCCAGATGTATGCCCGCCGCAAAAAATGGGACGTGGAGAGTGTCGAAGTACACATCAATCACAGCAAAGACTACGCTACCGACATGGTCGAAATGGAAACCAAACCCACCAAAATTGACCGCTTTGACCGTACCTTAATTCTCCGCGGAGACCTCGACGAAAAGCAAAAGGCCCGATTACTTGAAATCGCTGACCGGTGCCCCGTACACCGGACGCTGCACGAATCGGTAGAGGTAGTGACTAAGCTTCAGTGATCAGCTTCCAGTAATCAGGATTTAGGATTCGGTATTCAGTAATCAGGATTCAGTACGGAGTAACCAGGGTTCAGTAATCAGGGTAGGCCTGCTGGAACCTGAGTGCTGAAACCTGACTACAAGCGGCGCAGTGTACTATGGCGGCGTTGAGTACGTCCGACATGCTGCTCCAAAGGAAGTGGTTAACCGGCTGATGGCTAAGCACTGGTGTTAATTACGGATACCAGGCTAATGGGAAAGCTGCATTAACGATGTATTTACGGAAGTCTCCAGCTTCGCACCAGTAAGTGAGACGGGCTGAAAGGCGCTGAACTGTTCTCCCAAAATCAGATTTAACAGAACACTAGCAATCAGACAAACTTTCCTCCGGCTGCGCCAGGCCAAAAGAATTTGTCGGACGGCCGGCTCCATAAACGTCAGGTCACTTCTCCCGCCAAAAAAAACAGCGTCGCTGACCACTTGGCCAACGACGCAGTCTTATTCTGTTGAGTCTTGCGTAAAGAATCGGCCTGAGGCCCGACTACAGAACTACTAGACTATTAAACTACCAGACTAATTAGTAGCTCCAAAGGTCGTGCTCGAAATTGAAAATTTCGTTCTTGATCCGGCTGGCTTCCATGAGGCGTTCACGACCGTCGGTCTTGTAATCCTCAATCCGCAGGTCATTAACGTTGCTCTGCTTCATGATGTAGCTGTTGAAAAACCGGCTTTCGAAAATATCCTCCCAGCTGCGGTTGGCCGCATCGTTGGCGCTGGCAAAAGCATTTTCGTTGGCCAGTACCTGACGGGCACCTGGGTAGTACACCCAGAACAGTGGTTCCTCGAAGAGGAAGTTGCCGTTTTCGTCAGTCTCATCCTTTAACGGAGCGATGCCGAGGATGCGCACTTTCATTGTGCTACTCTCGCGGTCGAAGTACCAGATTTCCTGGATCCGGTAGCGGAGAACATCATTGGGGTTCAGTTCGCGGGGAACGAGGGAGTAAGTTACCTCGTAAGTATCGGGGTTAACTACTGGTACGGTATCGATGGCACCGGCGATGCTACCGAGTTGCTCTTCGTCCATTGGCGTGGTGAACTTATCGTCCAGTGTACCATAGACCTGAATTTTGCCTTCATTGGCCGCCTCCATCAGAATGGTAATGAGTGGGCGCTCAGGATTGGCAAATGGCTGGTTAATTTTTTCACGAACGTCCAGTACGCGCCAAATACGCTTCTGCCATAGGATATCGGCTTCACGAACGTGCTCGTAGGGGAGGATACGACGCTCGGTCTTCGTGCGCTTTTCCACGATGTCGTTAACGGGAGTAACGAAAGGGTCTTGGCTGGGATCAGCCTGACCGGTGCCGGGCAACGAAATGCTGCCGGAACTTCCCTGGGGATTGCCGGGCCGCTGAGCGACCAGAGCTGTAGAAGTACCGAGGAGAAGGAGGAGGGCCAGTTGGAAAGCTGCCTTCATGGGAGGAAATTATTATAAAGGGATATGACTTATTACTTTCAATGAACGCCGGTGATGGAGCGCATAGTGTAACAGCCTTGAAAAAAAACAAGCCTCCGGGGCATTTCCCCGGAGGCTCGCAAAAATCCGATAAACTACCGGCTTATCCAAGTAAGCCGTGAGACTTAACGGTTTTTAGTTGATGGAGAAGACCATGGAACCGATTGGACGGGAAACATCGTCTCCTGGGCATTTGGCCTTAATGTTCTGCATAAAGTAAGAATCACCTGGCTTGGCACGAGAAACAAGTGCCCTCGACTGAGTAGTGAAGTTCCCACCACCATTGACACTTCTTACCGCATCTGCACGCTGTGGCACGTAGACCAGTTCGTAGCCTACGATATTACACTTTGCTTCGAAATCAAAATTCTTAAGCAGTGCATACAAGCCAGCCTGGGCCTTAAATTCATTACTTCTGATCGTACCACCATCGGAGGTACCGACCATCGGAACCGGATCGGGGATACGCTTCACGCGGAAGTCGAAGGAACCGAGGTTCTGGCCATTAGCCGTAACGACCACTTTAGCGTCGCCCTGGCTTGTTCCTTCTACGATCAGGTTGGTATTATTACCTGATTTCTTCCTGGCTGAACCCGTAATACTAACGCGGACATCTCCAGAAGCAACACCAGCAGCAGCTACGGTGATCGGGTTATCTACACCGATATAGAACACGTTCATCTTATCGGCAGAAACGGAAACGGAACGCTGGCCTACTTCGTAGGTGAAAGTTCCCTTACCTTCCTTAACCTCACCAGTGAGGGGGTTAGTTACAGCAACAGAGGTAGTAAGTGATTTTTGTCCTGTACCTGAACCGGTAATGGAAAAGTCTGCAGTACCATCAGCCTTAACGGTAAGACGCTGGCCGTTAACCCGAAGGTCGACGTTAGAGGGGTCGAGGCTCGAAGAATAAGAACCAACGGAAACCTTGGCGGTGATTTTCTCCCCACCGATTACGTAGCTACGATCAGCAGAGAATACTGGGAAGAACTGGTCAAATTCGACGGTTTTACCACCAGCAATTTTTACCATGTCGTTTACCATGTTCGCTTCAGAAACCTTAAGATCCGATTTCATTTGCGACATCAGTGGTAAAACGGCAGCTACCGGCATATGGCCGAATTTAAAGTCAGACCAGCTATCACGATCAGCATTTTGCCAAGCTTCGTCGTCAATACTGAATGGCATATCCTGTGCTACACTCTGGATCCGTTTTGGAATTTCTTCCGCACTGAGGTCCATTGTCCGGCCATGATCGTTAAGAAGATTGGTGTAAGCATCAATCAGTTTCTGACGAGTTTCCACGATCTTAGCTTTAAGCTCTTCGCCAACACCTGGCTCACCGCCTGCACCGTCTTCACCAAGAACTAGAAGGCGTGTTGTCACGTCTTTATTCTTCTTGCCGCGAACGGTCCGCATGCCGTGATCTTCTTTGTAATCTCCTTCGTCAAGCTCACCATTATTATTACCGGCCATATCAACGAGTTGATCACGCAGTTGATCAACGTAAGTACTAAATTCTGCAGATGCAGCACGAACTTCAGCAATTGCAGGAACAATTGGCTTAAATTTTGCTTTCGAATCGTCCTCAAGCAATGAATTTACACTTGCTACTGCAGCATCTACCTGATCGTTAACCGTCGCGATAGAGTTTTGGTTACCCTCATCCAGGGTTTGGAAGGCGTTCATCACCTCGGCAGAAACGTTGAGGGCCAACAGGGCCATCAGTACGAGGTACATGATGTTGATCATCAACTGCCGGGGTTCCTTTGGAATTGACATTGATATATTTTTGAAACGAGCACGGCGGTAGTCGTGGCCAATTGGCTGCCGGCTACCGTCGCGATCATCAGACTATTAAAGATTGATTGGGAGAACTTCGCTTAGGCGTTAGGACCGCGCATAGCGCTGATCATGTTGCCGTAAACAGAGTTGAGGGTGGTAAGGTTACCATTGAGGCTCTGCATGTTTTGCTTGTAAGCCTTGGTTTCCTCGGAGGTAGCGGCCAGATCAGCCATTGCCTCGTTCAGTTTAGCGTAGAAGTTACCCATTTGGCGAATCTGCTCACCGGTACCGCTGAAGTCAGCGTCCTGCAGGGCCTTGAGGCTACTCATGCTCTTAGACATGGTCTGAAGCTCAGTAAGCATGCCACCGAGCTGCTGCTCGACAACTTCGCCGTTGAGTTGAGCCGGAGCCATACCGCCGCCAGAAGAAAGGGGCTGTACGTCTGCGTCGTAGCTACTCAGACCGGGGTAAAGTTTGTCCCAGTAGTAATCAGGGTCAGGGCCGAGGATACCAATAAGGGCAAAGAGCAATGCTTCAACGCCAAGACCAATGGTGATCAGGTCAAACTTGATACCGGCGATGGTGGGCATTTCCCAAGACTGGAGTTTGTAGAGGGCACCAAGCATTACGATCGCGGCACCTACGCCGATGATGAAGTTCTTGATGTACTTGAAAGTGGGCGATTTAGTAAAGGCCATTGTACGGAACGTGTGATTTGGGGAAGATGATGAAAGAAAGCTAGTGCTTGTTGTTTCCCGCTTTTGAAAAAAATTGGTTGTGTTCTCGCGGCCGAAACCGCATTAACGCCACTTTAACCGAAGTTAAGAACGGCTTATTGTTTAGCGACCGCGAAATTAAGACTTTTTGGTCACAAATACAAAAAAATAGCAACTGACGAAGATATTAAGATGGAGTACCCGACAGGTTATCCTCCAAACGCAACTCGTTGTGTAAGGTGCACAAAGGAGGGAATAAAATTTGTAGTACTGCCGGGAGGAACGAAGATTTGTCTTTGGGGTTACTGAAACGGGTGGTCGGGTTATCGGGTTATCAGGTTATCGAGTTGTCGGGTGGTCGGAGGCTGCGTACCTTATTCTTACGAGTTCCAGTACGAGTACAGTGTAACATAAGTTCATCGACTCAGGTACTGATGGATTTTAGCCTTTAATGACGGTACATCTCTTAGGGCGAGTGGGCTGTTTCATGCTGGTTTATGTTGCTGGTTCTTGCTTTCAAAGATCAGGCGTTGCCCCATTCCTTCAATAGACTTGACGGTACGGCCGAACAGCGGGGCTAAACGAGCCAGATCATTGGTATAACACATGGCCTCAATGAGTAGTGCCTGCTCATCGCGGACCCAGGGCTCATAGGCCCGGGGGTAATTGGCCCGGGCGGCAACCATGTAAGCAGGTAGTCGATCATCCTGCTTCCGCAGGCCGAGGGCGAGAACGGCGGCTTTGAGTTCATCGAATTTAGGTTCCTCGAGCTTATCGAATGATTCGGTTTGAAAAAAGTCGATCTCACGCCAGGGTTCATGCACGGTTGCCTGCCGGGGGGCGGGATGTTCGGACAGGAGCTTGGGAAAACGGCGATGAAAATCGATCAGGTGAGCATGAATGACCGGACGGGTGTACTTCCCCCGGTACTTATTGTAGGCCCGAAGACCTTTGAGTGAACGGTCTGCGATGGATCGGCTGCCGATGAAAACCTTAACGAGCTGAACTACGCAGGGCTCGTAGCCTAATTCTCTCAGGCCAGCACAGGCCTTAGTTATTACGGCATCGGGAATATCCACGTCCTTGGGCAATGGAGGGGCCGCCAGGGTATTGATGAGGCCATGAAGGGCCCGGCGTACGGTTGGGTCGCCCAGGCAGCTGTCGGCCTTGCGAAAGGCCTCACCGGTGCGGGGGTCAACGCTGCAGCGCAGCGCATCAAGAATTTCAAGAACGGAATCGGTAGTCATGTGTCAAGGAGTATATTGGTGAATGATTTATGGTTGACGGTGACAAACCACGGGAAGTCCGGACCTGAGAGTCGTTTTTTATACGAATACTTACGTTTATATGCGTTTATAGACGTTTATAGACGGCTAAATTGAGCGGTTTTAGGGGGCGTAAAATGGTAAATGATTGAATTTTTGAATAAGAGAATAGCTGCCGCAGACCCCATTCCAGTACTGCGCTTGCTCACCACTAGTAGTACGGCGCTTGCTCCCCATTACGGATAAGTCCAGCGCAGTCCATGTCCATTCGCTCCCTCCATTATTTTGCCATTCACTTTTAGGCGGGGCCGCAGGTGCCGGGGAAAGGGATTAAAGCGCAAAGTAGAAGGACGGACCACTCGGTAATTTCAGCATAAATGCTACAGAACAGTGCCCCAGCCTGTTTCTAAAACCTCTCCTTGCACCTGCGACCCCGCCCAAAACTACTAGCTTACGCCTCCAACAACCCAAAACTATGCTTCGCTTATTTCCAATCTTGTGCCTTACAGTACTGGTTTTAGCTGGGTGCTCAAAGCCCGATACGGAGGCTACTGCCGACATTTCCATCGCCAAGTGGCAAAAGCTTTCCCTCGACTTTGCCGGTCCGGAGACCAGCGAAGACGCTGCACAAAACCCATTCACCGATTACCGACTTGACGTCAACTTCACCCATAACGACAGCGTGTTCACCGTCCCCGGGTACTTCGCCGCCGATGGCAACGCAGACGAAACAGGTGCTGCTGCCGGCAACGTATGGCGCGTCAATTTCCGCCCCAACAGCGAAGGCCTCTGGACCTGGGAAGCCGTTATGCGCAAAGGAAAAGACGTAGCCAACAATAGCAACTCATCCGGCGGTGAACGAATTCAGGTAGACGGTCAATCGGGCTCCATTTGGGTCCTGCCTCCGGTTGCCGGAGAAAAAGGCCGCCTGATCCGCAACCACCCCCGCTACTTGCAGTGGGCCGAAAGCAGGGAATACTTCCTGAAAGGCGGTGCCGACAGCCCGGAAAATTTCCTGGCCTATAAAGATTTCGACGGTACCTACCGCCACAGTAATAACTTTCGTGACGGGGAGAGTAAAACCGAGGGCCTGCACCACTACACCGCCCACGAAGGAGACTGGAAAACCGGTGACCCTACCTGGAATGACGGTAAAGGAAAAGGCATCATCGGAGCCGTCAACTACCTGGCCGGTGAAGGCGTCAACAGCGTATACTTTCTGGTCATGAACATCAACGGCGACGGCAAAGACGTATTCCCCTACGCCAACCACGAAGACCACCTCCGTTTCGATTGCAGTAAGCTCGATCAGTGGGAGATCCTCTTCGACCATATGGACGATAACCTGGGAATGATGCTGCACATCGTACTACAGGAAACAGAAAATGAAACCTTACTCGACGGTGGTGATACCGGCCCCGAACGGTCCCTCTTCCTTCGGGAGTTGGTGGCCCGTTTCGGCCACCACCGCGCCGTAACCTGGAACCTTGGTGAAGAAAATGGCCGGAACAAATGGTCAGAAAAAACGGGCTTTCAAACAAACGAACAAACGGCGGCGATGGCGGCATGGCTGGCTCAGTATGACCCTTACCAAAATTACATCTCTCTGCATACGCACCCTAACGAAAAAGAACGGGAGGAAATCCTTGCGCCATTACTGGGCGATGCTAATATTGGCGGATTATCCCTGCAAATCGACCGCCCGGAATTCTCCCATGGGCAAACGAAATTCTGGCTGGAGAAATCCTCCAAAGCCGGAGCTGCCTGGATTGCCAACGTCGACGAGATCGGCCCCTGGTTCCGGGGCCTGGACCCCGATGAGCGGACGCCCTATAACAACCAGGACTCCGTCCGGGCACTTACCCTGTGGGGTAACCTAATGGCCGGCGGTGCCGGCGTTGAGTGGTATTTCGGTGCCCGAAACGCCCATAATGATCTGGGAATGGAAGACTGGCGTAGCCGGGACCGCGCCTGGAAATGGACAAATGCTGCCATCCGGTTCTTCCAGCAACATGTTCCGTTTGCAGAAATGGAAAGCCACGATGAACTGGTGACGGACGGACACTTCTGCCTGGCGGACCCCGGATTCGTTTACCTGGCCTACCTGCCCTTTGGTGGCGAAACTACTCTAGACCTCAGCGGTGCCACCGGCAATATGAGTGTATTGTGGGTTAAGGGAGAAACCGGTGAAACCAGCCAGGGAGAAAACATTGCGGGAGGTGCAAAAGTGACTTTATTAGCGCCGGGAGCAGGTGATTATGGGGTATTGGTGAAACGGGCTGAATAAAAAATTGGTGAATTAATATTGGCTGGTACACGGTAATTTAAGTTTGCTGACTTAGCTGCTGGTGGGTTTTACCACCTGATTAGACTATTAAGATTAGGCTGGTCGGAGAAATTGAGTTTAGGCTACTAACCAAGGCTAAATTAAAAATTGTTTTTACCTAAAATCCAAACATTTAGGCGTGAAGCCTTATATTTACCACAGCAAAAAACATTCTGTCTTCCAACACCGCAAACGCTCAGGCGCATGCGCGAAGACTTTCTACACTTTCTCTGGCGGCAAGCCCGCTTCGATCTCCGGAACCTCAAAACGACCACTGGAGCCACCATTTCCATCCAGGATTTTGGCCGACATAATAAAGATGCCGGTCCTGACTTTCTTCACGGGCAGCTTCGCCTGAATGGACAGCAATGGGCTGGCAACATTGAGCTGCACGTTAAATCCAGTGATTGGTACGTCCATAAACATGAAAACGACCGGGCTTATGACAACGTGATCCTGCACGTAGTATATGAGGAAGACCGACCGGTATTCCGGGCCAATGGTGAACGTATTCCTTGCCTTGAGCTCCGCTCTCGTGTTCCCAGCGGATTGTTGAGCAACTATTGGCGAATGCAAAACAATGAATACTGGATTTCCTGCCAACATCAGTTACATCAGGTTGACGAATCCTCCCGCCGGGAGTGGCTGGATCAATTGATACAGCAAAGGATGCAAAAGCGGGCCAAACGATTCAGTGAACGGATGACAAACAATCATCGGGACTGGGAGGAGGCCTATTACCAGTCGCTGGCCCGTGCCCTGGGCGGCAGAGTCAACGCAGACGCTATGGATATACTTGCGCGCAGCCTGCCACTACGGGTATTGTTGAAGCACAAGCACAGCTTACTCCAATTAGAGGCATTGCTTTTTGGTCAATCCGGTCTGTTGCCTAAGGTAAAGCAAGAGGAAGACGACTACCTCAGTCTTTTGCGTCGGGAGTATGCCTTGCTACGTTTGAAACATAATTTACGGCCAATACCGGCCACCGCCTGGCGCTACCTGCGTTTGCGCCCGAATAATTTTCCGACCGTCCGCATCGCCCAGCTTGCAGCTATGCTGCACCGGACGGGGCAACTGTTTGGTAAATCGTTGGCGGCTGCAGATGCACGCGAGCTCCAGAACATGTTCGTGGTCAAACTCAGCAACTACTGGCGCGAGCATTACCGGTTTGGGAAACGAGGCAAAGCCGGAGAGCGTCGCCTTGGTGCAGCGACAATACGCTCGATCCTGATCAATACCATTGCTCCGGCACTGATTGCCTACGGGGATCAACGGAGCGATGTACGCTTTCGGGAGCGGGCCTTTTCCTTGCTTCGGGAGTTACCAGCGGAAAGAAATGTCGTGCTCGAAAAATGGGCGGCGCTAGGCATGAAGGCGGCGAATGCGGCCGAGAGTCAGGCCTTACTCGAACTGAAGATAGACTATTGCGAACCACGGCGATGTACGAGCTGCGCGATCGGCTGTCGGTTACTGGCCAAACCTTATGAGAAAGAAGGAGACGAGCCCCTGCTTACCCTTAATGAACAGGCACAGGTTTATGGGATGATGGGGGGCAGGAGCTAGAATTCAGGAGTTAGGAACCTGAATCAGCATTTAGGCGATAGCCGGCTAGACTAGCCCCTAGCTCCCTGGCTCTTAACTTCTACTTCATCGTCCTTCTACCCCACTTCACCGGAAAGACCTTTCGCCAAGCGGGCTGGCGTACGACTTTTGTTGCAAATAACTCCCCGTTGATGCAGCCTGAGGTGATAAATCAGGTCTTTAGGAGTAACAGCTATACTGACTCACATTAAAAGAGAATACTGATGTATAAACTTATTACCATCAATCTATCCGGTTTTGCCTTATTGGCCATGCTACTAGTCAACGGATCGCTTCTGGCCCAAATAGATCTAACAACAGACAATTGGCGGGAAGACTTACGCTTTCTGCAAAACACCGTGCACAAAGACTATCCCTTCCTTTTCAAGAAAACGACTCCGGAAGCCTTTGACCGCGAAGTGGAAAAGCTCTACGCCGCTATTCCCAATCTGGAGCGTCACGAAATCGTCGTTGGGATGGCCAGGTTGGTCTCCTCCTTCGAATACGGGCATACCTCCCTGCGGCTGGGTGGATCAATTGCCAACTTCCATCGGTTACCGCTGAACCTTTATTACTTCAACGATGGTGTCTACATCGAAGGCGTTCATAAAGATTATCAGGATGCACTGGGGGCAAAAGTGATAGCGGTAGAAAGTGTACCAATAGAAGACGTATTAAGTGCCATAAAGCCAGTTGTACCAGCGGAAAACGAGCAATATGCTAAAGGCCATGGTTTAGGTTACCTCAACTTCCCTGAAGTACTCCACGCTCAGGGCATAACGAAGGCCTTTAAAAAGGACATCGTTTTTACGCTAGAGAAAGATGGAAAAATCTTCACGAAAACCTTCCTGGCCAGCAGTAATCTATCCGTTCCCAATCACTATGGATTCCTACGGCAGCAGGGTGATTGGCTTTCCAGCCGGCAACAGGAGGCAACTCCCCATTACCTGCAAGAACTGGACAAGCATTATTACTTCAAGTACTTACCCGAGAATAAGGCGGTTTACGTGCGCTACAGTCAGGTGGTACCCGATCCATCTGAGGCCATTGATGTTTTTTACCAGCGGGTTTTTGATTTTATCGAAGAAAACGAAGTAGATCGTTTGGTGCTTGATGTCCGACTTAACGGTGGGGGCAATAATTTTAATAACAAGGCCGTGGTTACGGGCATAATCGAGACAGAAAAAATTAATCAGGTGGGCAAATTATTTGTCATTACTGGTCGTAGAACATTCTCCGCCGCCCAAAATCTGATCAATGAGCTCGATAATTACACCAACGCGATTTTTGTTGGGGAGCCGTCCTCGGAGAACATCAATTTTTACGGAGACAATCGTCCCGTAACGCTCCCCAACAGCCAGCTGGAAGCACGTTTATCCTGGGCCTGGTGGCAGGACAAACCGCAGTGGCAAAACGCAAAATGGACGGCCCCGCACTTAGCCGTCGACATGAGTTTTGCGGAATATCGCAACAATCAGGACCCCGTTTTAGACAAGGCTTTGCAGTTCAGTGCGGGGGATTTCATTCTTGACCCTATGGATCACCTGACGGAGTTATTCCAGGCTGGTAAAATGGAGCAAGTACAAAGCGAAGCCGCGAGATTAGTAGCAGATCCCGCTTACCGGTTCTTTGATTTTGAAGGCCAACTGAATAACGCCGGACAACTATTGCTCGGCCAGAACCAACTACAGCCCGCCTTATTCATCTTTCAATTCTGTGTCCAGCTTTTTCCGGAATCAGCCATGAGTTACGACAATCTCGCGGCAGCTTCATTACGGGCAGGGGATGAGGCTAAAGCCATAAAATTGTCTCAGCGTGCCCTTCAGTTAGACCCCCAGGGGCCGGTTGGCGAAAAGGCACAAAAGCGATTGGAGATAATTGGTAAAGATTAAACAAATAGAAGGACGATGGCGCGGCCGCAGGTGCAAATACAGTTTTGAGGGCATAAAAAACCCCGTTATTTGAAACTTTGGGCATCAGCGGTGTAACAACCAACGAGCCACAAACGTGTGGTCAGTACTGCAATACATCCGTAATGCAACCCAGCTTCCGCGCCATCGTCCCTTTGATACACTCATCACGAAGTGGTTTGGGAAACCCCATGGCGCTGAGCGCCTGCAAACACTGCGGCTCTCAAGTCAACTGTATCCAGAACCTTTAGGGTTGGGGTATAAACCAGGCTACCATCGGCAAGGCTAATTTCCGTTGTTCAGCGGCTGACGAAATTTTCTTGCCATAATGCTAAATGTTCCGGCTCAGGGGCACCACTGCCCAAGCCAACCAACACCCACTAATATGAAAACTTTCTACTGCGCTTGTCTTACTTTGCTCTTAACCTTTGCCTGCACCAGCGTCCGCGCCCAGGAAAATAAAGCATTAGAAAACGGCAGCATCACGGGAAGGGTCTTGAACGATGATGCCCCTGCCGAATTTACCAATATTTTGCTTTTGACTGCCGCAGACAGCGCGGTGGTAAAACTTGAGCTTGCTGACGAAACCGGACGTTTCGGATTTAATGGCGTCCCGGCGGCGGACTACTTCATCCGTACGACTGGCATCGGTTACGGCCAGGCGGATCACCCGCGCTTCACCCTGGTTGCAGGCCAGGACCTCGTCCTGCCGGTCTATCAAATCAGCGGCTCAGCTACCAACCTGGAAACCGTGGAAGTGGTAGCCCGCAAACCATTTCTCGAGCAGAAAGCGGGTATGCTCGTCGTTAACGTAGACCAAAGCATCACCGGACAAGGTGGTACCGTCATCGATATGCTGCGTAAGGTGCCGGGGATTGTGGTTGCCGGAAACCGGATCCAGATGGCCGGAAAATCTGGAATCACCATCCTGATTGATGGACGCCCCACCAAGTATATGGACATCCAGAGCCTGCTCAGGGACATGCCGGCGGACAACATCAAATCCATCGAAGTCATCAGCCAACCCGGCGCGCAGTACGATGCCGAAGGCTCCGGTGGCGTAATCAACCTCGTACTGAAAAAGAACAGCCTACTGGGCACCAACGGTTCTGTTTACGTAGGCGGGGGCTACGGTGAACGCCCCAAATACCGGGCCGGAGGCCAGCTGAGCCATCGGGCCGGCGACCTTAACCTTACCGGTGGGGCATCCTGGAACCAAAACAGCTGGGTAGAAGGCCTTGACCTCGTCCGACGCTTCGACGACCGCAACTATGTACAAACGAACCGCGACTTCGGCGTCCCTAATTCTTACAGCCTCCGTGGTGGTGTGGACTACGACGTTACGGACCAGCAGCGTATTGGCCTCAACGCCCGCTACAACTGGGGGCAAAGCCCCCGGTCGGCCAACAACATGACCGAAATCCGTAGTCCTGAAACGGATGAATTACTGGAGTCGTTTGTCACCTCTGCCGAGCGAAATCGCCCCTGGACAAGCCTGAATCTTGACGCCTTTTACCGCATCAAACTCGACACCAGTGGCCAGGAAATTAATTTCGATGGCAGTTATAACCGGTTTACCCGGGACGGGCGCGTCGCGCTAAAAACGGTCGGTTCCGATTTCCCAGACCGGGTCAACCTGGAGCCATCGTCGGCCGACATCGTTTCTGCCCAGGTAGATTACAAAAAGCCGCTCAGTAATACCCTGATTTTTAAAGCAGGCGCTAAAGCCAGTACGGCGGCGCTTGACAATGAATTGCTTGCCCGCTTCAGCCAGAATGGGGAAATGGTCGTTGACCAAAACCTTAGTAACAAGTTCCTCTACGACGAGAACATCAAAGCTGCCTACACCAGCATTGGGTGGGAAAAGGGAGACCTGAGCGCGAACTTCGGTCTTCGCTTTGAAGACACTAAGATGGAAGGCTATAACGTCACGCTTGACAGCACCAACAATCGAAATTTCAACCAATTATTCCCTTCCTTAAGTTTTAATGCGCCGGCTTTCGGGCCCATCGGAGTTTCTGTCGCCTACAGCTACCGCATCGAGCGGCCAAGTTACTATGACCTGAATCCTTTCGTAAGTTACCTTGATCCGTTAACCTTCGAAAAGGGTAACCCTTTTCTCCGTCCTGAATTGATCCACAGCGGCCAATTCAGCCTTACCTACGAAAAGCAGCCGTTCTTTAACCTGAGTTATGATTATACCAGCGACGTGATTGCAGATGTAACGGAACAGGACTCAGAAACGGGTGTAGCCTTTCAGAACACGGTCAATCTTGACCGTTACATCCGTTATGGCGGCAGCCTCTTTCTCCCTTTAGACTTTATCGCCAAACCGATCTCCGGCTACATCGGCGGAATGCTCTACTACAATGATTACACTTCTGATTACCTCGGTGGTCAGCTGGATCAGGACCAGTGGAGCTTCACGGGTTTTTTCCAGGTCAACGCCAAGTTACCAGGTGAGTGGAAGGGCGAGGTCTCCGGCTGGTACCAGGGCAACGGTATTGACGGAATTATCCGTACCGACCCGCTGTACGGTGTGTCTGCCGGAGTGGAGAAAGATTTCTTCGACGATCGTTTGAATTTCATTCTCTCCGGAGACGGCATCGTTCAGAAATTCTTTACCGGTACCATTCGTTACCAGGAGCAAAATCTGGATCTTCGTTCCATCTGGGAAGCGCCCGTGGTTTCCGTGAAGCTGACCTATAAATTTGGCAACCGGTTTATGAAGAATAATGAAGGACGTAAAAGTGCGGCTTCGGAGGAACGGGGGCGGCTCAACGACTAACTTAGGGACGCGAATTAAATAAAGTGTCATTCTTGAGCTGGCGCTTTTGTTCTCACTGTACTTGAAAAATTCTTTGCATAGCCATAGCTACGGAAAGAATTTTTAAGTGCGGTGAGTAAGTCCGGCGATACCGGCACCAACGATGACGATATTGGGAGCTGATTTGCCGGACATCCGTTGGCCCGCAAGCTGGTCAGATAACAGATGCGGCAAAAGGAAACCTCCCAACGTAAGTTTACCGGTATTTTCCAAAAACCTTCGGCGGTGTCCAGGCCTTCTTTTTCGGCCCGCAGAGCCAGCGCAAGGGCTTTTCGTACAGTAGCGAATAAAGGTGATTTTGCAGGCTGCTTCATGGTGAATTCGTTAGGGTGTATATCAGTACGGTGACTATATATGTTGACAAGGTAAAAGGCTTGTCCCCCACGTATTCACCAATGACAAAGAGGTGCGTTTTGAGATCAATTTTAGCGACTTCAGTAAAGATATGGCCAATGGTTGAGTCGGTCAAGGCCCTGGTTTAGAAGGTAGCAATGAGGTGGTCGATATCGATGCGGGTGGTTTTAGGATGGCGCGGCCGCAGGTGCTAAGGATGTGTTTAAAGGCAATACTCCTCCATCTGCTTTAGGAACCCCGCCTCGTCTTTAAAGGCAATAATATTTCCGTCCGGGTCTTTGAATTTGGCGACAGTTCCCCAGCTGTGTTCCTGGTAATCGACGTTGATGTCCCGGGCGGCGGTAGCCGCAGCAGCCGCTTTCACATCCGCCACGTTAAGCCGCAGGCAGGTAAAGGTTTTCAGCTGGTCGGAAGGCAATTCCAGGTACTCCTTTCGGTCCTCTCGCTCTACCATCAGATAAGTCCCGTAAAAGTCGTAGCAGGTCAACGCCTCGTTGGCAAAGTGAATGGGTAGTTGAAGCTTTTTGCCATAAAAATCGAGGCAGGCCTCATAGTTTCTGACATAAAGGATCTGGCCGGTGCGGAGGACGTTAATCATGTTGATAACAACATCAGTAGCTACCGTTTAGATGTAAGTAAAAGGCTATAATACCCCCAGGTTTGCAAGGGCCAGTCTCGTTATCCGAACCCGGACGGCCGCAAATCCGTCCATCTCGAAACCCGGTCCAGGTGAAACATTAGTGGCGAAGTAATAGACCTCATCTCCACGCGCAACGAAGCCGACAAACCAGCCGTTGTTGTCTTCGCCATTGATCGACCAGCCGGTTTTACCACTCAAGGTATAGTCATCAGTCTGCTCCATCACCATAATATCCCGGATGGCGCGTTGAGTCGCTGGCCGGATGGGAAGTTCTTTGTGGTAAATACGCCGCAAGAATTCAATCTGTTCCATTGGGCTAATCCGGGAGTCACCGCCAAGCCAGAAGTTGTCCACCGTTGCGGAGTCGAAGACCATCCCGGGGTATCCGAGACGATCTAATTCTGCCCGCATCCGTTCTGCGCCAACGGCCCGGGCGACCTCCTGATAGCACGGTACGCAGGAAGCGGCGAAAGCTTCCTTCAGTGTCAGGTCATGCTCCCAGGCATCGAGCCAGCGGTCGCCGCCATCCCACTTAAAGAGGTGGTCCGGGCTGGCGGCGACACCCGTTTCCAGGGCGATGATGGTGTTCGGGATTTTGAAGGTGGAGGCGGGGAGGTAGCCGGTGTTTGCTTCATCGAAGTTGTTGGAATGGTAAGTATTGGCACCTTCGTCGAAGAGTAGGATTGTACCGGTTAGGTTGATGGAATCTAGAAGAATCTGGAAGACTTCCTCCTTCAGCTGAGACGGGGATGTCTTTCTCTCCTCGTTTTCAATCTTTGTCTCTGAGGTTGCCGGGCCGCAACTCAGGAGGAGCATTAGGAATAAGCTGAGGAAGCTAAGGATTAGGCGTGTGAGCATTTCGGTGGGTTGGATTGACGTTATTGGGGAGGCTTTTATTTTTCAATCACCGCCCGCACACTCCCCTCCAACAACAACCGTCGTTTAGCCTCCTCGTAAGAAATCCCCAGCGCATCGACGATCATCTTAGTCCCCCGGTCTACCAGTTTGGCGTTAGAGAGTTGCATGTCCACCATGCGGTTGTCTTTAACACGGCCGAGGCGAATCATCGTGGTGGTAGTGATCATGTTGAGGATCAGCTTCTGGGCGGTGCCGGATTTCATCCGGGTACTACCGGTGACGACCTCAGGACCAACGACTGCCACGATGGGATGATCGGCGTGCTCGGTGACCGGTGCACCGGGGTTGCAGGTGACGCAAGCGGTCAGTATCCCATTTTCCCGGCAGGCTTTGAGACCACCAACTACGTAGGGTGTTGTCCCCGAGGCGGCGATCCCGATCATGACATCATTGGGGCCGATGTTGTGTGCCTGAAGGTCTTCCCATCCCTGGCCTTCAGCGTCTTCGGCAGATTCGACGGGGTGGCGCAAGGCGTGGTCTCCGCCGGCAATCAGGCCAACTACCCATTCGGGCGGCACACCGAAGGTCGGTGGGCATTCGCTGGCATCCAGCACACCCAGCCGGCCGCTGGTGCCGGCGCCGGTATAGAAGATCCGGCCGCCGCGCTGCATGCGCGGGACTATTTCCTCGACCAGGGCCGTCAGTTCAGGAATGCAACGTTCTACCGCCAGGGCGACTTTTTGATCTTCACGATTAATGTTCGTCAGCAATTCCAGGGTAGATTGCTTTTCGAGGTGGCGGTAAAGACCTGGTTGTTCGGTTATCTTTTGCATATGTTTGAATTATGGGAAGGCAGTCATAAGAACCTCCTCCCAACCCTCCCCACGGGGGAGGGTTTTTAAAACGCTGCGCGTATTCTGGTCAGGTAACCGAGGCCATCGATTATCCGGAGCAATTTATGGCTAAATCCTTTTAACAATGAAGTCCCCCTTTTTTCGTGCCTTTGGCTTTTTCGTACTATTCACGCTACTGTCGTCATTTGCCTCCTGGTTCAGAGAGGAAACCCTTAATCAAGATGTAGTCATCGATTCAGCGCTCGGTGGTAGTGTCACTGCAGCACTGCTATACTTCTGGCAGTTTAAAAAGGTTGATCACCAACCGGAGTAAGCCGAATTAACGTACTACTACCTTCCGGGCAGCAACGCCTCCCGGCCCACTGGCCCGAACGATGTATACACCAGTACTGAGCCCCTCCAACTTCCATTGCACCTGCGTCCGCGCCTGCTGAACCTGCTCGGTACGCAACACCCGACCATTGACATCCAATAAAGTCAGTACCCGTACCGCTCCTTGCGGCCAACCGGAAGCGATGAGTAGCTCACTGGCAGGGTTGGGAGAAACGGCAAAATCAAAATCCGGTCGAACAGCGGATAAAAGACCAGTCGTCGCGTCCGTATTCAGGTTGGACGTGAAAAAAGTCACGCCGCCGCGCTGGTTACCCACGACGACTTCAAGTTTACCATCACCATCAAAATCTCCGAATCCGGGGTTGGAAAAACCTCCTACGTCAAGGTCATCCACCGTTTTGGTTAATAAGGTAAACGGCTCGGTATACGCACTATCGATGCCAAACCGATAGGCCTGAATGTTCCCGGTGCGGTTTCCAGAAAGGACAAGCGTATAGTTGGGGTTTTGAATCACCCAGGGGTTCGGATGTCCCGTGCTCACCCCCGGTGCGTTCGTATTGATGGCTCCTAACTGGATCATATTTCCGGCCGCCGCAACGTCTGCATTAAACGCCGGCACTGTTTCCGTTCCGATGTTGCGGTAAAACCGAATCCGCCCGTCAAAACCACCCACCAGCAAGTCCGTTTTCCCATCGCGATCAAGGTCAGAAAGGAATGGCTTGCTGAACTGGCCGGCATCGAGGCCCTGCCAGGCAAAGACAAGTTGAGCAAAGGTCGCGGTGTTTCCGGGGCCGGCAGTATTCTCTCCATAAAAGAGCTGACCATCCCGATTACCAATGACCACATCGAGGTCACCGTCATCATCCAGATCGCCAAAAGTAGGTGCAAAGGCCCAGCCGGTGGTTTGGAAGGCACTCATCCCGAGATAGTCCTCATCGGTCAATTCGAAGGCGATCTCTCCGCCATCGGGCGTAACGTTGCGCAGCAAGCGCAATCGGCTGTCCAGGGAATTTTCTGGTGTATACTCGTCATTGTTGCCCAATACCAGGTCAGGGCGGCCGTCGGCATCGTAATCGAAAACGGTGACGTTGGCGGAGGTCCCCAAGTCTATCATGTCACGAACAAGCTTACGGTCGTCCTGAAATACAAAATCCGGAGACGCTTCCGTGCCTTCATTGCGGTAATACCACATTACCGAGACGTCGGAACCATTGAGGACAACAGAAGGGGATCCGATGATATCACGGACGCCATCCTGGTCGATATCGACGTAAAAAGCCGCCGGAAAAGAGGCAATGTCTAAGATGGTTTCATTCTGGTTCCACGCGGAATCCTGCGCGCTGATCCATGCATTGTCCACCGTACCGTTATTCAGGCCGAGCACAAGACGATCGAAAGAGACGTCACCGAGCATCACGTCAAGCAACCCATTTCCGTCGTAATCAAAAGCGGTAATTGAGGAGCCGGAGTGGCGGGGCCGGCCGCCGCCGGAAGGGTTGGTAAAGTTGTCGAAGCATTCCCCCGGGCCGGAAGAAAGGTCTAGCTTGGTGGTAATACCACTTTCGTAAAAGCCTCCCCAACACTGGGTTTCGAGGGTATAGATCAGGGTATCTGTGCCAAAACCCCGTTCCACACTTTGATTTTGATAATATTCCACGTAGCCACCATTTACGGAAAAGGTGATCAGGTCCAGGTCGCCGTCAAAATCGAAATCTTCGACCGCCGGGTAATCGATACTGCTGACAAAGATGAGTGTCCGGTTCCCTTGGAACGGGAAATAAATCAGCGGCAGCGCGCCACCGAAATCGATAAGCGAGAATTCCAGCAGGCCATCCGCTCTGCGATGTCCCCGGAGTACCCGGATTGCATCCACACTTTCGGCGTAAGTAAAAATGTCGGGGGTGCCATCGGCATCAAAATCCCGCAGCAAGATCCATCCGGTGGTAGTGTCCGGGAAGTGGGCGGTGAGTTCGGGAGCTTCTTCGTAGTTGCCCATACCATCGCCTCGCATCGCCAGGTGAATTTCTCCTGCTTTATCAAAAAAGTAGAGGTCGTCGACACCATCTCCATCCAGGTCTTCCGCCTGGGTTTGCGGCGTATTTAGTCCACCAAACCACGCTAGCGGTAGCGGACGACCTTCTGCGCGAACTACGGGATAGGTGCGGGTAAGTTCAATGTTTTGTGCGATCAAGGCGCTGGAAAAAGCGACAAGGACAAGTAGGATGAAGTGTTTTAGCATGTAACATTTTTTTGGCGCGGCCGCTGGTGCAAGGAAGGTTAAGAAGAAGCAAAGTTGTGAATAAATGCCCCCTTTGAGAAATTGATTGTAATGTCCTGTTGAAAGCGCGCAGCACTCTAACAAGCCCTCTCCTTCCGTGCTCCGGGAAGGATTGGAAGGGAGATTTTGACAATTGCTCCGTACATGGTGATTATTTGAACAACGCATTAGCTCACACTCACTATATTACGACCCGTTAATCTTACGCTATGCCCCACCCAAAGTTTACCCTTTACCTGCTATTTATTAGTCTGCTGTTAGCCATTTCATCGCTTCGCGGCCAAACGGAGAACGCCAACTGGCTTCGCGAGCTTGAGTTTACGGCCGGAGATGGCCTCGCTTTCCCGGAATCGGCCGCCAACGTTAAAATTAACGATGAGACGGTGACCTTCACCCAGGTCAACGGCAAACAGGTTGTGGCGATCAACCCAGGTCTCCACCTCATTAAAGCCGGTGGTAACACTGCGCTCTACCACCTCTCCGACAGTGCGGGTAATGCTCCTAACAGGTTGCGCCGGATACCGCTGTGGCTCTCCATTTTGCCGCCTCTGGTGGCCATAGGATTGGCCCTTATTTTCAAAGAAGTACTAATTTCTTTGTTCGCGGGTATCTGGGTTGGTGCCTTTGTTGCCGGCGGACTCAGGTTCGAGGGCTTCCTCGGCATTGTCAAATCCTTATTAGAAACCATTGAGGTTTATGTCATCAAGGCGCTCAATGACGGTGACCACCTTTCGATCATTGTGTTCAGTCTTATGGTCGGTGGTATGGTGGCCATTATTAGTCGTAATGGTGGCATGGCTGGCGTAGTGGAGCGAATGACAAAATACGCACGCACACCAAAGTCAGCCCAGTTCATTACCTGGCTTCTCGGTGTAGCGATATTTTTCGATGACTACGCCAACACCCTCATTGTTGGGAACACCATGCGGTCAGTAACGGACCGCTTCCGGGTAAGCCGGGAGAAGCTGGCTTACATTGTTGACTCTACAGCAGCCCCCGTTGCGTCCATCGCCTTTATTACCACTTGGATCGGGGCAGAGATTGGATACATCAGCGATGGGATTGAAACCGTCCCCGAACTGGTCAACATGGCACCCTATGCCATCTTTCTACAAAGTCTGAAATACAGTTTCTACCCCATACTCACCCTTGGTTTTATCCTGTTCATCATCCTCACCAAACGCGACTTTGGGCCAATGCTTAAAGCTGAACGACGCGCTCTGGAAACTGGCTTGGTCAAAGCCTCCAATACAGAGACCGACGACGTGGCCGAAACCGAAGACCTGGAGCCCGTAAAAGGCGCTCCTCTGCGCTCTCGTAATGCCGTCATTCCCGTCCTAACGGTTATCCTGATGACCATCATCGGCCTGCTGGACACCGGATTATCTTCCATCTATGGGGAACTGAGTCCCGCTCCGATATCCGACGGATGGGGAGCTACCTGGGCCGCTATGGACGGTAGCTTCTTCGGCAAACTCGGCGAAGTGGTCGGTGCATCCAATAGCTACGTTGCCCTGTTGTGGGCCAGTATCAGCGGTGTCGTGGTGGCCATCATCCTCACCATCAGTCAGCGCATCATGAACATAGAGCAGACAATGGGCAGCCTGACCTCCGGCTTCAAGGCCATGTTTGGTGCCATCATGATTCTGACCCTTGCCTGGGCGCTTGCCCTGACCACTAAAGACCTCCACACAGCGACCTTTCTCGTCGACCTCCTCGGCGACAGCCTCCATCCTTATTTCATTCCGCCGATCATCTTTGTCCTCTCGGCGTTAATCAGTTTCAGTACCGGTTCCAGCTGGAGTACTATGGCCATTCTTTACCCCATCGCCATTCCGCTTACCTGGGCAGTAGCGACAACAGGAGCCGGTTGGGAGGCCGAAGCCGCGCTGGGTCTACTGTACAACGTTATTTCTATTGTCCTTGCCGCCAGCGTTCTTGGCGACCATTGTTCGCCGATCTCCGATACCACCATACTTTCCAGCCTCGCTTCCGATTGTAATCACATCGACCACGTTCGGACGCAGCTGCCCTATGCCCTGACGGTTGGTGCCGTAAGTATCACTGCCGGGTTCCTGGCCTCTCTCCTGGGTGGAGGCTGGCTGCTGTGCGGGGTGCTGATGCTGATCAGCCTGGTGATGCTTTATGGGATTGTTCGTTGGCGGGGGCAACTCATTGCGCCGTAAGCGCGACTTTAGACGAAAAGTCGCTGCGCTCCTTTTATTGGTTTGGTAGACGGGCTTCGCCCTCGGTAGCAGATCGTGCTGCCGCATATGGTAGCTCACTTCGTTCGTCGTGGCTCCTGCCCTGCACCCGCGGCCACGCCATTAGGTTAATTACGTACTCAAGGAGTCAGCGTATTTGCTCTCCAACACAAGCCTTCCTTAGTGTAGCCCTTAATGTCTGAGTGCCTTAATGGTTTTTCAATCTTGAACCGCACGAGCAGAGCGCCCAAAACCGTACGTTAGCCCTAAAAGCAAAGCGTGCAGCGACTTCTCGTCTACTACTCCTCTTCGACGTCTTCCAGATTTTGGAAGAACCAAAAAATGGTCTTTCCGTAGTTCCGCTTCTCTACGCAACGAGGGTCGCCGGCAAAATCATGGTGTGGGTTGGTTTCCATCACAAAGAGGCCTTTTGGCGCCAGGAGGCCCGCCTCAAAGATCAGGTCCGGAATTTCCGGAATATTCTTGAGCGGGTACGGTGGGCCGGCGAAGATGTAGGAATAGGGCTCCCGCACTTTCATTTTCATGAACTTGAAAACGTCCATCCGAAAGATCTTGATGTAGTCCTCCACCCCCAGAGTTTTGACGGTACGCTCAACAAAGGCAACCGCAGGACCGTGTTTGTCAACGTAGGTTACGTCTGTACACCCCCGGCTCATAAATTCATAATCGTGACTGCCGGTTCCGCCGAACAGATCGAGAAATCGCTCGTCTTCAAAATCAAGCCAGTTGTTGTGCAAAACGTTGAAGAGGCCTTCCTTGGCGTAGTCCGTCGTAGGGCGGGTAGGCCAGTTATCTGCAGGCGGGCTAAAACGACGGCCTTTAAATTTTCCGGAAATAATGCGCATAAGTAAAGGAGTTACAGTGGTTGCAGAGTCGCTGCGCTCTGTTGCAGGGTTGCAGGGTTGCAGGGTTGCAGGGTTGCAGGGTTGCAGGGTTGCAGGGTTGCAGGGTTGCAGGGTTGCAGGGTTGCAGGGTTGCAGAAAAATCCGGCAAGCAGGTTGATTAACCTAATTCTCTTACAACTATTAATGAAAAAATGCCTGTCTCACCTACCTCTTGCGGTAGCTGCAACGCACTGCAGGTGCACTGCAACAGGAAGCGAAGCGACCGGCCTGCAACACTCGCTTAGCGAGTTCTAACCTAAACACAGCAGTTCAAAATAAAGATGTGCCGGCAGGCCTGCCAATTCAGGAGGTGAGGAAGGTGGTGTGGGGTACTGGCAGAACCTGATGTCCTCCACGTACCGATAAAACTGCCGATACAAATCGCTGTGCTCAGTTATTTCGCCGCACAGGTAAAGGGGGACCCGGTTGGGCGTCCAGCCACATTGCTGGAAGGCCAGAAGCAGGTAGTACAGCGCATCGTGCGAACTGGAGTAAGAAAAGGTATTAAAAAACAGCAGTTGCCCATTTCGGTGAGCCGCGATAAAAAGCCTGGACCCACGGACAGCACAAGAGATGGATTGGTGGCCCAGCCGTCGAGAACGTGCTCCCCAGGCGGAAAGTAGTCCTCCCGCCATGTGATGCGTTCGTAAGGAACGCAGGCGGCGTTCCGTAGCCTCAAGCTTTGCGGAGGGCGCCGCAAAAAGGAGCTCTCCTCCCAATTCCTGATAGCGCTCTGCACGTACGGCGTCATCGAGCCCTATAAGGGTCAATTGTTCCAGATAGATGCGGGGGTTCCCCGCATCGTAAAGCGTTTCAGGCACCAGCGTAAGCCTTTCGCTTTCCCACCCCATGATACAATTACCGTAGGACAGGGAACGAAGTTTGTCATCGGCCAGTACTAGACGGTCGAGGGTAGTTGGCCAATCAGCTTGCTCACCAGCGGTGATGGTTTGCGAACGATAGGCCATTAATTCGTTACGCGTACGATCCCGGATGACATACGCAAAACTGTCCATCCCCGTAAGGATGGACAGTTCGTAATCGTGCGCACTTTCCGGTCGGAAAGCCGCGGCGGTTATATCGTAGTTGCTTACTGCCAACTCCCGGAAATCGTTGGCTTGTTAAGATCGCCGAACTTGATCGGGGTGTTGGGATCGTAAGTTTGATCGTAGCGCTGGTATTTTTTGTCCGCGTATTGACCCATGAATTCTTTCTGGCGAACACCTACCTGAACAACCGGGACATTAGTAGACTGGTATTCGATGGTTTTGGCATCGATATCGAAGTTCACCTTACCGTCAGTGAAAGGAACTACTTCCAGGTCTTCAAGGACGATGCCCAGACCGGGGAAGGTATCCTTTGCGGCGATGTAAGTAGTGTCGTAAGTAACGGTCCCTCCATCAACGGCATCGGCATCACCAACTACGCGGATAGAAAGAAGCTTTCCTTCTCTCATCACTTGCTTGAGTGTGTCGAAAGTAGGAGCATATTCACCGGTAATATCCCGGTAAAGTTCCTGAGCGGAACGGATCATTTCCAATTTGCTGGAAACGGCGTCGGTACGAACTGCCCGTTCGCTGTTAAAGGCGATGGGTTCTTCGATACTTTTGTATAACAGGAAGGCCAAAACGAAGGCCAGAACCAGGAAGAGTAGACTGAATAGTGTGCGCATCTGAGGCTTTTAATTTGTGCAAGTATAAAACATTTCTTGCATCCAGTAGATGCAAGTTAGCTTTTGATTGGTGGAACAGCGTACAAAATTTAATGTTTGTGGGCAGTTCAGGCGATTTTTCTTCTGTTTTGGCCTTATTCAGCGAGCCAAAAAGTTACTGAGCTCCTTTTCCTGTAGGTCAAGCTTCGCCTTTGGTAGTATTTAAGGGGTAGAGGAATGGCTGCCACAATTCGAAAAATGCTGCACTCACCCTGGTGAGCCGCTTAGTTGGCGAACAAGTTAGTAGTTGGCGCTGCGACCGTTCGCGGTGTTGCGCTTGCTTACCTTTGGAAAACGAGCCCAGCGAAGAGAGCGGAGCTTACGGCGGCAACTCAGAGACTACCCAACTCACTACGTTTGGTAACGGACAGGAGAAAAAAATCGAAAACACTGCCCATCATCCTAAACTTTATCCGAAATTTGCAACCCCTGCAACCCCTGCAACCCCTGCAACCCCTGCAACCCCTGCAACCCCTGCAACCCCTGCAACCCCTGCAACCCCTGCAACCCCTGCAACCATGCCCACGATCTTAGCCATAGAGTCCAGTTGTGACGACACCTCAGCCGCCATTGTGGCCGACGGAGTGGTACTCAGCAACGTCACTGCCGGACAGGTCGTGCACGAAGAATTTGGTGGCGTAGTGCCCGAGCACGCCAGTCGGGCGCACCAGCGTAATATTGTCCCGACAGTGGCCGTAGCCCTGAAGCGCGCGGATAGAAAACCCGAAGACATCGATGCCGTCGCCTTCACCCGGGGACCAGGCCTGATCGGCTCCCTCATGGTTGGGGTTAGTTTTGCCAAAGCTTTTGCGCTGGCCCGCAATCTTCCGCTGATCGAAGTAGACCACATGCAGGCCCACGTGCTGGCGCATTTTGCCGAAGACCCAAAACCTAAATTTCCATTCCTCTGCCTGACGGTTTCTGGCGGACACACACAACTCGTTGTCGTCAAAACAGCCCTCGAGCAAGAAATCATCGGCCGAACCATCGATGATGCTGCCGGCGAAGCCTTCGACAAATCGGGAAAGATGCTCGGCCTCCCCTACCCTGCCGGGCCGGAGATCGATAAACTGGCCCGCCAGGGTTCGCCAACCATCAAATTCGCCAGGCCCGACCCAGGCGAACTCAACTTCAGTTTCAGCGGTCTCAAAACCAGCATCCTTTATACGTTACAGAAACGCATCAAGGCGGAGCCCGACTTCGTGAAAGACAACCTGGCCGACATCTGTGCCTCCATCCAGCACACCATTGTATTCATTCTTTTGCGTAAATTGGAAATGGCTGCTGAGCAAACCGGACTTACGGAAATTGCTTTAGCTGGCGGCGTTTCGGCCAATAGCGGCCTGCGAGAAGGGTTGGCCGAGCTCGGCGCAGCGAAAGGGTGGTCTACCTATATTCCCCGTATTGAGTATTGCACAGACAATGCGGCGATGATTGGGGTTACCGGCAGCTTCAAGTATGAGGCGGGGGAGTTTGTGGGGCAGGAGGTCGCGCCTGCGGCGCGGCTATAGGCGCTTCGCGCCAATAGCTAGATGAAAAGGAGCGCAGCGAATTTTCGTCTACCCATCCCTGCTCTTCGTCGAACTTCCCCCTGCACCAGCGGCCGCGCCCCTAACTTAGTGGTCCCTAAACACGTTACTTGAAATATGCGCAAGAAGATCCAAGACATCGCAACCAAGAAACTTAAAGATTCCTTTATGAGTCCCAAAGGCAACAAACATCAAAGCAAGCACGCCGAAACCGTGATCCGTAACCACGTGATCTGGAGCATGGGTGCCAGTTACATTATTCCGCTTCCAATTGCGGATGTATTCGCCGTCTCTGCGCTTCAGCTGGACATGATTCGTCAGCTTTGCCGCGTGTATGACATCGACTTTGCCGAAACCCAGGGTAAAGCCATTGTATCTGCACTGACTACGAGTACCATGGCCCGTGCCGGTGCCCGTAGCCTGATTAAGATTATCCCCGTAGTCGGCAGTGTCGTCGGTGGCATCACTACTGCGGTGATCAACGGTGCCAGTACTTACGCCCTTGGCGAAGTCTTCAAAAAACATTTCGCCAATGGCGGCACCTTCCTTGATTTCGATACCGATCGGCTGAAGAAAGTTTACCGCGAGAAATTCGAAAAAGGTAAAAAAGTAGCTAAAGAGTGGAGAGAAGAGACTTCGGATGTTCCCGAAACCGATGCTCCGCAACCTGCTGCTGCCGTTACACCCGACCCCGAACCGGCACCCAGCAAGGCGAAAAAAGCAAGCAAAAAAGACACTGCTGCCGCTGAACCGGATGAGCCAGTAGTTACGGTGATGGACGACGACGCCATTCGCAAGATCAGAGAACTCGCCGAAATGAAGGCGCAGAACATCATCACGGAGGAAGAATTTGAAGCGATGAAGAAACGGATCATCGGCTAATAGCGAGTCAAACAGTCAAGTAGTCAGAGAGTCAAACAGTGCCACCACAGCGTGCTGTTTGACTCTTTGAGTTTACGACTATTTGACTATTTGACTTTACGACTACCTGACTATTTGACTACCAACCTATCTTCGCCGCTCAAATGGAATACCTCCCCCAACACATCGAGGCATTGATCTTCGCTGCCCCTACGCCCGTCTCCCTGGAAGAGTTGCAAAACGTCTTACTGGAAAACTTTGGCGTGCGCTTTGCGCAAAAGGTTATGCTGGAAGCCATTGACGCGTTAAAAAAGCGGTACGATCTCGACATTCACAGCTTTGAGATCATTGAGGTGGCCGGCGGCTACCAATTCATGAGCAAAGGGGCTTACCACGAGACAATTGGCACCCATTTGCGGCTACAGAGCAATAAAAAGCTCAGCCGGTCGGCCCTGGAGACCTTAAGCATAATTGCCTATAAACAGCCCGTGGTCAAATCAGAGCTGGAAAAAATCCGGGGCGTTTCCTGCGATTATTCCATCCAAAAGCTCCTGGAAAAAGAGCTGATCACGATTTCTGGTCGGGCCGAGACCATCGGCAAACCACTCCTTTACTCCGTGACGGATCGGTTTATGGACTATTTCGGCATTAATAGCCTGGAAGACCTGCCACAACCGAAAGACTTTGCTTTGCCGGAGAATACGGTGGGGGCTCCGGAGGAGTTGATGGTGGAAGAGGAATAGTTCATAGTCGGTAGTAGGTAATTCATAGTCGCTACCGCATGGTTCTGCTCGCTGCGCTCGTAAAATTCTCGATTCTCGAAGGGTGATGCTCGATTCTTGATTGGCTACCGCAATTGGCAGCTCGCTACGCTCGTTTGGCTCAGCGTTGAAAACCACTTAGGCATTAAGGTTTAACGCTAAGAATTACGACACATTACCGGACATGTCGGTATACCGATTACGTGACTATCTGACTATTTGACTCCCTGACTATTCTGGGCGCGGCCGCAGGTGCAACAATTGGTTGATGGCAAAGACAGGGCTTACTCCCCAAAGCGGCTACTCTGTGCTCCCTCTCTAAGAAAATCAGCTAAGTAGCAACTTCTCCCCCCGTGCTCGAATGAGAAGGGCACGAACGGAGTAAGCATAGGTCGTGCGGCAGCTCTACTAGATTATCCACTACTAAACTACAAGACTAATAAGGTGTTCTTTAACCACAATCAACAAGCCATGTCGGAAACATTAGTAAACAAAGTAGCCAACTCCCGCCTGATCACCCTCAAGCTGGAGGAGTACTGGCCTACCGCCGCATTTGCTGTTTTTGACCTTAAGGATTACCTCTACATGGAGTTGATGCTAAAGGAAAAAGACTTCCGGGAGAGCGTCAAAACGCATGATTTTAGTCAGTATCAGGACAAAACCTTGTTAGTGTTCTGTTCGACCGACGCCATTGTGCCGTCGTGGGCTTATATGCTGGTGGCGGCTGCCGCCGCCCCTTTCACCGCCGATGTCTACCTGGGCACTGAGGCAGAATACCTGCGCCAACATTACCGCCAAACCATTGCCGGGCTTGATTTGGAAGCGTTTACCGACCAGCGGGTAGTGGTAAAAGGTTGTGGCGAAAAGCAAGTGCCCGCCTCCGCATACCTTGACATAACTGCGCGGTTGCGTCCCGTAGTCCGCTCCATTATGTACGGTGAGCCGTGCAGTACCGTACCGGTCTTTAAAAAGCCACTTACGCGGAAGTAGTATTTCTGCTTATCTTGGGCCTTCCGGCGCAGTTTGAAGTGTCGGATAATTCCCAAGATTAACCGCCCGCCCATGCGCTTCAGCCGCTTACTCTTTTTCGCCGCCTTTGCCCTGTCTACCCTCTCTTTGGGCGCACAAGACGTTCATTACACGCTACATAACTACGCGCCGCTCTGGCTCAACCCTGCCAATACTGGTGCCTTTTCCGGCTCCATCCGGGTAGGTGGGGTTTACCGGGGGCAGTGGTATAGCCTCAATGGCATCAACTCTCCTACTGCGTACGCTGATGCTCCGCTCGCTTTCGGGTTCCGGAAACAGGACTGGGTTGGGGTTGGTTTCAGCCTCGTGAGTGACAACGCAGGAGACTTTAACCTTTCCTCCACCTTTTTCGGATTCAGTGGCGCTTACCACCTTTCACTGGACAAGAACCGAACGAACATTCTTACGCTAGGCGTTCAATACGGCAGCACCTCCTACGGCCTGAAAATGCCGGACGGTACGCCGGATCAACAGCGCATCTTCGATGTTGGTATCGGAGGGCAAGGACTTAGCGGAGAAATGATCGGTATGCCCGACACTGGCCAGGGCAACCAGGGGAATAATAACGACAGCTATAATGACCTTAATGCTGGCGTGAAACTAAAACTACTGCTGGACAAGAAGAGTGGCAACACCTTTGAAGCCGGGATTTCAGTATTGCACCTGAACCGGGCCAGACGGAACAGCCTGGTGGAGCGGATCATGGAGCCAGGCGATACCATGCCTGATGGAACACCGATTGAGCCCGTTGGAGGAGGCCCGGAAAGTCGTCGTCGCGCCGGCACCATCCACGCTCACGCCCGTCTCGACCTGGAGATGAGCGACAAGTGGCGGTTCCAGCCCACTGCCTTTTTCCAGAACAGCGCCGGTTCCAGTTCTATTTCCATGCAAGCCTGGGGCAGCCGCAACCTGAAGAAAGACCTCGACCTGCGTATTGGTTTGGGCTACCGTACGGCCGATGCCGCCAAGGTGATGGTCGGCTTCGACACTGACCGCCTGCGCGCAGCGCTGGCCTACGATATAACCCTGAGCCAGGCCAGAAACGTCAATAGCTATCAGGGCGCCTTCGAACTAGGCTTGGCCTATATCTTCAATATTTACAAGAAACCTGAAGTGGCGCCGACGATACTTTGTCCGCGACTTTAACGACTTGTTTACACGCCCGGGGATTGGTTGAACGTTATTTTCACCCCCCTCCCCATACCCTCCCCACGGGGGAGGGGCTTCGTAGAAACGCTGCGCGTTTCAAAACGATAACCTCCAACTACCTTTCAGCATCCTACCGATGAAATACATTCTTTCCACGCTTCTCCTTTTTGTCTTTGCGCTTCAGGTAGCGGCCCAGCCGCTGGCTGGCGCAGCTAAGATTGATCAATTGCTGGCTGCGGCCGACAGTGCCCGGATCACCGACAACTGGTTCATTGCCCTGGAGAATTACGAGCTGGCCTACGATCAGGACGATGAGCTTCCACTGCGCCCCGTTATTGCGCTGATGAACCTCAACTTGCGGGACATCAAAGCGGCCGTGCGCAACTACACCCAGGTTTTCCGCCGGGCAGAAGCCAGTGACACCACCAACAACATCCACCGCTATCATTATGCACGCGCGCTGAAGATGGACGGCCAGTACGATGATGCACGGACCTATTTCGAGAATTTCCTGCAGCACAATACAGACGAACGGCTGGAAACCTTCGCAAAACTGGAACTGGAGGGTATTAAGCTTTACCGCGATGCTCCTAAGGAAACGAGTGAGGTTAGCCTGGATATACTGGAGGGTCGCGTTAATAGTTCCTTCAGCGAATACTCTCCGGTACTTAGTGCCGACGGAGAGACGCTTTATTATTCAACCTGGGACGCAACCACGGCGGTGGAACAATCCGACGCCAATGATGAAAAATCTTTTAGCCGGATTTTCACCTCAAAGAAAGACAGTAAGGGAAAGTGGGGAAAGCCTACCGCACTGGGTAAAGAGGTAAACCGACCTGGGGTACACTCCGCTAATCCGGCGCTGAGTGCCGATGGCCGCCGGCTCATATACAACCGTATCCGGATGGAAAGCAACCGCATTGCGGAGGCGAAGATTTATGTATCCGACGTAGAAGATACCGGCTGGAAAAGCGGCAACCCCGTCTCCGGCATCAATGGAGATAACCATTTAGCTATTCAACCAGCGCCGGGCGAACTGTTCGGTCGGGAAGTGCTGTTCTTCGTTTCTGACATGGACGGCGGTGAAGGCGGCCGCGATATCTACTACGCCAACTACGAAGGTGACGGCCGCTACGGTGCGCCGGTAAACCTCGGCCCAACGATCAACACCCTGGGTGACGACGATACTCCCTTTTATTTTGATGGCACCCTCTACTATTCCTCCAATGGACGCCCGACAATGGGCGGTTTTGATATTTTTTATTCCGCCTGGAACGGCAGCGAATGGAGTGAAGCGGAAAACATGGGACCTGGTTTCAACAGCTACGTTGACGATCAAAGCCTGAGTGTCTTTGGCGACGGCCTCGTTGGCTTCATGACCAGTAACCGCGAAGGTGGCCGCTCGGTAAAAAGCAAAACCTGCTGCGACGATATTTACGGCTTCCAGATTGCGAGCCTTTACGCTAACCTCGTCGTTGGCCTGTTCAATGAGGCTAAGGAACCTCTAACCACCGGTACCATAGGTCTACAGCCGCTGCTCAACGACCGGCCCAGCGGGCCTGGCACCCAAAAGTCCCGCGATGACGGTAACCGCTTTGACTTCGGTCTGGAGCTGGAGACAGCTTATTCTGTAGTAGCTACCCATCCCGGTTACTACCCCGACACGGTGGAGGTCAACACCCTCGGCCTTACGGAAAGCAAGGAGTTGCAGCATATCTTCTTCCTGAAGCCAATTCCGGTGCCTCCGGCAGTTGATACTACGGCCAAAGACATCGACCTCGGGGTTGCGGTAACGCTGGAAAATATTCTCTACGACTTTGCCGACGACAAAATCCTTCCTGCTGCCGAAAACGATTTGCGCGTCCTGCAAGCGGTCATGGAAAAATATCCGGATATGGTCATCGAACTCGGTTCCCATACGGACAGCCGGGGGGAAGCGGAGTACAACGAACGGTTGAGCCAGCGTCGTGCAGCCAGCGCCAGAAAATGGTTGATTGTCAACGGCGGCATTGCCGGCCCACGGATCAAAACCAAGGGTTACGGTAAAACCGTGCCACAGACCGTTAATCAGCGGCTGGCCGAAAGAGTCGACTTCCTGAACGAAGGCGATGTATTGACCGACGAGTACATCCGGGGACTATCCGACGAAGCTAACAGAGAACGTGCCCACCAACTGAATCGCCGTACCGAATTTAAGGTACTGGAAGGACCTACGGAGTTCAAAATTCGCCTGGACCTGATTGAACGCAGCGAGCCGGCCCCAAACCGCGGTGCTGAACCAAGCACTTCAACTTCCACTGCACCTGCGGCCGCGCCCACCAAAACCACGAAGGTGGCACAAAAGCCTGAGCAGGATACTGCAGGCACCACCAATGACACCATCACCCGCTTCTCCAGCCTTTACGGACAAAAAGATATTAAAGGCCTTCCCGTTCTGCAATTCGACAAGCGGGAACTGAACCTCTACGACGTCAAAAAAGGTCAAAAGCGAAGCTTTGAGTACACGTTCACCAACACTGGTAAGGTGCCAGCCAAGATCATGCTCATTCAGGCTTGTGACTGTACGACCATAGAACACAATAACGCTAAGGTGTATAAACCTGGCGACAGTGGCGTGCTCAAAATAACGTTCGACAGTTCGGAAAAGGAGGAAGATGAAACCATCGTCATCGACATCTACCTGGAGCAAAACGATAAGAACGATCTGCCAATTCTGGAAATGGTGGAGTATAGTTTCCGCCTACTGAAGTAGCCCCATAATTTGGTTTTTTTGATGGGTGGACTATCTTTAGGGTTATAACACACCCTTTTCATCATCCTGCAAAACCATCCTATCAATGGTAGAATATTATAAACTTGCGTTGAGCAAGTATGCCCAGTTCACCGGCCGCTCGCGTCGAAGCGAATTCTGGTATTTTGTTTTAGGCAACTTCGTTGTCGGCCTAATTATTGGATTAGTCGGCGGCATTCTCGGGGATACTATCTCGACCGGATTGAGCGGCCTCTACAACCTCGCCATATTCATTCCTTCTATTGCTGTAGCCGTTCGTCGACTGCACGATACCGGCCGTAGTGGTTGGTGGTACCTGATCGCATTCACGATCATCGGTATCTTCCTGCTTATTTACTGGTGGGCACTGGATAGTGAGCCAGGAGTCAACAAGTGGGGCCCGAACCCGAAAACCGGTGAAGCTGCTGACATCAGCAGCCACTTGGTAGACTAAGAGATTAGCCACCAAACGCTACATGTTACGGACCACGCGCCGCTGCTTTGCCAGCCGGCGCGTGGTTTTCTCATTTTTTTAATTAAACTGCTGACCTATCAGCTTTCCTAAAATCCTTACACAATGACACGTTATCCTGAGCAAGTAGATCTTGCCATCAATAAGTCTTACGCCTTCAACTTTGGCGATTACATCAGCCGAGGTTTCAGCCTGATTGGTAAAAACCCGGGACTGTTCATTGGTTATGCCTTTGTTTATATGTTGATCGTCATGGTTTGCCAGATCATTCCAATATTGGGACCCATTGCGTCCTTCGTCGTTACTCCTTGCCTTACGGCAGGGTTTTATCTGGCCGCCCATAAACAAGAAGAGGGGCAAACCCTTGAATTCGGAGACTTTTTCAAGGGCTTCGACTTCATCGGCCAACTGATCCTGATCTCCTTGATCCAGGCGGGGCTGCTGCTCCTCACCATGATTCCCATCGGTGCTATGATGTTCTTCACGCTTGACGTCACCAGCGGAGATGACTTCCCGATACTTACGGTAGCTTTAGCGCTTCTCTTATTCTTACCCATCGTTTATATTATGGTAGCCTGGTCCTTTGCTCCTTTCCTGGTCCTGTTTCATAAAATGGAAGCCTGGCCGGCGATGGAGGCCAGCAGGAAAATCATCTCCTCCAACTGGGCCATGTTCTTTCTGTTTTACATTGTTGCCGGGTTTATCACGATGCTGGGCTTAATCGCCCTTGGATTTGGTATTCTTTATACTTTGCCCGCAGTAATGTGCATGTACTACGCTGCCTTCCGCGACATTGTTGGTGTGCCCGGGGCTCATTCTGAAGGCTCTTTTATGGACCATCTGGTAGACTAACCGCATCGCAGCCTGCTCAAAACCGTGCGGCCTCATTTGTATGACGTTCCTTAATTGGAAAACGATGCCCCTCGGATCACATGATCGAGGGGCATCATTATGTTATCAAGTAAAATAAAGCATTGTCTTTTAACTAGCTGACCGATTCCTTCACCAGGAAGGGGTAATCTATGTATCCGACGGGGCCGGGGGTGTAAAAGGTATCTTGCTTTGGTAGCTGAAGTCGGGCGTCCTGGCGGAATCGTTCCACAAGATCGGGGTTAGAAATGAAGGGGCGGCCGAAGGCGACTAAGTCTCCCTTGTTGGCCTGCAGGTCATTTTCTGCCTCAATTGCATCGTAGTTGCCAGAGAGAATCAGCGTTCGGTTGAAGGTATCCCGAAGGCTCCGTTTGATGCTTTCCGGAACGGCGGGTGCGCCCATCCCCACGTGGTCTACGGTGTGCAAATAGGCTATGCCTGCATCGTTGGCCATTGCAGCCAGGCGCTGGTAGGTTTCTTCTATGCTGTCATATTCGCCCATTTCGTTGAGGACGCCGTAGGGGCTTACGCGCATGCCGACCCGGTCAGCACCAATAGCAGCAACGACTGCTTCCATCACATTGCGGACCAGTCGTAGTCGGTTTTCGATGCTTCCGCCAAACTGGTCGTCACGTTTATTGGTAATCGGGCTAATAAACTGTTCCAGCAGGTAACCATTGGCAGCGTGGATCTCTACGCCATCGAAGCCACCGATCTCTACCGCCAGCTTGGCGGTTGCTGCGTATTCTTCAACGACATCGACGATATCCTGAACGTTCATTGGCCGGGCTAGGGGAATTGGAAGTTCGCCCTTACCATCAACATACATTTTCAGATCAGCGAAAGGCACGGCACTGGGGGCGAGCACCTCCGCGCCGGCGGGCATGTTGCCCGGATGGCTGACCCTTCCGGTATGCATGATTTGTAGAAAAATCCGGCCACCTTTTTCATGCACCGCATCGGTGGTCAGCTTCCAGCCCCGGGCCTGTTCGGGGGTAAAACATCCCGGGATGCGGGGGTAGCCCAAGCCATTCGGGCTCGGCGAAGTGCCCTCGGTAATAATGAGGCCAGCACCGGCACGCTGGCCGTAATAAGTGGCCATCAGAGAATTAGGAATATTATCGATGGCACGGCTACGGGTGAGAGGAGCCATTACGACCCGGTTTTTTAAATTAGTATTGCCCAGTTCGCAGGGCGAAAAAAGTTGGTCTTTCATTTGATTTTGTTTTTTACTAAAACAGGAGTGCAGGCAACCAGGTTCGGGAGTATTCTGCAGCAGCGCCGTTTCTTTAATTTGGGCGCGGACGCAGGTGCAGAAGATTTGGATAAAAGAGCACGGCAGAAGGTGTTACCCAAACCACTTCACTTTGCTCCTTAACACCTTTAGTTTGCACCTGCGGCCGCGCCATCAAACACCTTCACTGCTAAAGTGGTTATCAGAAGGTACCTTTCACCAATCAACCAATATGGCCTTCTTCGGACAAATCGTCAAAACGCTTCTTGAGACCAAACACAACCTGCTACCTCAAGAGCCATCGGACCCATTAGCCGCGCAGGAAGCGCAATTGAAGACTTTACTTGAAACGGCAAAAGACACTGCCTTCGGCAAATTTTATAATTTCTCCGGCTTACTGGAAGCCGAGGATATACGCGCAGCCTACGCCAAAACTGTTCCCCTGCACGACTACAACAACATGAACGAGCGGTGGTGGAAACAGCAAAGAAAGTACCCCGACATCACCTGGCCAGGGAAGCCCGAATACTATGCCCTGAGTAGCGGTACTACCGGTAAAAAGAGTAAGCGTATTCCCGTCACCAATGAAATGTTGGAATGTACACAACGAGTAGGCCGGGCCCAGGCCGAGAGCCTGGCAAATTTCGACCTGCCAGCAGCTCTATTTGAAAAAGACATCCTGATGCTGACCAGTTCTGCGGATCTCGATGAACACAATGGTGCGCTGGAAGGGGAGATCAGCGGCATCAACGTCAGTAATCTACCCTCTTTCATGGAGGGCTTTTACAAACCGGGTATTGAAATTGCCAAAATCCCCGATTGGGATACCCGGGTACAACGCATTGCGGAGGAGGCGCCAAATTGGGACGTAGCTGCCCTTGCGGGTATTCCCAGTTGGATGGTGATGATGCTGCGTAAGGTTATTGAGGTAAACAAGCTCGACAGCATTCATGATATATGGCCAAATCTCTCCGTCTACACCACTGGAGGTGTAGCCTTCGAGCCTTATCGCAAAAGCTTCGAGTCCTTACTTGATCACCCCATCATCATCATGGACACCTACCTGGCGAGCGAGGGCTTTTACGCCTTTAATGCCCGGCCAGACACTATGTCGATGCAGCTCGCCCTTGATCATGGTTTGTATTTCGAGTTCGTCCCACACGATGCTGACGGTTTTGACGCTACCGGTGCCATCCTGGATAAACCTAAAGTCGTAGACTATCGTGAGGTAATTGAAAATAAAGACTATGCCCTGATCGTCAGTTCCCCAGCTGGTGCCTGGCGCTACATGATTGGTGATACCGTTAAATTTACGGATAAGGCTAAAATGGAGATTGTGATCACCGGGCGGACTAAGTACTGGCTCAACGTGGTTGGTTCCCAACTGTCAGAAGAAAAGCTTAACGCCGCGATCGCTGCCCTTAATGAAGCCACTGGGGCCGGGGTCAAAGAATTCACCGTAGGAGCTGTACCAACCGAAGACGGCAAGGATTATTACCACCAGTGGGTTCTGGGCATCGAAAATGGAAAATTGGAGGAAGCCACCGCCGTCAAACTTCTTGATGAACACTTGCAGGAGGTCAACAAAAATTACAAAGTGGCCAGAAGCAAAGCGCTTAAAGGGGTGAAAGTGAAATTGGCGAAAGCCGACGAGTTGTATGGCTTTCTGGAAAGGAAAAAGAAAAAAGGTGGTCAGATCAAATTTCCTAAAGTAATGACCGCGGAGCAACTTGGGGAGCTAATGGACTGGCTGAAACAGTAGCCCGATTGGGGTGTTTTTGTACTTTATAATGCAAGCCCGCTGAGTAGCAGTGAGATAATGTCTCCTAAACCTTAAAAATAACCTCCCGAAAACCGGGGTCACCCCAGGTTTTTTACTGAACTTTGCGGGAATATTGCGGCTGACTTTGCTTGACATAAAAACCAAGCCCGTTCAGAACCGTTAGCTAAGCTATTACACGTGGCCTTCCCACCACCATGCCACGTGCTGACCAAAGATCATCATGAGCAATTTTTCCCATCTCGCCAACGCCCATCCAAGCTACATCGAGAACCTTTACAAGCAATTTATTGCTGATCCCGCATCCGTAGATGAAAGCTGGAAGGACTTCTTCCTTGGCTTCGACTACGCCACCCAGAACGGTAACGGTGCCGTAGAGGAGCAGAGCGACAAACTTCCGGTAACCGCCGGAGGGGAGGTCGACTGGCAACACGTAGGAAAAGAACTCCGGGTTTTCGCCCTGATCAAAGCCTATCGGGTACGCGGGCACATGGATGCGGCGATTGATCCCATCAGTGAATTCGATGATCCGGACGCCTTGTTGGACCTGGAACGCTTCGAGCTAAAAGACTCCGACCTGGACGTGACCTTCAAAGCGGCGGAAGAATTATTCCTTCCTCCCAGCTCTTTGCGGGAGATCATTGCCCACCTTGGTAAGGTTTACCTGGGCAGTGTGGGTTTTGAGTTCGATCATATTTTCAAGCGGGAAAAACGCCGGTGGCTGCGTACCCGAATTGAGAAGCACGATCCGAAAAATGCTTATGGCCTCTCCGCTGAAGATAAAATGTACATCCTTTCCCGCCTCAACGATGCGGTTGGTTTTGAAGATTTTCTCAAAACTAAATATGTGGCCCAGAAACGTTTCGGTCTCGAAGGTGGTGAAGGAGCCATCGTGGGTCTCGACGCGATCATTAACCAGGCTGCCAACCAGGGTGTAGAGGAAGTCGTCATTGGCATGGCTCACCGGGGCCGTCTCAATGTACTGGCCAACATCATGGGGAAGAGTTACGAAAGTATCTTTCAGGAGTTCGAGGGCGTGACCCCCAAGAACATCCGGGGAGACGGCGACGTCAAATACCACATGGGCTACAGCAGCATAATGGGGACGCGCAGTGGTAAAGAGGTTCACGTAAAACTTGCACCAAACCCCAGCCATCTCGAGGCGGTAGGACCGGTAGTTGAAGGTTTCGCCCGTGCTAAGGCAGACATGCTTTACAACAACGACTACGATAAGATACTCCCCATCCTTATCCACGGTGACGCAGCGGTGGCTGGTCAGGGCGTCGTATTCGAAACGGCGCAGATGAGTGAGCTGGAAGCCTACAAAACTGGTGGTACCATCCACTATATCATCAACAACCAGATTGGTTTCACCACGGATTACAAAGATGCCCGTACCAGCATCTACGCCAGTGGTGTAGCAAGCGTGACCCAATCACCCGTTTTCCACGTCAATGGCGATGACCCGGAAGCCGTTCTTTTCGTTTCCCGCCTCGCGGTGGAATACCGGAATGAGTTCAACTCCGACGTGTACATCGATATGCTTTGCTACCGTAAAAACGGCCATAACGAAGGTGACGACCCAGGCTACACCCAGCCAGGGATGTATCAGAAGGTGAAGAAGCACCCTGATGTTCGTAAGATTTACATCGAGCAGCTGGTAAAGCGCGGTGACATCAATGAAAAGGCCGCTAAGAAACTTGGGGTTGATTTCAAGAAACGCCTTCAGGGCATCCACTCCGACGTAAAGAACAAAGACATCCCCTACCGCTACCAACCGCCAGAAGAAGCCTGGCGCGCGTTGGAAAGCGATCATTGGCAGGAAAAATTCTTCGCAGCATCTCCCGAAACTGGCGTAGACACAAATACGATCGATAAGATACTCAAGCACCTGACCACTTTGCCTGAAGACTTCGATCCGGTGAAGAAAGTCAACCGGCTTTTCTCCAGTTACCAGAAATCCATTGATAACGACCAGCTGGATTGGGCGTTAGGCGAATTAACCGCCTACGCAACGCTGCTGCTCGAAGGGCACAATGTGCGCATGACTGGCCAGGACGTTCGCCGGGGAACCTTCAGCCACCGCCACGCAGTGCTCACCAGCGAAGACGGACACGAAAAGCTCAACCGGCTCGATGGGATGACGGAAGACCAGGGTAAACTCCACATCTTCAATTCCCTACTGTCTGAATTTGCGGTACTCGGCTTCGAGTATGGCTATGCTACAGCCAGCCCGGACAACCTGGTGATCTGGGAAGCCCAATTTGGTGACTTCGCCAACGGCGCGATGACCATTTTCGATCAATTCATCGCAAGTGGAGAAAGCAAGTGGGCGCGGATGAACGGCCTCGCCGTACTGCTACCCCATGGCTACGAAGGTCAGGGACCAGAGCACTCAAGTGCCCGCATTGAACGTTTCCTGCAGCTATGCGCAGAGTACAACATGATCGTGGCCAACGTCACCATGCCTGCCAACTTCTTCCACCTTATGCGGCGCCAGCTGGCGTGGAATTATCGTAAGCCTCTGATACACATGAGCCCGAAGAGTGGTCTCCGCCACTCCATGGCCGTAAGCCCGGTAGCCGACTTTGGTCCGGGCACCAGATTCCAGGAAATCCTCGACGATCCGACGATCTCTGGCCAGGGCAATAAGAAGGTCAAGCGCTTACTGTTCTGTAGCGGAAAAGTTTACTTTGACCTCGCGCAGTACAAGGAAAAGAATCAGCGGGACGATGTTGCCATCGTTCGCCTCGAACAGCTCTTCCCACTACCTACGGCACAGGTTAACGCCATTCTTAAGCGTTACGCCAACGCTGAACCGATCTGGGTTCAGGAAGAAAGCCGCAACGCTGGTGCCTGGAGCTTCCTGAGTGAGCACTTCCTGTACAATGAGGCAATTGGTGTCAAGCTCAGTTATGTTGGGCGGGCTGCTACCGCTTCACCTGCAACGGGGTACAAGAAGGTCCATGTTAAGGAGCAAGACGAATTGGTGGAACGGGCGTTTGGGTAACGCTCAGGCAAAACCACTAAGGATGGTTTATTCGTAGGGTATATATCTCTGTGCACAATCACGGGTTGCTCTTTATGGGCAATGGGTGCAATGTCCGGAGAATTATCTTGCTTCTTTATAAACCAATACCATGTTATCCAGATTCTCCCAGCTCACGCTGCTTCTAGCGGCCCTCTGCTCTATGCCCCTTTGCGCCCAGGGCGTTGTTGATGGCTTCTTCCACACTGAAGGCCGTCTATCACTTACCGCCGGTGCAACCCGCGGTACTTTCGACGATTTTTACGTAGGCGAGGAGCTCTCTAACCCGGTCCCCGTTCACGGCAAAATCACCCAGATCATTTACAACGTCTACGGCAAATACGGCATTACGGACAACCTTAACCTTATAGTTAATGTACCTTTTATCGATGCGGAAGGAGCCGGACCAGGCGACCCAATTAATGGTGAACAGCAAGTATCCGGACTTCAGGACGTCACGATAATGGCACACTATCGCCCCTTCTCAACCTCCTTCAGTGGAGGACAATTTGACGGACTCGCTTCCGCTGGCGTTTCCTTACCGGGAGGTTACGAACCCAATGGCATACTGTCCATCGGTAGCGGCGCATTCGCTGCTGACCTTAAAATTGGCGGACACCTCCAGCTTACCTCCGGAGTATTTGCCACCGCCATCGCCGGTTACAGCCTCCGTGGTAGTGCCGACGACACCTTTGGCGTAATTGAAGGCGAATCCTTCGACGTGCCTAACGCCATCAACTTAATGGCCAAACTAGGCTACGCAGGGGGCTTCTTCTACGTCGATGGATGGATTGACTACCAATCTTCCAGTGATGGCGTCGACATCATGGGACCTGGCTTTACTGGCAACTTCCCGGAAACAAAAGTCGACTACACCCGGGTAGGACTTACCGGTTATATGCCCATCAATCATTACTCCGGAATTAGCGTTAGCTATGGAAGTGTCATCAGCGGTCGTAATCTTGGTAAAACCACTTACCTAAACGCGGGCCTCACGATTGTATTTAACGAGAAGAAATCTGAGTGATGCCAATAGGTGCAACCCTTAACTTGAAGAATCGTCTCTTAGGGCAAACTACTAAACCATGAGACAAGTCTTCACTCTACTCCTCGTTTTCGCTTTCACCGCTGCCATCTCTGCCCAAAACTGGGGCAACCGCAACCGCGTGAAAGGTAATGGCGATACAACTACTCAAGAACGTAAAGTTTCTTCCTTCTCCGGCATCCAGACCTGCTGCTCCTTCAATGTGGAAGTTCGGAAAGGTGCTCCGGGTGTCCGCGTTGAGGCAGAAAGCAATCTGCAAGAATACATTAAGACGGAAGTATCCGGTGGCCGCTTGAGTATCGGGTTTACCAACAACACCAACATCAGTAACCATAAGCCCATTCGCGTTTACGTAACGATGAATGAATTGGATTACGTAAAAGCGAGTAGTAGCTCTAAAATAGAATTTAAAGACGCTTTTAGTGGTGACGAACTGGAAATGCACGTCAGCAGCTCAGCGAACATTATGGGCGTTGAATTTTCTGGCAAAACCATTTACCTGGACGCCAGCAGCTCAGGTAAAATCGAACTTGCGGGAACCGGGAACCGAATCCGCGCCAAGGCAAGTAGCTCTGGTCGTATTGATGCTTCCGATTGCAAGGTTAACAATGGCCGTGCATCGGTCAGCAGTGGCGCCAATATCAACCTCAATGTATCTGGAGAATTGGACGCGTCGGCCTCTTCAGGCGGTACGGTTCGTTATAAAGGATCTCCCTCCGTTGACTCAGACACCAGCTCTGGAGGTTCCGTGCGGTCAGGAAAATAACTCCGCTCCCACCAAAACCGATACCGCTTCATAAAGGTAGCTTCGGAAACTAAGTCCCCACCCTAGGATGACCCTATATTGAGGCATAATTACTCGTTTAGAGTATCATAGGGATGACTTTAGAAGCCCGGTCCAGTAGAGGACCGGGCTTTTTTATGTCCGAAAACAGCGCATTAGCGCACGATTACTCTTTCCGCAAAATTCCCTTCTGAGGTCCTGCCAACGACTACATAAGGCCCTGCCGGAAGCAATCGCAAATCGAGTTGGAGTTGCTGTTCACCAGGGGTGAGTTGAAGTTTTCGCCCACTTTGCAGCACCCTTCCATCGACTGAAATAACCATCCAATCAAGATTCCCCGATGCGGTAGCGGTATAGTTCAGGGTACTCATTCCACTGGTGGGATTTGGGCTTATTTGGGCGCGAACGCGGGACGCAAGGAAAGGATTAACGGCAGTGACGACCCCATCGGCGCGTGGCGCGCCGGGCACCCAACGTTCCCACCCTCTTTCATAAGCACCGATATCGGGTGCCCATCCGCTGATGTCCACCGTAATTCCTTCAATGAACTTACCAGCGTTCACCAGTTCTGAATCATCCGCCGGCCGGAAGTCGAGATTCACCAGATCACGGAATGGATCCATTGGATTAATCAGGTTATTCTCCTCACTTTGTCCTTTCCACGTGCCACCGTCTGCGTAGTTGTTCCAAACACGATTACCCGTTTGAACGCGGCCATTGAGCCACACATCCATTGCACCACCGACGTTCCAGAAGGTGTTATTAAAAATATCGTTGTTCCAGGCATCCCAGTTCATTTGAACCGCCGACCAGCTAATGTTCCAGACTACGTTGTGGTGTACGTCGTAGCCTTTGCTGTCGTTGTCCAGGTAGATGCCGGCACAACGGCCGTCGGCGTACTCCGGTCCAAAACTATCGTGAAACCAGTTGTGGTGAATACTCGTATTCTTATCCTCTTCGTTTCCGACGACGTAAAACAGACCACCATCGTTGTTAATGCGCATACAATCGGAAACATCATTCCAGGCTACTTCGCAATCATTGGCCGGGATAAAAACACCGCCCCGTCCACCGCCAACAATGGTATTCTGCAGCATTTTTGACCGTGGAGCCCGGCATCGTACTGGCGAGGAGTGGTTGCCCACAGTATTAAATTCCCTGATTTCATTACCGATGATGGTAATGTCGCTTACACCACCCCACCCTTGTACCGAGATACCGTTCATTGATCCCCCTTCGATCAGGTTGCCCTCAATGAGAATATTGCTGGCCTGAACGTGGAGAGCTCCTTCCGCCACCTGGGCGTCGGTATTCCCTAACTCATCAATGGCCTGATACCCATGGCGGATTTCACAGTTTCGGATTATCCCATTATCTCCCTTTAGATTAACAATTCCGCCAAATATGGTCATCCCTTCCACTACGATCCATGGCTGTTCAATGAGTATGGTACGTTCACGAGCAGCGTATTCCACCATTACGGTGGATAGATCAATGTTACCTGGGGGCTGGAAATAAACCTCGTTAGCACCGTCATCGAAGTACCATTCTCCTGCATAATCCAGCAAATCCAATGCACCGAAGACGTAAAAACGACCTCGGTTACCGTTCCTGAAAACAGTTGGGTTGTGTGGGTTAAAGGGCCAGCGGGTGATGTCATTGGCCGTATGATTGATCGTCTTACCGGAAACGGAAGTGATTGGTTGTGTCCAGCTTGCGCCGGAGTGTGCGCCGAGATACCAAATATAGCCACCAGCTAAATCAATATTCGAGGGAAGGTCTGTTGTGATCAACGAGCTGGCGGTACCATTGTCAACGGTCATCGCATCGATTGTGAAGGGATCGTCGTCGGTGTTATTTGGCCATCGGGCCATATCCATCGCTTCCTGTTCAAAGAACAGCATCGTTTGCCGGCCGAGGTTCATATTGACCGCAGCTTTGAAGATATCACCTTCATGTGCTTGCCAACCGGTTAGCGGCTCGGTAGCGGAGAGGGTAACCTGGTCTTCTCCGAAAGCCCGGAAGGTGATGGGCGCGGCGGCGGTGCCGCCGTTGGCTGGGTTCAGCACTTCCCGGTATACGCCGGTTTTGATGTAGCAAACATCTCCAGCCTCCATTATCGACGCAGCTTTGCTGATGGTTAAAAAGGGGTTACCCTCCGTACCGTCGTTGAGATCGTCTCCGGTTTTAGCAACGTAGTAATCGGTGGCGCCCAGTAGGTTCGCCAGAAAGAGGAGTAAAAATGGTAGTGTACCTGTACGCATTTGAATGGGGGATTTCTAGTTAAAAACTTGCTTTAGCAAGTTAAAGCAAGAAGGTCTGCCCGAACGGGTGAATGGACGTTTGTGGTAGGGATTGGGATGGGGGTGTTTCACCCGGGATCTCGGCCGCTGCTGCAGGGAGTCAGTCCTGGCGGCAGTGTTTCACCCCGGATTCCGGCTGCTGCTGTAGGGAGACAGTCCTGGCGGTAGTGTTTTACCCCGGATTCCGGCTGCTGCTGTAGGGAGACAGTCCTGGCGGTAGTGTTTTACCCCGGATTCCGGCCGCTACTGCGGGCCTGCATCCGGGGTTAGTTAGGGTCGACCCCTACGGGGTCTTAAGCGCCTGTAAACGCATATAAACGTAAGTATACGTTTAAAAGACGCTTAATTCGCCAGGCTTATTGGTGCTTTGTAAAAGTAATTACACTGACATCCGATCCCGCGTGGATCTAAAAGCTGCCTTATGAGTAAGACTTACACCCGCATCATCTATCAAGTCGTTTTTTCAACGAAGCATCGCCGTCCGACGCTGCTCGGCCAGCCCGAACGGGAACGCCTTTTCCTGCAAATGCGGCAGGTGTTAAAAAACAGGAAGTGCCATTTCTATCGAGCCGGAGGTGTAGAGGATCACCTTCACCTGGTCTTCGCCCTGCATCCTGCAGTAGCCCTCTCGGCCCTAGTAAAGGAGATAAAACTATCAAGTTCAGACTTCATCAAGGCTCATCGCCTATTTCCGCATTTCGACTATTGGCAGGTAGGCTACGGAGCCTTCACCTATACCCCAAAAGTATTACCCCGACTAATCCCGTATGTCCGTAACCAAGTTGATCATCACCGTGGCGAAACTTCCGCCGACGAACTTCGCCGTCTCCTTGAATTTCACGGCATAGAATACGAAGAACACTATTTCGAATAGCCTACCTTGCGACCCCGTAGGGGTCAACCTTAAATATCCCCGGATGCAGGCCCGCGCAGCGGCTGTAATCCGGGGATACCCACACAAGCCGCGCAGCGGCTGGCTTTCCCGAGACCTCAAAATATGACCGTAGCCCGGGAATAAGGGACTAATAAGGATCAACATCCACCACCACCCGCACCCCGCTTAGCCGCTCAGTAGTCCCCAGCTTATCGACCGCAGCGCGGACGACTGACTTAACCCGGCCCAGCTCTTTACCATCAGGCTTTACCCGGATAACCATATCCTGCAGGTAGTACGTCCGCAGGCGGGCGACGCTGGGCTCAAAAGGGCCGTCCACCAGCCCCGGAAGGTGGTGGTTCAACCAACTCCCGACCAGCTTGGCCGCCTCCTCCACGGTATTGCGTTTGGGGTGACGAAATTGCAGGTTAATCATCTTGACGTAGGGAGGGAACCGGTGCTGCGCCCGGTTATCCGCTTCCCGCTCGATGAAACGATGAAAGTCGGCGTTGAGGACATCGGTCAGGACCGGGTGATTACGTTCCATCGACTGGATGATGACTTTGCCCTGCTTGTGCTTACGGCCGGCACGGCCGGCCACCTGGGTCATGAGTTGGAAGGCGCGCTCATCGGCGCGGAAATCGGGGAAGCGCAGCAACTGGTCAGCGCTGATGATGCCAACGAGACCGACCCGCTCGAAATCCAAACCCTTGGTCACCATTTGGGTGCCGACCAGGATATCCAGTTCTCCTTCCTCGAAGCGTCCAATCAGTGCCGCTAGTGCATTTTTACCACGCGTAGTATCTGCATCCATCCTTGCTATACGGGCATCGGGGAGGAATATTTTCAGTTCATCCTCAATTTTTTCCGTGCCGGTACCACCCAATTTCATTTCGGGGCCGCCGCAGGCGGAACAGCTTTCGGGTGGAGTAACCGAATAGCCACAGCAATGGCAGCGCAGGCGGTGCTGGAACTTGTGGTAAGTCAGGGAGACGTCGCAGTTGACGCACTCGATGGTGTGGTCGCAGGTCGGGCAGAAGTACACGGGGGCGAAGCCCCGGCGGTTCTGAAAGAGAATCACCTGTTCGCCGCGTTCAAGGGTCGCTTTGATCTCATTTAATAAGGTAGGCGTAAAGAAAGGATGACGATTGCCGTGTTCGTCCTCTTCGCGGGCGTCGGCCAGCTCTACTTTGGGCATGGCCAGGCCACCGAAGCGTTCCGGCATAGAGACGAGGCCATATTTACCACGTTTAGCATTCTCCCAGCTTTCCAGGCAAGGGGTGGCGGTACCAAGGATGGTTTTCGCGCCGTGGAGGTACGCCAGGAATACACCTACATCGCGCCCGTTGTAGCGTGGGTTTGGCTCATGCTGCTTGTAACTGGAGTCGTGTTCCTCATCAATCACCACCAACTCTAACTTCGTAAACGGTAGAAAGAGGGCCGAGCGTGGACCAACCACCGAAGTCGTTCCGGCCTGCACCGCCTTCCATATCTCCACCCGTTCCATATTATTGAGGCGGGAGTGGTAGACCGCAATTTTATCCCCCAGCACTTTCTTCAGTCGCTTGACGATTTGACCGGTAAGCGCAATTTCGGGCAAGAGATAAAGTATTTGTCCGCCGCCATCCAGCACTGCCTTCATCATTTCCAGGTACACCCGGGTCTTCCCGCTACCGGTGACGCCGTGGACAAGAACAGGCTTTCCCGCTTCATGAAAACTTTGCACCTGCGCCAGCGCCCGAACCTGTTGTTCACTCAAATCATACGCCGAAATGGTGTCCTCTTCTCCCCCGCCGATGCGGCTGATTTCCCGTTCGTAGAATTCGAAGATACCCTTCTTGACCATGGCCTTGATCGCCGAATCCGGTGCGCCGGTGCGCTTCGTCAGATCGACCCGCCGGATAAACGGCAGCGTACGCGACACCTGCAAATATTCCAATAATACCGCCGTCTGGTGCTCCGACCGGCTAACGAGTTCAAAGGCCGCGATCCGTTCCGGTTCCGTCTGGTAGGCCGGGCTGAATCGCACACACTTCACTACTTTCGGCTTATAGCGCTCCTGTAATTCCTCCTTCAAAAAGAGGATGTGCCGGTCAAGCAACCGCCGAATAACGGGGTAAACCGTCTTCTTCTGTAGGATATCCCGCACGTCTTTTAGTGTCAGTTCCTGCTGCAGGGTGAGGGCCTCCACGATCATGTATTCCTGATCGTCGAGCTGGGTGGCGTCGTCGCTGAACAGCGGGCCGAGCGTAATCGTCGTCTCGCTCGTCAGTTTCAGATGGCTGGGCAGGCCGGCGTTCATCACCTCACCTACGGTGCAGCTGTAATAGCTCGCCATCCATTCCCACAGCTTGATTTGCTGAGCCGTGATCAACGGTTCCAGGTCGATGACGCTCAGGATCGGTTTCACCTTATGCCCCGGGTGCTCGCCGTGCAGCCGGCGCACGATGCCGGTGTAGTGTTTGCTCCGGCCAAACTGGACCTCAACGCGCAGTCCCGGCTTCAGCTGCGTCACCATCTCCTCGGGCACCGAGAAGGTATAACTCTGACGCAAGGCCAGGGGCAGGATGATGTCGGCGTAGATGGTGCCTGCGGAGGGGAGCGTTGTTTGTTCGAGGAGGGTCAAGTTGGTCTATTGGACTTTTGGTTCTATTGGTCTATTGAGGTGTTAGCGCCAAGCTACATTAACTTGTGGTTCGAGATGTAAAAATGCATTGAATTGTTGCAAATATAGAAAGGAGAGAAGGGAGGGAAAGGTTGAAGGGGACGTTTCTTTTCGCTGCTGGCAACTAAACTCGTTCATCAAATCATTATGTTGGTTGAAAGATTGAGTTATGAAGACACCGTCCGCTGATTTACAAAGGTTCCACGCTGCGTTTGAGCAAATGATCGCTCCCCGTGATCCGCAAGCGGTATCGGAATATTACGAAATTGATCGAACCGGATTGACGGAATTGGAGATCCTGAGCTTTGACCAACAGCTATTTTCGATGAACTGGCACCAGCTACACGAGGAACTGGCCAGTGGTTTTCAAAAAGCTGCTCACCCGGCAACGGCAGAATTTATTTTTGAGCAGGTAGCCTCCGGGGATATTCCAGAATTTGATTACAAGCCCTGTTCCAGAAAGTGCGTTTGGGCACTGGCGGATATAGGCACGGCCGAGGCAAAAGCTTATTTGGAGGAACTATCCCAATCCAAGAATGAACACGTTAGTGGTTTTGCTCAGCGTAGATTAAGCCGTTGGGCGCTTGAAATTCCGCGAAAAGGGCGCACGATTTCGGGAAAAAAGCTGGCCCGGGACAGCATTAAGGTCCAGCCGTACCTGAAGTACCAAGCGGGACTCCCGGTTGCTGGCCGTCAGATCATTGCTTACCAGACAGCAGAAGACATCGTCGTTTACCAGGCCTACAAGCCGGCGATTGCCGATTATGCGGTTGCGCATCAGCAATTTGGCGGCCCTGCCTTCAGCTATAACCGGATGTCGTGGATAAAACCCAATTTCCTTTGGATGATGTACCGGTGTGGGTGGGCGGAAAAAGCGGACCAGGAGCGGGTCCTGGCCATTCACCTCCGCAAGTCAGACTGGGAGGAGATTCTCAGCAAGGCCGTTTTCAGTTCTTTTCAACCTGATATTTATGAAACGGAGGCGGCATGGAAGGCTCGGCTGGCGAGTAGTGAGGTCCGGCTGCAATGGGACCCGGATCATGATCCATACGGCGGTAAACTTGAACGGAAAGCGATTCAGATAGGAATGAAGGGAGACATCTTACGCCGGTTTGGCACGCAGATGATTCGTAAAATCGTCGACATTACGCCCTTCGTGAAAAAGCAGAAATTATACGTGGATAAAAGGGATCTGGCCAGACTGGAAATTCCTCATGAAACCGTTTTCAAGCCGTCCCGAGAACTGAACATTGGCTTAACTGAATAGTGATTTTGGGCGGGGCCGCATGTGCAGGAAGCGGGTAAAAGAGCCATAAAAGTAACGCCGGCTTATACCTGCGAGCCCGGTCGAGGTTAACGCCGGCAAGGAGCGGAAGCAAGGGTCTCCAGCCGCGAGATGACGAAAGGAGAAGCTGCCCAAACGAAGCAAGAACCAAAAAGCTAAGTGCCAGGAGCGCGGCATTTCCGCCCGCCGCCGGAGGCGGCACCGCCCAGGGTGAAATATTATTATATCTTCATCTCCCCCAATCGATTCACCATGCTACGCTTCCTCCTCCCTTTCCTGCTTTGTGTGTCCCTCTGCTCCTGTACTTCAGCGGGGTCCGAGGCCGCCTCGCAAAATGACTACCCTACCTTACCCCTGGCAGAAGTCAAAGCCAGCCTCGCCGCGCACAAAACAGCCGCCATCACCACCCGCCGTTTCAAACAGCGGGACCTTCGGCCCCTGATCAATAACCTGCCGGAGACCTTCACCGTCGACACTGCAGGTCGCTCCGTAGAGGGCCGTCCACTCTGGCGCGTTGCCTGGGGCAACGGAGCCACCGAGGTCCTGCTCTGGAGCCAGATGCACGGCGACGAACCCACCGCCACCGCCGCGCTGTTCGACCTGTTCTCGTGGCTGGAAGGCAGCGGTGACGGACTGGATACCGTCCGCCAAACCATCCGCGAAGCGCTGCACCTCACCTTCCTGCCGATGCTGAACCCGGACGGAGCGGAGGTCTACCAACGACGCAACGCCCTGGGCATCGACCTCAACCGGGATGCACTGCGCCAGACCAGTCCCGAAGCACGCCTGCTGAAGGGTGAGCGCGAGCGCCTCGACGCCGCCTGGGGCTTCAACCTTCACGACCAAAGCACGTACTACAGCGCCGGCTTTCCCGCCGAGAAGGGCTGCGTAGCGTCCATCCTCGCACCGGCCTATGACTGGGAGAAATCCGTCGATGAAAAGCGCGAAGACGCCATGCAAATGATCGCGCTGATGAACGACGTTTGGCAAGACGAAGTCCCCGGTCAGATCGGACGTTACAACGATGATTTCGAGCCCAGAGCCTTTGGGGATAACCTCCAAAAATGGGGTACCCGAACCATCCTCATTGAATCCGGCGGCTACGCCGGCGACCCGGAAAAACAAGAAATTCGCCGCCTCAATCTTTTGGGGCTTATCGCTGGTCTTTACGGCATCGCTACCGGTGGTCAGGAAGCCTATTCCCTGGCGGATTACTGGGCAATTCCAGAAAACCAATCCAGTGGCATGCATGATCTTAAGCTGGTGGGCGGCACCCTCGTCCGCCCCGACGGGGAGTATATTGTAGACATCGGTTTTCGCTTCAACGAACGGAGCCTGGCACCAGACTACCGGGAATATACCTCCCGCGCCTACGTCAGCGATGTCGGCGACCTGCATACCTTCGGTGCCTTCGAAACAGTTGAGGCCAGCGGGCTAAAGATGGTCCCCGGTAAAACCATGAAGGGGAGGTTGGACAGCCTGCAGATCCTTCAGCTTAACGCTAAGGACCTTTACCAAAAAGGCTATACCGCAGTTATTGGTGACCATGCGATGCCTGATCACCCGGCCGGAAAGCAGCTGCGAATTCTTCAGGGGGGTAAAGCATCGGAAGCTGTGGAGCCTGGTGAAGCTGTCGATCTGATTTTGTACCGGGGAGATCAGTTGGTGGGCGTGGTAATTGAGGGGCGTTATCGGGAGCTGGAATAAATGTATGTTGGGGCAAGGCTGGCAGGTTATTGCTGAGGGGTTCCCTCGTTGGCGTTGCCAACTCCGTCACCCCTCATTACGATAGACGTCCCTTCGGGACTAAGCTTGTAAAAAAAAGAACTATCCGGCTGAAGCCGGAGCTACAGGTAATACCTTCGCCTTATGAAACTCTCCGCCATAGTAGCCACCGACCGTAAGGGCACCATCGGAAAAGATGGAGACATCCCCTGGTATCTCCCGGCTGATCTCCAATTTTTTAAGCGCACAACGCTTGGCCATCCCGTCATTATGGGTCGGAAGACCTTTGCCAGCATCGGCAGACCGCTGCCGAAACGGACAAACGTGGTGCTGACGCGCGATGCTTTTTTTACGGCTACGGGAATTGTGGTAACGCACAGTCTGGAAGAGGCGCTGAATCATCCCTCGGTCACCGAGGCGGAGACCGCCTTCATCATTGGCGGCGGAGAACTGTACAAGCAGAGCCTGGCGTTGGTCTCCACAATTTACCTCACCATCGTGGATGCGGATATTGAAGACGGCGATGCCTTCTTCCCGAAGCTTGACCCGGAGGAATGGCAGGAGGTTTGGAGCGAGGGGCACCGACCGGAGGGAAAGAATGAGCTGGCCTACCGGTTTTCTAAATGGCTGCGACGGTAGTAATCATTCAGGCAGTAAGACCTTAAGTTTTACGCTAAGAAGAAGGACAGCGATCCCCTTGCATTTCCCAGGCGATCTATATAGAAATGCTATGATAATTTGTGCACTTACGCTCAACACGCATGCAGTCTGAGTGATTCCTCCTTTGCAAGTTTGCCTACCTGCTTTTTTCTTGTTACCTCAATGCCTTAATGGTGAATTAAAGTCGCCAACTTGCAAATATAAGATTCAGGGCATACCTTTGCTTAAATTTTAAACTAACTATGTTGCCGACCTCTCACCTCCACCATATTTACCGTCCTGATTTTGGTATGCTGACTGATTTGTACCAACTCACCATGGCGGCGGGATACTACGATCAGCGCATCCATGAGCGGAAGGCCATCTTCCATTTGTTTTACCGCAAGGCACCATTTGGAGGAAATTTTGCGCTGGCTGCGGGTCTTGCTCTCGCCATTGACATAGTTCAGGGGCTAAAGTTTAGTGCCGACGACGTGCAGTACCTCGGTCGCCTCAAAGGGGCGAACGGGACGCCGCTGTTTAAGGAACCTTTTCTTAATTACCTTCAGCGGATGAAGTTTACGGGAACCATCCACGCGGTACCCGAAGGGGAGATCGTGCTACCGCACGAGCCACTGCTCCGCATCGAGGCTAACCTCATTGAGGCACAGCTGTTGGAAACAGCACTTTTGACCGTCATGAACTTCAGTACCCTGATCACAACCAAAGCCGCCCGCATCAAAGCGGCTGCGGGGGAGGATACCGTCCTTGAATTTGGTCTGCGCCGAGCGCAGGGAATCGACGGAGGGCTTACGGCCAGCCGCTCCGCTTACATTGGAGGTTGTGACGCTACGTCCAATGTTTGGGCTGGGCGTTATTACAACATCCCGGTTAAGGGTACCCACGCACACAGCTGGGTGATGGTCTTCCCGCGCGAAATCGATGCCTTTGAGGCATATGCGGCATCGATGCCGAACAACTGCACTTTTCTGGTGGACACTTACGACACGGAAGAAGGCGTTAGAAACGCCGTCAGGGTTGGGAAGCAACTGAGAGAACGAGGACATGAAATGCTCGGGATCCGGCTAGACAGTGGAGACCTGGCTGAATTATCTATTCTTGCCCGGCAGATACTGGATGAAGGTGGTTTCCCGCAGGCCAAAATCGTTGCCTCCGACAGCCTCGATGAATATGCGATTACTGAGCTGAAGGCCAGGGGAGCCAAAATCGACGTCTGGGGCATCGGTACCCGCCTGGCCACCGCCCACGACCAGCCGGCACTGGGAGGTGTTTACAAATTAGCCGCCATCCAGAATGAACGGGGGGAATGGGAACCACGAATCAAGCGATCCGAAACGCCGATCAAGACGAGCAACCCAGGTAAGCTGAACGTACGGATATTCCACTTCATGGAAAGAGGTGCGGCGACCGCACATGGCCGGGTGATCTATAACGAGTTTGACGGAAAAGACATGGTAAGTGCAACCACCGAAAATGGAAACGAACATCCGCTCCATCATCACGATGCCATGCGGGAAACGGACCTGTTGGAGCTTGTCTTCAAAAACGGGGAAATGGTCTTTGCGCTTCCAACCCTCCAAAGCACCCGCGACCGCGCCATGAAGAACTGGCAGAGATGGAACCAGGGACAGGAGGGCAGCAATTTCAATACCCAACTGGAAAGCCGGCTTTATGACTTGAAAATGAAGCTACTAGCAGAATAAGCTTGTTCTGGCAACCTAAGCTCGTCCGCACTAACTATCTTTGCTTAATCCTAAAGTCAACACGTATGTACACTTACGAATACCCGCGTCCTTCCGTTACGGTCGACATTGTAGTCTTTGGCTACGATGGTGGTAAGCAATTGAAAATGTTGCTTATCCAGCGCGGAAGCGAACCCTTTAAAGGCAGTTGGGCGCTTCCTGGTGGATTCGTCGATATGGGCGAAACCCTTGAAGAGGCCGCCCTGCGGGAACTAGAGGAAGAAACTGGCGTAAAAGATTTGTTCGTTGAGCAGCTTTACACTTACGGCGCGATTGACCGGGATCCTCGCGGGCGGGTCATCTCCGTTGCTTATTTTGCGTTGGTGAACCTACAGGATCACCCCGCAGTTGCCTCGTCTGACGCGGATAAGGCAGAATGGTTCTCCCTCGATGAGCTCCCGGAATTGGCCTTCGACCACAGCGAAATAATCGCTATGGCCAACAGTCGCCTGAGCGCAAAAGTGCGCTATCAACCGATCGGTTTTGAGTTGTTGCCGGAAGAATTCACTCTGGGCCAACTGCAGCAGTTGTATGAAACCGTGCTGAATGTGGAAGCCTTCAACAAACGAAACTTCCGGACCCGCATTTTGCGGACGGGTATTCTTGAGGAAGTCGGCCGTCAGCAGAACGTTGCACACCGGCCAGCGGTTCTCTACAAATTCAATCAGGATACTTATAAAGACCTGGCCAAGCAGCGGGATAGTGGGGTACTGCGACGGGCTTTGGACTTTGAGATTTAGGAACGCTTAGGTTTTGAACCATTAAGGCATTAAGGATTTTTCACCACTAAGGCATTAAGCACAAAGGGCTACATTAAGAATATCCAAGGTCTTGGGATAAGTGCAAAGAACGGCTTCCCCACCAACAGACCAACAGACCAACAGACCAAAATACTAACCAATGGTATCCATCATCATGGGCTCCGATTCCGACTTACCAATCATGCGGCAGGCTGCGGAAATCCTTACTGAATTCGGCATTGAGATCGAAGTGACGGTTGTTTCCGCCCACCGGACGCCGGATCGGCTGTTCGAATACGCTAAGGCAGCTGCGGGCCGGGGTGTGCAAGTCGTTATTGCCGGCGCCGGAGGCGCCGCGCACCTACCCGGCATGGTGGCCAGCCTGACGCCGCTGCCCGTGATCGGTGTGCCGATCAAGAGCCGGAACAGCATTGACGGCTGGGATTCGGTCCTCTCCATTTTACAGATGCCGGGAGGTATTCCCGTCGCTACCGTTGCCCTCGATGGGGCCAAGAATGCCGGCCTGCTCGCTGCGCGGATTTTGGGCGCGCAGGATGAAGTCATCCGGCAGAAGATGGCGGATTATCAGGAGGCGCTAAGGGCGCAGGTGCAGGTTAAGTATGAGCGGTTGGAGAAGGATGGGTGGGAATAAGTCTACCCCGGCGTCAAAGCAAACTCCACCCGCCGGTTCAAATCCCGCCCCACCGTAGTATTATTATCTGCCCGCGGCCGCATCCCTCCGTAGCCAATCGTCGAGATTCGGCTTCCGTCGATGCCCTTAGAGATCAGGTACCCACGGCAGGCAAGTGCGCGCAGTTCACTCAATTTTTGGTTGTTCTCATCCGTCCCGGTGTTATCGGTATGACCGTAGATGGTAAGTTTGAAGCTGGGTTGATCCTTCAGGATATCGACCAGATCGTCAAGTACAAGCAAACTTCCAGGCGTCAGTTTATCTGAGCGGGGAGCAAAGGTAATTTCGTTAGTTGCCCTTTCGAGGCGGGCTTTGATGTCGGGCGTCACCTCCGGGCAGCCGCGGTTAGGGCCAGCTACTTCGGGGCAGTCGTCATTATGGTCTTCGAAGCCATCTTTATCGGTATCCGGGCAGCCAGTATACAGACTACCTGGGGTATTGGGGCATTGGTCGATATCGTCGGGGACACCGTCGTTGTCAATATCCGGACAACCCTTAAGACGCTTTTTACCGGCTTCGTAGGGGCACTGGTCCTGGTGATCGGGCAGACCGTCTTTATCATAATCGGGGCAGCCGTTGGTGGAGACAGGGCCGGCGGCCTGCGGGCATTCATCGTTCTTGTCCGTAACACCATCCCGGTCAGCGTCGGGGCAGCCGCCTGCGGAGGATACCCCTGGAACATCAGGGCATTTGTCCTTACCGTCAGGTATTCGGTCACCATCACGATCCGGTTGCCCAAATCGAATGACGTAGCCAACGCCAGCCATTAGGTTATCCCGGTTCTCCCGGCTGCCTTTCCGGTACTCCACCTGGAGGTTAAACCACATATCTTTCCCCAGGCGAAGATCTGCTCCGACCCCAAAGGGTACTTCGGAAAAGGGCTTGGAATCACTTTCGGCCCGGAAAGCATATCCTCCCTGCACGTACGGAGAAATAGCGCCTTCAGTACCAAAAGGGGTTACCCTGGCGATGAGGTCAATGGAAGTAAACTGTTTGTTGGTAAACTCCCCTACGTCCACGTTACCAAGGCGAATTGGGACCAGCAGCCCGAGTTCTTTTCTCAGTTGTCGGCGTAAGCCTAATTCAATAGCATAACTCTTCTGAATATCCCGCTCCAACTTCCCCACGTCCACCTGATGGTCGATCATCAGCATACGGGCAGAGAGGGTAGTAAAACGGCCGGGGTCGCTCACCTGCCCGGAGAGGCAGCTACTTGCTACAAGAAGAAAGCAGAGCAACAGGCGGTTCATAGTATTCAGGTTGCAGGGTTTAGGTTGCAGGGTTCAAGTTACAGGTTGCAAGTTGCAGGTTGCAGGTCGCGGCATAGTACTCAATAACGTCTGAAAAATCGAAAATCTTATTGTCGGGGAATGAGATCAAACTCCACCCGGCGATTCAGTCGCCGGCCTTCTACTGAGCTATTTTCTCCCACGGGGCGGGTTTCGCCGTAGCCTGCACTGCTGATCCTTGTCGAACTAATACCGGTTGCCACAATGAATTTTTGGCACGCCTCCGCCCTTTGCTCGCTTAGCGACAGGTTGTTTACGTCTGAGCCAACATCGTCAGTGTGCCCGCTGATCGTAAGGTTATAATCAGGATACTGGCGCATGATTCCGCCTATTTCAGAGAGGATGATGTAGCTGGTTTCCATCAGTTTTGCCGATCCTGTTTCGAAACGGACAGCCCGGGCGGCATATTCCAGTCGTTCTTTAACCTCTTCCTTAATTTCGGGGCAGCCGCCGGAGGCGGCCGGGCCGGCCTGAGTGGGGCATCGATCCTCATTGTCGGCAACACCGTCACCGTCTGAGTCCGGGCAACCCCTGAAATTACCCGCCTGATCGGGGCAGGCATCGTCTCCGTCAGCAACACCATCGCCGTCGGCGTCGGGGCAACCTTCTTTGGTGGTACCTGGCTCGTCCGGGCATTTGTCCAGGTGATCAGCAACGCCGTCACCATCAGTATCCGGGCAGCCCATCATGGCAGCGGTACCGGGATCAGCGGGGCATTTATCTTCAGCATCCGGGACGCCATCTCCGTCGGCATCCGGGCAGCCCATCATGGCCTTGGTTCCTATATCCATCGGGCATTTATCGTCGGCATCGATGATGCCATCACCATCAGTATCGGGACAGCCCATAGATGTTGCCGGGCCAACCTCTTCCGGGCATTTATCGTCAACATCAGGTACGCCATCCATGTCCGTATCCGGGCAACCGGCAAGGTTTGCCGAACCGGGTAGCTTGGGGCATCGGTCTTCAGCATCTGTAATCCCGTCCATATCTGTATCCGGACAGCCGTTCGTGGCGGCCGGGCCTGGCGCTGTGGGGCAGAGGTCGTTTCGGTTAACGATGCCGTCCTTATCCGTATCAATGCTGCTGAAACGGTAAACGTAACCAACACCCGCCATTACGTTGCTGCGCAGGTCCTGGTCAGATATACGATACTCTCCCTGCACGTTAAACCAGGAGTTCTTATCAAGGCGGAAATTCAGGCCAAGACCCAGGGGAATTTGATGGTTAGCATCATCAAATCGTTCAGATACGACCCCGTAGCCGGCGTGGAGATATGGGCAGATTTTTCCCTCCGTTCCAGCTGGATAAAACTGCGCTAAGGCCTCGATGCCCGAGATCGAAATATTATTAAGCTCCCCCACATCGATCACCCCAATTTTTATGGGCACCGCAATACCGAACAGTTTGGTGAACTGTCGGCGAAATCCAAATTCGAGCGCATAGGTTTGCGAAGCCCCATCCAACATCTCGTTCGGGATATTGTGATCAATGGCCAATACCCGTGCGGAAAGGGCATTGTAGGAATTCAAATTGTTGTCCTGCCCGAACAGGCTGCAGGTGCTCAGCAGCACCAATAGGCTGCCAAAAATTACTCGTTTCATGGGATTGCTTCTGACTGGGATTATATCGTGCCTCAAATATAGGAATAATCCTCAATAGTTAGGGAACGGTAGCCAAAAAGTCGCTATCGACACACTTCATCAAGTAAACGGCAAGTCCTTTGTGGGCGCGGACGCGGGTACAAAGGGAGGATATCGGCAGGGTTGGGTTGTCTGACACTGGTCTTCTTCACCTCTGGGGAAGATCGGACGCAGCGCTTTACAAGCGCAAGGGGTAAACAGCCGCACCTCACTCACTCCCTTCTCCTCATAGAGCACTGCGTCCAATCGCTACTACAAGTAGCGAATACCGGGTTACACCCCATATCGTACCCTAACCATCTGGTCTTCCCCCGGCACCGGCACCAGCACACAAAACAGTCGGGCAACGCCCTTTGCCGTAACTGCCGGTATCGTTCCGCCGTCAGCGAGTTGATAATCCTCAGCGGAGAAATCCCAGAGAAACTGGCGTGGGGACAAGCCCATGCGTTCCAGTCGGGCCATCAGGTCTGGTTCGCCAGCCAGCCAGGCGGCTTCGTTGGTTGGCACCGTCGTTTTAAGATTTTGTGGGTACACCCTTGTCCAGGAAACCGGAACATTGAACTGATAAAGGTGTGGCTGAAGCTCTTCGGTAAAGCGGGAGTTACTAAGCGCCTCATCCCAGTCAATTGGCTTATCGGGGTGCTGGCGGGCAAAACGATTAGCCATCACTTCCTTTTGCGGATATTTCCCAAGCGGAGTGGCCCGAAAATAATACTCGGCGTAGTGGCGCTCCATACCGTATTCCCCTTCCCGAAATAAGGTGAAATTCTCCGACGCAGCCACCGCAGGAAACTGATGTCCGCGCGCGGCAAATACCCGACTGAGTTGCAGCAGCAGTGCAGAATCCCTTCCGACGCTGCAGCCATGAACGATGATTTCTGTTTGTTCATTCACGCTGGTCTCAGGTAGCTCGCGCGCTGGCTCCCACGCCGAAAGTACTTCCGTAGAAGTACGGGTAGCCTGTCCGGGGTGCAACGGCGTTGCCAGGCCAGTCCACTGGTTACCGTGAGCCACGAGATTAACCTTTCGCCAGAAACCGGCCGGTGATTGGTTCCTTTGCAGATAATCGTGCACCTCACTGATGCTCCGCAGCTCAGTCACCAAGTACTCTCCAGCCTCCTGAGGATGGTAACGAAAGTACTCCGTGGCACGGGTATAGTAAGCATTAGTGCCCTCGTCTTCGCCGAGGATAAAAGTGATGGTCGCCGCCCGGTCATCAAAGGCTAACGGGTCTTCGAGGATTTCAGGTGTAGTTTCCCGGGCCAGCGCCTGCTTCCGGCTGGCATCACAGCTGATTAACAAGGAGAACAAGGCAAAAGGTATAAGAACAAAAAACAGGCGACGACCAAATACAGTGTATAAAAGGTAGCACAACGCACCAGCCAACAGGCCGATGATGGCAAAAGCGTACCAGGGGGTACCGCCGGTAACCGGCAGACCAGCCACGCCGGCGAAGCCGAGGGTAAAACCTACTGCTGTTGCAGACACATTCTCCGGCAGCGGCAGGGGCTGCTTAACGGTTTTCAGGGGATCGTTTACGTCTGCGACCGGTGTTTCTTCTACGGCAACGAAGCTGGTGTACTGGGTCAATAAGTTATAGTCCAAGCCAAGCTGCGTCACTTCTTCCACCCGGGCATCGTTGTGGCGGAGGTTGTTGTAATCGTCAAGGCGACGGATACGCTCCCGGGCCCAAAGCTGGGCCAGTGCGGCATTACGAGCGTCCGCTATGGCGCCTTTCAATTTAAAGGTATACTGGCGCTTACGGGTATCTGCTTCGCTCTTAATCTGATCGGCAGGTATACCGTTTTGATTTTCCAGGCCCGCGTAGCCACCATAACCGGTCAGCTTCAGCTGGCCTTTGGCCTTACCCCGGTATTTTCCGAAGACCACCAGCGGGCGTTCCCGGCTTACGTCCGGCAGGCTGGTCGGCTCAATGTCGTACGCCTCGAACTTATCTCCAAAGTCGAGTTCCATTTCCGTGAGCACCGGCTCACTGATGTAGCGACGAAATTTATCGGCCACCGTATCCGCCTGGCTCGGATTAAGCACGAAGGCCGGGCGGCCTTTACCGATGCGCGCCATGCCTTCGATCAGGTGGCGGTTAACGCCACTACCGATGCCAAAGGAGTACACATTTGCCTGGTTCAGGTTTTTACGAACGAGGTCAAAAACCTCCGGTTCAACGGAGATGTAACCGTCGGTAACGACTACGAAATTCCGGCTTAATCCTTCTGCTACGCGTGGCAAAGCGTAGGCGGTTTGCAAAGCACGCAGTAATTGAGTTCCTCCCCCACCCCGTGCCTGATCAAGGAAGGTCAGCGCGGAAGACAGGTTGTCTTCTGTTGCAGCTAGTGAAGAGGCTTGCCAGGTTTGGCTCGCTCCGGCGAAGAGCACCACGTTGAACTGGTCGGTTGGCCGCAGCTGACCAATAAGTTTACGCAGCAGTTTTTTGGAAACTTGCAGCGGGAAGCCGTTCATCGACCCGGAAACGTCGACGACAAAGACGAACTCCCGGGGCGGGTAGTCCTGGTCAGTAGGCGCCTGTGGCGGCTGGGCCATATAAAGAAAGTAATTTTCCTTTTCTCCCTCAAACAGCAGCATACCCGTTTGGATTTGCTTGCCCTGGAGTTGGTATTCGAGGACGAAGTCGCGGTTACCACCGTAGGTTTCCGAGCCGTCTGTGGTAATCGCCGAAGACGTTCCGCTGGGGGTAATCGCCAGGCGGTGGCTTGGGCTGCCAATATTGCTTACACTCATACCGGCGTTCAGGTTGATGTCGATATCAAAAGCATAAGTTGGCGGACCGTTCACGTAGGGCTGAGCGGCATAAGCCGTAGTTCCTGGTTCGCTCTCTCCGGTAAACCTTGGCCCAACTACCGTTGGGTAAACGAAGCGATAGGTACCACTTTCGGGCACCAACAGTTCGGTGTATTTCAATTCCACCTTTACCGTGTCGCCCGGGAGGATATTTGCAACGTTCATCTGAAAAACGTTGGGCCGGTGCTGCTCCAGCAGGGAGGCACGTTTACCCTCCGCTTTGGCCGCTTCATAAGTCTCCCGTGCTTCGGCTTTGCGCTGGATAATGCCGGCAATCCGGCGGCTCCCGACGATCATCGTCATGCCATAAACCGCCGCATTGGTAGAACCTGGAAAGACGTAGGTCGCTTCGAGTCGCTCTGTTCCATTATTGACATACGTCTGGGACACGGTTACGTCGGCAATTACGCCGGCGATATTGACATCAGCGGTGGTGTTTTCCAACGGGAAGTCGGCCTTACCACTTAATTCAAAGTAGGGACTACCGGTTGTTGATTGGGCGTTGATTACGCAGCAGCAGTAGATAAGGAAAATGCAGAGCAGGTATTTCATCGGAAGGGTGTTTTATGGTTTTGTGATACCACAAAGCACGGGGATGAGATGGCCTGTTTTTTGTTGAATTAGGGGGTGTGGGGGTTGGGCTAGTAAGCGTGGGGGAACTAAGGGTATTCGTATTTCCCTACCGCATCCCCTCATAAAACTCCACCACTGCCGGATCCACCATCACGTCGCGCGGGGTAAGTGGGTTGCGCAGTACGATGCCCTGCAAGGTGGTGCAGCGCGACAGCGCCACGTAGGTTTGTCCGTGCTCAAAGGCACCGCGACCGAGGTCAACAATAATTTTATCAAAGGTTTTCCCCTGAGACTTATGAATGGTAACGGCCCAGGCCAAACGAACGGGCAGCTGCTTGTAAGTCCCCAGGGTCTCGGTGCCGATCTTCGTGTCCTCCAACGTCCCGGTAGCAGTGTAGCGGATTACATCCCATTCCTCGTAGCCAACTTCTATCGTTCGGGGCTTGCCGTCTTCAGACACCAGGATGATCACCGACTCCGTCTTGCATTCCACCACGGTACCAATGGTACCGTTCACGTACTTCTTATCATTATCATTACGCACCGTCATCACCTGAGCGCCAACCTTCAACTTCAGTGCCGCCGGCACTGGAAAAAGGTTTTCATGGAACGCCCCCTTCACTTGTGCCAGGTAGAGGATTTCCGGGTTCGTGTTCTCCGTCAGTTTCTTTGCGTTGATGCCATTAACGGTGGCGTTACGTGCCGCAAGGGTCAGGTAGTTCTCTCCTTCTTCCGGGACAAAGTCGGGGACATGCCGTTCGTTGAGCGACTCCAGCTCATCGTAATCGACCGTTGCGTTCCGGATGGCGTCCAGTAAGCGCAGAAAGTGCCGACTGTCTTGCCGGTAGACCTGGCGTAATTCGATCATTTCCAGGTCAATCAAATCCAGGCAGTCAGCACTAAAAAAGTAAGCACTGGCGTACCGCTGGCTGAAGTACATCTTTTCCTCCTGGCTGCTGACGATGGGAGGTAACTGGTATAAATCGCCAAACAGGATAATCTGCACACCACCAAAGGGACGCTGGCTGTTCCGGTTCATTTTCAGGGCGAGGTCGATGGCCTCCATCACATCCGCCCGCACCATACTTATTTCATCGATGATGAGTACCTCCAGGTTTTCAAACAGCCGTTTATAACGGCGATTGGGGCGTACATTTTCCGGAAGGATCAGCCTGGGAGGAAACCCGAAAAGACTGTGGATGGTCTGGCCATGGACGTTCAACGCGGCAACGCCCGTTGGCGCGAGTACCACTACATTTCTGGTAGTGCTGCGACGGAAGATCTGTAGCAGGGTAGATTTTCCCGTCCCTGCCCTGCCGGTAATGAACAGGTGATCACCGGATTCCATCCGCTCGAGGGCGTAATTGAAATCGTCGGAAAGTTGCAGGGGTTCGAGCGCCATATAGGCGAAGGTAGCAATGCATCCATTGTTCCGGCACAAATGAAGCAAGAATGGTTAAGTTAAGACCAAATTAAAGTTGCCGTGGAAGTCTTAATTAGAACAGGCATTTGCAAATAAGAAACCGTTTGATAAACAACAACAAATCAGCCATTTCTAATAATAGAAAGGGGAATAGCGCCTTAACACATGTGTAACTTTTTAGATTAAAAACAAGTTTTATATTTCCATTAAAGTTACACTGAATCAATTGTATGGCGTATCTTGCACCTAAAGACATCAATCACTTCTTAGATCGCTGTCAATTTCTAACAACCCATATTACCTCTTAACCTAAACCACCGTACTATGCGTACCCTTTTCCTTACCTGCCTCCTGGCGGTATTCTCCCTTTCCCTTTCCGCTCAGGTGGATGCTAAGCTTAACGTCGGATCCCTAATTTTCGGAGGCATCGGCGTTGCTGCAGATTTTTCGCTTAGTGAAAACACTTCCCTTTCCGGCGGGATCGGCTATGCAGCCAACGACTTTGGCAGTGATAACTTTAAGTATACCAACCTTCGCCTCATTCCTGAATTCCGCTACTACCTGAACCCCAATCGTGGTGCGGATAAATTTTTTGTTGGCGGCTACGGTAAGTTAACTTTCGTAACGGCAAACGACAAAGGTGACGATACTGAAACCGATGCTACGCGCGGTGCCCTGGGCATTCTTTTCGGCAACAAATGGGTGACCGACAGCGGTTTTATGTTCGAACTCAACATGGGTCTCGGCCGTGGCACCGTATTTGGCGGCAGCGACGATGACGAAGAGTTTGAAGCCATCTTCGAGGCCGTTTCTGGTCTGGATTTCCGACTTGGCATCATTGCCGGCTGGCGTTTCGGCGGCTAATCAACTGCTTAAGAATTTTCGGCGCCGGCCTCCAGCAGTCATGCTGGGGGCCGGTGTCGTTTTGGAGCTTGTTTGAAAGGAAGATTATCTTGCGGCATTCCCACCTCTCTTATCAGCCGCGGCCGCAGGTGCAGATGACGGTATAAGAGCAAGGGATAAAACAATGTTATTACCGATGAAAAAAATGTCTAAGGCTAAACAAAAGGCTTACGCTGCTGACCGCCTGGCCTTTGCTAAGGAAACCCTACAGCAATACCTAGATTTCGAAATTGACCCTAAGCGGACGGCCTCCGGCCTGGGTTACATCGTTCATGAGCAGGGCGACGGGCCGCGCCCGAAGCCTGGCCAGGCGGTAAAGGTCAACTATCTCGGCTTGTTGGTCAGTGACGGGACTCTCTTTGATGACTCCCTCACTAAAGGCCGGTCCTTTCGCTTTCGCCTCGGTATCGGGGAGGTCATTGCCGGATGGGACGAAGGCATCGATCTACTCCGGGTAGGGGACGAAGCTACCCTGTTCATCCCGCCAAAACTGGGCTACGGGAACGCAAAAAAGGGTAACATCCCCGGCAACAGTGAGCTGATGTTTTATGTGGAGGTGGTAGGGGTTGGGTAGTAATCAGGGATCAGGATTTAGCCTTCAGGGATCAGGTCTCAGGATTCAGTACACTTATAGAATGGCTGAATTCTGAAACCTGACCGCTAAATACTGCCCCCTAACCTCACCTTGCACCTGCGACCGCGCCAAAAATTAATTTTTCCCCAAAAACACCTTCAGGCCTATTCCCCCGGAAAACACTGGCTGGTTCACACTTCCACTGAGGTACGGATTGTATCCTAGGTGAAAGTCCAATGCCACGCGTTCGTTGAAATTGTATATAAAGCCTGATTTAAGGGCTGCGGACAGGGACCAAAGGAAAGAATGAATAGCAGAAGTGTGGACAAGTATTTCATTGAAATTATAGGTTTAGATCAATAATCTTGTGTTTGGGTTCAAATGGCTGGTTTTTCCCATCAAGGCTTCTTCCCTCCTCCCAGAAAAATTTTCAGGCCCACGCCTAAACCCATTTTGGAGTTAAATGCTCCGTCATTGTTATTATCCCGGAAGTTGTACTCCACACCAGCGTCCAGAGCTACTTTGTCGCTTAGGAAAAACAGGGTGCCAAGTTTGAGGTAGGGATTAAAATCGAAATCGTTTGATGTATCGTCAGGCCGTCCCGGCGTTTCATATTTGGCAACGCGGAAAAAGTAACGGCTGCTAAGACCACCACTGATATAGGGGCGAAATTTACCCTTTCCGGTAACGAAATAGCGTAAGCCGATATCGGCAGCTACCTCGGTCGCAGTGAACAGTGTCGCCGAATTAGAAAAATCGGACTCCGAATTATAGTTGCTGGCAGAGATACTACCATCCAGGCTAATCCGGTCCGTCAACATCAGCCCGCCACCGAAGTGTAAGTCTACACCCAACCAGTTGATGTTACCATTCCCAAAACTCCTGTTACCAAAGGTGATGCTCCCGATGTTGGGATCGATGAACAATGCGCCCTTGCGGAGCAGATTTTGGCCGGGAGCCAAACCACCACGGCCAATAAATGTGTTGACCCCAAATTGCAGGGAGAGACTGTTAGCAGGGTCCACTTCAACGGAATACTGTAGTGTAGCAGAGAGCAGAACTTCTGGCGCCAGCTGGTACTCCAGCCCAATGGCTGGTTGGAAAGTAGTGGTCCCTCTTCGGCCTAAAACTGCGGCTACATTCAACTCCGCAAAAGCGGATAATTTACCCTGCGACTTTAAGGGTTGGTAGTAACGAACAAAAGCAGCGGGATTCAATACGTTTCCCCCTACGAGTAAACGGTCGAACAGAAAGTAACCCGAACGACTGGCGGACTCTGGCAGGAAACTGCTGCCTGCTACCGTAGTCTGGTTGCCAGCGTCAAGAACAGAGTTGCCACTCAGGTACCAGTTACCCTGCTCATACTGTGCGTGGAGGGTACAGGAAAACAATACGAAAAACAGGATTGTAATACGTTGCATAGGATGTGGTGTTTTAGGTGAAAATTTATTTGCCTCCCAGGAAAACCTTTAGCCCGACGGAACCCACCATAGCATTGGGGCTGCCTGCTGGCGCATCCAGTCCTTCGGACTGATAGCGCAGACTAACGTCGAGGGCCGCTTTCTTCGTCAGCATATAGAGCGTTCCTGCGCCTAATTCCGAAAAGCCGCTATTCTCGCTATTGGACTGTGGGCCGAAAGTTGGATCATCAAACCCTGAGGAAGCACCCGCCCAACCGGCACGTGCCAGGACAAAGGGTTGCCATCTGCGGGTTGCAGTTGGGAGGAAGTACCGTAGGCCCAGATATGCTTGCCAATCCCTGGAATTAAATTCCTGGAAACCTACCCCGTCTCTATCGACATCAATTGTCTCGACGTTATATCCTGCCTCCACCAACAAATTCTTTGTCATGAAATACCCTAGTCCTATGTTCAGATTTAGGCGTAAATCCCGAAGGTTGCCACGGCTACGGTGGCCAAAACCAATACTTCCTATAGTAGGATCAACAAGGAATGCACCCTGCTTCCGAAACGCAGCGCCATCCCACGCTTGTTTACCTCCCAGCATAAAATTCAGGCCAAGGTCCAGCTCCGTATAGTTCAGCCCTGAAGAATTGGCCTTGTACCGCAGGCGGGCGGTACCTACCACCCCGTCGCCAAAGTTTCGTTCAGCACCGACCCCAAAATGAAAATCCGTTTCAAAGCTCGATCCAAAGCCAAAATTACCGAAGGTACCGAAGCCAACTTCAGCGAAAAATTGCGTATTCTTTACCCGGTTAATGGGTAAGTAATAGCGTACGAAAGGGCTAATGACAAACGGACTGTCATCGTACAGGTCTTCGTCTGTACCTGCAATAACTTCCGCACCAACCAGAAGTTTGTTGGTCAGGAAAAAACCTAAGTAGGTGGATTCGAAACTGGCCTGTTCGTAGGTACCCTGAAAATTATTGGCGTAGTTGAAAGAGGTATTTCCAGAAAGATAAAATTTACCCTGATTTTCTGATTGCCCCGTTAGATTAATCGCCGCAATAAGCAGCAAAGAGAGTAGTGTAAGACGCATGATTTAGTTTTAGTGTTAATAGAAAGGTTTTGGGCAGGAGATCAAAAGACCAGTAACAACTTATTAATTCACTTAACCGGTCACAATGATCAATCAAGCCCCAGATAACTAGTGGTCATGAATTGAAGTTGGACTTAGCTTAGACGCGGTCAGCGTGGTGCTCGACGACCCGCTGGAAACGGAGGATAGCCATAGCTACCTGAGGTTTTCAGTTGGGAAGTACAGCGCCGCGATGGTCAAGTGTAAGCCAGGCCAAATTTTGATTCATGACCACTAATGTTGAAGACTACAATATAGAGCTCCAACGTCAGATGCGAGGTTGGTCTCATCTAAAAAAAATCTCGCGACGCCGTTGGCATCGCGAGATCATCTGTTCTCGAACAAATTGGGATTCTTTGGCTACGGTACGCTACTGCACCACAGCAGTCTGCAGCACTTGCACGAGCTCTTCCATCAGTTCCCGCTTTTTACGGCCAGGAGCTAAGACGAAGCCATCGACCAACACCAACTGCTTGCCTTTTTCATCGTTAATCAGATAAGAGACGAAGGGTCCTGCCAGGAAGTCATTCTCCATTTCCCATATCCCCCGACCTTCAAGGGCGTAAGTGCCATTCAGCTCCATCTGTTCCACGAAAAGCGGTAAGTCCTCGTCATTTATTTTCATGAACGTATTATCCAGGGTAGAACCAAAGTATTCTTTGCCGACCATATCCCGGATTTCCTTCAGCCCCGCCTTACTCAGTTGCTCCTGGTTCTCATAGGGAATACGGGTAGCCATGATGTTGAGGCTACCTCCCCTGGTCTGTTTGCGGAGCCAGGCGAAGTTGTCTGAGTTAACCGGTACACGGGAATACCCCCCGGGAATATCAAGAGTAGCACCGCTGAGCATGCGCACGGTATCTCCCAGGCTTCGGTTGATTCCCTGGAAATAGGTGGTCACCTTAACGCGCTCGTTTTCCCGTTCCGCCACTCTTTTGACAACGGCGGGATAGGCCGTACTCATGCCAGCAAGTAACTCAGGTTCATTTTTACCCATCAGGTAAATAAGCTGCTGACCCGTGGCCCATTTATTACGCGCTACGGCAGAACCGAACCCTTCTTCTTTGACCTGTTGGATCTTAGCATCACTTAAATCTTCAAGGACCATCTTAGTCGTCGGGCTGTTGAGGTCACTCAGGTCGGCCAAAACGATGTAATTACGTAATTGCTGAAAAGAAGGCTCCTCCGCCAGTTTGCGGGGCTCCAGGTGGCGCACATCGAAAATGGGTTCCGGCTGCGGCAAAATGATGTAGGGCGACTCGAAGAAATAAGCCACCGAATCACGTGCGCCGGTTAACCAAAGCGTACTGTCGGCAATGACGTACAAACTGTTGATCTTACCGAAAGCTGCCGGTGTCGGGTTCAGGTTGCTGGTCATGTCACTACTGCAGGAAGCAAAGCTCAGCCCCAGGGCACAGGCAAACACGAAATTGAGGAATCGGTTGGTCATACGTTGGTTATTCTATTCTAAGAGACGCTTATATGGATCTCTAATATAGAACAGATGATACTACAGGGAGTTGTGGCGGGTGGCCTGCGGCTTTATTAGACACACTTGTGGTTTCAGGCCCTACTACTGCACAGGTACACTTACTTCGCGTCAGTAAAGGTCTTCGCCGCTGATAATCATTTAAAGTAAAAGCGCAGCGTCTAAAACAGTGCTTCGATGATGTGCTCTTCCGTAATGCCCTCAGCTTCTGCTTTGTAGTTGCGGACAATCCGGTGGCGGAGGACATACTTAGCGATCGCCTGCACATCCTCGATGTCAGGACTGTATTTGCCAGTAATAGCGGCATGACACTTAGCACCCAGCACCAGGTACTGACTGGCCCGCGGGCCAGCTCCCCAACTGATGTATTCGTTGACGTTGGCCGTAGCCCGCTCGGTATTCGGCCGGGTTTTTGACACCAGGCTAACGGCATATTCTACCACATTGTCGCTGACCGGGATTTTACGGACCAACTGCTGGAAGTAAAGAATTTGCTCTCCGGTGAGGATCGTACTAAGATTAGCCTTACCCGTACCTGTCGTGCTTTTCACCACGGCAAGCTCCTGTTCATAAGTAGGGTAATCCAGCGGTATGTTGAACATAAAACGGTCCAACTGGGCTTCGGGTAAAGGGTAAGTCCCTTCCTGCTCGATCGGGTTCTGAGTGGCCAATACGAAAAACGGAGCGGGTAAAAGGTGGCGTACACCGTTAACGGTAACTGACCGTTCCTGCATAGCCTCCAAAAGAGCCGCCTGCGTCTTAGGTGGCGTACGGTTGATCTCATCCGCCAGGACAATATTGGCGAAGATCGGCCCCTTGGCGAAATCAAAACGCTTTTGATCGTTAAGGATTTCGGAACCGGTAATGTCCGTCGGCATCAGGTCAGGCGTAAACTGGATGCGCTTGAAGTCCAGGTCAAGCACTTCGGAGATGGTCGAAACCAGCAGGGTTTTGGCCAGTCCGGGCACCCCTACAAGGAGAGAGTGGCCGTTGGCAAAAAGAGAGATGAGGACGTTTTTGACAACGTCTTCCTGGCCTACGATTACTTTGCCGATTTCGGCGCGAAGATCCTGGTAAGCTTTGGCCAGGGCATCAACGGCCTCGACATCTGATTTAAAGTTTGGTACTGACATGGGGTTATTCTAAATAAGGCTCCAAAAGTCGTTAAAATGCCGGACATAGACTAATTGTTGCTCCAGGGATCAGGTTTTAGTCGTTAATGGGCGGAATAATTGAAGTAAGGGGCTTGCTTCTAGTTGTCGGGGTGTCAGGTTGTCGGGTTTTCACTGCCGCAAGGAAGTGCTCATTTCATTCGTGTATTCCTGGCTACGTGCAAGCGCTCGCCGTACAAAGTGCTACAAGACAACCAAAAGCCTGAAAACTTGACAACCTGACACCCCGATGCGACAACTGGATCAATCACACGCCCACACCCAATCGCTCAATTCCAGCCGGGGCCCGCCGAAGTTAAAGTGCCACCATTCTGTGCGTATGGTGAGGAAGCCCCGTTTGCGCATGGCTTGCTGGAACAGGGCGCGGTTGGCCAGCACATCGGTCGGTAAGTTGGTGGTAGTGGTGTAGGCTTCTTCGCCGAAGAAGTCATAGGGGGTACCCATGTCGAGTTCCTCGCCGGAGTCGAGATGAACGATGGTGAGGTCTGCGGCGGCGCCGCGGCTATGGAGGCTCCCTCGTTTGGGATTGGCAACGTAGCGGGGATCGGGCAAGACGTCCCACAGGCGCTGCTGGTAGGGGCCGGGGCGGTAGCAATCGTACATTTTGAGGCCCAGGTTTTGCGGCTTAAGGTCCTGGTGCACTTTCAGCAGGGCGCGTGCCACCTGCGGGCGATAGAAACAGCGGCCGCAGTCGTAGATGACCTGCTCCATAAAGTTGTTGGCCGTGGCGTACCGGAGATCAAGGCGGATGGTGGAATCCAGGCGGGTCATTTCAGTCCATTGGGTAGTATCGTAATCGAAGACCGGTGCCGGGGGAGGTGGAGGTGGGGGAATGGCTATAGGAAAAGCAGCCCCCAGTTCCGGTTCAACTATTTGACTATTCGGGGCGGGGTCGCAGGTGCAAAGAAGGAGAGTTAGGAGCAGAGGTAGGTAACGGGACATGGGATAAAGGTAGGGGCCCACTACAAGATCTGGAGATTTTTATATGGATTAGCAATCCAACACGAATTAAACCGGCAGGACAAGCAGGAAATTTGACCGTTCCGATCCTGCTCGCTGGATACAGACAAATTGGAAGGCAATGGATGTAACGTCCTGGAGAAGTAAGAGGATTCCTTCCTGCCCGGGCTTCAGGAAAATGACTTTTAGGTGTGTGGACTTCTCGCCTACATTCGTCCCGCCTCTTCCTCTAATCCACTGTCCCGCTTCCGCGCGCCCTTAACCTCCTTTCCGCCAAAATTATAGCTGGCGCTCAGGGTTACGTTGCGTGAATCTCCACCACCGCTTCCGTCGATGAAAAGCGCACCAAAACGAGTGGTCCCTTCCCAGGGGCTGGTGAACAGAACGTCGTTAGCAGCAATCCTGATGGTCAGTTGGTCTTTAAGGAATTTGCGCTGAGCCGCGAGGTTTAGCGACCCCATACTTTTGGTCTCGTAGGTACCACCCCAAACCGAAGGAGAACTGTACCATCCGCTGACTTCAAAGGAGAAAGCACCGGGGAGTTTAAAAGTAGTCTGCGCATACAAGCTCAGGGTCTGTTGAGTCACGGCAACGAACTCGGGGTTGGTCGAATCGTAACTGCTCTGAAAAGCGTTTACGCTCACGTAGCTGCTCGCCCACTTCGTCAGGCTGAACGGATAGGAAACCCCAAGGTTGATCACGCTCTGGTTCGCGATGTTCCGCATGTTGATGAAGTTCCGGTCCTCCCCTTCCGCCTGGGTAATCTGGGCGAAAAAATCCGTTACCCGCGTGAAGCTGAGAGAGGTGTTCAGGCGGTAATTATAAGTATGGGTCAGCTTCAGGTTATTGGCGTACTGCGGCTGCAGGAACGGGTTACCACGGCGGAAAGACAACTCGTCGATCTTGGATTCAAAAGGATTGAGGGAGGAGTAGTTTGGCCTGGTCACCCGGCGCCCATAATTCAGGGCCAGTTGGTTTTTCCGGTTGACGGTATAGGTGAGCCCACCGCTGGGGAAAAAGTCGGTATAGTTACGTTGCACCCGGTCGTTTTCGGTCGGCCGGCCAGCGGTTAACGCGCCGTCGGAAAAAGTGTGCTCCACGCGCAGACCAATCTGGTAGCCTAATTGCCCAACGCTGCTTTGGTAGTTCAGGTAGCCCGCAGTAATGCGTTCGTTATATTCAAAACGGTTACTGCGTTCAACGTCCCGGCGAAGATCACCGCCCACCTCCGTGAGGAAGCCGAAATTATTATCCGTTATCACACTGGAGACCTTTGCCCCTACCCCTAGTTTCCCTTTCAAAAATGGTGTATCGTAATCAACTTTCAGGGAGGCCGCATCAATGTTCACGGGGGTTTGTTGTGCGGTGATGTTTTGGCTCAGGATGACGGTTTCGTCGCCGTTGTAATAGAAGTTCGGCTGAAAGGCGTAGCCGTCGGACTGATAGCGGTTGTAGTCGGCGTCAACATTCAGCCGATGGTCGCTGGTATCGGCATAGACGTAGTTGAGGTTGAGGGTGTAATTACGGGATTCATTGTCGCTACGGTTATCCGCGATGAGGACGCGGTCGTTGGTTGTTGCTCCGAAGGGTCGGATTGGCGTCCGCGAATAACTGAGGTTATTACCATCGTAAATATTGGCACTGGCGACCACGCCGAAGGTACTGCGGGGCGTTGCGATCAGGTCGTAGCCCACACGGGCATTGTGGCCTTCGTAGCCGTAAACGGTATTCGTCCTGGCGTCGAATTCGGTATTGTTCTGGCGGCGAAAGAGGTAGAGAAAACCGGTCCCCTGGCCGAAGCGATTTGAATAACTCCCGTAAAGATTGTCCTTTTTACCCCGGTGGTTGAGGTTGACGGATGAGTTACCCCGTACGTAATCGCCGGAGGTGGCGCTGGCACTTACCGACCCGTTGGTTCCCAAACGCTTGTCTTTTTTCAGCACCAGGTTAATAATCCCACCGCTGCCCGCCGCGTCATAACGGGAAGATGGCTGTGCAATGAGTTCGATGTTGTCGATATCGCTGGCCTGGAGGGTCTCCAGGTAAGCCCGCAGGTCTTCGCCGCGCAAGGGGGAATCCTTACCGTTGATGAGGATCTGGACGCCCCCCTTCCCCTCCAGGATGATGCCTCCGGCGTTGTCGATAATTACCCCGGGGGCCTTGCGCAGCAGTTCCCAGGCCGAGGTTCCGGTAGCCGCGATGACCTTGTCGACGTTGAATACAGTTTTGTCGGGCAGTACTTCCACCAGGCGCCTTTCGGCTACCACTTCTACTCCTTCCAGGGCCAGGGCGTTTGTTTTCAGGGCGACGGGGCGCAGGTGCAATGGTTCAGTAGTAAGATCAAGGTCCTGTCGGTACGTCGTGTATCCAAGGCCCGAAACCTCGAGGTAGTACGCTCCGCCGGGCAGACCGTTGAGCAAGAAACGCCCATCGCTTTCCGTGACGGCAGCCTTGGCGAAAGTGGAATCCGGCAGCGCCCACAGGAGAACGTTGACGTAGGGCAGCGGGGTGCCGGATTCTTCCGACACCATCCCATGAACACTGGCTTCCTGCGCAGACAACTGAAAGGTAAAAATGGCAAGTAGAGAAAGGAGTAATGTCTTCACTGGGTACTTATTTTGTGGTTTCCGAACCGGATTGAATGCTTGATGCACCAAAAGTATCGGGTGGTTGCGGTAGCCAAAAGCAGTTCCGGACGGGCAGGCCGGTGGGTCGGTGAATGGCCCAATGGCCATTCGGCCACTAATAGGGCGGTTCGTCGGAAAGAGCTTGCCGGGCGATCAAAGAATAGATATTTTTGGTGCTTCCCAACCCTGCTCCTTCATCCCTTATCCCCGCACCAGCGGCCGCGCCCATGAAAACCACCATATTTACCCCCACCCGCAAGGAGATACTTGGACTGGCCTGCTTTTACTTCGCCTTCGCCCTGCTATACCACGGGGTATTAGAATACCTGACGAGTCCATACACCGACGCTTCGTGGCTGGACTTCTTCTCGCCAAGAGGGTTCTGGGAGAACGCCGGCATTCAGTACCTGCAGTACTTCATCATCTCCGTTTTTATCTGGTTGACGATCATCCGCCCACTTGCCAGGCGGCCACAGTGGCAGCAGTTTCTGGCCGTCATGGTTGCCGTCTTTCCAGCCATTTACCTGATGCGGGAACTACGTTACCGCTGGCTGGAAAGTGTCGGCCGCTGGCACCTTGAAGGAACCAATGGCGTCTGGGACTTATACATCCCCGCACTGTTCATGTTGTTTCAGTTCGGGTGCTATTTTGCCTATGCCAACTTTCGGGAAAACCAACGCAAACTGAAGGTCGAAGGAGAGCTCCGCCAGGCAGCACTAAAAAGTGAACTCGCTGCGATCAAGGCGCAGCTTAACCCCCATTTCCTCTACAATGTTTTTAATACCATCAACGCCGCGCTTCCTCCCGGTAGCGAGGACGCCCGAAACCTGGTATCGCGGCTTTCCGACCTGTTCAGATACCAGCTTCGCGCTACCCAGGAAGACCTCGTCCCCCTCGCAGACGAGTTAGCATTCGTTACTAATTACCTGGATCTGGAACACGCCCGCTTCGGAGACCGTCTCCAGGTAGACATCAACGTAGAGCCAGCATTATTGTCCCGAAAAGTTCCTCCGATGCTGCTCCAACCTCTGGTCGAAAACAGTATTAAACACGGTCTGGCATCGCTGGTGGAAGGCGGCATCATTACGGTTGACATCTTCCAGCGGGAAGAAAAACTGCACTTTCGCATTGCCGACACCGGAGTTGGAGTCACCGATAAAAAGCGGCTGTTCCACAAGGGCGTCGGCCTGACCAACACCCGGATGCGTTTAGAAAAAATGTACGGCGCCGTGCTCCAGGTAGCCGACAATCACCCCCGCGGGCTGATAGTTTCCTTTGCTTTATGAAAAAAGTGATCATCATCGACGACGAGGCCGCGGGCCGAAAGCTCATCCGGGAATACCTCGCGGACTATCCCGATTTCATCATTCTCGGCGAAGCCAATAATGGCGTAGATGCGGTAAAACTATGCAATGAGTTTTTACCGGACCTCATTTTCCTCGACGTCAAAATGCCCGGACTTAATGGCTTCGAGGTGCTCCCTCTGCTTAATGAATTACCCCGCGTTATTTTCTCCACCGCTTATGATGCTTATGCCCTGGAGGCCTTTGAAGTCCATGCTGTAGACTACCTGCTCAAACCTTATACCCTCGACCGGTTTCGTAAATCCATGGTCCGCCTCAATTTCGACGGCAAGGCCAACAGCGCCGCTCCCCTCGCCGAAAGCCTGCTGGCCAGTGGTGCGCAGTATCCCGAACGCATCCTGGTGAATAAGGGGCGAAAGCTCGTCACCCTTCCCGTGGCCAACATCATTTGGGTCGAGGCCGACGGCGACTACTCCCGCCTCCATACTACTACGGATAGTCTTTTGAGTAATTACGGTATTTCCGTGGTAGAAGAGAAACTCGACCCTGGGGTATTTATGCGTGTTCATCGCTCCAGTATCATTAACCTGCAGCGGGTAAGTGAGGCGAGGCGTTACGGAAAAAGCTACGACGTGACGATGGAAAGCGGCCATGTTGTGCGGGTTAGCCGGGGATATATGGACAAGTTGAAGAATATTACTTTTTAGGAGATGGTCTGGAGCAAGCCGGGTAACCATTGCCCTTCAACCTCCCCTTGCACCAGCGGCCGCGCCCCAAAAAAATCCCTGCCCAAACGTATCTTCCCCGCCACAAACCGATGATTATGCGCCATATCCTGCTTCTTTGCCTGACCGTTCTGCTTTTTGCTTGCGGCAATGACACCCCGCCACCACCGGCCATGCCACCACTAAGTGACCTGCCATTGGTGCCCCTCCCCGTAGAAATGTCAAATACTGAAGGATACCTCCACCTCGACCATGAAAAGGAGTATGACCATTCGGGCGCGGACGCAGGTGCCGTGGACTATTTAAAAAGCAAGGGAATCATGAGCCTGCCGCTGGCTACCGCAGTGGAGGAAAGCCTCACCCTCCCGGAAGGCGCTTACCTGCTGGAGATCACACCCGAAGGCATCACCATCAGTGCCAGGGATGCCGCCGGCATCTTCAATGGTACGACTACCCTGGAGCAGGTTCTGGCCTTCAGCCCCAATACCGAACGTGGCCGCTTTTTGCCCGCCGGCACCATCACCGATATGCCCCGCTTTGCCTACCGGGGGTATATGCTTGACGTCGCCCGTACTTTCTTCGGGGTAGATACCGTCAAAGCCGTCATCGACCGCATTGCGCCCTATAAGATCAACCACCTGCACCTGCACCTGAGCGACGACCAGGGCTGGCGCATCGAAATCAAATCCTGGCCCAATTTGGCCACGATCGGCGGTCAGTTCGAAGTGGACGGGACCCCCGGCGGGTATTTTACCCAGGAACAATACAAGGAGATCGTCGCCTACGCCGCCAGCCGGGGCATGACGGTGGTTCCCGAAATCGATATGCCGGGACACACTAACGCGGCCCTCTCCGCCTACGCCGAACTGAACCTCGACGGCCAGGCCCGCGACCCCTACACCGGCACCGAGGTAGGATTCAGTACGCTGGACGCAAACAAGGAGGTTACCTATCAGTTTGTGGACGACGTAATCCGCGAGCTGGCGGCCATTACCCCCGGCCCATACATCCACCTGGGCGGAGACGAAAGCGCCGTAACGCCGCACGACGACTACGTGAAGTTCGTCCGGGAGGTCCAGCAGATCATCATCAACCATGGCAAATTGGCCATGGGTTGGGACGAAGTCGCCATCGCCGGACTCGCCGAAGGCACCGTAGCTCAACTCTGGAACCATACCGAATACGCCCTGATGGCGCAAAAACTTGGCAACAAGGTCTTGATCAGCCCCGCCACCCGGACTTACCTAGACATGCAGTACGACAGCCTGAGCCGGATCGGCCTGCACTGGGCGGCCTACATCGAGGTTGATTCTGCCTACCTCTGGGATCCCGTGAAGCTGGTCGACGGCATTACCAATGAGGACATCCTGGGCATCGAAGCACCGCTTTGGGGCGAGACCATCCGCTCCATCGAAGACATTGATTACCTGACCTTCCCGCGCCTGCTGGCGCTGGCCGAAGTGGGCTGGACACAACAGAACAAGCGGAATTACTCCGATTTTCTGCGGCGGCTGAAAGCACAGCAGGTGTGGCTGAAGGAACAGGGGATTGGGACTTATGATACGCGGGTGTTGAAGTAGCACCTGGCAAAAGATGAAGGGCGCTCCGCGCCCGAGCGGAAGCGGCGGCCTCTGACGGTGCGGCGGGACTACGTCGCCTCGGAGCGGTCATTCTGCCCCCCACTATTAACCGGCTCAAGTGCCGGGGAACCAGCCGAAGTAAGTGTCGCTCAGTCACGGAGCGCCCTTCGGCCAAAAAAAAGTCAGTCGCAAATCGAACTTTTTATTTAGATATTCGTCTAATTATCTAAATGGATGATATTTTCAAAGCCCTCCGCGACCCCACGCGCCGCCAAATTTTGCAACTGCTGCGCAACGGTACGATGACCGCCGGCGAGATCGCCCAGGAATTCGCTATGACGAAACCCAGCATTTCTCATCACCTGGACCTCCTCAGGCGCGCCGACCTCGTCGCCGTTGAGCGCCAAGGCCAATTCCTTCACTACACCCTCAATACCACCGTGGTGGAAGACCTGCTGCGGTGGGTCATCGACCTCAAAAAAACGGACCATGAAAAATAGCATTTTGCTGATCTCCCTGCTGTTTGTCCTCCTACCCTTCCTGTACCTTGCTTCGGTATACGGCGGGCTGCCCGACCAAATCCCCATTCACTTCGACTGGAAGGGGAACCCGGACGGCTGGGGGCCTAAGTACATCCTCTGGTTCTTACCTACTGTCGGCATTCCGCTGGTATTGCTCGTCATGTCGGCGATTACCAAACAAATGCCTGAAGCAGAAGACCAGCCCAAGCAACGAAGGATAGGCATCATCACCCTCGCTTTCACCTCCCTGATGATCTGCTACATCATTTATGGTGCCGAAGCTGGCAGCTACGCCGGGCTGGGTGGACTATCCATCCTCTTCGGGCTCTTTTTTGCCGCATTAGGCAATTATTTTCCGGTTTTAAGACAGAATGCCTACGTTGGCCTACGCGTCCCTCCTACCCTGAAAAGTAAAGAAAAATGGCGGAAGACCCACCGTTTTGCCGGTCCGCTATTCCTTTTAGGTGGCGTACTATTGGTCTTAAATGGTTTATTGCTGAATGGCGGCGCCATCACGGTATTCATGCTGGCCATCATTGCCATCATCAGTATTATCCCCATAGTTTACGCTTACCGGCTGCCGGACGATAATGACGGTGACTATGTCTGATCCCGACCGTCAATAATATACGGTGTTCTTAAAACTATACTTTCCTCGGGCACTTGATGTAAAAAAATAACCAATAGCGGGCGACCGCAAGGGATCGCCCCTACTGGCTGCTTCTGAAGAAGGCCGCATTCGCTTCGCGAACGCAAAATCAGCTTAAGTTACCGACGATACTATATACCCGTATTTATCCCTGCTCTTTAAAACCATCTTTGCCTCCTGCGTTCGCGCACCCAAATGCTCCTTCTATGCGATTCCTCCCTACGCTGTTCCTTTTCACCTTCCTCCTTTCCTCCCTTACCACCTCAGCCCAAATTGAAGGCAACTGGTACGCCATCCTGAATGCCATGGAAACCAAGATCCCAACCGGTTTGGAGATCAGTAATACCGACGGCGGTTTTTCGGCCATTATGACCAGTCCGAGCCAGACAAACACTAAGATTCCGGCCACGGTTACCTTCGATGGTCAGAAGATTTCTCTGAAAATAACCATGGTAGGCGCAACCTTCGACGGCGTACTGGACGGTAAGCAGATGAAGGGCATATTTTCCCAGGCGGGCCAGGATTTCCCCATGACCTTCCACCGCCACCGGCCCGAGGGCTACCCTATTCAGGAGGGCCCGATCACCATTACCCGCCGGCAACAGGAACCGACGGATTTCCCCTACGAACGCATTGCCGTCAATTACCCCGGCGGAGCAGAAGGCGTAACGATGGCTGGCGAGTTGACCCTCCCGAGCAAGGGCAAACCCAAAGCACTCATCGTACTGGTCTCCGGATCGGGGCCGCAGGACCGGAATGCTTACCTGGGATCCCAGATCAACCACAGCCCTTTCCTGATACTGAGCGATTATCTTACCCGACAGGGTTACGGAGTTTTGCGCTATGATGACCGCGGCGTAGCCGAAAGTACGGGCGAGTTCCGTACGGCTACCTCCGATGACTTTGCGCTTGATGCACTCGCAGCCGTTCAGTACCTGCGGACCCGCGAAGAGCTGAAAGGCGTGGCCATCGGCGTAGCTGGTCACAGCGAAGGAGGCATGATCGCACCCGTCGTTGCGTCAAGAGATGAAGCACTTGATTTTGTAATTCTGTTGGCAGCGCCCGCCGTTTCTATCGACAGCCTGATGCTCGAGCAACGCAGGCAGGTAGGCCTTGCCATGGGCCAGCCGGAGGTATTGATCCGACGGGATGAGCCGGCGCTACGCGCCGCCTACGCCTGGATTAAGGACAACCCGGAACTTAGTCAGGAAGACTACGTAGCTGGCCTCTATGAAGTATTCGAAGCCCAGCTTAAGCACTTACCCGCAGCTTTGCAAAAAAGTATCGTTGATCCCAAAGCTTTTAACGCACAATACGTAATACCGCTGTCCGATCCCTGGATGCGTCGTTTCATCGCCTTCGAACCTCAGGATTTTCTCCAAAGCCTCACCATTCCAGTGCTCGCCATCAACGGCCTTAAAGACACCCAGGTAGATGGTTTGATGAACCTAAACGCTATTTCTCAGGCGATGGCGATCAGCGGAAATAAAGACGTAACGGTCGTGCCAATGCTTGGTCTCAACCACCTTTTCCAGCCAGCTGATACTGGCGCACCTACGGAGTACGGGACTATTGAGACGACGTTTGACCCTTCGGCTTTAGAGACGATTGGAGCGTGGCTGAAGAAACGATATTGACCTTGGGAAGGCGGGTAAATACACAGCCTAAAGGCGGTGCAAACAGTTACTCAAAGAACGAGTCGTATCCGGTGTTACCGCCACGTTTTTGCGCGTCCTTTTCCCGGCGGGGAATGGCGTCCAGATCCAAAGCCTCTTCCGCCCCCGAGCGCTTTTTCAGGTTATCCATATCCAGGTGACCACCGGTCAGCATCAGGTCACTCTTTTGTTCCCACTCTTCCAGCATGCGCAGACCTTCATCTGCAAAGACACCGTTTTGCAGGTCAACCGAAGACATGAATTCATTGGAGAGCTCCATCATCCGTTCCATTTCGCCAACTTTGTTGGCAACGTCTTCAGCAATGCCTTCCATAGCAGCGTCAAACATGGCGCGCTGGTCGGGATCACCATTGATAACGGACATGGCCGACTTCATCGCGCCGTGGCTGGCCCGGATGGCTTTTCGTTCTTCGATCCGTAGGGACACCTGATCTTTTGTGTCCTCCAGCAGTACCTCTGAGTTGTCGTGCATCTTATTGAGTACGCGACTCAGCACATCCATTTTCGTGAGTAGTGTACCATATTTCTGGTTACTCTCACGCAGGCGGGCGGCGCGACGACTGCTCAGAATCATCTGCTGGTTCTTACCGGTCTTCTTCGCCAATTTTGCCAGTTGGAGTTGTTTTTTGATCTCCGTTTCATTCGTCTCCACCAGCGTTTTCAGGTGGCGGATCTGGCCACGTAGCTTACCGATCTGCTTGCGCATTTCCTGCAGGTTATTCTGCAGCTCCTCAACGTAGCTTTTCAGGATGCCGATTGGGTCAATGTTCACGAACATGCTCGTTAGCCCCCGCATGGCACTTTTATACATGTAGCCCAGCAACGCTCTGGTGCGAGGGTCCACTACAGCAAAAAGAATAGCCCCTAACACTGCCAGAGAAACGACCAGTCCGACGGTGGTGGCGATAAAGCCCGATATGAGTGTCCAGAAACTAGACACCAGAAAAGCACCACCCGCCAGTAAGGCGATTAGAAAAACGAGGCCGGTCACGCCTTCCGGGCGTTTCCAGAAGGATTTCTTAGGGGTTACGTCGGGGGGGAATTGAGCCATGGTTGGGAAATGCAATTTGCGGAGTGCAAAGTTACGGAAAGTCCGGGGGTTCGCTGCGCTCACGTTGCAGGGTTACAGGGGTTGCAGAGAACTGCGGGCTGCAACGCTTGCAACGGGAGCGTAGCGACTCTCCCTTACCCCAGCACCCGGGTAATATCCACCACGTCTTCCTGGATAGCGGCAGTGATCACCTTCAGGGCATCATCAAAGCCTTGTTGGTTCATGGTTGCTTTTTCCTTGGCGTTGTTGATTAGTGCATCGGAAGATTCAATCTTGGCTTTTGCCTTGGCCACTTCTGCCTGTAGTTGCTCGATTTTGGCTTCCCAGTTAGCAATCTTCTTTTTCAGTTCGCCGGTCTCCTTGGCTTTTCCTTCCACGTTGCTCATGAGGTGCTTCTCCATGCTGTTCATGAACTTGGACTTTTCGTCCTGTAGCACCTCAGTATAATACTTGGCGGTTTTTACTAATTTTTCAAGCGTCAGGCCAACGGTGGAACCGGTACCGAAGGCAGCGCGGATGGCCGTATCGTGGTCCATCCCGATCTCTTCCATTTTGGCAACGGATTGCTTGAATTCGAGGTAATCGAAGCCTTCGAGGTTCTTATCCTCCAGGGCTTTCATCAATACGTTGGCGAAGCGGTCATCATCCTGAGACATAGTGTTGAAGGCTTTAGCTAGATTTGACATGGGGCGTAATTCGTTAGGAGACAAATGTAAGGCGCGTAAGCCGGAATTTATTGTCCACAGGATAGAGGACCTCCCTGTAAGGATTGATACTTGTAATTTATCGACTTTGGGCGCGGACGCAGGTGCCTGACAAGGGGTAGAGGAGCAAGGGATGACCCGGTTGAGGACGCGCGCCCTTGTATTGCTCCTTCCGATTTCCCCTTGCACCTGCGACCCCGCCATATTAGCTTATTGTAGATACTCCCTAAGCTGCTGCCATATTTCTCTTAATTTAGCTCTTAGTGACTTTATGTGTTAGTCGTTAACCTGCGCATGCCAAACGCGCACCCTACCAAAAAAGCCACTCCCGCTACTCCAATAGGCCACCAGGGCATCTTTTCATCAATCGGCGTTACCACCCCCGTGAGCGTCAAATTTGCCCAATGATCGGGCCGGCGATCCGCGGCCGTTCCCGCAGCCAGGTACTCCTTGATCGCCCGTTGCAAGGCGATGTCTTTTGCCGCGCCGCCCTTAAGTTCTTCGAAGAACCGGCCCAGTATGTCGTGAGTCGATTCGTCCCGCGCCGCCCAAGTGCTCGTGATCGTCGACCGGCTGCCAGCTGCCGTGAACGCCCGGCCAATACTCTGCATGCCCTCACTCGTTTGCAGCGTGCCGCCGCCCGTATGGCAGGCACTTAACACGGTCAACTCCGAAGGATAGTTGCCCCCCAGCACGTCCTTCATTTCCAGTAAGGCAAATTCTTCTTCTCCGTCCCCGGTAAAGACCAGGGCTGATTCCATCGGATTGGGGCGCAGCAGGCCGTGCATGGATAGGTGGAGGATGTTGGCACCGGCGGATTCCCGTAAAAAATTAGTCAGGGAAGCTTCGTGGTCCAGGCGGGGCAACCCACCCATCAACTCGGCAGCCCGTTGCACCTCCTTGCTGGCGAAGGGCAACTGGCCCATGGCCCGCAGGTCCCGGTAGTCGGCGGAGCGCAAGCCACTCCCCGTCAGGCCACGCTGCAGGTTTTCGTAAGAGATGCCGTAGCCCAGGTATTCCAGCTCTCGTGCGCGAGCCCGGTCCGCCAGTTGGCGATCAAATAAAAGGGGGGCGGCGTAGGCAAAGCTGATGGCATAGTCCTGGATCAGGAAATCTTCGCCCCTTTTCAGGGCGGCAAAGGGTATTTTCCACAAATCACCGTCCGGGATGAACTGGAGGCGGGTAATTGCCGGCTTACCGGCCAGGAGCGGAGCCACCAACAATTCGTACAATGCTGTAGCGCCGGCCCCCTGGTTCACAACCGTGCCGATCAACTCCGTCAGGTTATCTGGTCGGGGGACGATGATGACGCTCACCCCATCTCGTTTACTGAGGGTGAAGGTATAAATTGAATCTGCTGAGAGGAAATATTCTATAATCAGTTGATTCTCTTCCATCGTCGCGGCTGCCTCTGCCGCAGCAATGGGTGGAAAGCCCCGTAAGGCCCTTGTAAAAGCCGGGTACTCCACTTCCAGTTGCCTCCGCAAATCATCTGCGATTGCATTTAGTCGTAATAAGCTGTCCCGCAGCGCCGGCTTATCCGCTGCACCCGCCTCCGCCAAAGCCTCTTCCATCATCAACACCTTGATTTCCAGGTCTGATTTTTTTTCAATTAATTCCTTGGGGACGCCCATGTTTTCCGCCAGGTTCGGACTAATCAGATAACGCTGCAAGAGGTTACTTTTTTGGCCAGAGACGAACTGGTACGCTTCTTCCAGGTAGCGCTGCTCTCCTGTCGTCCGGTACAACCGTAAAGCCAGGTCAACGGCCTGGGTATATTCTCCTGCCTCCAGGCGGATGAGTTGCCCCAGAGAAGAGGTCAGGCTCAACTGGCTGCGGTTGTACCGCAGCAGGGTGTCGATGGTATGGCAGGTCGCAAGGGCCAGTTCCAGGCCATCCGGCCGCGCGTTTTGCTCGTAAGCCCGGATGAGCATATCCCGTTTGGAAGTGAGCATCTCCCACATATCTTCCTGGCCGTAAATCGTAGCGCCTTCGATGACGGGCAGGTCGGCCGGTCCCTGGAAGGCGGGTTCTGCCATTAGCCCGATGACGGAGAGACGGAGCAATGAATCGGCACGGGTAAAGTTATTTTGGAGGGATTGGGTGATAGCAGCGCGGGCGTAAATTTCGCCCCAGACCGGGGCTTTCCCATTAGCATAAACCCCTTCAAGGGTGGAAAGGCAGGCCAGGAATTCGGCTTCGGCTTCGGCATAACGGCCCTGGAGGTTCAGGGAGCGGACCAGGCTGGATTGAGTGAAAGAAAGGTTCTGTTTGTTGTTTGCCTCACTGTTTAGAGCAATGGCTTTGCGAAGACTTACTTCAGCCTCACTGGCTCTATTCATTCTGTTGTAAAAAATACCTTTATTATGATGCAGCGCCGCTTGATCGTCAATATAGGCCGTTGAGTAATAAGGCATAGCCTCCAATCTCTGACAAGCTGTAACGGCAGCCTGATGTGCACCAAGATCACTATAAACATCCGCTTGAATAAGTTCGGCGCTATAAGTCGTTTGTGGATTATCATAAATTTCAGAGAGCGGCGGAATCTGTTTCAAACGCAGATTTGCCAGAGCATAATTACCATTTTCCCGCGCTGATCTCGCAGCCTCTACATAAAAATATGCCAATCTACGGGCTAGGTCAGGTATCGAATCCTGCTCAGTAAAGGCCTCGTCCATCAGTCGTAAGGCCAGGTTATAGGTTCTCAAGGCACGTTGGTGATTCCCCAATCGGGTCAATATTCGCCCCTTGGCGTAATATGATTGGGCAATGTCCCTTTTGATGTCCCCAATTTCAGTCTTCATGGCTAGGGCCGTATCGATGTAAGTCAGGGCAAGTTCGGGTCTGGGAATTCTTAGTTGCCGGGCAAACGTATGGTAATTGTATGCTAGCGAACGGGTAAGAGGACCCTGGCGTCGGCGATTTGATAAAACGGAGGCTAGCAGGTCAAAGTACTCTGCTTCTGAATTGGCCGTATTATCTGCTTCCTCAAATGCAGTGGCGTCATATTGCTCCCAGTAGGAGGTATCCTGCTGCCCCTCCACGGAAGACATTAGGCAAGAGATGAGGAAAAAAAGAATAAGTACTCTTTGCATAATAAGTATATATAAATGCCCTCCAAGATCAAGGATCCTGGAGGGCAAGTTGATGTTAGAACGCCATCGTAATTCGTAAATTATTGCTTGATAACCTTTCGAGTTTCAACGCCTGATGCAGAACGAATACTGAGCCAATACACGCCAGGAATAAGGTCTTGCACGTCTAATGTAGTTGTTAATTCTTTTGTCTCTCGCCGAATAACCTCACGTCCCTGACCATCAAACAGGGTAAGAACTGTGGAAGATCCGCTTGGTGTAAGCAATTGACCAATGGTCAGTTGGTTGGCAAAGGGATTCGGGCTTATAGTAGTTGAAGTTTCAACAGATCGTGACTTCCCAATCAACCTTTTGCCACCCTTATCACAATATTCCGGGCTCCCCACTACATTAACCATTCCGTACTTGGCCCCGGCTAAGGGCGTAACCTGAGAACGTAGGAGGCACAATACGTCATCATCGTTGTAAACTTCCTGTGCGGTCACATGAAAAGCGGCCTTAGCAGCAACGATTGGACAGGAGAATGAGGTGCCACTAATAGAGATATAGCAGCTACCGGAGATCGACTTAACCTTTGATCCTGGAGCAAAAAGGTCTACATAGTTGTCGCTATAGTTTGACCATTCTGATCGCATCCCGTTGCCGCATTGAAGACTGCCCACCGTTACCAGGTTATTAAGGCCAGTTTCTGCAGCAGGATACTGGGGGGTGGCATCAAGGCTACGACCATCATTTCCCGCTGAAGTAACAACGATAATATTCTGTTCTTCAGCGTCCTTAATAGCATAGTAAAGAGGAGAATGCTTCACTCTAATTTGAGGCTCATCGGTTGGTCCCAGATCGGGATCTAACCCATAATCATCTCTAGGACCAGCTATAGGGTCGCTACTATTACCGCACTTAAGTGGACGAAAGCCCAAGGATAAAGAAATAACCTGCGGCTTTACTTTTTCCATCGTTGCTAACTCAATCGCTTTAATTACTTGAAAGATGGTCGTTTTTAAATCTTCATCCAATACCTTATAAGAACTGACGCTGAGCTGTGAGGCAAGCCCTTCGGAATCAAACCAGTTGCTGATCAATTCAAAGATATAGGAGCCATGAGGATGAAAATCATCACTATACTCCTCGATGTTATTTAGAATAGGCTCACATCTCGAAATGGAACAGTTCGTAGGGATAATGGTCTGCTGATAGGCAACGCCATTCCTAACTCCTTGGCCCGGCAGTGATTTGAGCCCGGAATCGATTATGACCATTTTTACTTTTTGCTCCCCTGTCCGGGGAATTAAGTTAACGTCATCAGAGCACTCGAAAGCAGGGTTATAGTCATAGGGGTAGGTAATGTTTCCGTCTTGACCAATAACTGGTGCCGACGAAATTCTCGGAGAAACACATTGAAAGTAAAACCGATCAAGATTTCGCCAGCCTCTGGTATTGGCGTAATAATTCAGGCTGATTTGGTCACCTCCTCCGACTGTGCCACTATTCGGATTCCCAACCCCATCATAGTCACACGATTCCAGCTTAGGCGCAACTGCCCGCAGGAATTTCCCGGAGGGGCTCCATTCCTGGACGTAGATGCTTTGGTCTTTGAGGTCAGACGTAACTGCCCTTCTGGAAGTGGGAGCTACATCAAATCGGATGATGACTTCCTCTGAAACATGGTCACCAGGAGTGAGGCTTACCCCCATCTGTATGCGTTCTTCTTGGGATCGGGGGTTGTCAGTTGTGACTAGTACTTGTGCCTGGAGGCTGATCGTGTTAAGCCCTAAGCAGATTACAAAAAGAAGGAAGAAATAATTCTGTTTCATAAAAACGGTCATTTTGCGTTGTATTTGGCCCTATAAGCATAGAATTGGCCAAACGTGACATGGTGTTGAAAAAATCTCTAAAAACAGGAGACTTGTTAATCGGGTATGTAAAAGAAAGAGGAGGAGTAAAGCTCCCCCTGACCGCTCAAAATAATGGTAACAGTATCTCAAATTCTGTTAGATGAGAATTAGCGAAGACAAAAATGCAGTTTTTTTGTCACAATTCAGCCATCTGCTGCTTCTACTGTCAGTTACTGAATCAACCAGCATGTCAGCATTAAGCCTAAAAAACAACAGACAACTCTCCTTATCCGCTACCTCAGCGCAGGAAAAAAACTTCGGTTTATCTGAGCCGGAGTTTAAAAAACTGTTGGCCTGTTTGCAGGATGGAGACCAACGCCTGTTTGAGAAAGTTTTCTTCGTTCACTTTGAGGACTGCATGAGTTACCTAAAAAGGAAAGACCGTGCCAGCCATGAAGATGCTTATGACGCTACGATGGACGCCTATTTACATTTCCGCAGCCTATTAGTTGCGAAAAAAATCAATTATGGGAACCTTCGTTACCTGTTGACCAGAATGGCCCGGCAGCATTTTCAACGGAGACAAAAACGTGGACAGATTTTCACCGAATTACCCGACTTTGCAGGAGATCTTGGAGAAGAAGAAGCGGACATATCAACCGAAGACTACGACCTACTGTCCCGAGCCTTCCAATCTCTTGGCAGTGACTGTCGGGAGTTACTCAAGGCATTTTATTACGCTCGTCGTAGCCTGAAAGAAATTGCCCACGAAGAAGCCCGGGGAGCTCCCGCCGTCCGCAAGCAGAAGAGCCGTTGCATTGCCACTTTGAAGCGTTACTTTAATCAACTCAGTTAGAATCCACACCCATGTCTACGACCAATAACAAACTCAGCAACCCCAACCTAAGTGAAGTCGAACAAGAAGCCATCATTGGCACCTTTGTACGCAGGTACGAAAACGAACGCTTACGGAAACGGTGGAGTCACAAACTAAGCACGGACCATCAGGTATATCGCCCTGCAACAGGAATTCCCCGGACCGCCATTAGAAAAATTATTTTACCGATTTTAGCGATAGCGGCGTCTTTGCTGTTCCTTCTGGCATTCCTGCCGGGTTTCTTGCAAACTGATGGCGAAGCCCTGATGGCAAGTTACCTAACGGAAGTGACCATCGACAATAGCCGAAGCGAGCCGAAGACCGAACTGGAACAAGCGCGTGCTCAACTGATCGAAAATTTCAATTCAGGTAATTTCGAGGCAGCGGTATCCGCTGGAAAGGGCTTGATGTTAATGCCCGGAGCAACTGATGAAGATCGCTATTCTGTCGGCCTCACATTTTTACGTAACAATAATACGGCCCAGGCAACTGCCATCTTCCGCGAGCTATTGGAGCATCCGACGGACTTCAAAACAGAAGCTCATTACTACCTGGGCATCAGTCTTCTCGTTCATGGTGAAACGGCTGCCGGGCTGAGTGAACTGAAGCGGATTAAAGAAACAGATGGGCTTACTTTGCACGCGAAGGCGCAGAAGTTATTAGAGGCGAAATGGGATTAAAAGGTTTCATCAGTTACTCGTGTGCGCTATCTTTGGCGCGTGGTGACTTTTGAACAAAAAAACTTCAATCTCAGCGAGATTGAATTTAACGAATTACGCGACAAGCTTGTTAACGGAGATCAGCACCTCTTCGAACACATCTTCCTTCAGCATTTTCAAAAATGCATGGATTACGTAATCCGGGAAGACAAAGCAGAAGATGACGTTGCCTATGATGCAACCATGGATGCCTTTCTCTCCTTCAGAATGAAGCTCGTTCAGGGTAAGGTCAATTACGGAAACCTTCGTTTCCTGCTTACACGCATGGCGCGTCAGCATTATTACAAACGAGCGAAAAAGGAAAACACCCTTGACCTGGATTTGATTCAACATCAGGTTGCTGATGAAGATTTCACCAATAACGCCGATGTGATGGAATTGCTGCAGCGTGGCTGGAGTACTTTAGGGGAAAAATGCAAGCACCTGCTTCATTCCTTTTATTACCTCGGCCAACCGCTGAAAAGTATTGCTGCTCGGACAAATCGTAAGCCCGACGCATTGCGTAAGCAAAAGCAGCGATGCGTTGACCAATTGAGGGGCGTTGTATTGGTAAAGTAATCACCACCACAGCTTCGGGAATCACGTTCAGGCTCCATTGCTAAGCTTTTCGAACCCTTATCTTTAACCAAATCAGCTAGACTTGATGCAGCTACAGCTACTATGACTGAAAAACTGGAAGATCCCAACCTGAGTGAGGAAGACAAAGACGCCATCGTCGGTGCCTTTGTACGCCATCAGGAAAACGAACGGCTCCGGAAGCACTGGGAAACCCTGCTTAAAGAAAAGCACCAGGTATCCCGCAAGGCCACGCCACCAAAGCGTTCTGCTACCCTCCGGAAACTCTTCCTTCCAGTATTAGCAATTGCCGCCACTTTGTTGTTACTCTTAGTCTTTTTACCCGATTTAATGGCAAAAAACGGCGAACAAATGCTTGCCGCCAATTTGTCTGAGATCAGCATTGAAGGCGTCCGCAGTGAGTCAACAACTACTGTGGATAGCCTGCGTGATCAGGTGAGGACGACTTATTTAGCTGGTGATTTCTCCACTGCAGCGACCACGGGAGAACGTTTGCTCTCCCTACCCAGTGCATCCACAGAAGACCAATTAAACCTGGGGGTTGCCCACCTCCGTGCGGGGAATTACGCTCAGGCCAGTCAGTACTTCACCGGGCTTATTGACCCGCCCGGCAATTTCACTACGGAAGCACGCTATTATCTCGGTCTTAGCCTCCTCTCTTCAGGCAATACCAAAGCCGGGTTGGAAGAGCTGCAAAAAATCAGAGAAACAGACGGGGGGAGCATTTATCAGAAAGCGCAAGCGCTTATTGATGCAAGCTGGTAGCTTTTCCCAAAGGCCAAACTATTTATTGTTTTATGCGATCATGGTATCAATGCGCAGCCGCCACTGGTAGCGTTTATTCTGAGCGTAGCCGTAGTGCGGGTACCAGAAAAAGAGTATTCAGGTAAGGAAGAACGGGGTAACAAATCGGTCTCTCCCTTTCTCCCCTTGCTTTTTTGTCCCGTTTCCGGCACCTGCGCGCGCGCCTAAAAAAACACCAAAAACGAACCAAACGCTTCCTTTAACGTATCCACCAAAGAAAACATACCATACGCATGCGCTTCTTTGTCTTTACTTTTCTGACCATCTTCTTTCTGGCCTGCAACGGACCGTCAGAAACCACCTCCAACACAACAGCTGTGCCTGACCGCGCAGCGACGGCAGCAGAAGGCCACATGGCCCTCACGCCCGCCGCCATCGAACCCGAAGTTGTTTTCGAATACGAAGACATCCTCTGGGGTTTCAACTGGCTGCCCGACGGCACCATGATCGCTACCGATAAGAGCGGCAAATTCTTACTGATTGACGGTGACGGAAACAGCACTGAGGTAGCCAATGGCGTGCCGACGGTAAAAAACGTTGGTCAGGGCGGCCTCCTTGATGTACTTCCCAGCCAGGATTTTGCCACCGACCGACTCGTTTATTTCAGCTACAGTAAGCCTGCGAACCCTGATGATGCAGACAAAGCTGACGCCAGCACGGCGATAGCCCGTGGTAAACTCAGTGCAGACAACACCAACCTGGAAAACGTGGAAACCCTCTACGAAGCCGGCCCCAAAACAGGCAAGCCCGTACATTATGGCAGCCGATTAGTATGGGGCCCAAACGATGGCCACCTCTATTTTACCATCGGTGACCGTGGTAACCGCGACGAAAACCCGCAGGACAGTACCCGTGACCACGGTAAAGTTTACCGTATTGCGGCCGATGGTTCCATTCCGGCAGATAATCCTTTCGTTGGGATCAAAAATGCTAAAGAGGCCATTTACTCGTTTGGTCACCGGAACCCTCAAAGCCTAACCATTCATCCCGAGACCGGTGCTATCTGGGAAACAGAACACGGCCCTCGTGGCGGCGACGAGATCAACATCATCGAAGCTGGTAAAAACTATGGTTGGCCCGTTATCAGCTACGGCATCAACTATAATGGTACACAGTTTACTCAGTTGAACTCAAAAGATGGCATGGAGCAGCCGCTACACTATTGGGTACCCAGCATTGCGCCAAGTGGCATGGCCTTCATTACCGGCGACAAATACCCCGGTTGGGAAGGCGACCTGGTGGTCGGCAGCCTCAAGTTCATGCGGCTACAGCACGTTCAGCTAGACGATAGTAACAATGTGGTGGGGGAGCAGAAGCTCATCAATAATATGGGCCGGGTGCGCGATGTGCGCATGGGCCCTGATGGATACCTCTATGCTTCGGTTGAAGGGGAAGGTATTGTGAAACTTATGGTGAAGTAGAAAGTAACTACTAAGGCATTAAGTACTGCACTAAGAATTCTTATTGGCCCCTTAATAGTGCCTTAGTAGTTCAATAACTTACCCCAGCAAACACGCCAACACCACCAGCATCACCGCAACTGCCGCAATGAGACGAATCCTTTCGGAGCGTTTTTCTTGCGCCCGCTGCGCTTTCCGCTGCCGGTTAAGAGGTGTCTCCACGTCGTGATTGATCCGGCAGTCGTAGGTAAAGTTGTTTCCGCCGGTATGATCGATGGACACTTCACACAGTTGCTGATCGAGGAAGAGGCTGTAAGTTTTTGATTCCTTTACCGAAAAATCGATAGCAACCACACTATTGTTACAATGAACGACCACATGATGGGTGTCCTCGCCGTGGAAAATGCCTAGCTTATAGGTTTTTCCATAATGGCCCGTAATGCTCCAGGCTTGTTGTGGCATGTGGAGATGCTATTGTGGGGTAGTGAGCGCGTTGAAGGAATGAGCCAACGTGCTGCTATTCAAAGCAAAAGGTAGGAAGAATAGTTGTTTTGAAAAAAAATTTAACACCTGAAGAGTGGGCATCGCCATTAGCCGACAAAGTGAAAAACATCGGATTGGCCCGTTAGTTTGTCCCTAAAATCACCAATATGAAAACTTTAGTGCTTGTCCTGCTGGGCCTGATTTTTACTGCCTGCTCCCCCAAAATGGGTACGACCGCTTCTGCAAATATGGAGACTTATTGGGTTGATAGCGCAAAAGTTCCTTGTTCCGGGATGGCTCCGAAAAATTGCCTGCAGGTTAAAAAGGGGCCTGACTTTGCCGCCACTGACTGGGGCAATTTCTTTAGCCCGATTGAAGGCTTTGATTACGAACCAGGCTACGTTTACCAACTGTTGGTAAAGGAAACTAAACGTGAGGCCGGCACCACCCCGGCCGATGCTTCCTCGATCCTATATACGTTGGTAAAAGTGGTGGATAAAATACCTGATGCCAAGCTACGTCTGCACGACATCTGGGCACTGGAAGCCATTGGTAGTGAAGAGCGGGACTTTTCGGACCAGACGCTGGGTTTAGAACATCCCACTATTGAGTTTAACCTAACAAAGATGCAGGCGATGGGCACCGACGGCTGTAATGGGTTCTCTGGCGAAATCACCTCCATTGACCAGTCGAACCTTAGCTTGGGGCCGCTGCTGAGCACCCTCATGGCCTGCCCTGACTTAAAGACGCCGGATCGAGTGACGAAAGCCTTGAAAATGGTAGCGACCTATCGGATCACAGGCTTGAAACTTGAATTAATGAACAAGTCCGGTGAAGTTCTTTTACGGTATCGGAAAGTCGACTAAGCCTTCCCAGTCTCCGGTGTATTCCAGCACGGCGAAACGGGTAAACATCTCTTCTTTATACCAATCCCGTTCGCGGGTAAGCCTGACTACTTCTTTGTGGTGATCGGATCGGTAGGCGAATTCCTGCATGGCCTTGCCGGACGTCCAAAGACTGAAGGTGGCTTGCATAAATACCGGGTATTCCCCTACCCCGATGCTCAGGATTCTGGCGGGATGGTCGTAGACCGAGGCGCTGGTTTGGGGGACGTAGCGCCAAAAATCCGGCAGCTTGCGGGTACGGATGGTGGCCCGGGTGATAACGGCTACTGGTTGAGCGGGATCGTAGGCTTCCCGGTTGGCGGTGAAAGGATTTTCGCCACCCCATTCGCCGTGGGTCATGGTGGCTTGCAGGAAGAAGGTGGCGCGGCCGCAGGTGCGGGCAACGGTTTTTTGGAACCAGGGATGGTCCGCGAAGAAGCGGTCTGCCGAAGCCCGATCATCCCAGTGCCCCACAAAGGCATAAACGCTGAAATTTGGCCGCAGGCCAAAGCCGTTACCCGCACCGCTCCCCATCAGCCGGCCGAAGCGGAGGCCGGGGGTGCCGGCCAGGGGGTTGGCCAGCGGCCAGCCCAGCATGCGCCCCATTTGGGTGAAGGCCCAGGCTTTGTGCTGGATACTGTCGTATCGTAGTAGCGTGACTGTTGTGATTGATGGCATGTGGGACTAGTAACGTCGAAAAGCGGTGGTGGTTTTCGGACAATGAGATACATTTGCCTTCATGGCACCTCCTGAAAGGATAACCTTAAAAGCGCTCTTGTCTAATTTTCTACGCGACTTTACCCAAGCTGAGCGTGGGCTTGGGGGTACGATCGTTCAACTCACCTTCCGCCCCCGGCGGGTTGTAAAAACTTTTTTGTTTAAAGAGTGGCACTGGCTACTCAAAATATTTGCTACGGTTGCCTTCATTAGCCTCATCGTCTGGGTGGCCCGATTATTATAAATTTAGGATTATTACCGACCTTGTAAGTATTGAGCCTGCAGGAGTTAGATCATCCGTCCTGATTTAACTTCCAGGCTTCAAAAAACCATCGTAATCAGCAAACCGTATATTGCGCCCCATGCGAGCCTACTTTGTCTGCTTTTTTGCCCCCCTTCTTTGCACCTGCGTCCGCGCCCTGAGAAAGGGAGGAAAGGAAGAAAGGAGGACAGGGAGTCCGTGGCGACCAATGTTGCTCCTTCCCTTTTTCCTTTTCACCCTTACCCCCTTCCTGACGGCCCAAAACAGTGTGGAGCTCATTGAAGCCCTCGATGATGCCGATACGGACGGGGAGCGCTACGGGATACTATACGACCTGACCGGCGAGTTGCTGGAAAGCACCCGGAAGGAAGATCGCGACCTGGCCCTCACCTTCAGCAAGCAATTGATCACGACCGCCAAACGTCTTGGCGACAATCAATTGATCGGCCCCGCCGCCTACACGCTGGCGCTGGCGTACCGGAACGTCCGTGACGAGCGAAATACCGATAAATTCATGGCCGAAGCCGTCGACTACGGCATGAAGGCCGGCGCTGCCGACCTCATCATGCTGGCCGTTGCGGAGCGCAACCGCCTGGCGACTAAGAACCGGAACTACCGTGAGGCTGCGGCCATCAGTCAGCGGGCACTCGATTACTTTACCCAAAACGGGGACGATCGCAGCCTGAGCGCGCTGCGCGCGCAGCTCGAACGGGAACAGGCCGCCCTGCAACGGCGCAAACGCGAAGTAGAGCGCGAGACCCGTGACCTGGCCAACGAAGTCAATCGCCTGGAAACGGAGAAAGACAAGCTCAGCGGCTCCAACCAACAGCTGCAGGGCACCAACCGCCAACTGGCGCAGGAAAACCAGGTTCGCAATAAACAGCTGGCCGAGAGCGCCGATGAGCTGGAGGCCCGCAACCTGGAACTTACCCAAACCCAGGAGGAAAAAGCGGCGATAGAGCGCCGGGTGCTCGAAACGAAAAAGGAGATCCAAAGCCTGAGCCGGGAAGCCCTGGAACAAAAAGCCATTGCCAACGACGCCCGGGAGCAACTCATGGAAGCCGAACTGGTGAAACAAGCCGCCGAACTGAAAGCGGAACGGCAAACGACACAGCTCTATGCTGCCCTGGGTGCCGGGGCCGCACTCTTGTTACTGGCGCTGACCTTCTTCTCACGATTCCGGGTCAAGCAACGCTCAGCCAAAAAACTGGCCCTTGCCAATGACCAGTTGGAAGATGCCCGCCAACAGTCTGACGATCTGCTGAAGAACATTTTACCCGTTCACATTGCCGAAGAACTGAAAAATACCGGCAAAGCCAAGGCCCGTCGGTTCGCTGAAGCGACGGTATTATTTTGTGATTTTGTCAACTTCACCAAAACGGCCGAACGCCTGGGGGCGGAGGCCCTGGTGCAGGAACTCGATGTCTGTTTCAAGGCTTTCGACAAAATCATGGACCGGTACGACGGCGTGGAAAAAATCAAGACCATCGGTGATGCTTATATGGCCGCCAGCGGCCTGTCTGATCGAAAGAGCCTGCCCAACGACATCACCCGCGCTGCGCTGGACATGCAACGTTTCCTGCAAGAGGAGCGAACCAAGCGGGAGCAACTTGGCCTGCCGTTTTTTACCGCCCGCATTGGCTTGCATACCGGCCCGGTAGTGGCAGGAGTGGTGGGGGACCGTAAATTTGCGTACGACATATGGGGAGATACCGTTAACGTAGCCAGCCGAATCGAAGGCAAAAGCGAACCCGGGCAGGTAAACATCTCCGAATCTACCTATCACCTGATTAAATACAAGTTTCGCTGTACCTATCGTGGTAAGGTCGAAGCTAAGAACAAGGGCCTTATCGACATGTACTTCGTTGACGAGGAACTGGTTGGCGTCACCTAGCTGGCGGCTTCGTAAGCACCGGTACGGTCCGTCTGATCTGACAAACAAATCCAGTATTTGCACCAGACAGCGCCACCTGGTGGGTTGCCAAGAATTTTTTACGTTATTTTACCCCCCACGATCATTCAATCAGCCCCATGGCATTACAGATGAAACAAGAAGGTAAGTTCGAATACCTGGAAACGGGAGGAACGGGCGAACCCCTCGTGTTACTGCACGGCCTGTTCGGTGGCCTTAGTAATTTCGGCGCCCAGATCGAATACTTTAAGGACAAGTTCAACGTCATCATTCCTACCCTACCAATCATGACCCTGCCTCTGAGGAAGGTCTCTTTGGCCGGACTGGTAGATTACCTGGAAGACTTCGTGAACTATAAAGAATTTCCTCCCATACACATCATGGGAAATAGCCTTGGTGGCCACGTGGCCATTTTATATGCCTTGGCGCATCCCGAAAACATTTCGACCATCACCCTTTCGGGCAGCAGTGGCTTATTCGAGAGTGCGATGGGAAATACCCTGCCCCCCCGGAAGAACTACGAATTCATCAAGGCGAAAACGGAGAGTACTTTTTATGATCCTGCCGTTAGCTCCAAGGAATTGGTAGACGAAGTTTTCAGCACCGTAAACGATCGGAATAAAGGGTTACGGATCATCATGACGGCAAAATCTGCCGTGCGCCATAATCTGGGGCATAAGCTGGACCAAATCAAAGCCCCTACCCTTCTCATTTGGGGGAACCAGGACACCATCACTCCGCCTTTTGTCGGAGAACAATTTCAGCAACACATCGCCAACTCGGAACTCTACTTCATCGACCTGTGCGCCCACGCACCGATGATGGAAAGGCCGGTGGAGTTTAATGCGATTATGGGGGAATGGTTGGAGCGGCAGACTGCTGCTGCGGAGTAGTTCGAAACAACCACTAAGGCGCTAAGACAGTAAGTTCTACACTAAGAAAAACGCAATCTCATTAGAAGCACAATTCCGAGCTTTGTTGGGGTCACTTAGGAGTTTAGTACACCTAATATTAGCCATCCGAAAAAGGCTGTTTTATAGGCGCGGTCGCAGGTACAATATAATGTTTTCGGGGCGTGGCACATCGCCTATACCTTCGGCTTATGCCCCCGAGCACCCGTAGCACAGCCAAAAAAATCGGAAACATAGGTGGTTGTCAGCCCTGCTTCTCTAAGGTAAGTACAAAAGCCTTCCGAATTGCCGTAGCTGACGGTGTACACCCCCAGCATTCGGTAGGAAGTCGCGTCCTTCATGAAAAAGTAGCCGATTAAGGGCACGATGTACTTTAGGTAAAACATTAAAAGTGTCCTCAGCACAGGGTTGGGTGGTTTAGAAATTTCGATAAAGGAAAACTGGCCGCCGGGCCGCAATATCCGGGCAACTTCTGCAGCCAATATTTTGAGTTGCGGGTCAGAGAACGTCTTAAGACCAAAACTGGAAACGATCACGTCGGCAACTCCGTCGGGAATGTCGCTGTCGAGCGCGTTGGCAGTAAGGATTGATAATTTGCGGTCAGGATTATCGATGATCTGATCCATGGCCCGGGCGTTCATTTCCGTGGAAATGTCGATGCCGATAATTTTTGTACTCTGGGGAGATGCTGCCATTACCGAAACCCAGATCTCGCCCATACCTGACATCAGGTCATAACAGCAAATGTTCTCCGCCCGCCAGTTGATCATGGCAACACAGCGTTTGCGCCAGCGTTCCGTGAAACCGAAAGAGGTGAGGTAATTCGCGACACCGTAGGTGGAGGACATACGGTCAAAAAGGGATGCGACGTATTGCTCGTCGTAAATGTCTGTTACAGGCATATCAAAGGTTAGTAATCGCTGGCTTAAAAATACTGCCCAAACCCAAGCACCACGCCCCGTTCCCGGACATTGCGTACGTCGATGCCGTAATCGACACGAATCATAGCATCAAAAGCCTTCAGGCTGATGAGCCGCAAGCCGCCGCCTAAGAAATGGCGAAAATTATCGGCATCAAATACATCTTCAAGGCTGCCACCCGGGTTCCGCCAGGAGCCAAAGTCAGAAAAGCCGACGAGCTGCGCGGCGAAGCGATCGCGGTTATCTTGCCATACCGTATGGCGATACTCGAGGTTAAGGACAAGTTGGGCGGTGCCCCGGTCGATGCGGTTACCGGAGCCTCTGATGTTCACCTGACTATCGAGCACGAAGGGGGCAAAGGGGGAATTTTCGTTGGAGGAAATCCCGGCGCGCAAACGCCCCGCAAGGTTACCATGCTGGCCCAGAAGCTGGTACAGCCTGAAGTCGTGCCAGGCAATGACAAAAGTAGGTTGGTCCTGCTCCAGGTTGAAAACGACCTGGGCGACCGACTGGTGAGCGGTACCTGATCGGCGCGCGCCGAACTGATCTACACGGGTGATGCCGTGGTTAAATCTCAACAGGGCTTTATTCAGTCCAAGGTCATCAGGACCAGGCGTACCAGCCCCGGCGTTAACCTTTCGGTAGTGTTCGTAGAAGTTACTTACCCCGACCCTGAAAACATGTCGGTTGGAAGTAGTGTAGCTTAGTCCGGCACCGAAACTGAGGTTACTGTATCGATAATTAATCGTAACTGAGGGGAAGAATATTGGCTCAATGGCGGCGTACCTGCGGCTTTCCAGCTGGTAGCCCCACGGGGAGCCACGAAAGGCGGCGTTGGTCAGGCCCAGGTAGTAATTGTGTTCACCGTCGATGTTTTGGTAAAAGGCGGTCAGTTGTTGCGCCCGCCCACGAAAGTGGATATCGTTGATGCCGAGAAGGTAGAAAAAGTTATCCTTTACCCCGCCAAGATTCAGTAGCGGAAATACGGTACGACTTTCCTCGATTTCCCAGCTGACGGAAGTTGGCTTCCCGGCCGAAGAATCGATCTGATACATTGCCTGAGTTATGGCGGGCAGATTTACCAGATCTTGCCGCAGGCTGACCAATGTCTGCTCCAATGGGGTATCCGGATCAATGGCTAAGGTGAGGTTTCCGTCGGTCGTTCCGGGTTGTAAACCGATGCGTTGATCAACCAGGTATTGCACCTGCGTGCGCGCCAGACCTGAAAAATATTGGGGCAATTGTGCGTGGGCTAAACCGCCAACCATGAAGGCAAGAATAAGCGAAAAGGCACGAAATAAATGGAGGGATGGCATAAAGGAAGCGTAGGCGGCACAATATACCTGTTGTCGTAAGACCTGGCAATTTTGGGGAGCCGGCCTAATGCATGTTTGAACGTAAGTACAACTTTTAAAAAGTTATCAACTTCAAAAATAACGGCTCGGATCACAAATTAAACCGCAGCCCCAAATTGACCGTCCCTGCGTTGCCATTGACTGAGCTAAGAAACTGGTTATCAAAGGCTGTTGCCAGCAATTCCAATTCAAATTTAGGGGTGAATTGGTACTTAGCCCCTACACCGAGCTGGTAGAAGTAGTCGTAACTTTCCTGCCAGAAAGGAGAATAGCTGGCCAGGCCGTAGAGCGTAGTTTTTGGGTTAGGGAAGTAGCTCAAAATACCGGTGACCGGTGTAGAGAACCGGTTGATGCTGCCATTTTCGTTACTACCAAAATCCTCCAGCACTAAGTCAATCTCCGTAAAAACGCTGAAGTTATTTCCGATCGAAAAGTCATTAAACACCTGTGTGAACCACGTTGGGCTGTCCCAGTCAGTAAACCGGCCACCTTCGGAACCTTCGAGGTTATCTGCCAACGGAATCCAAAGCGCAGACTGAATAGAGAAATTCGGCAGGTTGTTGAATGGAGCGATCCGGACCTTCGGTCCGAATCCGGAGATGGCCGTCCGGCTAAAGGTGCCGCCGCTGCCCAGCACATCGAAGTTGGAGGCGGCACCAGCCTCATCGTAGCGAACCCGGCGGTAGCGCAGGTCGAACCCAACGTTTACGCGGTCAGTAGCACCAAACAGCACACTCGTGCTGGTGGTAAAGAAAGAAGACCGCTCTCCGGCGGCCTCCTGACTGTAAAGGTTGTTGAATATCTTTATTTCGAAGGTGCCTTTTCGAATCGTTGAAGAGACCACGTATCGGGCGGCATTGTTTCCCCCTCCGGTTGTCGCACCGATGCTCTCACTGGCAAGCATGACTTCTTTTCCCTGGTTCATATCCTCTTTCCCCCGGGCAGCCGGGTTGTCCGCCGAGGCCACGGCCTCTTTTTCCATGGCTTCAATGGCCTTCATCTTCTCCATCTTTACTTCTGCGCCGGCGCGGCCAGCAGTATTGTTCAGGCTCCAGTCGTACTCGTAGTACGACACCTTAGCATCGGCAGAGATGGCCTCGGTGCGGTACTTGTTGATAAAGCCTAGGACATTGGCTTTGCTGCCACCAAAATCTTTGGCGTACCATTCGAAGATCTTCGACAACCCGGCATTCCCCCCATTTACCCGAATAAAGGTGGGATCGTCGAGGGCAAGTTTTGTCTGCTTATTCAACTGAGCTTCCAGTTTAGCGGGCTGGTAAGCGAAGTTGGTGATGGGGGGACAACCGAGCGCACCACAGACCAGCACAAAATGCAGGCGGGCATCGGGAAACTCTTTCAACAGGAGGTCTTTCTCCAATTGGTTCAGGGTCAGTTTTCGGCCACCAACGTTCTGCTTGTTCCCGTCGAAGAAACCACTGACTTTCAAAACAGACTGCAAGGGGTAATTTTCCAGAGCCTGGTTGATCACCAGCAGGTTATATGCATTGATCAGGAAAGCTTTGCGGTCATCACCTTCCAGCGTCGATAGATTAGTTTCCGCGATATCGGTAATGAGCGCACCCAAATCAGCTGAACCCTTCAGGCCCGTATAATCGATTCGGCCGTTTTTGACGTTGGCCTTGAGCAATGCGTCCGTTTTCGCAATAAACTGGGCGGGGGTCCCCGCAGCAAAAACACTGGCGGTGAAAAATAAGCCGAGGGCGAAGGTGAAGAACGGTTTGAACATTTTAGAAAAATTTAGAGGTTGCTATTTTTATTGACAATGCAAAGATGGGGCGACAATCAAGGCCAATCCTCACAAATTTATCCCGGTTATGTGTCAATTTTTCCTTTGCCCGGTTTTATCAGCTATACTAACAAGTAGTGCGTACTTCTTCCGCCACTCTCCGCCTGCCGTAAGACATCTTTATCGATCAGGTCTTTTATGTCGCGAGTTGCGGTATCCTGACTCACCTTAGTCATTTTGGCCCATTTGAGGGGATAACGATGCCTGCCAGGAATAGAAACGCTCATGTGAGCGTTTCTTCTCATAATCTTGGGTTGCGTCCAATATCATCTCTACGATACCCTCAACGTTCCGGCTTACAGCTACTACCCCTCCCGTTTCCAAGCCAAGTTTCCTCGCCACAGAAGAGCGGACTTGATCCGTTGGTAGTGTTTCCCCTTCAATTTCGCTACTGGTAATTACGTCGGAAACAATGGCGTCCATACTTGCTTCCTCGCGGAGCCTGGACCCCCAATCTTCTACTCGCCCTAATAACCTGCCTTGTTGATGACGTACTTCACTCAATAAGGGTTGAATCAAAGCTGTATCCCAGTAAAATTTAGGCCAGTTATCTCTTTGGTGAATATACTTCATGGTGGCAGTTGCGGAGGTTAAGGCGTTTAATCTCCGCAAACCTCCAAATAGCCCGGTCTCCCAGACTATCTGACTATTTGACTCCCCCTACCCCTTCCAGAACCGCAACAACAACACCTCCACCAGCAAAGCCGCCAGCGCGATCCAGATGAAGTAGCGCCACAGCGGCGTCCCTTCGTTTCTTTCCCGGATGTCTCCGATGAGACTCGCCTGGTTCTCCGCATCTAATAGGGCTACGTTGGGTATTGCGGTCAATTCGGCTAATTCCGTTCCATTGAGGTAGTCCAGGTCGGATTCTTTCCGGTCGTAGTTAAAGGCAAAAGCATCAACGGTCTCTTCTCCAAGGATCAGATCATAAACACCCGCCTCCGGCACCTGATTGTTGAGGGTGAGTACTACGCGGTTATCTACCGTCCGTTGTTCGGGAATGAACTCACCGTTTTTGCCCCGGAGTTTAAACACCAGGTCTCCCGTCGCCCCCCGACGGCTAGTCTGGATCACTTCATCCTGGCCGATGGTATACGCTGCCTGCCGGCGGCGACCACTACTGATGCCCATCTTGTACAGCATCGGAATAAAGATCTCGGCGTTCAGGGCCAGGTTATTGATTTCATTGTCCAAAGGCGCACTGGAGAGATAAATGTTGCCCTCGCCCAGGGTATACTTTGCCAGGGCGGCGGAACCGTCCCGGTAAGTCAGCAGTGCCTCCTGGCGCCGGCTCCCCAGCTTACCGATGGGGAAGTTACCCGTGGTAGCCGGCAGGCGCAGTGCCGATGACCGGTTACGGAATACATCCTTGAAGATGAACTCGCGGCGGTTAAGGCCACTCACTTCCCGGGCTTGCTCGGCGAAGGGCTCCAGCCGGTCGGCCGAAATACGGGTAAGGAAGGTATTGTAGCTCGCTACATCAGCGTTTCGGGGAGGAAAAATCAGTAAGTTGCCACCGTTCTCCACGTACAGACGTAATTGCTCGGCTAAACCTGAGCCGACCGATTGTTGGTCCGTTATCACGATCAGGTCGTTGGTGCCGAGGCTACCATAATCGATGTTCCGGCTACCAACGTAGTTGGCGGCAAAAACGGACAGGCCGCCAAGGGCTGCCCGCAGGTTGCGGTTCGGCTGGCCGTCATCGTCAATATTCAGGACTTTGACCTTGTCGGCGGTGCGGAACGTAAGGAAATACTTATCATCAAACTGTACCGGAAAGTCCGTAATCCGAAGCTCCGCTTTCCCGATCCCCGGCTCAGTGATGTTGAGGTACACACTATCGATGACGTAACTGCTCGCCGGGATCACCAAAGTGCCCTCAGGCTTATTCTGGCCGAGATAATTGAGGCTAAGGCGGACGTTATCGAGGTCTTCTGATCCGTAGTTACGGACCCGGACGAGCAACAGGTTGTTCTGATTCAACTGTGGTACCGGGGCTTCAAACCAGGCGGAATCGATCCCGACGTTCCGTTCTCGTACGGCGGTAAGCGGGACGAGGTTGGTCTGTATTGAAGTATCCAATTGATCGGCAGACAGATCGGCAATATTCCGTTGAAAATCGGAGACGAGGTAGCTGATCCGGTTATCGATGTTTTCGGTACCCAGCGCGGAGCGCTGGCGGGCAGCCACCACGGAAAGCCGCCGCGAAGCGGGGGCCACTTTTACCTGATCGATGAACTCAAGCGCTTCTTCCTGGCCAACCAGTCGTTGGTTCCGGCCGCTGAAATTATTGTCGAGTACCTGAAAACGGTCTTCCACGCCATAGGCATTCACGATGTCGCGCGCGCGGTCTTTCGCTATTTGCAGCAAGGGAGCCCGGTCACTTTCTGCGCCCATGCTGAAGCTGTTGTCTACGAATAAGCTGACGGCCTTACGCCCGGTCAACACCTCCCGCGCGGAAGGGATAAATGGCTGGGCGAAAGCAAATACCAGCGCAGCGACCGCCAAACAACGGGCCAGGAGCACCAGCAGGTTGCGCAGGCGGCTGCGCATGCTCGTTTCTTCCTTCACCTCCTTGAGGAACTTCACGTTACTGAAAGCTACCTTTTTGAAGCGGCGGAAGTAAAACAGATGAATGATGATCGGGATGGCGAGCGCGGCCAGGGCCCAGAGGAAATTGGGGTATAGAAATTGCATAGTCAGGTTAAAAGACGAACTAGGGCGGGGGAATGTTTTGCGCTAAACGACAAAGGTAGTAGGTATTTTTATCTATTAGGCTTTTAGCACCTGGTGGGCGCGGCCGCAGGTGCCGTGTAAAATACTCCAGGGAGCAATATTTGTCAGGCACCGCCATGAAACCAGGTACTGGTGTTCCAAACCGTTTCTGACAGAATTATTTTCTGGGATAAGCGAAGGGATCCACATCACCAGAAAGTCAAATCTCTTTAGTAAATTAATTTTAACCATCTGCCATTAGGCTTTCAATGCACCGTCACAGTACCTTCACGGTTATCAAATGAAAGCCTGTCTCACCGGCATACTCCTCTCTATCCTATTGTTCGCTCAAGCGGGCAGGACATCCCTATTGCTACAGTGGCAACAGTTGGCCAACGAGAGTTTTACCGAGTTGTTTTGTGTAAACAAGGCATGGGAAGATGCGCCAATGTGCTATGGCGCTTGTCAGCTTACCGACCTGTTTCAGAGCATGGAAACAGATGAGCCTGGCGATCAGATATCATCCTCCCTTCCCTACGCTACTTCTCCATATTGTCAACTGCCAACACCTAATGCCGTGGGTTTACCACCACTACCAACAGTTGCCAAATTAACCAAGCCCGCAACCATACCGCTTTTTGCGCCGCGTAGCTATGTCGGTTATGTTTTTGAACCACCGACATTAGGGTAAATCAGAGATTCCCCTGTAGACCACTCGTCCATCGTTACGGCCACTAGTGGCTTAGTTCATAAGCTAAGAGGTCGCGTATCGTGTAAAGACCCGATTATATAGGTCGACGAGCCAACTCCTCCGTAGGTTTCGCTTTACGATTCCCTTCGTTGGTTGGCCGACGAGCACTTTCTTTTGCTTCGTCATCTCCAGAAATCACCATTAACGGGGGAGAATACGCCATTTGCCGCTTCTGGCGAATGCCCGGCATCCTCATTCCCTTCCTACCATTTATCGCCCTGATCTGCGATTTCACCTTCCAATTCTGTCCCCCCAATGCTTAAACGCACCCTCTCTCTGGTGGCACTAGCCATCCTGTTTCCCCTTTCCTTATTTGCCTGCGACGCCTGCGGATGCGGCATCGGCGGTGGCGGCTTTGGCCTACTATCCGTTTACCGCAATAATTTCGTAGGGTTCAACTATGGGATACTCCCCTTTAAGAGCCGCCTCAGCAGCGGAGAATATACTGGAACGGAAGACGTCTTCCACCAGTTCGAACTCCAGCTGCGGTACGAATTGTTACCCGGCTGGCGAGTGGACGCCTTCCTCCCTTACCGAAACAACGTACGCCATAGTCCCGACGGTGACGAAACCCTGAGCGGAATGGGGGACGCTCGCCTTGGAATTGCACGTGTCCTGGCCGATAACCGTCCGCTCGGCACCAACGGTGGGAGCTGGTACTGGGAGGCTGGTCCGCTAATCAGACTACCCACTGGCAGTTACGACGACGACTTGCTGGACAATCGTTTCCTGCCAGACAATTTTAATCTTGGTAAAGGTGCTTTCGGCTTCGGTTTGCAAACCGCTCTGGTTTTAAGCACCGGTCAATACGGTCTCGCCCTCAATGCCCGCCACCAAAGCTATACCAAAAGCGGCACCTATTACCGCTTCGGCGCAGAAACTGCCACTGGCGCGCAGGTATTCGGCCAGTTCAGCCACGATCCGCACTGGAAATTCATCCCCTTCGCCGGCCTCAGTTATGAACATACAGCCTCTAACCAAACGGTGGACAATCAGCCAGTACACGCTACCGGCGGCCAGGCCTGGCTGGCCGCTGCCGGCGTCAACGTCCGCTACGATGACATAACGCTCGGCCTGCGTGTCAATCAACCTTTCCAGCAGGATTACTCCGATGGAATGGCAGAGGCCGGGCTAAGTACCAACGTTCAAATCCTCTACAATTTCTAACAACCAGGCGCTAGCGGCCAGTTCCCGGCGCTCTAGCTCCTGGCGCCTAATCACTGCACCTACGGCCGCGCCAAAAAATCATCCCGTGGCCGCAAAATATTAACTCAAACAACCATCCAAACCATGAAATCTTTTCCACTTTACCTTCTTCTTGCTTTTGCTCTCTTCGCCTTCTCTTCCTGTGAAGATGATGACGACGGTCCCGGCAACGCAACCTTCGGCACCTTCGAAGTAGAATTCGAAAACGTAATGGGCCCACAAGACAATCAAAGCAGTTTCAGTCTCGCTGCGGTAGGTGCCACCGAGTACCCCTACGTCAACGGAATGGGCCACAATTACAACCTTACCTTCCTCCGCTACTACATCAGCGAAGTCGTATTGGAAGGCCCGAACGGTGAGCGGTTCGAAGACCCGATGAGCGTAACGGCTATTGACGCAAAAGGCTACTACCTCATTGATGCCGCTGATGCTTCCAGCCGCATTTTCGACCTCAAAGACGTGCCCGCCGGGCAGTACAATAAGATCAGTTTCTTATTGGGAGTGGACAGTACCGGCGTACTGGAAGGCGCGGCTGGTGGCTCGCTAGACCCCGCCACCAGCGGCATGTTCTGGAACTGGAACTCCGGCTACGTCGCCTTGAAAGTGGAGGGCCAAAGCCCCGCCAGCCCCGGTGGTGCTTCCGGTAACTCCATAGTCTCTGACAACGAAGCTGGCATCGTTTTTCACCTCGGCGGTTGGAAGAACATCGCTAATACGCCTTTCGTGTATAACAACCAACGCGTTGAACTGGACTTCGACACGAACGCCCGCGTAGCGGCCGACCTCAGTCCTACCGCTCACTTGGAACTGGACGTAAAAGCCCTGTTTGAAGGCCCCGAAGCGACCGTCAATTTCGCCACCGACAACGTGAACATACATCGCCCGACGGACGGCGCAGCAATGGCCAAGAACGCCGCAGCAGCTTTCCGTTACGACCATATTCATCAGTAGCCTCTGGGTTTCAGCGGTCAGGTTTCAGCAAGCAGTGCTCAGTATTCAGCAGGCAGGATTCAACACCCTGTCCTCTGCATACTGATCGCTGAATGCTGGCCGCTGAAACCCAAAATTGCCTTCTTAGCCTTAAAAACTGCTTCCATGCGTCTTCTGATCTCCCTCCTGCCAGTTTTCCTTTTACTGAGTTGTCAGCCTAACGAAGTTTCACCGGATACTACCTACTCGTTCTTAGTACCGGAGCACTTCCCACCGCCGACCTACGACTTTGAACGTAACCCCGTTACTGAAGCCGGGTTTCTACTTGGTAAACGCTTGTTTGAAGATGTCCGGCTCTCTAGCAACAACTCGGTAAGCTGTTCCACCTGCCACCAACAGGCAGTTGCTTTTGCCGATCCCCAGCACCGGCTCAGCCTCGGTGTCGACGAACGGGAAGGTATACGCAATGCCCCCGGGCTTTTTAACCTGGCCTTCACGCAGGAATTCATGCTGGATGGGGGTATTACCCACCTTGATTTCGTACCGATCAACGCCATCACCAGTCCGTTTGAAATGGACGAGACACTGGAGGGGGTAGTCGCCAAACTCAGGGCAGACAACGGCTACCGGAATGATTTCCAACGGGCCTTCGGCCAAGACACCATCACCTCCGGGTTACTCCTCCAGGCGCTTAGCCAATATCAATTGATGCTGGTCTCCGACCGCAGCAAATACGACGACGTTGTCCTGAAACGGAACAATGCCACTTTCACGCCGGCCGAAGAAAGAGGTGCCGCATTTTTCAACACCAACTGCAGCAGTTGCCATACCGGCGTACTATTTACGGACAAGAGCTACCGTAATAATGGTCTCGACGTTGCCGAAACACAGGATGCGGGGCGTAGCCTCATTACCGAAACTGAGTCGGACCGGGGAAAATTCAGGGTACCTTCCCTTCGCAACGTTGCGCGGACCGGGCCGTACATGCACGACGGCCGATTTGCCTCCCTCGAAGCCGTGCTGGAGCATTACCGATCGGGCATTCGCGCTTCCACAAGTCTTGATCCAAGTCTTGACAACGCCATTACGATGTCAAACGAAGAGATGGCCGACGTGATCGCTTTCCTGGAGACGTTAACAGACTGGGAATTGATGCAGGACCCACGGTTTTAGTAAGATTTCCAGGCGGGGTCGCAGGTGCAAAAAGTAAGCTTTTAAAAAGCAATATACCGGAGGTCGTCTTTTCATCTGCGTACTTTTGCCTGATGAATATTTCGACAGCCACCGTAGCCGACAAACCCTCCCTGCTCCAAGTCGCTGAATCCTGTGGCCTTTTCCAACCAGAGGAGCTAGGCGAACTGGGCGGCATGATCGACGCCTTCCTCTCCGGCGAGTTGGAGGGCCACCAATGGATCGCTTTACGGGCGGGCGACCAAATAAAGGCTGCTGCCTACTACGCGCCTGAGACCTTTGCTGACGGTGTATGGAACCTCTACTTCATCGGTGTTCTTGCCGATCAACAAGGCAAAGGCCACGGCTCCGCCATACTGAATTACGTTGAGCAGGAGTTAATCGGCCAGGGTCAGCGCATCCTGATCATTGAAACCTCCGGCCTCGAAGGCTTTGAGCTGACGCGCAAGTTCTATGACCAGCACGGCTATGCCGTGGAGGCCCGAATCCGGGATTATTACCAGGAGGGGGATGATAAGGTGGTGTTTTGGAAGAAGCTTAATTAGTGGGTAGTCGGTAGTTCGTAGTGGGTAGCTCTGCATACTACTCAACGACCCTCGGTCGTCTCGCTCTAAGGTTAAAGACGAATAAGTAAAGAAAGTGATGTGCGGGATCACTATCCATCGTCTGACCTAAACTCAGGCATCAAAATGCTCAGCCATTCAGGGGAAGTGAAGAGGCGCGTCAGGAAGCATAAAAGGTCGAACAAGTATACCCCTGTATATAGTTATAAGTCAAAGCCCCTCTTTTACGTGAAAAAATTCATTTACTCTGCAGGAAGCCTGCTCGTTCTGCTCCTCGCCATCTATTTTGGCGGCAAAGCCTTCGCCAACGGTAAGCTTAACGACCTGATTGAAAAATCAAACCAAAACGGCAATACCTTTACCGTCGGCGCACGCAACCTCTCCTTTAGCTTTCTAAACCTCGGACTTAAGTTGGACAGTGTCCGCTTGGACCAGGCCGTCGGAAGCAGACGCGTTTTCGGTACCATCCGCCATCTCAACCTCAATGGTTTGAGCGCAATGAAAGTTATTAGTGGTGACGTCAGCATCAACGACTTACTGGTGGACGGTGCCGCTCTGGAGGTCCACTACGCAATACCAGACTCCACCGATGCTTCCACCGAATTGAAGACAAAGAAGAAGGGAGTGAACATAAAAAACCTTCGCCTGGCAAATGGTCATGTCCTGGTCTTTGACAAGGATAGCGTGCTTAAAGCTGAGGTACTCGGCCTGTCAACTTCCGGCTCCATCGACCTTCCCCTTGCACCTGCGTCCCCGCCAAAAATGAACATTACCGCCGACAGTATATTCTTCCCCGCCACAGACGACACCAACGAAACCATCAGCGGTTTAAGGGTCGACACCGGTAAAAAAAACCTCAACGTCGGCACGTTCCGGCTAAGCCCCAAACAGACGACCAAGGCATTCCTGACTTCCATAAAATACAAGCGACCGTGGCAGGCGCTCCGGGTGGACAACATCGAAATTGTCGGCATCCCCTTCGATAGCCTGATGGCCGGTGGCCGGTCCGTCATTCCCGACGTTAACATCAGCGACCTCAATTTCGCCATTTATGAAAACCCGAGTCTGGAACGTGACCCCTCAGAGCCCTACAAGAATTTTCCCGTAGAAAACTTCCGCAAGCTCGGCAAATCAATCCTCCTGCAATCCCTCACGGTAGACCGCGCCAATATTTCCTACGGCGCCCACAAAAATGGAACCGATAAGCCCGACATCACTTTCGCCGGCACCATCAAAGCCGGCAATTTCAGCACCTGGAAGCAAGACGATCCTGCCTTTGTACAGGGGGACTTCACCTTCGATGAAACCTCTCCATTGACCATTCGTTTCGAGCTCGGCCAGGCCAGCGAGGGACGTGATTTCAGGGCCACCGGAGACCTTAAAAATTATGATCTTCCAAAAGTAAACCCATTGATGGAAGTAGCCGCGAACGCTGACATAGAAAAAGGTTACATCAGCCACATGACCCATGATTTCAACGTTCGAAACGACGTCTCTGAAGGCGAAATGGTGCTGAAGTACGATCACCTTGAATTAAAGATGACGGGCAAAGGTGCGTGGTTCACTAACCTGATTGAAGACATCGCAGTTCGCGATTCCAATCCTCGCAATGACGGTGATTTGGTGGTAGGCTCCGTATACGCAGAACACGAACCGACCAAATCATTCTTTAACCTTTACTGGAAATCCGTGGTGGCGGGAATGACGAGCTCGGCGGTGGGGAAGGTGTTTACGCCGGATGAGCTTGCGCCCAAGGATTGAATGATAGAATAGGTGAATGATTGAATAAGCTACCGCTGTAACCACTCATTTCGCTACGCTCATTCGCCCAAAGTGAGCAAGCGCAGCGCTGCGGACGGTGCCTGCGATAGCCATTCAATCATTCACTTAATCAATTATTCAACTACCGATCATATCCTCCGGCCGCACCCAGGCATCAAATTCCTCACTGGTAAGGTACCCCAGCTCAAGCGCAGCGGCTTTCAAAGTGGTGTCCTCGGCATAAGCCTTTTTAGCAATTTTACCAGCCTTATCGTACCCGATCTTCGTGTTCAGGGCAGTCACCAGCATGAGGCTGTTTTCAAGGTGCTCTTTGATCTTCTTAGCATTGGGTTCGATGCCAACAGCACAGTTTCTTTCGAAGCTCCGGCAAGCATCCCCGATCAGGCGGGCCGACATCAGGAAATTGAAGATCATCATTGGCTTGAAAACGTTCAACTCGAAGTGGCCGGTCATACCGCCTACGTTGATCGCTACGTCGTTGCCAACCACCTGGGCCATGGCCATGGTGAGGGCTTCACTTTGCGTGGGGTTTACCTTACCGGGCATGATGGAGCTTCCGGGTTCGTTGGCCGGAATAATGATTTCACCAATGCCGGAACGGGGTCCGCTGGAGAGCATACGTACGTCGTTACCGATCTTCATCAGGCTGACGGCCACCGTCTTGAGTGCACCGTGGGCCTCCACGATCGCGTCGTGAGCAGCGAGGGCTTCGAACTTATTCTCAGCAGTCCGGAAGGGCAGGCCGGTGAGGCCTGCGATCTCTCCGGCAACGTGGACATCGTAGCCTTCGGGCGTGTTCAGCCCGGTGCCGACGGCGGTGCCGCCCAGGGCCAGTTCGCTGAGGTGGTCCAAGGTATTACGGATGGCCTTCAGGCCATGGTTCAGCTGGCTGACGTAGCCGCTGAACTCCTGGCCCAGCGTCAGTGGTGTAGCGTCCATGAAGTGGGTGCGGCCAATCTTTACCACATCCATCATAGCCTTACTCTTAGCCGCAAGGGTATCGCGTAGTTGCTCAATGCCAGGAATGGTGCTTTCCACCAGGATCTTATAGGCGGCAATGTGCATAGCCGTTGGAAAAGTGTCGTTGGACGACTGGCTCTTGTTCACATCGTCATTGGGGTGCAGTGTCTTCTTTTCGTCGGTCAGACTGCCACCAACAAGGACGTGCCCCCGGTTAGCGATCACTTCATTTACGTTCATGTTCGACTGCGTACCGGAGCCCGTTTGCCAAACGACCAGCGGGAATTCGTCGTCCAGCTGGCCGTCCAGAATTTCGTCAGCGACCTTACCGATCAAGTTAGATTTACCTTCATCAAGCACCCCCAGTGCGGTATTGGTGCGGGCGGCAGCCTTCTTGAGAATGGCAAAAGCACGGATGATCTCCACGGGCATTAGCTGTCCTCCGATCTCGAAATTGGTGAAACTACGTTGGGTTTGCGCGCCCCAGTAACGGGTGGCGGGGACGTCTACGTAGCCGATGCTGTCTTTTTCCTGGCGGGTGGTACTCATTGGGATAAATTGCTTGATACTTAAAGATTGGTTCGTAAGGGATCGCAAAGGTAAGGAGCTCCAAAGACTATCGCCGGGTGGATTTACATAGCAGACATACCGCCGTCTACGCTGTACTGCCCACCGGTCAGAAACGAAGATTCGTCTTTGGCAAGAAACAGTACGAGGTTAGCAACGTCCGCTTCCTGCGCGTAGCGTTTCAGGGGGATTTGCGCTTCAAACTGTTCTTTGGCCTCCGCGCCCTTGCCGCCACTGAACCCATCTTCCAGGCTACGCATCATACGGTTATCTACCGGGCTGGGGTGTACGGTATTAACCCGGATATTATTCGCAGCCCCTTCCAGCGCAGCAACTTTCATCATCCCCACTACTGCGTGTTTACTCGTGACGTAAGCGCTTACGTTCGGGGTTCCGCTTTGTCCGGCAACGGAACTGGTGATGATGATGCTTCCACCATCATCGGCCATGGCACGCATCACGTGCTTAAGCCCCAGCCAGACACCAAGGATATTGACGTGGATAACTTTATGGAACTCGTCTTCCGGATAATCAACAATTGGTTTTACCACACCTTCGATCCCGGCATTATTGAAGAAAACATCGATGCCTCCCATCGCTGCCAAAGCTTTTTTGACATAAGCTGCCACTTCCTCCGCTTTGGATACGTCGGCAGTATGAATAAACAGACGATCGGAATCAAGCGATTTCTTAGTGGCGACCAGGTCCTTTTCGTCGATGTCCACCAGCATTACGTGGGCACCTTCCTCCAGAAACTGGCGGGCAGTCTCAGTTCCTATTCCGCCGGAACCACCGGTGATCAATACTCTTTTGTTATCAAAGTTTGGCATAATAATTGGGTTTTATGGCTATTACACAAGCTGTACGTTAATTGTTTGGCTGGGCGCGGCCGCAGGTGCAGTGGGGAGGGTACCAGGCAATTATGCCCAACATCCTCAGCGTTACATCCTGGGGCTACGCAAAATGCTTAGTGGGTCGGACAATAAAACGACGAAAAAAGAAGAAGAATAAAGAGCAGGATAATTAAATCTGGCCGTAGGGCAATTGCCAGGTCTACCAGCACAGTGTTCGCTCGACCTTTACCTTTACCCCCAGCATATGCCCATTTTTAATTTCCGAATTACTTCCACATGCTCCACCAGCCCTATCCGGTAACTGAAAAATCTCCTCTCTTCATTCTGCTTACCGGTTTGGCGGCGGGCGTATTCATCGTGCTGTTTCTGATCATCTTCCAGCCCTTCGGTACCGATACCGTCAGTTTCCCCAATAAGAACCTCTTCCTGGCTGGCTATGGCGCAATCGTAGCGGTAGTTTTCTGGCTCGCCAGCTTAATTCCCGTCCGTTTTTTCAACGTCGAACACTGGACCGTCGGCAAGCAACTGATCATGGTTTCCGGCTGTGCTCTGGTGGGCATCACCGCCTCTTATTTCTACCTGCTGCTGTTGGGCGGATCACCTTCGTGGTACACCTACGGAATATTTGTGGGCAACGCAATGACGCTGGCAGTCTTCCCCATCACCGGCTTTACCGTGATGGACTACCTGATCAAATACCGGAAGTACGAAAAAGGGGCACGGCATTTCAACACCGAAAGACCCCCCCGGACACCTCTCTCAACCATCCAGGAGGCCACGGCGCATACCGTACAGGAATTCATCGTGCGTGATGAACAGGACCGCCCCCTCCTAACGCTCTCTACTGATCAGATATGGTGCCTGCGCAGTGACCGCAACTATGTGGACATTATTCATCTCGACCGTCAAAACGAGGTAAAGAAGACCACCATCCGCAATACCCTGGCCAAACTCAGTGAAGAGCTGCCTGCGGGCTTCCTGCGCTGTCACCGTTCCTATGTCGTCAATGCTGAGGGCGTCGCTACGGTGTCCGGCAACGCCCAGGGCTACCAGCTTCATCATCCGGATTTTCCGGAAGTACCGGTCCCCGTCTCCAGGGGAAAATCCGCTGGCATTCTGGGGTACATTCAGCAGTAGCGCCACCGATGAAGGGACTTATTTAACCGAATAGGGCTTGTCATTCGTCCCTAATCATGCTGTTTGTCCCGTTTTCGTGCCAAACATCCCGCCATTCGTCCACTAAAATCCCCGGGCCTCACTTTTAGGACATCGCAATCATCAAAAACAACTAGCCGATGTCAATTACTAAGAACAAAGTCCTCTTATCCATTTTCATTCTCTCCGTTTACCTGCTCTGTTCCTACGGCTGGGATATTAAGGCTTACTTCCTGCCAGACCTGTTCTCCGATGATCGATACCTGCGTAATTCTTCCGTCCAACTCACTTTCTTTTTAATCATTCCGGTGCTGGTAACGGCGGCCTTATACGGTTGGAAAAACCTGCCGCAGGAGCTGGGCCTGAACCGTGGTTTCGGCAAAGGATTAGGTTTTGCGCTGCTCGCAACCTTACCCATGGCCGTTGGCTACGCAGTAGTTTCCGGCTTTAACTGGAGCATGAACCTCCCCGAGTTCATGTACGGTTGTGTACAGGCGGGTTTCACCGAGGAGATCATCTTCCGGGCTTTCCTTTTCGGCCTGCTCTACCGTAAAGCAGGCTGGGGTCTCGTACCCGCCACGTTGTTCGATGGCCTGGTCTTTGGCGCCATTCACGTTTACCAGGGAGATACCATGCTGGAGGCGGCAATGGTCTTTGTGGCTACCGGCGCCGGTGCGGTCTGGTTCAGCTGGTTGTTCAAGGAATGGAACTGGAACCTTTGGGTACCCATTTTCCTCCACTTTTTCATGAATTTCTGGTGGGGTGGCTTCGACATGGCCGAAAACGCTGCCGGAGGAATCTGGGCTAATGTCTTCCGGGTAATGACCATCGCCTTCACCGTGATCGTGACCACGCGCCCCGCGATTAAAGCGCGCTTTACGGGTAAGCTGGCGGTCCAATAAAAACCAACAAGCAAACACCCTATTTTCCACCCGGTCAGCGGCTTTGCCGGTGTTCGGGTGTTTTTTTTGTGGCAATTGTGCAGGGCGGGGCCGCAGGTGCAGGAAAAAGGATAAAAGAGCATAGGAACGGATTCAGCTAATGGTCTGTCAGGTCAATTCCTGCACATCAGCTGATGGTGGGTTTAGTGGCAAACGAGGCAGATGGTATACAGAGATTGGGCCTGACAGACCACTAAGGATACCTCAGTTCCACGGCAGTCCCCATAGCAAAGACCATGGTAATATGTTGCTCAGCATCCATCACTTCGTGCTTTACCCGTACGCCGATCACCGCATGACCGCCCACTTCTTTGGCGTGATCCCGCATCCGGTCGAGCGCCTGCAGGCGTGCTTCCCGTTCCAGGCGCTCGTAGGCTATGGGGATGCCGTCGGCAGCCGCAGCCAAAGCGGTCAGCAGCAGTTCCCGGTCTTCGCCGCCGATAATGCTGGTACCGGACACCATACCGATGAATGACTTTACTTGTGTAGCCTGTATTTGGTCGGTGGTGGTGGTTAGCATGGTGGATGGGGGTTTAGGGGGTAAAGATCGGAATGGTTCGTAACTTTCTAATGATGGCGTAAGCAAACTTTTCTCCAGCCCAGAGTTGTCCAGGAGCATCGTTTTTCTTCCAATCAACTACTACAACTGTAATTTAAATTCATTCTTTCACGTTCAATCCCTAACTTTAGGGTTCACTTTAAGTGTGGATCATTACACCAAACATTACACCAAATATTCATGGCTAACTATACCATTTCCGTAAACGGCAAAGACCATCAGGTAGACGCTGCCCCCGACACTCCACTACTGTGGGTAATCCGCGATGAACTCGGCTACGTGGGTACTAAGTTCGGTTGCGGCATCGGTCAGTGCGGTGCCTGTACCGTACACATCGATGGCGTGGCGATGCGCTCCTGCCAGCAGCCCATCAGCAATATCGGCGAAAAAGGCAATAAAATAACCACCATCGAGGGCTTGTCTGAAAACGGCGAACACCCGGTTCAGCAGGCATGGCTCGAGCACGACGTGCCCCAATGTGGCTACTGCCAGGCGGGGCAGATGATGAGTGCGGCTTCGTTGCTCAATAACATCCCTAACCCCACCGACGAAGACATAAATGCGGGAATGGCCGGCAACATCTGCCGCTGTGGCACGTACCTCCGCATCCATGCTGCCGTGAAGACTGCTGCCTCGAAGCTGAGTTAGTGAGTCGCTGAGTTGGCGAGTCACTTTGCACCTGCGTCCGCGCCCATATCCAACCATCAGAACAAAAACTAATGTTACAAAATACCAACCGTCGTTCCTTCCTAAAAGTCTCCGCCGCCGCCGGTGGTGGCTTCATGCTCGGCTTCAGCTTCCTGACGTCCTGCGAGCAAAAACCGGCCGTCGTCATGATGGCCCCAGAACTTAAAATGCCCGACCAATGGACCCAACTGAATGGGTACCTGAAGATCGGGGAGAATGGTATAACCACCATCATCAATCCAAATCCGGAGATCGGGCAGAACGTAAAAACGTCGATGCCGATGATCATCGCCGAAGAACTCGACGTAGACTGGAACGACGTCATCGTGGAGCAAGGCAAACTGGACACCGAGAACTTTAGCCGGCAGATCGCCGGAGGTAGCCAGTCTATTCGCCAGGGTTGGGAACCGCTGCGCAAAACCGGGGCCACGGCCCGCGCCATGCTGGTTGCCGCCGCTGCCCAACAGCTGGAGGTTCCTGCGTCGGAACTACGCACGGAGAAGGGAGTGATCCACCACGACGGCTCCGGCAAAAGCGTCAGTTACGGCGAAGTCGCCGCCCTGGCCGCTACGCTGGATGTCCCCGAAGAAGTGGAGCTGAAAGACCCGAAGGATTTTAAGATCATCGGTCAGGACACCAAGAATGTAGACGCGCGCAAGATCGTGACGGGCAAGCCCCTTTTCGGTCTCGACGTCATGAAAGAAGGCATGCTCATTGCCGGCATCATTCACCCGCCAGCCTTTGGTATGACCCTGAAATCTTTCAATGCAGATGCAGCGCTGGCAATGCCCGGCATTTCTGACGTTGTTTCCATCGACTGTGCCCCCGAGGGCAAGGAGATGCAATGGTCTGACGGACCTACTGTGCGCAAGCAGGTAGCCGTAGTCGGCAAATCGACCTGGGCCGTCATGCAGGCCAAAAAGGCCGTAAAAGTAGAGTGGGAACGCGCCAGCGATGCAGAAAGTACCGCTGGACACGCCGCCAAAATGGCCGATCTGATTGCCAACGGCGAAGCCGAGGAGGCCCGCCGCGACGGTGACCCCGAAGCCGCTTTCGCCAGTGCGGCCAAAATTGTGGAAGCTACTTACTCTGCCCCCTTCCTGGCCCACAATACGATGGAGCCGATGAATTTCTTCGCCCACGTTACGGACGAAAGAGCTGATTTGCTCGGCCCCGTTCAGACGCCGGAATTTCTGGAAAAATCCATCGCCACGCTCTTCGACATGGACCCAGCCAACATCGAAGTTGGCATGACCCGCATGGGCGGTGGCTTCGGTCGCCGGCTCTACGGCAGTTTTGCCGTGGAAGCAGCACTGATCAGTAAGGCCGTTGGTGCCCCCATCAAACTGGTGTACACCCGTGAAGACGACATGACCCAGGGCACCTACCGCCCCGATTACCTCGTGAAGTATCGTGCCGGCCTCGATGCCGACGGCAACATGATTGCCTTCCACGTTCGTGGAACGGGTACCGACGGAAGCCCCGTATTCGCCAATCGCTTCCCGGCTGGTACCGTTGACAACTACCTGGCCGAGAACATCGGCATGGACTCCAATATTACCACCGGTGCCTGGCGGGCACCGCGCTCTAACTTCATCGCCGGAGCAGAACAAGCTTTCCTTGACGAAGTAGCCGAAGCGGCCGGCAAAGACCCGATCGACTTCCGACTTGAACTCTTCGACAGAGCCATCAGCAACCCGGTAGGAGAAAGTAACGACTACGATGCAGAACGCTACGCTGGTGTGCTGAAACTAGTCCGGGAGAAATCTGGCTGGGACGGTGACTCGGGCGAAGCCCGGGGAGTGGCCGCCTACTACTGTCACAACTCTTACGTTGCGCAGGTACTCGACTTATCCCTCGGCACCGACAACAAGCCCCAGGTAGAAAAAGTATTTTGTGCCGTTGACTGTGGCATTGTCGTCAACCCCGAAGGTGCCCGTAATCAGATTGAAGGTGGTATCGTCGATGGTATCGGCCACGCCCTCTACGGCCAACTGACCTTCACCGACGGAAAGCCCGACCAGAGCAATTTCGATACTTATCGACTCATCCGCCACTCGGAAGCACCGCGCCAGATTGAGACGTTCTTCGTCGACAATGGCATTGCGCCTACCGGACTGGGGGAACCATCGCTGCCGCCCATCATGGGCGCGCTGGCAAACGCTATGTACCAGGCTACTGGTGAGCGGGTTTATGATCAGCCGTTCCTCTCAGCGGAGCTGAGAGGATAGACGGTCGCTACGCGACCTCGGTAGACGCGCTACGCGCTCGGTAGAGGGTAGTAGGTAGGTACCGCACGGGGAAGCTCGCTGTGCTCGCTTCCGCTCGTTTAGCAATATCGGTCGAGACTTTCCTGGTCAAGCTTCACCTCTCTCCGAGAGGTGAAGCTTCCTTACGCTCCGAGGGTATTCCTCCGTGCCTCCTCTGCCCTCCCTCCGTGCAACCCTCTGTCAGAAACAAGCTGCGCAGCAGCCCCACGAACGAAGTGAGCTGCCTCCGGCGGTAGTCTACTCTACCCAATACAAGGGCGAAGCCCGTCTACCAAGAAAATGAGCGCAGCGAGTTTTCGTCTACCAAGGTGCGCAGCACTGTCTATCAATCTACCCACTATGTTACTAGGTTATGTCACCGCCATCCTCCCCGAACTAACCCTCGAAGAAAACCTCTCCTTCGCCGCCCAAACTGGCTACGACTGCCTAGAGGTCATGTGCTGGCCCCCCGGCAAAGCAGAACGCAGATACGCTGGCGTCACACATATTGACATCAGCAAGCTGGATACCGAAGAAACAGACCGGATCAAGGCCTTACAGAAAAAGTACGGCGTAAGCATCAGCGCCCTTGGGTATTATCCTAATCCGCTGACGGCGGATGAAGCGGAGGCAAAAGTCTACACAGATCACCTCCTTGCCCTAATCGATGCTTCGGTAGTTTTGGGTATCAATTGCGTAACAACCTTCGTAGGGAGAGACAAGGACCAAACCATCGAAGCGCAGTGGCCACGATTTTTAGCCACCTGGCGACCGATCGTCAGTTATGCCGAAGAGCGGGGTGTACGGATCGGCATCGAGAATTGCCCGATGCGGTTCACTAAAGACGAATGGCCGGGAGGGACGAACCTGGCTGTCAGTCCGGCCATATGGGAGCAGATGTGGGCAGACATTCCCAACGCCAACTGGGGACTCAACTATGACCCCAGTCACTTTATCCTGCAGCATATGGACTATACCCTCCCCTTTCGCAACTACCCGGAACGGATGATCCACGTGCACGCAAAAGATGCCCGCATCGATATCGATAAAAGAAATCACCACGGCATTTTCAGTCATCCCAACCTTTGGCACACGCCGAAGATCCCCGGGCTGGGCGACGTGGATTGGGGCCGCTTCATCGGCTACCTCCGGGAAACCGGGTACGACGGGGCAGTTTGCGTGGAAGTGGAAGACCGGACTTTCGAAGGAGCACTTGAGCTACGAAAGGCAGCCCTGGTGCAGAGCTATTTGCATTTGTGTCAGTTTGTTAATTGAAGCCGATTATACTCCTCACGAAGTGGTTTGGGAAATTACGTGGCGCTGAGCGCCGGCAAACGCTATTGATCTCAGGTCAACTGTATCCCAAACCTTCACGGTTTGGGTATAGACTAAAGCGGTTGTTCATCAGCACTCAGCAGACGTTCATCAGCAAAATTTCATAACGTCAGGCCGGTTAGCGTCATTTGTAATAGAGTATTTCACCACAAATGACATTGACAGAAAACATCCTCGCTCGCTATGATTCAACCAATGCATAAAATCGTTAGCCGCCTGGAAGCGATCATTCTCAAAGGGCATACCTGGATCTTCATCGGCATCATCATGTTTTTCGCGCTCGTTTTAGTAACGGAGCGAGAGGAGATTGTTGGTATGGGCAATTACCTCAGCCTGGTATTTGGCCTATCCCTGATCTATGCACCAGTGCTCTGGTTTGTCTCCCTCCGCCCACAACTGAAGGAACGAATGGGGCGTTGGACCTACCGGTTGCTATGGGGCCTCATTTTCTGTGGTTATCCCTTGTTGCTTTTACCAACCGGAATAGCCCTCAACGATCTGACCATTTTCGGGCCAATTTTCCCTAACCATTATGCAGAAAACACCGAAGGGCTGCAAATGGTGGGCGGGCTGTTTTTCGCTGCGGCAACTGCGCTGTTCGTCATCTTCAACAAGAAATGGATTCCGGATTTCCGAAAATACTTCGGGCCGGCCAGTGCACCTAAGATCATCGGCTTGTTTGCCCTTTTCGCGGCTTTCATTGCCGTTGGTAACCAGCGTGGTTTTGACGATGCCGTTAGTAACACCGACGACCTCAAAACTGTGTTCGTTTTCTTAAGTTCAGTTTGGCAGACCCTAATGATCTACCTGCCTTATCTGGCGCTGTTCTATTTCCACCATCATTTTCTGTACCGGAAGCTGCTGGCTACCCGTGGCATCGGCTACTACCTGTTGGGCGTAGGCGCAACGATCCTCGTCTACGCACCAATCCACGCAGCCTACGCGCTGATCTTTCCGATTACAGCAGAATGGGGAATGCACACCGCCGGGTTCGTCGGCGGGGTTATGGGTCCCGAAAACCACGCACTAGCAGCAGGTTTCATGATCATGTCGCTACCGGTTATTCTTCTCCTGGAATGGTTTCGTAAAACCCGAACGATCACCCTGCTCGAAAAAGAAAAGACCGCCACCGAACTTGATCTCCTCAAGCAGCAGGTCAACCCACACTTTTTCTTCAATACCCTCAACAACCTCTACGCGTTAAGCCTGCGACAGGCACCGGAAACACCAGAGACCGTCCTTCAACTCTCCGAGTTGATGCGATACGTGATTTATAAAGCCAAAGATGAAAGGGTTCAGCTGCAGGAAGAAGTAAAGTACTTGCAGGACTACCTCGACCTGCAGCGCATCCGGCTTTATCAGGATGCGGACATCGACCTTACCGTCAACCTCAGCAATCCTGAATTGGCCGTTCCTCCTTTACTGTTTATTATTCTCGTGGAAAACGCGTTCAAACACGGCATCGAGCCATCCGTAGGGGAGTGTTTTTTACAGATGGAACTCACGGAAAAGAATGGCCACATAAGCTTTGTTTGCCACAACTCACTGGACCCCGCCATGAAGAAAAAAGTACGCCCCGGAGGGGTCGGCTTGCAGAACCTGCAAAGAAGGTTGGAGCTGCTTTATCCCGACCGTTTTGAAATCGTCGTTGACGCAAGGGCCGAAGATTATCGGGTAATGCTTAATTTGTGGGAGGCTGCTCCAATGTCCAAACCTGCTCTGGCCCTGGAAGAGCTCGTCCCTGAATTCAACGAACATATCCTTTAATAAAGCTTCTCTTGGCCGTTTCCGCTACTAATATTTCCGCACTGATCATCGATGATGAGCCTTTGGCGCATCAGATCATCCAGACTTATGCCAGGAACCTTGACTTTCTGGACATTGTCGGGAGTTGCCACCGGGCAACGGAAGCGTACGCACTACTGGAAAAACAACGTGTCGACCTGATTTTTCTCGACATCAACATGCCCGAACTTATGGGCCTGGATTTCCTGCGGACCCTTACCCACCAACCCCGGGTCATTATCACCTCCGCCTTCGAGGAATACGCCATCGAAAGCTTCGAACTTCAGGTGAGCGACTACTTATTAAAGCCCTTCCGGTTCGCACGATTTTTAAGAGCGGTCAACAAAGTGCGGGGAGAATTAGGCGCGGACGCAGGTGCAACATCCGGGACAACGCAGCAAGGAACAGATAAGAGCACTGGTGACGAAAATTACCTCTTCATTAAAGTTGATCGCCAGTATCGTCGCGTAGAACTGGCCGACATCCTTTACCTCGAGAGCTACGGCAATTACGTCAAAGTCTGGACCGGACCGGAATTCCTGCTCACCACCCGCACCCTCCACAGCCTGATCCAGGAGTTACCCGCTGAGGATTTCATAAAGATTCACAAGAGCTTCGTCGTCCAAAAATCCAACGTAGACTACCTGGAAGGGAACCAGCTGGTCATGAAGAACGGCCAAGCGTTGCCGGTGGGCAAGATGCAGCGGGAGGTGGTTGGTGCCTGGGTTAAGGGGGAGTAAAATCCTCATCTACACTTAGACAGATCGAACTCAGAACGTTCTGCCTCTACAATTACATCATTCTGTAGAAGTACGCTACTTACTTTGATGCCTCTATCGTAGGTTGTTATGATGTTATTATATCTCTCATGTCCGACAACTAGGGTGCGAATCCAACCAGTAACCACCAGAATATTTCCATTTTCCAACATTAGAGAACTGTTGTGCTGCCTCGTCCCACCAAGGTCATGATACTTTGGGAATATTACTTTCTGGCTACATATGGTAACTTCTATGTTGAAAGTTCCTTCCCGATTCTTCACCTTGTAGCCTGTCAAATCAAATTCCTCGTAGTGAAAGTCCGCGTCAATTCTATCATACACCGGAAGCATAAGAAAATCGGTACTCTGCTTTTCCAAGACTTCCAGACTTAAAGAATCATAGTTGTATCGCTGGCTCAAAACAGGTAGGCTGCAGAGCATTAAAACCAGGATGAGACACGAATTTTTCATAGTTACTTCACGAGATTAAGTTGGTAATTCGATCAGACACATCGGATGAACTTCCATCCGGCTACGCCAGGCTGGAAGATGCATCCGATGAGCGGACCGGGCAGCAGTGCAGCGACCGCCCCCTTCCCCTTTGCTCCCTTAACCCCTTCCCCGGCACCCGCGTCCCCGCCCTAAAACCCGCCCGAAACCAACACCCGAAATTCCACTTCTTGCTCAATGCCCACCTTCCCGGCATCCAGCAAATAGGCTGCTTCCACCCCGATGGTGATGTCCTGCGCATTCAGCCATCGGTTATCGAAGAAGACCTGTCCGCCGACAGAACTCAACGACTGTGTGAAGTTAAACTGATCCACCGTCCGGCGGCTATAGTCATAAAAGGCATTCAGCCGGACGCGCTTGAAATAAGTGATTCCCGCAATGCCGAAATCAGGATAAGCCACCGGTAGCTGGTAGTTCACCCCCAGTCGGGTGATCTGGTCGCTGAGCACCGCACCATAGCCCCGGGCATAGAAGAACTGATCGGGATACTGGTAATTATTGCCCGTGTTCTCCGCCTGGAAATCAGCATCCAACCGCAGGCCGTGCGTGGACAACAGGCCCGGTAAATAGAAAGAGCTTCGCCATAAAAACCGGTTACCGATGTCTTCTCCCAACCCCTGATCGTAGGCCAGCGAAAAGGACAACCCTAAACGAGACTGCACCTGCCGGAAAGCCAGGCGGCGCAAGACAGCCCCCCGAAGCCGGAAGCCCACCTCACCAAAAGTATCCGGCAGCAGGTCTTCCTCTTTATTGGTAAGTTTATTCCAGGTGTAGGAAATTCCCGGCACCAATTCCGATTGGTAATCTCCATTGACCCATTGCCAGGGAATGGAGCCTCCGATGCTCGCACGAAGCTGGTTAAACCGAAAAATGTTAAACAAAACGGTGTCCGTACGCGGCTGCAAAGCGGCATAGGACCTGCCACGGGTATTGAGATTAAGCCCCAAAACCGGGTAAAACCCACCATAATCGATGCTCACGCCGCTGGTAGTTCGTTCTTCATTAATGTTATACTCCGTATTTGCTTCGATCTGGACGGTATTGAGCGCATTGCGTGCCTGCACCGTTACGCCAGGGGCCAGGTAACTGCCGTTAAACGACCAGCTGTGCAGATGAATCCCGCCTAATTTGTCATTAAAATTGACCGTTGGATACGACCTGGTCTTCACCTTACCCGGCAAATCGTAGGCTTCGGCGGCAAAGGCCGCCGGTCGTTCAAAAATGGACGGCCCGGCCGGCAGCATACCGCCCGGCAGACCTGCGAAAAGACCTGCGTCCATCTTTTCAGCTGGCAAACTCATCCGCCGCAGGCGCTGCCCCAGCGGGGTGGCTTCCGTGTAGAATAAGTCTCCGGAGTCCGACAAGTACGGCAGCTGCGCACCAATACCAACGTTGGTCAGCTGGCGGGTAACGCCCGTTTCCGGATCCAACTGGTAGACGTTGTTGATGCCATCACGTCCACTGGTAAAAACCAATTTCCCCTCAGCCGTAACTTGTAAATAATCCAGTGATTCGGCCGCACGCTCCCGGATGGTGGTAATCTTTTTTGAGGCGAGCTCTAAAGCATTAATCGCAATACCTCCGTAGCTCCGATCGTAGAAATAGACCGTTTTCCCGTCTGGCGAGAACCGTGGAAAGGAGATGGCCTGGGTACTCTGGGGGTAACGGCTCAGTACGCTGCCGGTACTGGATTCCAACAAAACAATCGCAGGTGAGCCGGCCAGAGGATCCTGCTCAACGGCAACAATCTGGCGGCGGTCAAAACTGAGTGCGGGAGAAAAATATTTCCCCTTATCCGTCAACTGCCGCTTACGGCCATTCCTCAGTTCATAAAGGATGATGTCGGAATAACGCAGGTTGGTATAGCGGGAATGCTGTCGGTTTTCCATCCAGACGGCCAGGTCGTCGCGGACAAAAAGGTAGGGCTCCCGCTGGATTCCAACGGCGGTGAGTACCCGGTCTCTTGCTCCGGAGGGTGAAACGGACACCAGGGCCGGGGTTACGTCGTAGCCCGAACGAAGGGCTAATGGCCTGCCGTCGCCGCCGGGGAAGGGAAAGCGGTAGTTGGTGATCCTTGTATCGGCGTAGCCAAAAGGGGTGCCTTCAACCAGGGCAGGTCGGGCGGCGAGGGCACTGTCTTGCAGGGCGGCGAGGTCCGCCATCGTTGCCTCATATAATTCTTTGGTCGAGTAACCGGTCTTCTTTTTCAACGCCCGGCTGAAGGGGTAGATCAGGCCTTTGTAGCTGGCCCCGTCGTGCAGCACCGAGCGCCAGACGTCGTTGCCGAAACGTTCCCGTGCGTAGGTAAGCATACCATAGCCGTAGCGATAGTGATCGGGCACGAGGCTGCGGAAACTGCCGTTGCGGGCTTTGGCGTAGGGGTAATTGATGCCTTCGTTCAACAGGCTGCGCAGGGTATTGCTGAAGGCTGGCGTGCGACCACGGCCCAGGCGCGTCAGCGCCGTTTCGTAGATCACCGCATCGCCCTCACTGAACCAGTTGGGTGTGGAAATACCTGACATGACCGCCCAGCCGTATTGTCCCTGTAGGTAAGAGGCCAGCTTGGTGATCCCCCGCCGTTCATTGCTGTTTTGCTGTACGTGCCGGAATTCGTGAATCGTCAGCAGGTCCACCCAATCGTTTCCACTCAACAGGTTCATTTGCTGGGGAGGGGTCACATAGAACTCGGAGACGAAGGGGCCAAGACCAACATAGCCGTTTACCTCCGTATTTGGTGTCTGCAGGACAAGGTCAAACATGAAATGCTTTTCTCCGATGCTGCGGGTGTGGTCCGCGCGTAGCTCGTCGACCATTGAAGCAACCCGGTTGGCCCGGCTTTCATAGCCTTTAGGGAATATGATTCGGACGTTGGGCGTGACTAACTGCTGATAATCGACGGAGGGGGGATGCAGACCTATCTGTGCGTTAAGCCCGGGAGAGAGCAGCAAGAAGAGCAGAATAATCAGGGCGAGGCCGCGGGTGCAGTAGCAGGTTTTGAGAAGCAGGGGGGTGACGGACATACGGGAAGCTTGGCTTTAGCCCGAAAGATAGGAGTTAGTATTCAGGAGTTTGTATTCAGGAATCAGGGGTCAGCATTCAGGTTTTAGCTATCAGTGTGCAGTTTTCGGAACATAGGCTTCAGAGATCAGTAGTCAGCGGTGCACCACAGCATAAGTGCCTTCACCTACGATTGAGGCCCGGTAATACGCAGCCTTTCCCTCCGGTCAAAGAACAGAGCTAATATTGAAATAACCTGAGTCCTGAATACTTAGCGCTAAACCACCGCCGCAATCGCTGCCTTCAGCCGATCCTCATTATCTTCAAGGCTGGCCAGCCAGCTGTCCGTTACCGGATGATAACGAAATGAATTTAAGGCTTCAGCTAAGGCCACGCGTCTTTCCATCGGAAGGTCGCCGATCAGTTCGTAGACGTTGTTGAGCAGCCGTACCGGGGCTTTATTTGTTTCGAAGAGGCGAAAGGCGATCTTGCCGGTAAGTTCAAGATAATCCATCCAGCTATTTGCCGGGTTGCCGGTTCTCAGGCCAAGTTTATTGGCTACCCGATTGAAGGCGCCCTGGGTCTGGGGGCCATAGAGACCATCCACTACGACTTCTTCCTGATAGAGGTAAGACAGGGTTGCTTGCAGGTACAACATTTTGGAACGGGAGTTCTTCGAAAAGGCCACACCGACGCTGTTATCTATATGCCAGTGGTCCTTATGCTGGTCATTGTAAACGTAATTGAGGACAATACCGAAATGCCGCCGAAGGAAGGATTCCATCCCGAGGTACAATTCGAAATCGATCATAAAATTCGACGTCATCATCGTATAATCACCCCAGAAGGCACCGTCGAAATCAAAGGCCGTTCCGTGACGGTGCTGGCTACCTGCCCGGTTAACAAAAACGCCAGCGGTGGTGATCACTTCGGGTTTGCCGAGTGGACAATGGCTGAACATTTCTTTGAAGCACTTTTCAAGTGACTTACAGAAGTTTTTTTCAAAGGAGAACTTCGTTTTTTTTCCTCTGGTGCCGTATGGGTGGGCCAGGGTACGGGCGTAGTGTAAGTCAATGCCGTTGATCCTGTCTTTTCGGGTAAATGCCATGGGTGGGTTGTGTTTTTCTATGTGTTTTATTGAACCGAATAGTCGGGATAATATTATTCAATGTTTTGCCCCAAAAGTAAATTTATGCGCGGTGGGTATTTGTGAGTACCTCCAGCAAGTTATTGGTAAAGCCCCTGGACTCGAAAAACGGACTTTTCCATTGTTGCTTTTCCGTCGGACAAGCGGTTCGGCCGTCCTTTAAACATGCGCAGTTGAAGCCGGACCAAAGTTTGCCTGACGGCTAATGCTAAAGCTACTTATTACAGTACAAAACCCAGGCCGGCGGCAAGTTTTTCCATACCCTGGTGGTCTCGACCTTTCCGAAGGCTTCCTCGTAGTACCCTTTAGTCTTCAAACTATAATGTACCTGATTGTAACAGCCACCGGAACGGAGATTGTCTTTTGCTGCTTTGACAATAGCTCTCCCCAGGTCTTTGGGCAGGGCTGCGAAGGGGATGGCCGAGACGATGTGGTCCGCCTTGTCAGCACCTATTCTATCCAACCATTCCCGGATATTCTCTGCACTGTCTTGCGCGACCACCAGGCGTGGGTCACCAATGGCCCGCATGTCGTCACATAGTTCAGGGCTCACCTCGAAGGCGATCACTTTACCATCAGGGTGTAACCGCTTAAGGATGTGTTCGGTGATGACCCCATCACCGGCCCCTAGTTCAACGATGGTTCTGGCGGTAGAAAAATCAATCCGGTCAAGGGCTGCGAGGCAAAGGGCGGTACTGCTCCGGGTCAGCGTACCAGTGGTTCGGAGGTTACGTAGACCTTCCAGGAGAAAAGTAAAAGTAGACAAGGTGGGAGGGGTTATGTTGTCGTGGAGGGAGATGAATAAATTGCTCCCCTATGGAGTTGGTAAGATAACAAAACCTTTGAGCTTAGCGTGTCAGAATTTGCAATCGCTGTGGCCGACACCTTCGACGGTAGGATGTCAAACGGGTGAAACATCAGAATCTTAATACGCTACCCCGAAGCCCCTACTTCTTCCGCACGAACAAGGCGATGATGGCCGCTGAAATCAGCCCCATCACGATGGAGCCGAAGAAACTCATGATAATGAAGCTCTTCATGTTAAAGAAAGCCTCAGCATCCGCCTGGGTAGTTTGGCCGGAACTAACGCCGTATTCAATGGCGTTCGCGAAGTAATCGGGTGAAATAACGGCTGAGATCAACCACTGGGTCAAAGGCGTAAGTAAAGCGACAACGGCGGTGATGATCGCACCAGCCTTGAAGCCCTCGGCCCAGGTCATCTTACCGCCGAAGAAGTTTTCTCTTTTATCCCTAAGGGCCAGCCAGTAGATGGTCAGGGCGGGCACCATCACGGCGTTCGTCCATATGGCGTGTTGGGCAATGCGCGCTCCGTGAAGGCCGGCCAAACGCTCACCAATCATCCAGAGCAGCATCATGCCGGTGAAGATGAGGCCCCATTTGATTTCTAAGCTGAAGTTTTTCATGGTGTTGTTTGATTGGTGGTTGAATGCGTACGCATTCAATTGTTTGAATAAAGGTTTACCATGCACTAAGATCCTAAAGATAGTGTTTAAATTAAAAACAAACAAATAGTTTATAATTGCATTTATATGTTGGCTGCGCCGATTGTAGCCAAGCGCCTCCGCCTTGCCATTAAAACCTGTTCTTGCACCTGCGATCGCGCCCTACTCTGGGGACCAGCAACTAAAAACCAACCCATTAGTTACTAGCTCCCAGTTCCTAGATTTGCGCCGTATCTTTGCGCCCCTTAACTAGTTACCATCATGGATATTGTTGCCATCGTCGGCCGGCCGAACGTCGGAAAATCAACCCTGTTTAATCGCCTCATTGGCGAAAAGCAGAGCATTGTCGATGACCAGAGTGGCGTAACGCGCGACCGGCAGTACGGCACCAGCAACTGGAACGGAAAAGAATTCGCGGTGGTTGACACCGGCGGGTTTGTCCGCAACAGCGATGACGTCTTCGAGGCCGCGATCCGCGACCAGGTGGAGATTGCCATTGACGAAGCCCACGTAATCATTTTCATGGTTGACGTGGCCACCGGACTTACCGACCTCGACGAACAGGTGGCCAGAATGCTGCGCAAGACCAAAAAGACCGTTTTCCTGGTAGTCAACAAAGTCGACAATCACAGCCGCCTGCTGGAAGCCAACGAGTTCTGGAGCCTCGGCTTTGAGCACACCTACTTCCTCAGTTCGGTCACCGGCTCCGGTACCGGCGAGCTGCTGGATGCCCTGGTGGAGTTCGTCGAAAACCGGGAAGAGGAAGTGACGACCATTCCGCAGATCACCATCGTAGGTCAACCGAACGCTGGCAAGTCCAGCTTCATCAATGCACTACTCGGCGAGGAACGGAACATCGTTACCGATGTGGCTGGCACCACCCGCGACAGCATCAACAGCTACTACAATAAATTCGACAGGGAATTCAACCTGATCGATACCGCCGGTATCCGTAAGAAAGCTAAGGTCTACGAAAATCTCGAGTTTTACTCCGTAATGCGGGCCATCAAGGCCATCGAAAAATCGGACGTAGTTGTGCTGATGATCGACGCTACCGACGGCGTAGAAAGCCAGGATCTCGCCATCTTCCGCATCGCCCAGAAGCGTAATAAAGGCATCGTGATCGCCGTCAATAAGTGGGACCTGATCGAAAATAAAGAGACGAATACGGCACGCGATTTCGAACAGACGGTTCGGGAGAAATTTGCGCCGTTCAACGATCTCCCCGTCATCTTCATGAGTGTGCTTGAGAAGCAACGTATCATGAAGGTTGTTGACGCCACCATGCAGGTCTACGAAAACAGAAACCGCCGCATCCCAACGAGCCAGCTCAATGACGTGATGCAAAAGTCGATGCAGCGCTACGCGCCGCCCAGCTACCGGGGCCGGGAGATCAGCATCAAGTACGTTACCCAACTACCCATTGCCTACCCCGCTTTCGCCTTTTACTGCAACCACCCGCAGCATATCAAGGATCCGTACAAGCACTACCTGGAGAACCAGATTCGCCAGCATTTTGACTTTACGGGGGTGCCGATCTCAATTTTCTTTAGAAAAAAGTAGCAGCAACTGAATTTATATTGCAAGCGTTATCTTTAGACAAGACAAAAGCTTCTGCTTATGATCGCTGAAAAAACCGCTGGCATCTTAAAAAGAGTTCGCCTTATTAAAGGCGAAGCCATTCTTGATGCTTATCTGCAAGCACAGGAGCTGACGGAGCAATCAGTTGGAATTCCTAAATAATCCACTTGATCATCATACAGCTGAAGACATTGCTGGTTTTGAATTAAAGGGTGATTTTCCTGGTTATGATTTTGATGGCACTCCACGATACGGAGGTGGAGAGGCCGAAAAAGCGGATCGTGCGATAGAAGGGATACTCAATGGTGATGTAAAAGCCATTACTCTTGAAGAAGATAAGGAAAAAATGGAAGCAAAATTTGAAGCATGGCGGCAACGTACCAAACAAGCTACACCCCTGACGCCCAAGCTCAGATTGACGAGATTTTAGATTATTACCTTGAAAAGCATTCTTTAGATTTAGCCATTGCTATTCAAAATGTATTTTTGGATGCGCTGAAAAAAGCGGCAAAGATGCCCACAGCATATCCCCTGGATGGCAAATTTATTAGCAAATCAGGAAGAGAGTACCGTCGCATCATAGCGAAGAATTACACTCTAATTTATGGCATCATTTAAATCATTGGAACGATAACCGTAGTTCGGATATACCACATAAAAATCGCCCCCCCTTTTCTTTGAAGAATATCTCCCCTGATGAGCATGACCTTCGCCCAAAACGTCCTAAACTACCACTTCCAAACCCTTAGCCCCAATTGGAAGCTTCCCAAAGGTGTAGACCTGATCTACCCCTTCGATGGAGAGGATACCCAGGCCTGCATGACGGCCTTCTACGAAAAATACTTTGACGATAACCGCGAACGCATCTTTGTGGCGGGTATCAACCCCGGTCGTTTCGGTGCCGGCGTCACCGGCGTGCCGTTTACCGGACCTAAGATGCTGCGGGAGGTCTGCGGTATTGAGCACCCGTTCACCTCCCGTCCGGAATTGAGCGCAGATTTCATCTACCGGTGGATCAACGTCATGGGTGGTCCCGAAGCTTTTTACCAGGACTTTTACATTACCTCCGCCTGTCCGCTGGGCTTTACCAAGAACGGAAAGAACTACAACTATTACGACGACAAAAAACTCGAGAAGGCCATTCGTCCCCGCATCATCGAAAACTTTGAGACACAGCTGGCCTTCGGCAGTCGCAGAGATTTCTTACTCTGCCTGGGGGAAGGCAAGAACTACAAATTCCTAAAAGCCCTCAACGAGGAACAGGGATGGTTCGGGGAAGTCATTCCCCTCTCCCATCCCAGGTTCGTGATGCAGTACAAACGGAAGAGTTTGGAGGTGTACCTGGACGATTACGCTGCTAAGAGCCTTCGGGCGCTGGGGGAGTGAATGGGGAAGGAAAGAATGGGCTGCCACAGGTTCCCTTCGCTGCGCTTTACTTACTCACCTAAGTGAGTTGGAGGGTCACTGAGTAGCTACCGCTGTTCCCATTCGCAGTGCTGCGCTTACTCACCTTAGGCGAATGAGCACAGCAAAGTGAGTAGTACTTGCGGCAGCTACTTAGTAAATCACTCACTCACGAACTTACTTTCCCACACGTACGCCACGCACCGGCTTGTCCATCTTAACTTTCACCTTTGTCGGTTTTTCAGAGGTGTTGATGAGATAGAGGTCCTCGTTGGGACGGACGTTGACCGTCTCGCGGCCCATTTTCCCCAGGCCAAAGCCCTGCATTTGCTTTCCGGTCTTCTTATCGCGGCCCGCAACGTCGATCTGCGCGCCAGCATTTCGAATGGTTACGCTGTAGTTCATGCTGCTGTTCTCCCCGATGATGAGGGCCTGTCCGGGCAGCAGGGTAACGCTGGCGGATGTTTCTCCGGTGGCATCATCCGCTTCCGTAGTGGTGGCAGATGTGGGCGCGGTCGCAGGTGCAGGGCGAGGGATGAAAACACGGTTGGACTTGCCGTTTGAAGCGGGATCAATGTAACGCATTCCCTGGCTCCCCTTTACGGGAGACTTAACCTTCACCAATGCCTTTTGGTCGCCTTCGTTTTTGAGGTGTACCTCCTGGCCATCGGCAATGGTTAAGGACTTGCGGTCTCCGACGGGGAGATCAACTGTGGAGACGGCCTTACCACTTTGTTGATCCACGATCATCGCAGTTACCGCCTGGCTACCTTCATTACGCAGGGTTGCGCGGTAGCCGTCAGTACGGTACTCGCCGAGCACGAAGGTTTGTCCGGCGGGGATGTTTACGCCCGATGTGCCCTGGGCACATGCCGTAAGGGCGAAGAAAGGAAGAAGTAGGAAAGAAATAATGAAACGCATATCGTTATTGATTTGGTGAGCCACAAAGGAGCGGGAAAACGCTGCGCTGTGCGCTTCAAATCAGTATTTGGGACGTCCCGAATTGTGATCTGGGACGTCTTGCTGCGCCTAATAGTCCGTCAAACCTGAATCTACGGCTGACCGCAATGTCTATCTCCATTGCCAGCATCCTACTTTCGCTACGGCTGCTTAACGCTCACTCTCCTCCACCGCAGCCTTAGGGCTCTTGCCGTAATGCTTCCGGAATGCCCGGTTAAAGGTTGATTTGGAGTTGAAGCCCGAGTCCAGGGCCAAAGAAAGTAGGGTATGGCGATGGTGCTCTCCGGCCCTGACCCTTTCGAGGAACGCCGCGCAGCGGCGCGCGTTGATGAAGTCGTTGAAGTTTTGTTGGTAGCTGGTATTGATCACCCGGCTGAGTACGGAGGCGTTAGTGCCAAGTTCCTTCGCCAGATCACCCAGTTTAAGCTCCGGATTGAGGTGGGCGGGGTATTCTTCCAGGTAGTGATTTAGCTTTTCCGACCAGGCGATGTCCTCTGCGGAGGTGTCTGGCGGACTGGAAACTTGAGCGGAGGCAGGCGCGGCGGCCATTGCTTTAGGTACCCTTCCTTGCTCCTTTTGTTCCCTCATTGCACCTGCGGCCGCGCCCTGAAACCGTAAAGATCGCGTAAGCCGTGTATCAACGGCATAAAATTGTACCCCGGCAAAAAGTAGCAGCACCGACATGGTAAAATAACTGAACCAGGCATCGGTGTAGTCAGCTTGTGTGGAAAAAAGGTTAATGGCTTCAATAAATATGGTAAGTGAAACCCCCAGAAGTAACAGGCCGAGCAGGTAGCCGTGCCCGGAAAGCGTGAGCTGGTCCGTATTGGAAAACTCCTCCTCAAGGTAACGACGGTACCGGCGGTAATCCCGTACCGTAAACAGCAGATAAACGATGAGGGCCAGCCGGATGAAGGCAAAAACAAGTTCTCCCGGGTAGCCGCCGTGGACGTGTACCCAATCCATCGCCGGGCCGCGGGTATCACCGAAAAAAGTAAATGCTTCCCCATTGAGCAGCCGCACGACCACCCAGTCGTAAAAGGTAATACTCAGATGAGGCAGCACCAATAACAGCCACGGAAGAAAATGTAGCCAGTAGCTGCGTTGCCACTGAAAATCAGTATTCGTCACCGCCCGAAAGTAAAGCCAGCAAAGCGGCCCGAAAGCGATCAGGTGGTCCCACTGAACGTAGAACATAATGGTCGTTCGCCAATCCCTTTGATTGTACCACCCGGCAAAACCCAGCATCCATTGCGTGACGTAAAGCACCCCGACGACGAGAATGCATCCAGCCAGGAAGTCACTCCACCTTTCCTCCCGCCACGCCCGCACAAACAACAAGGCAGTATGTAGCAGCGCGGGGATGACCCCGATCAGCAAAAGGCTGGAATATTGGTTGAAATCAAACATTGAAGGCTGGCCTACTTAACGGCAAAACGGTGCCGAAAAACCAGGTAAATAATTGGGCCAAAGAGCGGAATCAGCAACACCGCAAATAAGATACTGTTACTCAACCCCGCTTGCGCACGAGCAGTAATGGTTTTCCGGGCGATGCGCAGAATGGGCCAGTAAATGGCAACCGCAACGGCCAGGATCAGGAAAAACACGAATTTCTGCTGCATGGTAGATCTTATAAAGAGATGACCCCGCAAAGATAACGGGTATAGGCCGATCCCGGAGGGATCAAACCGATTTAACCCCGGATGGAGAAACCAGCGAAGCTGGGAACGTAATCCGGGGAAAGTCCCACCCGATCCCGGAGGGATCAAACCGCTTTAACCCCGGATGGAGAAACCAGCGCAACTGAGAACGTAATCCGGGGAAAGTCCCACCCGATCCCGGAGGGATCAAACCGCTTTAACCCCGGATGGAGAAACCAGCGAAGCTGGGAACGTAATCCGGGGAAAGTCCCACCCTAAAGTCCCCCTGTCGCAAACCACATCCCCCCTTCCGCGTTTCAACCATATGACACAACTAAAAGCAGGCGACAACGCCCCCGACTTTACCGGCACGCTCCACGACGGCAGCACCGTATCCCTGGCCGACTACGCCGGTAAAAAACTGATCATCTTCTTCTACCCCAAAGACGACACACCCGGCTGCACCGCAGCCGCCTGTTCGCTCCGGGACAGCTTCGGCGAGCTCCAGGCCAAAGGCTACGAACTCCTCGGCGTCAGCCCCGATAAGCCGGCAAAGCACCAGAAATTTATCGACAAGCACGACCTCCCAATGCCACTGCTCGCCGATGAAGAACATAAAATGATGGACGCCTACGGCACCTGGGGGCCAAAAAAATTCATGGGCAGGGAGTATGATGGTGTGCTGCGCACGACCTTTGTCATCGATGAGAACGGAAAAATTGACCGTTTGTACACCAAAGTAAAGACGAAGGTGCACGCAGAACAAATTCTCGACGACGAATAGATAAACAACGGTCTTAAGTAGATTGATAGAAGCACTGTGTGCTCGGTAGGTTAGTAAAGCTAAGTACGTGGCTGCTCGCTTCGCTCGTCCGGATTAGCTAATGCTCATATAGCTTCCTCTCGCAGTGGCCCGATAAATCAATCCTACTACCAATCTATAAACTTAAGGAACAAGCGCAGCGAGCAAGCCGTGCAGCAGCCGATCAATCTACCAGCTATCAACCTGTCAATCTATTTATTCGAAGGCATTCGCGCCGGTCTGCTCCTTGCATTCCTGGTCGGCCCACTGATGGTACTCCTCCTGCAGCTCAGTCTGCGGCGGGGTACCCTCGCGGCCTTTTTTGCGGCCGGAGGAATATGGCTGAGTGATCTGCTGTTCGTCTTGGCAACGCACTATGGTATTGGTTCGCTGGATGAACTGATCAGCGATCCTTCATTTCGTATGATCATCGGAGGCATCGGTAGTTTCATTCTGTTGGCCACCGCGGTTTTTACTTGGTTTCGTGATCCGCCTGATTTGGACATGGAGCGGGAATTACCGCGTAAACGAGGACTGTTTGCGGCCTTCCTGCAGGGCTTCGCCATCAACACTTTTAATCCGTTCACGATAGGTTTCTGGACGTTGTTCACCGTCTCCCAGGTGCATGATCGTCACTTGGACACTTCCGCTGCCTGGGCTATTTATGCCGGTATTCTTGGCACCATTATTCTTACCGACACCATCAAAGTACTCGCAGCCAGAAAGGTCCGGGACTTCCTGCAACCTAAGGTCATCCGGCGGGTACAAAGACTGGGGGCCATCGCCTTAGCGGTGTTTGGTGTAGCCCTGGGGCTGCGTGTCTGGCTGGCATAGTTTGGGCGCGGTCGCAGGTGCAGTATGAGGGGGAAGGAGCAAAGTGCTAAGGTGCTCTCCCTCTACAACACCTCTTTTCCGTAGCTTTATCCCTTTCAAATTCAGCAACACTATACTGGCATGCGCGGACTATTATTCTCCCTTACCCTCTTTCTAAGCTTCAACGTAATCGGCCAGGTCGTCCCACCCAGCGAATTCCTGCCACACGACCTCGGTGAAACCTTCACCCCGCACCACTTGCTGGTTGGCTATTACCAGCAGATCGCGGAGGCCAGTCCACGGGTAAAACTCGAGGAATACGGCCGGACCAATGAAGCGCGGCCGCTGCTGCTGGCCTACGTCAGCACCCCCGAGAACATTGCCCGACTAGAGGCTATTCGGGAAAACAACCTGCGCCTTACCGGTCTGCTGCCAGGAGACCCTGACCCGGCACTTGGAGACATTGCCATCGTCTGGATGTCGTACAGCGTCCACGGCAATGAAGCCGCTGGCTCCGAGGCCAGCATGGGCGTACTCTACGATCTTGTCAACACCAGGCACCCACAAACGGGCGACTGGCTAAAAAACACCATCGTCATTCTTGATCCCAGCATCAACCCGGATGGCTACAACCGCTACACCAATTGGTATCGCCAAACGGCGACCCTCGGCCTCGACCCTAACCCCAGCACGCGGGAACACCAGGAGCCATGGCCCGGTGGTCGGGTCAACCACTACCTCTTCGACCTCAACCGCGACTGGGCCTGGCAAACTCAGGTCGAAAGCCAGCAACGAATGGTAAAATACAAGCAGTGGATGCCCCACATCCATGCTGACCTCCATGAGCAGGGTTATACCAGTCCGTATTACTTTGCACCTGCGGCCGCGCCCTTCCACGAATACATCACTGACTGGCAAGGAGAGTTCCAGACCGAGATAGGTAAAAACCACGCCCGCTACTTCGACCGGGAAGGCTGGCTATACTTCACCCGCGAGCGCTTTGACCTCCTCTACCCCAGCTACGGCGATACCTGGCCCACCTTTAACGGAGCCATCGGGATGACCTACGAGCAGGGTGGCCACAGCCGCGCCGGCCGCGCTATCGATCTGCCCAATGGCGATACGCTGACCCTCGCCGACCGCGTCGCGCACCACCGGACCACCTCCCTGAGCACCGTCGAAATCGCCAGCAAAGAGAGCGATCGCCTGTTGGAAAACTTCCGCGCCTATTTCAAACAGGCGACCACCAAGCCACAGGGTAAATACCTCACCTACGTAGTAAGTGGCAACACCCCGCGCGGAAAAATGCGAAACCTGCTGACATTGCTTGACCGCAACGGTATTGCCTACAGCCGGGCCGCAGGCACGACTGGCAGCACCACCTACGATTACCAGGAAGCCCGTTCCATCGCCGGCGGTGCCGAGCCTGGAGACCTGATCATCAGTGCCTTTCAGCCACGTTCCGTGCTGGCCCAAACCCTGTTTGACCCAGATGCCGTTGTCGAAGACTCCGTTACTTACGACATCACCGCCTGGTCCGTCCCACTCGCCTACGGCCTTGATGCCCAGGCCAGCCAACAACGATTCGACGTAAAGACCGAACCTTTTACCCTGCCAGCTTACAACGATCCATTTGCAGGTAAAGACCTCGCCAAAGCTTACGCCTACGTAGTCCCATGGACCGACCTTTCCAGCGCCGCCTTCCTCGGCGATCTGTTCAGCGCCGGCGTAAACGCCCGGACGGCTACCGGTGATTTCCAGTTCGGCGACCAAACCTTCCAGGCCGGTGCCATTGTCATCAATAAAGGAGACAACCGAAAGACGGAGAACTTTACCGCTACCGTACGCAAGCTGGTGAACAAACACGAAGTGCCACTGTCCATTTTGGAAACGGGCTTTAGTGTGTCGGGCGGCGACCTGGGCAGCGGCGCCTACAGCCTGAAGAAAGCACCAAGAGTTGCCATCGTGAGCGGAGATGATGTCAACCCCAACCAGTTTGGCCAAGTATGGTATTACTTCGAGCAGGACCTAAAATACCCGATTAGCATCTTCAATGCCGAAGACCTCGGCGACGTTGCCGCCGGCGACTACGATGTACTGATTTTTCCGAGCGGCCGGTACGATCTCAGCAGCGCAGCTGAAACACTTACCGATTGGGTCCGTGCTGGCGGAAAGATCATCGCCATTGGCAGTGCCAACCGCAGCCTCAGCCGTCTTGATGGCTTCGACCTGAAGCAGAAGGATACTGACGATGCGGAAGACGATGACGATGATGCTCCGGATCCCCGTTTGCTGCCGCACGGCGGCTCGGAGCGCCGCTTCATCTCCGGTTTTAACCCTGGCGCCATTGTCGGCGTGGAGATGGACGCGACCTACCCTCTCAGCTTCGGTATAGGTGAACACTACCACAGCCTGAAAACGGGTAGTGATACCTATGACTATCTGGAGTCAGGCGTCAATGCCGGTCGCATTCGTACCGAGCCGTTTGTCGCCGGCTTCATCGGCAGCAAGGCAAAAAAAGAAATAGAGGAGACCCTGGTCTTCGGCGTCCAAAGCATGGGCCGGGGGCAGGTGGTTTACCTGATCGATAACCCACTGTACCGGGGTTTCTGGGAGCAAGGAAAATTGCTGTTTGGGAATGCTGTTTTTCAGGTAGACTAGAAACGTGAATCAAGAGCTAAAGTGAGTCTTTTTACTTTACAACTAGCTTGAGATTCAGCTAATAATTGAGTGAGAGAATAATTGACCGCCGCAGGCAGCAGCGCAGCTAACGAGAGAATACGCTACCGCACTAACCACTCATTTCGCTACGCTTTGTTCGCCATGGTGAGCAAGCGTAGCGCAGTGAACGGTACTTGCGGTAGCCATTCAATTATTCATCATTTGATTACTGACGCGACTGTTTCAACAGATAAGTACTTATTTTAACTCTTGATTTGCGTTAGAAGGGTTCTCTAACCATAGATAGTCGCCACTATATTCCGCCCGGAGGCCCGGTTGCGGAACTCGCACAAATAGATTCCTTGCCAAGTACCCAGGTTCAGCATCCCGTTAGTGATCGGGACAGTGACGGAATGCCCAATCATCGCCGCCTTGATGTGGGCCGGCATATCATCCGGACCTTCTATCGTGTGAACGAGGAAGGGCAGGTTTTCAGGAACAATTTGATTGAAGACGGATTCGAAATCGACCAGTACGTCCGGATCCGCCGCTTCGTTGATGGTAATCGCTGCGGAGGTGTGCTGGATGAAGAGGTGTAGTAACCCTACCTCCGGCAATGAGGGCAATTGGTTCATCACCTCCTGGGTGACGATGTGGTAGCCGCGGGAGCGGGGCTGGAGAGTGAAGGTGGTTTGGGCGGTCATTTTGGTCGTATTGGTCTGTTGGGCTTGCGTTACTACCACGACCCGGCTATTTCGCACATTTCGTAGTAGGGTAGCACAAATTTACTTCGGCGGTGCTGAATGTTCACGATAAATCGGGAGGCTGCTACGCAGCTATTAGTCCTCACAGAGGACCGTGGCAGGAAGAAGGAGGCCTTCAAAATGGCGCAGCCGCACGAGCGAAGCGAGCATCGGACAAAGTACTATTTGACTATGAACTACTTGACTATCTGACTATCTCCGCCTGCGGCGGCTCTTCTTATGTCCGTAATCCGGACAGCGTACGTCACCAAAGTAATAGTTGATACCGACACCGACGAAAATATAGCGATCGTTGACCGTATCGTCTCCCCGTTGCTGGCCTTCGCGATCAATGCGATCGCCTTCGTCATCAAGGGCAATACCACGGTCGGAGAGTTCGACGGCCACGGGGCCACGGCTGCGACGTAGGTCCGAGATGTCCGGGTAAGTGGTACTAACGTCGTCGAGGTAATCGGTATTGGCGTTACGGACGCCAACATTGACGTCCATACTGATTTCGTAACTCAGGTCCCATTTGATGCCCAGGCCGTAAGTAAGCGCACTGCTGATAACCAAGTACTCCTCCCCGCGAAGTTGCCCCTCGGTACCGAGGTCACGCAATTCTACCAATTGGCCGTTATCAGTTCTCGTCTTCGGGTTATGGGTAAAGACGGATATACCGGCAAAGGCGTAGGGCGTAAAAAAGTACTCTTTATGACCGTGAAAGTAGGGAAGGAAGTTAAATTCAAATTGCGCTGTACCATCGAAGATATCAGACTGAAAATTTAGGTTCCTGTTTCGCTCAAAAGGGTTCTGAGAGTCGGAGTCGTAAGCTTCAATTTGGCCGTAGTTGAAACTTACCCTGGCCGCCAGGCGGTGGTTAAAGTTATAGCGGGCGGCAAAGCCACCGGCAAGGTTCGGACGATTAAGCTTAAACTCGGTATTCAAGTCCCCCAGGTAGAAGGAGGCTCCGACCCAAGGGCCTATCTCGAGGCCCTTCATGTCCAACTGCGCCTGTGCAGCGTTGGGCGTTAGGAAAAGAGCGAGCAGAAATACTGGAAAGACACGGAGTAATGACATATGAAAAAAGGTAGCGCGACGATTAATAGGAATCGTCGCGCTGGTTAAGACTGGTAATTGTAACGTTGGTCACCGGGGAATAGTCTGTTAACCCGGTATTAAATCAATTGTCGCGGAGCCATCGACTACTTGACTAACTATTATTGCACCTGCGGCCGCGCCTGAGAAGTGAATAGGAGAATAAAATAATGCTGGAATGGCTACCGCTGCCGCCACTCACTGCGTTGCGCTTGTTCGTCAAAGGTGAGCAAGCGCAGCGTTGCGAACGACAACTGCGGTAGCCATTCTCTCATTCCATCAATCGCTAATGCTCTAATTCCCGTACTGCTCATAGATCTGTACCAGATCAGGCACCGTCTCCGCCGCCTTGATCCCATCAATGATGGTCTTCAGCATGGTCACCTTGGCAGCATCCGCACCCGAAGCTTTCAGTTCTTCGCGCATTTCGTGGATGGCCTTGGTAGCTGCCAGGCGGCGCCAGGGGCTACCCGTTTGCGTCATGCCAATATTCTTGAGCTTATCGATGCCGGCTTTCATCACTTCCGGGCTGCCTACCGCCACCAGTTTGCGGTAACCGTCGAAAAGTTCGATGGCAGGAAAGCCATCCGCCTTAGCCAATTGCTTTTCCAGGTAAGGAAGCTTACTAACGTCGCCAGATTCTGAATAAATGGCCGCCAGGGCAGCGGAGATGTCACCATTATCGATATCCTCCAGCTTAGTGGCTGCCTTCAAAGCTGCTTCCTTATCTGCCATTACCAATGCCTGCAGTCCTGCAGCTACTACCGGGAACGGACGCGCATCGAGGGCCATTGTAGCGATATCGGCGATTTCAGCTTCCTCCATCTCCGCAAGGAACTGGATGGCCAGGGCCCGTACTTCAGAGTGCGGGTCATTCTTGGCCAGTCCCCGGACCTTGGAGAACTGTTCCGCCGTTGGGTCTTCGCCTGCGAGCTGGAGGGCACGTCCTCTTACTTGGTGGTAAGGATCGGAAAGTGCGGCCGTAACGGTCATCGTTTTAACTTCGCTGGCGTCTTTACCAGCCAGGCGCTGCAGCACCAGAATACGGTCAACAACCGTCGGCGCACCTTTGAACTGGGCAGCGAGTTCTTCCGCCGTTTTGGTGTAATCGTAGGTAGCTAACAGGTAGTGCTGGGGGTCAAAGACCACTACGTCTGGCTTCACGGTGGAAGGGAAGGTAAAGGTCTGCTTGCGCTCGTCAACGACAATGTCCATCATCTTCGGCGTAGTGCTGCCATTAGAGAAGATGGCCACTTGCGTTGGGAGGCGGAAAATGGCTGGGACATTATCGTCCGTGCTTTGTGTTTGCTCTACGGTCAACATAATATTGCCGTCAGCGTAGTCGGTGGTAAGCGACAAGGCTGGGTGGCCGGCGCTGAGGTACCACTGGTTGAAAAACCACTTGAGGTCTTCGCCCGTAGTGTCTTCGAAGGCCATGCGGAGTTCGTCGACTTCTACTGCGGAGTACTGGTTGTCCGTCAGGTATTTCTTGAGGCTGGCGAAGAAGGCATCATCCCCCAGGTAACCGCGCAGCATGTGCAGTACTGCTCCACCTTTGTTGTAGCTGTGGGCGTCGAACATTTCTTCTTTGTCGTCGTAGTCGTACCAGATCAACTCGTGAGGAGCACCCCGGCGAACGGAACCAAAATAGCCGCTGCGTTCATCCAGCATGTGCGCGTCGGCAGCGTCGCGGCCGTGCTTTTTCTCCATCCACAGGTATTCGCTGTAGTTGGCGAAGCCTTCGTTCAGGGTCAGGTTACTCCAGCTTTCACAAGTGACGTAATCGCCAAACCAGTGGTGGAACATTTCGTGGGCGACGATCTTCTCGTTCTGCTCTACGTCGATCAGGCTGCGGTCAGTGCCGTGCATGAATTCGCCAAAGATGACAGCGGTGGTGTTTTCCATGGCACCAGACACATAATCGCGCACGGCCACCTGGCTATACTTCGGCCAGGGGTAGGTTACGCCGGTCACCTCGCTAAAGAAGCTCAGCATTTCCCGGGTGTGGGGGTAGATCGACTTGGCGTGGTCTTTCCAGCCTTTTTCCATGTAGTAATTGACGGGTTTGCCGTTCCATTTCTCGTCTTCCACTACATCGAAATCGCCGACAATAAGGGCGAAGAGGTAGGGAGCGTGCGGCTGGTCCATCTTCCAGTAATCGGTGCGGGTACCGTCGCTGTTTTTGGTCTGCTTCGTCAGCGCGCCGTTAGACAGCGTGACAAATTTGTCCTGCACCGTCACGTACATCTCCTGCGTGGTCCGCTCGTTGGGCTTATCAATGGTGGGGAACCAGCGGCTGTTGTTCTCCGTCTCACCCTGCGTCCATATCTGCATAGGCTTATCACCTTCTTCGCCGCGTGGGTTAATGAAGAACAGGCCTTTGTCAGAGGTGATCGCTGCACTGCCACCGCTCTGGGCAGGAATGGCCGTGTAGTCGAGCTCAATGGTGTATTCCTCACCACGCTGGTACTTCTTGTCCAGCGCAATGGTTATCTGTTGCTTATCCTCAGAATAGTCGTAGACAAGGCCCCGGCCAGTACTGTTAGCCATCTTAATGCTTTTGAACTCGAAGTTCTTGGCGTCGAGGACAAGCAGGCGGCTGGGTTCGAAAATGGGGGCCAGGGTCAGCGTAGCCTTACCGATCACCATTTCTTTTTCCCAGTCGAACCGAAGGTCGAGGCGCGTATGGATAAGGTCATGGGTACGGGTGTAGGCCGGGTGGTAGACCGGGCGTTCGTTGGGGGTTTCCGGTTCAACTACGATGTTTTCCGTTTCGATCACCCCGTTCACTTCAGGGGTAACGGTCATCGTGTCCAGGTCGCGGACTTCCATCACGATGGGCGCTTCGGCCATCGTTGGTTTGGGGGTGTTACAACCGAAGGTAAGCAAGGTTACGAGCAGGCTGAACAGGGGCAAAAGATTACGCATAGAGTTGTTGAGTAGTGGTAAGGTCAGCTTAAAGGACGCTTGTTGTGGCAAGAATGTTGCATTGGCGCTAACGGATAAGATAAATTTATGTTCGGATGGCGGTTGAGTGACTTTTGGCGGGGACGCAGGTGCATAGTGAGTTGACGAAGGAGTGAGCCACTGAGTAGCTACCGCAAGTGCCGTTCGCCGCGCTGCGCTTGCTCACCCGGGCGAACAAGCGCAGTGAAGTGAGTGGTAACAGCGGCAGCCACTCAGTGACTCGCCAATTCACCAACTCACTCCCCGCCAAAAAGTCTAAATTCGCCCCAACAGACCAACAGACCAATTATGACCATAAACTGCCAAGCCCTCCTCTTCGACCTCGACGGCACCCTGGTCGACAACATGATGGTACATCACCGTGCCTGGCAGCGGAAGCTGGCGGAATTGGGGTTGGAGTACAGCCTCGAACGTGTCAAAGAAGAAATCCACGGCGTGAACCTGGAGATACTGGAACGGCTCTTCGGAGACCGGTTCACCCACGAAGAACGGACGCAGATTGCGTGGGACAAGGAAGCAGCCTACCGCGAGATCTTCGCCGCTGACTTCGCTGCCAACATCGTACCCGGTACCCTCGATTTTATCCGGCAGGCCCATGCGCTGGGTATCCCCATGGCCATTGGCACCGCCGGGCCGGAGGAGAATGCTTTTTTTGTCATCGACAAACTCGGCATCCGGGAGTTGATGGGACACATTGTACATTCTGGCATGGTCACTCAGGGAAAGCCTCATCCGGAGGTTTTCCAACAGGGTGCCGACGCCCTTGGCGTCGATCTGAAAGATTGCATCATCTTCGAGGATTCGGTGACGGGTGCTAAGGCAGCCAATAATGCAGGTTGCCCGGTGGTCATACTAACTACTACGCATACTGAGCCGGAATTTTCGGAGTTGGAGGTGGCTGATTTTCGGGGCAATTTTCGGGGATTGACACTTGAACGCTCTGCGAGCGGCTTTTCCTTGTTGCTTTAGACCTATCCGGCTAAAGCGGGAGGTACACGTTTCCCGGGCGAACGTGCGCAGCAAAGTGAGCGGTACTTGCGGTAGCAACTCAGTGACTCACCAACTCGAAAACTCTCTCCAGCTCCCCAAAACCCGTATCTTGCCCACAATGAACTCCGCCTGGAAGACAAACTTCACCACCTTCGCCGCCTACCTAAAACTAAACCGGGGCTACTCCGACCATACGCTGTCGGCCTATCGCTCTGACCTGGAGAAATTACCGGCGTACCTGGACCTGCGTGGCTGGGAAATGAACCCCGACCGGATCGAACGCTTCCACCTCGATGATTTCATCCAATACCTGGCAGAACTCGGCCTCGGCCCGCGTTCGCAGGCCCGGCTCATCTCCGCCCTGAAGACCTTTTTTGGTTATCTGCTCGACGAAAAGATCATCCCCTCCGACCCCACTGAGCTGCTAAAAGCCCCTAAGCTGGGGCGTAAAATCCCGGAGGTACTTACCTATCAGGAGGTCCGCGATCTGCTCGGCGTCATCGACCTTAGTTATGACCACGGACTGCGTGACCGGGCGCTGCTGGAAACCCTTTACGCCTGTGGCCTCCGCGTCTCCGAAGCGACCGACCTTAAGCTGACTAATCTTTATTTCGATCAGGGCTTCATTCGCGTAACCGGTAAGGGCAACAAAGAACGCATCGTCCCCATCGGCGGCGAAGCCATCCACCACGTGGAAATTTACCTCGAGTATGTTCGCAAGGTGCTGCCCGTCATCAAGCCGGAAGCTGAAAACTTTGTTTTCCTGAATCGCAGAGGCGGTAGCCTTAGCCGGATCAGCGTATTCACCGCTGTCAAAAAATATGCCGCAGAAGCCGGTATAGAGAAGAACGTGAGTCCACACACCTTCCGCCATTCTTTTGCTACGCACCTGATCGAGGGTGGAGCAGACCTGCGCGCAGTGCAGGAGATGCTCGGCCATGAATCCATCCTAACCACCGAAATCTATACCCACCTGGATACGGACTTTCTGCGGGAAACAATCATGAGCTTTCACCCTAGTAATCAGCGGTAGCTGAGCGTTCATAGTGTAGTAGTTCATAGTTCAATAGTCGGACGCTACAGGCTATTGAACTATGAACTATTCGACTACTCTTCTTCCTCCATGCCCCCAAACAGATCATTGTCCTTAATGAAGTGGTACCACTTCAGCAGGCGCTTGATATCGGAAACGTGAACTTGTTCTTTATCGAAGTTCGGAAGTACATCGGCGAGGTACTCGAACATGACGTCTTTACTTGCCTTGGTCTCCGGTGCTGGGTTATCTTCCGCCTGTTCGTTCATCCGGGCGAAGAGCTTACTCAGTGGTTCTGCTTCTCCGTCGTCAGTAAACATAGCCATGCTTTCCAACGGGGCAAACTGGTGCTTGCGTTGCGGAGCAAAACGACGCTTACCGTCGGCCAGGCTTTCAATGATCAGGCCGCCCTTACGTTCGGTCACTACTTTGTACAGACCGGGGAGACCGCTTACGGCCAGGATTTCGCTTAATTTCATAGTTGTCAAATTTTGTGCGAAGGTAAAGAAAGATTACACTGGTTAGCTGCCGAATACGAAGTACTGCGAAGCACGTCGTTTAGTACTTCAGGAAGTCGGAGAAAAAGCTTACCCAGCGGTTCTGAGTATTCAAGTTGGGTTGAGCACCTGTGGCGCGATTTAAAAATAAGATCGCGCCACAGGCGCTCAACCCAATAAAGATCAATACGCCAGCAAATCTTCCAAAGCCCCCTGCAACCGTGCCTCCGGCATATAATCCGTTTCCAGCGCTGCGGCGAAGGGTACCGGCGTATCCAGTGCCGCCAGGCGGCGGACGGGGGCATCAAGGTCTTCAAAGCAGTGTTCGCCAATCCAGGCGGCGAGCTCACCGCCGAAGCCACCGGTGAGGCTGGCCTCGTGGAGGATAAGCGCGCGGCTTGTTTTCTTAACCGTGGCTGCAATCGCTGCGTAGTCCAGTGGAGCAAGGGTCCTCAGGTCGATAATCTCAGCATCGACACCAAGTTCTTCGACGGCTTTAAGGGCCCAGTGTACGCCCATGCCGTAGGTGATGATGCTTAGGTCGTTACCGGAACGAGCAATGGCCGCTTTGCCGATTTCCGTGGTATAGTAGCCGGCAGGCACCTGGCCGCTCAGGGAGCGGTACAGGGCTTTGTGTTCGAAGTAGAGTACGGGGTTAGGGTCGGCCAGTGCTGCGGTGAGTAAGCCTTTAGCGTCGGCCGGGTTACTGGGATAAACTATTTTCAGACCGGGTACCGAGGTAAACCAGGCTTCCATCGTCTGGCTGTGGTAGGGGCCGGCTCCTACGCCACCGCCAACGGGCAGGCGGACGGTAACGTCGGCGTTCTGCCCCCAGCGGTAGTTCAGTTTGGCCAGGTTGTTCACAATCTGGTTGAAGCCGCAGGTGACGAAGTCACCAAACTGCATTTCCACCATCGCCTTGCCGCCAGCGATGCTCAGCCCCAGGCCGATGCCGATGATCGCACTTTCACACAGCGGGGTGTTGCGGACACGCTCGGCGCCAAACTCCGCCATGAAACCGTCGGTAATTTTGAAGACGCCGCCGTAATCGGCAATGTCCTGCCCCATCAGCACCAGGTCATCGTGGGCGCGCATGCCTTCACGAAGACCGTCGGAGATGGCGTCGATGACGCGCATCTCAGTAGAAGCATTTCCGGGCGCGGCCGCAGGTGCCGTGGAAGTTAAAGGAGCATACATGGCCGCCAACTCCCGGTCTACATCCCCCACCGTTTCGGGCATCGCTCCGGCGGCCTTCAGGCCATCCTCGATCTCTTTCTTAATGTTTTTTTCGAGGGCTTTGCGGTCTGTTGCCGTCAGGAATCCTTTTTCAATAAGGTGATCCGCAAAATTATTGAGGGGGTCGCGGGCCGTCCAGGCTTCGATTTCGTCTTGCGGTACGTACTTCACGCCGCTGGCTTCCTCGTGACCGCGCACTCTGTAGGTTAAACATTCCAGCAGGATTGGCTCGGGGTTTTCCCGCAGTTCAGCGGCTAGCTTACTGACGGTTTCGTAGACCTCAAGGATATTGTTCCCGTCGATGGTCAGGGAGCGCATGCCGTAGCCGACACCCCGGTCGGCCAGGGTGTTACAGGCATATTGTTCGCTGACGGGTGTGCTCAGGCCCCAACCGTTGTTTTCCACCACGAAGATGACGGGGAGTTTCCATACCGCCGCCGTGTTAAGTGCTTCGTGAAATTCACCCTGGCTGGTGCCACCATCGCCGGTAAAGGCAAGGCTAACCTTTCGCTCTCCCATCAGCTTGTGCCGCAGGGCAACGCCTGCTGCCAGCGAGAGTTGCGGACCGAGATGGGAGATCATGCCTACGATCTTGTGCTCCTGGCTGCCGAAGTGAAAACTTCGGTCGCGCCCTTCGGTGAACCCGCCGGGTTTGCCCTGCCACTGGGCGAAGAGCTGCGGCAGCGGCACATTACGGGTGGTAAATACGCCCAGGTTTCGGTGCATCGTGAAGAGGTACTCATCATCGTTGAGGGCCGCGGTGCAGCCCACGCTAATGGCTTCCTGGCCGATGCCGGCAAACCACTTGCTGATGATGCCCTGGCGTAGTTGCTTGAGCATTTTCTCTTCGATCAGGCGCGGACGCAGGAGTTGTTTGAAGAGGGCCAGCTGGGTAGCTGGTTTCGTTTGGTACTTGGTGTAGGTAAGCGAGGGGAGTGTGGTGGTGGCGGGCATGGTTGGAGTGGTGGGGCTTGACTCCCCGGACTATGCTTGCCGCTGCGCGGCTTGCTTCGACCGGGATTAAGTGGATTTAATCTCCCCGGACTACGCTCGCCACTGCGCGGCTTGCTTCGTCCGGGATAACTATGGTTCGATCCCTACAGGATCAGTAGGACATCTCTTGGAGAAGTCTCCAGACTACGCTTGCTGCTGCGCAGCTTGCTTCGTCTGGGGTTAGGTGGCTTGGTCTCCCCGGACTACGCTCGCTGCTGCGCAGCTTGCTTCGACCGGGGTTAGGTGGCTTGGTCTCCCCGGNCGCTCGCTGCTGCGCAGCTTGCTTCGACCGGGGTTAGGTGGCTTGGTCTCCCCGGGCTACGCTCGCTGCTGCGCAGCTTGCTTCGACCGGGGTTAAAACGATTTGATCCCTCCGGGATCTGTAAGGCACCGCAAATTTACGATAAAGTAGTGCTTACCTTAGCTTTCCATTCAACCAATAGTTTATGCGCAGTCTACCTTTCCTTGCTCTTCTGCTTTTTGTTTGCACCGGCGTCCGCGCCCAACACACCCCGCAAGCCACCATCACCACCATGTTCGACCACATGAAGGCCGGTGACACGACCGGATTGCGCACCTATTTCCACCCGGACGCCACCCTTCACTCCGTAGTAACTAAGCCCGACGGCAAAACCGTCGTTAGCGCCGGTAGCATCAACGGCTGGTTCCGGGGCATGCAAAAAGCCGAGGCCGGCGACTGGGAAGAGACCCTGCACTACACCGAGGTCAACATCGACGGGCACCTCGCCAGCGCCTGGACGCCCTACGTGTTCAACTATAAAGGCGAGCTTCACCACTGCGGTGTCAACACCTTCCAGCTCGTCAAAGACGGGGAGGAAGGCCAGTGGCGCGTGCTGCACATAACCGATACCCGCCGCGACGCTAAGGGCGACTGCATCCCCGTCTCGGATCAATCTCCCCGCGATGCCATCGAAGCGCTCGCCACCAACTGGCACCTGGCCGCAGCCAACGCCGATTCCACCGTATTCTTCGACAGCATGGCCGACGACGCCATCTACATCGGAACCGACAAAACAGAGCACTGGACCAAGGAACAGTTCCTCGGCTTCGCCGCGCCTTACTTTGCCCGTGGTAAAGCCTGGGACTTTAACGCCACCGAACGCCATATTTTCTACAACCCAGATCAGCAAGTAGCCTACTGGGATGAGGTGCTGGACACCTGGATGGGGCCCTGCCGGGGCACCGCCGTGGTAAAACGCGACGGGGTGAACGGTTGGAAAATTGCGCACTACACGCTTTCGATGACGGTACCTAATGATAAGGTGGAAGAAGTGATTAAAGCTACGGGGGAGAAAACTAAAGAACGGAAATAATGAAATGGCAACACTTTTTTCTCGGCTGGTCCATTATGCTGATCATCGTAGGATTGATCAAGTCGATAAACTATGATAGCATCGTTGGAGCACATGGGTCTGGATTTAGAGCTGGCTTTGAACTCTCTTCGGTGCTACTCTTCGGGCTGATGGGGTTAGGCATTTATTTTGTGGATCGGCGGAGGATTAACGGACAGGGAGGCCGTTCGTAAAAGCATAATTCAGGTTCACCCTTCTACTGACAAACTATCTCCCTTCAACTTCACTGCCATGCTTTCCAAGTTCTTCCCTAACGTCACCAACTTAGATTTTGACTTCAAAAAATGGCTATTCATCGGCATTGCGCTCGAAGTAATCATTTTCGGGTATTCCTACTTTACGTTCATGGGAGAACCAAACGAGATATTCCGTCATGCGGCGCGTTATTCCGGTCGGCTGTCACTTTACGTTTACCTCTTTGCCTTCAGCATATTCGCCCTCATCTTTCACGATGAGCGGCCAGGAGGTATGGCTGCGGTGAAGCAGGTTGTAACCATCTTCTGCGTACTCCATTTCATCCATTTTGGCTTCCTTGCCACCAACGTGCTGCTGAACGACATTGAGCTCGTCCCCTTTAAGGTGGCGGGTGGTTTCCTGGGCTACCTGATGATCCTCCTCTACCCTATTCTGATGGACCGGATCAAAAACAAAAAGCTCCACTTCATCTACTTTCTTTACCTCGGCATCGTCATCATCGGCACTTATATGGCCAGAATTAAGGGAGAATTCCCGGGGGTTACGCCGGGGCCAGTCCATTATTTCGGAGTTATTACCACAGTACTTGCGTTATTCATTTTTGGGTTTATGATTTTTGGGGCGCGGCCGCAGGTGCAAGGAAAAGAAGTTTAACAGCAGGGTAAGGTGTACCGGTAGTATCTTAATCTGAGTAAAGCAATCTCCAGCGTATGAACGATCAATCAACCGGTCATCACATCTACCACGACCTCGTCATCAAAGCTGATCCTGCTGCAGTATTTGCGGCTATCTCTGAACCAGCACACCTGGTCAACTGGTGGCCACTCCGCTGCACCGGCCAGCCAATGCTAGGCAACGAATACAATTTCCACTTCACCTCCGAATACGATTGGTTCGGCGAGGTTAGCCAATTGATTCCGAAAAAATCTTTCCACATCAAAATGACGCGCGCCGACGAAGACTGGACGCCTACCACCTTCGGTTTTAACCTCATGCCAGCTGACGGAGGTACCCAGCTTGAATTCTCACATCTCGATTGGCCCGCTTGCAATGCCCACTTCCGCCGGTCCTCGTTCTGCTGGGCAATGCTCCTGAAGGGGTTAAAAGATTACGTCGAAAAAGGAATTGTCCTCCCGTTCGAAGAACGGGCTTAGCAGAATACATGACTATCACCTCGCCGCCAACCACCTCCGCCGCAGCATCCGGCAACTCCGTTCGCTCCCGCCCGCATCCACTGCTTCCTGCATTTCGTCTATGGCTTGTTCCATAATCCGCGTTGGCCAGCTACCGGGGGCACACTGACAGTCCGTTACCTCATTTTTTCTGGAAGAATAAAACCGGATGGTCACACAAACCAGGTTTTCATTTTTTCCCTTGCAGCGGCTGGTGAGTTGCCGGGCCGGGCTCGCATCAAAGGTGGTAGGCGGGTAGTGCAGATGGTAGGCTGGCAACTGTTCGTGGCTGAGGCTACCGCTGCCGTCTCCGTGGAGGCGAAGCGTCCAACCAGTTTGATTCTCCACCTCGGCGTAGTCAAGTTCGGCCAATGGGATCGCCGTGGCTGGCCCGCCGCAACAGGACAATAAAAAGGGGAAAATCAGTGCGGCAATTGTTCGGGTAGTCATCGGGCGTGGATTGCAGACAACCATACTGATGCAAAGGGGTTCTATTTTGGCGGTTCGCGAAATCGGAAATAATGATTTCTGCTCGCATGCTGCTAATCTCTTCTTCAAAAACGCACAGCGTTTCAGATCGCCCCTACCCGCGTGGGACCGCCGCGAAGCGCACGGATTGTAGAGGGGGTTGCCGGTTTAACAAATGAAAATTATTCCTTGATAACCTACGATACCTACCAACTCTCCAACGGCCTGACTGTAGTACTTCACCACGACCCCAATCGGACGGTCGCTGCCGTCAACGTTTTATACAAGGTCGGCAGCCGCAACGACCCGCCCGGCCGTACCGGCTTTGCTCACCTGTTCGAGCACCTGATGTTTGGTGGTTCAGAGAATGCCCCCAACTTCGACGACGCGCTCCAGCTGGCTGGTGGCGAGAACAACGCCGTTACCGGAGCCGACCATACCCTCTACTACGATATTTTACCAGCCGATAACGTGGAAACCGCGCTCTGGTTAGAAGCAGATCGTATGCGCGCGCTCAAGCTTGACCAACAGGCCCTCGACACCCAGAAAAAGGTCGTCGTGGAAGAATTCAAGGAAACCTGCCTCGAAGAACCCTACGGTGATCTGTACCACCACCTCAACGAGTTGGTCTACAAAATTCACCCCTACCGCTGGCCCGTCATCGGGGAGCGCTTCGAACACATAGAAGACGCTAACCTGGAGGACGTCCGGGATTTCTACTACCGGTACTACCGGCCCGACAACGCCATCCTCAGCATCGCCGGCGGCTTCGACAATGGTGCAATTCGCGACCAGGTCGAAAAATGGTTCGGCAATATTCCACCTTCCAGCCCCGACCACCCCCGGCCTGCGCTACCCGATGAACCGGAACAAACGGATACCCGTCGTAAGGAGGTTGTGTCCGATGTGCCCAGCCCCGTCATTTACCTGAACTATCGCACGCCAGGAAGAATCCACCCAGACTTCCCGGCCATCGACATCCTCTGCTTTTTGTTGGGTAGTGGCCGCTCTTCCCTGCTCTACCGCCGGTTGGTACGAGACGGAGACATCTTCGCCGAAGTCTCCGCCAGCCACAACGATGGCCTCGACTCCGGCGCCATTCTGATCGATGCGCGGCCCGACGAAGACGCCGACTACGAACAAGCCCGCGAAGCACTCTTCGCGGTCGTCAACGAACTGGTAACGGAGGGCGTAAACCCAACGCAGCTTGCCAAGGTAATGAACCGGTTGGAACAGCACAACCATTACAAATCTATCAATGTCAGTAGCCGCGCGTCGGAACTGGCTTTCTTTGCCTCACTCGGCAAACCTGAATTGATCAATACTGAACTGGACCACTACCTTGCAGTTACGGTCGAAGACGTCAACCGCGTTGCGCGTACCTATCTTCGACCCGAACTGCTCAGCGAAATAAACTATTTGTGCGAAGAAGAATAAACAGGGACTCGCTCCGCTCGTGTTGCAGGAGTTCGCTCCGCTCACGTTGCAGGGGTTGCAAGGGTTGCAGAGCAGAACTACTGCAACCCCTGCAACAGGAGCGTAGCGACCCTGCACCTGCAACAGGAGCGTAGCGAACCTGCAACCCCTGCAACAGGAGCGTAGCGACCCTGCAATCCCTGCAACAGGAGCGTAGCGACTATTCACCCATTCTCTAACTTACTCATTCTCCCCATCCTCTCCTCCTCCCTTCGCATCGGCAAGATTTTCGGCGTACCGGTAGACCTTCACTGGACTTTCCTGCTGGTCCCCGTGGCCATTCTATATTTTGCCTGGATACCCGATTACGGAATGAATTGGGCTTCAGTAAGCTGGTGGTCTTCCATTGCCTTATTATTATTCAGTTTCGTGCTTATCCACGAACTTGGGCATGCATTAGCTGCCAGAAACAGAGGGGTGCAAGCTGAGAAAATAGTTCTATTCCCTTTGGGAGGCGGGGCTTACATGCCCGAACAGCCCAAGCAGTTATGGTCGGAAGTATTCGTCTATGCTGCCGGCCCATTGGCCAATATTTTACTGGCCGTCATTGCCTGGGGCATTCTGCTCCTGCGGCCTGATGGCAAATTACTGGTGGCCTTCTACCTGAAATTGTCCGGGAACCTTGTCGTGTTTCCGGGTATTTTAGACCAGTTACTTGGTCTTACGCTGGCCGTTAATCTTTTGCTGGCCTTCGGCAACCTACTCCCCGCTTACCCACTTGACGGCGGGCGCATTCTTCGGGCGCTGCTCAGGCATCCCTTTGGTGTCCGTGTGTCTACGGTAATTGTTACCGTTTTGGGCATCATCATCGGGCTTGGCCTCGCCTGGGCGGGCTGGCATTTGGGGGATCCGTTGTTGGTAGTGGGTGCTGGTTTTATCGTCATGATGTCGGTTATGGAATACCAAAACGGTTGGCAACGCCGACGATTGGCTGGCAAGACCCTGCAAGACGTCCTCAGAATGCCCCAAAAGCTGCAACCAGGAGTTTACACCAATAATACGGTGGCGGAAACAATCCGGAAATTCGAGGAAACCGGCTGGCCGGTACTCCCCGTTTTCAATCAATGGAACGAACAAATCGGCTTTGTGGAGGCAGCCGTACTGCAGGAAGAGGCAGTGGACCTACAAGCGGCAGTCCGCCCTTTCTGCGAAGTTGAATTCGTCTCGGCCGGACCAGACGAAAACCTGCTGGCGGTTATCGAAAGAATCGTCGACGCTAATGTATATGGTGCGACCATAACCGGGGGCCGGGGTCAGCTAATCGGCTATGTCTTCACTGAAGATGTGATGACGCTGCTGGATACGCCGTTCCGGCGGATGATGCGGCGTTGGGAATAATCACTAAGCCTCATAAGAGGCTGCTACGCAGTTGATTGTTCTCACAGATTTGAACACGAAAGGAGGCACAGAGGTCGCACTGAGGTGTCGTAGTTGGAAGTAACCCATAGCTCAAGAATGCGCCTGTGAACCCTGAATACTGAGTACTGAATCCGCTGAGGTTAAAAGCTGCCCACTGAGTCTTGAGCACTACTTAATTCCCAATGCTGTCCGAACAGCTGGCGTCAGATCCGTGGCGTCCTGGGCAAACATTATACTTCCAAAAACAGAGGAATCAAAGACCATTTGATAGCCTTGATCTTTGGCAACTTTGTTCACTGCGTCTTTAGCCTTCTGAATGATTGGGCCCAGTAATTCCTGACGCTTTTTTTCAATATTAACCCCCATCTGCTGTTCGAATTGCTGAATGGCAGCCTGGTCTTTTTGCAGTTTGGCTTCAATTGTGGCCAACTCTTTTGGAGTAGTATCGTCCTTTTTAGCCTGCGCAGCGGCAAAATCAGCTTTCAGTTTTTCGACCATCCCCTCTCCAATGGCCAACTGCTCTTTCTCGTAAGCTTGCAACTGTGCTTCGGCACTTTCCACCTCGGGCATTTCACTGAGAAGATTGCCAAAATTGACGTGTCCGTATTTCTGTGCAAAAGAAGTGGTGACGGTGGCTACGGTGAGTAATAAAATAAAAAAATAACGCTTCATGGGGAATGATTTATAACTGTTCCGACAAAGGTAACGCACCCATTTTTCGACGGTCCTTAAGGAAGCGTTAAAAGGTTTTTAAAACTTTTTATGACGAAGTGGTTTTATTTTAAAACAATTCGTGTACCTTGCGGTCATAATTCAAACAAAATGAAACAGATTCACTTACCAATTCCCGCTGGCTGGCGGTTGCTTTTCGAAGATATTTATCGACGGGTGCATCGTCAGTTGACTAGCCCCTGGACTAAGTTGGTCGTGCTGGTTTCCCTAACCATTCTGGTAACCCAGCGGGAGCTGAGTTTCAGCCTTACTATTGATGGCGGCGGGCTTTTTGCCGTTAATGAATCATCAGTCTTTACGCATTCGGAATCGGGGCCAGAAGTATCCGGAGACGCGGTCGCTGGTGCAAAGGGAGTTGGAGAAGCCAAGTTGGCCAGCTACGTCGCTCCGGTAAAGGAATGGACGGAGAAGCAGAAAAAGCAACTCGTCTACGTCGATCAGTTCAAATTGGTCGCGCTGGCCGAAATGCAAACGCATGGCATCCCCGCCAGCATTACCCTGGCGCAGGGCTTACTGGAAAGTGGTACCGGACGTAGTTCACTCGCCCGTAAGAACCATAATCACTTCGGGATTAAATGCTTCAGTAAAAAATGCCGCAAAGGCCATTGCTCCAATCATTCCGATGATCACCATAAAGACTTCTTCCGCATATTCGAAACCCCCGAAGAAAGCTACCGCGCCCATTCTCAGGTGCTGATGAAAGACCGCTACAAAAAACTCTTCCAGCTACCCATTACCGACTATACAGGTTGGTCGCATGGCCTTCGTAAAGCCGGTTATGCTACTGACCCCCGCTACGGCGACAAGCTCATCCGTATGATCAAAGACCTGGAGTTGTGGCGGTATGATGAGCTGTAGGATCGCGTTACGATCCCAGGTTCCAGGGTCGCTGCGCGACTGGTTACAGATGGTCGCTACGCTCCCGTTGCAAGGGTTGCAGGTGTTGCAGGGTAGCTTACGCTCCTGTTACAGTTGTTGCAGCCCCCGACTCTGCGCAACCATTGTAACAAGGAGCGAAGCGACTGCCCTGCAACGCGAACGAAGTGAGCAGCCTCATGCGGTAGCTTGCAACCTGCAACGGGAGCGAAGCGACCTCTGCAACGCGCCGAAGGCGCTCTGCAACAAGAAGCGAAGCGACTGCCCTGCAACACGAACGAAGTGAGCAGCCTCATGCGGTAGCTGCAACCTGCAACGGGAGCGAAGCGACCTCTGCAACGCGCCGAAGGCGCTCTGCAACAAGAAGCGAAGCGACTNNCCTGCAACGCGAACGAAGTGAGCTGTGGGGCAAAGCCCCAACCAAGATTTGATGGAAGGTAATAGCGGCCAACGGGCCGTCCGCGCCACTGCCGGCGAGGTAGTAATCCCTTGATTGCGAGACGAAAGCTTGCCCAGGTGGTTGGCCCAGGCCACTATCCTTTCATCCCCGTTAGGTTTGACGTTTTGAGTGTATCGGCCCATCCTCTTGCCATGGGGGTGGGCCTTTTATTAACGTACCCGGAAGATTATAGAGAAAGGAAACGACGTACCATTTCCTTCAATTCTGTTTTTTCAGACTCCTTTATTTGTCCCATGCTATGAGGTACAAACATATTGTGGTTGAAAGGCTGCAAGAGATCTATTGCAAGTAACGGTCCGTTCGCAATCCTTATCTCGCCCTCAGGAAGCGTGCTCAAAGGTAGTCGGAGACGTTTGTCTCCAATGCGAGACTGGCGGTCTAAAATAGGAAAGCCCACGACGTTGAAGTTTACCCCAGGTTCAAAGAACTCAGGCTGGGTAAAACACAGAACGTAATGGAAGGGGAGAATTCGGGCTGCTGGGTGCTTAGGGTCAATCTCGTAAACGTGGAAAGGGCTAAATGGCGTAGAGTGCATTTGGGTGGAGCGTATATAACGCGAAGGTTCTCTCGGTAATGTCGTAAGATTCCTCGCAAGTTGCTAGATAACCTAGATATTCTTTATCGCTCATACCAGTAGGCTTATTAGAGAATCTGGGTTGTGATGCAAATTCTTCGCGCGTGGCTGGGGCTGGAGAGCCGTAGCTGACAGGAGTGTGGTCAGTAATATAGTGACCGCCGTTATTGTATGAATTCACGTTATGCAACCTTTTGGAAAATCGAATGAGAGATTATGTAAAATGTAGTTTGGTACAAAGTCTTCTTTCTCTAGACATAAAAGTACCACCACTTGTTCTTACGACGGTAGCTTTAAGTATCCGTCACAATCCTTCGATTAAACCAACTAGTTATCAGAGAGTTATGCCCACCCACTATTCCAACAATCATTTGGTGACATTAAAAGCTCAAAAAGGCCTCAATGGCTTCATTGCTCAATTTGTCACCAAAAAAGTGATGTAAAAACGGACGAAAAAATATTCGCAGTGAAGTTGCAGAAAAACAATCTTTTTAGGGAGCGGTGCCTCCTCATGAGAAAACGGCGAGCTATTTTCCAATACAAAAATTAGAAAATATATTCCCCAGCAAATCATCTGTGGTAATTTCTCCAGTGATTTCTCCGAGTTCACGAAGGCTTTGCCGGATGTCCATGGCGATAAAATCCTGGCTGAGTCCGGTCTTCAGACCTTGCAGAACGCGGACCAGGGCCTGGTCTGCCCGACGCAGCGCGTCGTAGTGGCGGGCGTTGCTGAGGACGACTTGTTGCTGGTCCAACCCAGCCGTCCCGCCGGTGGCTACGGCGAGCAATCGATCCTGTAAATAACCGAGATTACTCCGGGATTTGGCGATCATCGGGATGAAATTGTCGTTCGGTACCATCCACTTGCCGGTGTAGTCTTCGCCGAAATAGTGCTCGTACTTCGTATAGGGGTTGAGGTCCATTTTATTAGCGACGACTACCAGCTGAAGGTCTTCGCGGTAGAGCGCGTCCAGGTCAGCAGCGAGGGTTTCCGGATCAGTTTCTATGACGTCGAAAACGTAGACCAATAGTTGGCTGGTGCGCACGCGTTCCAGGGCCCGTTCGACGCCGATGGCCTCGATGGTATCCGAGGCTTCCCGGATACCGGCGGTATCCACCAATCGGAAAGTCACGCCACCGATATTTAGGGTTTCCTCGATGGTATCCCGGGTAGTACCGGGGATTTCGGAGACGATGGCACGTTCCTCATTGAGCAATGCGTTGAGCAGGGTGGATTTACCGGCATTGGGCCGGCCGGCGATCACGGTGGTAATGCCTAACTTGATGGCGTTCCCTAAGCGGAAAGAGGTCGTCAACGCCTCAATGCGTCCCCTGATCTTGTCTACCAGTTCGCGGAGCTCCGTCCGGTCGGCAAATTCGACGTCTTCCTCCCCGAAATCAAGTTCCAATTCTATTAGGCTGGCAAAGTTGATGAGCGCCACGCGCAGTTCTTTGATCTCGTCACTCACCCCACCCCGAAGTTGCCGCAAAGCGATCCGGTGGGCAGCTGCCGATTGACTTGCAATCAGGTCAGCGACTGCCTCCGCCTGGCTGAGGTCGAGCTTTCCGTTCAGGAAAGCGCGTTGGGAGAATTCCCCCGGCTGGGCCATCCGGGCGCCAGCGTCAATGCAAAGCTGTACTACCCTGCTGAGTATGTAGGGACTTCCGTGACAACTGATCTCTACCGAATCTTCTCCCGTATAACTCGCGGGAGCCCGGTATAGGGTTATTACGACTTCATCGATGGGTGCACCGTCCTCTCCGGCCAGGATACCGAACCATGCTTTTCTGGCTTCACTTTGCACCAGCGTTCGCGCCGGAAAAAAGTCATCCACCAAAACGATGCACCCTGTTCCCGAGAGCCGAACGATTCCGATGGCCCCTTCTCCGGTGGGGGTGGCTATGGCGACGATGGTTTCCTGCATGGTGCGAAGATAAATGTATTGGCCTCGAAAAATAACCACTTTGGCATTAAGGCCATTAAGCAGTACACTAAAGGTGAGATATTGGAGTAACTATCTGAGCGTATTTAGCAGGACTGCTACGCAGCTATTTGGTGCTCACAGAGGTCACACGGAGGGAGGCACTGAGGAAGCACAGAGATGCCGGCGTGGAAGGAGGAGGAGGAGGAGAATAACCACTAAGGCATTAAGGTCAATAAGGGCTACACTAAGGGAAGGGAAAATCATTAAGGACATTCAGGGCTGCTTCGCAGCAAGGGGTTCTCGCAGAGGGCAGCACCGAGAGAGGCGCTGAAGAAGCACAGAGGTGCCGCGATGGCAGGAGGAGCCAAAGCACCTGAGTGCGACAGCCTGCCTTCTACCCGCTACCGGGGGCGAAGCCCGTCTACCGAGCGAAGTGCCTACCTCTTTTTTGCCGCGCAAAAAAAGAGCGCGCCTCGTCAAGACGAAGCGCGCTCTTAAAGTGTACCGGATGGCAGATGGTGGGTGTTCTCATCTTTCGTGAACGATCCGGGAGAAAGTAAAATATCGCAATACTCTCATGAGATAATGATCCTCTTCTCGAGGCAGTCAAAACTAAAGTGCCTAACGGGCGCGGTCTGAGGTAATTTCCTATGAGATCGGAAGCAAAGGTAGTCGGTTTAATGACACGTATTGCATCAAATGGCAACTGCTTACGGAGCGGGGCTTTTTAAGTCGTAAACGGTCAGGACAATGCAATTTAGAATTGCTCGAGGTGTTGTTCCCGGCTAATCCCCTGGTCTCCGCCACTGGCTCCGTCTGGCTGAAGGGAGGCCTCGATGGTTGTCAAACGCTCCAGCGCGGCATGGTTCGTCAGGTCATGATGGCTGGGCACCAGCGTAACGTAGCCCGCCCGCAGCGCGTTGGCATCAGCGTCTTCCCGCGGGTCTTCATTGACGAATTTCCCCGTCAGCCAGTAATAAGGACGGCCCCGGGGGTCTTCCCCTTTTACGTATTCTTCCACCCAACGGGCTTCCGCCTGCCGGCAAATTTTCAAGCCTTTGATTTCTTCCGCCGGGAGGTTAGGGATGTTTACGTTGAACAAACTCCCTTCTTCCATACCGTGCTTCAGAACGTGGCTAATCAGTTTACGAACGTAGGGACGGCAAACGGTGAAATCCGCATCGGACTGATAGTTCAAAAAGCTAAACCCGATACTGGGAGTATCTTCCAAACTGGCCTCCATCGCGGCCGACAGGGTACCGGAGTAAATGATGTTAATGGCTGCGTTGCTGCCGTGATTGATGCCGGAAACACAGAGGTCGGGCGACCGACCGTCGAGCAAAACACTCTTCGCAATTTTGACGCAATCCACCGGCGTGCCGCTACATTCGTAGGCCTCGATTTCCTCTCCGAATACGTTACTTTCCCGAACAAATACCGGTCGCTCAATCGTGATGGCGTGCCCCTGCGCAGATTGTGGGCTATCTGGTGCTACTACCAGCACGTCGCCAAATTCACGGGCGATGCTTACAAGTTCTTTAATGCCACCAGCGGTGATGCCATCGTCGTTAGTAATTAGGATTAGGGGCATGGGTTGGTATTTTGTTGCTGTTGGTCTATTGACCTGTTGTGATTCTTTGCCAACACCCCCAGGCAGTCAAGGTTTTCAATTTTCCTGGAAATAGCCCCGGAAAACTAACACAATTCCCCGGGTTGCGTACTTTCACCACATGGCAAAAAGTAAGCACAAGCAACCTCAACCTAAACAAGTGCCAATCGCTACCCTCTCCTGGTATCGTAAACCTCGCTTACAGGCGATTGTGCTGTTCGCGCTGTCTTTCCTGATCTATGCAAATACACTTGGCCATGATTTTGCACTGGATGACGCCATCGTCATTACCGACAACGAGATCGTCCAAAAAGGCATCGCTGGCTGGGGCGAGCTGTTTAGTCACGATACTTTCTACGGCTTTTTCATGGATGACGGAAAAGCCAACCTGGTCGCTGGAGGGCGTTATCGCCCGCTAACTCCGGCCATGTTTGCGCTGGAACAGCAGATTAGTAACGGCCCGTTTCTCTCCCATTTACTCAACGTGCTTTGGTACGGTGCTCTGGTGCTGGTGATCTTCGGTTTCGTGCGCGATCTGGCCAAAACGCAGAAGAACCTGCCGTGGTGGTTTGCGCTTGGTATTGCGGCATTATTTGCCGCCCATCCTTTGCACACAGAGGCCGTAGCCAATATTAAAGGTCGTGACGAGATCATCGCCTTACTTGGAGCTGTCGGAGGAACCTGGCTGATCTTCCGGGCAGCCGAGCGGGAACATTTCTTGGGCGCGGTCGCAGGTGCAGGGTTAGTTTTCCTGGGGAGCCTGGCTAAGGAAAACGCCATCACTTTCCTGGCCGTCATACCTCTGGTACTGCTTTTATTCCGTAGCAAAGAAGGAGCAGGCGGCCGACTAAAATATTTCCTGCCCGCCGTTATTGGTGTGGCAGCGTTTCTGGCCCTGCGGTCTGCCGTCATCGGTCTTTCGCTGGGTGACCCCGTACGTGAGCTGATGAACAACCCGTTTCTGGAGTTACAAAACGGTGTTTGGGTAGACATCTCCGCCGGTGATCGGCTGGCCACCGTGATGCATACCTTATGGGAGTACCTCCGGCTTCTGTTTGTACCGACTAACCTGGTGCACGACTACTACCCCCGAGCCATTCCCATCATGAGCTGGGCTTCGACAACCCCGTGGCTTGGTTTATTACTGCACGCTGGCCTGGCCGTTTTCGCGCTGCTGAAGTGGCGCACCCATCGCTTCGTCACGCTGGGCATAATGATCTACCTGGCGTCTTTGTCGATCGTCAGCAACGTATTTTTCAGCGTCGGCACCAATATGTCCGAACGCTTCCTGTTTATGCCTTCCCTTGGTTGGGCTATTGCCGTAACTTCTTTACTGGTCTGGCTGACGCGGAAATTCGGCGGGACCATTTCCTGGGCCATCCCCATAATTGTGTTGTTATTTTCTGGTCTTACGGTCGCCCGCAACCCGGCTTGGGCCGACAATTTCACCCTTTTCACCACCGACGTTGTCAAGCAACCCAACAGTGCCAAACTACTGAATGCTGCGGGTGGTGCCCGGGTCGAACGCTACCAATCCCTCCCTTCCACAGCACAACCCAACCAACAGCAATTACTTCTTGACGCTAAGGCGGATCTGACACGAGCCATTGAAATCCATCCGACTTACCGCAATGCTTACCTGCTGCGCGGCAATGCTCAGTTGTTGCTAAACGAATACGACGCTGCCATCACCGATTACGATAAGGCTATTGACCTATCTGACACCTACCAGGCTGCTACGGACAACCTGGTCATTGCTCTAACCTCCGCCGGCAAAGCCGCCGGGGAAGAACGCGGAGACCTGCAAACGGCTTTCCGTTACCTCCTCCGTGCGGAGCAGCTGGCCCCCAACGATTATGAAACGCTCCGCCTGCTGGGCGTCGCCTCCGGCGTCTCTGGCCAAACGGCGCAGGCGCTGGATTACTTCCGCCGGGCCTCTCAGGCCCGTCCCGATGACGCGGAAGCACACTGGAACTACGCCATTGCGCTGTATAACGCCGGGCAAACGGAGCTTGCTGAAACTGCGTTTCAGGAGGCGGAACGGTTGAAGCCGGGGATACGTCGGGAAAGGGCGGGGGGGTAGTCTTGTGGTCTTGTAGTCTATTGGTCTTGTGGGGCTACCGTATTAGGCAGCCCCACAAGACCACGAGACTATTTACTATTAGCCATAAGCACTTCCAATTCATCCTCCCTTAACTCCCGCCACTCCCCCACCGGGAGGTCATCCAGGCGGACATTCATAATGCGGATACGCTTCAGAGTCAGCACCTCAAAGCCGAGGTACTCACACATCCGGCGGATCTGCCGATTAAGGCCCTGGGTAAGGATGATGCGGAAACGGTGCTTTCCGAGTTTTTCTACTTCACATCGCTTGGTAACAGTGTCCAGGATGGGTAGGCCCCCGGACATTCGCTTTACGAATTCGCGGTTGATGGGCTTGTTCACCGTAACGATGTACTCCTTATCGTGGGCATTTTCTACCCGTAGGATCTTGTTGACGATATCACCGTCGTTGGTCAAAAGGATGAGGCCAGTTGAGGGTTTGTCGAGCCGGCCGATGGGAAAGATGCGTTCCGGGTAGTTGACGAAATCGATGATGTTCGTCTTGTCTCGCTGGTCGGTCGTACAAGTAATGCCTGGCGGCTTGTGTAGGGCCAGGTAAACGGCGGTGGGTTTTTCGGTAAGGGATTTACCGTCCACGGTTACTTCGTCGCCCTTTTCTACCCGGTTGCCCTTTCGGGCAACTACGCCGTTCAGCGTTACCCTGCCGGCGTCCAGCAGTTTATCCGCTTCCCGGCGGGAGCAGAGGCCGGTTGCGGCGATGAATTTATTGATGGAGATGGAGATGTCTTCTGCCATGGGGCGAAGGTAGGGGTTTGGGCATATTTTGCGGTTCTCCATCTGTGAAGATCTTCGTCATCCGTTGTAATCTGCAATTCAGAAAACATATTCATGATGGTCGTTCTAGTCAGCAAAAGGTAAAAGCGAAAGACCCAAAGCAATCAAATTAGTTGCCATATGAAAAAAGAGCGGGTACCGAAACCCAAAAGCGACTCTTGTATAACCCGAAATGATCCCGGTCATCAACTGAGGTAAGGTGATTAACGGAAGGAATAATAAATTCATCAAGTTGAACTCGTAGTTAAAGACGTGGATCCAGGCAAAGGTGATACAGGAGACATAATAGATGCTGCGGAAATGATTGGTCCACACCTCAGCTAATTTCTTGCTGATCGACTTCATATTCAGTAATGGATACAACAACAGCACCAACCCAATAGACAGTACTATCCTGGTAAGGAACGTCTCGTCTACAGCGCTGATTTTTGTACCGAACACGGCCTTGGTCAACACATAGTATAAAAAGACGCCAGAGGTTAAGGCCAGATAAATCGGCTTAAACTTTAAGGAAAGCCTAAAAGCGACCTCCTCCACCATGGGTAAAATCAGCACCGTAACGAGTAGTAGCATCAAAGGTGAGAACCGTTCCGCCATACTTGATTTTGTTAAGTTCTCCGGATCATGGATCAAGCCTACCAGAATCGATATCGGGATCAGACAAAGAATTTTCACGACAAACAAGCCAATGGTATCGTATACCTTGAATTTTGTCGACTTTTCTGTTGCTTCCCTATTCTCAGGCTTTTTTACAAACCCAACGATGTCTTTGAATAGTGAATAGTAATATTTAGGCCGGACGAAAGGGTACTCCATGTGATATTGGAACTATATACAAAATGAATATCCTTGTCTACCTAAGAAGACTGATGATTATCATCTTGAAGATAGCAACGATCATTGACGGAGAATTACTTTTAAGATCAAACCAATGTTCTTCTATACAAACTGGTCTTGAGCTGCTATGAACAAGCTGGGGCGTTTGAAACGTGAAGCTTGGGCTAAGCGTAATCCTACAGGCCTTCCCCTCTGAGCAGTTGCTTCTTAAGGGGTGCAAACAAGGCTCGCATTGCCCTACGCAGCTTCTATTTCCAGATTTCCCACCACTGCTTTGAAGAACCATTTGATCCCGCTTGGCTTCTTCCTTTCCATTTCTTGTATTCTTCTTCCAAATGGATTTTCATATCATTCCCTGAATAACTACTACCGATTGGTTCAGCATTCATTATGATTTCAACTTAGGCGCTATTTATCAAAACAACCCCACGATTGTCCCTTCACTATCCATTTCAATATTTTCAGCAGAGGGAGTCAACGGTAGGCCAGGCATCCTCAGCATATTGCCGGCAATCGGAATAATGAACCCTGCTCCCGTAGCTATTTCAAACTCACGAATGTGTATGTCAAAGTTTTCAGGACGCCCGATCAGCTTAGCGTTATCGCTTAAGCTTTTTTGCGTTTTGGCCATGCAGATCGGTAGGTTACCGTAACCTAAGTCTTCAAATCGCTTTAACTGTCTTTTAGCTACAGCGGTAAGTTCTACATTGGATGCTCCATATATCTTCCGACAAATCTTTTCTATTTTAGTCAAGGGGGCGTCTTCCAGGTCGTAAGTAGGAATAAATTCCTTGTCACAGGTCTTTACAGCAGCGACTACCTTCTCCGCCAATTCAGTACATCCCTTACCTCCATCAGCCCAACCATAACTCAAGGCTACTGGCACTCCTAGTTTTTCGCAGTGCGCATAAATCAGTTCCTTTTCAGCAGCTGTGTCGCTGCTAAAGGCGTTTACGGAAACGACCACTGGCAATCCAAAGCTTTGAATACTTTCAATATGCTTTTCCAGGTTTGGCATTCCTTTCTCTAGTGCATCTACATCTTCTTCAGTTAAGCTATTAAGTGGCTTCCCTCCATGATACTTAAGTGCGCGAATGGTCGCCACGACCACCACCGCCTTTGGGGACAAACCAGCTCTTCTACACTTTATGTTCAAGAATTTTTCAGCACCTAAATCTGCTGCAAAACCTGCTTCAGTCACTGCATACTCACTTAAGCTCAATCCCATTTTTGTAGCGATAATAGAATTGGTTCCCTGAGCAATATTAGCGAATGGGCCACCATGAATAATGGCCGGGTTCCCCTCAAGAGTTTGTACCAGGTTTGGTTTGATGGCATCTTTCAATAACACGGCCATGGCACCAGCGGAATTAAGGTCTTTAGCATAAACGGCCTTTCCTTCAAAAGTATCCCCTATGTAGATGTTCCCGCACATCTCTTGTAAGTCTTCTAAATTCTTACACAAACATAGAATGGCCATTATTTCGGACGCAGCCGTAATATTGAAACCTGTCTCACGAGGAACGCCCCCGGCTTTCCCTCCTAAGGCAGCAACGATGTTTCGAAGCGCACGATCGTTCATGTCCATACAGCGTTTCCAGATTACCGTACGCGGATCAATGTCTAAACTTCTGCTCTTACTCTGTATGTTGTTATCAATTAAAGCAGCCAACAAGTTATTCGCCATACTAATGGCATGGAAATCACCCGTAAAGTGTAGGTTAATATCAACCATAGGAATCACTTGACTCCATCCACCACCAGCAGCACCGCCTTTCATACCGAAAACAGGACCTAAACTAGGTTCTCTTAAGACAACAACTGATTTTTTACCGATGTGATTCAGGCCATCACTCAAGCCAATACAGGTAGTGGTCTTCCCTTCGCCCGCAGGGGTTGGTGTAATGGCTGTAACTAAGACAAGGTTGCCTTTACTTACCTTCTCCTCTTCTATCAAATCCAAAGGCAGCTTTGCCTTTTCTCTACCGTAGTATTCTAAATGTTCTTCCTTGATGTTTAACTTATTCGCTACTTCCCGAATATGTTCAGCGATGACTTTCTGTGCAATTTCTATATCCGTCATTTCTTTTCCTTTAAGTGTTGGAAGTAACTACTAAAGGGGATTAGCTAAATGGCTGTCGAACTCCCTTTTGCCTAAACGTTACCTGACAAATATACACAACCGTAAGGTTTGCGATTTTTTCAGGTGCCTGCTACTGAGCAAAGTGTCAGAGGCAGAGCCCCTGACCTCAGAACGTGACTTTCCAGGTTGGTGCAAAGTGATTATTCTGAAATTTGGCCCCAGCGAATTTCTTAGCTTTTCTTTCGAGTACGCTAAAATGAGGCATTCGTAAAATCCAACTTTGAAATCAATAACCTGACGAGCTAGACATCACGGAAAGGGCTTGGCGTGGCCACTTTCAATGCTTAATCCTAGAAACACCTAAATGCTGCACTTGACGCAATGAAGTTGAGTGCTGCACAGGGCACAATTTCGCGGGAGAGGTACACCAAAGGCTTTCTTTAGGTAATTGATGCTTTCCCCGACGAGCAAAGTCCCCAAAAAGGGAAACGCCCGGCAGCACCAAGGCCACCGGGCGTTTCCCGTAGTCAATCATAAGCAGGCAAGCTGCTCACAAAATTTAGTCCCGGCGATCACGACGATCACGATCACGACCACCGCGGCGGTCACCGCGGTCTCCACGGTCACCGCGATCACGGCGTGGACGATCCTTGGCCGCTTTGCGCTCGGCTTCGAGCTCTTCGTCGGTCGGGATGGTGCCGTCGGCACGTGGCATGATGGCTTTGCGGCTGAGGCGAAGTTTACCGGTACGCTCGTCGATATCGACGATTTTGAAGGTAACCTCGTCGCCTTCGCTGAAGGCGTCCTCAACGTTGTCGATGCGGCTGTGGCTCATCTCAGAGACGTGCAGCAGGCCATCCTTACCACCTTCGAAACCAACGAACACACCGTAAGGCATGATGGTCTTCACGTGGCCGGTGTAAACACCACCTACCTCAGGGGTAAAGGTGATCTTTTTGATCCGCGCAACGGCGTCATCAATCGCAGCTTTGTCATTAGAAGCAATGGAGATGTGGCCCTTACCATCGACTTCGTCGATGTTGATGTTAGTACCAGTCATTTCCTGCAGCTCCTGGATGATCTTACCTCCAGGTCCGATAACGGCACCGATGTAAGACTTCTCGATGATCAGCTTCACGATCCGCGGAGCGTGTGGCTTCAGGTCATCGTTCGGCTTACTGATGGTCTTAGCCATTTCACCGAGAATGTGGAGACGACCAACGCGGGCCTGCTCCAGTGCTTGTTCGAGTTGCTCGTAAGGGAGACCGTCGATCTTAATGTCCATCTGGCAGGCGGTAATACCATTCTCGGTACCCGTCAGTTTGAAGTCCATATCACCGAGGGCATCCTCGTCACCGAGGATATCGGAGAGGATAGCAATCTTGCCACCTTCAGCCACCATACCCATGGCGATACCGGCTACGGCACGCTTGAGTTGAACGCCGCCATCCATCAAAGCCATAGAACCGGCACAGACGGTAGCCATAGAGCTGGAACCGTTGGATTCCATGATGTCAGAAACGATGCGGATGGTGTGGGTCATCTCGTCGGGCAGTACCTGACGGATAGAGCGGTGGGCGAGATTGGCGTGGCCAACTTCACGACGGCCGGGGCCGCGCATCGGCTTAGTCTCGCCTACGGAGTAAGCGGGGAAATTGTAGTGCAGGATAAAATCAGCAAAACTGTTCTCGTACGCAACATCAACCATCTGTTTGTCGGTCTTGGTACCGAGGGTAAGGCTGGTCAGTGCCTGGGTCTCACCACGGTTGAAGATCGCCGAACCGTGTGCAGAAGGGAGGTATTCAACTTCCGTCCAGATATCACGTACCTGATCGAATTTACGGCCGTCGAGACGGACACTTTCGTTGAGCATCAGACCACGAATGGTCTTCTTCTGAATTTTGTCGTAAGCAGCGCTGAGCTCCTCCTTGTTTTCCTGCTGCCATTCTTCGCCTTTCTCTTCGAGAACGGCGGCTTTGTAATCTTCCTTCACTTTCTTGAAGGCGTCCTTACGCTGTTGCTTGTTAAGGGCACCACGCGCAACGGTTTCGACGGCGGCTTTCACCTTACCTTCAACGTAGCTGAGGATTTCCTCGTCAACGGTAGCAATCTCGACTTCGCGAGGAGTGGGGTTCACCATAGCGCGAAGCTCGAGCTGGGCCTTACACATGGTCTTAATGGCATCGTGGCCAACTTTGAGGGCTTCGATGATGGACTTTTCGTCCACTTCTTTGCCTTCACCTTCTACCATCATGATGTTGTCGGCGTCGGCCGCAACGATGAGGTCGAGGTCAGCGTCCTTGAGGGCGGAGCGTTCTGCGTTAACGACGTATTCGCCATCAATGCGCGCTACGCGGCATTCAGAAATCGGCCCGGCGAAAGGAATGTCGGAAACCATCAGAGCGGCGGAGGCGGCTAGGCCGGCCAGCGCGTCGGGCATCACTTCCGGATCGAGAGAGATCAGGTTGATGATAACCTGCGTATCGAACATGTAACCCTTAGGGAAAAGTGGACGAATGGCACGGTCAACGATGCGACTGATGAGGATTTCGTAATCGTTAAGGCGCGTTTCCCGGCGGAAGAAGTTACCAGGGATGCGGCCCGCAGCTGCGAACTTCTCCTGGTAATCAACGCTCAGCGGAAAGAAGGCCTGGCCTTCGCGTACGCTGTGTGAGGAAACTACTGAACAGAAAAGCATGGTATTACCACACTTTACTACGACTGAACCGTCGGCCTGCGTGGCCAGTTTTCCGGTTTCGATGGTGACTTCGCGCCCGTTTGGCAATTCGAAGTTTACCGTCATTGGGGTCTTATTACCCATGGTTGTATATGACTTGGTTAAATATTCAAAGTAAAGGAGGAAGGGGAGAAAAAGGGAAGGGTTGGGAAACCCTGCTTTTTAATCCTTACACTGCACCTGCGGCCGCGCCCTGCATATCATACAGTAGAGCAGCTGCGCAATGGCAGCAACACAAAACAGCCTTGGAATGGGGGAGGGAGAATCAGCTGGATTGCCGAAATGCGCCGAAACGCAGAGGGGTATCTTCTTCCCGCCGGTGGTCCGCTTGTAGAACCGGCGGCAGCCACACGTTTGCGGCTTCAATCTATGGTCATTTTATATCGCCGCGAAGATAGGGAATAGAAACTAGAAACCAGGAGGGAGGTTCCAGGTGTAGTCATATTTAAAATCAACTGTACCCGCACACCGCTTGACCATCTAGTTCTTAGTTCCTTAGCTATTAGTTTCCAGCGACTAAAGCAACTCTCGTCCAAACCAGAAAAACCAGCAAAGCGCCAGGATCATCGTCCCGGTAGCGAGGCCACGCAGACTACGGTTACGGTATACTTTCCGGAAGTAATTCAGCGGCATCACGTTGAGGCAGATGGCGATAAGCGCCAGGGTACGTTGCTCGAAAATGATGGGCCGGCCAGCACTGGCAGCGATAAAGTCCTGTGCCTGCAACAGCAGAAAATACGCAATGAAAGGTACGATCAGGGAGACGGCAAGGCCGATCAGAATATTGTCGTTGCGTGGGACCATGGAATTGTTGTTGAATATTTAGTCAAAAAGTCACTTGTCCGTCCCGCAGAGCTGCGGGAGAGGAACAACCTGGCTCGTCGGCGAACGAGTTAAGACCATATGAATGTATGTATAAGCCTACAACGAACCACCTTCAAGTTTTGGTTCCCCGTTAAGAGCCTGTGAATACATAAGTTATCGGTCTTTACTCCACATACTCCTGCCGCTTGATCAGGAATACCCATTCCTTATCCTTATCATCTTCGACCCGGTAGCCGTAGTCGTAGCAAAAGTGGTAGAGGGTATCATTTTTGGTCCGATACTCATTAGTGAAGTACCGAAATTTGAACCCGCGGTCGATCATCCGGTCCTTTCGGACATTGGCCTTGCCGTCCGGGTTCAACTCTGCCAACACATTGCGGTTGTGCCGCAGGATGTTGTTAACGTTGCGTTGGAAGGCGAGGTTCTGAGCATTCTGACGGTTGTGGAACGTAGCCCGACAGGCGGCCGAACAGTACTTCTTATCGATGCGGCCAGTGTACTCGTCTCCACATTCTGGGCAGTTCCTCTTCATAGTTTATAGTTTATAGTGGGTAGTAAGTAGTGCTGCCGCAGATTGCTGCTCGCTTCGCTCGTGAGGCATTTTTTCAAATCCCCATTACACAAATGAAGCCGTACGAGCGAAGCGAGCAGGTACTTGCGGCAGCACTACCCACATCTACTACCCACTTACTTACTATTAAAACGGCAGGTCATCCGACGCTTCTGCAGTAGGCTCATCGGTAGTGCTGGCCGTAGGAAAGTCGTTGAAGCTCTCAGCGGCGGCAGCCGGTGCGGAGGCGGCAGCACCGCTCACCTTCTCTACGCGCCAGGCGTTGAGGTTAGTGAAGTACTTCTCCTGCCACTGGCGACCCCGGAGGTCGAAGTGTACTTTGATTTCGTCCCCTTCGTTGTAGTCGTCAATGATTGCGGTACGATCCTGAGTAGTCTGAAACTTAACGAAGTTATCGTACTGTCCACCGTCGTTGGCTTTGATGACAAAGTCACGTACCCGGAAAGATTCGCCCTTGGTCTCGGTCTCAAATTTTTTAACTAGGGTACCGGTGATTTCGTAAGACATGCTGTTTTATTAATTGTTGATTGGTAATTGTTGATTCTTGATTACGGACAACCGGTTGCACTTGCGCCCCGGCGGTTAGCCCTTAACTCCCGGACAGAAGAAAGTGTGCTCAGCATCAACTATTCCTCCGGCAAGGCCGGCAAAAATACGTAATTTGTTGTAAATGGGCCAACACTTACTTGGTTTTGTTTATGCAGCAGCGTTAGCTTTTCCGCGTCTTCTCGCAGCCTCCGGCACAATTGCCATAAAGATTGAGTGAATGCGAAGTCACTTCAAAGTTGAGTATCTCCCCCATCATGTTCTTAATTTGCTGTACCCGTGGGTCACAAAACTCCAGTACCTTACCACAGTTATTGCAGATCAGGTGATCATGCTGCTTGTAGCCGTAGCTCTTTTCGTACTGGGCCAGATTTTTACCAAATTGGTGCTTCTTCACCAGGTCACAACTCACTAGCAGCTCCAGGGTATTGTAGACCGTTGCCCGGGATACCCGGTAATTATTGGTCTTCATGTGGATGTAAAGCGACTCCGCATCGAAATGGTCCTCCCGGTTATAGATTTCTTCCAAAATAGCGTAGCGTTCAGGCGTACGGCGGGCCTTTCGCTCTTTTAAGTGAGCGCTGAAGAGGTCCTTAACCGTTTCAATGTCGGTGGTTGGGTTACTTTGCATAATTGTCAGGTTGCAGGTTTCAGGTTGCAGGTTGCAGGTTGCAGGTTTCAGGTTGCAGGTTGCAGGTTGCACATACGACAAGGTTGTAACCTGCAACATGCAACTTGCAACCTGCTGCACTTAATCCTCTTCCCGGGAAACGGTTGAAACGTGGTCTAAGTTTTTCAACCCCTGCATCGCCAGGTACAATTGGTCCTTGTTTTTAACCAACAGGCTGACATTGGCCTCAAAATAACCGTCGTTGCCGCTTATGCTGAAACTACGGATATTCAGGGCCATCTCCGTGATCTCATGGCTGATGCGCTCGATGACTCCCGTGCCACTATCCAGGCCCGTCAGTTTCAGGTTTACCACAAAGCTGCTTTCCGTGGTGCTTACCCATTCTGCCCGCATGATCCGGTAGCCGTAGTTGGCCATCAGGTTCTGTGCGTTTGGGCAGCGACTACGGTGGATTTTTAGGCCCGCGTTGGCCGTCAGGTAGGCAAAGACCTGATCGCCCTGCACCGGATGGCAGCAAGTAGCCATGGTGTATTCAAACTGGTCACCAGGCTCCCCGTTAATCAACAACCTGGAATGCCCCTTTTCTTTGTTGGCGGGGTTCCGCTTTCGGCCGCCTGGCAGCTGACCGGCAGATTCGTCCGGCAACTCTACTGCTTTAGCCACCAGCTTACCGTTCTCGACGATGAACGGTGCCATTACCTGAGCGACGGTAATGTGCTCCTGGGCGATGTTGTAAAACAGGTCAATGTGGCTACCTTCTGTATGGTATTTAGACAGTTGCTCGACGGCCAACCCGCTATCATCGATCCGGAGTTTTTTGAGGCGACGCAGCAGCGCCTCTTTGCCCAACTCCCCTTTTTCTTTCTTTTCCGCCTTCATCGCCTGGCGGATCTTGGCTTTTGCCTTTCCGGTTGTCACCAGTTTGAGCCAGCCTTCGTTGGGTTTCTGCTGCTTGTTGGTCACCACCTGGAGGCGATCACCGTTGCGTAGATTATAGCTAAGGGGTACGATTCTTTCATCCACCAATACACTTTGGCAATGGTACCCTACTTCAGTGTGCACGCTGAAGGCAAAGTCAAGCGCCGTGGCCCCCTTGGGCAGGGACTTCATGTCGCCGTCGGGTGTCCAGACGTAGACCTCCTCATTAAAGAAGGCGTTATCCCGGAAATCTCCCAGAAATTGGACGGTATCGCTGTTTGGATCATCGAGGATGTCCCGCACCGAGTCGAACCATTGTTCGTAGACGTCGGGCTGGTTACTCACACCTTTGTACTTCCAGTGCGCGGCAAAGCCACGCTCGGCAATCTCGTTCATCCGTTCACTCCGGATCTGCACCTCAACGAAGCGGGCCTCCGGGCCGGCAACCGTAGTGTGCAGACTTTCATAGCCGTTCGATTTCGGGATGGTCACCCAATCCTTCAGTCGTTCTGGCACCCCCTGGTACACATCCGTCACCACGCTGTAGCAAGCCCAACAGGCCAGCTTTTCTTTATTCACCGGCACATCCACTACTATACGAACGGCAAACAGGTCATAGATCTGTTCGAAAGGCACCTGCTTTTTCTTAAGCTTATTGGAAATACTGTAGATAGATTTCGGACGGCCATAGATGCGGTAGGGATAGTCCAGTTCGTCAAGTTTCTTGCGCAACGGCGCAATGAACCGTTCAATGTAGGCTTCGCGGGAAGTCTTTGTCTCCCGCAGTTTGCGGGCAACGGCCTGGTACTCATCGCGTTCCAGCACCTTCATGCAAAGATCTAAAAACTCCGAGCGGAAATTATAGAGGCCGAGCCGGTGCGCCAGCGGCGCATAGATATAACTCGTCTCCGCCGCGATCTTGAACTGCTTGTGCTCAGGCATGCTTTTGATCGTCCGCATATTGTGCAGGCGGTCGGCCATTTTGATGAGTACGATCCGCATGTCGATAATCAGCGTGCTCAGTACTTTTTTAAAGTTGGCGGCTTGCTGGCTCTCGTTGGTGTAGGCGCTGTCGAGCTTGGTAAGCCCCCCCACCATTTGGGCGATCCGTTCTCCGAATTCCTGGCGGATATCGTCGAGTGAAACGGGGGTGTCCTCCACCACGTCGTGGAGCAGGGCAGCACAAATAGCCGTGGGACCCAGCCCGATTTCCTCGGAGCAGATCCTGGCCACCGCTATAGGATGGTAGATGTAGGGTTCTCCCGATTTCCGCCGCTGGTACCGGTGGCTGTAATTAGCCAGCTTGAAGGCACGTTCCATTTGCTCCAGATCCGCCTTATTGGGTTTGTTCTGCAGGCAGGCGATCATCGCCTCGTAAGCCTCCCGGATGCCGGTTTGCTCTTCAATCGTCGTTTCGAGTACTTCCGCCATGAGTGAGTTAGAGAGTGGGAGAATTAAAGAAGGAGAGAATTAAATAATGGGGAACCAATGGATTAGGGAACGAGTAATTTAGCAGGTTCGTCCACCATCGCCCCTGCGATATTAACACGCAAATAGTAAAACAAGGTCCGTTTTTGGCGCACTTTTTTCAAAGTATGATATTTAGTCATTTTTAGCGAGGCCGCAGGTGCAAAGAAAGTTAAAGGAGCAGTTCTCCAACCTTAAAACACTGCTTTTGACTGAATATCGCCAATTTTAGATAAAATTCGACTTTTTTTATTTTTTTTCAAAAAATCCTCGCACCTACCCCTGAGTCCTTAGTTGAATGGGCAAAGCGTGCATCCCCGCATGCTTTAGTCACTTACTCTCTCATCGGACTTTTGAATTAAACCCAACATGAAAAACTTTACACTCTCTATCTTTTTCCTCTTCTTCAGCCTGGGCCTCGCGGCCCAGACCGCTACCGAAGATCTTCGCATTTTCCCCAACCCCGTCTCCACCACTTTTGAGATCGGTCACAGTGACCGCATTGCAAAGATCAACGTGATAAACATGATGGGGCGCGAAATCAAGGCATTTGACTACGCAGACAAGGAGACCTATAATATTGCCGAGCTTCCTCAGGGCATGTACCTCGTCCAGCTTAAGGACAAGGAAGACAAGGTTATCCACACCCAGCGCATTAAGAAAAACTGATTTTAAGTTCTATCCCGTTTTCATTATCCCAAAAAGAAAACGCCCGGGTTGCAGCTGCAACTCGGGCGTTCCGTTTTTCAAAAAAATCTGCTTGGTCAAGTTGGCCTAGAAATCCTTCAGCTTCCGCTTAGTAGCTTCGATCTTCTCGATCTGCGCCCCGATTTCACGCGTTTTGCTCTCCTGCTCACTGAGGTTGTTCTCGATATCAGCGCGGGCTTTTTCGATGGCGCGCTCAGCGTCTACGATGTCTTGCTCAAGCTTTTCCTTGTCCTTACGGATTCGTTCCAACTCTTTTTCCAAGTCCTTGAGGGCCTTTTCTTCCTCTTCCACCTGCATTTCGATCTGGGACTTGCTAACGGCCAGCGCAAAGCGCATCAGCATTTTTTCAGCCTCGATGTAGCGGCCGCTGTCTAGTTCGGGGCTGATATAGCCATCTGGAGTAGCAATCCAGATCGTCAATTCGCTGCCGCCACCGGAGGTGCGGATGGAACTGTACATGTCAACTTTTCCACCAGTGCTTACGCCCGGGATGGAGAAATTCAAGTGTTCCAGTTCGTTTTTGGTCTTCTTTACCTTCTTGGTTTTAACGCTGTAGTTGTCCTTCAGCCAATCGGACCAAAGCTTGTCCACCATCTTTTCGTCGGCAGTGGGTAGTTCAAGAATCATGGCATCGTTGGAACCACGGCTCATCGTCATGCGCTGGCTGGTTACCTGGGCGGAAACAACCTGGCTTCCGGCAAGTACTAGTAATAACATGAACGTAAGGGAGAAAAGTAAATCTTTCATCTTCATAATATAGTTGGTTCGTTGGTTTAGACGCGGTGGTTTACGTTGGTCACAAAAGACCGTTACTAAGGTACGATAAAATCTGGGCTCTGAGGACAAAGCCGATAAGCCATGTCATCAATTGAGCAAGTCAAACTAATGGCTTGATTCAGAAGTTTCGTTAGTAATTTCAGCAGATCCCGGAGGGATCGAAATGTATTTGCCCCGGGTGAGGCGGGACGCCTAACCCGGGGATTAGGGGAAGTTTTGCCACCTGGCGGCGCGCAGCGCCGCAACGGCTAAAGTCTCCTCAAACACCCCGGCTAAAAACCACTGCGCAGCTTTTCAGCCGGGGCAAATACAGTTCAACCACTCCGTGGTTAAAAGTATTTATCGAAAACTTTTGAACTCGACCACGAGCTGAAAGTTTGGGCAAGTGGCCAAATCGGAATTAAGCCAGCGTAGAACAGAACCTGCGTTTCACCAACTATCCACCGGAAAAAACAATTCCACCCGTGTCCCCGCCACAGTACCATTCTCGTGGGTGACATCAGAAATATCCAACCGCCCCTTCATTGCTTTCAGCCGTTGGCTGGTAACGTCGAGGGCGACAGATTGGTGGCCCGCAGGCCGGCCGGCTTTGCGCGCGGCGGCCGCTGCGCGGCCGACCCCATTGTCCGTTACCGTACACTGCATCCTGCGGCCGCGCATCAAAAAACGCACCTCAACATGCTTCGCACCTTCCTTAGCCGATAAGCCATGCAGCACCGCATTTTCCAAAAAAGGTTGCAGCAACATCGAAGGCATACTAACCTCCTCCGCTTCAACACCAACCGGCGGAATGATGGCAAACGTAAATTCAAACGGCTGACAAAATTGCTCCATTTTCAGGTATTCCTCGAGGGTGGAGATTTCCTCTGCCAGCGCAACGGTCTCTTGCCGGCTGTTATTGAGAATGCCCCGCATTAGGGTAGCAAACCGGGTGATCTGCGCCCGTGCCTCGGCGTCGTGTTGCCCATCCACCAGCCCCCGGATGCCGTTCAGGGCATTGAAGATGAAGTGAGGATTCATCTGGAGTTGTAAGGCCTTCTGCTCCAGCATCAATAATTGATTCTTTTCCTCCAGCCGCTTCCGCTTGCGGGCTTCTTCCCGCTGAATACGCCGATAAAAAGTATAGAAGCCTGCCACCACCAGCCCGGCAATCACCAGGGTCATCAAGCCAAGAAACCAACCTTGCCGCCATAAGGGAGCGGTGATAACGAAACTAAATTCGGCTGGCTCCCCCCAGGTCTTTCCATCGTCGGTCGTTGCCCTGGTTTTAAAGTGGTAGCGTCCTGGTGCCAACCCCGCGTACCGAACGGCCGTTTCGGCGGCCGCCGGCGACCAATCCGGATCGGCACCAACAAGTTGCCACTGATAACGCAATCGGTTCGGGTAGGTCAGGTCAACGGCTCCGAAGCGAAAATTGAAGTGATTATTGGTCGCCGTGAAGACGGGCGTCTCCCGCTCCAAACGATAGTCGGTTGGCTGTAACGGTGCGTAAAAAAGGCTGATGCCTTGCAGGATCGTGGGGGGTGGTGGCAAGTAGCCATCACCATCATCAGGGACGTAGCGAACGAGACCGTCGGAGGTGCCGAAATACAGCAAACCATCGGTAGTGCCACAGGTAGCGGCTCCCGCTATGGTTTCGGCTGCGGGAAACCCTTCGGCCCTGCCGTAACGTCTTCGCCAGTCGGGCCGACCATCGCGATCCAGAAAAATCTGCTCCAGGCCTCGATCGGTGCCCAGCCAAACCTCTGAACGATCATCCGGCAGTAAGATTTGTCGGATGTTGGTGGAGGCGGGCCCCAGGCGGGATGGGAGGGCGACAAAAGCAGGTTTGATCATTCGCAGATCCGTATAGAACAATCCCTTACCGTTCACAGCGACCCAAAGTTGGGTATTGCGCCTGAGGGCCATGGTCGTAATTTCCCCGGTCGGCAGCCCATGGCCTGGACCATACTCCACTATCAGCCTGCCTGGCCGCCAGCGCAGGATACCGCCTCCGGCATTGGCCAGCAACAAATCTCCGTCGGGCAGGCGAAGTGCTGAAGTGGATTCAGCAAGGGGTAGTCCTTCCTCTGGACCGTAGCGGGCCACGGCAAACAGGGAGTCTTCGTAGCGGATATAGCCTACGCCCTGGTCATAGCTAATGGCCCAAATCCCGCCTTCGGGGTCTGGCAAAAGCGCCAACAACCGGTCATCCGGCAGGCCGGAGCGACTGGTTAATTGCTCTACCCGTAAGCTGTCAGGGCAGAGCACCGTGATGCCGCGGCCATTAGTCGCCGTATAGATCCAACCGGCAGTGTCACGGGCAATGGCCGTGATCTGCGTTCTCAGGGTGGGATCATCGACGGGTGGGCGGGCGAAGCCTGCACTGTCGAGGTATTGCAGGCCGTTACGATCCAGGCCCAGCCAAAGCAGGCCAGCCTCGCCAGCAGCAATGGCGGTGATGCGGCTGCCAGCCAGGCCAGCCTCGCCCTGGGCGAAATGGCGGATACCGGTGGGGATCATCCGGGCCAGGCCGCCATCGGTACCGATCCAGTTCCGGCCCTGCCGGTCGGTGATGATGGCCGTTATTCGATTACCCGGCAGATCATTGGGTGCGGTGTAGTGCTCCAGAATTTGTCCCTGTGGGTCAAGCAGGAGTAAGCCTTCCATGGTACCTGCGAGGAAGTTCTTTCCCACAGCTCCCAAGGCTGTGAACACTGGCAGGAAAGGATTAGTAGCGTGCAGTCGATCCTCAGCACGCGCAAGGTCAGGACCTGACTCAGGTGTTATTAGGCCGGGCATTTCAACGCCGGTGAATTTTGCTGAATCTATGGGGTAATTGAAAATCCCGTGGTCGGAGTGTATAATAACCGCTCCGTAAGAATCGAGAGAAATGGCCTTAATGAAATTTCCCGGCCAGCCCATCTCCCGGCTCATGTTGGTGAAGGTTTCACCGTCAAACCTTGCCACACCTCCCCCATCAGTTCCGACCCAGAGATAACCAAGGGCATCTTCCGCCAGGACGCTCACTTCGGATGCAGGTAAGCCATCGCCCACCGTCCAGGAGAGGAATCCGTAGGGTTGGGCCAAGGCGAAAGCGGGAATAAAGAAGAGAATGGGAATAATCAGGCGCACCCATGCAAGGTAAGGCATGCGGGGGACTGCTTATTGGTGTCCGGCGGATTTTTATAAAAGTGAAGGAGAGAAGGGAGGGGGGATATAATAGGTACCGCTCACTGCCCTCTCCTGGACGAGCAAGCGTAGCGCAGGTAGTGACAAGAGCGGTAGCGATTCACTACATCATTCATGGTGCCAACTCAGTTTGCGCGGCCGCAGGTGCAAAATACGGTTGAGAGGCAATGAACACACAGCTAAAGTCCGGGCATAATGCCTCTAAGAAAGGCAAGTGGACTGTGCCCCGAGGTTTTCCTAATGCAGGCTGGCGCTTTCCGGGGCACCGCCCATTCTCTCCTGAGGTTAAGCCCAGCGGGCTTCCAGTTCATCAACGACTTTCCAGAGTTCGGCAAAATCACGAATGGCAAAATACTTCATCTGCACTTCGGTAATGACGAAGTCTTGTGCGAGTACTGTATCGAGGTCGAAGGGGACCACTTGTACTTCAGGGTTCTGAAAGACGTGTTTGGTCTCTCCGTAGCTGCTGCAGATACCGGCGCCGTAGACTTTCAGTTCACCGTCTTCCTGCCGAAGAACACCGAATTCGATGGTGAACCAGTAAAGGCGTTGCAGCTGGGTGACCCGCTCTTCGTCGTCGGCGTATTTGACGCCGAGAGCGCCAAGACGTTGGGCAAATTCGGCGTAGTCTTTATTAAGGTAGAGTGGTATGTGGCCAAAGATATCGTGGAACATATCAGGCTCTTCGAGGTAATCCATTTGATCCTCGCTTCGCAGCCAGGTGCTGGAGCAGAACCTGCGGTTAGACAGGAGCTCAAAAAATTCGTTTACCGGCAAAAAGCCGGGAACAACCTTGATGGACCACCCGTGAGCGGCAGCAAGGCGCTCATTTAAGTCAGTAAAACGTGGTGGATGGTTAGGGCTGAGGACCGGGTGGAGTTCATCTAGGCATTGTAGGTAATCAGCAGAGGCAACCGCGCGCAGCGCGGTGAGTTGGCGTTCGGCAAGTTGCTTCCACACTGCGTAGTCCGCAGGAGCGTAAGCATCGTAATCCTGGTAGTTGGAGAAAGTTGCAGTCATGACTAAGCTTTGATTAGTATAATAAAGATAGTGCGGCAAATGTTGTCTTGGCAAATAAATTTTATCATTTGTCAAAATTTGACTTTTCTGTTGAATTGTTGACGGGACACGCTGAGCGGCAAGTGCCTAACTTTCATTGTATTGACTTAAAATTGACCACATCCACTGGCTGCAATATTATCTTTGCTGGATGAACTTAAAAGTCGCCCTCTCCTGCTTTAGTCTTAGCTTCCTGATGATGAGTTGTCCGCCGGTTCCTACCGATACGGTAGGAGGCACCACCACAACAGTCAATGCGCCTGCCACTCCCGCCACGGCACCTACCCCGATAGCGATCGAGTCGCCTGACGGAACAATGGCTAAGGTGCGCCGTCCGAAAAACATTATTCTGATGATTGGAGACGGTATGGGCATCACCCAGATTTCAGCTGGGTTGTACAGCAACGAAAATAAATTGAACCTGGAGCGGTTTCCATTCATCGGCCTCCACAAGTCCTACAGTGGAGATAACCTGGTTACCGATTCTGCGGCTGGTGCCACCGCCTTCAGTGCCGGCGTTAAAAGCTATAACGGTGCCATTGGTGTGGATATAGACACTCTTCCTGTCGTCACCATCCTGGAGCTTGCCGAGGCTGCAGGCCTACCTACTGGCATGGTATCCACCAGTTCGGTAGTACACGCTACTCCGGCAAGTTTCATTGCTCACAACCGCCTGCGAAAAAATTATGAGGAGATCGCCAAGGATTTCATGAATACGGAAATCGACCTCCTCATCGGCGGCGGCGCGAAATTCTTTAACCGGCGGACGATGGATGATCGCCAGCTTGGTACTGAGCTTCAAAATCGCAATTACGTGGTCGAGAACTTCGTCAAAAAAGATATTCAGGACATCAGCCCTTCAGCAATTAAGAACTACGTCTACTTCACCGCTGACGCCGAACCTCTTCCCTTCTCTCAGGGCCGGGATTACCTGGTACCCGCAGCGCGGATAGCGACGAACTTCCTCAACAAGAGAGACACCAAAAACAAAGGATTTTTCCTGATGATCGAGGGGTCTCAGATCGATTGGGGTGGCCACGCCAACAAAAGCGATTACATCATCTCCGAAATGATTGAATTCGACAATGCCATCGGAGCGGTGCTGGATTTTGCGGAACGCGACGGGGAGACTTTAGTAATTGTAACTGCGGATCACGAAACGGGTGGATACGCCATTCAAAACGGTTCCAAAATGGGAGCAATAGATGGTGCCTTTACTTCAGATTACCATACGGCTGACCTCATCCCTGTTTTTGCCTACGGTCCTGGCGCGGAAGCCTTTGCCGGGATTTACGAGAATACCGCCATTTTCGACAAAATGAAAGAATTATTTGGCTTCAATTAAACCTTGGCTTTTTCTCATCATCTAATTTGCGAACCATAAAAAATTGATTCCATGCGTAAATTAATGATGACCGCTCTGTTTTTGCTAATAGCGGTCTCCATCGTTGCCGCCCAGCCAGGACAAGGTAAAAAAGGCACCAAAAAGCCCGACCTTTACTCACAGCTAGATCTCACGGCCGAGCAGCAAGAGCAAATCAAAACCATCAAGATGGAGGCCCGGACCAAGGCCAAAGCCTCCAGAGAGCAGGCACAGGAAACCAAGCCGGACCGGACAGCCATGAAACAACTCCGGGAAGAAAACCGGCAAGCTATTGAAGCAGTCTTAACCCCCGTGCAAAAGGAAAAGCTTGCAAAAGTAAGGGCTGAAAGAAAGGCTGCATGGGAATCGGTAGACAAAGCGGCCATGAAGCAGGAGATGAAGGCACACCAAGAGAATGAAGTTATTCCGGTCATAAAGGCTGCCCGGGGACAGTTGAACCAGTTCATCTCCGCTGAAGACCAAGAAGCACTCGTTCGGCTGCGGGAGGTGTTTAAAACTCAGCGCCAGACAAATCTTCGGGGTCAGAAGGAAGCCGGAAGCCGGGCCCAGCGCCCGACGCCAGAGCAGATGGAAAACGTGAAAGCGGAACGCCTGGCGTGGCGGGAAGCCCACAGCACAGAAATCACCGAGCTTAAAGCTCTTACGACTAAGTATGAGGCCGATCTGAAGCGCATCCAGGCGCGTTTGCAGCCACAAATGGAAGCCTGGCAAAAAGAGAAAAAAGAGATTATGCGCTCTTACCTACCAGAAGATGCTCCTCAAAAGGCTGAATCTAATCGGTCCGGAAAGCCAGGACAAGGCACCGCGCAGAAGCATCGTGGACACAAGCCCGGGAAGGCGGACGGGAAAGATAGCGCGAAAAGGTCAGGAATAGCAGGGGGTAAAGGCGGGTGGCCGAAAGCGGCAGCGTTCCTGCTGATGGAAGGTTAAAACACTTCTTTGCTTACATACGTTATATAATTGTCCCCGGCCTGAAGCATATGCCTTTGGCCGGGGTCAGTGTTTTGTAAAAGATCTTTTCAGTATTCTACGGCTCGAAAGGATTTCTTACCTTGTGGCTTGGTTACCAGAAGCCCGGACATTTCATCATTAAAAACTCATAGCGCGTGCAAAGTTCTATCGATAAAAGCCCTGAGGACATCAATCAGGGACTGCAGCATTGGAAAGCCATCGTTGCCAAGTATCAAAAAGCTGATACCGGACGAGCAATTGGTCAAATCTTCAGCAGTTTCGGCCCCTTCGTTGCACTTTGGATTGCAATGTATTTCAGTGTGGACTATTCCATTTGGCTGACCATCGGGCTCGGTGCAATCAATGCATTCTTTTTGGTTCGCATTTTCATCATTCAGCATGATTGTGGTCACTACTCTTTCCTCAAGAAGCGCAGCGTAAACGACGCCATTGGCTTTGTTTGTTCTTTCTTCAGTTCCATACCTTATACTTACTGGGCCCGTGTGCACAGTTTTCACCACGGACACACCGGTCAGTTAGAACATCGTGACATTGGTGACATCGATTTCCTTACGGTAGAAGAATACCGTGAGCTAGACAAATGGGGTCGTTTTAAGTACCGGATGTTCCGCTCTCCGGTCGTCCTGTTCATCATTGTACCGGTTATATACCTCGGGGTGATGTTGCGTATTCCCTCCATCACTTTTGAAGGCTGGAGCCCGATTCACCGTAAGCAACACCTCAATAATTTCCTGATTGCTGCCGTCTACGTTGGCCTTGGCTTCCTGCTTGGCTGGAAAGCTTTCCTGATCGTACAGGGTTCTATCATCTTCTTTTTCGGCATTATTGCTTTTTGGTTCTTCTACGTACAACACCAGCACGAGCATACTTACATGCAGTGGACCAAGAACTGGGACTACCTTACCGCTGCCATCAAAGGTGCCTCTTTTTACAAATTGCCCCGTTTCCTGCACTTCCTGACCGGTAACATCGGCTACCACCACATCCACCACCTTTCCAGCCGGATCCCAAATTATAACCTTCGCCGTTGTGCGAAGGAAAATCCGGTACTTCAGCGCTATGTGACTAAGGTCGGCTTTATTCAAAGCCTGCCAATGATGTTCAATAAGCTGTGGGACGAAGAGAAACAGCGGATGATTACTTTCCGGGAATTCTACCGGGCAGAGGCTAAGTTGCGCATGGCCTGATCTACCGTATTCCGTTAAAACAGTAAAGCCCCCTACACATTCATTTGTGTTGGGGGCTTTGTTGTTTTGTTTCATTTGGACTTAGGATATTCCGCTTAGCCCAGGCATTCCGGACGCTGCTTTTCAGCTCCTGGGGGCCCCTGAATCCTATCTATCCTCAGTTATTCAATAACACCACCACTGGCTCACTCCTCCATGATCACCGCATCAATCTTCCCCGCGCGCTGCGCGGGCAACAGGGAAGCGATCAGGCCAATTATCAATACCGTGCCGGCGACTACGGGGAAATCATACCAACGAAAGGAGATAGGATAGGCTTCCTGCATCATACCTGGAAGACTGATGAGGCCAAACGTTTTCTGTAACAGGAACAAGCCCGAAGCGAGGGCAAAGCCCGTAACTAAGCCGAGGCCACAAAGCAGAAGGCCAACCCGGATGAACACACCTGAAACATTTCCGCTGGTCATCCCCAGGCTCCTTAAGATAGAGATGTCACGTTTTTTTTCCAGCACGATCATCCAAAGAGCTCCCACCAGGTTAAAGCTGATCAAAACCATCATCAGGCTGACAATGGCAAAACCAACCCATTTCTCGACCTTCATCAACTTAAGGATACTGTTTTCCTGTTCGTATCGATTCTTAACCTGAAAGCCAGGGCCCATGTAGGCCTGGATTCGTCGATAGGTGTCTTTGGTTTGAAAGCCTGGAGCTAACCTTAGTTCCAATGAAGACACCGTAGAGTCACTGGCACTCAGCAATTCTCTTGCCTTGGCAATACTGACCAGTACCGCCTGATTCTCAAATGCCTCCTGGCTACGGATGATCCCGGTAGGCTGAAAATCCCGTCGCAGATAGTTACTTCTTCCAGTAGTAAGGAAGCTGCTTCCTTTCGGCTTTGGCCGAAGCATAAAGACCGTTAGGCGCTCAAACTGATTTAGTGGATCAATGCCCAGAACAATAGAGAGTTGGTTGCCAACAATGGCGCCAGATTCTTTGCCATCGGAAAGGTCCAGGTCATATTTCCCTTCCCGGACCATGGTATCTATTCCATTTATTTTCGGATAAAAGCTGTCAACCCCCTTGATGTGCGCGGCACTTTGCTTGTCGTCATAGCTAAAAATGGCTGTTTCTTCCAGGGTTTGAGCAACCACTTCAACGCCCTCCAACTGGTAGAGCCCTTGAAGCGTTTCCTCGTCCAGCTCAAAGCTTTTTCCTTCCGTTGCAACGATGCGAACATCTGGGTTCAGGTTATTGAACATCCCCAGAAAGAGGTCTTCGAAGCCATTGAATACACTGAGTAGAAGCAATAACGCCGCTGCGCCGATTGCCACCCCGAAAGCGGCGATCAACGTGATAATATTAATCGCATTCGTTGACTTGCTGGCAAACAAGTAACGCCAGGCCATTTTGGCGGGTAAATTCATGGCTTAAAGGTATAATGCATAAAGGCATGGAAGGTAACCTGTGACCAGGATACCCTGGCTACACCAACATAAGCGACAAAAATTATGAAATATTACTACTTAAGCTGAGATAACAGCAAATTGAGTTGGAGTATCTCATTGGGGCTTAGCCGGTCGTTGATCAACTGATCGAACTGTTCTTTACCCATATCAATTTTTTTCAGTAACCTCAGCCCCGCATCAGAAATCCTGACCCGGTTGCTACGACGATCGTAGTCGGAAGGAAATTTATCCAAATAGCCTTTCTTGACCAACCGGTCAATCAATCTACTTGCGTCAGACATTTTATCTGCCAGACTATCCCGAACCTCCTGAATCGAAGCTGATTCAGGGCTACTATGAGCAAGATTTTTCAGGATGTTGTGTTGCTTCGGAGTTATACCAAAAGGTTGTAGCAATTGACGGGTACCATTGTTTAGCCAACTACAAGATTGCAATAGGTTATAACGAAGCTCCTGAATCTCACTTTTTACACGGTCATTATTACCGAATTGATTATTATTAGTCATCAAATTTTTATTAAAAAATTTTACTAATTGATACTATATGGTGTTTTAAACAAGGCAGATAAAGTAACGAGACAAAAATCCGCTACTGTTTACTCAAGGTCATAGGGAAGAGATATGTTTCACATCAAGCAAAAATTAAGCTACAAAGCCTAAAATACGCTCAAATATACCTCCTGTGCACGTCCTATATGTTTAACGGGACATTAACGCCTCTGTTCACATCCTTGCTCTCTTTACTGCGTTATAGTCGTATCAAATAGTCACCCCCATGAAAATTTACGCACTTTTTCTAGCCCTCTTTGTCCTTTGCGGAACCTCCTTATTGGCTCAGGAAAAACAATACACGAACGCCCAGGATAGTGATCCTGAAGCGATTGCCCTAATTAACAGCATACGCAGCAAGTACGATGCGTATAAGACGATGGAGGCGGACTTTATGCTTGACATCGCCTTTCCCGGCCAGCGGATAGAGTCCCAAACAGGCAAAATCAAACGCCAGGGCGACCTCGTTCGCTTTAAGCTGGGAGACCAGGAGGGAATCATTAATGCTAAAGCTGCCTACATCATTCAGCACGGCAATAAGGAAGTCATGATCAACAACCTCCCGGATCCGGAGGAAACAAATGGCATGCTCACTCCTCAGACCTTGTTCAACTTTTACAAAGGCGATAACTATATCCTCGCGCTTCAGGGCCAGGAGGTAGTTAACGGCCGTATGCTGCAGGCGATCGAGCTTAAGCCCACGAACCGCAATAACAGCGAATTCACCAAGCTCCGTCTCATGGTCGACAAGGCAAAAAAGGAACTGGTCTCCATCAAAGCCTTCACCCCCGATGGTGCCAATTTCACCTTTCAACTGAAGGGAACTAAAGGCAACGTTGCCCTGGCCGCAGCCACTTTCACCTTTAATAAAGACGAATTCCCCGGTTACCACGTGGAAGACCTCAGGTATTAGGTCGGATTATCAAGTTGTCGGGTTGTCCAGTTATTGGGTTGTCGTTCTACTGACACCTTGATAACTTGACAACCCGACAACATTGTGCGCCTCTTCCTTCTTTATACGGTATGCCAAGACCTACTGTAGTTATTGCCGGTGCCACCGGATTTATTGGCCGCTGGTTCATCGAGCGGTTCCACCAGGAATATCGGATCATTGCCCTCAGCAGAGGGGAAATGCAACCTGACCCTGGCTACGACAAGGCAGAATGGCGACAGGTAGAGCTGTATTCCCTCAGTAGTACGGAAGCAGCGCTATCCGGAGCTGATTACGCCGTTTACCTGGTACACTCAATGGTTCCGACCACGCGATTGCACCAGGGGGGCTTTGAAGATACAGACCTCTTGTTGGCCGATAACTTCGGCCGGGCAGCCAAAGCCAACGGGCTGAAGCAAATTCTTTTCATGGGTGGTTTACTCCCCGAGCATGAGACCACAGACCAGCTTAGCAGGCACCTGCGCAGCAGGTGGGAAGTGGAACAAACACTTGGGGCGGCCGGGGTTCCGGTAACTGCCTTGCGGGCTGGCATCATCGTCGGGGCAGAAGGGTCTTCCTTCACTATGATCCGCAAATTGGTCGAGCGTCTCCCCATTCTTATTTGCCCCGCCTGGTGCCAGTCTGCCACGCATCCGATCGAGCTGGATGACGCCCTGCGCATGATGCAATTGGTTTTGGGAAAAGAAGAGATGTACAACCGGGCCTTCGACATTGGTGGGGCTCACGCCACGACCTATATGGAGATGATTCGCACCGTGGCGGAGCTCCTGGATAAAAAGCGCATCATCCGGCCGGTGAGGTTTTTCAGCCCTGGTTTTTCTACCTTTTGGGTCAGCTTGTTTACCGACAATAGCCAGGCGCTGGTTTCCCCTCTCGTGGAAAGCCTGCGGCACGACCTGATTGCGACGCCAAATGAATTATTGGCTGCTTTCCCGGATCGAAAAGACTTCAGAACCGCTGCCCGCCGGGCTTTATTTGGCAAGGAAAAACTACCTGCCTTACCAAAGCGGAAAAAAATAGCTGACAAAGAGAAAAATACGGTACGAAGTGTGCAGCGCCTGCCCAACCCAAGGGCCCACTCCGCCACCTATGTAGCCAGGATTTATCAACGCTGGCTGCCGATTTTTTTTCGAACACTGATTAATGTCACTAGCGATGGCGACGTTTCCACCTTTAGCTTTTTGTCGGTCCCGCTATTACAATTACAGTTCATCCCTGATCGGAGCGACGACAATCGCCAGCTATTCTACATCAATGGCGGACGACTCGTTCGCCGCAAAGACTATGGCTGGTTGGAGTTCCGGCGGGTGCTTGACGGAGCGTACGTCATCTCGGCTATCCACGAGTTCGTACCCGCACTCCCATGGTACTTGTATGTGCTTACCCAGGCCCGGGCGCATGCGGTCGTAATGGATCGGTTTGGGCGGTACTTAGCTAAAAAATAGTGCCTTAAAGTATTTTGGGGCGCGGGCGCGGGTGCCGATTTTGGGATTAAGGAAGCAGGGTTTGGGGCGGCTGATGTAATTCCGCCATACGCAAAGCAGGAAGGAAGGGTCTTTCTGCCTTCTGGCCCCCGCTTCTTTAGCCCCTCCACTGCACCTGCGGCCGCGCCCAAAAGACAATCTCCCCCCCATGAAAAACCCCACGAGCCATAACGACGTTACTTCTTGCATGAAAACCATTAAACTTAACAACGGCCTCAAAATTCCCCAGTTAGGTCTGGGCGTTTGGCAATCCGGTAACGGACAAGAAGCAATTGACGCCATCCATTGGGCGCTTGCAGCCGGCTACCGGCACATTGACACCGCCAGTATTTATAAAAATGAAGAGGCTGTAGGCGAAGCCATTCGTACTGCCGACGTTCCCCGGGAGGACATCTGGCTGACCACTAAAATATGGAACGACGACATCCGTGCCGGGCGTACCACCGAAGCACTGGAGGAAGCGCTGGCCCGACTGGGTACGGATTATGTTGACTTACTATTGCTCCACTGGCCGGTGGACGGTTATATGGCCGCCTGGATGGCCCTGGAGCAGGCACTTGCGGCCGGTAAAGTCCGGGCCATTGGACTGAGCAATTTCATGGAAGAGCACCTGACGGACATCATCGAACAGGGGGAGATCCTGCCCGCCGTCAACCAAATCGAATTCCATCCTTACCTGGTACAGGCAGATGCCATCAGCTATTGCGATATGCACAATATTGCCATCACTGCCTGGAGTCCGCTGATGCAGGGCAACTTTTTGAAAGAGCCACTCTTTGCCGAAATTGGCGCGGCCTACGGTAAAACACCGGCCCAGGTGGTGCTTCGTTGGTGCCTGCAAAATGACATCATTATTATTCCAAAGTCAACCAACCAGGGGCGGATCAAAGAGAACAGCGAAATCTTCGATTTCGAACTTTCCGAAGATCACATGATTGCCATTGACGAGTTAGAGAAGGGAGAACACTTTGGCCCCGATCCAAATGACTTTGACTTTTAGTGCTTACAAAACGAAGTTTACTGAACCTTATACCATCATAGCACTGAACTTCATTTTGCAGGCACTGGTGGATAACCGTACTTTACTGCCGCCTTACTGAGCTAATTAACCAAACTATGGACCTGAGCTTTCATCCGTTGGAAAACACCACAACCGCCTTTTTCCACGATATTTTCCACTCCTCTTTTTACAATCCCCCCGGTGCGCCACCAATACCGTTCGATACGATCCGGCACCCCGAGATGCGCCGGTACTACGAGTACTGGGGAAAGGAGGGCGACCTTGGTTTCATCGTTAAAAGAGATGGTGAGGAAATCGGCGCCATCTGGTCTCGCCTTTTCACCAAAGCGGAACCCGGTTATGGCTTCGTTGCCGAGGACGTCCCGGAACTGGGCATCGCCATTAAAAAAGGGCTGCGTGGTGCTGGCATCGGCCAACAGCTGATCGATCATTTACTAAAGGCACTTCGCGAAAGAGGGGACAAACAGGTTTCCCTGAGTGTGCATGGAGATAACCATGCCGCACAATGGTATCAGCGAATGGGCTTCCGAACCGTTGCGTTCGACGGCAAGACGATGACGATGGTGCTGGATCTTTAGTTTTCAGGCATCAGGGTTTAGTATTCAGGGGCCAGTAATCAGTTTTCAGGCAGCAGGATTCAGGAACCAGCATTCTGGGGTCAGGAACCAGCATCCGGATGGGGCAGGCTTTAGCCTTGGGTCTTGTCCCTGAATGTTGTCTGCGGAGCTTTGAAACCTGACGACTGAATGCTGAATCCTAAAATCTGAACCCTGGTTCCTGAATACTAAATCCTACTTACTGATTCCTGACCACTTATGCCTCTCTCCTATGCTTCGTTTCCTTCTCTTACTTCTTCTCCCCCTGCTGGCTTTGGCCTGCAAGCCAAAGCCAGTACCGGCCAGTAAATTGGTCTCCTTAGACCCGGATGAGCCATTTACCTACGAGCGATTACGTCCGGAAGGCGTACTAAGGCTAGAGGAGTTTAATTTTCCAAAAAACAGTCAGAAGGATCCGTCACATTATCTGCCCGACACGACCAATGAGCGTTACCTCCCCATCCGATACCTCCTGGTGAACTTCCACATCATGAACAGTTCCGATACCTTGTACCCATTGTACGGGGAGTCGGCGGTTAAGAACATCAAGGAGGTTCTGAATTCCACCAATGGATTGATGAATGCTCAGCCAGAGCTGTGGCTCAAGCCTGACAATATGGAGGTGCCGGCTTTACCAAAACGGGTGCTGTTTAACCTGGCAACAAAACCAGGAACCGAGGAACCCGCCATTTACGAGCATTACGATGATGAGCTGTATGGCTACCTCCACAACGGGAAACACCGAAACCGGGCCGACCGTGGTGTAATCAACAAATATGCGGTCAACAAGGACTCTGTATTAAACATCTTCATCATGGGGCCACCCCGGGATAGCCTGACGAGCAGCACCTTTCGTTCGCCGGGCACTGATGGCATATACCTGGGCGATGCTATCAAGGTGACCGGATGGCTGGAGAACAACCGTCCGCCGTGGGAACTTCGAGGTATTGTCGCGCACGAAATCGGGCACGCCCTCACCCTTGGCCACGCCTGGACGCAGGATGGCTGTGATGACACACCAACCCACCGAAACGATTACTGGAGTCGGCGGGGAAAGAATACCGGCCCCGGTAAAACCAGCAATAACCTAATGGACTACAGCAATCGGCAGGAGGCACTTACGCCCTGCCAGATCGGGCGAATGCACGCTGCGATGAGCGACATCAACGGCAGGCAGCGAAAATGGGTACTGCCCTACTGGTGCAAGTACAATCCGAACGAGCCCGTACGGGTAACGAAAGACCTGAACTGGGAAGGTGCCCGGGATTTCAATACCGATATTTTTATCCGTCGGGGGCATACCCTGCGCATCAATAACCGTATTCACTTGCCGGAACGGGCCGTTATCCACGTTGATCCCGGTGCACGATTGCTCCTGGGGCCAGATGCCATCATCCACAGTGACTGTGGGGGCGAATGGGGAGGTATCAAGATTGGGGTTACGGAGAGTGGTTACCGTGGAGAGGTTGTCGTAGAAGAAGGCGCCATCTTCCTCAATGAGAAGGCATGAGCCGGCAGAACGTACTGATAACCGGGGCTACCCGGGGCATTGGTCGTGCTTGCGTTGAATACTTCGTACGATCGGGTTGGGAGGTAACTGGAGTAGCACGCTCAGCTACTGCACTCGCGCAACTACGAGAGGAGCTTGGAGGGGCAGTGCAAATCATACAAGCGGACCTGACGACAAAGGCAGGGATTGCAGCTGTACCACAAAAGTATTTTGACGCCATCATACTGAATGCGGCCACCTTCGCTCCCGGAGAATTGCTGCGCGGAGAAGACAAGTTCGAGCAGCTTTGGAAACTTAACGTCCGGTCCAATCATCGTTTAATGCGTAGAATACTCCCTGAATTACGCAAAAAGGGACGAGGGCACCTGGTGGTGATTGGATCACTTGGCACTGATTACTGGCCGCCCCACCTTACTGCCTACGTGGCAACCAAATATGCGCTGCGGGGCCTCTTCCTCGGCTGGGAGGCTGAGCTAAAAGGTAGTGGTATTCGAACAACACTGGTAGCACCCGGCGCGACCCTCACCTCCAGCTGGGACAACGAAGAACCTCCTTTGGAAATATTATTACCCCGGCAGGTTGCGGAATTCGTTGGGATGGCAATTGAGGACGGACGGGAAGGGCGGCTGGTTATCGAGGTTTAGTACTATGCTCCATGAGCTAAACCACCACCAGTCACCTCTGCAACACTTCGACGACAGTCACCCAAAGCTCCCCCAGAACCGACAAACATGAGTCATCCCGAATTTTGAGCCCACATTAAAGTGAGGCAAATCGAGATGGCCATTCTAAGTCTGTAGAGCGGTA
>NZ_KB890435.1 GCF_000373105.1 Neolewinella persica DSM 23188 | reverse complement strand
GTGCGTTTTCCTGCTGAAGCTTTTTAAGCTCGCGTTGAGTATCGTCTTCGTCAGTAGCTTTCTCCTTTTTCCAATTGTAAAGCGTAGCTGTACTGATCTGATACTCTCGACACAGGTCGTCGATTTTTGCCCCGGCATCCCATTTGGCCAGGACCTCAAGTTTCTGAGACTTTGTGAATTTACTTTTCCGCATGTTGGCGCGATTTAGAGGGTGAGTAAGATAAGGTTATCTTTCTACTAAATCGTGGTGGCGTCTAATGGGAAGCGTACATTTTTCAAACCCAATCTTTGAGGGCATTCCCTGGGAAAACCTATATTTAAGCTTGAACTAACTAAATTAATTTCAACCAAATGCGGTTAAAAATCCTCCTCGTCCTCCTCTTTTCGACTGTCCAACTATTGGTGTTGGCCCAAGATCAGGTCACCAGCGAAGCCTACCAACAAGCAGAGAATCAGCTTTCCTTCAATGCTTCCCAATATATTGACCGGATGAATGTCCGACCGAACTGGGAATCGGAGGAGCAGCTTTGGTACCAAATCCTGGTTAAAGACGGAATGGAGTTTGTGCATTACGACCTTGAGACAAAGAAAAAAACAACCTTTGCTTCCAGAGCAGTATTGAATAAAATGCTCCGGGCTGAGGCAGCGATACCTAAGTACAATCGTCGTACGGAAGTGCTTTCTCCCGACCAAAGCAAGGTGGTATTTATCAAAGATTGGAACCTGTGGATGCGCGATTTAGCTTCGGGAGACGAAAAACAACTCACCAATGATGGCATCGAAAACTATGGCTATGCCACCGATAATGCAGGCTGGCGACAAAGTGAAGGCCCCGTCGTTTTATGGTCACCAGATTCTAAAAAGATTGCCACTTTTCAGCAAGATCAGCGGTACGTATCTGATATGCACCTGGTGACGACCAATGTCGGTGAACCCAAATTAAAAACCTGGAAATACCCCATACCCGGAGATGAAAAAGTCATCCAGATCGAGCGACTCATCATCGACGTGGATAATGGGGAAATGGTGCGCTTTGATATGCCTTCAGATGATCGCCGGGGTACCTTATGTGATGATATTTCCTGCACGGGTACTTTTGATGATAACCAATGGATCAATGACGGCAAAGCATTGGTTTTTGTCTCCACTCCCCGGGATCATAAAAGTGCGCAACTAAGAATTGCAGATGCCAGCACCGGAAAAGTCAAAGACATCTTAAAGGAGGAAGTAGCCACCCAATATGAATCTGGCCAGGGAGCCATCAATTGGCACTACCTGGAGGCCAGCGATGAGGTCATTTGGTATTCTGAACGCGATAATTGGGGCCACTTATACCTTTACGATGCTCAGAACGGTCAGCTCAAACACCAAATCACCAAAGGCGATTTTGTCGTCACCAATCTCATACATATCGATAAAGAAAGCGGCGTTTTATATTTCGAAGCGAATGGTCGGGAAGCTGGTCAAAATCCCTATTTCAGCCATCTCTACCGGGTGGATCTGTCGGGAAATAATTTGCAATTACTGACACCGGAATCAGGGAATCATCGCATTCAGTTTTCTCCGAACTACGAATACTTTGTGGATAATTATTCACAACCAGATGTGCCGCCCGTTTCGGTGCTCCGTAATTTGAAAGGGGAGCTAATCGAGACCCTGGAGAAAACGGATATTTCACGCCTGACCGAAAAAGCCTGGCAAGCTCCCAATCCGATCACGGTTAAATCAGCCGATGGCAAATATGATTTATATGGCTTGGTCTATACTCCCGGTAATTTAGATCCGAATAAAAAGTATCCCGTTGTTAATTACATTTATCCCGGTCCGCAAGGTGGTAGTGTGGGCTCCTGGTCCTTCAGTGCTGGTAGGGGAGATCATCAGGCTTTGGCCGAATTAGGTTTTATCGTAGTGACGATTGAGGGGAGTTGTAATCCAGGTCGTTCAAAAGCTTTTCACGACGAGTGTTATGGCGACATGTCGGTCAATACTTTACCCGATCAGATTTCAGGTATTCAACAATTAGCCGAAAAGTATCCCTACATGGACTTAGAAAAGGTAGGAATTTGGGGGCATTCTGGAGGTGGATTCGCAACGGCCACCGCCTTATTTAAATATCCTGATTTCTATAAGGTCGGTATTTCTGAATCCGGTAATCATGACAACCGGAATTACGAAGATGATTGGGGTGAACGCTACATCGGCAGAATGGAAGTAGTGGATGGTGTCAACAACTACGAAATACAGGCAAATCAACTCTACGCCGAAAATTTACGGGGTAAATTGTTACTGGCACACGGTGGTATGGATGATAATGTGCCCCCTTATAATACCAGCCTCGTGGTGGATGCCCTGATAAAAGCCAACAAAGATTTTGACCTCCTTATCTTTCCCAATGCCCGACATGGCTATGGAGCCGATAGCTTTTATATGATCCGTAAAAGATGGGATTATTTTTTGAAAAACCTCAAAGGCTTAATACCTCCGAAAGAATACAAAATTGAACGTAAACGGGATCCGCGGCTCACAAAAAAATAGCTTGGCGCTGTAGGAACTCTTTTGAATAGGTAACAGGAAAACGGACCTTCGGTCTTCTAAAAGGTTTTATCAATAGGCTACTGGTGCCGCCGCAGCCGGGGCAAGAGTGGGCAGACGGAAGAGGTGACTTCCTGGCGGCTGGTGTTTTTGGTGTATTTTTGAGCGGCCACGGAGGCTGGTGTTGGTAAGCTAATCAGCGCCTGGAAATTGGTTTTTGGCGGGTACTTATCACTCAGGCTCACGTTGGCAGCATTGCAAAAAGAGCTAGCTTAATCGTACTTAGAGCGTGTCTAAATTTTAGCTTTCTGATTCCCAGTGCTTTGCGAACCTGGCGTCACGAAAAAATGCTTCCATGACTCGCCATGCAAGAACTTTTTCGTCTAGCCAAAACCGCAAATCACTGAAAATCAGTTTGCTAAAATTTTAGACACCCTCTTAACTATATACATTTATGAGACGAAGAGATTTCATTATCAAAACAGCGATAATCATTCAGGTTTATGAATAAATTATTTTCAATTTTACTACTTTTTTCTGCAAGTATATCTTACGGACAAAATCCAATTTTTATAGCCCATAGAGGAGGAGCCCAACTAGCTCCGGAAAATACTTTGGCGGCGTTTCGGAATGCCGTGGAGTTAAATGCAGATTATTATGAATTGGATGTGAAGATTTCCAGCGACGATTCGCTCATGGTAATGCATGATGCCACAGTAGATAGAACTACAAATGGTACCGGGAATGTTTCTGAGATGACTTATAGTGAACTTCGTGCTCTGGATGCCGGATCCTGGTTTGGACCTGAATTCGCCGGAGAAAAAATCCCTACTTTGTCTGAAGCACTCGAAGTGGCATTCACCAGTACTAACAATATTGGTGTTGTTATTGAACTCAAAAGCACAGACGTTAGACTACCCGAGATGGTTGCGACAATGATTCAGAACTATGGTTTGCAAAACCGGGTTATTGTTTCCAGCTTTAGCTTTCCACGCCTTGCCGAGATTAAATCTTTTGATTCCAGCATACCCGTTATGTTTTTTGCCACAATAACTGATGCGGTAATCGATCAGGTAGAAGCGATAGGTGGCGATTGGGTGGGAGGTAGTTTTGTTACGCAGGCTTTGTTAGATTATGCGCATTCCAAAGGAATTCGAATCAATATTTATTCTTTAAATTCCATCCCATCTATGATGACTTATATCAATTTGGGAGTAGATGGAATATCAATCGATAATCCTGGCCTGCTAATTGCTCTCAGAGATAGTACTCCTCCTGCGGATGTTGTCCTGACATCTGCTAGTGCCGATGGATCCACAGTTAATTTAACCTGGGAGGCATCGGAGGATTTGGAAAGCGGTATTGCCGGCTATGATATTTACCGTGGTACTGCAACCGAGCCTGTTGACCTATTGGAAAGTGTTGGGAATATTACATCGTATGCCGATCTGACATATACTGATAGTCAGCCCTTTTTTTACCGGATCAAAGCTAGAAACGTTGTTGGGCGTACCAGTGTAAATTACAGCAATGAGTTTAGTGTGTCAACCGGTCCGGACACCTCCAGGCCCAATTTATTATTTGTATCTTCTGCTAGTGACGCCAACACTATTGTAGTTGAATTCAGTGAACGAATTGACCAGTTGACCGCCGAAACCGCTACTAATTATGAAGTAAATAGTGGAATTGTTATAACTAGCGCGAAGCTTACTCTTGATCAACGCTCAGTAATTCTTTCTACGTCCACAATGAGCGACAAGTACTATACTTTATTGGTGAAGAATATCCAGGATAACGCTATGGTGCCAAATATAATGATTGAGGATACCACTATTTTCTTTCATAAGAACCTGATTCCTGAAACAGTGGCTATGTATAAGCTAGATGATTGGGTTGAAAATAGTGATATTACTATTCTTGATGCTTCCAATAATCATAACGATGGGGAAGTGAAGGGTGGGGCCTTTATTACGGATGGTTACATTGGAAATTCTATGAGATTTAACGGAGGTGATGATTATGTACAACTGTCAGCTTCAAGTTCTTTTGATCTAAACTCAAACACAGTAACCTTAGCTGTATGGACAAAGCTGGAGTTTCTTCCCTCGGAAATGCTTACTCCCTTTGGGCCTATATTTGATTCAGAAAATGATCAATATGTTATATACGAAGATAGAGGGAACAAAGAACTTCGTTTTAAAGTCGCTACCACAAATTCTGCACAGCGCCCAGGAATTTCTGAAGCCTCTTTAACCAAAGGCGAATGGATTCACATAGTTGGCGTTTATAATGGAAGTACCGCTAAAATATACCTGAACGGAATAGTCATGGACTCTCATAATTTAACTGGCAGCGTAAGAACCGGTCAGGAAGCGAGGTTGGGAAAAAGTGGTGATCCAGCCTCTTCCTCTCATTTTGTGGGCAGTATTGATAATGTTGAGGTGTATAATCTAGCCCTTTCTGCAGAGCAAGTAATGGCGCTATATAATAATTACAAACAAGAGAATTTACCGGTATGTGAAGTATCCGGTATTCAGGAGGATGTTACAATTTGTGGTGGAGAATCCTACACCTTTCCGGATGGGACCACTTCCTCTGTAAGTACAATGAATAGCAGCATTGTTATGGAACAAGGGTGTTTTAGTATTATTAACACAGCCCTTACGGCTGCAACACCTCTTGACCACGGTGTTACACAAGACAGTAGTATCCTTATCGCAAACCAACCGGGTGGTACTTATCATTGGTTAGATTGTAACAACAACAATGCTGAGATTAGTGGTGCCACGGATATTTCCTACGCTCCAGCATCTCCAGGCATTTATTCCGTGGAGGTAACTTTTAATGGCTGTGTTGACACTTCCGATTGTATAAATATTACTTCTATAGATGTCTTCGAAGCTAATGTCGCTGATTTCCAAATATATCCTAATCCAAGTACAGGGAATTTTACCATTCAATTGACAGGCGTTGTTCACGATCCATTTGTCGTGGAAATATTTAATTCGATCGGAATGCTGGTATACACTAATAAGTTAGATGGGCAGGATGAAATTTTTATAACGGAGAATATGAAGTCTGGTATTTACATCGTTAAAATCACTTGTAACGGAATAAGTCGAATCAGGCAATTGGTAGTTTCTTAATTTGCTTTTTAATAAGGCGCTAACTGTCTAAATGCTGGAGGGACATAATGTTACTGGAAGACAAAGGAAAGTCTGTTCAGGCCAAAACAACGATGACGAACCCCGTTGCCTTCTAACTTCCCCTGCACCTGCGGCCCCGCCCCCTAAAAAGAAGGAAGGGGTAAAAGGGCAAAAGAAGGAAGGGATAAAAGGAAGAAAGAAAAACCCGCTCATCGGTACTTTGCCCTTCCTCCCTTACTACATCAAGGCTTAAACTTCTTCAACACCCGATCGCTCAGAATCTTTACCCCCAAGGTTTTGCCCATTTCATTGATCTCTCCCAGCTTTTCCTCCAGTAAAGTATCCAACTGATCCAATTGCACCTGCAACTCAGCGGAAATGGCCTGAAAAGCCTCTTCGGCCTGATCGGTCGGGCGATAGTCGCCCCGCTGCTGGTCAGCCAGTAGAAAGGCCAGCCGGTTGTTGATCCTGATGCCGTAGTTGAGCGGATCCTGGCGACTCTGATTCTTGGTCATGTGAATATTGTTTTCAATGACCGACATGTCCTTGTTCAACTGGGAGCAGCGCTCCAGGATTTCCTTATACGCCGGTTTACCGTCCAGCTTATCCTTAAAGTAGTTAAGGTCGTCCCGGATGCTGCTGATGTCGCGCATGGCCAGGTGGGCTTCACTTACCCGATCGCGGACACGCAGCAAGTAAGCCAACTGCTTTTCATAGTCTGCCTGCGTGGTTTCCAGGCGTGGATCAGCAACGATGTCAAAGGTGGTCTCCGATTCCTTACCGCCCACTTTCAAAATGGCTGTATAGGTTCCCGGTACTGCTTTGGGGCCGCGATTAGGCGCGGAGTAAAGGATCATGCCATCAAATTCCATGAATCCCGGATAGCGCATATCCCAGACAAAGTGATTCTTGTCCGGACTAATTATAAGCCGTTGCTTTTTATCCGTCGTGTCGGTAGCAAAAGTCTGAATCATATTGCCTTCCATATCCTGGATTATCAGAGAAACGTCCTGCTTTTCATAGTCATTGATAAAGAAGTTGAAAAGCACCCCATTCGGATGGTTCTCTCCCGATAAGCGAAGATCATTGTCCCCCAGGCCACCAGATTGTGCCATCCGGTAAGACGGCTTGGGCCCATAAATGTGATGGGCTTGGGATGCGATGTCTTTATCCACCTGGCGGACAGGCCCCAGGTCATCAATCATCCAAAAACTGCGGCCGTGGGTAGCCGCGATCAGGCTTTCCTCCCGTACGTGCAAATCCCGAATTGCCGTAAGGGGTAAATTCAGCTGGAAAGGTTCCCAGTTTCCGCCATCGTCAAAGGAAATGTACATCCCGCGCTCGGTACCGGCATACAATAAGCCCGGGCGGACCGGGTCGGCACGTACCGCCCGCGTATAATGGGTGGGATCGATACCCTTGACAATCTTGGTCCAGGTTTTACCATAGTCCGTAGTTTTGTAGATATAAGGCTGATAATCGCCAAACTTGTAATGCGTAGCTGCCAGGTAGGCCCCGCCTTTCTTAAAGGGGTGTACATCAATACAATTCATCATATTGAGCTTGGGCGAATCCTTCGGGGTTACGTCGTTCCAGGTTTTACCATTGTCGCGGCTGATGTGGATCAGGCCATCATCGCTACCCGTCCAGATGACGCCGGGCTCCAGGGTAGATTCAGCCAGCGCAAAGATGTTGGCATAGAATTCTGCGCCGGTATTGTCTTGCGTAATGTCGCCGCCGGAAGATTTGATGGTCTCGGGGTCGTTACGCGTCAGGTCAGGGCTGATGACCTCCCAGGATTGCCCGCCGTTGGTGGTGGCGTGGAGGTAGTTGGAGCCGGCGTACAGCCGGTTGGGGTCGTTCGGACTAAACATCACCGGAAAGTTCCAGTTGAAGCGATATTTCATCACCTCCGCGCCCGAACCAGCCGGGTTGTCGGGGTAGACGTTCACCGAGCGTGTTTGCCCGGTGCGATGATCCTTACGCATCATGTAGCCCTTGTAGGTGCCGCCATATACGATTTCATTGTCTTTAGGGTCAGGGGCCAAATGTGCGCTCTCGCCACCGGCGGAAGGCTCCCAGTCTCTTTCTGCTATCTCGTCGCCAGCGGAGCGGTGCAAAATGCGCACCGTACTGTTGTCTTGCTGGGCGCCATAAATGCGAAAGGGGAAATGGTTGTCGGTGGTTACCCGATAAAACTGCGAGGTAGGTTGGTTGTGGTAAGTTGTCCAGTTATCTCCGGCGTCAAAGCTTACCTGTACGCCTCCGTCATCGGCGATGGCCATACGCTCATTATCGTTGGGGTCGATCCATAAATCATGGTGATCGCCGTGGGGCGTACTTATCCGCTCAAAGTTCTTACCACCGTCATTGGATCGCCAAAAGCCGACGTTGAGCACATAAACACGGTCCTCGTTTTCGGTATCCGCATAGATGCGGCTGTAGTACCAGGCCCGTTGCCGCAGGTTACGGTCCGCACTGATTTTGACCCAGGTCTTTCCTGCATTGTCCGAACGAAAAACACCACCGTTTTCGGCTTCAATAATCGTCCAGATACGGTCTGAATTGAGTGGGGAGACGGTTACGCCAATAATACCGAGCACCCCTTTGGGAAGTCCCGGGCGGTCGGTGAGTTTTGTCCAGGTATCCCCGCTATCCGTACTTTTCCAGAGGTGACTGCCTGGGCCGCCACTATCCATCCGGTAACCGTTTCGCTTGATCTGCCACGTGGAGGCGTACAGGATGCGCGGGTTGTTGGGGTCAAACGTCACGTCCACAGCCCCGGCTTTGTCGCTGACGTAGAGCACTTTTTCCCAGCTTTTACCCCCGTCTTTGGAGCGGTACAGGCCTCGTTCCTCGTTCGGAATCCAAAGGTTGCCCATTGCCGCTACGTACACGACGTCCGGATTCGTCGGGTGGACAATCATCCGACCGATGTGCTCCGTTCCTTTCAGGCCGATAGAGGTCCAGCTCTCCCCGGCGTCGGTGGATCGCCACAGGCCGTCGCCCGAAGAGACGTTTCCGCGCACGGTTTGCTCGCCTTCCCCGACGTAAATTACGTTAGGGTCGCTCTGGGCCACCGCCACGGCACCGATGGTGCCGCCGAAATAACCGTCGGAGATGCAGGACCAGCTATTGCCGCCATCTTTTGTTCTCCACACACCGCCACCGGCGGTGCCCATGTAGTAAAGGTTAGGTTTCCCAATGACGCCCTGCACGGTGCCCGCACGCCCCCCGCGAAATGGCCCGACCAGTCGCCACTCCATGGTGTTGTAAAGCGATTCGTCAAAACCGGTGGTGGCAGGGGCACTTTTCTGGGCTTGAAGCAATGGTAGCCATAAAAGAATGGCTAGTAGGCTGAAGAGTATCCTTTTCATCGTCATGGTATGGTTGGTATGGGTAGTGTGCAATTTTCGCCTTCAATATCGTGAAATTTGTTGAAGGCCCCATCCCGGTCGAGTACTTGTAGTCCGAATAATTAACTGTTGTGTCTCGGACCCAAGTATTGATCCAATTTGAGTACAAGATTCAGGCGGGGTCGCAGGTGCAAGGGAAATGGATGGAGGAGCAGGGTAGGGGGCTTTGGTTGGACTGAATGTAGCGGTGATGATGGGCAGCGTATTGGGCACAAATGCTATAAATGCTGGAGCGAGTTGCGTGATTGCTGTCATTTAAGCACTCATGCAAAAGGTTATTTAATATAAATTGCGATATTGGGAACTACGCAGCTAGTCATTACTCGGGAAGCTAATGTTTGTTGGGGTTGGGTAGTGGAAGGGTTCATTGGTAGGTGAGATGTACGGAAGGTGTGCTTGCATGTGTCAGCGGTCATTAAGAAGAATGAAAACATCTACAACAAGTGGATGCCTCAAATAGAAAATGAATGATAAAAAAATACTCAACCCTGATTGGAGTAGTCATTGGAACTCTCCTACTGATAATAGCGACACTTTATTATCCAGGCGGAACCTACGAAAATGTAAATTCAGTAGGTTATGATTGGGCAAATAATTATATAAGTAATTTGCTCAGACCATTGGCGGTCAACGGAGTAGAAAATACAGCAAGACCTTTGGCTATTTTTGGAGTGTTATTCCTTACTGCAAGTTTTGGATTGTTTTTCGTGAATTTTTCGAATAGGATTAAAATTAGAAGTGCTTCACTTGTAATAAAGTATTTAGGAATATTAGCGACAATATTAGGACTTATAACTGTTGTTCCTTCAATGCATGATCTCATGGTAACGATGTCAAGCATGTTAACACTTCTGATATTTTTTTATATCACAGTAATGGTTGTCAAATCCAAATTGAATTGGATGAAAGTCATGTCAATTATATTCCTATTGACTTTTTATTTTGGCACGTATATGTATTTTACAAGGTCTTTCTTAGAATACATGCCAATAATGCAAAAAATAATATTCTTAATGAAAATTATTTGGATTCTATCGTTGGAATATTTAACCCGAAAAGAGGACTTTCAATACATAATTAAATGAAGATAAAAAAGAAAACGAACTGCTAGCATTGCATAACTGTCAATACTCCGCATGCGCTCCGTACTGAAGCTACGCTCATGTTGATAATAATTAAAACCACCTAATGTTCAAAAACCAAAAAATAATAGAACTAGCAAGCGTCTTAGCCGGCCCATTAACGGGAACTTTCTTCGCAGAGTTAGGGGCCACAGTCATTAAGATTGAAAATAAGCTGACCGACGGGGATGTTACAAGAGCGTGGAGGCTCCCAACTGAATCCAGGGAAAAACCCATCTCTGCCTATTACAGTGCGGCAAATTACGGGAAGGAAAGTTTGTTGCTCGATGTGACGGATGCTTCAGATTATAAGACGTTGATCAATCACGTAAAAGACGCCGACATTGTCATCACGAACTACAAACCAGGCACTGCTCGAAAACTTAAACTGGACTATGATGATTTAAAGCAATACAACCCATCGCTCATTTATGCAGCGCTTACGGGTTTTGGTGGTGACGACTCAAGGCCGGCATTTGACGTGGTGTTACAAGCTGAAACCGGGTTTATGTTCATGAATGGCGAGCGAGGCAGAGACCCGGTAAAAATGCCGGTTGCTTTAATTGATGTATTGGCTGCCCACCACCTGAAAGAAGCCATTCTTTGTGCCATTATCAATAAATTGAGCACTGGGGAAGGGAAGCACATCAAGGTGTCGCTTTACGAGAGTGCGTTGGCTTCTTTGGCCAATCAGGCTACAAATTGGTTAATGGAAAGGCATATTCCACAGCCAATGGGCACCCAGCATCCTAACATTGCCCCTTACGGAGATATGTATAGGACCATGGATGGTAAGCTGCTTGTTCTGGCGATTGGTTCTGATCAGCAGTTTGAAAATTTGTGCTCACTTTTAGGCATTGAAATTGATGAGTTTGCTACGAATGCCCAACGGTTAGCTAATCGGGCAGCTTTGAACAGCAAAATAAGCGAGTGTATGGTTCAAAAAGTATCCGATTACTGGGTGGCTGAACTTGAACTAAGGAACATTCCTTATGGTATTGTGAAAAATATGCAGGAAGTCTTTCAGGAGGATACAGCAAAAAAGACGTTGCTTTTTGAGGTAGTTGAAGGCGTCGAAACTGTTCGGGTTAAAACAGCACTTATTTAGCGGTTGATGCATCCAAAAATCCGCCCGAAAGATCACACTTCAAGACCTGCGGCATTGGTGTATAGCCGTCCGACGGAACAACTAAGCCCGTAGGCCGTCGGGTCGCTGGGAACAACAACGAAGTCGGTGGGCAGGCGATCGGACGGCTCGCAGGTTAATAATTGCAATTTGTTATCCAAACGTAGAGGGGGGTGGATAACAAATTGCACCTTCAGCAGCCGTCGGACAGCGTTTTACCGACTGCGTCAGGTAAAAACGATCCGACAGACGGCGAACAATGGCCTCGGTGGTCTGACGACTTAGGCCTGTGCAATTTGTTCTACACACCGTAAAGGGCATCCGTACAAGAGTTTAGCCATAAACAGCTAATTTTGCACGGTTCTACCGTAGCTGCTACAACTACCCCCATGCCCCAAACCATCATCATCGGCGGCGGCGCCGCCGGCTTTTTCTCCGCCATCCAACTGGCGGCCAACCACCCGAAGGAGGACATTACCATCCTCGAACGGGGCAAATCCGTGCTGGAGAAAGTCCGCATCTCCGGCGGCGGGCGTTGCAACGTCACCCACGGCTGTTGGGACCCGCGGGAACTTTCGAAGTTTTACCCCAGGGGCGAGAAGGAACTGCTCGGCCCCTTCAACCAGTTCGCCTGCGGCGACACCATGGGCTGGTTCGGCGATCGGGGCGTAGAACTAAAGATTGAAGACGACGGACGGGTGTTCCCCGTATCCGACAGTTCACAATCGATCATCGATTGCCTTTGGAATACCGCGAAGGCCCAGGGCGTCAAGGTGTTGACGAAAACCCGGGTGTCGGAGATCATTGCTCCTTCAACCTCTTCCACTGCACCTGCGTCCGCGCCTGAAAAATGGACCGTAAAAGCCGGTGACCAAACCTTTACCGCCGACCGCCTCGTCGTCACTTCCGGCTCTAACCCCGCCGTGTGGAAGCTGCTGGAATCCCTGGGCCATACCCTGGTTCCTCCGGTTCCCTCCCTCTTCGCTTTCGATACCAAAGACACCCGGCTGCGCGACCTCTCCGGCATCTCCATGCCCTGGGCGCAGCTGAATATTGCCGGCGAAAAACTCAAAGCCGAAGGCCCGCTGCTGATCACCCACCGGGGCCTGAGCGGCCCCGCCATCCTCCGGCTCTCCGCCTGGGGAGCACGCCGCCTCGAACCCCGCAAGTACAACTTCGAACTGGTCGTCAACTGGCTGGCCATGCGCCCGGTAGACGTGGAGGAACAACTCGAAGACCTTAAACAAACCGAAGCCATACGTCAGATCGCCGCCCGCGCTTACCTGGACCTGCCCATCCGCCTTTGGAAATCCCTCGTTCAGGCTGCCGGTATTCCGGGCGACCAGCAATGGTCCCAACTAAGCAAGCGACAGCGCGCCGCCCTGGTTGAGCAGTTGACCAATGCCCGGTTCCACATTACGGGAAAATCCACGAATAAGGACGAATTCACCACGGCTGGCGGCGTTGATCTGCGGGAAATTGACTTCAAATCCTTCCGCTCCAAACTTTACCCCAGCCTCTTCCTGGCCGGCGAAGTGCTGGACATCGACGCCATCACCGGCGGCTTCAATTTCCAGGCAGCCTGGACGGGGGGGTGGTTGATTGGGAATGCGGAGGGGTAGGTCCTAAACACCCCACGTCCAATGAGCAAGTCGCTCATTTGACGAAAATATAAAGGCTATTTAACAATCGTCAGCGCCAAGCTTTCCCCCCGCTCAGTCAATAAGTGACTAACCTCCGCATAAGGCAGCACAATCTCAATCTCCCCGTCAGCGTAAGAGGCAATCTCGTACGGTGGGTAATCGAAGAGAAGTCCTTCTTTAGTGAAGGCAATGTTTTCGGTAACCGGCACCGTCTCGGTTTGGTAACCCAGACCAATTGCTTTGGCTTTTTGTGTGAGTAGCTTTTCCAACTCGGCAACCTGACCGGGCAAAAAGATGTCATCGAACGTAAGTAATTGGACGGAATCAGTCGAGAATGTGTGCAGTATCGTGTAGTGGTTGCCGTGGGCGCCACCAGTATAGAAGTAGTGGTTTGTGGCCAGGGTCAGCAGGTTGTTGGTATTCAGCAGCACTTCCGTCTGGAAGTGATGGTCCAAAGAATAGCTTGCCCACATATCTTCAAGGTCCGCCGTGTCTACGTCCTGCTTCCTGTAGTTGTACAGGACGTTCCGGGAGGCAATTTTGATGGTCTGTGGCAGGTTAGTGACGGAAATCGGCGCTTCTTCACCGGCGATGACTTTTGCCAGTGCGGTATTGATGAGGTTGTTCAGCTGTTCGTTACCGGACTTCGGTACGAGGGTGCTGACTTGAAAGGTCACCTGAGGAGAATTTCGGTACGCCTGCACGAGTAACGCGGAGTCCGCAAATTCAAAAACTTCGAAGGCAACTGAATCCAGCGCTACCGGCATGGTGACATCGTCATCATCATCGGGCTCAACGGAAGGGCTGTCCTGGTTTTGGCAAGAGAGCAAGAAAACGAGCGGAAGGAGTAACAGGTATTTCAAAGCAACTGGTATTTTCCGCAAGGTCGGAAATTATTTCGCCGCAACATTAGTGACGGACTACTAAAAGAGAGTCTTTATAACGGCGCCGGAGAAGTAATCGCTTACTGCGACGTCAACGTTTAGATTAACCAAAGAATCAGCCTACTAAGATGAACGAGCATACCTTCATTTCTAAAACCCAGGAAATACAAAACCTGCTTTATTCTTTTGCGCTTCGGCTCACTAAGAGCAGGGAGGGAGCTGAGGATTTAGTTCAGGAAACCTACTTCCGGGCATTCAAGGCCCGGGAATCCTTTCAGGAAGGTACCAACTTCAAGAGCTGGGTGACTACGATCATGCACCATGCCTTCATCAACGATTACCGTAAAAGCAAGGTGCGTCGCCACATCAACGGTGTGATGCCCGATATGGTGGCCCTCGACCGGACCGAAAGAGGCGTAGAAAGTAACGCTGAAGCTTCCTTGAGCCTGAACGAACTCACGGTGTTAATCAGAAAGCTTGACACCATGTATTCCATGCCCTTTATGATGTTTTACCAGGGGTTTGAGTACAGCGAGATTGCCACACACCTCCGCCTGCCAATCGGTACGGTGAAGAGCCGGATTTTTGTGGCTCGGGCTAAACTGAAGGCGCTCATCGGCAGCCGGCAGTTGGCTTAGTGGCGCGTAGGTAAATCTAAGCCCCCTGGGTACTGCTCCCTGAATTCTGACTGCTGAACGCTGATTCCTGAATTCCGAGTACTGAACCCTAACTATTGACCCCTGAGTCTTGGCTACTAACTGCAGCTACCCTGGAAACCCCGATAATAGCCATCAACCCGCACCCCATCGCCAGCGTCCGGAACGGGAAGTCAGCGGGGTAGGGGAGGTAGGCAGGGATACCCAGGGTTTCGTCGCCTCCACCGAAGCGTAAAAAGGCAGCCAGCAGGAAGCCGGCCAATGCACCGTAACTGTTTGCTTTTGGGTCAAACAAGGCACAGACGAGCGCTGGAAACAGCAGGCAATAGACGAAGTCGGAGCAGAGAAACCAAAGGGCATAAACGCTGCTGACCTGGAAGGCGATCAGGGTCGCCGCCACGCCAACGATCCAGATGCAGCGTTGGATGAGCTTAGCGAGCTTAGAATCCGGCAAACCCGGATCCACCAGTGGCCGGTACACATTCCAGATGCCCATACTGCTGGCCGAAAGTACACTGCTGTCAACACTCGACATCACCGCCGCGGCCACGGCGCCCAGTCCGATAACGGAGACCCACGGGTTCGTCAGGTAACGTACCACCCAGGGAAGGGTTGCGCTGGCATCTATTGGAGCACCGGCTTGGATGGTCGTCCAGTCAAAGGTCGCTGATACCATGCCGATGAGGACCGGCGCCACGGCTGCAAGCAAACAAACAACCCCGGCGATGAGAGACAGGCGAACCGCCGTCTTCTCATCCCTGGAAGCCAACACCCGCTGGAAGTAGACCTGCCAGGGGATACCTCCAAAAATTAGCAGCAGGGCATAGTCCCACCAAGTCCAGTAGCTATCACCCAGCGCTTCGCGGCTGGGGAAGGGGCTGGCTGCTGCGCCAAACTTAACCTGGTAGGCCTCCCACGTCGCCGCCAGGCCACCGGTATGGTCGAGGGCGAAGGGAACGATGATCGCCAGACCAAGGAGGAGAATTGACATCTGTACTACATCCGTCAAGGCCACCGCCCACAGGCCACCAAGGGCGGTATACGCTACGGCAATGGTGGCCGATAGCAGGATGGAGGTCTGCAGGTCAATGCCCAGTACGGTGGAAAAGGTCGCTCCGAGGGCGGTGAGAATGGCGGCGGTCCAGAAAAGCTCCCCGGTTAAGGCAGGTAGAAACAGGACGGCGGTCATCCGTTTGCCGTAGCGCTCCTCCAGCGGGTCAAGCATGGTGCGGTAGCGCCTGCGGCGCATGGTCCGGGCAAAAAACAAGCCGCCGATAACTAATGAGAGTGCGTAGCCCCACGGTGCCTGTACCCAAACCAATCCCTGTGTGGCGGTGTACTCGGCGGTACCGTTGATGAAACCTCCACCCACCCAGGTGGCACTCATGGTGAAAATGGCGATCCAGACCGGTAGGTTTCGCCCGGCCAGCATCAGTCCGTCTACGTCGTTTTCTTCAGCTTTCTTCCGGTTCGCAGCCTTCGCGCCTACGTAATAGACCACTGCGTAGAAGCCCGACATGCTGGCGAAGGCCGGCCAGTTAACGTTTTCACCGGTGAACCAGAGGTAGGTGGCGGAGGCGGTTAGAAGGGCCAGGAGTAGGAGGAGTGGCTTCATAGTTGAGTGAAACTTGTGATCTGCTTGCGTGGCACGAACCTACGGATTTGGTGCTTGGAAAGGATGAAAGGGTAAGAAGATTAAAAGTTAGGCAGAAGAAAATTTTGCTGTGGGCTGAAAACAAATTATCTTTCCGTTCAGTTATAACTTAACGCCTGAATGCCGAATTTTTCCTTGATACCGTTGGATTTACCTGAAGGCGCTCGACGGAGATTGCTTTTACTTGAGGTTGATGGCAAAACACCTTACGTAGCTTTCGAAAAGGAGATGTCTAAAGGTGGAAAGCGGAAGGAGATGCAAAAGATCAGCATTTTGTTCGACGAAATAGCAATGGGCCGGGATATTCCTCCAAATGCGATTAAGCCGATAAAAGGCCGTTTGCCAGAAGATAACTGGGAAGAATTTGAGCTCAGGAAAAACCAGGTAAGAGTATACTTTTTTGTTATCCCTCCTGATGGAAACATCATTGTTTTAGGAGAATTCAAAAAGAGTGATAAAGAGCAAAGGAAAACAATTGGGTACTTTCAAGAACTTAAACAGCAGTTCAAGGAGTTTTACCCGTCGATGAAAATAGAAGAAGAATGATCACACAATCCCTTGAAGAAAGAATGAAGCAAGAGTATTATTGGACCGGTAAGATCCAAATGGAACTCTTTCGTCAGATCAGAAATTACCTATCGGAAACCGGGAAATCACAGAACCAATTCGCCCGAGAACTTGGGGTAAGCAAAAGTTATATGTCTCAGGTGTTGAATGGTGATTTTGACCATAAACTCTCTAAATTCGTGAGTTTGGCCTTGGCCATAGGGAAGGTGCCTGAAGTCAATTACGTTGGATTGGAAGCAATGATCAATGCGGCAAGGGGAGAACGGACCGCTTTATCCGCAGTGTACGAGAGCTCTAAGCAAAAGGTTGATCTAAGCAATGGACGAAGTGAAATGCCGGTCATTAAGTCAAACACTAACCATCCATCTGTCATCTTTAATGAGGTAGCATGATCCAGTACCAGTTGATTGAACTTAAAGAACGTGGCATTTTTATCAATGCTCCGGAAGAACATCTTACCGAGTTTACTATTGGGTGGGAGTTTCAATTTCGTATGGCTTTTCCTGATAAAGAAAAGGTAGAGATTATCATTGACGCAAAAGTCAATATTGAAGGGCATCCCAACAGCGTACCCCTGGTTCACCTAATTGTATCGCATTTCTTTCACGTAAGTGACACCGGTCCATTGCAGGAAGGAAAACTGAAAGAAGCTTCCTTAAACCTTACAGCTAGTTTAGTTGGTATTTCTTTAGGAACCGTTCGCGGATTAGCGTATGCACGTTCTCACAGTATTTTAGGTCGGGACGTTTTTATGCCGGTAGTAAATCCACTCAAAATGGTGAAAGAGGTATTTGCGGAAGGGAAATAGCCTTCGTAAGTCTGATTATCCCACCGATACATATTGTCTATGAATGTTTTTGCCTGGCTGGTCCACCTCTTCACCGCCTCCGGCCTCCTGGCCGGATTCATGGGCCTGCTGGCCGCCATCGAAGGCGATTACCGCATGGCTATGTTCTGGATGCTGGCCACACTGGTCATCGACGGCATCGACGGCACCTTCGCCAGAATGGCCAGGGTAAAGGAGGTATTGCCACAAGTAGACGGTAAAATGATCGATTACGTTATCGACTTTTTTACCTACGCTATTTTACCGGCCTACCTCTTCTTTGTTGCGGTCGACATGCCCGAATGGGCGCGCTACGCAGGTGCCTTCGCTATGCTGCTCTCTGCGGCCATCTATTACGGTTTGGACGGTATGGTCAGTGAAGATGGAAAGCACTTTGTTGGCTTTCCGGTGCTCTGGAACATGGTCGTTTATGTCTTCATTTTCGTGGCGCCGGCCTTGCCGTGGCCGGTTACGCTGGGAATAGTGGCCGCTTTGAGCGTCTTACATTTTGTGCCCATTCTGGTGCCGTACCCCAGCCGGGGTGGCCGCTGGTGGGCAGTTACCCTGGGTGTGGTGGTCTTGTTCATCGGTACTGCCGTAGCCAACGTTTGGTACTATCCCGAAGTCACTGCCTGGGGCTATTGGGGCTGCCTCGCTAGTATTGCTTATCTGACTTTGTTGACGGTGCTCGATACTTTTTCGGCGGGGTCGCAGGTGCAGGTGAATGGGATAAAAAGAGCAGGGAAGTAAGCATCCAACCAACCAAATTAATCAATTTGCCAGCGGGAAGGCCGTCTCAGATTAGTCCAATAACCTGAAGTCTATCCTCGGTGGTACGCCGAGTTCAGGCCTTTCAAATTTGGCGTTAATCAAGACTTTGTCATCGTTAGTAAAGCCGCAATTCTTTAAATAAAATCCATCATTTTCTGTCCCTCCGGAATAATCAAGCCTATAGTCTTTTCTCGCAGTATTGTCTGCAGTAAAAGTAATCCTGGTCAGCTCATGCCATCCATTCGCAGCATAAGCCCATTGGTTCTTGTACAGACCTTTTCTGGCTAACACCCCTTGTTCGGGTATGAAGTTTTCTAAAAAGGAATAAAGGTGCTTTAAGTAGGTTGTCGTTTTTGGCCTTCTGAATTGTGCAATTAAATCCCATTTGTTAAGCTCCGGATTGTGGAAGTACGCAACGTAATCAGTACTGCCGTCACTACTTGGTGTTGCGCCAACTAAAAATCCATAATTCACCCCTGTTTTCCAATTGAACACCTTATAGCTTTGGCCGCCTGACCCTTCATTCCCAAATTCCCCGGTAGTCACCCCATTACCCTTTTTCAGTAATTTGATTTTATAATCTTCTGGAATGTCCACCGGATTATCTGTTTGATAAGGACTCCAAACGGAGAACAGAATTTTTCTTTCTGTCGGAGAATTCACTTGTATTCCAAAATACCCTTCCCCGAAACCATTGGCCATGAAGTAAGAACCTATCACATCCTGATTTTTGGGAATATTAAGTTCACTATAAAACCATTCTACCTCGCTGACCCCATCTGGCAATTCAAAGTTCAAATGAACGGAAGGGCCTCTTCGTCCAAAGTAGAAATCATCTTTTATGTATTTGGTTTCCCTGATGTTTACGCCTCCCAGTAAAACATCACTCACGTCAGCATAAACGGGCCCACTTTTCTCCAGGCCTGTGATGTCTACAAAATAGTATCCCGGTTTGTCCGCCTGGAAATCTCCAATGTAAGTTTCATTAGCACTACTTCCGTTCAATGTAATATCCTGGGACTTGTTTTGATAGGAAACCCGAATCTTTGAGGTGCCGGAAGCTACTTTAGCTCTTACGCCAAGGGATACTTTCCCCGCATTCTCAACATAAAAAAACGTACGTATGGTATGGTTGGGATTGGTCCAGTTAAGAACGCCTTCTTCGGTAATCAATTCCGATGAGGTGAAGCTTCCATTTTTCATCACCCAGGAATTCCCCGTTGTAGGGACAGCTATATCTAAATTTGATGGCGAAGGGGGCGTTGACTCCATAATCTCATTTAAAAATGAGGAGCAAGAGCTCAGTAAAGCTATAAAGACGAACGCAAGGAGGAGGTTTGACTGTTTCATGTGCAAATAGTATAAGGCAACTTTTTATGGTGTAAAAAAGGAGCTGATCATTCTCAGATTTAAGGTGTAAAAATAGGGTGTTCCGTCTGAGGCTAAATCTACGCTACAGACATTGTCCGCAAAACGCATCGCGTTTTAATTTAGCCCCTCTCCGTCGAGCCTGAGGCGAGACCTGCTGGAGAGGGGTTGGGGTGAGGTTGAAAAGTGTTGTGCTTCGTTCCTCGACCACTAGGTATAAAAATAAAACACAAGTACCCTCCAAAGGAAGTACTTGTGCTTTACGATTAGTTTGTAGGTTACTTCACTTTCCACAGGGCACTGCTTGAGCTGGGCTGGACTTCACCAATTTCAATTTTTCCATTCTTAGTGTGAAGAAAATGATTGGAAGAATAACTGTTTTCAATGGCTACCCAATCACCCTGTATTCGCAAAGATTTCCACAAGGCACTAGACCGATTCCTGGCAATCTTAACTACTTCCAATTTGCCCTCATTATTATTGAGGTAATGGCCAGGTTTCAAACGGCTTTCATAGTTTACCCAACCACCAGCATAGTATACAACTTTCCACTGCCCACTCAACCAGCTTGCTTGGATTTGCCCAGCTTCTGGTTTTGTGTTTTGATGGTGGATGTAATTATCTGGTGTCGATTTACTTTGGATGCGCACAAAACCCGGAGCCGCTGGAGGCAGGACAGTAGGTGCAGGTGCATCCGTTATCGTTGCAGTGCCTACTGCAACACCGGTTGATGGGGGCGCTGTTGTTGGAGGAGTAGTTACAACTGGAGGAGTAACAACTGGAGGGGTAGTTACAACAGTAGCTGTAGTTGATACCCTGCTGAAATCCAGCTTCCACAAAGCACTTGTCCAGCCGGGTTGGATTGGGCCGACCTCAAGTTTACCATTTTGGTTATGGATATAATGATCCTTGACCCAAGAGTTTTGGATTCGAACCCAACCATTAGGTTCCGGGGCTAATTTCCACATAGCACTTGTCCAATTGGGTTGAATTGGACCGACCTCAAGTTTACGATTTTCGTAGTGAAGAAATTGAGTTGGTTTCCATTTGTTCTGGATGCGAACCAAACCACTATGTGCCGGAACTATTTTCCATTGGCTACTCCACCAATTTGGCTGGATTACTCCCTGCTCTATCGTACCGTTTTGATTGTGGATGTAATTGTCTTTATGCCAGTTGTTCTGAATGCGGATAAAACCAGAAGGAGACGTTGAAGCAATGATACCGTACCGGTCATTCATACTCTTAATTACTTCAAACCCCAGAGAACCATGGAACAACCTTTGCTCAACCGTAAGTAATGATTCTGCCGCTGCCATTTCTATCCGGCGTTGTTCATTTACATCAGCAGTACTTTCGGGGACTGCGTAAGTGAAATCTCTAGGATCTAAAACCAACATCTTGAATAGAAAAGAGAAGTTTTCAATTTTTTCCTGATCACTCATCGTCATCCAATTCTCATTTCTTGGTCTTATGTAGCAACCATCCTTTAGGCTGTTTTCAAAAATGGCAACCTCAATGGCTTTACCACCAGTTGGCATAAAGCCAACCATAAATACGCCCACACCTATCGCTACCGGCCATATAGCAGAGGATAAGGCAGGGCCGATTGCATTGGCGCCCAAAGCTGCACTTTCAATAGTAGCCGTAGTAGTAACGGTTGAAGCAGTAGCAGTACCACCGGTTGCCGCAAGAGCAGCAGCAGTAGGTGGAATGACATTTGTAACGAATATACCACTTGCTTTAGCTAGCGCAATTGAAAAAGCATGCAACGCATGGGCACCGAACAAAACAGTAGCTCCCGTTGCAAAACTAATCCCTGCTCTTTGCGCATGGATCGAAACCATGTTCAAGGCCTGGGCTTCCACACTCAAATTCTGGGATAGGTAATTAGGAATGCTTAAATATTTCTTCGCAATTGGGTCGTCAGGAAAAGATTGAGAAACCAGCGGTATAGCATAGTCCTGAATTATCATGTCTTGTCTATGGGTGAAATACATTGGACTCCCATTCATGCCGAGGCTTTTAAATTCACTCACAGTTTTGTCACGTAGTGGAATCCCTGATTTAATAAATTTCCCTCTACCAGTCTCATCGTACACAACAGGTTCAATATCATCCCTGTCAATTAAGCTGGCATCATCATTAAACTGGAGGCCGGGGATGAAGGGAGTATCATTTAATTCTGCAGTTGTACTTCTTGAGTAGTATTTCCAGGATTCAAGTGTATGTCTATTACCTTTGGCCAGGTGATAGCTTACATACTCTCCAAACTGTTTGCTTAGCACGGGGCTTGCACCAGTTCGCAAAACCTTTAAGTATTCTGGTACAAAAAATCCGACATATTCATATCGAATCAGTTGGCAGTATGTACAGTTTTTATCTTTATTCTGAATCTGAGCTCTTATATACTCTACTAAGTGCATGTTGCTAGCGGGATATTTTTTGGGAAACTTTTTGGCTATGTAGTCATATAGGGCTCTTTCTAAAATGGGCTCGTAGTTCGCATCGCCCCATTTATCTTGTATTATGTTACCAACCCCATTTTCGTATTTCCTTTTGTAGTCATCGTATTGGGCAGCTTGGCTTCCTTCATAGGGAATGCCGTTTAGTCTGAAAAACGCGTCATTGAAGTAATCTTTTACGACCGCTGGCGCACCAGGATCGCCGCTTAACGTAATTTTTTGAGTGAATAAGGGGGTGGCAAATAGAAGTAATAAAGTTGAGAATAGAAATTTAGTGAAATACGAGTTCATTGCGTTGTTTTTTTAAAGGGTCTCGAAGAGTTGGTTTCGAAACATGGGTTTAGAGAAGGGATAAAAGACTATTCAAATTTAGGGTGCCACTTAGTTGGATTTAGAGTGACTGTCCGAACGGTATTGAATGTCTCCCGAGCGGTTGACATCTAAGGACCAGTGGTACTTTATTGCACTCGTCTATGACTTATAGGGCGTCATTATTTAGAGCCGATATTGATGTATATGTTTGAAAAACAATGGCTTACATGCTAATTTTTGTGGATAAATAGACCATTTGCTCCTGAAGCTACCTGGGGGTCTTTGGCCCACAATCCTTCTGCAGTCATTCGTCTAAGCGTAGTTTCAATGCCTCTCTTCAAGTTTATTATGTTGAAAGGTTTGGCGATAAAGGCATAAGGTTGTGCATCCAGGAGGTCTTCAAAAATGCTCTTATCGGTTTTTGCACTCAGAAAGACTATCGGAATTTGGTGAGCTTCAAAAAAGTTCTGAGCAGCTTTAATTCCAGTTGCTTTTCCCTGCGTCACGATATTCATTACGATTATATCCGGACGGTTTTTTTGAATGGTTTTCAGGGCATCTTCTGAGCGGATATTGATCCCGATTACGTCGTAACCTAGTTTTGTGAATTGTAGCGATATATCCGCTGCTATAATCAGTTGGCGTTCAAGGATTAATATTTTGGGCGCTAGTTGTGTAAGCACAGCGGTTTTATTTATTGCTTGGTTTCGAAGTTATGCAGGATTTCGGAACAGTTAATTCTTAGTTGTTCTGACGGCGTTGGTAAGGTAGGTGGAATAGAAATAGGGATTAGCGGTAGGTTCCAAGCGGTAGAAATCACCTTTCTAGCGGTAAATATCTGTAGGTGTAAGGTGGAATGGAGAACGGCAGTTTTTGACAGTGGGCAAAAGCCCCAACCTGCTCTAAATCATTTTCAAGCGTTTTACTACTTCTTCTTTCGACCTGCGAGAGACAGGAACCTGATGGGATTGGATGGTCAGGTATTCATGATGTTCACTAATGGCGTCAATCTTTTTGAGGTTGACGACGAAAGAGCGATGGACACGAAAGAAGATCTTGGTTGGTAACTGGGATTCAATGTTTCGGAGGGGGACAGAAAGCAGAAAGGTTTGGTTTTCAGTATATATTTTACAATAATTCCTATCAGCTTCGGCATATAAAATTTCCGTGAGCATTACTTTGACCATTTGGTCTTTGTGCCTGATGAAAAGCCGATCCTCCATTGCGGATACATGGTCGGTAGATTCCGGAACGGGCTCCGACGCTTTTTCCACCGCGATGCGTTGGAGCGTCAGTTTGAGAGTGCGTTCTAATTCGGACTTTTGAAAGGGTTTAGAAATGAAAGCATAGGGCTTTGCAGCGCTTGCTTGCTGGAAAGTCGCATCATCAGAATTAGAAGTGAGGAAGATTAGCGGCACCTGATGTTTCTCCAAAATGATCTGGGCCGTCTCAATGCCATTCATTTTACCCGTCAGCATAATGTCCATTAGGATGATGTCCGGACGATTGCCTTCAATCGTGTTGAGTGCATCTTCTCCACGCGTGTTTATGCCAATGACCTCATACCCGAGTTTGGTCAGTTGCATTGAAACATCTGCTGCAATAATCATATCGTCCTCTACCATCAGGATTTTTGGGGCGCTATTGTCTGACGTGCCTGTGTTCATTAAGCCGCTGATTTTTCCAGTTGATCGAATAGTATTATGGTGGAGGTTCCTGCCACTGTTGATCGCTCTAATTTCCCTCCCAGTTGTGTGGTCAGCAATTGAATGAGTAAAGTGCCAAACCCTTTTTCTTTTTTAACGACTGGTTCGTTTGCCGTGGCGTCGCCATTGTCGGCGACATTCAATTTTAGCAAACCATTTTCGTCCTGCGTCAAGGCGATTAGTATGTGACCTTTCTTCTTATTCGGGAAGGCATGTTTTATTGAATTTGTGACCAGCTCATTGGTGATGAGGCCAATAGGAATAGCAGTGTCTACGTCCAATTCGACATCTTTCATCTCTACTTTTAAAGAAATGTTTTCTGCCTTTTCTCCAAAGCTGTCAATGATTGCCTCTCCAATAGTTTCAAAATAGTCGCGCATCTCAATTGCTGCAAGGTTCTCTCCCTGATACAATTTTTGGTGAATGAGTGCCATGGAGCCAACCCTGTTTTTACTTTCTTGAACGGCATCATAAGCACTTTTGTCACTGATGCTCTCTGATTGCAGACTAAGTAAACTGGAGACCGTCTGGAGGTTATTTTTTACCCGGTGATGGATCTCCTTAAGGAGTAACTCGTTTTCCTTGTTTTTAACCCGTAAGGCATTGGAGGTTTTCTGATTGCGACGGAAGTAAAAGAAAAGGGTGCCTATGAAAAGTAGTAATAAACTAATCAGTCCTATTCCTAACCATTGGATGCGACTGTCTTGTTTAATGATGATCGCTTGTTCTTCAATGGCCTGATCTTTCTTGCCTGATTCGTATTTAATGAGAGCTTCTGACTCCAGATTGGCCACCTTGTTTTGCATCAGGGTGTCAAATATTTCGTGTGCCGCCTGTGCTTTTAAAAAGGCATTTTGATAATCACCAAGTTGGTAATAGCAATCTGCTGCCTCATTATATAAATTTTGCATCCTGGGCTTACCGCCTTGGCCAAGCTCAAGGTATCCTTCTATCGATGCTTCTAAATGAGTTAGGGCATCCTGAAAGTTGCCCTGCAAGTAATAAGCGTGGGCAATACCGCTACGATAGGTTTTCGCAGCAGGCCGTGCGGCTCCAATTTTGGCCTCAATGATCGCATAAGACTTAAGATTGTCCTCAAGAGATTTTTGGTATTCTTTTAACTCCGACCATACGTCGCCCCGATATCCATAGGCCCGTGCCAGCGTGAACTCATCCTCTATTTCAGAAGTATTTATGGTTTCAATACAATTATTAGCTGCATGGATGGCCTTATTCAATTCTCCGGCTTCAAGGTAGGCCAATACGAGTGCCAACCAGGCAAGTGACGAGGTGCTTTTGTCTTCGGATATCTCCGTAATTTTCAAGGCTTCTAAACCAAATTTGATCGCCAAGTCAATCTCTTTTTGAGAAAGGCAAATGCTTGACAGACGACGATATGATTCCCCCAGCCCTTTTTTGTCACCTAAATCTTCATAAATTGCTATGGCATCAAATATTAGTTCCTCTGATCGTTGCAAATCATTTCCGTCAATGTATTCAATGGCTAATTCGGAACTAATGTCCGCCAGATTTGTCCGGTCATTCGTAAGCTGAAACAGGGGGATTGCTTTTTCACCATGGTGATATACCGAGTCCATGGTAAACAGTACATGGTAAGCATGCCACCGCATCAATAGCAGGTGAGATTCCCCCTTGAGTTGATCATCGTTTGCCGCATAAGCTTGCGCTAATGTTTGCAACGAAAGCTTATGAAAATTGTCCGGATTTTCAACATAGTTGTCGTTCAGCCACGTCAATGAAGCATCAATAGACTGCTGACTCAGAGACTCCGTAATGGGGTGTTCTTTTATTTCAGCCTGTGCATAAATTGGATTGATACATAGACATAGAGCCAGACCTAAGATAAAGTTCAAGGCTTGGTTTTTCTCTATGAGAAAAGCTGAAGTACTTCGAGTAAATAGGGCTATTTTATATATACTTATTTTTAATTTCATGCTAAAGCAGTGTTTCCAGTTCTTGTTTTGAAGTCCTTTACGATTCCTTCAATGGAAGCACTGGCATAGCTCGTGACATACGGGCCCAATGCCCCCCTCCCAAAACGCTAACTATACCACCTGTGGATAATCAGCGATTTGAAGTGGTGCTAAGATAGCTTTTGATTTCTTACGCGGACTTTTGTCCTTCTACGCATCCTTGTTCAGCGCCCTCACGGACTGCCCGAGTGCGGTGCCTTGGACTCACTCATCCGTATCCTGCTTCTACCTAAATGAGAAGCGTGCACTCCAACAAACTAATCACCCGTAGCTTCAGTGGTAAAAAATATGCGTAAAAACCCCAGTAGTACCACAACGCCTACGCATTAGCCCTTCTCCCATTTGCTCCTTTATCCCCTTACTAAGCACCCGCGTCCCCGCCCAACAAAAAAGGAGGCCGCTCGAAAGCGACCTCCTCCTAAAACTGTTTAAAAATGTGGAGTCTCAAATAATGTTTAACGTCTTACAAAGCGGCGGCTCCAGGGCTGACCTTCAGCACTCGTGCCCCGAAGGACATAAACGCCGGAAGGAAGATCACTTACGCTGATCTGGAATACCTGCTCTTCGCTTGGAGCTACGTTGTCCCAGCTGTATGAATTGGTTAACCTGCCACGGAAATCATAAACGTTCATATTCACCTTGTTACCCTTAATAACACCGCCAGGTAAGGTAACCTGAATCGTTTCAACTGCAGGGTTCGGGGATATATCAACATCGAAGGCCGCCGTCCGGGTACCGGTGTCGACAACAGTGCCGGGTACAATGAATCCGTTGCCAATGTTGTACGTAATAAAGGCATTACGTGCCGAACACAGTTTTTCATCGTCGTCGTAACGGTAGACGCGCATCCAAACCTGGTAACGACCCCGCGCGGGGAAAGTGTAGGCTTGCACCTGGTTACTTCCAATCTCCTGCCACGGTCCGTTCGGGTTACGGCGGCGGACGGACCATACGATGGAGTCACATCCGGTAAAATCCGCCCTGGGGTCAAACTGGTAAGCAAGTGGTCCAACGCCTGGAAGCGCAATGGTATCGAAGCCCATATTCACATCTTCCTGGAACTGCTCTTCGTTATCACACGTGCATTCCTCGATTTTGCAATCAGGTAGCTCAATGCAAGCTTCAAACTGGCAACAGTTGAGGTGGTAATCATCAGGGCCGGTCTCATGGAGTGTTACCGTAAATGATACCTTGTCTCCAGGTCCGGCGGGTGAGCCGATGATGATGCTGATGACTTCGGAATCTCCGGTATTCAGAACACTGCCGAATACGATGGTCGTATTGTACGCGTCCAATCCAAGGTAGTCGTCGAAGTCAATGTAGGCTTCAGACATCATGTATGGCGAGGTATTGGTAATGGTACCCGTCCAGACGTATACATCATTCTGACATTCGACCGAGATTTCCTGAAGGAAACCACAAGGTGGAACACACCTCACTTCAATGGTATCGCGGCAAACCACACCACCGTCACTCAGCCACTTGACCTCAATCAGGTTGATAAGATTCTGACTGCCTTCCAAACAGATCGTCGGCAGGGCGAATACACCGTTTGGCAGCGTAGTACCATCGGGGGTAAATACGGAGACCGTCTGGCCACCAACGCCAACCGTACCAGTGAGTTGATCACCGATCGCAGGGTAGATATTGAGGGTGCCGTCACCGCCGATGAGGCAGAGGTCGACGCCATCGAAGGAGTAAGGCGCGGGGGCATTGTTGAACAGGAAGATGTCGTAGCAACAACCATCATTCTGACTTACTTCGCGGACGCCGACATTGTCGCAAGGATCACAGTCAGGAATGATCAGCTTCCGGGCGGAGGCAGGGTCAGAACAACACAGTGCGCTTGGGTCAAGGTTCGGATTGGTAGAATGCCCGATGAGGGAGTAAGAGAAGGACTCGCCTGCGGGCAGGGCAGGGAACGTTGTTGTGATTGTCCGACAGTCACCAGGTGCGAGTGGAGGAAACAAATTAAATTCATTGGCTGGCGATACTAATACCGCTGCTGCCGCAGGGGAGCCAGGCAATAGTTCTACGTAACCTACGGAGAAGTCAGCGTCGGATGGATTACAGATCGTAAAGTCGAAAATGAGTGTTCCATCGTCTGCGCAGTAAAGAGAGTCTGCCGTAATGTAAACACAGTCTGGCTCAACGGCGCACTCCGTATATAAGGTGTCGCTACAGACGATTTGCTTGTTAGCCCCATAGTAGTCTACAATGATCTGCTGTGGGAAGGCTGTCGCGTCAATCGGACAGAAAGTCACCGCAGGTGTAGTGGTCATACTGGATGGTATAGGTGTATCTGCGAGGATATTTACCGCCAGCTGGAAGGAGTTTGTAACATCATTAGCTGCGTGTCCGAAGGCCGGGTTTTCGCTTCCCGGAACCAGTGGGAGGTCTGCATCCGGGCTACTGACCTGGATGTAGTAGATGTCGTCAGGCAAGCCGTCGTAGTAGAGTTCGAAACAGCAGTCACCAATTTCAGTCTCTTCGTCGGATCGCCGCAGGCGAGTGGTGATGTCGTCACAGTCTCCCATAGAACAGTCGATTACTTCAAGGTAGAGACTGTCCGAAATACTGGCACAGCCAGTGATGTTGTCGATCACGGTTACACTGTAGGAACCGGGTTGGGTGACGACGAGGGAATCAACTATTCCTGCCAACGTACCATTCATGTACCAAGCGTAGCTGTAATCGCCGATGGGAGCGTAAATGGTGTAAGGCGCACAGATTTCATAACAGCCGGTTGGCACGATACAAATATCTGGTAATGGATTGATGGTGACCTGGTCGGTACCCACACAGCCCGTACGAACGTCCGTAGCCACTACTGTGTACGTACCCGCAGCATAAGTAAAGATACTCAGGCCTTCTTCACCGGTATTCCAGGTATAAGTAACGCCTGGTTCCGGATTAACCACTTCAATCAGGCTACCGTCGCCTTCACAATCGCCACCGGCGGTGATCTGGGCATCAGGTGCCGGACTAACGGCCTGCTCTACGGTAATGAGCACTTCTGCACTACAACCATAAGCGTCATTGGTGACCGTAAGGAGGATGTCCTGGAAGGTATTTCCTGAAGAGAAGGGGACGATGAGCGTCGATCCAGCTAATGTCACACCGGTGGTCTGGTTTTCCCATAGGTAGGAGTGGCCACCACCCGCGAGGGCAGTCAGTGTAGTCGAGCCGTTGTCGCAGATGAAAGGATTACCGATCCAGGAGGTACTGGGTAATGGAATGACCTGTACTTCTACCGGTTCAATTACCTGAGAGCAACCATCAGCGTTGGTAAGCGTCACCCCGTAGGTTCCCGCGGTTGATACAGGAATAGAAAAGGTGGTTGCCCCTGTAGACCATTCGTAGGACAGGCCTGGAATATTGTCTACGGATAGTATCGTCGTTTCTCCATCACAGATGATAAAGCCGGGGGAGGCTTCGATGGTGTCGAGCAGTGGAGTAGGGAAGACATCAATGGTCTTGACCACGGTATCCCTACAACCCGCACGGTTTGTAGTGATCAGGGTAACGTCGTAGCTGCCAGATCCTCCGGAAGGAAGGAAGGTATGCTGTGGGCCGTTACCGTTGAAAGATGCACCGTCATCAAAATCCCATTCCCACTCGATTACGTTGGTTCCTGAACCCGTGAATAAGGCTGGCTGGCCGTAGCATACGGGGTTAGGATCAACCATGAAGTCAGTGTCCGGCAGGTCAGTTACTTCCACGACCATGGTAGAAGTTGACACGCAGTCGCCGTCCGTAATGGAAAGCGTAACGGTATAGGTGCCGTTGGCACCGTACTCGTGGACGGGGTTGACGTCGGAACTTGGGAGGCTGCCATCACCAAAATTCCAGGTATAGGTGATGGTGGGCGCCGGAGAAGGAAGGTCGAAATCACTCTCGTCGGTGAATTCTACCACACCACACTCTTCCCGCTTGTCGAAGTCGGCAAACAGTGGGTTACAAACTTTCCTGGTCAACGTTTTACCACAACGGATGGAATCCACTTTGGTGATTTCATCAATCACCATCGAGCCGGGGATGAAAGTGGTGTCGTAATCGTATGCCCAGACGTCGATGGTGTGGTTGATGTCGTAACAGCCTACCCCCGGGAGACGGATGGTCATGGAATCTCTTCCGGTAGTGCCGCCCACGGAAATGATCTGAGCATCAAGGAAGGCCCAGTTGAAACCGTGCCCCACAACACTGTCCTGGCTGAAAGTAGCTACCAGGTCGATCAGGTCACAATTTGGAGACTGCCGGGTGGCTTCGAAGGTGTGTATCTGAGAGATTGGATCAGAAACATACGGTGGGCCACAGCAAACTCTTTGTGAGATGAAGAGGGGGTCGGAATCCTCCGTACAACCCGTAACCGGGTCTACTACGCGGGCGAAGTAGGTGAAGGTACCCGGCACGGTGGTCCAAACGTGGGTGAAAGTTGTATTGCCAATTGCTGCTGGTCCCTGGCTGTCGCCGCCACAGAACCATTCGATGGTGTTGCCGGCGTCGGTGACTGCTTCCAAAATCGGGTTATTGGGGAAAGGCAGGCTGTTGACGCAGATCTGGCGAACGCTATCTGTGGTGATGCTGATGTCAGGCCCGGGAACGTCCTCTACCCGGATCCGGGCTACGCCCGGACAACCGTTAACGTCAATAGTATTGACCACATAGCTTCCTTCTTCGAAGATGGTGATCAACCCTGCATTTGGTGCCCACACTGTACCTGCGTTCCCGCCAAGGTCCCATACAATGGTCGTGAACTGAGTACTGTCGATAAACAGCTTCGCACTTCCATCCGGACACAGGTCGCCCAGCTGGGTGATGACCGGTTCAATGGGTGCATTGAGCTCAAGTTCGAGGGTGTCAAAGATGGTATTGCCACACAATGAAATGTCTACCCGGACAAAAACGGTTCCGGGATCGTCATTCCACTGGATGGTGGCAACAGTTTCGTCCGATCCGGCGATTACACTGCCCGCAGTCATGGGAATCACCGACCAGGCGTAGGTGGCATCCGGATGCTGTACCGGGCCAAAAGTGTAATCGGCCAAACTATTGGTACAGGCCGGAGGACCAGTGATCGTCACCGGATCATCAAATACTATTTCTTCTGCGTCCAACTCAACGACCTCAGAAATACAGTTGGGTGCCTGGCTGTCCTGGCCATAAACACTGACGGTAGCCGTAGGATTGGTGAAAACGATGGTTGCCGTCGGCCCGCCCTGGCCCAGGGTTACCGAACCATCACCAATGCTCACCGCCCAGGTGTAAGTGTAACCCGGCGTTGGGCTGACGATGGTGTAAATGACCGGATCACCGACACAGTAGTCTAGCGGACCACTGATGACCGGATTAACCGCATCCTTAACAACTACGGTAACACTGCGAACAGCCACGCAATAATCGGCGGCATTGACGACCTCGGCGACGATGGTGTAAACACCTGCGCCGGGGAGGTCGGGGTGAGACCAATCAACGGCGAAATTGGGCTGGTTTAACATGTCGAGGCCTGGGTAGCCAACAACGGACCAATTGTAAAGTGTGGGGGAGCCATCGGTAAAAGCATTAAAGAAGGTCATACCGTCCACACAAGCAGGGTTGGGGGCTGCGGAGATGGTGAAATTGTTTAGTACCGTAACTTCCAGAACGGCTCTACCGTAACAATCATCGCCTTCGTGCCCCGGAAGGCCGGCGAGGAACGAACTGCCGTATTCGACGACAATCTCGTAAGTACCCGGGGTAGTGGGCCAGGTAATGCTGGTGGTATGGCCATTATTCGAGCCATTGAAGGATCCTCCGTCAGGTAGTATCCAGGTATATTCAGTCGTGAGCCATTTCGGTAAGGAATAGTTAGCCGTCTCGCCGCCACATACTTCGATCGGACCGCTAATGGTCCCGGAAGTTGAGATGATCGGTACTATCGCAACCGACGGGGTAGGACAATAGTCCTGATCACAGTCATTAACGAAGAGCTCGAGGGTGCCGGAGGGACCGCTGCCCCAATCCACCATAATTGTATCCAGGGTTGGATCACTGGTTATGGTCCCGTTGCCACTGATCTCCCAAAGAATATCTAAGCATCCGGTCGCATCGGTCCAGTACTTGCTGGCGTCTCCTTCACAGAGTGTGGAAATCCAGAAGATGCCAGGACCGGGATCCGGGTCAATAACGATATCGTAACTCACGGAATCAATGCAGCAGCAGGCTTGGCTGCCGTCAGCATTAAGGCCACCGTTGGAGGTGGCGACCAACGTCACGGTGTAGGTGCCCGGCGTGTCATAGGCGTGGGTAACGGTCGGAGTTGCTGCGTTTTGGGCAGTATTACCGTCACCGAAATCCCAGTCGTAAGAAGCAGCAGCGCCCGTGGAAGCATTGGTGAAGTAAACGTCCTGGCCAAGACAGGCAACACTGGTAGCGGTGAAATCCGCAATCGGAGCTTCCGTCAGGGTCACGCAGTAACTGCGGGTGGTCAGCAGGTTACCGTCGGCGTCAAAAATTTCTACCGAGAGGCTGGTGGACCCAAGGGAGCCCCAGCTTACCTGGATTTGGCCAGGGAGGCCCGGAAGTTCATCAACTGTTCCGTTGGTGGCCTGCCAAACGTAAGTCAGGGCCATATTCTCGCTGAACAGGTAGGTGGCCGTACTGTTTTCACAGGCGCTTATGCAGGGGATGTCCTGCGGCTCGTCCGGATTTGGATTTGGGCGAGGTTGAGGGATTTCGTCCAGGTCCACTAAACCACAATCAGGCTTAGGACATTTGATGGTTAAATCAATGTCTTGTCTGAAGGTTTGGACCTGACCATTAGAACCAAAGAATGTGATAAATGCAATAAGCCTCCCCTGGAAACCACAGCATCTACTTACAGAAACATCTGCGGGAATGGTCAGTAGTCCCCGCTCGTCAAGGATAATACAACCGGACCCTACTTCCAACTGAACGGTGTACTCGCCACCAGCGGGAAAGTCGTCGGTTACGATGTTGAAACCGGGCCCGCCTGCAGTCAGGCAGATGGAGTCGAGTGGAAGTGTTTCTTGTGCCCAAAGGCTAGTTAAGGTGGTTAGGAAAAACAAAAAAACTAGTGTGTATCGGTATATATGTTGCATCATCGGGATGATTTAGCGGTGAAAGTCTACTGGAATATCGTGGTTATTAGAGAATCTTACCCATCGCAGGGACTTTTTTTCTTGTTTAGACTTGTTTTATTGCCGAAAACACAGGGAATTAGGTGAAAACTGATTCATATTTAATAATTAAGTAATTCATATTCGACGGGAAATGATGGGTATGTCTGTTTATTTCCGATTAATTGAAAGGAGGCGCGGACGCAGGTGCCCGAGAGAAGGACAGAGGAGCAAGGGAAGAAAAGGAGAACAAGGAGGGATGGCTTTGCCGGCGTTAAAACGGAGGCCTGCGATACAGCTCTGCGAGGTAAAACGATGCTCGCTATCGCTCGTGGCGGCTACTGCCTTTTATGCTGAATTGGTTTGCGCCTTGATTTCCCTTTTTCTTCTATTCTCTTTTTCCTTTCCTTAGTGTAGCTTCTTAGTACCTAAATGCCTTAATGGTTATTTCCTTCCCTCCTTTCCCCCTTTTCTCCTTTACTCCCATTCCTTCGTACCTTCGCGCCGCCTAACCAACCAAGATCAAATGGACATCAAAAATAACATCCTCGAAACCATCGGTAATACACCCATGGTGGAGCTGCATAAAGTCATTAAAGGCCTCCCCTGCCGGGTGCTGATGAAGGTAGAGACCTTCAACCCCGGCCATTCCATTAAGGACCGCATGGGCCTCAAAATGGTAGAAGACGCCGAGGCTGATGGCCGCCTGAAGCCCGGTGGTACCATCATTGAGTGTACCAGTGGTAATACGGGCATGGGGCTGGCCCTGGCCGGTTGTGTGAAGGGCTACCGGTGCATCTTTACGACCTCGGATAAGCAGAGTAAGGAGAAATTTGACATCCTCCGCGCCATGGGCGCGGAAGTCATCGTTTGCCCCACCAACGTCACACCCGACGACCCACGAAGCTACTACTCCGTGGCCGAACGCCTGAGCAAGGAAATCCCCAACAGCTTCTGGTTTAACCAGTACGATAACCTCAGCAACCGCCTGGCGCATTACGAGAGCACCGGCCCGGAAATCTGGAAACAGACCGATGGCCAGCTGACCCACATGATCGTTGGTGTCGGCACCGGGGGAACCATCTCCGGCACGGGCAAATACCTCAAGGAACAGAATCCCAACGTTAAGATTTGGGGCGTAGACACCTACGGTTCTGTCTTCAAGAAGTACCACGAGACCGGGGAGTTCGACGAAAAAGAAATCTACCCCTACATCACCGAAGGCATTGGCGAAGACATCCTGCCCAAGAACGTCGATTTCGGTGTCATCGATCATTTCGAGAAGGTGACGGATAAGGACGGAGCTGTAATGGCGCGCCGCCTGGCGCGCGAGGAAGGCCTCCTCCTGGGTTACTCCGCCGGCTCCGCCGTCGCCGGCCTCCTACAGATGAAGGACGAACTGACGGCCGATGACCTCGTCGTCGTCGTTATCCACGACCACGGCAGCCGCTACATCGGTAAACTCTACAACGACGATTGGATGCGTGACCGCGGTTTTCTCGAAACAGAACTTCGCGTCCGCGATCTCATCGCCGATAAAAAAGGATCGACTTTCTCCGGTATCGAAAAGACGGCAACCGTCCGCGAAGCACTAAAGATGATGAAGGAGCACGAGTTTTCTCAGATGCCCGTATTGGATGGAGATACCGTAGTCGGAAGCATCCTCGAAACCGACGTGCTGAACTACCTGCTGGCCAGCCCCATGGAGAACTCGGAGAAAACCGTTTCCGACATCATGAGGGCTCCCTTCCCCGAGATCAACAGCGACCTCACCCTCTCCGAACTCGGGAAGCACCTGACTAAGGAGAACCCTGCCGTAATGGTGAAGGATGCGCTGGGGCAGAAGCACCTGATTGCGCAGTATGACATTTTGCAGGCTATTTAGGCTGGCGTTTTAGTAACCACTAAGACAGTAAGGGCACTAAGCAGCTACACTAAGAAGAGTGTTGGAAGGGAGAACCATTAAGGCCATTCAGGCATTAAGGGCTGCTTCGCAGCATACCGGTTACCCTGCATTTATGCTGGGATGGGTTATTTTTCCGGATGGGCTGCACTATTCCCCAAACCGCACAAAAGTCCCTTCCCCCGAATCCAGGTTAAGCGCCGTGAGGTAGCCCATGCCCTTATACGAATGCGCACACCCCGAGTCAATACAAACCCGTTGCGCTTCCCGCATTTTGCTTATGCCAAAACGTACCGAAGTCATCGGTTCAGGCGTGTGTCCGTGCACGATGATGCGGTCACCGAGCCAGTCGCGATCGATCTCGTCGTACCAGTACCGGATCCAGAGCATATCGTAGGTGGCTTCCAGCGGATCGGGGTGGCGGAAGTTCAGGCCGGCGTGGACCAGGAAATACCCGGGAGTTTCCAGGTAGTAGGGTAGGGTGAGCATCCAGCGACAAACCTCCTGGTGGTGCCGGATGGGGATGACGCCCGAGTGTTCTCCGCGCATCACTTCGTTGACGAACATCTGTTCGTGGTTTCCCCGCAGGCATTTTACAGTGTACCCTTCCGACTGCAGTTGCCAGATATACTCAATGATGCTGTAGCTGTCCGGGCCTTTGTCGACGTAATCTCCCAACAGAAAAAGCTCGTCAGCTTTACTGAAGTCTAATTGCTGCAACAGCGCGCGGAAGGTCTTGGGGCAGCCGTGGATATCGGAAATGGCGTAGCGGGGCATTGGGTTGTGCGTTTTAGTAACCACTAAGACAGTTAGGGCACTAAGCAGCTACACTAAGGGTAGGGGGATAAGAGTAACCATTAAGGTCATTCAGGCATTAAGCTTTTTAGTAGGAAAGAACCTTGAATTTGCTTTGAGACCAAACGAGCGAAGCGAGCTGAACCTTGTGGTAGCCTACAACCGCAGCGTCTATAAAGCCGAAGGCTGTCTACAAGAAAAGCGCGCAGCGCCTTTTCGTCTAAAAGAAGGCGCTTAGCGCCTTCCCTTCCCCATCATCGCCGGGTTCTTACTCATATTGTGCATCATCTTCGACATCTGGTCGAACTGCTTGATGAACCGGTTAACGTCGTCCATACTCTGGCCACAGCCGCGGGCGATCCGCTTCTTGCGGCTCATGCTCATCAGTTTGGGCTCGGCGCGTTCCATGGGGGTCATGGATTGGATGATGGCTTCAACTTTGCTGAAGGCAGAATTGTCGATATCGACATCCTTCATCATCTTCTTCATGCCGGGGATCATGTTGAGCAAGCTCTTGATGTCTCCCATCTTCTTCAGCTGGTTGAGCTGACCGAGGAAGTCATTGAAGTCGAACTTGTTCTTCTTGATCTTCTTCTCCAGGCGCTTGGCCTCCTCTTCGTCGAACTGGTCCTGGGCGCGCTCCACAAAGGAGATGATGTCACCCATGCCGAGAATCCGCTGGGCCATCCGCTCGGGGTGGAAAACGTCCATCGTATCCAGCTTCTCGCCGGTAGAGATGAACTTGATGGGTTTACCCACGGTGTACTTTACCGAGAGGGCCGCACCACCACGGGTGTCACCATCGAGTTTGGTGAGGACGACACCGTCGAAGTTGATCCGGTCGTTGAAGGCCTTGGCCGTGTTAACGGCATCCTGACCAGTCATCGAGTCAACGACGAAGAGCGTTTCGTTGGGGGAGATCGCTTCACGAACGTCGCTGATCTCCTGCATCATTTTTTCGTCGACCGAAAGACGGCCGGCAGTATCGACGATGACCACGTCATACTTTTCGTCCTGGGCGTGGGCGATGGCGTTAAGCGCAATCTCCACAGGATTCTTGTTCTCCGGCTCTTTGTAAATGCCGGCACCGACTTGTTCGGCCAGTACCGTAAGCTGATCGATGGCTGCCGGACGGTAAACGTCACAGGCAGTAACCAGTACTTTTAGCTTACGCTTTTCTTTAAGGTGAAGGGCAAGTTTACCGGTAAAGGTCGTTTTACCTGAACCCTGAAGGCCGGCAATCAGCACTACGGCTGGTTCTCCTTTCACGTTGATCCCTACACTCTGGCCACCCATCAGCTCGGTCAGTTCGTCCTGGACGATCTTAACCATCATCTGTCCGGGTTTAACCGCTTTGAGCACATTGTCAGTGCCAAGCGCCTTTTCCTTCACATTGTCGGTGAATTCTTTGGCAATCTTATAATTGACGTCGGCACCAACCAGGGCGCGCCGAATCTCTTTGAGACTCGTGGCTACGTTGATTTCGGTAATTTTATTGTCGCCGGTCAGGCTCTTAAACGCGCCTTCCAGGCGATCACTCAGGTTATCGAACATAATGGTATAAACTTGGGGGTGCGAAGATAGTTCGCCGGAGGGAACTTTGGGTAGTGAACTATGGCTTTTCCCAGGAGTCGTCAGGGCGAGTGGGCTGTGCCCCGAGATAGTTAGTGGTTGGTATCAAGGTGGATGAGGCAAAGGTTTATCTCGGGGCACAGCCAGCTCGCCCTTGGCTTTACACGTTGATGTTTCTTTTGGCGCGGCCGCAGGTGCAAGGAAAAGACTAATAAAGCAGACAAGGAACCCAGCCCTGATTTCCTTACTCCTTTCCCTTTCCCCCCTTGCTCCTTTTATCCCTTCCCAGCACCTGCGACCCCGCACCTAAAAGCCTAGTAATTAAGGAATTCTGGAACAGTTAGGGTGGGAATTCAGATCGGTAGGGGCAAAATATGCGTCTAAACGCAGGAACTCCCGGAAAATCACGTGACTTACGCTTGTAAAATCCGTCTATATGATTAAATTGCCGGTACTTCCCCCATTAATAGTCGGCCCAGAGGGCTGTTTTATGATTTTTGTACCTGTCAGGAGCACCGCAACAAAACAAATAGCACACACACGAGTGTGCCTTCTTACTACTTTATTTAATTAACCACACATTATACATATGTCTAATTTTATCAAGTTGATCTTGATGGCGTTAGCCTGGGGTTTGTTCTTCCTGTTAACCTTCTACGGTTGCATTAAAGAAGAATACTGCCCGGCCGACGACGGAGCTGCAATTACCGCACCCGCTCCCGCCCCCGTCACGGATAACTATTCAATTGTTTCCAGCTACGGCTCCAACGATGTCCTTACGGGCAGCTTATGGCAGACTGAGCTCGACGCACTGTACGCCAAATTTCAACAGGACCCCAACCAGGCATTGGAGGTTACGGGGCGTTTTTACGAAGGAGAAACCGCTCCGGCAGGCTACGAAAACATGGGCTTCTACCGGGCTGATGAGATCAAAAAACTGCTGGTCGCCAGGGGAATACCCGAGGGTAATATCCGGACGCTCAGCCGACTCATTTCTGGTGCCAGACCAACTGGTGACGACAAATTTGCCGCCGGTAACTTCGGTTGGGGAACTATGGCCGTCGAGGGAGAACCCGACAAGCCGGAGCTCGTAGAAGTAAGCGATACGGAGATAAAAATCCGCTTCCCGTTTGATCAGTCAACCAAGACGCTCGGTAAAGAGGTAGAGGATTACCTCAAAGTCCTGGCGGAACGCGTGAAGACCTCTAACGAGACCATTACCATCGTTGGACATACCGATAACGTTGATTCCGATGCCTATAATATGAGACTTGGGCAGCAACGGGCAGACTTTGTGAAGGCCCGCCTGCGCACCTACGGGGTAGACGCCGGACTCATTTCCACCTCATCCAAGGGGGAAAGTCAACCGGAGTCCTCTAACGCCACCGCCGAAGGCCGCCAGCTTAACCGCCGCGCCGTTGTCACCCTCAACAAGGCCCAGTAACCACATCCCTCTAACGATTACATTTATCAACAATGACATATATACTTCTTCACGTAAACGACAACTCCTTCTTTGGGTTCCACTGTGACTGGTGGATTCTCTGGACAGCTCTTGCTTTCATTCTCGGTGCTCTCATGCACTGGCTCTTCTGGGGCAGGGGCGAAAAAGTGGACGTAACCAGCATCGAAGCGGACCGCGACCGCTACCACAAAGCCGCTACCAAGTGGGAAACCGACTACCAAAGCGTTAAGTACCAACTGGAGGAAGCCCAGAAAGGCGAAGCAGATTACCGCGCCCGTCTGCAGGCTTGTGAATCAGACAAGCAGGCGCTCAAGTTCGCTGCTGAAAGTGCGGGTCCTGCCGCTATTCCAATCCCTATTCCCACAGACACGGGCAAGCTGGGTATCGCCTCCGGCGGCGGTGGTTCCATCTACGCCGGCCTCTTTAAGAACGATAACTTCCAGATCATCGAAGGCATCGGCCCGAAGGTAAACGCCGTACTGATCGACGCCGGTTACAAAAACTGGAGTGACCTCGCCGCTGCTGATTCCGGTGACATCAAAAACCACCTCGATGCTGCCGGTAAGCGCTTCGGTCTTTGCGACCCCACCAGCTGGCCACACCAGGCCAAGCTTGCCGACGCAGGCGACTGGGAAGCACTGATCACCTACCAGAAGTTCACTGATGGTGGTGTGGAAACTAAAGGCGACTTCGAAACGCCTTCCAAGTTCGAGAAGCTTGCGGCTAAGAAGCTTGGCTTCAGCAGCTCCAACCCGAACGACCTTAAAGTCGTAGAGGGCATCGGGCCCAAGATCGAAGGCCTCCTGAAGGCTGACGGGATCAGCAACTGGTCAGAACTCGCTGCAGCTGAAGTCAGCCGCATCCAGGGTATCCTTGATGCCGCAGGTCCTCGCTATCAACTCGCCGTACCGCGTACCTGGGCTCAACAGGCCGGTCTCGCTGCCGAAGGCAAGTGGGCGGAGCTCAAAGCGCTCCAGGATGAACTGCAGGCAGGTAAGTAACCTGTAAAAGTTTGATTGCTGAGGTCCATCCTAATTGACCTCGATATTGCGGCCCTGCTTCCTTCATTGGAGGTGGGGCCGTTTTGGGTAGTAAGCAGGTTGCAGGTATCAGGTTGCAGGTTGCAGGTTGCAAGTTGCAGGGGTCGGTACTCAGTGTTCAGCCTACAGAGTTCAGGATCAGTGCTTAGGGCGCGCGTATTCAGGAGCTGGTCCGAAGATTCCGGGAGTCTTGCAACCTGCAACCTGCAACTTGCAACCTGCAACCTGCAACTTGCAACCTGCAACCTGCAACCTGCAACTTGCAACCTGCAACCTGCAACCTCTAAATCATCTTTTTTCAACGCAATAGTTCAGACCAACCGATTGCAATTTCATAAGGGCCAACGCTATTGCCACACATTCCCTACATTGGGTGCGAGTGCAATAACGCACTGAGCTGAAGGGCAGCATTTACCCGCCCGACACCTAACTAAATTACAGATTACCAATGGCATATTTTACCAATATTCCAACGATTCGCTACGAGGGAAAAGACAGCGATAACCCATATTCTTTCAAGTATTACGACAAAGACCAGGTGGTTGCCGGAAAGACCATGGGCGAACACTTCAGGTTCGCGATGGCCTGGTGGCATACCCTATGTAATACCGGTGGGGATCCCTTTGGCCCCGGAACGGCCATCTACCCCTGGCTGGCGGCGGCGGACCCGGTGCAACGGGCAAAGGATAAGATCGACGCAGGGGTGGAAATCCTGGAGAAACTCGGCCTGGACTACTACTGTTTTCATGACGTTGACCTGCTGGACGAAGAAGGTGCCGACCTGGCAACCTACGGTAAGCGACTCGATGAAGTGACCGATTACCTCAAGGCGAAAATGGATGCCAGCGGCAAGAAGTGCCTGTGGGGAACCGCCAACCTGTTCAGCAACCCCCGTTACATGAACGGTGCGAGTACTAATCCGGACTTTAACGTCGTGGCCTACGCCGGCGCCCAACTTAAGAACGCCATTGACGCGACCATTAAAGTTGGTGGCGAGAACTACGTCTTCTGGGGAGGCCGCGAAGGCTACATGAGTTTGCTGAATACCGACCTTGGCAGGGAGGTAGACCACCTGGCGCAATTCCTGACCATGGCGCGCGACTATGCGCGCAAGCAAGGCTTCACCGGTACCTTCTTTATCGAACCCAAACCATTCGAGCCCAGCAAGCACCAGTACGACTTCGACTCCGCTACCGTTGCCGGGTTCCTGCGTAAGTATGACCTGATGGACGACTTCAAACTCAACATCGAGGTAAACCACGCCACGCTGGCCCAACATACGTTCCAGCATGAGCTGGCGGTGGCCGTTTCCGAGGGGTTGCTGGGCAGCATCGACGCTAACCGCGGCGACTACCAGAATGGCTGGGACACGGATCAATTCCCGACTAACGTTCCGGAACTAACCGAAGCAATGCTCGTCATTCTCGAGGGCGGTGGCCTCCAGGGAGGTGGCGTTAATTTCGACGCTAAGACCCGCAGGAATTCAACCGATCTCGAAGACATCTTCCACGCCCACATTGGTGGCATGGATGCGTTTGCGCGTGCACTCATCGCCGCAGACAAAATTCTGTCCTCCAGTAAATACAAGCCTATGCGGGAGGAGCGATACAGCTCTTTTGACGCAGGTAACGGGGCCAACTACGAAGCGGGTAAAATGACGTTGGAGGAATTGGCAAAAATTGGCCATGCCCAGGGGGAACCTAAGCAGACGAGTGGTCGGCAGGAGCTCTACGAGAATATCCTCACGCAATACAGCTAACAACGCCATAGTTTCAGGAATAACCGTCGATTGCCATGGGAGTGATCGACGGTTTTTTCATTAGCTGTTAATGGGATAATCAATACAGCGAGTACATCTAAACCGTTTGGCGTGAGCCAATCTTCCCTTTTTTGTACCTTGACAACCCGACAACCCGACAACCCGACAACCCGACAACTTGACAACCATGCAATACAAAGAATCACAAAAATTTAACCAGTGGTGGTTATGGCTGATCAACCTCGTGGTGTTCGCGGGAGTATCCGTCGCGGGTTGGTCGTCCTGGTCAAACGGGGGAGGAATAGTTGAGGCGCTTATTGGCCCCGGGGTGATGGCTTTAGTCATGATATTACTGGCTACACTCGAACTAAGGACGGTAATCACCGAAGATGGGATAGAAGTTAAGTTCTGGCCCTTTGGTCGTCAGCGGATCTTCAAATCGGAGATTAAGCGTGCAGAGGTTCGGAAGTACATGCCAATAAGGGAGTTTGGTGGCTGGGGCTATCGGATCGGCCCTGGCGGGAAAGCCTACAATATGCAGGGCAATCATGGCCTGCAACTGGAATTTATGGACGGGGAACGGCTGATGATTGGAACCCAGAGGCCAGAAGAGTTGGAGACGTTCATCAAGGGGTATCTGGAAAACAACGAAGCGCTGGACGACGAGATGGTAAGCCTGAAGCTAAAAGAATTGCGGGAAAATAAACTGGAGCGATAGTGACTAACTAAAACATACTGCGTCTGAACATATAGCGGATAATTACGATATTACCACTGGAAAGGAAATAACTCCTTTCTATTAACTAAACCAATCAAAATTATGGGATTATTTTCATTCCTCAAAGGCAAAGGTGCCAAACTGTTCGGCAAGAAAGAACAGGAAGTAACACAGGAAGTAGCCCTCACGAAAGTGCAGAAGCTGGAAGCTGAAATTCAGCGCCTTGGCCTCAACGTAAATGACCTGCGTCTCGAGCTGTGTGAGCAGGTGATCGTTCAAGGTGCAACCGATACCACCGAGGAAGCCGAGAAAGTTGTTTTGGCCCTGGGTAACATTGAAGGCATTGGCTCTGTAGATAATCAGATCTACGTTGCCAACCCTAAGCCAGAAGCCGTGTTCTACACCGTTCAGGCAGGTGACAGCCTCTCCAAAATCTCCAAGACGCAGTACGGTGACCCAATGCGCTACGAGCAGATCTTCGAAGCTAACAAGCCGATGCTGAGCCACCCGGATAAAATTTATCCTGGACAGGTTCTGCGGATCCCGCAATAGGTAGTCAAGTAGTCACCGAGTCTGCCAGTTATTCAACTAAGCTCGGTGGGTGCTGAATATTGACGAATTGCCAAGAGGCCGGTGACTAATGTGTCGCCGGCCTCTTAGCTTGTGGCTGTAACTACAAAATCTAATGGACTACATCACGAGCGCAGCAAGCACCCACCTGCGGCAGCTGCTACAAGACCACCAGGTTAACCAACAGCTTCCCGAATCCGCATCAGCTTGGTCAAAATCCCCTCCAGCTTATCCAGCGGCAACATATTTGCCGCATCACTTTTAGCCACGGAAGGGTTGGGGTGTGTCTCCATAAAGATGCCGTCGGCACCTACGGCGATGGCGGCCTTTGCGATGGTCTCGATCAGGGCGGGCTTACCGCCGGTAACGCCACTGGCCTGGTTGGGCTGCTGAAGACTGTGGGTACAGTCCATTACTACCGGGCTACCAAGCTGGCGCATGACGGGAATGCCCCGAAAATCAACGACCAGGTCGGTGTAACCAAAGGTGGCACCACGTTCGGTGAGCCAGACTTGATCGTTGCCGGAGTCGATGACTTTTTGCCGGGTGAAGGCCATGGCTTCCGGGCTTAGGAATTGCCCTTTTTTGATGTTGACCACTTTTCCGGTATTTGCTGCGGCGACCAGCAGGTCGGTTTGCCGGCACAGGAAGGCCGGGATTTGAAGAACGTCGACGTATTGAGCGGCCATGACGGCTTCGCCTTCGGCGTGGATATCAGTTGTGGCTGGCAAGTCGAACCGTTGGGCAACTTTAGCTAGGATGTTCAGGGCTTTTTCATCGCCAATACCCGTGAAACTGTCGATGCGGCTCCGGTTGGCTTTGCGGTAGCTTCCCTTGAAGATATAAGGGATTCCTAGCTTGTCGGTGATTTCCCCGACGCGTTCGGCGATCTCCATCGCGATGTCTTCCCCTTCAATGGCGCAGGGGCCGGCAATCAGGAAGAAACTGTTTTTGTCGGTGTGCTTAAGCTTTGGGACTTGAATCATGATAATCTTTTGGCGCGGACGCAGGTGCAGGGGAAGTTGAAGAGCAAAGGTACGACAGGCCCTGTAGAAAGCCTTTCTCCCGCTTGTTCCCCGGCACTTGTGCCGGAAAATACCTGACCCGCTTTTGCAGGCCGGCACAAGTGCCGGGGAACAAAGCTGAATTTCTCCTCAATAATCCTACCTTGCAATACCTTAAAACCCTACTCATAGATGTACACCAAGACCCTGTTGTTATCCCTATTCCTATCTCCAGTATTCCTGTTTAGTCAGGCGGAGCCGCTGTTGGGGCATCCCTTATTGCCTTCGGATACTGGCTTTGTATTCAAAGTGACGGAACAAATGCCTTTATTCCCTGGCTGTGATAATACTCTGGAATACATGAAATTAAAACAGTGCAGCGATAAAAAAATGCTGGAGTTTATCTATGGTACCTTGAGGTACCCGGAAGATGCCATTGAAGATGGGATAGAAGGCATGGCGGTAGTCTCTTTTATCGTTGAAAAAGATGGGCGAATGACTAGTATTAATGCTACCCGCACCGTATGCCCATCCATCACGGAGGAATCCTTATACATCATTGATGTCATGGCCATGGATCTTCCACCCTGGCGCCCAGGAATGCAGGGTGGAAAGCCTGTCCGTGTTCACGTAAACCTTCCCATAAAGTTCAGGTTGCCAAGAGATTAACTTGTTGTTCAGCTAAAGTGTTACCTAACCCGATTAACATGAAAAATGTCCTGTTACTAGGCTTAGCCCTGGTTCTATTCTCCTGTTTCAATACCGAACCGGAAGCCATTCAATTTCTTCCGACCGTCATCACCGGTGAATTCGTAGATCACCAAAAATACCCGGGTACCCGAAAAATACGTGCTGAAGGCACCGTCTACTGGGCGGATAACCTGGCCACTGACAGCATTGGGGAAGACGGTTCCTTCCGGCTGGCCCCCGATTTATACGCTTCGGAAGAGGTTACACTGAAACCATTTCTTCATACAAATTATACCTGTTAAAAGAGGGAGTACCGGGCACCTCCTCTGCTGCTTAAAACAACTTTTGCACCTGCGGCCGCGCCTGAATCCCCGAGCCTGAAAACCGGTTAAAAAACGTCATTATAAGCCCGTAAGTGTTGTTTTATTTTGCAGATGGAAGTACTGTCCAGGATTAATAGTCTGACAGTTAACGATTTATGGATTTGCCATGACAGGAACCTGAAAATAACTATTGAACCTTGAATCAAAGACGGGTATAATTACTTACTTTTGCGTCAAATTGATTACGAAATATTCACCTTTAATCAAATTAACTATCCTATGCGAATTCATTTTTTCCTATTGGCTTCCCTGTTTTTGGGAATGTCAACACTATCCTATGCACAGGTTCTTGAACCGATTGCAGAAACGCCGCTTGAAGCGGACGCGAAAAACATTTTCACCAATACTGCAACCGGAATCCCGGTTCTACAGACGCCAAGGTTCTACATGGGGATGAGCCCAAAGGACGGGACGATCCTCTGGCAGGTAGAGCGTAACATTGGCGCTTCTCTGTCGGAGATGGCAGACAGTGACGGTGAGAACAAAGATTTCGATGAAATCCCCAATACACCGCTGGTCTTCGCTGGTGGAAACCTGCTCAATGTCATTTCTGGCAAGATCATCATTAACGGTACCGAAAATGACCTGCGTCGTCTTCGTACTTTTTATGTACTTCCTGATCAGGACTTGATACTGATGGAAATTGCTGGTAAAGGTGCCATCTACCTTTATGGTGTTGATCCTTTTGAAAACGTACAGAAATGGGGCGTTCAGCTGCGCGAAGCATCTGGCCTTTCCATGACAATTTCGGAGGATAACCCCGGGTTATCTTCCGAAGATTTGAAGCCCCAGCTGAATGCGGCCGGAGACCTTATTTATGATAACGGTAAGTACCTCGCACTCATCGACATGAAAAGTGGAGAGTTGAAGTGGAACGAGAAAATAAACGCAGGCTACATCTTTACGAATCAGGCAGGGAACCGTATGGTTATTGCTGAAGCTCGTGGCGGCCTGGGCGGCATGATGGCTGCAGTTCCTGGATCAGGGTCTTCTTCCGGCCAGAAGTTTGGTAAGAAACTCCACCTGATTGATACTGAAACCGGGCAAAGCGTCTGGAAAAAAGAAAAGAAGTTGGACGGTAACGTACTCTACGTAACGCCTTATGATGGTGGTTTCCTGGTGGTTCATGACGAAGGAATGAACATCTATACTTTTGATGATGCAAAAGGAGACGGCCGCTGGAAAAAAGATTACTCTGAAAAAGGCGTAGTCAACGTTGAGCAGGAAGCAGAAGGTCTCATGATCTACTTCAAAAGCAAGCGAATGCTGGTGGACCCTGTTTCTGGCGATGATAAATGGAAGAAAGCGGAAAAACTGGAGAAGGAGTCGAAAGGCTTCCTTTGGGGCCTTGCGTCGAACTACGAACCTGAGGTTCGCCAAATCGGTAAGCATAAAGTAACTTTCAACTCAGGCTCCATCACCATTGGCGAAGGCTATCGTGCACCAAGCTATCCTTTCACCTGGATTGTTGAAGAGGAAGACCGTATTGTAGTGGTTATCCCTGAGCCAACGGAAGGTACCCGAATCGGTAAGCCACGCTTTATCGCTACGGCCATCGAACTTGGTGGCGAAGAGGTTGAAACAAACCGAGAATACTTCGGCCTGAAAAAAGGACTCGCCGCTTTTGATAAAGTAGATGGTGGTTACTTCTTCTATAATGACCGCGGATATGTCCTGATGAACTACAACCCACAAGACGGCTTCTCCGACAATAAGGACGAATGGTACCCAGACCCGACGGCAACTTTGCGTACACTAACGGCGATTGCTACCGCCGCCGGTGGCATGGCTTACGCTGGTGCTCAGTCTGCGAACATGGTAACTTCTGCCGCAACGACCGGAGATGTTGGTGGTTCCGTCAATCGTTATAACAATCGGATGGGTGCTGCAAATGCCGCAAGTGATGCGAGCTTTGGCTTCGCCACCGATCGTAAGGTCAATGGCCGCATTGATGAGGAGTACGCTTTCTTCTTTGCCCGCGACGGCCAGGAAGGCGCCACACTTTTCAAAGTGGACAAAAATACCGGGGAGGAAGTCAATAAGTACCGATTTGACGACCTCACGCCTTTGTACGAGATTGATTATCTGAACGGCCGCTTGTACTACCAGGCTAATAAGACCTTCAAGATCTTTTTGATCGAGTAGGATACGGTAGCTTGGAAGCTGCTGCTGCCCTTCTGTGGTTTACGTTAAGCATTTCTCTGCTGAACGTTTATAGGCCCCGTATCCCATGCTTGGATACGGGGCCTAACATTTTCGACACTTAATGGTCGAGGTTGGGCTTGTGCCGTACTATTAGTTTAGGGTCAGTACGCTTACTCCACTACTAACTTTACCACACCAGAATCTACCCGAACCAGGTAAAGCCCGGGTTTCCAATCGGCTGTTTCTATCCAATGCCCGCCCCGGATGACTTTCTGCAGCATCATGCGCCCGGTAATGTCGTAGATGCTCAGGTCTCGACCGTCGTTTTGTGGCGTATCAAAATCGAGGTAGAAGCCGCCGTTGGCGGGGTTTGGAGATACGCGCAGACCGATGCTGACAGCCTGAGGGTTGGCGGTGGCTACCACCGTATTCTCCGCATTGAAGGTGGGGGAGGCGAACTCAAAATCGCCGGTGCCATTTGGCAGGCGGGCGTAGGAGATGTCCGTTTCAATTTCACCGTAGGTCACCTCGTCGATGATCACGGTATCTGCGTTCATCAGCAGTACGGATTCGCCTCCGGCGGAGAGTTTGAAGTTCGCATGGAGCCCTTCCTGCTCGTCGCCGTCTTCGTCGGCCCAGATGATCAGGTAACCATTTCCTTCAATAACGGTGCCTTCGGGAATGTCGTACTTATCCAGGTTATCCGGATTGTCAGAAAGAAAGTAACCGGTAAGGTCGATGGGGGAGGAGGTGTTGTTGTAGAGTTCGATCCAGTCGTCAAAATCACCGCGTTCATCGGCGACTGTTGCGTCGTTGGAGGCCATAAACTCATTGATGACCAGGTCGCCGGCGGTGACGCCGGAGGTGGTGGCCGCGATGGTGTGGAACTCATGTTCCGCACGCTGGGGAGAGAACAGACCAGCATCCTCGTTTTCCGCGTACACGAAGTATTCGGTCTGGGTTCCGGTGATGCGGATACTAACACCATAAATGCCATCATTTGCTGCACCGTCGCCGTTGGCGCCGTCGTCAAACATGGTTACTTTAGTAAAGGGTGCCTGATGCGTACTGCGGTAACCCAATGTGACCGAAGAACCTCCGGCAATCACCGCCGTAACGGTCACGGATTCACCGACCACAGGGGAAGGCTCACTAACCGCCGGGTCAACAATGGAGGGAGCTGCTGCCGTAAAGTCCGTCAGCCCAAGCAGATAGTCAGACCGGCCGTCCATCAGGTTGGTGATGCCGGGGGTGTTTTCACCGCGTGGTCCGCCGCCTGTACTGATGTCGCTGTTCAGGTTACTAATGAAATTAGCGTAGGTGAAAAACTTGTTACCGTCGGCCATTACGGCATCATCGATCAGGGCCTGGAGGGCTTCTCCGGTTGCGGCATAGGTTGCATTGTCGAAGTTCTCCAACAGCATGGTTTTCATGTGCGCTACATACATGCGCTTGTAGGTTGGGTTGGCTAATAGCTGGCGAATGAGCGGGTAACTGGCATTGGTAGATTCCTGCAGGTGGCTCATCCGTTGCATGGCTGCGGTGCCATTTAGTTGTCCGGAACCGGTCATGGCAAACTTGCCGAAGGATTCATTAAGGTCCCAGACAACGGGGATGAAGCGGCCGTAATCGTCCCGGTACAGGTAATAATTTTGCGAAAAGGCACCCAGGTAGCTGTCCAGGTTGACAAATACGTTGTTAAAAGCCATCATCCATAGCGCACGGTCTACGTCCAGAATGCTTTCAATCGCGTCTATTTCGTTACTGAGGGTGTCACACAGGTCGATGAGCTCCTGCCAGCCAGCATCTGATTTTAATTCGTAAGCATCGTAGTAGTCCGAGCTGTCCTGGCCGAGATAAACCAGATTGGGGAAATCGTTGGACTGTGGCCCGGCCCCCGCTGGCGGATTACATTTGATGAAGGTATTGCTCTTGGAACCAAAACGATCTTTGACAAAGGTTTTGCTGATGGCTTCGCTGTTGGAGTATAGCCCGATCAGCGTGCCGTTGACGTACACATTGGTGAAGTTCGACAAGGGCGCGTCCATGTACTGTCCCAGAATCTGGTAGCTCAGTACCTCGCGCAGGAACGACGGATCTTTGGCCACGTTGCTCAGTTTGATGTCTTTATAGCCCTGATAATCGTGGTCTTTATAAGTATCCAGTTCAATGTGGAAAGGATTCTTCGTTTGGTTAGCGTTGTAAGTACTGTTGCCCTTATACTTTACGCCTACGCTGTCAAAGACGGTACCGTTGATGCTGACACTTTGTGCCAGGATGTAGTTCTCCTCTCCAGCCTTCTCGTCGTCGAGTAACTGGTCCCAGTTGCTTTGAGCGAAGGTAATTTCAATGGTTTGAATGGTGTTGAGGTCGTAAAATTGTTGTCCGGTTAGGGAAAGCGAAAACAGGAGGCAAATTGTGAGGTGGAAGTTCTTCATTTGTTGGAGTTTCAAAAACAAGTTTTTGGGTTAGATGCCTTCCTTGGAGAAATCCTTCGGTGACCAGGAGACTATTTTTTTTGTGATCACTGTTCTGCAGCATTTATGCTGCTACGTCAACGAAAACGAGCGAGGGGTTCCCTGATCCTGCGGTTCATCGCTCGCCCCTTACTTCGCCGGACGACCCTCCGGGCTATGGTGTGCACACAAGTTTACAGACCCGCCGTTTTACACATCGGAGGAACTTTTTTGAGCGCTTCGGCTTCGCCTCCGTGCTCAAAAAAGATGCCTACGATGAGAAAACGGCTCGACAGTCACGCGGTTTTCTCATCCGATGCATCTTTCAGCCTGACGTAGTCGGCTGAAAGTTCATCGGATGTGTAAAATCGCGATCATTTAGAGCACCGTAAAGATCTGTGCACACCGTAGCCCTCCGGGTCTAATCGGGTGAAGCTATCGCCCTTCTGCCCTTGCTCCGTTATCCCTTTCCTTGCACCTGCGACCGCGCCCCCTAAATATCCTCGTCAGAAACCGCCTTATCCTCCAACAAACTCATCGCACCATGAACCTGCACACCAGGCTCCATTCCCTGCGCCGCGTCCACCATTTTTTGGGCTAATACGCTGACTTTAGTGGGGTTGTAATCGCCCAGGATTTCGGGACTGATCCGCCGCAACAGGTTAGAAACGCCGATACCGATGCGTTCGCCCAGCCGGAATTCTTCCCGGTTACCAACCAATACACCCGGTTGGAAAATGTGGGTGGCCCAGAACCCAAGGTCCTTTATGGCCTCTTCCGTTTGCCCCTTGACGCTGGTGTAGAAAAACCGACTCTCTACATCGGCACCGGAGGAGGAAACCAACAGGCACTGGTTGGCACCACCGGTTTTAGCCACCAGGGCACCCTTGACGATGTAGTCAAAGTCCACCTTCCGAAACGCTTCCTTGCTGCCCGCTTTTTTGATGGTCGTACCAAGTGCAATGAACACATCCTGGCAGGGAAGTTTGCCGGCATATTCTTCCAGTTCATCGAAGTTGATGACGGGGTTTTCCAGTTTGTCGTGCTGGCGGTGCATCGGCCTGCGCGTGGGGGCGATGACCCGGATGTACGCATCGTGCGCCAGTAGTTCGTCAAGTAATGCGGAGCCTACCAGACCGGTAGCACCCAGCAGCAGAGCGATTTTCTTGGAGTTGGTTAGTTGCATCCCGGAAATATACCCGTTATTTGGATATCAGTGAACTACCTGCATTGGTTTCACGGCGGTGAAGTCTCCGGAAGAAAGCCGGTAGTAGTAAGTTCCGGCGGTTAAACGGCTGGCATCCACTTCCACTTCATAGTTACCCGCCGGCAGGCGTTCTCCGGCAAGGGGGATGGCCACCAGCCGCCCGAGGGCATCATATACTTCCAGGCGGGTAGTGCCTTCCTCCAGAATAGAAAAAGGAACCACGGTTACCTGGTTAGCTGGGTTGGGGTAATTGGCACCCAGAACATTGTCCTCTACGGAAAGAAATTCGGCCCAGTCATTGCCTGCTGGCTTTTCTGATCCGTCCAGGGATTTGGGGACAGGGGAATTAAAGTAAACGTAGGTTGCCCAAACAGCCATCGGGAAGAAACGGCAACCAAAGCGGCGATTATTATTGGAGAGTTGTAGCTCATCGATGATTTGCTCGCAGGAGCAGCCGCCGGTATCCTCCAGGTCGAAGGTGAAACCAAAAGCCTGGCCTTCGAACTGATCGTCTCCGTCCAGCAGCGCAAAGCGACGGGGCTTTAACCGGATGACGGGAACCGTGGCCTCCGGTATGTCTGTACCCGGGCAAAAGTCAGCCTCATCCAGCACTCCGTCTCCATCTTCGTCGTTACTGACGGCATTGACAGTTACCGTACTGGAAACCGTAATGGCCACTCCGGTGGTGGTCGTGACTCTTAAGCTTACGTTATTGACCCCTACAAGGAGGTCCGATCCTGAAATGGTAGGGGTTGGCCCCACAAATTCAAAGGTGCCGTCATCGTCCAGGTCCCACGCAAAGCTGCTGTCGTCAATGGTGCCAGGGTCCAGAAGATAGAGCGGAAAGTCTTCCGAGTCTTCTCGGCCATCCCGGGTAAACAGGCCATCTACGATGTTTTGCGGAGTATTGGCGAGCAGGAATTTTATCCGCCCATCAAGTAAGCTAAAAAGGATGGCGTTATCGGCCGCACCCGAAAAACCTGCTGGGTCGTCGAGCATTGAGGAGGTGTTCAAGTCTACGTCAAATGGGGCCGTCCAAGGAATATCGGTTCCAGCCACTTCACCAAGGTAAAGAGTATTGGAGCTGCCGTCAGTAACGTCCCGGAAGCGGGTGGTGCCTGCTCCACTGGTTTCAAAACCTGCATCAGGACCGCCCTCGAACATGGCGTTCTGCCCAGACCCACTCACAAACGTTCGAAAAGCGCCCGTAAAGGCCGTATTAACATCATCAGGTGCCGCACCTAACCGACGATAGACTTCCGGCATTTGGTCCAGTAATGGTAAGTTGACGGGGTCATCCCAGGCTTTGGTCCGGTCGAATTGGTTGTATAGCTCCAGTTCGCCCAGGAAAGGAAGGAGGATGACACGCCAACTCAGTAACGGAGTACCGGAAGGATCGGTCAGGTAGGCAGCTGGTAGTCTTATGTAGGCAGATGCAAAATTTTGTGCAGCGAGGACAACCTGCCTAAGCTTATCTCCATTCACCTCAGCCATGCCCTGCAGGGCAATGCTACCATCGGCATCCAGGGCATAAGGCCCGCCCGCATCGGCAGTTATTTGGCTACGAAGCTGTGGGCAAACCAACAGGATAATGATGAGGGACACCAAGAGACGAAAGCGGGATTTCCGCTTAGAAAGAGTAATCATAGTGGGGATGTTCAATTGTGTGTTTAGGCTAATCAAGCAAGCTAAGCGAGCTTGAGTCAACCACAAGTTAAACATTTAGAGGGACCACCCTTATTGAGTACCACTAAACAGGTAAATCTACTTACTCGCTTCCGTCTTTAATAACTCCGAAACCGAAGCCTCAAACCCAGCTTCAAATTCTCCATACTTGCTGGTCGCTTTTCCATTAAAGCCCGTATAAATCCGCTTCACCTTATTATCACGGTCCACGAACAGCAGGGTGGGGAAGCTGAAGATTTTGCTAAGCATGGGTAAGGCTATGCCAGCAGCGTCCTTGTCGGCGGGGCCAGCCAGCAGTATTGGCCACGATACCTTCATGTTCTCGTAGTATTGGCGAATCGATGCTTTACTCCGTTCATCTTCCTGGCCGTACTTTTCAAAGGCCAGGGTGATGACTTCCAGGTCTCTGACGTCGTTGTTGGCCAGGTAATCTCTTATGAATGCAGTTTCCTCCCGACAGTTGGGGCACCAGGTCCCCATGATCTGGACCAACTTGGGCCGTCCATCGTACTGTTCGCCGTCCAGCGAGATGGTGTCTCCATCAACGTTGGGAAAGCTGAAGCTGAGCGGAATATCCTCTTTCATCAGCGTCAATTCATTCGGGTTGATGAGGGTGAAGTTATCGTCACGCTTCGCCGTCCAGTTGGTCAGGTAATGGCGACCGGATCGGAAGGTGCCGCTAATGGTGCCATCTTCCTTGATGATGGCTTCAAAAAGGAAGGCGTGGCTACCATCAAAAACACTCAGATACAACTTGTTGGCCTGTACGGTTCCTTCCAGGTAGCGATAGTCCCCGGTTTCCGTGCGGAACGTTCCCGTAAGGTGGTTCCCGTTTTGTTCAAACTCCGCAATTCCGGGGAAAGGTTCCTCGTCTCCCATTCCGAAGGTCACGGCCCACTTTCCGGAAACGTCCGCTGCGGGTGTTTTACGAAGGGAAGTAAAACGGTGGCCTCTTCCGAAATAAGCTTTGAAAGGAATCCTGTAGTTGTCCCGGTAATGAATTACCCAGACGCCTTCGATCACGTTTTCTTCGTGGTAAGCACTGATGTGCGTGTCGAATACCGGAAAGTCGATACGGAGGGTATCGCGGCCGGCCTGCTGATCTCTGCCGGTGATGATGTCCTTGGCCGGTACCACCGTAATTTCTTCACCATTGTGGATCTCGATGCGGAAGGTGGTGTCCGTTTCGTACACTACTTCCATCGTGAAGGGGAGTTGGCCTTCCGTTACCTCGTCGAATTCAAGGTTGGTCTTTTCCGGGATCGGCGCGCCTTTTGGGTTAGGTACGATGGGGTTGTACTCCAGCGCAAGCTCGGCCCGGTAAAGGCCGGGAGGCAGGGTGGGGTAGCGGTCCTGGACGAAGGTGCAGGAAGTAAGGATGGAAAGAAGTAGGGCGGAAAGGAGGAGAGCCGGGAGGCGGAGCATGCTAAGAATTTAGTTACTGCTTGATAACGCATTTCTTAGGTGGGGGTTTTCTTTTGATGAAAGCATTGTGAAATTGCCCTGCGAGTGGAGTGAGCAAAGCCCTGCGGTAGAGCACTACCCACTACCAAGTGCGAAGCACATCTGCCAAGAAAACGAGCGCAGCGAGTTTTCGTCTACTTACACAACCCCTTCCTGCAGCTTAGTTGCATTCTCCGCCACCTGCAACCCCTCAATCACCGGTTCCAGCCCGCCGGCAATAATCTTGTCCAGATTGTGCAGCGTCAGATTGATGCGGTGATCGGTCACCCGGTTTTGTGGGTAGTTGTAGGTCCGGATCTTCTCGGAACGGTCGCCGCTTCCGACAAGGGATTTGCGCGCGCTGGCCATCTCGTTGTGCGCGGCCGTGTCCTGGGCGTTCTTGATGCGCTGGTAGAGCTGCGCCATGGCAATCTCCTTGTTCTTATGCTGGCTGCGGCCATCCTGGCTTTCACTCACAATACCGGTGGGCAAGTGGGTGATCCGGATGGCAGATTCCGTCTTGTTGACGTGCTGCCCACCTGCGCCGGAGGCGCGGAAGGTATCGATCTTCAAGTCTGCTTTGTTGATGTTGATGTCCTCTTCTTCCATTTTGGGTAGTACGGCAACGGTGGCGGCTGAAGTATGCACCCGGCCCTGGCTCTCCGTTTTTGGAACGCGCTGAACCCGGTGTGCGCCGGATTCGAACTTAAGGTGGCTGTAGACGTCGTCGCCATGCACCTCAATCACCAATTTAGAGTAGCCGCCGGCAGTACCTTCGTTTTCATCGATCACCTCAATTTTCCACCCCATATTGTCGCAATAGCGGCGGTACATGTCGTAGAGGTCACCGGCGAAGATGGCGGCTTCGTCCCCGCCCGCACCAGAACGAATTTCCATGATGATGTCCCGCTCGTCTTCCGGGTCTTTCGGAATGAGCATCACCTTAATGTCTTCGTCCATTTTTTCTTTCTCCGCCCGGGATTCGTCGTATTCCATCTGCGCCATTTCCCGCATTTCCGGGTCCGGGTCCTTGCGCATGGCGTCGCTGCTTTTGATGTTCTCCAGCAGTTCGGCGTAGGTTAGGTACGTATCGGCAATCGGCTTCAGCTTACCGTATTCCTTATTCACTTTCGTGAATTTAGACGGATCGGTAATGATCTCCGGGTCGGAGAGCTGCTCTTCAAGATTCTTGAAGCGGTTGTAGATGGCTTCCAGTTGGTTTAACATAGTTGGGTAATTCGTAGGGGGCGCAAAGATAACTAAGGGCAAGGGAGTAAAGGGAATGAGTGAACGAGAGAATGAGTGAATAGCTTCCGCAAGTACCGTTCACTTCGTGGCTACCTTCGGCGGTCGCTTGTTCACCTTGGCGAAACAAGCGCAGCGTAGTTGAGTGGAACCAGCCGCAGCTATTCTCCCATTCAAGAATTCATTTAAGGGGGCGGGGCCGCAGGTGCAGTGAATATTGAAGGAGCAAGGGGAGAACGGTAGCAGCTATTCTCTCCTTCAATAATTCTCCCATTCACTCTTCGGCCGTACCAGAATACCTCCTTCTTCAGTAACTTTAACTTCCGCTCACAACATTACCAATCCATGAAATTTATCCTGATCTTCGGTCCCTCAGCGGTTGGGAAAATGACGGTAGGCAAGGCCCTGGCCGAAAAAACCGGCTATAAACTATTCCACAACCACGTGTCGTTGGAACTGGCCAACCGGTTATTCGATTTCGGGACCGAGGCGTTCAGGAAACTAGATAGCTTAGTCCGGTTCGGTACCTTTGAAGTGGCGGCGGAGAGTAACATGAAGGGCTTTATCTTCACTTTCTGCTGGGCCCTCGATTTACCTTCAGAAGCGGAGTACGTCGACCGCATAGTCAATATCTTCAAAGCCGGCGGTGCCCACATTCACTACGTAGAATTGGAAGCAGCGCAGGACGTACGCCTGCAGCGTAACCGCCACCCGGACCGCCTGGATGAGAAAGCTTCCAAGCGGGATATAGCGCATTCAGAAGGCATGCTGCTGGCCGACGATAAGAAGTACCGCCAAAATACCCGACCCGGTGAAATGCCGGAACGGAAAATCCTGAAGATCAATAACGCTAACCTCACCCCCGATGAGGTGGCCGAGCGTATTGTGGCACATTACGACTGGTAACAGCGCATTTTTTCATCCGATACATCTTTTGCTGACGTAGTCGCAAAAGTTTATCGGATGTATAAAATGCGCGGGCATGCGATTCGACGCATCGGATGAACGTCCATCCGGCTGCGCCAGGCTGGAAGATGCATCCGATGAGCGAATCGCTAAGGAACCTAAAGGAATAATTAATTTATCAAGATCGTTGATCAATAAACCCTTCTTCCCGCCTCGCTACTTACCCAATGAAAAAGCGAAAAACACTCCTGATTCTATTAGCCTTTGGCCTATTGGCCCTGGCCTTCCCCGAACTAACCCACCAAAACAAAGACAAAGCCGTTGCCTCCGGAACCGTCGGCAAGGGCTCCCTCGAAAACGCTTGGCTGGTTCCGTACTTCGGAAAGAATTATCGGTATTTCAGTCCCGTGAGTTACTACCTCCTTAATCGGGGATACACCCACCATCGGGTACACAACACCATTCTCGACGCCTACCAGACCTGTGAAACCACCTGCCCCGGCGTTCAGTTCCGGCTGATGGAATGCGCCAATAAGCACGGGGGCAAAATGTGGCCACATCGTACCCACCAAATTGGCTTATCTGCCGATTTTATGCTGCCCAAAACACGGAATGGCAGCGCTCACCGGCTGCTCGATCACCTGGGCATATGGCATTACCTGCTGTCAGCAGACGGCCGGGGCGCTTACTCCAAACGTGTAAGCATCGACTTCGAAACTATGGGGCGCCACCTCCTGGCCCTCGACGATGCTGCCAGGACCAACGGGCTCCGCATAAAGAAGATCATCGTCCAGATCGACCTGAAGGAGGAGTTTTACGCCAGCCCCAGCGGTAAAAAGGTCCGGCAACGTGGCATCTACTTCGCCAAATCACTGCCCCGACTGGTAGACGAACTGCATGATGACCATTATCATGTGGACTTTGAGTTGCGCTAATCTGATACCATGGCCCGTCGTGTAGCTACTTAACATGAGTTGCCCGGGATATGGAGGCACGACGCAGTCCCGGGTAAGGAACAACGAGTAGCGTGTTGCCAGAGGCACACAAAAAAGCCCCTCCCGAAAAAAGCGGAAGGGGCGAAACTTAAAGTCGATCATGCAAAATTCTTAACGCAGCGCAAAAGCAGTTGCGTGGCTCTTTACGTCTCGGGCGGAGACGATGAGTTGGTAGTTGCCGACGGCGAGTTGGTCCAGCCGGTAGGCCCGCTGTACTTCTTCTTTGCCGTTAACGACGTCTGAGAAAACAATGTCTCCGTTTGTATTGGCGATAGAAATGTTGACCCGACGACCACCCTTATTGGTATAGTCGATTACGAGCATTCGTTCGGCTCGCAGGTCTACCCGGGGGAAGAGAAAAACTTCGGCGGTGGTGTGGTCCAGGAGGTTGCCATTTGTGTCCATCCGGAGTGGTTGGGTCGTTCGACCACGAACGTCGGTTATTACAAGATGGTAGGTGTTGCGCACTAAAGTAATTGCGGGGAACCGCTTGTTGATGAAATCACCCGCAACGACGGAGTCTGAGTACAATACATTGCCGATGTCGTCGTAGACTTCAAACAATGACGTATTTTCCAGGCCGACGATGCTGCGAATGACGAGCGTTCCACTAGTTACATCCCGTTGGGCGGTGAGGTCCAACGGATTGATTGATGCCAGGGCCGAAGCTGTGGCAAACATCAATAGGAAGATGGTGGTAATTAGTTTCATTTGTCAGGGAATTATAGATTACAGTAAGCTGCACTTTCGACTTCCTTGCCATGCAAAGAACCGGCGATCGTTTATATTTATCCACGCAGATTTTGATGAACGTCGCGCAATTTTTACCCCAGGGTTAATATTTGCGCAGTGGAGGGTAATCCATGAGTGACCAAGTGGAAAAGAGTTCGGATTTTCGTTGTGTCAAGGCATCCTTTTGAGCCGTATTACGTTACTTGTGTGTATTCTTTTCGTCCCAATAGCGGACTTTGTTTTAAACGTAATCCCTTTGAAGTTTGCCAGACGGACTGTTTCTTGTTGCTGTAAAGCCAAAAACAACGTACTGAGTAAACCCTAAGCGCGAAATTTTCCCCTCGTGCTTTTACATCCCCAAATAACCTTCACCATGCAGGCTTCCTCAAACCATCCTGTACGCGAACAGGTAATCCCTACTCCAGGGACATCTTTTCTCGTAAAGCACTTTTCCGATCCGGGGAGTAGGGCAAATAAGACGCCCAACTGGCACTTCCATCCGGAACTTGAACTCGTTTACGTCCGGGGCGGTCACGGGCGTCGGCACATCGGCAGCCATGTGTCCCATTATCGGGACGGTGAGCTGATCCTTATTGGCTCTAACCTTCCGCACTGGGGGTTCACCGACCAGTTTACCGGTAACAAGGCCGAAACGGTGGTTCAATTTTCGACGGACTTCCCCACGGCCGACTTTCTGAACCTACCGGAAATGCGTAACGTAAGTAACCTGTTCGATCGGGCACGTAACGGCCTGTCCTTTAGTGGCTACACCCGCCAGGCTTTGGGTGCTCGTATGGAGCACCTCATCAAGCAGGACCCGATGAACCGGATGCTGTCACTGATCGACATCTTACAGCAGCTGGCGATAAGTGAAGACTATCAGAGCCTCAATGCTGATGGCTTTCACCTGCAGATCGCCACCCATGGGTACGATCGCTTTAACGATATCCAGCAATTCATAAGTGACAACTTCCGCCGGGACATCTCCCTGGCTGAAGTTTCCGGCGTTGCTTCGATGACCATACCAGCTTTTTGCCGGTACTTTAAAAAAGTCAGCGGAAACACCTTTATCGCTTACCTCACCAACTATCGGGTCGTCTACGCCTGTAAATTGTTGGGGGACGATCATTCGACCATTGCGGAGGTAGCCTACGACAGTGGCTTCAATTCGCTCAGCCAGTTCAACCGGGCATTTCGTCGCTGTGTTGGCCGGACGCCCACCGAATACCGGAGTGACCTGATGGCAAACGTAATGGGAATTCTTCCGGAAGATTAGCGAATAAGAGCCGGAGCGTTCTCTCCGAAAGCCTGCTATCGATGTAAAGTGGCTGCTTTCGGTATTCTCCCATTTACCTCCAGGGCTGCGCCCCGGGAAGAAAGCGAAGCTTTTTCAAATCAACACCCGGCTTATTGCCACAAATATTCCGGGGTGCAGCCCCTCATCCCCGTCTACCTATATATAAGGACACCTGTCCAGGCACACCTTTTACCGATGTTAGCGGTAAAAGGTGTTTGCTATTCAAAAAAAATCTTTGCACCTGCGTCCGCGCCTGATCTGTTGCCAAGACATCGAACGGAAGCTCAAAGACAGCAAAACATGCCTCAAGCCTCCTTGGAAATGACGATTCAGGGCCGTGAAGTAATCGTTAAGCAGCACCCTGCTTATTAGAACTTGTCTAAATAAGGTATGAGTTAGTGAACATGTTTGTTAAAGAAATGTCATGAAAGTATCTTTGCGCCACTAGAGAAGGGGTAATAATTCTTCCTTTTTAGCGCAACTTACTAAATGTCAATTCCTAATGACATACCACCCAAAGTTTTTACAATCTTTTCTTCTCGTCTGTTGTCTCCTTTTGAGTGGCTTTTCGGCCTTTGCTCAGGATACTGAAGCAGCTCCGGCTCCCATAACTGATGCCGAAGTAACCCCTACCGGGGTCGCGGAAGGCGCAGGGGACTATAAAGTCGGCAAGACCCTCTGGAATGCTAATGGTTGTGGCGCTTGCCACGCTAAGAGTATGAAGGACGACGCAACTGGCCCCGCCCTCGGTGGTGTTCAGGAACGTTGGGCTGCGGAGCCACGAGAACACCTTTACCGTTGGGTCCAGCAATCGCAGGCACTCATCAACTCGGGTGAAAGTGAACGTGCTAAAGCCGTATGGGCGCAGTGGAAGCCGACAGTAATGTCGAACTACACCAATCTGACCGACGGTGACGTCGAGCACCTCCTCGCTTTTGTCAAAGCAGAGTATACGGGCATTGGTAAACCACAGGTTGCCGGAGGCCCTGTAGTTTCTGGTCCTGCTGAAAAGGTCGACAACACCTGGCTCTTCGTCATTCTTGGCGGTGCCTTATTGCTGTTGTCCCTGATCCTTGCCCGGATCACGAGCAACATGCAGTACATGGTGTCGACTAAGGAGGGGGGGAACCCCGAACGGCGCACCCTGATGGAGGTCCTGACCAGCAAAGGCATGATCGCCTTTGTCGTTTTCGCCCTTGTCGTACTGGGTGGTTACACCACGGTGAATCATGCCATCGAGCTTGGTCGTCAGCAAGACTACCAGCCAGAGCAGCCGATCAAATTCAGCCACGTAACGCACGCTGGTCTCAACCAGATCGAATGTCAGTACTGCCACGACGGTGCCCGCCGCTCCAAGCACTCCGTTATTCCGGCGGTGAATACCTGTATGAACTGTCACCGCGCCATCAAGAAGGGGAGCCAGTACGGTACTGCTGAAATCACCAAGATTTATGCCGCCATCGGTTACGACCCGATTGCTGATGAATATCTGGAAGGATATGAGGACTACACTAACGAAGAAGTCAAAGACGTCTACAAAAAGTGGATTGCTCAGGAATACATGGCCGACGAGGGAGACCTGGACGACATGGAGAATGTGATCGATGACCAACTCGACGCCATCGAAGCAGCCCTGACCAATGAAATGACTGGTGATGACAAGATCGCTGGCCCCGTTGAATGGGTACGTATCCACAACCTTCCCGACCACGCCTACTTCAATCACGCACAGCACGTTACCGTTGGTAACCTCAAGTGTCAGAACTGTCACGGCCCCGTAGAGGAAATGGAACTGGTATACCAGTACAGCCCCCTCAGCATGGGATGGTGTGTAAACTGTCACCGTGAAACCGAGGTAGAGTTCGAAAAGAATGATTACTATAAAGCTTACGAGCGCTACCATGAGGAAATCAAAGCCGGTCAGCGTGATGGAGTTACGGTAGAAGACGTTGGTGGACTTAACTGTCAGCGTTGCCACTACTAGAGAACTGGTCGCTGGGGAACTGGCAACTAGGGAGTTAGTCAAAACAAAAAACATACCGCTCTGGCGGTTAACGAACGAAGGCAAAGACCCAAGTTCAAATAAAGTTGAATGAAGAAGCAAGTCAACAAAATCTGGTTAGGCACGGATCAACTCGAATCCAGCCAGGAATACATCAAAGCCACCGACAACGAAGTAGGCGCGCCCGAGGCCATGAGTGAAAACCCGCGTCTGGAAGCCAGCCGCCGGGATTTTCTTAAATACCTTGGTTTTGGCATGACGGCCGCGACCATCGCATCTTGTGATATTCCGGTTCGTAAGGCAATTCCCTACGTTTCTAAGCCAGATTCCATCGTTCCGGGCGTTGCTTCTTACTACGCTTCTACCTTTGTGCAGGGTGGTGACTACATCCCCGTACTGGTGAAAACCCGCGAAGGTCGGCCAATTAAGGTGGAAGGCAACAGCATGAGCCCAATCACCGGTGGTGGTACCAGCGCTCGTGTACAAGCTTCGGTGTTGGGTGTTTATGACACCAGCCGCTTCGATGGCCCGTACCGGATCAGTGAAGGAATGGCCAAATCTGCCAAAAACCACTCGGATAATGATGGTTGGGACATCATCGACGCTGAAATCGCCGGCAAACTGTCCGCCGGTTCTAAGGTGCGCATCGTATCTCATACCGTGATGAGTCCTTCGCTCCTCGCTGCAATCAACGAGTTCAAAGGAAAGTTCAGCAATACCGAACTGGTGCAGTATGATCCCGTTTCCAGTGCTGCATTACTCGATGCTAACCTGCAAACTTTCGGCACCCGTGCCGTCCCCAGTTACCACTTCGACAAGGCCGACGTTATCGTTGCCATCAACTGTGACTTCCTCGGTACCTGGATCAGCCCGGTACAATACGCCCGCCAGTACTCGATGGGCCGTAAGACGGATGCCAAGAAGATGAGCCGTCACGTACAGATCGAAAGCCACATGAGCCTTACCGGCTCCAATGCGGATAACCGCATCCTCGTCAAGCCAAGTGAGCAGGGACAGGCTATCCTCGCCCTCTACAACGAAGTAGTTGGTGGTGGTGCCTCCGCCAGCCTCCCGGCTGACGCACTTGCAAAAGTAAAAGCTGTTGCCGCCGAACTTAAGCGCAACCGTACCCGCGGCCTCGTCGTCAGCGGAACAAATAATCTCGGTGAGCAAATGTTGGTCAACGCCATCAACAATGCCATCGGTGCCTACGGACACACCATCACCACCGACCGGTGGAGCATGCAACGTAAGGGCAGCGACCAGGCTCTGGCCCGTTTCTCTGACGACCTTGCCGCTGGCAGCGTCGACGCAGTTATCGTCCTCGACGGCGCTAACCCGGCCTGGGACAACCCATGGGCGGCCAGTATCGCTGAGAACCTCAGCAAAGCCAAGCTCTCCGTCAGTATGAGCGGTGTGCCCAATGAAACGACGATGCTGTGCCAGTACGTTACGCCTACCCACCATTACCTCGAAAGCTGGGGCGATGTGGAGGCAGTACAGGGTCAGTTGTCGCTGGTACAACCTACCATTACCCCCATCTTCGCAAGCGTCGGCCGTGCCGGCACCCGCGAGCAGGGAGAAACTTTCCTCAGCTGGGCCAAGTCCGATAAGCTAATGGCCGATGCAGATCAGCCTTACCTTGAATTCGTGAAAAGCAACTGGGAGGCTACGGCCTTCGGTGCTCAGTCCGATTTCGTCTCCTTCCGTTCCTTCTGGGATGCTGCGCTTCAGGCCGGCGTGCTTACGCTGCCAGCTGGCACCGTTGCGACGGAAGAAGGAGAAGTTGCTGCTGGCGGCTATAACGCCGGAGCAATTTCCGGTGCTGCTGGCCGTGTGTCTCAAGCTGGTTCAGGCCAGGAGGTTACCTTCTACGAGACAGTCAATATTGGTAACGGTGTATACGCCGGTAACCCCTGGCTGCAAGAAGTTCCCGACCCGATCCTCCGCACGGTATGGGGCAATTACCTCAGTATTCCCGTAAGCTGGGTAGAAGGTTATACCTACACTGCCTACAACGACCTCAACCAGGAAGAATACAAAGGCAAAGCCGACAAAGTCAGTGTTACTATTGGTGGCACCGCCCAGGTGGTTACCGCCGTCCGCCAGTTTGGCCAGAAGCCGGATACCTTTGGCCTTGCGCTGGGTTACGGTCGGTCGATCACCGGTGTTTCCGGTCGCGCAATTGGCCATGAAGTGGGCATCAATGTCTACCCATGGCTTCCCGTCGATGACGCCGGCTACGTTCAGTACTTCGCCGATCAGGCGGAGGTGAGTGGCCGCGTTGCCGTTGAAGATGAATTCGCCAGCGTTCAGTACCATCACACGATGGGCCTCACAACAAAGGACGAATCCGGCGCAATGGTGTACTACAACACTAACACCGGAGAAACTGAAAGCCATTCAGGTGAGCTGACTGCCGAGCAGGCTGAATACCTACAGCCTTACAACGTAGATGAAGCTACCGTGATGAACGGTAACGGCGGAAGCCTGGGTGATATGCAGGGCGGTCTTGTTGATCGTTCCATTATTTACCAGGGAACCTTCGCTGATTTAGGCGAACTCAAAGGCCATATCGCTGAAAAGCGGAGCGATGCCCAACACCTGAATGATCAGACGCTGTACCCTTACGAGGAGTACGTCGAAGACATTTACAGCCAGGGCCACTGGTGGGCGATGCACGTCGACCTGAGTGCCTGTATCGGTTGTGCTGCTTGTGAAGTAGCCTGTGTTGCTGAAAACAACGTGCCAATCGTTGGTAAGTACGAAGTTTGGCGCCACCACGAAATGAAGTGGCTCCGGATTGACCGTTACTTCTACGGTGATGTTGAAAATCCTCGCGCCGTCTACCAGCCGATGATGTGCCAGCACTGTGACAATGCTCCTTGTGAGAACGTTTGTCCGGTAAACGCCAGCCAGCACAGTGATGAAGGACTAAACCAAATGATCTACAACCGTTGTATCGGTACCCGTTACTGTGCCAACAACTGTCCTTATAAGGTTCGTCGCTTCAACTGGTTGGATTACACGACCGGTGACCTCTTCAGCTCCAATGAACCAACCGTTCAGGGCGAGGAATTGGCCTTCGGTGCTGATAACCTGACGCGGATGGTCCTTAATCCGGATGTAACCGTACGTAGCCGTGGTGTAATCGAGAAGTGTAGCTTCTGTACACAGCGTCTGCAGGAAGGCAAGCTCGCCGCCAAGATCGAGAAGCGCGCGCTGCGCGATTCTGATGTTCGTACGGCTTGCCAGACGGCCTGCCCAACTGGTGCGATCACCTTCGGTGACCGTAACAATAAGCAGGGAGACATTGCAGGTAAGCTGGACAACCCGCTGAACTATCTGGCTCTTGAGGAAGTGAACACTCAACCTGGTGTTTTCTACGCAGCCCGAGTACACAACCCATTAGAAGAACTCGAAGCCTAGTGCGGGAGGGGGCAAACCCCTCCCATACTAAGGAACTAAAGCTTTAACGTAAGGGCGGGGTTCACCCCCGCCTCCTAACTATAAACTATGAGTGGACATGTAGCCCCCGTTCGTAAGCCGCTGATCACGGGTAGAAAAACCTACCATCAGATCACGGAAGACATCTGTCGCCCGACGGAAACGGCCCCCTCGCTTAGCTGGGTCATCACCTTCATCCTTTCGGTGATGTGCCTCGGTATGTTTGCCTTCTCCGTCGCCTGGACGGTCTGGGTCGGTATCGGTTCGTGGAACCTGAACCGAACCATCAACTGGGGTTGGGACATTACCAACTTCGTTTGGTGGGTAGGTATTGGTCACGCCGGTACCCTTATCTCCGCGATTCTCTTGCTGTTCCGCCAGAAATGGCGGACGGGTGTAAACCGTGCAGCTGAGGCCATGACAATTTTTGCCGTAATCTGTGCCGGTCAGTTTCCACTGATCCACATGGGGCGCCTTTGGCTGGCCATCTTCATCTTCCCTTACCCCAACACCCGGGGTCCGCTGTGGGTAAACTTCAACAGCCCGCTGCTTTGGGACGTATTTGCCATCTCTACTTACTTCACGGTATCCCTCCTTTTCTGGTATGCTGGTTTGGTACCTGATTTGGCTACGGTCCGTGACCGGGCGAAAGGCCTGCGGAAGAAAATTTACAGCATCGTATCCTTCGGCTGGAACGGATCTGCCAAGCATTGGCAGCGCTGGGAGAGTCTTTCCCTCATTCTGGCCGGCTTGGCTACGCCACTGGTACTTTCGGTACACACGATCGTATCCTTTGACTTCGCTACTTCGGTAATTCCCGGCTGGCATACGACCATCTTCCCTCCCTACTTCGTGGCGGGGGCCATCTTCTCCGGCTTCGCGATGGTACTTACACTGATGCTTATTGCCCGTAAGGTCCTCAAACTGGAAGACTACATCACGCTCGAACACGTCGAGTCGATGAACAAAGTAATCCTGCTCACCGGCTCTATCGTTGGTGTTGCTTACCTGACGGAGCTTTTTATCGCCTGGTACTCTGGCTACATCTACGAGCAATTCGCCTTCCTTAACCGGGTACTTGGCCCTTACTATTGGTCGTACATCGGAATGATGCTCTGTAACGTACTTTCTCCCCAGATCTTCTGGAGCAAGAAAATCCGTCGCAGTCTGTTCTGGACCTTCTTCATGTCGATCTTCATCAACATCGGTATGTGGTTCGAACGCTTTGTGATCATTGCCACTACACTGGCCCGCGATTACCTCCCCTCCAGCTGGAGTTACTACGTACCCTCCTGGGTGGAGATTTGTATCTTCATCGGTACGCTTGGTTTGTTCTTCACCCTCTTCCTGATCTTCACTCGTGTGGCACCAGTTGTGGCCATCGCCGAGATTAAGTCGATCCTCAAGACGGCAGGAGACCAGTACATTGGTGACGAGGCTGTCGGTCATGGCCACCATGTGCCGGCCGCAGCCAACGACCTTGCTGCAGGAAGTACGGTAGACATCGACAACAACGAAAACGAGATCAAGTAGATCCGCAAAAGGAAAATATCATGGCAGAAGTAATGTCAACAGAACGCAATATCCTCTTCGGACTCTATGACGACGAAGTAAAGCTGCTGGATGCCGTAAAGGCCGCCAACGCTGCCCACCTCAACATTGATGAGGTGTACACTCCCTTTCCCGTGCACGGACTTGATCCGCTGCTGGGCCTGGAGGAGAGTCGCCTGCACATCGCCGGATTCATTTTCGGGACCATCGGTTGTTTGTTCGGGTTTGGATTCATGACGTGGGTGTTTACCCGCGACTGGCCGATCATCTTTGGTGGTAAGCCATACTGGTCTGTACCAGCCTTTATCCCGATTACCTTCGAACTTACGGTACTATTCGCTGCCGTGGGAATGGTACTGGTGTTCTACATTATCTGTGGCCTCGGCCCTGGTGCTGAGCCCCGGCGCTTACACGATCGGATTACAGACGATAAGTTTTGCATTGCCTTCGACGCAACCGACCTGGCGTCCGGCGCGGTGGATGACCTGAAAGGGTACTTCTCCAAAACTGGTGCAGAAAGCGTTCATTCTAAAATGGTTCCAGCGTAAGCGGGAAGCGTCCTTTGGGCGCGGCCGCAGGTGCCACAGAAGGTATATAAAAGCAATGGGCGAAAAGGTGGAAACACTGGTCCTTCTTCCCTTGCTTCTTTCCGCTTTCCCTGCACCAGCGGCCGCGCCAAAAAAATATAACTATTAACGGAGAAGCTTTTTTCTCCATCGAAGTATACAGCATGAAAGATTTGCGCGTACTGGTATTGTCTCTGAGTTTAGCCGTTATTCTTACGGCTTGCTCTTACCCGGAAGATAACTTCACGGGAAGTGAGTACATGCCCGATATGGCCCATTCCCTGGCCGTTGAGGCGAATACCTACAACTATTACTACTATAATACCTGGGATAAGGAATCTACCATTGAGCTGGCCAAGCTGGTTTACCCACGGACCGTTCCTGCCGGAACGGTACCACGTGGCTATGCCAGTTCCTACCTGTCTGGGATGTCTGCTCCCAAATCGTTGGAAGACGCCGAACTCATGCGTGGTACCATGGTTGATGGTAAGCACATGAATGCCATCAGTGTTCCTACCAATGGCCAGGTACCGTATTACTACGATGATACCCCTGAAGGTCGCCTCGCGGCAATTGCTGGATTGGTTGATAATCCTTTTCCGATTACTGAAGAAGGTATGATTCGTGGTGCTAAATTATACAATATTTTCTGTGGTATTTGCCACGGAATGAGTGGTAACGGACTAGGATATCTGTACGACGATGAGCAGAACCCCAACGCCAAATACCCACTTGCTCCGGCAAACTTCCTGAACGCTGAATTCCTTGCCGCATCTAATGGCCGTTACTACAATGCCATTATGCACGGTTACAACGCGATGGGTGCTTACAAAGACAAGATCAGCTACGAAGAGCGCTGGCAGGTGATCCACTACATTCGATCTTTGCAGGCTAAGGAAACTAAGACTGAATACTCCCCGATGATAAATACACTGAACCCTGCATTCGGCACTCCTGGTGCTGAGTTCAAAGGCATGGCTGCTGGCCATGATACCGACGGTGAACAGCATATGGACGCCGGAGGCCACGAGGCCGGGCAGGGAGAAGGCCATGATGGCGACGCTGGCCACGGTGAAGACCACAGCAAGAAATAAAGGAGTACAGAACCACCCAACTATAAAACACAGCGGGCTACGGCTCCGAAATAAATATATCAGATGGAGAACTTCGTATTCTCATCCCGGGCAAAAACAGTAACCGGAGGCCTCGCCCTCATTGGTTTGGTGTTGCTCGTAGCAAGCTACTTTGTGGACGGTGGCGAAGGCCACCACATGCGGTTCTGGACTAACCTGCTTCACAATTCCGTCTTTTTCATCGGAATTTCCTTCATGGCCTGTTTCGCCTATGCTGCCTTTACCACGGCCTATGCCGGTTGGTTTGTGCAATTTAAGCGTGTGTGGGAGGCCTTCGGAATGTTCCTGCTGCCGGGACTGTTCCTGATGGGTGTCATCATCGTCGGTCTGTGGACCGGTGCTCATCACATGTATCACTGGAATGATGCGGAGGCGGTAGCAACCGATGCAATCCTTAAGCATAAGTCTGCCTTCCTTAACCCCGTATGGTATACTGGCGCAACGATCGGCTTCATGGGCCTGTGGTATTTCTTCATCAGCCGGATTCGCCAAATCAGTATTGATGAGGACAAGAACGGAACGACTGCCTACGAGCACCACGCCCGTATCAAGAAGTACGCCGCTCCTTTCCTGATCATTCTTGGTTTCACCACCGCCGCGGTCATCTGGCAGTGGATCATGTCGCTCGATGCACACTGGTACTCTACCATGTTTGCCTGGTATGCGTCTGCTTCACTGTTTGTTGCCATGACGGCACTGACCATCATGCTACTGATCTACCTTAAGAGCCGTGGTTACTTCCCCGGTATCAACGCGGAACACTTCCATGACCTTGGTAAGTACCTTTTTGCTATCTCCATCTTCTGGACCTATGTATGGTTCAGCCAGTTCATGTTGATCTGGTACGGAAACGTTGGGGAAGAAACGATCTACTTCCGAACGCGGATGGACAACTACCCGGTATTGTTCTGGGGGAACCTCCTGCTGAACTTTATCGCCCCGTTCTTCATTCTGATGCGGAACGATACCAAGCGTAAGTTCGGTACATTATTCTTCGCTTCAGCGATTGTGTTCTTCGGCCACTGGTTCGATTTTTTCAACATGATCAAGCCAGCTGCCCGTGAAACACTGACCCACATGACGCACGATGCTGGTGGGCACGGTGACGAGGAGCACGCTACTATGGATGCTGCTGGCCACGGAGACGACCACGCTGCGGCAGACGACGGTCATGCCACTGCCAGTCACGACGACGGCCACGCCGCCGAGGGTCATGGAGACGACCACGCAGCTGCCGGTCATGGCGAAGGCCATGAGTCTACCCGGGTATTCCTGCCCTACAAGGCGGGATACACTATCCCTGGTTTACTGGAGATTGGAATATTCCTGGGCTTCCTTGGTGGCTTTCTGTTCTTTGTGCTCAGCATGCTGACCAAAGCTCCGTTGGAGCCTAAGAAAGACCCGTATTTCGAAGAGAGCCTGCACCACCATACGTAGCCAATCAGCCCATTATTTAGACTCGATCTAAACAAGGGGCAACTGGTTAACACAAACGTCCAACACTCGTTAAATTTGTGAAAGTCCGGAAGCAAGTATTCGGATCGTCTAAATAAGCTAACTTAAAGCTGATGTCTACACTAATAGTATTTATCTGTATTGCGCTTTTGCTCCTGATCGTTCTTCAGATCGGACGGGTGCGTGATCTGGCGAAGCAGTTACGCGGTGCTGAGGAAGTTGAAGCACGTAACACTAAGATGACGGGGTACTACCTTGTTGCCTTCATGGTTGCCTTCCTGGTTCTATGTACTGCCTCCGCTTTTTATTACAAGAACTGGATGTTGGGCTATGGTCCACACGAATCGGCCTCTGCTCATGGTGGTCGGATCGACAGCATGATGAACGTTACCCTTGCGGTAACCTATATCGTGTTCATTCTCACACACATCCTCCTGTTCTGGTACGCCTACAAGTACCGCCAGCGTAAAGGCGGCAAAGCACAGTTCATTTCTCACAACAATCAACTGGAGATTATCTGGACGGGTATTCCTGCCATCGTTATGACCTTTTTGGTGATCAGCGGTCTGGACGCCTGGAACGATATCATGGGAGATGTTGGTGCTGATGACGACTACATCGAAATTGAAGCAACTGGTTACCAGTTTGCCTGGCAGCTACGTTTTCCTGGCGAAGACGGCCTTATTGGTCGTAAGGACTTTCGTCTGATCGATGGTACGAACTCGCTTGGTCAGGACTGGACTGACTTGAAGAACGCTGATGATAAACTCGTCAACAATTTCAAGCTTCCGCTTAACAAAAAGATACGGGTTCGTATTACGGCCAAGGATGTACTGCATGATTTCTACCTTCCTCAGTTTCGGGTGAAGATGGACGCATTGCCCGGCCTGCCTACCTATTTCGTTTTTACACCTACAAAGACGACGAAGGAGTGGCGCAAATCACTCAGCGAGTACGAAGAATATCAGGTTCCCGATCCGAACGATCCGGAAAAGATGCTTTGGGAAACGGCTAATTACGAGTTAGCATGTGCTGAACTTTGTGGCAACGGTCATTACTCGATGTTGCGGACTTTTGAAGTTGTCGAAGAAGATGAATACGAAGCCTGGTTGGCTGAGCAGCCATCTTACTACATGGAGAACATCCGTTTCACGGAAAATGACCCAAATACTGGCATGCTGTTCCCCGCAGAGATCGAGCAACGCCGTCAGGAATTTAATACCGAGGCCAATACGGCACTGGAAACCCCGGAAGATGATGACAATACGCTCATCCTGAAGTACGTAACTTTTGAAACCGGAAGTGCTCAGCTTACTGAACTGAGTCGTTACCAGTTGGATGATGCGATCGCTTTCTTGAAAAAGAACGCGGAAGTTAAGTCCCTGCTGAAGGGGCATACTGACAACACTGGAAATGCGGAAGCAAATCTGACGCTCTCCGACCGCAGAGCAGCTGTTGTCCTGGATTATCTGGTTAAAGGAGGCATTAGTGCCGACCGACTGGTCAGTTCTGGCTTCGGGCAGTACGCCCCCGTCGCCGACAACGCAACTGAAGACGGCCGCGAGGCCAACCGACGTACAGAATTATATGTTACACGGGGTGCATTACCCGTACCGACGACAATCGTCAATACTCCGTCTAAGTAAACTATCACACAGAAGCAATTTAAAAGCTGATTACCATGGCAACAGCAGTTATAGCTCCGGCAAATCGTGAGGAAGGTCTGATCCAGGAATTGGGTTACGAGGACCACTTCCACGAGCATCACCACGGAGACAAATACCAATCTAATTTCATCTCTCATTATGTTTTCTCGCAGGATCACAAAATGATTGCCAAGCAGTTCCTGATTACCGGGATGATGTGGGCCATTATTGGTGGTCTGATGTCTCTGGTATTCCGGATGCAACTTGGCTTTCCTGAAGAGAGCATCGCCTGGCTAAAGCCCGTACTTGGAAAATGGATAGCTGTCAACTCCGATGGAGTTGGTAGTCTTGTACCTGATTTCTACTACGCTTTGGTTACTATGCACGGTACCATTCTGGTATTCTTCGTGCTCACCGCTGGCTTGTCAGGTACCTTCTCGAACCTATTGATCCCGCTGATGATTGGCGCCAGAGATATGGCTTCGCCAATGCTCAATATGATGAGTTACTGGTTCTTCTTTATTTCCGGTACGATCATGTTTGCTTCCCTGTTCCTCAGTACCGGCCCATTTGCCGGTGGTTGGGTAGCCTATCCTCCGCTTTCCGCACTCCCCCAAGCCATGGATGGATCTGGTGCCGGTATGACGCTTTGGACAATCTCTTTGGTATTTTTCGTGGTTTCAGTCCTCCTTGGTGGCATCAACTACATTACTACCGTACTTAACCTTCGGACTAAGGGCATGAGCATGTGGCGTTTGCCACTCCCGATTTGGGCTTTCTTCGTGACGGCTATTTTGGGCTTGCTGTCTTTCCCCGTGTTGGTCTCTGCCTTCTTCCTGATGATGCTTGACCGTGGTATCGGTACCAGCTTCTACCTTTCCGACATTTACATTGGCGGACAGGCACTTGACCACGTAGGTGGTAGCCCGATCCTTTACCAGCACTTGTTCTGGTTCCTCGGTCACCCGGAGGTATACATCATTATCCTTCCTGCGATGGGTATTGTTTCGGAGGTACTCTCCGTTAATGCCCGTAAGCCGATCTTTGGATACAAGGCCATGGTCTTTTCGATACTGGCGATTGGTTTCCTCTCTTTCATCGTGTGGGCACACCACATGTTTATGTCTGGGGTCAATCCTTTCATCGCCAATTTCTTCGTGGTCTTTACGTTGATCATTGCCGTACCATCGGCAGTAAAAGTGTTCAACTGGATTGCTACTTTATACGGTGGTAGCGTACGCTTCAATCCCGCCAGCCTCTTTGGTATCGGCTTTGTCTCCATGTTCATTTCCGGTGGTCTTACCGGTATCTGGCTCGGTAACTCTACCCTTGATATTCAACTGCACGATACTTACTTCGTAGTAGCTCACTTCCACATTGTGATGGGAGTAGCGGCCTTCTTCGGTATGTACGCCGGTGTTTACCACTGGTTCCCCAAGATGTACGGTCGCTTTATGAACGAAACACTTGGTAAGTTCCACTTCTGGGGAACGATCATTGGTGCCTACTGTGTCTTCTGGCCGATGCACTTTATCGGTATGGCAGGTGTGCCTCGCCGTTACTACAGCTTCGATGTCTTCCAGTCTTTTAGCCAATTTGGAGATTTGAATAAATTCATAACTATTGCAGCCATCATCACTTTTGGTTTCCAGCTGCTCTTCGTTCTGAACTTCTTCTACAGCATCTGGAAAGGACGTAAGATGAAAACGATGAACCCCTACAACGCCAACACGTTGGAGTGGACTACACCAATCGAAACAGGCCACGGTAACTGGCCGGGTAAACTGCCTGCTGTTCAGCGCTGGGCTTATGACTACGGTAAAGACGGACGAGAGTTTATTTCTCAGGTCGAACCGGTAGGCCCGGATGAATCTCCGGCACACTAGGCCTCTAAGGAACTAGAGCGCTAGAAACTAGGAACTAGCTGCTGGTTCCTAGTTTCTGGTTTTTAGTTCCTGCATTTATCATTCCTTGTTTAATCAATCGTGAAGCATCAAAGCGCAAGTCGGGAAATTACCAGTACGTTTAGCCAGCGGCTAACGGACTTGGGCGCCCTGGTTAAATTCAGGCTGTCCGCTACGGTGGTCCTGTCTTCCGTGTTGGCTTACATGGTCGCTTTAGGTGCAGGCTCGTTTAGCTGGTGGTACGTATTCGTACTTACCGCTGGTGGCTTTCTGACTACTGCCGCCGCCAACGTGCTTAATGAGGTACTCGAGAAGGATTACGACCGTCAAATGGAGCGTACGCGTACGCGTCCGCTGGCGGAAGGTCGACTTAGTTCCAGTGATGCTTTACTGATTGCAGGGTTTTCCAGCATTGGTGGCATTACCTTGTTGGCACTGTTCAACCCCTGGACGGCCTTTCTTGGGATGGTTTCGTTGATCAGTTACGCTTTTGTTTACACACCGTTAAAGCGTGTGGGACCGGTGGCTGTTCTGGTCGGTGCGATCCCGGGAGCTTTACCCGCACTCATCGGCTGCGCCGCTGCAGAAGGGCAAATAACTTTACTGGGACTGACGCTTTTCACTATCCAGTTTTTCTGGCAGCTACCACACTTCTATGCGATAGGTTACTTGGGCTACGAAGATTATGCGAAGGCCGGGTTTAAATTGGTCCCCGAACGGAATGGTACTGTAGATGCAAAGACCTTAGGGCGTGACGCTGTTATTGCTGCCATCGTTCTGGTACCACTTGCTGCGGTTCCTTACTATTTAGGGGTAACCTCCATCTGGGCCGCTGGCCTGGTGGTCTTGCTGAGTGGTGTCTTTCTCCACTTTGCATTGGCTTTTCGTGCTCAACCCGGACGCAAGTCGGCGCTGGGCATGATGTTTTTCTCTTTTGCCTACCTTCCTCTGGCGTTCACAGCTTACTGGATAGGGCAGCAATTTATCTTAAACTAATTGCCATGGAAACTACCGTAAATAAGGAAATGGAGGTTGCCACCCGGCGCAATAAAATTCACCCCAAAAAGCTAGCGCTTTGGGTAGGGTTGGTGAGCCTGATAATGATGTTCACAGCGCTGACCAGTGCCTATGTGGTTCGGAGAGCAGCTGGAAACTGGCTGGAATTCGACATCCCATCTATTTTCTACTGGAACACTTTGGTCATAGTTGTAAGTAGCCTAACTTTGCACGCCGCTTATAGTGCCTTCAAACGAGAAGCAGCGTTTGCCTACAAGTCATTACTTAGCCTGACCTTTGTTTTAGGGATCGCCTTTGTAATACTGCAATACCTGGGTTGGGAACAACTGGCCGCCGAAGGCGTCCCGTTAAAGATCAATCCATCCGGTGATTTTGTCTACGCCATCAGTGGCTTACACGCTGTCCACGTATTGGGTGGCATCGCTGTACTGACCGTAGCCCTGGTCGTCGCTTTCGTACGCAAGTTGAAGCGTACTCCCGCCCGCCAGTTGCGGTTGGAGTTGACGCTGACCTACTGGCATTTTGTTGACCTGCTCTGGATCTACCTGATCGTATTCCTGAGCTTGCAACGCTAATAATTTTAAGAGAACATCCCAATGCTACGGCAGTGGGAAGTATGTATAACCACCGAGTATAAATAGCAAAAACATGGCCGCAGAAACGGACCTTCTCGTTGAACACGACGCGCACGCCGAGCACCACCAGCCCGAGGGCGGATGGGAAGGCGGTGATAGTAAACCCTTCGCGACTTCCTACGGGAAGTTGATGATGTGGTACTTCCTGCTTTCGGATGCTTTTACCTTTTCAGGCTTCCTGATTGCCTACGGTACCCTGCGTATCAGTAGCCCCAGCTGGCCAGTTCCTGACGCGGTTTTCGCTACCGCTCCCTTTGGTATCCATGAGTTATTTCCCGGTGGCCATGCGCCACTGATCTTTGTAACTTTCATGTCGTTCCTCCTCATCATCAGCTCCGGTACCATGGTTCGGGCGGTGCAGGAAGGCGCACGCGAGAACAAACGTGGAGTGGTTTTCTGGATGTTACTTACCGTAATTGGTGGAGCTGGCTTTCTTGGCTGTCAGGCCTGGGAGTGGAACAACCTGATCAACGTAGAGCACATGACGGTAACCACTAACCCGTTTGGCACCTATGTGGAAAACGGCGTTTACCTTGACCCCGAAACTGGCGAGCCTACCGATGAAGCGGTAGTTGCTGGTGAAACCTACCTCATGCACAAAGCGGGTGAGAGCCACGGCGAAGGTCATGAAGGAGAAGCCCACTTCGAGTATCCAACCACGGCGACTGATGCTGCGGGCTATATGGTCGACGACCGCGGCTACATTCATCGCAAATTTCTGGTAAGCGATGGCTTCGATGCCGGAGCTACCAAAACCCAGGAATTCGGCCCATCTGCCTTCGGTGCCCTCTTCTTCGGCATTACCGGTTTCCACGGTTTTCACGTACTTACCGGCGTCGGCTTCCTGCTTATCATCCTGATTAACGCAGGCAGCGGCGTCTACGCCGCCCGCAGAAACGGCTACGAGATGGTCGAAAAGATCGGCCTCTACTGGCACTTTGTAGATTTGGTATGGGTCTTCGTATTCCTCGTATTCTACCTCCTGTAAATCTACTTTCCAGTCTCTTTCCGTAGTATTGCGGAAAGGAACTATTGAAACGCTGCGCATTTTGCAGACAGCAAATAACAATAACCTAACGGCCGGCTTTACTGGCGAAAAAATATTATCCTCATGGCATCTCACGCTAGCTACGAAGATTCAAAAAAAGCGGTTTGGAAAGGACTTGGCTTGTTGGCAGCGGTTACCGTTGCGGAAGTAATCCTTTCTCTTCTTAAGGCTCAGGACTGGGCTAAAGACATGCAACCGATCTTCATCGGACTTGCTATACTGATCATCGTCCTCTCGGTTTACAAGGCATACTTCATCATTTACGAGTTCATGCACATGGCCTACGAAGTCAAAGGCCTGGCCTTAACGGTGCTACTGCCAATGGGCTTGCTCGTTTGGGGGGTCATTGCCTTCTTTTACGAAGGTGATGCCTGGAAAGGAAATCGTGAAGAAATCAATAAGCGTAACCGCATAGAAGCTCCTATTCAGTCAGGGTCTACGGGGGCCATCACTCCGGCTCAAGATGACCTGATTATTGGCTAACTTTATTGGTCTTCAAGACTAAAACGCCACCGTCAACCATGGTTGATGGTGGCGTTTTTATTTTGGGCGCGGCCGCAGGTGCAGGGAAAGGATGACAGAAAAAAGTACGCTCGGCCGATGAGCCTTTTGCCCGGAGCTGCCAAGGGTGATAGCGTTCATACAAGTGCGTACACTTATTCTCATATGCCTGAAAAAAGCTGCCTTACAGAGAAGGCTCTCGTTAAAACGTTACTCGGTTTTGGTTGAAAATACATATCGCCAGATAGCTTTGCCCTTAAGAAATATTTGGTTTCGAATAGAGTTATGGGCCAATTGCTCCCGCTTATGAATTCCGGCCTTAGCGTATTACCTTTGGCGGCCCCCTTAACGGGTATAGCCCGCTGAGTTCATTAGTATATAGACACATGAAGCCATTATTGACCTTACTGCTATTTTTGATGGCGGGTTCCTTTTCGCTTATGGGCCAGGTGGCCGGCGGGAACGTAAAGTACCTTGGGAGCTATTCGGAGGGCGTAATTACCGTGACCGCAGATGGGTTCGGGGAAAAGAAACCTGAAGCCTTTGAGCATGCCGTTAGTACTACCTTCCGCCAGTTATTGACCAGAGGTATTGCCGGCTCTTTCCAGTACAAACCAATGCTGGGTAGTAAACCCAACGCTGTGATGGCAAAGCATCAGGCCTTTTTCGATTCCTTCTTTGCCGAAAAGACATACACCTCTTTTCTAATAGCTCAGGAAGCGAGTCGTTTCAGCCGCAAAACAAAGAAAAGAATCCCTAACCTGACGGTTCGACTTGAAGTCAACGTAAGCAGCCTGCGCGCTTATCTTGAGGAGCAGGGGGTTGTGCGTAAATTCGGTTTTTAACCTCCAATTGATCAGATGAGACTATTCACTTTTTTAATGGTTGCCCTGCTTTCGGCAACCTCTAGCCCCGCCTACAGCCAGGCGGGAGCCACCTCAGAGCACCCTACAGTTCAGCCTACCATAATGGTGATTCCTTTTGCTAAAGAGGAAGAACAATTGCGCACGGTATTGGAAAACGACGCAGCCTTGCGCGTAGCCGTAACTAAAGTAAAAGAAGGTTTTGATGACCGGGGGTATTCTACCATCGATTTCCGGGCAAAGCTGAACCAGTTAAACAACGATCGGGTAATGGAAATGGAAAACGCTACTTCCTTAAAGCAGGAAGTGATCGAGCTTTCCGGTGCAGACATTTACGTGGAGGTGGAAGTGCAGAAAACCCGTACGGGAACCGGCAACTCTGCAACCGTGGTGATGACTGCCTATGATGCTTTTTCGAGCCAGTCTTTAGCTAATAAGGTGGCATCATCGCCCAAATTCTATACGGATGATTATGGGAAGCTGACGGAGCGGGCACTTGGAAATACGGTAGAAGAATTGTTGAATACGATTCAGCTTAAGTTTGACGATATCGTTGAAAACGGACGGACGATTACCATGAGCATAACCTTTGATGTAGCGTCTGATAAAGATATGGATACCGAAGTAGGCACAGGTGGCGACTTACTTTCTGATAGTATTGAGGATTGGATTGCTGATAATGCTTACGAAGGATATTACCACGTTCAGGGCGTAACGGCTACCAAGTTATTGGTTGATGCCATTAAAGTCCCGTTGAAAGATGAGAACGGCCGAAACTTCCGGGCCTCCCGCTTTGCGGGACAATTCCGGAATCATCTGAAGGCACTTGGGCTGGAGGCTACCCGTGACGTTCAGGGAAACCGGATTTTTATTACGATTCAATAATTACATGAACGGTATGGTAGTGCTTAGATTCCTGCTTCTTTTAACCTTACTCTGCACCTGCGTCCCCGCCCAGCTTCAGTCCCTTTCTATTTTAGTAAAAGAAGTGGAAGTGCCGGCAAGCGAAAATCGTTCATTGGCAATTGAACTACGCGCCCTGATACAGGTGCAAATAGACAGCCTGACGGAGAGCCAGCAGTACGGTTCTTTCTCCTGTAAACTTAATTGGCGAGTAACCGATGAGCGGGCGATCATGGGGATGGCCAAAAAGTTTATCCGACGTTTTGTGCTAAAAGCAACTTTCTATGATGATGCACTGGGAAAGGAATTTGGAAGTGTTGCGGTTACAGTAACCGGAAGTGGATCGTCCAAAGCCGCCGCCGCATTGAATGCGCTGGAAAAACTGGAGGAGCCTCAGAAAAAGCTCGCCCAGGCAATCATAAGCGCGAAGAACGACCATCAGAATGCTACCTCAAACTGTTCTGAGCTTCTCCCATTAATGGACCAACTGATAACCGAACGCCGGACAGCAGACCTCCTGGCGCTAAGCAACCATATTGGGCCCACCAATACTTGCCACGGAAAGGTAAACACGCTGACTGCAGAGGTTTACCAAGAGCAGCAGGCGCTTGAATGCAGCCAATTGATCCGGGCAGCTAAGTTGCAATTGGTGGCTGGAAACATCGCTGGCGCCAGCCGTATCCTTTCCCGCCTTGACCCTGAACTGAGCTGCGACGAAAAAGCTGATGAGCTGGTAGACCAGCTGGTGGAGAAAGCAACCGCAGGGGAGTTGCGACCATTAGACTGGCATTTGCGCTACCGCAGCAATAATTATGACCGGTACGCTGCGCGCAGGTACATCATCTCTCAGCTTGTCCTTAATTCCGTACGATATGATTAGGAAGGTTATCTGTTTACCCGTACTGTTTTTGTCGGCTTTTTTATTCGGCCAGACGGTTACGATCAGCGTTGCTGAAATTGAACATTTTGATCCCTACTTTGAAGAAAGCGGGACGCTCATCTATGATTTTTTGCTGAGAACCACCGCCGCACAGCCTGGTCTGAAGCTGGTCGAGCGTAGAGCGTTTGATCAGGTTGTAGAGGAACAGGAGCGACAGAAGAACGAAGGCTTCATGGACGGCGTAACTGCTGACCAGGGAAAAATGCTGGGCGCACTGTTGCTACTGAGCCCGCTATACGATCGGGATGCCGGCCTGCTTCGGCTTGAGTTAAGGAACCTGGAAAGTGGGGAGATCAGCTGCGTTCATACCTACGCTCTCGAAACCTATATGGCCAACTACGAACTAAATGACGAGCTCTGGCCTTTGCTGGAAACGGATGTTACTGGTTGTCTGGAGCCTCTACAGAAATCCATTCCGGCCCAAGTCGCAGAGGTACTGGAAGAAAAAGGAGGGAAGGCCCGCCGATTACTCTGCTTTACTGAAGACATGGGAAGCCTGAAGAAAGGAGATGAAATAACGATATTCCAGATCATCAGGAAAAAGGTTGGGAACAAAACGGTTGACTACGAAGCGTCGGTCGGCCTGGTCAGGATTGATGAGATAGAGAATGACAATTTTTTTAATGTTTCGGTCAAGGATGGCGGAAAAGAGATTGTCAGCCTATTGGCCCAAAATATTACCCTTTATGCCAAATCTTAAACCATTCAGCGGAGGCTTATTTCTACTGATTTTATTGTTGTCTTTGCCGGTACTTCAGGCCCAGGAGTTTAATGCAAAAAACGATATTCTCGGTAAGCCATTTTCTGCCTTTGTTGGCCTTTTACCCGTAGAAGGACTTGAATATGCTCCGGGCCTGGAAAGAGATCCTTTTGAAGCGACTATCAGTAACCGGGTACAGAAATTCCCCGGGGTTGCCCGGGTCGTTGCCGAGAAAAATTTGAATCGGATGCGTGTTACTTACGGAAAAAATGCGCAGCGCATTTTGACGAAAAATGAGAGCTCGCACTATATGATTCGGACGGTTGTTGAGGATGGCGGAATACTTTACCGCAAAAACCTGGATGGATCGCAAGGCAAAGAATATATGCGTTACCTCGATGTACGCATCTCCATAATTAACCTGGCTACTTCACGGGTGGAATTCGTTACCCGACTGCATGCCGATTCGCGTTCAAAAATGAAGGAAGCGATTGCGGCACATGAAAAGAACCCCCGGACGACCATTGTTACCTGGGCGCTATACGAGGCGCTTTCCCACGCCGTTGGCGAACAGGTGAGCCCTTTCTTTCTACATCCCGTTCCGATTTTGAAATTCGTGGACGGTGGCAAGAAGTATCTCGACGGCGTTTATGTCCCTTCTGTTGGCTTTGGTAAGGATGTGCCAGGTAAGGTGGAGATTTTTATTGTCACGCAAGCATTGAATACGGAGTACGGAAACTTCTTCGAATTTAAACGCGTTGCGACCGGCCTGTTAGTGAAGAAGACGGCACGAAACTCCAGAATCCTTTACACCATTGGCTGGGGGAAGAAAAAGATTGAGGAGGAGATAGCTGCCGGAGGTACCGTGTATATGTGTAAAGACCTTGATCTACTGCAATGATGAAATTAAAGATTATTCTTCTCCTCCTGGTCGTCAATTGGCTGGGCCAGGCTAAGCTTATTGCTCAGTCAATGGCACCGGTGAATCTGGTCGTTAGTGACGTAACTACCGAGGACAAATCAAAGGAAGGGGCCTACAGATTGATGCAGTCCGAGATTATTCGCCAGGTGAGTCAGGCCAGCCACCTCTACAATATTGTAGAGCGGGAGAACTATGATGCGATCATGAAGGAACGGGGCCGGGCAAGTAAGAACCAGGACGACCCTTACGTAAGTAGCATACTGAACGGTGCGACCCTGATGGTGGAGTTTCAGATTAAAGAATATTTTGAATCCTGGGACTCTACGAAGATCAAAGGTTCGAAGGAGCTGGTGAACCCTTACGATTATCGGTTGACCCTCGTTCTAAAGTATCAACTTAAGGTGGTTGACCTGGAAACTTCTGAAGTTTTGGGGGTGGTAGATCTGGAAGCAAAAGGCAATCCGGACATTGTCAACCATAAGGAGGTAGAAATAGAAAAATTTGGCCTTCGCCGATCTGCCGGTCATTACTTGCGTCGGGCAGTCTGGAACCTTAACCGGCGGCATATTCTGCAGCTGGTTAATCCTAAAATTCCAATACTCGACCTGGCTGGAGACAAAAAAAAGGCCCATACGCTTTATTTGTTGGGAGGAAAGAAAGCTGACCTGCCTAAAGGTGCTGATCTACGCGTAATTGAAGAGCAAACGGTTGTAGTAGGCGGGCGGGAAGTACAACGAATGGCGACCTTAGGTATGGCCAGGACCGGGATGGGGAAATCCCGGGATATAACCCGTTGCAGTGTAGAGAAAGGAGGAAAAGAAATCTTACAGGCCTGGGCGGCAGATAAGGTAAAATACGTAATGCTTAGTGAAGACGTTGAGTTCCCCACCACGTGGTTCTCGACGCCAAACAGGCAATGATACCGTTTAAGCACAATAGTTTATGATGATTCGATTGCGTTCTATCCTACCGCTCCTGGTGTTAATAACGGCCTCTTTGGGCCTGAAGGGGCAACGACCAACAGAGTTTGACCTGTTTCGGGAAGCCATGATCGTTCCCATTAAGACTATTGTAATTGAGCATATAGATTCATTAACGGCTAACCAGGCAAAGTACAACCGGGAAGAGGCACACTTTAAGCGGTTGGTGGGTAGCTCTATGCTCCAAAATTATGATTGGCAGGCGGCCCACGAAGACTTAGTCCGGCAAGCATGTCCACCGGATAGCCTGGGCGTTGCGTTAGCCGTACTCCGGAAGATGAAATTTTACGACAATCGTATTAGTCAATGGGGTAGGGCGGCCAAGGCAGGTAAGGCGCTTTCCGATATTCCTTTGCTCCGGCGCATTTACGATCAGCATTCCGATGAGTGGATAAGAAGGAGGGCCAACGAATCATGGCTGACTTCTCTGCTCCAACCGGAGTTGGTGCGCCGTCAGCTACTCTTCCACCTTCGTACGGATAACTATAGCGGCTTGTATGTCAGAGGAGATATTATCTCCAGGCCTTCACGAACTGATCTACTATTTTGGAATAGGAAGCGTGACGGCTCCCGGCCAATTGAACACTACATTAAAATCTCTTCTGAGCAGAGCAGGAAAGCGGATGGAGGTACAGCAACCGCTGGCGGGAGTATTCCTGACGCTGACATTTTTACGTCTTATCCGCAAAACGGGCAGTTTGCCTTTTATGCCAGGGAGCAGCGAACGCATGAAGGCTTCTTACTTTTTAAGCATTACCAGGGGGGACTTCGGAGCCCGGCTAACGATGGTCGGTTGTGGATGAAGTGGAAAAATCAGACCGGAGAAGTGGTGTATACCGATGTTGCCGCGGAGTCCGGAGACTTACTCCAGTATGGTATCCCCGTAACGTTTCTGGAGGAAAACAAGGTGTACGAAATGTCCTTGGTAGACATTGATCCAAACGCTTTAGCTAATGAACTTAATTTTTATGCAAAGAAGTCGGTCGCAGACATTATCAGTAAAAACGTACGGCACCGTGAAGTAAAGGGTCGGGAACCTGCAGAGCAGCTCTTTTTTCGGGCTTACTTCCGCACCAGTTCCTTCTCCTCTTTTTATGTGAAAATTATTGCGGCACAATTGGAAGCCGGAGAAGACAACAACACCGTTATTATACGAGGAAGCGAGGGTTTTGCTGCGGAGGATCAAAACGGCCTCAATGGTATGCTTGCGCTGTGTAGCATCCGGCCTAACGCTTCCTCTAAGGCAGAAGGAGTACTTAGCACGGCATTAGGACGCGACGTCCAGCAGTTTCTGCACCATCCTAATCTTGAGTACGTTGCTTACCTGGAAGCTAATCGTGGCAGTCTTAACATCGATAGCCTGGTCGCCATCGAGTTTTTGCCTTATGCCGAAAGGGCTAAGAAGTATCGTAAGCTTAACTATAAAAATGAAAAAGGCGCCAGGCGAAGTGCTTACTCCAATAGTAGTCTGAAAATGCCCGCCGTACCCCGGGAAAACTTTAGCTTTGACTACGGAGATGACCAGCCCCAACGGATTACGGAAGCTGACTTTTTGGCTAAAACACCTCCGGTTGTTCCTCCGCTCATCGGGACTTATCGATACATTTTTCAGGACCAGGCCAACCTTGTTCTGGAGGAGGTGCGCGGTATGGTGGCAGCACGGATACCGGCTTATGCTGAGGTCTTGCAACGCCTGAATGCTTTGGCCCCACAAGCAGGGCAGACGGGCAATTTTACCGCAGTGGTCAGCCAAATTGCCCCGTCGAATATCCAGAAGCTGGAAACCTTGAAAATTCCCGGGTTAGAAGACGTAAAGAAAATCGACGTAAACGTTAGTTACAGCCTACCGGGAAGGACGAGGATGACTACGTCTTATCGGTTCAAATGGGAGGAATAGGTGCTGATCCCTTACTCACTCACTTGCTTAGGCAAAAATAACTGCATCCCAGTTCCGGGTTGAATGCCGTGCAGGTGCCCCATAAGGTCCCGGTCAGTAGTGATGAGGTGCAGGTGGCCATAGCTGTCGAGGTCGGTAAATATACCCTGATGGTGGACACTGAAGAAGCCTACGATCTCAACGTCACGGTCGATTAGCCGGTAGCTTTGCTGCCCCGTCAGGGCTTCTTTGGGCTCACTTGGGAATACACCGTTGGGCAGGTTGGCTATGTGAATATCGGCTTGTTTCACCCGGCCGCTTAATCGAAAAACTAATGGTCTGGGTTTTGAGGTCGTCATCCGGTCAACATAATCGAGTAGCTGTCGGTAGGTGCGCACGGAAGGGGGAAGGGTAAATTCTTGCCAGTCCGTTTGGTGGGTGTAGACGAAGTAAGGTGCCTTAGCCGAGAAGGTCTGTTCGACCTTCATCTCTTTTTGACTGATGACCCGACTACGGAACGCTTGTCCGTCCAGAACGAGCAACTCTCCCTGCAGGAAGGCCGCTGGCCCGAGGCCGTACAAACCCTCACGTTCGCTGATGGTGTCTAGTTGAATCTGTCCCTTGGTTTTACCGTCATACAGAACGGCCCGCATGGAACCGGCAACGGTAAGGTTGCCATCGTCCCGGGAGTAAGTGGGGGGCTTACGGTTGGGATCGCAGGAAAGGAAAGTCAGGGTCAGGAAGAAGAGGAGGAGTAGCTTCATTAAATGATTAATGCAGCTTTTGAGGTATTGTTTTGTGGGTAATGAATGGAGTAGGCAGCTTTTAGTTAACAATTAGCCGATAAGCTTAGTAAAGGCCTCCCGGTACCCATCGCTGACCGGCAACCAGGTCTCACCGATCACCACCCGCCGCCGCTCCACAAAAGTGATGGCCGGGAGGGCAACGAAATGACTCCTATGGATGCGGCAGAAACGATCGGCAGGCAGCCGGGTCAGGAAGTCGGTCAGGTTCTCCAGCGTCAGAATTTTGTTGCCATCGGCCAGGTACAGTGTGAGGTAGTCGCCGGAGGAAGAACCATGCGTGAGTTCATCGAGTTGCAGGCGGAGGGTGCGGGTGCCGGATTTGACGAACAGGGAAGTTGGGGCCGGGGCAGCGGTTGCTGCAGGGGATTGCTTGACGGCGGCTTCGCCAGACGTTGCTTTAACGACGGCGCGACAAAACCGATCATAGGATATGGGCTTGAGCAGGTAATCGATCGCATCGAGATCGAAGCCCTTGAGTGCATGCTCTTCGTAGGCGGTGGTGAAGATGACTTTGCACTGGCCACGCACGAGCCGGGCAACGTGAAGCCCGTTGAGCTCTGGCATCTGGATGTCGAGCAGGAGAAGGTCCGCCGGGTTATTGCGCAGGTGCTCCAGTCCGTCGATGGGGTTGGTGAAGGAGGCGGAGAGGGAGAGCTCGGGGTGCTTGTTGACGTAGGCTTCCAGGAGTTTGATGGCCAGCGGTTCGTCGTCGATGATGATGGTTTTCATGGGCGGTATGGTGGTGGATGGGGAGGGCTCTCCGGATCACGCGGCTGACTCCGTCAGCTGCTCCATCCGGGGTCAAAACGATTGGACGCCTCCGGCGTCAGCCGAGGAGCAATGTCGGCTTGTTTTTTGATCGGTTGGGAAAGCACTAATTCCACCACGAAAAGGTCTCCCTGAGGGCCAGCGCTCAGTTGATGCAGGCCGGGGTAGAGTAGGGCCAGCCGCTTGCGTACGTTGGGCAAACCGATGCCCCCGACCTGGTCTTTGGAGGTAATGTTAGTCCGAATCAGATTCTTGACCCGGAAAAACAGGGTGCTTCCATCGGTACTTTCGGTCAGCGAGAGCTGTAGCGGATGACTAAAGTCTTTCAGGTCACCGTGTTTGAAGGCGTTCTCCACAAAGGGAACCAGCAGGAGCGGGGGGAGCTTCCATTCCCTGGTGAAGGGACCAACAACCACCTGCGGCTGTGCCAGCCCGTCTACCCGAAGGCTCTCCAGATGAAGGAGGTCTCTCAGATAGCCGACTTCCCGTTCCAGCGCTACGGAAGGTTCCTGCTCGTAAAGGGAATATCGGAGCAGGCCGCTTAGTTTCTCCAGGGCAGGCAGTGCCTGAGGTGAATTGGTGTGGACCAGGGCGTAGAGGTTGTTCAGGGTATTGAACAGAAAGTGAGGGTTGACCTGAGAGCGGAGGAACTTCAACTCCGTTTCTTTCTGGAGTATCATGGTTTTCTGCAATGCGGTGGACTTGTGTTGGGACAGCTGGACGAAGTAGTAAATGATGCCCAGGGAGGTAAACAGTATGGCGTAGTAAAGATTGTCGAGCAGGTAAGCCCCCCAACTCATGTTAGGGTTGTAGTTGCCGTGACCAAACAAGTTGAGGATGACTACCTCTTCAAGGAAGGATCGAAAAAACATGCAGCCCATCGCCAGGGTCGCCAGGGCCGGTAAAAGAAGATACCACCGGAAACGTTCGTATAGAAAATAGAGCAGTAGGTAGGCGGCCAGGCTGTAACTGAAAAAGGCTAACCCGGAAGATATTTTCAGGGCGGCCATATGAGGATGACTCCATTCTGCAATCTCCTGCTGGATGGCATCAACTTCAAGAAAATCCCGAAGCCGGATCGCAATAAGGAACACGCCAAGGTACCAAAGGCTCAGGGTCCCGATACGGAGGGGCATTTTATTGATCGTTTGCATAGGCTAAAATTAAGCCGTCGGCCAGCATGAGGCGGAATGGAATCGGTGAATGGTCAGGTTTGATCGGTGAATTTAGGGGGATAACTCACAGGAAATACAGCACGGTTCACCGATTCAGGTTGGTACCGGGGAGGAGAACCCTGAAGATTGCAGTATTGAACCACCAAACCAGTGAACCATGCGTAGTTTTCTAACCCTGCTTCTTTTAACTTTAATCTGCACCAGCGTCCGCGCCCAAAAAATCCCTGACCTCAATACCTTCGACCCGGATGAAATTCTGATCGGGAAGGACAAACTGCCTAAAGTACTGCTGGTGGGCTCCTTTCATTTCAACTATCCGAACCTGGACAGCCACGTTACTTCCTCAGAAGACCAGGTCGACGTGAAAACCGCTGCCAAACAAGCAGAATTACGGGAATTACTCGATTACATCGCCCGCTTTAAGCCCAATAAAATCGTGGTGGAGCGCCGTAGCGGAAGCACCATAAATGATACGTACCAAAAGTACCTCGACGGGAAGCACGAACTTGGTAAGGGCGAGATCGAGCAGCTGGCCTTCAGGCTTGGTAAACAGTTTGGTATCGACACCCTGATCCTGGGGGATGACCGGACGCTGTCCAACTCCCTGTACTGGCACAAAGATTCCCTGGTACTCCGGCCGCTGATGGACAGCCTGTTTACTGCCAATGACCCCACGTCGGATACCACCATCGATAAACGATACTTTCAGCTTTATGACCTGGAAGACAAAATGGATGCGCGGGCCGAACTTTTGGAGGTGTTTAAATACATGAACAGTACCCACCGCATCAAACGCGGACATGGCCACTATCTGACATTCGACAGTGATGAATCCCCGGATGCCCTCGCCATTTGGTGGTACAGCCGCAACCTGCGCATTTATCGGAAAATTCAAAAAGCGACCACTTCTCCCGATGACCGGATCATGGTTCTGTTCGGTGCTGGGCATCTGGGGATCTTACGGCAGCAGTTCGAGAGTTCCCCGGCTTATGAGTTGGTGGATTTTGGAAGCCTTTAGTGGTCTGTTGGTCGTATTGGTCTAAGGAAACGATTGTACCAATAGTCCAATAAGGCGAGGCCGCAGGTACAAGCCAACATTTTCAAAAAGCAAAATCAACTACCATGCCCCGTTTTCTAATTCTTTTATGCTGCTTAGGCGGTCTATCCCTTTCCGCCCAACGCCCTCAGGTATCCGTCCTCGGGCTGTTGCACCTTCATAACCCCGGCCGGGATGCGGTGAATGCCGACGTTGGCGATATCCGTTCTCCCCAACGACAAGCCGAATTAAGGGAGGTTGTTGACCTCGTAGGCCGCTTCAAACCCACCAAAATCGCTTTCGAATTTGCTAAAGGGGATACCCTGTGGAGTGACTACTACTACCAGGCGTGGCTGGAAAACCGCCTGGAAGAGGTGATCGATCCGGAAGATGAGTACCTGCTCACCAGCGAGATTGTCCAATTGGCCTATCCGTTAGCCAGAGCGGCGGGACTGGACCACCTTGACCCGATCGATGCCTTCACCTCCTTTCCGCTGGACAGTGCACTGGCCCATGCTGAAACCCACGGACAGACAGATGAAGTCGCTGCCTTCCAAAAATACCTCGGTGGTATGCAGGTGGCGTTAGATTCCCTGGTTCAATTGACCGTCCCGGATTTACTGCGAGCCGTGAACTCCCGCTTTTTTGGGGCCAGTATGAATCAGGCGTTTTACCTCCGGCACCTCGTCGACCTGGGGCAGAGAGACGACTATCCCGGTACCTACGTCGTAGAAGAATGGTACGCCAGAAACCTCCGCATATTTACTAATCTGCATCGAATCATGGAACCTGAGGACCGAATCCTGGTCCTGTTTGGCGCCGGGCATAAAGAAATACTCGACGACCTGATTCGGGACCGGGTGGATTGGGACTGGGTGGATAGCTCCGGATTGCTTAGTAAGTAGAGTAAACGAAACCTGAACAACGACTTCCTTAAAACCAAATATTATGTTCGAACGCCTCTTATTCAGTACCATACTTCTGGTAGCCTCCTTTGCGATATATGCGCAGGATAGTCTTGACGTAGCAGCATTGCAGGACCATACGGTTTATTTCACCCTGAAGAATAAAGAAATACACGGTCCTGGAGCTGATTTTTTACGACAGGCATTCGTCGACCACCAATACGTCCTGCTGGGAGAATACCACGATTCTCCCCGTATTTCGGAACTCACCACGGCGTTACTTCCGCTTTATTATCAGGCTGGCGGACGGCATCTTGCCCTGGAGGTGGGGCCAACTTCAGCAACAATACTATTGGACTTTGCCGCTACGCCGGAAAGAACGATGGAACGAATACGAGACTATAACAGGAAATATATTTTACACGGCGCGAAGCGTGATTACTACCCAATACCTTTTTTCTCCAACCGGAAGGATGCAGTGTTTCTTGCGGAGGCTGGCAAGTTAAATCTCCAAATGATCGGGCTGGACCAGGAGTTTATATTTGGCTACCTCGCTTTGGTAGACCATGCCTTTACTAAGCTCCCGGAGAAGCGACAGCGTGGACTCCGAACCGATTACCGTCGTGTGCGGGATACCCTGAGCTTGTATTACGAAAAGGAGGTCGATTATATTGACAAGCGGACGGAGGAAGGAAAACGATTCATTAAGTTACTGCACCACTCCGCTTTTGTGAATGGCTTTTTGGACAATATGGCATCAGTCTCACCGGAAGTAAAAGATATTATTTCCTTGATCCGGCAATCTGCTGAAATTTACCGGCAATCGGGTTTACGTCACTACTGGCGATCTAATGAGTTGCGAACGGAAAGCTTCGTGACTAACCTTCGGAACGGACTTCAAGCAACCGATTTTAAGCTCCAGTCTGACAAGTTACTTGTAAAGATGGGCGGGCTACACACCGCAAAGGGAAAAAACAACTACAGCATGTTCGACGTTGGGAATACCCTGGCAGAATTGGCACGATTTCATGGGAACAGCTCCCTGCATACGGACGTGCTCTCCCGCTACCACCAGGGAGCTGATGGTGAGATCACCGATGAACTGGCTGACAAGGAATCCTGGTTTGCAAAGTCCTTTGGGGACTTTATCCAAATGGGGCGCAAGGAGGAATGGGCCGTCATTGATTTACGCGGTTTACGGGATAGCTTTTACTACCAGCAGAAATTTGAGGTAAACGATCGGATCAGGGAATACTTTGACCGGTATGACGTGGTGTTAATTACGCCCATGGACGTGGAGGGGATAAAAAACAACTAATATCAAAAAGGAGGAAGGTTTTTTAAAAACCCTTCCGACAGATGTCTCAAGGGGGCGAATAAAAAGGTAAGGAGAGACGTACTTTAGGGCTCGTTAAGGAATGAATACTTGTACTGCTTACTATTCTTTGGCGAGTTGTTAAGTGATCAAACCAACCCGAATTCGTATGAGAACCTACTTGAGAATCTTCTTTTTATTAATGCTTTCTGCAGGCTTAGCGGCCCAGGTCACCAAAATCAAAGACGCCGGGCCCGACGACAAGCGGATCAACTTCGTCATCCTGGGAGATGGTTATACTTCTGGACAGCAAACGGATTTTGCGGATCATGCAGATAACATCACTACCGACTTCTTTAACGAACCGCCATTTTTACAGTACACCAATTTCTTCAACGTCCACGCATTAGAGGTGGTTAGCCAGGAAGGTGGTGCAGACCATCCGGGAACAGCAACAGATGTGAACGAGCCGGTCTTTGCCGTTTCCACGGTTAATACCGCACTTAATGCGCGCTTTGATGCTGGTAATATTCACCGTTTATTGGTCGTGAGCAATTCGTTGGTTTATGCTGAGTTAGCCGCGCATTATCCGAATTATGATCAGGCAATTATCGTGGTCAACAGTCCCTTTTATGGGGGATCCGGTGGTGCAACAGCAGTAGGTAGTGCGCATTCCAGCGCTAGCAACCTGGCGCTCCACGAAACCGGACACTCCTTCATGAACCTGGGCGATGAGTATAATTCGGGCAACAATAGTGAACGGCCGAACATTACGGCTCAGTCAAACGCCGGCAACACGCGCTGGAACGACTGGGTCAGTATAAACGGAGTAGGGGAGTTTTCCAGAAACGGTTCCACTTTCAAGCCAGTAGATGGCGAGTGTATGATGGAGCTTCTAAGTCGCGGTTTCTGTTCCGTTTGTCAGGAACAGACCATCGAGACCATCTACGAAAATGTAAGTCCACTGGAAACGACGACCCCGGCCACCGCTGACGTCGATTTTCTCGGCACTGCGCTTGATTTTAGCATCACCAGTGTTAAACCCGTCCCCAACACGCTGTCTTATACCTGGGAGCTGGACGGACAGGAAATTGCTGCGGGAGTAGAGAGCGTCACCATTTCTCCGGCGCAGATTACCACAGATAACCATACGCTATTGGTACGCGTCACCGATGAGACGGCGCTGAGTTTGAAAAACGCGAACTACGTGTTCACCTATGAGTGGACGATCGTAAATGAGTCTCTCCCGCTGGAGTGGGTAAGTTTTACTGCCAGGGCTGAAGATAAGATCAACCGTCTTGATTGGCAGATAGCAGACCCGGAGGGCAGCAGCCACTTCCTTGTAGAACGGTCTGCCGATGGTGCAGCCTGGAAAAGCCTGGACCGTGTTCCGTTGACTGGGAATGAGTCCTATATATACTACGACGAACTCCCTTTGGTAGGTTCTAATTTTTACCGGGTAAGGGCGGAAGATTTTGATGGTACCCTGACGGACAGTCCAATTCGGAAAGTCGTAAGTGTCGCGCGGAACTACTTCAAGGTCTGGCCAACGGTTGCTTCCGACCAGGTCAACGTTGCGGTTTACGGCGAGCAAGCTGGCCAACTGGAGGTAACTGTTTTCTCTGCGGATGGCCGGCAGGTATTGCAGCAAAAGGCGGTCGCCGATCAGGGCTGGAACCAGACTTCTCTCAATTTCTCGCCCCTTGCGAGTGGAAGTTATACTATCCGGGTAGTTTCGGGCACAGAGGTGCATACGCAGCGGGTGGTTTTACGTTAGTTCATAGTTCAGTAACCGATAGTTTATAGTAGCTACCGCTCTCACGAATGAAGGGAGCATTTTCTTACGACAGCTACTATGAACTACTGAACTATGAACTATAACACTAATAATGCGCGGCCGCAGGTGCAAGAAAAAAGTAAAAAAAGCAGGGTAGGGGGACCGTTACCCCGTTTGGCAGCCTCCCCGGACGTATTTTTGTAGTATGAATAGTATGCTTCTGAAATTTCCTCCTATCCTTGGCGGCAACGGTGATGCTACCGCTTACCTGGTGCTCGCGATCATCATTGCGTTGGTGGGCGGCATCTTTTACTTCGTTTATCGGATGCTGCAGCAAGAGCCGGAGTAGCTGTGCATGGTTGGCCATCAACCATTATCTGGACCACGTCCCGACGACCCTCAGTATAAACGCCCACTTTATTGGCCGCACCTCCAAAGCACATCGTAAATCACGCGTTTTGGCCAGTTCTGGACTTAAGAAACCTACGCCCCAATAACCAGGTGGTACAGTAATGAATCTGCCGTGTGGACAAAGAACGAACGGACTTATAAATTGGGCTTGGTTAAAAGAAAGATTCCACTTACCTTTGCGCCCCAATTAATAAATACATTCTTAATGTTTGCAATCGTAACCATAGCCGGTCAGCAGTTCAAAGTTGAGGAAGGTCAGGAGATCTTCGTCCACCGGTTAGAAGCCAATGCTGGCGATTCTGTCAGCTTCGACAATGTACACCTCACCTCTGGTGACGCGGGTGTATCTGTCGGCACGCCGAACGTAAAGGGTTTCTCCGTAGGAGCAACCGTCATTGATCACGTGAAAGGCGACAAAGTCGTCGTTTTCAAGAAGAAGCGCCGTAAGGGGTACCGGGTAAAGAACGGTCACCGCCAGCAATTCACGAAGATCAAAATTGATTCCATCGCAGGCTAGTCACGGCCCGCATTCTAAATGTGTTGCCTTAACGGGGAGCATTAATAATTAACCCACTGACAATTAGCGTTGTCAGTGCCATAAATAAAATACCATGGCACATAAGAAAGGTGTAGGTTCTACCGATAACGGCCGCGACAGTAATAGTAAACGCCTTGGCGTTAAGCTCTTCGGCGGTCAGGTTGCCAAAGCCGGTAACATCATCATTCGCCAGCGCGGTACTAAGTACCACCCCGGTGAAAACGTTTACATGGGCCGTGATTTCACGATCCACGCTAAAGTAGACGGCAACGTCGCTTTCCGCAAGAGTTTCCGTAACCGCATGTATGTATCCATCGTACCTGCAGGTGCTGAGGCTCCCGTAGCTGCCGCTCCGGCTCCGAAGAAAGCTGCTGCCCCTAAAGCAGCGCCGGCTCCAAAAGCAGCTCCGGTTCAGGCCGTTGCTGACGTCCCTGCTGAAAAGCCAGCCAAAAAGGCTAAAGCTGGAAAGATCGAGTTGCCTTCCGGCAAGAAGATCAAGCAGGATGATCTGAAGGTTGTTGAAGGCATCGGTCCTAAGATCGAAGGTCTCCTCCACGATATCGACATCAAGACCTGGCGTGAACTCGCAGAAGCTCCCGAAGCAAAGGTGCAGCAGATGCTAGACGACGCAGGTCCCCGCTACCGCATTCACAGCCCATCTACCTGGGCCAAGCAGGCAGCTCTTGCCGCTGACGCCAAGTGGGCAGAACTGGAAAAACTCCAGGACGAACTCGACGGCGGTAAGGAGGTGAAGTAATTCCCTCTTTGACGTAATGTCTTTTAGAAAGCCCGGTTGAGCAGATGCTTGACCGGGCTTTCTTTGTCGCTAGGCTTCGGTTGCTGTGGTCGCTTCGCTTCCTGTTGCAAGGGTTGCAGTGGTTGCAGCTACCGCACAAGGCAGCTCGCTCCGCTCGTGACCCTAGCAACCTGCAACGGGAGCGCAGCGACCCTGCAACTCCTGCAACGGGAGCGCAGCGACCCTGCAACTCCTGCAACCGGAGCGCAGCGACCCTGCAACTCCTGCAACCAGAGCGCAGCGACCCTGCAACTCCTGCAACCGGAGCGCAGCGACCCAAGCAACCTGCAACCGGAGCGTAGCGACCCTGCAACTCCTGCAGCCGGAGCGCAGCGACCCTGTAACTCCTGCAACCAGAGCGCAGCGACCCTGCAACTCCTGCAACGGGAGCGCAGCGACCCTGCAACTCCTGCAACCGGAGCGCAGCGCCCCTGCAACTCCTGCAACCAGAGCGCAGCGACCCTGCAACCCCTGCAACGGGAGCGTAGCGACCCTGCAACCCCTGCAACCGGAGCGCAGCGACCTGCAACTCCTGCAACCAGAGCGCAGCCACCTGCAACTCCTGCAACCAGAGCGCAGCGACCCTGCAACCCCTGCAACGGGAGCGTAGCGACCCTGCAACCCCTGCAACCGGAGCGCAGCGACCTGCAACTCCTGCAACCAGAGCGCAGCCACCTGCAACTCCTGCAACCAGAGCGCAGCGACCCTGCAACCCCTGCAACGGGAGCGTAGCGACCCTGCAACCCCTGCAACCGGAGCGCAGCGACCTGCAACTCCTGCAACCAGAGCGCAGCCACCTGCAACTCCTGCAACCAGAGCGCAGCGACCNGACCCTGCAACCCCTGCAACCGGAGCGCAGCGACCTGCAACTCCTGCAACCAGAGCGCAGCCACCTGCAACTCCTGCAACCAGAGCGCAGCGACCTGCAACTCCTGCAACTTGAGCGCAGCGACCCTGCAACAAAGAAACGCCTGAGGCGTTTCATAAATACCACACGATACCCCCAATTCTGGTTGACCCTACAGTTTCTATAAATTGGGAAGTGACTTAGGTTTGTCTAGGGCGGGCCTCAAAGCCTTTGACTTGTCAGGCTTCCGACCTTCGGCGTGAGCCGAAAGAAGGACAAGGGGATTACCGAACCATACCAGCTATCCCAACCATGTTTTTTTCGAGGAGTCAAACCGCTCCGGCGGGGTCGTGTGGTACTTTTTCGCCCTCCGGGCGAACTTATTAAGTTGTTTGCGACGTTACCCACATCGCAGGCAGTCTGCTTGCTGAAGGGCAGCGTTATCTTTTTTGTTAAAGTTGTTACTTTATTTTGTCGCTAGCGTCCTAACCGGGCAGCTTACCTGCAACTACTGCAACTACTGCAACTACTGCAACTACTGCAACTACTGCAACTACTGCAACNCTGCAACTACTGCAACTACTGCAACTACTGCAACTACTGCAACTACTGCAACTACTGCAACATTTTTAGTACCTTTGCACCAAATTCCGATGAGCGGCGGCAACGAGCCCCGTGGATTACTGTCGGTCTTAGCGTCATGTTGGCGCATGATTTTCTTTAAACCTTTGATCCTGAGCGTGTTGTAATCCCGCTGATCTCAAGGTTCTCCCCGAATTACCATATGAGTAATAATCGTTCCGGTGGTGGCACTAGCCGCCCCAATTCCCGTCGTAAGAAATCTAACGGCGGAGGCCCTAATCGCGGAGGCGGTGGTGGCCAGCGTGGCGGTGGTCGTGACCGTCGTTCTACCCATGTTTACAAGCCCATCGATGCGGAGTTGATGGTCCACGAAGCCGTTCCTATGAAGTCGGTCGAATACATCTCTAAAACGAAGTACGACGACTGGGACATTCACCCTAAACTCAAAATTGCTATCCGTAACGCCGGGTGGGTTCGCCCCACCCAGATTCAGGAGGAGGCCTTCGCTTCCATCGTTGACTTGCGTGACGTGATGGGTATCGCTACTACCGGTACCGGTAAGACTGGTGCCTTCCTCATCCCAATCATTGATGCGTTGCTTAAAGACGAACCTTTCCAGGTACTTTGCCTTGCGCCAACGCGTGAACTGGCCCTGCAGATTGAAGATGAGTTCAAGATACTTTCAAAGGGTACCACCTTCTCTTCCGTCTGCCTCATTGGCGGTCGTAACATCAATACCGATATTCAGCGCTTGAAGCGGGACTACGACCTGATCGTAGCCACACCCGGCCGTCTGAAGGATCTTTTCCAACAAGGAAAAATCAAGCTCCAGGAAGCTTCCGTACTCATCCTCGACGAGTTCGACCGGATGCTCGACATGGGCTTCCAGAAAGACGTAATGTACCTCGCCGACCAAATGGGCGAACGTGACCAGACCCTGCTTTTCTCCGCTACACTGGACAAGACGCAAAAGAAATTACTCGATCACTTCCTGACCAACCCGGTCACTCATGCCGTCAGCAGTGGCGAAGCCAGTGCTGAGCACATCAACCAGACTGTCCGCTACGTTAGCGGCGACGAGAAATTCGATGCGCTGATCGAGCTGATGAAGGAACCTGAACTGAAGCGCGTACTGGTTTTCGCCGAAACCAAGCACCGCGTAAAGAAGGTTACTAAGAAGCTCAACCAGGCGGGCATCAAGGCAGATGAAATTCACGGCAATAAAAGTCAGAATTACCGCCAGAAAGCGCTCAATAACTTCAAGAACGGTAAGATTAAGGCGCTTTGTGCTACCGACGTTGCCGCTCGTGGACTTGATATTGATGACATCACCCACGTCATCAACTTCGAGGCCCCTACTGACTACGATGTCTACATTCACCGCGTCGGTCGTACCGGCCGTGCAGGTAAAACTGGTGAGGCGATCACTTTTGTGGATAGATAAGACGAATCGTCTTTTTTATAGTCCCTTCTTCGGCCAAGCCGGGGAAGGGACTGTTTTTTTGAGGAGTAATCACTCAAACCAACAGAATTTATATAGATTTTTCAAAAAACAGGTATAAACCCTTATTCCTTAATCTCTTATTCGTAGCTTTGAGGGCATTTTGTTTTGTGGTGTGACCTCACCACTTCTTTTTTTAATAATCTCAGAAGATATGAAGAACGACTTTACCCGAATTGCTGCCATAATGGTAGCAGCCCTCCTCAGTTTTAGTTTGCAGGCGCAGCTTGCTACCTGGACTTTTGAACCTGATCCTGGTACCGCATCCCCAGCCACTGTTGCCACTAATGCTACAGCTGCTGATGCTATGTTTGGCCCTGGTGTTGGTAACATCGGTTTCGTAGGTGGTAACGGCCCCGGAACCGAAGCCTATACCGCAAACAATTGGCCTGCTGGTGGAATTGCCGGCGATAGCTACCTGGATTTTACCATTACCGCCGATCCTTGTTTTACCCTCGATGTTACTGACATCTCCTTTGATTTGGATCGTTCGGGGACCGGACCTCAAACATTTGAAGTTCTTATTTCGAACAATGCGGCTTTTGTGCCTAACCAGGTCTATGGTGGTTCCAACAGTTCATCTCTGGCTTCTACTTCCTATGAAAGCTTTACTTTTTCTGGTGCTTTTTCTGGAGAAGTGATCAAAGTAAGAATATTTGGCTTCAACTCAACTGGGACAGGTGGTACGCTGCGTTTTGATAATGTGGTGATAAATGGTACGGTCTCTGCTGCCGTTGATACCGAGGCTCCGGTTGTCACGTGTACTGAATTCGCCGAAACTTTCTCCAGATGTCCTGTCGGCCTTGGTCCTAATACCCCCGGGGCAATAGTAACTATCGGCATTGATAGCTCCATCCTATCTGCGGTCGGCGGTTCCTCAGTTGGTACCCTGGATTTCAGAAACGGCTGCGTTTCCGATAATTGTACCGATCTCGCTGATATTCGGCTTCAGGTTGTTTCTACTATTCAAGAGAACATCGTCCCCGGCTGCTCAACGGACATCCTCAATCGGTACGTTGCCCTGGATGAAGCCGATAACGAATCTGCTGACACGATCACTTTCCGTGCAACCATCATGTTTGATGGCCCCGCTCCAGAAATTACCTGCCTTGGTGACACCCTGGTGGATTGTGGTGCCTTCCCTGACATTGCTATTGACGAAGTAATGGCCACCTCAGGCTGTGGAACTCCTGTAGTGACGGCCACGGACACGGTAATCGTTGGTGATCCTAACGTAGCCGGTACAACCTATACGTTTACCTATACCGCTACCGATGGCTGTGGCCAGATGACTATGTGTGAACGGTTATTTACCGTTCAGGACACCATCACCCCGATCATCGTCTGCGAAGCCATCACGGTAGCCCTGGATAGTATGGGTATGGCGATGATCGCCAACGACGACGCTGTGGTCAGCATTGACGACAACTGTGACATGGACCCCTCCGGTCCCTTCACCATGGGCGGCCCTAGCGCACGCACTTTTGATTGTTCTTTCGCCGATTCTACCTTCCAGCGGACGGTGGTAGCCACCGACATGAGCGGCAACCGCGGCGAGTGTACTTATGACGTCACCGTCATCGACACCATCGCCCCGATCATCGTCTGCGAAGCCATCACGGTAGCCATCGGTGCCGACGGCACCGCCATGATCGAAAACGACGATGCCGTGGTCAGTATCGACGACAACTGTGACATGGACCCTTCCGGTCCCTTCACCGTGGGTGGTCCCATTAACGGTCGCACCTTTGATTGTTCCTTCGTTGGCACCACCGTCCAGCGGACGGTCGTTGCGACCGACATGAGCGGTAACCGTGGCGAGTGTACTTACGACGTTACGATAGTCGATGAAATTCCCCCAACCCTCGAATGCCCCGCAGAACTGACCGTCTACCTTGACGAAAACGGCGCCGACACCCTGCGCAACAACGAGTGGGACTTTACGGAACTGGACAACTGTGACATGAGCCTGCAGGGCCC
>NZ_KB890434.1 GCF_000373105.1 Neolewinella persica DSM 23188 | reverse complement strand
CCTGCGTAACGTCCTGTCCATCGGAGTTCATACCCGCTCCGTCCGGAGACGTCGGGATCACTACCGTGTAGGTACCGTCGGGAAGGTTACCGAAGAAGTAATCGCCATTGAGGTTCGTCATTGTCGTACCGACCAGGGTCTCCGGCGTGCCGTCTCCGTCGATATCGGCATAAAGCTCGACCGTTACGCCGGCGATACCAATCTCGTTGGCTCCAACCTGCATACCGTCATTGTTCATATCGTAGAAGACCGTGGAGCCAACGCTGTTCGTCGGCACGAAGCCGAAGTCAACCGTCATGTTGCCGTTGAGTTCGTCGGCGTCATCCTGACCACCACCACTGAAAGTCTCAATCGTAGCGTTTGGCTCCATATTGTAGACCAGCATAACGGGACCTGAAAGTGACTCATCAAGAGCAGCTGTAGTAGCAGAGCCATCACTGTTACCGTCCGTATTGTCTTCGGGGTCTATTGAAACGGCAGTACCGGAAGATGAGACTGGAGCTTCTGAGCCCGCAACGACACCAACGACATAGATACCGGGAGGTAAAGAGTCAAAAAGGTAATCGCCATTTTCGTTCGTCATGGTCGACTCAACGAGGCTATCAACCAAACCTGTAAGCACACTCGTAGTATATAGGTTAACCGTCAACATATCAATACCGCCTTCCAGTGGATCAGTCAGGCTTTGGTCACCGCTGTTGTCAACATCATAGAAAACGGTAGAACCAAGAGACATAGCTGGCACAAAGCCAAAATCGACTGTCATATCTCCGTTCGCGTCATCATCGCTTGTATTTGTGGAAGAAGAGACTACCACGCCGTTGTTCTGCGTAATGTTGCTAGTGTTATCATCCTGATCGCCACCTTCTCCGAATTCACTCGAACCCGTAGGCTCCGTCCCTGCCATCAGCATAATAACCGGACTGATAACCGGATCTCCGGTCATTGCCTGGATACCACTGTCCATGTTATCGCCTGTAGCATCCGTTGGAGTTGTTCCATTAGTTGAACTCAGCGGGAATCCAGTAGGAGTGGTAGGGATAGAAACCTGGAAGTTTCCTTCGCCCAGACCTCCAAAAAAGTAGTTACCGTCAGAATCAGTAGTTGTCGTAGCCACTAAGCTATCGATCATACCGGAAAGTACACTTGTGGTAAAGAGGTTTACCGTAACGTTGGGAATGCCCATTTCACCGGCAAGCGGTTCGTAGGTAGCATCATTATCGATATCCGTGAATACGGTAGAACCGATGCTAAGGCAGTTGACCGGAACCATAATCACGGGATCCGTATTACATACCGTATAACAGGCACCATCCAATTGGCTGTCATCCGCATCACCGGGCAAGCCATTAAGGACTTCATCAAAAGATTCCCCCGGAATAAGGAATTCGTCTACAGGTTCGGTATCGCGATAGTTTACCGCGAAGACCTGATAGGTGTCACTTGGCAGGCCCGTGAAGAGGCCCGTCAGGTTTGTTTGTACTATGAAACCGGCAGCATCAACCAGTACGTAGGTTTGAATCTGGCCACTCGTCCCTCCGGCCATGAAGCTTCCTGGAGCCGACTGTGCCAAAATTGCACCGCTCAACGCATCGGAATCTGTTGTTGTCATACAGAAACCACCCGATGCCTGTCCGCCATCAGGGCGAACACCACACAAGACTTCCGGAATCTCCTCTCGGGTAGCATCTCCTCCATTAGTATTGTCCAAGACATCTACCACCCGGACTGCACCTCCGGTACCGCTATGGGTGAAAGGGCCGAAAACAAGTGGCTCGTCTCCTGGTGTGAAAGTCAGTAATACGCCATCGACCGTAACGTTAAAGTCGGTTATAACAGTGGCCGTATCATTCGTCACATTACTTACCGTAACATAATAGGCGTTTTCTGCAGCATTCCCTCCTGCGCCGTCTGAACAACTTGCAGCAGCTGTAACCACCACCTGGCCTGACAGACTTGCTAAAGACAAGACGGAAACAAATAATGTCAGGATTCCTTGAAAGATGAATTTCCAGGGACGTTGATTAGAACAATTTTTCATGAGATGAGAGTTGCAGTTCGCCCGCCCCAGAGAGGCTAGCGAATAGAGGTTTAAAATTTCCATGATTTTAGAGAGAAAACAAACGACAACAGCCCTTCCCCGGGGCCGGGAAAAGGCTAAATTTTTCTTTTCCGTAGCGCACGCACGAAAAAGCCTCAGACTTGAATCTGGAGAGAATCCTAAAGGATTCGGAAGTCTATTTTTCATAAGAGATTAAAATAAAAGCAAAACACAGAGTCGAAACTCACAAAGTAAAAACCAAAACATTAAGAATAAAAAAATATGTAACCAATTTCAGACCAAATAGTAAAGCTTATTAGCGTGCTAGCTGATCTGGAGTATATACACTTTTTTTAAAAAGAATTGGACAGAAAAAAGTGGGTTTCAACTCAAAAAAACCTCTAGGTCAACTCCAAAGAGGAACACACAAATATAATACGAATAAGCATTTAGAGAAGAAGAAAGCAAAAAAAACTCTGTGCTTTATACTTTCTTGTTGCCTTTTTGCCTTAGTAAAATCGCAAATTTGAGCCCCCATGCTAATAGAAAGTAGCCCGACCCCCCAAAAAGGGATCATATTGGTCAGATTTGAGATGGCAGTAAAAATTTTAGTATCAGCGTCAAAAGTTTAAATTGTTCCCACGTTGAAGTCACAAGACTTGCTCCAGCAAAAAACGGAGGCTCTTATAGATGGGGTCCGGGCCCGCAAGCACCTCTGAGATAGTTCTCCATTCTGCGATTTCAATATCCTCTTCAACCTGTGGCACAAGCGCTGACTGGCTGGTGTCCATCTCAAACCAGTAGGTTGGCTTTAGGACTCGCTTCTCTTTTCGGTTCCGATAGGTATGGTAGGTTGTTGGCAGCGCCTTACCCAGCGTCAGGTCTGAGATACCTGTTTCTTCCTCCACCTCCCGGAGTGCCGCCGTTGGTTCATCTTCTCCTTTGTCTATTTTCCCTTTGGGGAGATCCCAAAAGTTTCGACGAAAGATGAACAGGTGCTTATCCAGTTCGCGGTGGCGCACCACGCCACCTGCTGCCGGTAACCAGCGATAATGGCTCTGAAAATCTTTCCATAAATCCCCCAGGTCCTTGGCAACGATAGCTACGGATACAACTTTAGGGCTTCCTTTCTCCAGCATATCCGCGTAATGAAGCAGGGTTCTTGGCTTCCCGCTGTACATCGCAGTTAGGTGTGTTTCTGAATTTAAGATTTCCTGGGCGAGGGCGCCGGTGCGATGTTCTGTTTTTGAAAGCAGGGCAAGCGGTCGGTCGTTGATATAGATTACGTACATTTGCGGCGATTTTAAGTTATAGGTTTTCCGCTGTAAGTTACAGTACGCCTGCCTCTCTTAAGGTTCTGAACTAATACGTTACGATATGAGTACTGCTGCAAAAATAGCCCGTCGTCTCCTAGAGGTAGGTGCCGTAAAGCTTCAACCCACTACGCCATTCACCTGGGCAAGTGGTCTGAGGTCTCCCATTTATTGTGACAATCGGGTACTCCTCTCCTACCCGAGCATTCGTACCGAAGTCATTGACGGCCTAGTGGAGTTGGCGGCAGGCTTTGAAAATATTGAAGGCATCGCAGGCGTTGCGACCGCAGGTATCCCACACGGCGCACTGTTAGCCGACCGGCTGAATTTGCCTTTCGTTTACATCAGATCGAAGGCGAAAGAGCATGGTCGCCAAAACCTAATTGAAGGCAGGGTCACCCCCGGCCAACGATACCTGGTGGTGGAGGACCTGATCTCAACGGGAGGTTCTTCACTAAAAGCAATAGATGCGCTAAAGGCAGCGGGAGGTGATGCTATCGGCGCAGTGGCCATCTTCAGCTATGAGTTCCCGGCCGCCGTTCGTGCCTTTGCCCTGGCAGACATACAACTCGCCACCATCAGCGGCTACGAAACCTTGTTGGTTGAAGCAGCAGATTCCGCCTACATTTCCAATGAAGAAGCTAAAGCACTAAGCAGTTGGCGGGAAGACCCAAGAGCATGGAGCGAGGACTTCCAGGCTGCATAACCTCCGTCTTTAGCAAAAGCAAAAATGAACCGGGTGATTTTGGCTGGTTTACACTGCTCCTACAAATTTCTACTGCACCTGCGTTCCCGCCTTATTAGTCAAACAGTACGCAACAACTTACCAATTGACGATCTGACCAACTAACTACCTGACCAACAATGGCAATACTTACCAAGCAATCTGAAAAATTCCTCAACAGTTACCTTAACAATGCCTCTCCGACTGGCTTTGAGTCGTCTGGGCAGAAGCTGTGGCTAGAGTATATCCGTCCTTTCGTTGATGAGGTAGGGCTGGACAATTACGGAACGGCCTACGGGATCATTAACCCCGGCAAGGATTATCGCGTCGTAATTGAAGGACATGCTGATGAGATCAGCTGGTTTGTGCATTACATCACTGAAAGTGGGTTTATCCATGTGATCCGTAACGGAGGCAGCGACCACCAAATCGCCCCTTCAAAGCGGGTAAATATTCATGGAGACAAGGGGATTGTGCGCGGTGTTTTCGGCTGGCCGGCCATTCACACCCGTCGTGGAGACGAAGCTAAACTCCAACCACAAATTCACAACATCACCATCGACGTAGGTGCGAAGGACAAGGCAGAGGTCCTCGAAATGGGTATTCACGTTGGCTCCGTAATCACTTACCCAGATGAACTGGAGGTAATGAACGATACCTTCTACTGCGGCCGCGCCCTCGATAACCGGATGGGCGGCTTCTGTATTGCCGAGGTGGCGCGATTGCTTAAAGAGAACAACATCGAGCTGGACTTTTCGCTCTACATCGTCAATTCGGTGCAGGAAGAAGTAGGCCTGCGGGGTGCAGAAATGATCGCAGACAACATTAAACCACACGTAGCGATCGTCACTGATGTAACCCACGACACCAGTACGCCGCTGCTTAATAAAGCTAAGGTCGGAGAAGTTATAGCGGGTAAAGGGCCCAGCGTCACCTATGCTCCGGCAGTACACAATAAATTGCTCAAGCTGATCATCGATACCGCTGAAGCCAACGATATCGACATCCAGCGCGAGGCTAGCAGCCGTGCCACCGGCACGGACACCGACGCCTTTGCCTACTCCAACGGCGGCGTACCTTCAGCCTTGATCAGCCTACCGCTACGTTATATGCATACGACGGTGGAGATGGCGCATAGGGACGACGTGGAAGGCGTGATCAAGCTGATTTACGAGACTTTGCAACGGATTGATGGCGGGATGAGCTTCAAGTATTTTGAGGTTTAACCCCAATAGAGTATAAAACCAACTATTTCCCATCAGTTACTTATTCTTCACATTAGCAACAGCCTCCGCCTTACCAATCAAAGTTATCATTTCCGAACGATACCCTTCAGTATCCTTTCCAATAGATTTATTTGCCATTTCCAGGCAATGCTTCCAGTTCGCCGATCCTTTATGTTTACTGTCCGTCAAAAGCATGGAGAACTCCGCCACCACTGCGGCCCAACGGATATCGTTTGAGGCGGTAGCATCGGTATGGTGGTTGGCCGCAACGGGATAAGATTCCTTTTTAGATGGTCCGCCAGTATTGGGTTTATACCGAAGTCGGAGGTAGCCTAAGTAATTAGCTTCTTTATATTCTCCTGCCGGCACTATTTCGTACAAAACGGTTACGTTATGGCCAGCCCCCATTTCGGCGGCGTCCTTCGTATCGTCGTCAAAGTCCTCCTTGGCCAACAGCCGGTTTTCGTAGCCGATGAGGCGGTAAGCGGCGACTACTTCCGGATCGAATTCGAGCTGAAGCTTCACGTCTTTTGCGACGGTGTACATCGTCCCACCAAACTCGCTGACCAGTATCTTTTTCGCCTCCGCCGGAGAATCGATGTAACCATGGTTACCGTTGCCGCGATCGGCTAATTCCTGCATCGTTCCTTCCTGGTAATTCCCGGTTCCGAAGCCCAAAACCGTAAGATAGATGCCGCTTTCACGTTCTTTTTCGATAAGTTTCAACAAGCCTTCCTGGCTGCTGGTACCGACGTTGAAATCACCGTCGGTGGCGAGAATAATACGGTTATTTCCGCCCTGGACGAAATGCTTCCGGGCTACGTTATAGGCCAGCTGAATGCCGGCTCCGCCGGCAGTGGAACCACCGGAGCTCAACTTATCAAGTGCGGCAACGATCGTTGCCGGGTCCTTACCCGAAGTAGGTGGTAATACCAGGCCGGCTGCGCCGGCGTAGACCACGATGGCAACCTTATCCTCTGCGCGCAAACTCTGGGTCAACATTTTCAGGCTCTCCTTCACCAACGGCAATTTATTAGCACTGCTCATACTGCCGGAAACGTCCAGTAAAAAGACGAGATTAGCTGGCGGTAAGTCTTCATTTGTGATGGGCATTGTACGGGCACTTACGCGAAGCAATTGGTTTTGCTCGTTCCACGGGCAGGTTATAAACTCCGTTCGCAATGCAATTCCGTCTTTCGTTTTGGGATCAGGATCCTGGTATTTAAAATAATTAATTAATTCCTCTGTGCGGACGGCATCTGCCGGGGGGATTTTTCCTTCATTTAGTATTCGGCGAACGTTGGCGTAGGCGGCCCGGTCCACGTCAGTGGAAATTGTGGAGAAGTTTTGCTCTTTAGTTTTAATAAATCCGTTGCGGGTAATTTTATTATAGGATTCCTGCTGGGTCGGTTCCGGTGCATAGGCGGGCGAGTTTTGATACCGGGCACCATAGTTGGCCGGTCTGGAAATTGCTGCGGACCGGGCCACATCCTTTTTACGCTGAACGGCATATGCGGTGACGACAACCTCTTCCAGTAACTGGCTGCCAGATTCTAATTTTACTATCCCTATTTTCTGGCCCGGGGCTACCAGGGTTTCCAGCGTTTCGTAACCGGTATAAGTCATCACCAATACCACGGAATCAGGAGAGGAAACACACAGGCTGAATTTTCCGTCGAAATCGGTAACGGTTCCCTGGGTAGTTCCTTCCCAAAGGATACTAACTCCGATCAATGGAGAACCGTCGTCAGCATCAGTGATCGTACCGGTGACGCACTGGGCGTGAAGGAAAAAGGGAAGGGAGAATAAAAGGGAAAACAGGAGTTTCATGGTTTGGATTTTAGACCATGGATGTAGCTTACCACTGAAATACACAAACCTTGCCAAACTTTTTGGGGTACGGGACGTAAGTAACCCACACCGTTTCACCGTCCGGGCACCTCCTTATGACCGCTAACCGCCTTTTCAATTGGGTATTCTACGGGCACGTCTGGATTGCGCTGGCGGCTACGGGCTTGTCTTGGTTGAGCCTTCGGCTTGTGTATGGCAATCAAACCTGCGTTAGTGAATGGCCCGTTCTTTCCTTTATTTTCTTAGCTACGCTCGGCGTTTACACCTTACATCGTTACTTAAGTTTCCAACGTGCCGGCATCCGACCGCAGAGCCGGCGATATGAACTTGTCGCCGAAGCCCCAAAAACGAGTCTATGGATAGGCGGCCTGTCCATAGCCTTGGCGATTCTCCTTAGTTTTACCTTCCTTAAGGCAATTTGGTGGTGCCTCTTAGCCGCCGTCCCGCTCACAGTTTTCTATCTAACGCCGCCGCTGCCTGGCTGGCGGCGACTACGGGACCTGCCCTACCTAAAAGTTGTGTGGGTTGCCGTTGCGTGGACGATCATGACCGTCGTCTTACCGGTTATGGTGATCAACACTGCTGCTAGCGCTTTTATAGTACCGGAATCAGAGAATGACTTACTCGGCTTGATCACCCCTTTTTCATGTCTTCCTCCAACAATGACGGCGCAGAATTTTTATGTTGAATGTCTCATTCGCCTATTATTCACCGGTGCCGCGGCGATGTTATTCGATCTACGAGACGTGGTTCTTGATCGGTCACAGGGCGTTCGAACCATGGCGAATGAACGACCAAGGTTGCACAAGGTCCTGGTCTATGGCGCACTGATCTTTTGTATTCTGATGGCTCAAAACCTATGGGACGGATGCATCTACCCTTCTAATCTGGGCATATCTCTGGGGCTTGCTTATCTGGCCCTTTTACCAATAACCTACCTGACTTACCGCAAGCAGGACGAGAACTGGTATGCCATAGTGGTGAATGGCTTGTTATTGGTGCCGCCGTTTGCTTACTGGCTGATGTCGATTTTGGGCGCGGGCGCGGGTGCGGGCTTCGGAATTTGAAAGCAAAGGGGGAGCGGGCGAAGGTGGATGCGCGAACGGACGCTCAAAGGTCGCTACGCGACGCTTCGAGGTCCGTTTGGGCGTTGATGGCAACCAGGGCGGCGCCGTAAGCGGAAGCCTGCGCCGCATCAGCCACCTCCACCTTCCGGCCGGAACGGACGGCGACCAGTGCTACCCATTCCGGCGACTTCGTAAAGCCGCCACTGGCCAGGATCCGATTGGCGGGGCCTACGACTTCTTCCAGCTTCCGGAGGATGTTGACGATGTTTCCGGTTACCCCTTCCAAAACGGCACGGGCGATGTGAGCTGGGCCGTGATGGCCACGCAGGCCTTCTAAACCTGCCGCAGCAGCGGCATCCCACAGAGGCGCGCGCTCGCCATAGAGCCAGGGGGAGAAGGTGGGGCAATCTTCCGGATCGACGGTAAAGGCACCATCGATCAGTTCGCCCACGTTGGCGTAATGCCCGGAGAGGAGTCCTTGCCAATATTCCAGCACCTTGGCGCCGTTATTAGTGGGGCCACCAATGACGTACAGGCCGTCCTTCATCTTGTAGTTAAATAGACCGTATTTAGGGTCAACCTCTGCGCTGCCGTGGGTGGTGCGGACGGCACCGCTGGTACCGATACTCAGCGCCACGTCTCCCGGTTCCATGATCCCGCTGCCCACGTTGGCCAGTACGCCGTCGGAACCTCCGAGGAAGAGCGGAACGCCGGTAAGGCCGAGGCGTTCGGCCACTTCCTTATCCCATTTTAGTTCGTGGTTGGCGGGGAGTACTGGTGGTAACTCAAAGGGAAATCCATTCTTCGCCTCTCCTGAGGCGATGGTTAGTGCCAGTTCCGACCATTCCCCCTTTCTATTGTCGTACATCCCGGTGGCGGAGGCGAGCTGCTCATCCAGCGCCGCCTTTTTTGTCCAGGATTTCGTCAGGAAAGATTTAAGGTCATAACAGTACGCTGCCTTGTCTTTCAGTGCGGGGTCTTCCCGCAGCAGCCAACGCAGCTTCACTAACGGAGACATCGGATGGACGGGCGTACCGGTAATCCGGTGTAACTCCCTGCGGTCTTCCTGGCTGATCTCGTCCATCACTGCCTGCGCACGGGTATCGGCCCAGGTGATGACATGGTCCAGCGGCACTTCATTCTCATCACATAAAATGAGGCTGTGCATCGGGCAGCTCAGGCCGACGCCGGCCGGCTGGCCATCGGTAGATTCAACCAGTTCGGCCAGTGCTTCCCCGGCGGCCCTGAGCACTTCCACAGGCCGCTGAATGGCAGCGCCCGGTTCCGGGTGAAGCAATTCGTACTCCCGTTCGGCAATGCCGATCATTTCGCCGGAAGCATTGAAGGCGCAGGCTTTGGTGGCGGTGGTGCCTACGTCCAGGCCGATGTGGTAGGGGGTCATGGGGGCTAAGGTACTAAAGTCGTCAGCCGAATTCTTTTGGCCTGGCGTAGCCGGACGAAAGTTCGTCTTCCGACTAGGGAGTAGTCCCGTCAACAAGGCGCTACCCTTCATTCGCGCCAAATACCGTAGCTTTCGGCTCCAACAAGCCCCCCACCATGCGATTCCACCACTTCCTCCCCACCCTGCTCCTCCTAACCCTCCTCTGCACCAGCGGCCGCGCCCAAAAAGCCATCACCATTCCAGACATGCAGACCTGGAACGTGATCGACGATGAAGAGATCGGTGCCGATGGCAGGTTTGTCCTTTACACCCTGACAAAAGACGTTGGCGACCCCATTGCCGTAGTCTATGACGGCAAGACGAAAACCGAACGCCGGTTTCCCCGGCTACACCGCGCCCGACTAAGTTACGATGGTCAACACCTGATCGGTCTGCTCAAGCCAGGCATGGCTACCGTGAAAGCACTAAAACTCTCCGAAAAAAAGAAAGCCAAGGACAAACTGGCCAAAATGGACAGCCTACTGGTATGGCACCTGACCGAACCGGAGCCCCGCATCATTCCCCGGGTCTATGACTTCAAAACCGGAGAACGCTGGAGTGGTCGTTACGCCTATACGACCGACTCTACCCTACCCGACAGCCTGCAAAAAGGACTGGACAAAGATGCGCACCGACTGCTGGTGCGGTCGTTCAGCACCCCGGACAGCTTCTACCTCGAAGGCGTAAAATCCTTCCTCCTGGCTCGTGACGCCGCCGTAGTGCTGGCGCACCAAACCGCCAAGGACAGCTCCTGGAAAGCCGGTATTCTACGCCTTGCCGACGATCTACAGTGGCAAACCCTCAGCAGCGATGAGGGCGACTACACTGCCCTGGCACTGAGCAACGACGGCAGCCAAGCCGCCTTCCTCACCGCTAATAAAGAGGCGAAGGACGCTCAAAAGCCCTTCCACCTTCACCACTGGCAGGGCGATGACCGCACGGCAGAAAAGCTGACGGGCGAGGCCCTCGACTGGATGCCGCAAGGCAGCCGCATCTCTGACGACCGCACTCCGGAGTTCAGCGACAACGGCGACTACCTCTTCTTCGGTACTACGCCGCGCCGGCCGGAGCGTGACACTAATCTACTCGACGAAGAAATTGCCGACGTCGAAATTTGGACGACCGATGACGACCGGATGTACACCGAGGAAAACCTCCGCCTTAGAGCGGAAGAGAAACGCACCTTCCTGGCCGTTTACCGGACCAAAGCCAACAGTTTCCTGCAACTCGGCACCCCGGATCGGCCTTACGATTACCAACCCAACGACCTCACCGGCCACTATGTAATGGTCTATGACGATCGTCCCTACTCCAAAGAGACTATGTGGGAAGGCGGGCCCGGCGCCCGGAATACCACCGTAGTGGATCTGCGCACGGGCGAACGCAAAGCAATGCTCGACGGCCAAGTCACCCCCGCCCGCTGGCTCGAAGGCGGTAAATACCTGGTTTGGTACAACCAGACAGACACCACCTGGAACAGTTTTGATGCCGCCAATGGCCAGGCGCACGTATTGACCACCAACGCCACCGGCGTTTTCTACGACGAGATCAACGACCGGCCGATGCACCCCAGCAGCTATGGTTACCAGGGCACGCTGTCCGGCGGCAACAAGTTCTTAGTAGCTGATCGTTACGACCTCTGGCAACTGGACCCCGCCGGGAAAGAAAAACCGGTTCGACTAACAAAAGGCCGGGAGAAGAACATTCGCTACTTCCTTCAGGATCTCGATCCGGAAAATCGGTTCATCGATCCCTCGGAAAAGGTATTGGCCGCCACGTTTCACCAAGACACTTACCATGAAGGTTACGGTTGGTTGAAGCTGACCGACGGCAGCTTCACCAGTTTACGTTCCGGCCCGAAGAATTTCGGCGATTTCGCCAAAGCACGGTCGGCCGAACAGTACCTCTATACCCGATCCGACTTCAGGGAATTCCCTGATCTGCGACTGACCGGCGACATGGCTAAAGAAGGAACCAGGATATCTCAGGCCAACCCTCAACAAAAAGACTTCGCCTGGGGCACCAATGAAACCTATGAATGGACCGATCTGCAGGGCCGTACCCTTAAGGGCCAGTTGGTAAAACCAGACAATTTCGACCCAAACAAGAAATACCCGCTGATGGTCAACTACTACGAGCGGAGCAGCGAGCGGGTCTACCGCCACCAGACACCCTTAGTGGGGCGGAGTAGCATCAACTACAGCCACTACGTCAGCAAGGGCTACGTTATTTTCAATCCGGACGTGGTTTACCGTATTGGGTACCCTGGCGAAAGTGCCTACGACTGTGTGATGAGTGGTTTGACCAGCCTACTGGCGGAAGGGTTCATCGACAAAGAGCGAATTGGGATGCAGGGACATAGTTGGGGTGGTTACCAGGCAGCCTATCTGGTGACGAAGACCGACCTGTTCGCCGCCGTCGAGTCTGGCGCACCGGTGGTCAACATGTTTTCTGCCTATGGCGGTATTCGCTGGGGCTCGGGGCGAAGCCGGCAGTTTCAGTATGAGCATACGCAGAGTCGCATCGGCGGCACGCCGTGGAGTCACTTCCAGCGATATTACGAAAACAGCCCGCTGTTCACTACCGACAAGATCAATACACCGCTGCTGATCCTGCACAACGATCACGACAGTGCGGTGCCGTGGGAGCAGGGCATTGAGTGGTTTACTGCTTTACGCCGATTGGGTAAACCTGCCTGGATGCTCAATTACCGGGGCGAGCCGCACTGGCCACTGAAAACTGCAAATCGGGCCGATTTCCAGACACGCATGGCTGCCTTCTTTGATCATTATTTGATGGGAGAACCGATGCCCATGTGGATGGCGGAAGGGGTCAAGCCTATTGAAAGGGCAAAGGGCTTAGATTGATAAACTTGTAGAACTATCGCATGTGATGGGTGAGTGTGCAAAGCGCAGCTAATGGCACTTGTGGTAGCTCTACCAGACTACCGACTACCGAACTACAAGACTACTTATTGGGGCGGGGCCGCAGGTGCAAGGAATGATAAAAGAGAAGCAGTCATGGAGCAGAACTTTATTGTTGCAATCGTAAGAATCACCAGGCACCTGGGAAATGACTTGTACCTGGCAGAAGATGTATTTGATGGTTCGGAAGTACGAGTCTCTGTCTTGGGAAGAATGCGAATGGTTGCTTCCCCATACCTTCAACTAGAAGACGAATGTATCATCCAGATGTCTCCCCATGACGTTTTCAGGGGAAGAATCATTACCAAAACTTCACTTAAAGGAAATCAGAGTGTATTTGGCAGTTATCTGGATGTCCGGAAACGATACGAGGCTAAATTCGGACCTTATACCAATGACTACACATTGGTTAAACGAGTTAAACAAACCTAACTTCCCGTAAAGAAAACATCCGTTCTCCCCCCTCCGCCAGCTCCAGTCGTAGCTGGCCAATTTCATTCACACCCCGTAAAACGGCGAAGAAGTATGTACCAGTTTCAACTTCCTGATAACGGCCAGGCAGGTTGTGACGATAGAGCAAGCCCTGATAGCGGTGGCCGAGCTCCTTCAATCGCCGGGGATCAGACAGCTGATAATTTTGGGCCAACCGAGCCAGCAGAAAGTTCAAAACTTCATCGGTGGAAAAGAGGGTACTGGAAAGCTGAGCAAGAGAAGTGGCTTTATCCGACAATTCCTCCGGAAAGTCCGCTTCATTTACGTTCAAACCGATGCCAATGACTGACCAGGAAACGCTGCTGCCACGCAGGCCGTTCTGCACCAGGATACCGGCTATTTTCTGGTCTCCGACGTAAACATCGTTGGGCCATTTAAGGCGAACGGTTGCGGCGAGCCCCGGGCTTAAAAAGTGGGCCACCGTTTCTGCTACTGCCAAGCCGGACAGTTGTGTCAGGGCAAAAATCCGGTCTACCGCCAAATGGTCAGGGTATACCACCATGCTAAACGTCAGGTTGTCACCCGGGGTAGAATGCCATCGGTTTGTTCCCTGCCCTCTACCCGCAGTTTGCTCATCGGCCCGGTACACTGCACCGGCTGTGGGGGGCTCCGAACCGGAGATGGCCCGCATTGCCTCAGCATTCGTACCGTCTGTTTCGCCGTAGTGGCGGGCAACTTTAGGAAAAAGTGTAGTGTTTATAAGGGGCAATGTCGTCCTATTGTCTTGATTTGAAGATAATACCGGTATCGAATGACCCAAAAGAGGGTTTAGTTCGTTCTAAAGAGGTACGGTTTTTGCTACCTTTAATAAGAAAAATCAATTATTCTGAACACGTCTGTAACCACTGCCCCCGCTAATCTCTCTACTCAAATGGAGGAGAGGCTGGAACTTATCCTCGATAGCATCCGGGACATCAAAGGTAAAAACATTGTCCGCATCGACTTGCGCCACCTGCACGACCGGCCGGCTGAGTTCTTTTTCGTCTGCGAAGGAGACTCCACTACTCAAGTATCATCCATTGCCGGACAGGTACAGAAGCGCATGAAGGTAGAACTCAATGAAGTGCCCAAAACCGTTACCGGCGGGCGGCATGCAAATTGGATTTGTCTGGACTATTTCGACGTGGTCGTACACGTTTTTTACCCGGAAACCCGTAAGTTTTACGAGTTAGAAGACCTCTGGAGTGACGGAGTAGTTACGACTTACGATCAGTAAACAAACTACTCTATCCTAAAATCAGCATGATTTTCCCAACGAATCGGGAAATCGTGCGTTAGCCTAAGAACATGGATAATAACAATCAAGATAACAAGCCCGAAGGAGGGCCGAAGTTCCAAAGCTACTGGCTTTACGCCATTATGTCTCTGGTGCTACTGGCACTGGTGGTTTCGAGTCTCGGCAGCGGAAGCAGCAACGAGATCGACGACGCGCGCCTGTATCAGATGCTACAGGACAAAGGAGCCATCGAGCATATTGACCTGGTCAATGGCCGGTCTGCCGAAATCTACATTTCTCCCGAAAAGAAAGGAGATACCGGAGCCTACCAGGATGCCTCTCAGGGAGGTATTAGTGGAACCCGGTACGATTATGTGATGCCGGTAGTTGACGCTTCTGTCTTTTACAGCAAACTCAAAGAGAAGGAGGACAACCTCAATATTCCTTTTGAAGATCGCGTACAGGTAAAATCAGTTCGTCGGACCAATTACATCGGTGAAGCCCTGCAGTGGTTATTGCCACTGGCAGTCATCGCGATCATCTGGATCGTCCTGATGCGTCGCCTTGGCGGCGGTGGCGGCGGCCCCGGCGGTCAGATCTTCAATATCGGCAAGTCCAAGGCAACCCTCTTCGATCAGAACAGTAAGGTGAACATCACGTTCGCCGATGTTGCCGGTCTTGACGAAGCCAAAGAAGAAGTAATGGAAGTTGTTGACTTCCTCAAAAACCCTAAGAAGTACACTGCACTCGGTGGTAAAATCCCTAAAGGTGTCTTACTTGTAGGCCCTCCCGGAACGGGTAAAACGCTCCTGGCTAAAGCCGTTGCTGGTGAAGCAGGCGTTCCATTCTTTACCATGTCCGGCTCAGACTTCGTTGAAATGTTCGTCGGTGTCGGTGCCAGCCGGGTCCGTGATCTCTTTAAGCAGGCTCGTGAAAAAGCGCCCTGTATCATCTTCATCGATGAGATCGACGCTATTGGCCGCGCTCGTGGTCGTAATGGTATGCAAGGTGGTAACGACGAAAGGGAAAATACCCTGAACCAACTCCTGGTGGAGATGGACGGTTTCAGCACAGATAAAGGCGTAATCCTGATGGCGGCAACTAACCGCCCCGATGTACTGGACAGCGCCCTGCTGCGCCCGGGCCGCTTCGATCGCCAGATCGGCATCGACCGCCCGGACCTGAAGGGACGCGAAGCCATCTTCAAGGTGCACCTGAAGACCATCAAGACCGACGGTGTTACCGTTGATGCCTTCACCCTGGCCGAAATGACCCCAGGCTTCGCCGGTGCCGAAATCGCCAACATCTGTAATGAAGCAGCCCTTATCGCTGCCCGTCGCAATCAGGACAGCGTAACCTTGGTTGACTTCAACTACGCCCTCGACAAAGCCATTGGCGGACTCGAAAAAAAGAACAAACTGATCAATCCAGACGAAAAGGAAATCATTGCTTACCACGAAGCCGGTCACGCCATTTGTGGTTGGTTCCTCGAGCACGCCAGCCCGCTGGTGAAGGTGACCATCGTCCCCCGCGGCGTTGCCGCGCTCGGCTATGCCCAGTACCTGCCAAAGGAGCAATACATCACCCGTACCGAGCAGATGCTCGACATGATGTGTATGACCTTCGGTGGCCGCGCCGCCGAGCAGGTCATCTTCGGAAAGATCAGCACTGGCGCTCAGAATGACCTTGATAAAGTAACTAAGCAGGCTTACGATATGATTACCGTTTACGGTATGAACCCGGAAGTCGGCCAGGTCAGCTTTTATGGTATGAGCAAGGATGCTTATCAGCGCCCTTACTCTGATGAAACGGCTACCCTCATTGACAATCAGGTCCGGAGGTTGCTGGACAGCCAGTACATGCGTGCGCAAGAACTGCTGAAGGACAAACGTGCTGAAGTGGAACTGTTGGCTAAAGAACTCCTCGACAAGGAGGTGCTCAGTAGCAAAGACCTCGTTCGCCTTATTGGCCCACGACCGGTAGATGCAGACAAACTCCCTCCGGTAGAGATGCCAGGAGTAGTGGATAACTCGCTGGACTCCTCACCAAACGGAGTCAGCTAGTGTCCTGAACACCATAAAGTAACCGAACTGCCGGCCGCCAGACCATTATGTCTGACGGCCGGCTTTGTTTTAGGGTAGCCTCGGCCCGTTACTTACCTTTGCTCTATGGCACACACTAAAGATGGTTTTCAGCTCCTCGAACATAAGGAATACCCCCAGGAAGAGATGCTTGAAAGAGCCAAAAGGCTTTTTCTACAGGCAAACGAACGCCGGACGGTAAGGGAATTTAGTGACCGGACGGTAGCGAAAGAGGTGATCGAATTGGTCCTCAAAACGGCGTCAACGGCGCCTAGCGGAGCAAATAAACAGCCCTGGAATTTTTGCGTCGTTACGAACCCGGACATCAAGGCAATAATCCGGGAAGCCGCAGAGAAGGAAGAATATGAGAACTACCACGGCCGTATGTCGGAAGATTGGCTCGACGATCTGAAAAAATTCGGTACCGACTGGCATAAGCCCTTTATCACCACCGCCCCGTACATCATCGTTGCCTTCAAGAAGACCTATGACCTGAACGCCGCGGGTGAAAAAGAAAAGAACTACTACGTGAACGAGTCCGTCGGTCTGGCCTGTGGCATGCTTATCAATGCCATCCACCACGCTGGATTAGTTACGGTCACCCACACCCCAAGCCCGATGAACTTCCTGCAAAAGGTGCTGGAACGGCCAGAGAATGAGAAAGCGTTTTTGCTGCTGCCGGTGGGGTACCCGGCAGAGGATGCTGCGGTTCCGGTGATTTCACGAAAGGAGTTGGAGGATATGAGTGTTTGGTATGAGTAACTAACTGTCTGCCAAAAACGTCATCTTGATAGTAACAAAATTTTCGCCAAGTACACTATGTACATAGAACTGCCGGACATCAGCACGCCGATCTCTTATGCACGTGAAATGACAAACGAAGAGTTTGAGGGTTTTTGTTTTGCCAATCCCGAATTGGTTATTGAACGTGAACCGAACGGAACCCTTACTATTATGTCGCCTGTATCTCCCTTAAGTGGTAATCGTGAAAACGAGATCAGTACCGACCTTAACCTTTATGCACGAGCTCATGGAGGAAAAGCTTTTAGTAGTAGCACTGGCTTTCGCTTACCGGATACTTCAGTAAAACCTCCTGATGCGAGTTACGTTTCAGCAGAACAAATGGATCAAGTCACTGAGTCAGGCTTACGCCACTTTGCGCCAATTGTTCCGGAATTTATTGTTGAGGTTATTTCGCCAACTGACAAGCTGCTGATCGGGAAGATAAAATGCGTAATGTCTGGATTAAAAATGGTGTCAAACTAGCCTGGCTGATCGACGTGGATTCCGATCGCCTGTGGATTTACCGGGCTGATCGTTCTGTGGAACTGGTCACGCCCCTGAATCGCGAAATTGGAGGAGAAGATGTCTTGCCGGGTTTTTCCTTTGATCTGACCCTGCTTTCGTAGAAAAAAAATTTCTTCCAGCCTATAGGTTGGGAAGTTGAGCGCTATGGGTTGATCTTTGCCGGAACGAAACCTTTTTACGGTCTTGTACAACCTGTAATGTGCAACTTGTAACCTCCAACCTCCACCGCGATGCCAACCAAACTCTGGGAAAAAGACTACGACCTCGATCAACGTATTGCTGACTTCACCGTCGGGCGCGACCGTGAGCTCGATCTTGAGCTGGCCCCTTTTGACATTCAGGGATCTCTGGCGCACGTCCAGATGCTTTCCGAAGTAGGTTTGCTTGATGCGGGCGCGGCGCGCAGGTGCAAGGAAAAGTTAGAGGAGCTGCATGCGGTAGCCCTGGCCGGAGACTTTGTGATCGAAGATGGGGTGGAAGACGTACACAGCCAGGTGGAATTACTACTGACCCGTGCCCTTGGCGATGACGGGAAAAAGATACACTCTGGCAGAAGCAGAAACGACCAGGTACTGGTGGATCTTCGGCTGTACTTCCGCCACCGGATCGAAGGCATTGTTGCACAGACCGCAGAACTTAGCCGGACGCTAACTGACCTGAGCGATGAACATAAGGACAAGCTGATCCCGGGTTACACCCACCTGCAAATTGCGATGGTATCCAGCTTCGGACTGTGGTTCGGTGCCTACGGCGAAGCGCTGATCGATGACCTGCGGATGTGGAAGGGTGTTTACGACGTCGTTAACCAGAACCCGCTTGGCTCTGCCGCTGGCTACGGCTCCAGCTTCCCCTTGAACCGGGATCGCACTACTGAATTACTTGGCTTTGACGAACCAGTCGTCAACGTCGTTGCCGCCCAAATGGGCCGGGGAAAGACGGAATTGCTGGTAGCCTTTGCCATTGCCGGTCTGGCCCAAACCGTTGGCAAAATGGCAATGGACGTATGCCTGTACAGCAGTCAAAACTTCGGTTTCCTGCAATTGCCCCCCGAGCTGACGACCGGCTCCAGCATCATGCCACACAAGAAGAATCCGGACGTATTCGAATTGCTCCGGGGCCGTTGTAACCTGCTGCAATCGCTACCGGCACAGATGAGCCAGTTGACCGCCAACTTACCTTCGGGCTATCACCGCGACTTCCAACTCCTGAAGGAAGCCATCTTCCCCGCACTGGATCAGCTGGAGGACGGGTTGGCCATTGCTCTTTACGCCCTCCCCCGCACCAGCGTCCGCGCCCAGGAACTCCCTACCGACCCAAGATACACCTACCTCTACAGCGTGGAAGCCGTCAACAACCTGGTACTGGAAGGCGTGCCCTTCCGCGATGCTTACACCCAGGTGGGCCGCGACATCGAAGCCGGCACCTTCGTGCCGCCCACCGAACTGAAGCATACCCACCTCGGCAGCCTTGGCAACCTGGGTAATGACCGGATTCGGGAGAAATTGGAGAAGGTGATGGACAGTTTTAAGCGTGATGCAAATCCGAAAGGATCTCCTGCAGCCGGGCGGTAGTGATTCCGTCATGCCAGTCTCGCCTAAAAGCTTCACTTGAAAAGATCAGTTTCCCTACGGGATAAACCTCTTCTGCCACCAGATCAACTTTGACGACGGGGTAATCTGACATACCATAAAATGGTATCGGATAGACCAGCTTGCCCGTTACAATTATTTCTTCTCCATCCGTGTTACCGTAAGCACGTTTTGCCTCGGCTCGTTCAATCCTGATCCAGGTTTGAAGTTCCAGCTCATCAGGTAAGTCGACAATATTAATGTGAAGCGCGCATTTAGTCAAGATGTATTTCCCGTCAATTAAATAACTCTGCTTGAACAGGGTTTTGAGTTCGCCCGGCTTCCTCCCACTGGTAATGTCGGAGATATCGTCGGGCAAAGGGAACTCCATCACTGTTTCCAGTTGATGTGGTTTGCCGCACCTCCGGCAGATGAATTTTTGATTGTCGCGCATGGTTATAATGAGGTGATCAAGGTGATTTTGCATTCGCGTAGCGAACGGGGGTATGATTGGGCGTGCCTAGCTGGGGCGACCGCAGGGGATCGCCCCTGCTAAAAAATGGTTTTTTCCTAACTCTAGCCAATATACCCGTAACGCTCCTATCTTAAGGTTATAGAACCTAACGTATGAAGACGCAATTCCCCACTGGTCGCTTACTCTCCCTGGATGCTTACCGGGGAATAACGATGTTTCTCCTCCTGGCCGAAGCTGCTTTGGTATACGGAACGATAACCCAATACTTCCCCGAGGAGAGTACCGGCGCGGCGATCATGCAACAGTTTCACCACCACCCCTGGAACGGTCTCCGCTTCTGGGACCTGATCCAGCCTTTCTTCATGTTCATCGTCGGTGTTGCGATGCCCTTTTCCCTGGCCTCCCGGGAACGAAAAGGGGCCACCTGGAACCAGTCCTTCCAACACATTTTGCGGCGCTGCTTTCTGTTATTGTGCTTTGGCGTAGGACTGCACTGGGTTTATAATGGCCACCCAGTCTGGGAGCTGTGGAATGTACTAACTCAGTTATCTTTCACCATCTTATTGACCTTTCTCATCTTGCGCTGGGACTGGAAAAAGCAACTGGGTGTTGCCCTTGCCTGTCTGGTGCTCACGGAAGTCCTGTACCGGCTTTACGACCCCGCCGCGCCCTTCGTAAAAGATCAGAATTTTGGAAGCTGGCTGGACATGGTCCTGATGGGTAAAATTAATGGTGGTGGTGGCTGGGTTACGGTAAATTGCCTGCCAACCGCGGCGCATACCATTTGGGGTGCCATTTGTGGCAACCTGTTGATGTCGTCTACTCCCGAACAGTCCAAAATCCGTTGGCTTGCCCTGGCTGGAGTTACCGGTTTGGTAATAGGGTATGGCCTGGACCTTACCGGCATTACCCCAATCATCAAGCGCATCGCCACCAGTTCGTTTACGCTGGCTTCAGGTGGCTGGGCGATACTGGCACTTGGCTTCTTTTACTGGCTGGTGGACGTTCAGAAAGTACAGCGCTGGACGGTCTTTTTTGCCGTCGTTGGTGCTAACTCCATTTTCATCTACCTCTTCGCTGAGACTATTGGTCATCAATGGCTGACTGGCTTTGGGCAGATCTTTGGAAATGGCATCCTGGAGCCCCTGGGCGTCTCCGAAGGTCTGGCCAATATTGTGAGCGCTTTTATCACCCTGGGTATGATGTGGTATCTGTGCTACTTCCTGTATAAGAAGCGAATCTTCTTCAAGGTATAGGCGGTTGTACAAAAAAAGAAGCCTCTGCGAAAAGAAAACAGCTTACCCTCAAGTAGACTATTCTCTTTTCGCAGAGGCAACAGTTAGCCCACGAGCCAACAATAATTTCTCTGAAGATCTACCCTATCGCTTCACAAAAGGGATCACTTCCTCTCCCGCCTTAAGGAGGTAGTAGCCGGCGGGTAGCTGACGCACATCAACAGCTTGTCCGATGGTAATTTGCTGTTGCCCAACCAACTGACCGTTCTGGCGATAGATGATGATTGATCCGGAGAAGGAAGAAGATAATTTGAGAAACTCTTGCGCAGGGTTAGGCCAGACCTGTACCTTATCTAATTCACCTTCAAGGGTAACGAGACGAACTTCGCTAAAGGTCGTTTGCCCATCAAGGTCCACCTGCCGGAGGCGGTAGAAATTACGGCCGGCGAGCGCGCGCTCATCGTCAAACCGGTACTCCTCAACCTGCTCGCTGTTACCAGCAGCCGCTACACGGCCAATGGGCAGGAAATCAATTCCGTCGTTGCTGCGCTGAACGTCAAAATAGTCGCTTCCAACTTCCGTTACGGTTGTCCAGGATAACCTGACAGACTGTTTCCCGAGGCGGGTGGCCGTGAATCCGACCAGATCCACCGGTAGAGAATTAACCCCCACTATGCTGAAATCATCGATGCCGCCTTCTACTACATGTCCTCCGTTATTGTCTCCGATCAGTGCTCCGAAACGCATGGTAGCCGTCAGGGGAATGGTTAATTCACTGAGGTTTACGCTTACTGGCACCCAGGTGCTGGTAGGTGTATTCGAGTCTTGATCGTTCGAGTAGAACACCCGCACGAATTCTCTTTCACTACCATTATCGAGGAATATCTTCAGTGTATCATTAGCCAATCCAGTACCTCCAGCATTGAAGAACCAGTAGGAAAAGTTGATTTGCACCTCGCTCAAGGCTCCGAAGAAAGCGGGATCAAAAGCGGGAGAAAGTAAAGTAGTATTACCGTTATCCACGTCATCAGTACCCGCAGACCCTCCAGCAGTGTTCCCCGTCACGTAGGCAAAATTGCCGATGTCGGTACCTCCGTCTACGTCCTGATCAGGATTCGAAGGCACTCCTCCCAGAGTGGTCCCGTTAGGCACCCCTCTTTCCCAGGCACCGGAAGTTGCGTCACTGCTGACCGTCCATCCCTGATCCATATCAAAGCCATCGAGGTAACCGGGAGCCAGTTGCAGGTTGAGGCTTTCTCCCGGCTCTATCGTAACGTCAGTGATGATGTTTTCAAACCCCCATCTACTGACGTGAGCTACATAGTCTCCCTCAAAGATATTAGGGATGGTAAGCTCACCGTTGCCATTGGCAACGGCATTAAAGGTTCCTTCTACTCCCTCTAACCTTACCTCAGCGGCAGGTATACTGGCGTTTGTTTCGATTGAGGTCACCTCTCCGGAAAGAGCGAACGAGACCTTAGGCTCCAGAGCTACGTCCATGATTTCCTCCACTCCGTTAGCGAAGTCAAGGGTAAAGGTCTTACTTACATAGCCACCAAGAGAATAGGTAACATTATAAGACCCCGCAGTTACCAGTCCCATTTTATAAGCGCCCAGAGCATTTGTTGTTGAGGTAACCCCCTCTGCGCTGGTAATTGTGACGGTTGCATTATTGAGCACATTATTGCTTGTAGCATCCGTAACAATTCCCCGCAGTCTGGCAGCCCTTTGATAATTTACGTCAATAATAAAAAGGCCGTTGTCAATATCTGTTGAAAGCACCAGTCCGGATGGCAGGAAGGGGTAAGCTCCCCAGGAGCCAAAAAAGCCTCCGTCTCCACCATACCAGTGATCGTAATAAGCCACTTCCACTAAATTGTCCGGTACGGAAGCGTCAATAATTTCCACCCCATCAGTATAGTGGCTGATTACCAGGTAATCGTTCAGGACGTGAACGTTGTGTGGGATAGTGTTACGGTTAAGGCTCCGCCGGGGGCGAAATTCATCGAGCAACTTAATGTCCAAAGGGTCAGAGACATCGTAAGCTGCCGTAGAGGCATTCTCCTCTTCATCGGTGGTAAAAACATAGTTCCCATCAGGCGTGGCCCAGGCATTATGCGTAAACGAAAAAGGCGTTTCCCGGGCACCTAACGCAATAATATTGGATGGATCCGAAACATCGTAGAGCGTGAGGTCCCCTATATTGAGTTCACTGGCGTACATAATTCCGTTAGAAACGTAGACATCGTGAGAGTAAATGCTCGGAGCGAATGCCTCAAAAATCGGCGTGCCGGGAGTAGTAGCTAGGTCATAAATGACCATTCCGCCATTGTTGATGTTAGCCCCGGCCACATAAGCCAGGCCGGTAGGCTCGTCGATATAAATGTTGTGTGCTCTGCTCAGGTTTGCTCCGGCAATGGTGCCGGAGGTGAAGAATTCGCTACTGACTGAGTTCGGAAGCCCCGAAAGGTCAATGGCCACAATACCATCAGATCCTCTATCAGCAACTACGTAGGCATAAGTGCCAAAAGTTTTAATATCTCGCCAAACAGACGTCGCGCCGGCAACGAAGGCCACTTCAACGATGTCGTCAGGGTCCGTAAGACTGACGACGGAGATACCATCGTTTCGGCCGACGAGGGCATATTCCGTACCATCGGGAGCTACGTAGCCCCATACATCGTTCAAATCTGAAGGAAAAGTCAGGCTGTCCCGGAAAGTAGTATTGAAGGCTGCTTGTGCAAAAAAGGTGGTGGTGCTTGCCATCAAGAAAGCAAAGAGAAAGAAGTTACGTAGCATGATGAAAGGTCGCGTGAAGAAGTAAGTCTGAAAGTGGAATGTGTTGTTAGGGTGCCTAGTGGTCGGCGAGTTAGATCCGACCACTAGAATATCTAAATCTTGCACGAAAGTAGTATTTATGCAAAAGTTCTTAGCAAAAGTTCTAAGATATGTCGGCGAGGTATGATTTTGGGAGGAAATTAGCCTTCTGATCAGGGAGCAGGCGCGAACGCAGGTGCAGGGAAAGTTGAAAAACAGGCCAGCCACTACTCCAGCGACCGCTCTACGATACAGGCCGACGCCCCTTCCAGCCAGCCGTGCCACTCAGGGCCATAAGCCATTCCAAGATATTCTGCCGACAGGCGGAAGGCGGCAAAAAAGGAATCGTTGACCTCCGCATCGTTTCCGCAAGACATTACCGATAGTTGCTTTCCCCGCAGCTGCCGCCCGAGGTCTTTCCTGCTCTTGAGCAGATCGCTCAGCCGATCAAAGAAGATTTTCATCGGCCCACTCATGGAGTACCAGTAAACGGGGCTGGCGAAGATGATTTGCTGGCGGGGCAGGATTTGTGTTTCGACCAGGCGCAGGAAGTCGTCGTTAGCGGGGTAAATCTGCTCGTAGTTAAAGGGGTAGATGGTGTAGTTGAGCAGGTCGAGGTGGTCGGCTTGTAATTCCTTGGCGAGTTGGCGGGCTACGTGGTAGGTGTCGCCTTGGGGGCGGGCGGAGGACTGGAGGATTAGTATTTGATGGGCTGCCACTATATCTTTTTTCAGTCTGGGATCAAATATTATTGAAGATGGTTGCTATAAAAAATGCTAAAATACTCCCTGCGATTAACCATGTAGGATGCCAATAGATTCTTTGAATCTCTTCCTTGGCTTTTCTCTCTGATTCAATAAGCTTATCGTGTAGAGAGTAGGATTTCCAGCTTAAGGAGATTATTTTCATGGTTAAAAACATAGCATAGAGAAAGAGAACATAATGTAGAATTAGAAAGATATAGTACAGGATTTCATAACCCATTTTCATTAGTTTTAAGCTTACCGATCAACAGTACCCTAAAATTTAGTCACAGCGATTGGAACAGAGAAAACAATCTTTTCAGCAAATCTGGTCGTTTCTTCACCTCAATTATCCAAACAGGACGATCGCCCAGACGAGCAACAAAATCTTCGTGGCGGTTCGGTGCCCACATAAATCCAGCTCCCGGCGGTTGATTCTCTAACGACTCAACGCGATAAGCTTCGGGGAGGTTACTAACGGAAGACAGATCGTAAGCATGGTGATAATCTGCCACGGGATGCCTTCCACAGTTATAAATTTCTCCCTCAATCGGTCCATACAATTTTTGGAAAAAGGATTTATTACGATTTTTGCCGTCTTCGTCCAAAAGGAGAAGAAAGCCAGCGAGGTCATCTGCAAACTTCATCAGGACGGGAGGATCATGATCCATAAAGTAAACCGGTCCCCAATTCCCCTCAGAATCAACATCCACTATCCAGGAATTTCCTCTGCCATCGCCGCAGAGGGTGATTGGATGGGCAAAAAACCTATCATTCCAACCTCTCAGTTTATCGGTAAAACGTATTTCATCGAGCCAGCCATACTCTAATCCACTAGCATAAGAAAGAAGCTCAATGATTTCTTCTGGCAGCAATCCCTTTGGCATATTCGCAGCTACTGCGGTAATCTCTTCCGGGCTCATCCCTGGCAACAGAGTGATTGAATAAGTGTCCCCATCTTCATCCTGATAAATCTTACCCTGCATGGAGCGAAGTATCCATAATGGTGTCTGCTTCATTATAATAAGCTTGTATACGGATTATGGAACTTAAGATGAACCAAGTGGTCGCAGCTTCAGCAACTCACTGTAAAGTACACAGTCAGCAACAGAAGTTGCGATAGCCAGCATAAATGCTGGGGAACCAACCTACACCCGCCCAACAGCCAAAGTAACCACCTCCTCCCCAGGCAGCTCCAGCTCCTCGCCGTCCACATCACCATCCAGCACCAGGCTGTCAGCCAGTACTTCAGCGGAGATGTAGTCGCGGTAAGCAGTAGCAGCTTCTTCAACGGCAGCAGAGCCCTGTAGCCGGACGCGGATGCGGTCCGTTACTTCAAAACCAAGATCCTTACGCATGTTCTGGATCCGGTTCACCAGTTCACGGGCAAGGCCCTCCTTAGCGAGTTCCGGCGTGACCGTAACGTCCAGGGCCACCGTCACTTCACCATCAGAGGCCACCTTCCAGCCAGGAATGTCTTCGGTAGCGATGAGGACATCCTCCAGCGTGATGTAATCGATTTGGTCAGGAGTAGCCTGGATGGCAAACTGGCCGTGCTCTTCGAGTGCAGCAATGGCCTCCGGTGTCATCTCTCCGATCTTTGCGGCAACGTCCTTCATCCGCTTACCGACTTTCTTGCCGAGTACCCGGAAGTTGGGTTTGATGCTCTTTTTCAGGAAGTCGCCATCGGTCAGGAATTCAACTTCCTTTACGTTGGTTTCGCTCTTGATGATGTCGGCAACGGCTTCTACGTGGCGCTGAAAATCAGCGTCGGTGCCCGGCACCAGGATCTTTTGCAGCGGCTGGCGCACCCGGAGGTTATCTGCCTTACGCAGGGAAAGCGTGAGGGAACTGATGCGCTGGGCATAGTCCATACGGGTTTCCAGGTCTTTGTCGATCAGGGAATCATCGGCCTGGGGCAGGATGCTTAAGTGGACGGAGTCAGCCTTCCGCTCGGCGGACGAGTCAGGGCTAGCGCCCGCCTCGGCCGACGAGCTGGCACCCAATAAGTCGCGGAAGAGCTGCTCGGCGTAGAAAGGTGCCACGGGGCTCATCAGCTGCGCCACCCGCACCAGGCAGGCATGTAAGGTTTGGTAAGCTGCACGCTTATCGGTGGACATTTCGCCCTTCCAAAAACGGCGACGGCATTGGCGCACGTACCAGTTGGACAACTCGGCGTTGACGAAGTTCTCGATGGCCCGGCAGGCCGGCGTAGCATCGTAAGCGGCGTACAGTTCGGTCACCTCCTTCGTGAGCGAGTTCAAACGGCTGATGATCCAGTGATCAAGTTCAGCAAGGTCTTTTTTAGCCACCTTCTTGTCCGTCGTCGGGTCATAGCCATCAACGTTGGCGTAGAGGGCGAAGAAGCCATAGGTGTTGTACAAGGTGCCAAAGAAGACACGACGTACCTCCTGGATGCCCTCCTCGTTAAATTTGAGGTTATCCCAGGGGTTGGCGTTGCTGATCATGTACCAGCGGGTAGCGTCGGCGCCATAATTGTCGATGGTTACGAACGGATCCACGGCATTGCCGAGACGCTTCGACATTTTTTTACCTTCCTTGTCCAGTACCAGGCCGTTGGAGACAACATTTTTGTACGCAACGGAGTCGAACACCATCGTACCGATGGCATGGAGGGTGTAGAACCAACCGCGGGTCTGGTCTACGCCTTCGGCGATGAAATCGGCGGGGAAAACCCGGTCAAATTTGTCTTTGTTCTCGAAAGGGTAATGCCACTGTGCGTAGGGCATGGAGCCACTATCGAACCAAACGTCGATGAGGTCGAGTTCGCGGATAAGCTTCTTGCCGTTTTGCCACAGTACGACGTCATCAATGTAAGGCCGGTGAAGGTCTTGCGGCACTTCCTGACTGAGGCCTAGTTCTTTATTGGCCAGGTCAATGCCGGCTTTAAGTTCTGCAATGGAGCCGATGCAAACTTCCTCGGTGCCGTCCTCACTTCTCCAGATCGGAAGCGGAATGCCCCAGTAACGGGAACGGCTCAGGTTCCAGTCCTGAAGGTTTTCGAGCCACTTGCCAAAGCGTCCGGTGCCGGTGCTTTCCGGCTGCCAGTTGATCGTATCGTTGAGTTCCGACATCCGTTCTTTGACGGCACTTGCTTTGATGAACCAGCTGTCTAGCGGGTAGTAGAGCACGGGCTTGTCCGTCCGCCAGCAGTGTGGGTAGCTGTGGTTGTATTTGGCGACGTTGAAGGCCAGGCCCACGGTTTTGAGGTGGATGGCGATGTCTACGTTTACGTCCTTATACGCTGGATCGTTCTTGTAGTCCTTAACGTAGCGACCAGCGAAGAGACCGGCGTCGTCGGTGAATTTACCCTGTTTGTCTACCAGGGTGAGGGAGCCGATGCCGTTGGCTTTGCCCACCGCCATATCATCCTGTCCGAAGCTGGGGGCGGTATGGACGATGCCGGTACCGGCGTCGGTGGTCACGAAGTGGCCGGAGATGACGCGGAAGGCGTCACCATCAGCAGGCTTTGGCCCTTCCAGCAACTGCTCATAGCGGATACCTTCCAGTTTACTACCGGGGAAGGGGGCGGAGATGGCTTCGATCACGGGCTGGTTATGGCCACCAAACCATTTACTGACTAATTCTTTGGCCATCACGACGTCGTTGGCGTCACCGGTGTACTGGTTCCTGGTCCTGACCTTTACGTATTCTATTTTGGGACCGACGGTGAGCGCCGTGTTACTTGGCAGCGTCCACGGCGTCGTCGTCCAGGCGGTGAGGTATACCGCACTGCTGTCTTCAGATCCCATTACGGCACCTGCGACCGCGCCCTCTTCTTCACTATCTTCTACAGGAGGCGAAACCGGAAGGCTCCACAGCCAAGCTGAATCATCCTTTTTCTGTGCCTTAAACATAGCTACCACGGTAGTGTCACTCACGTCCTGGTAAGCACCGGGCATGTTAAGCTCATGCGAGCTCAGGCCGGTACCCGCCGCCGGAGAATAAGGCTGGATGGTATACCCCTTATACATCAGGCCCTTATCGTAGATCTGCTTCAGCAGCCACCAGACGGACTCCATGTATTCTTTCTCGTAGGTCACGTAGGGGTTCTCGAGGTCAACCCAATAACCCATTTTTACCGTGATGTCGTCCCATATGCCCTTGTAGCGCATGACCGTTTCACGGCAGGCCTTATTGTAGTCATCGACCGAGATCTTCGTCCCGATGTCTTCCTTTGTGATGCCCAATTCAGACTCCACCTTTAGTTCAATCGGCAGGCCGTGGGTATCCCATCCGCCTTTACGCTCTACCCGTTTACCGGTCAGCGTTTGGTAGCGGCAAAAGATGTCCTTGATGGTACGGGCCATCACGTGGTGAATGCCCGGCATACCGTTGGCAGAAGGTGGTCCTTCATAGAAGACGAAGGAGTTGTCAACGTCCCGTTCTTCGATGCTGCGCGCGAAAATATCTTCACGCTCCCAGAATTCCAGGATCTGCTTATCTACTTCGGGAAGGTTGAGGTTTTTATACTCTTCAAACATGTTACAAGTTGCAGGTTACAAGTTGCAGGTTACAGATTACGAGTTGCAGGTTGGGTGCGCGACCTGTAACCTGCAACTTGAAACTTGAAACCTGATAAAAAAAGCTCCGGCGGAACAAGTCCGTCGGAGCTTTCATGCTGTTGGCGAACAGCGGCAACCTACGGACGCGGAGCGCTCGTAATAATTATGCCGTCAATAATTCGCGTAGTAGTCATATGGCAAAGGTAACACGTAGGGACTAAATGGGTTGAATCTCCACGAAGTTGCGGGGTAAGCTTAGAAGGCAAGCAAAGCGAAAGTTCGCTTATGAAGAAAAAAAAGATGAAAATCGCTTGCAGACAAAAGAATTTATTATACCTTGAGGCTACAATCAAGCGGTACAAAGTATTGTTAATGTTTGATTGATTTAGTTTTCATTTGGTTTTTTGGGGTTATTGGGAGGCAACGGTGTTGCCTCTTTTTTTGTGCTCAATTGGTGCTTAGTGGCATCAATTGCGAGGCAGGCGGAGCAGGAGAACCCGTACAAACGAACAGGTTTATAGTATTTTACGGACATGGGCGCGGCCGCAGGTGCAGGATAGTGGTTTGAAAGCACAGGTGCCTGGAGTTATTGCCCTGACCTTATATTTGCCTGACAATCAATGTGGGCACAATGCATTATTCCTATTCTGAAGTTAAGCTTGCCTATTTAGACACGATTGAGCTGTTACAGATGAAGGATGAGGTGCCTGTAACTTTGAATAACAAAATAGCGGAAGACCTTGGTCATTGGGGAGACGATAACTACTTCCTCCTGTTAGATTTTGTTGAACGCTTTAAGCTCGGGCACGAAGAGTACTGCCATGATGTATACTTTGAAAGTGAAGGGGAGATTATTACGTTCTGCACTCAAATTGTAGCTCCATTTGTCATGGTGGCCTGGCTCGTATGGAAAATCATCGAGCGTGCGGCTCCCGGATATACTACACCTGAATTCCTTAATCGATGGGAGAACCGTCTTAATCCACGCAAAGACCTGACCGTTGGGGACCTCATCGCCTGGAGGTTAGCGGGTGATTTTTGCTTACGAAAAGACGCTGCTATCCGAACCTATTGACAGCGTTAGCCCACCACAATCTCCCCCTCGTACCTAAGTTTTACGTTCACCGAATTAGCAATAAAGCACTTCGTCCCAGCTTCCTGGTGGAGTTCCCGGGCGCGATCTAATTTATCAGCCTGAGCGATGACAATGTGGGGCTTTAAGGTAACCGAAGCAAAACGACCACCCCCATCAGCATCTTCCGTCATCGTGCCTTCGGCCTGATCCACATATTCCAGGACGGTAATTCCATTGACGGAAGCCAGGTGGAGGTACCACAGCATATGACAGGCTGAAAGAGAGGAGACAAATAGCTCCTCCGGATTATACCGCTTGCTGTCGCCCCGAAAAATGGGGTCGGAGGACCCGGAGATGGTTCCGGATTTGCCGGCAGCGGAGATGGTGTGATCGCGCGCGTAGGCGCGGTAATCAAGGGTGCCGGAGCCGCGGTTGCCCGTCCATTCTGTTTTTATCTGGTAGTGGTGGTCTTTCATGGTGGTGTCTTTGTACCAGGCTAAATTACGGACAGTTGGCGAGTTGACGTGGCTTTGATTTATTAGGTAGTAGATAACAAATGAAACTTAGCTGCTAACTCGGCAGCCGCCGGACGGAGTTTTTACCGACTGCGTCAGGTGAAAACGATCCGTCAGATTGCGAACAATAGCATTGAGCACTCGTCCACACAAGGCATGGTGCATGGAACGCGCTCAAATCAAGTCAATTGAGCGGCTACCCGGGGGCCAAACTCTGCGACCAACTTGGCAATGCCTTCCGCATTTATTATCTCCAACTCCGGTAGTTCCACCAAAGGTTGGATACCGGTCAACTCCCTGACGATGCGTACCGTTTCCGGGCTGTCGCCGCCGGAATAGATCAGGCCGGCAATCGGGACCCCTCGTTGGCGGAGGCAGGCGATGCTTAACAGCGTATGGTTGATGCTCCCGAGGTAGTGGCGGGAAACCAGGATGACCGGCAGGCCTAGATGAACCATAAGGTCGGTGACCGTCTCCTGGTCATTGATGGGAACCAACAGTCCTCCTGCTCCTTCTACGATGAGGGGTCGACCGTTTGTTTCGGGCAGGGAGAAATCGGATAACCTGATGGCGACGCCATCGAGGTGGGCGGCATAGTGTGGACTGGCCGGCGTGTTCAGCGCATGGCGAACGGGGTGGAAACGGTCGGGCGGTGTACCGGTCCAGGACCGTACACGGTCAGCATCACCGAAGTTGAGGTCTCCGGCCTGGATGGGTTTCCAGTAATCGGCATTCAGTGCTTTTTGCAGGAATGCGCTGGCGACCGTTTTGCCGGCGTCGGTGTGGATGCCCGTAACAAAGTATTTCATAGCCTGATAACGCTACCTCCCCAATTAACGTTCTCTGCTCCTCAACCATTCCCCTGCACCTGCGTTCCCGCCAAATAATGCTTCCCACTAACCATATCCGCCTGAGCAACACGCTGTGTCTTGCCCCCATCCGCCCCGAAGACCATCCGACACATTTGGCGTTGATGCAACGAATATACCCGCCCGCCTTTGCTTACCTCTGGCCGGATAAAGGAGCCTGGTACATCAACCATGTGCACGGTAAACAAGCATTCCTTAAAGACCTCGAAAGGCCAGACGCGCCCTACTATCACGTTTACCAACACGAAAAACTCGTCGGTATATTCCAGCTGAAGTTGCACGCTCTTTGTCCCGATTGTCCAGCGGTGCCGGCCCTCAAACTCGACCGGATGTACCTGGCCGACGAAGTGCGCGGGCAGGGAATAGGCAAAGCCCTCGTGGCCTATGCCCGAGAGGAAACCCGCCGCAAGGGTAAGGAGATTCTTTGGTTGGACAGAATGGATTCCAACGAAGCCACCATCGGTTTCTATCGCAAGTTGGGCTTCATAGAAAGTGGACAATTCCGGCTCCCTTTCGAGCAGATGCACCCTGAATATCGGGGGATGTGGCGGGTTATGCTGAGGGTGTGACTACTCACTTTCAGGCAGCAGCTCAGCGACGATCACCTCACCGGCAAAAGGACTTATAAACGTAGCACTCTCTGCATAATGATTCATTGAGGCATAGAGCCATTGATCCGGATCAGGCTGGAGATACACCTCGATTTTGCGCTTCCGAAGATTTATGATCCAATACTCCTGAAGAATACGTTTCCAATCCGACAATACCACTCCGAATCACGTATCTTGGCCGTGATAATAAAACCTACCATTTGAGCATCTGGGATACCCTATTCGGCCGCGCCCCTGGCTACGACCCTACCAACGGGCCCGACTTCAGTTTCGGGCGGTACACCGACGCGTTCAAAACGCCGGAAAACTATGCAGCGTGGGACAAATCCTTACAAGCCTTCGAAAAAGGCAACTACCTGCAAAGTTGCGAAGCCTTCATGGCCTATCTCTACGACCCAAAGGAAGACAATGTAAAGTGGAAATCAGAAGACGGCAAACTCTACTTCGAATTTTACCAGGGCAGTAAGCGGGTTACCGGTTTTGCTGATGTGGAGCAACTGCGGGCTACCGCCCGCATTGCCCGCCTGGACGCCAATAATGCCGACCTGCTGCATCGCCTGACCACGATGAACTATGAGATGAAATACAGCCGCTTCGCCATCGACGAAGAGGACTGTCTTACCATCATTTTCGACTCCCCCATCAACGATGCCAGCCCCCACAAACTCTACCACGCCCTTAAAGAAATGGCCCTGCGGGCCGACAAGCAGGATGATCTGCTCCTCGAAGAGTTCGGCGATTTTCTCAGCCCCGTTGAGATCACCCACCTGCGGGAGCTGTCAAGTGATGAGAAACAGCTTAAACTGGATTTCCTGCGCAACCATATCCAGCAGGTCATCGATTACCTTGCCAGCGGCACCCTGAACCCCGAAGAACAACCGGGAGCGGTAGCCTATCTACTCCTTGACCTGGTGTACCGGCTTGATTACCTGCTCATTCCTGAAGGATACACCATGGAGGCACTGGAGCGGATGCACCGCATGTACTTTGCCCGCGAAGACGACCAACCAGTAACCTATAAGAACGTACGTTTGCTGGGGGAGCTTCAGCACCTGTTGCGACGGGCGCCGGAGTCCTTCTCCGAAGAGTTGTATGCCGGGAAGTCCACCTTTGGCATCACCCTACCCGCCAACCACGACCGGTTGGCCAACCTGATCAATAACGAGCTGCCCAATATGGACTGGTATCAGGACAACGGCTTCCCCGAAGTTGCTCAGGCAGTTCCTGGCTACATCGCCGGCTATGCCTTGTTCAATTATGCCGTACCGCCGCCCGACAAAGATTTGTTACAACTTTACTACAGGGTCTGCGAAGACAAATATTTCCAGGTACTGGGCTATAAACAGCAGTTCCTTGACCGGGACGGACGACCGGCCCGGCGCGCCATACGCGCCGCCATCAATGACCTGACCGATAAGCACCGCGAGGCATTCCCCCGGCTCCGCCCTGCCGTCAGCCAGTTGAATTTCGACAACCTGATGGATTTCGGACGGTCGTTTTTGGGAATGGTGCGGGATTTAGACCTTAGTAAGCCTTAGGTGGTCTGTGGGTGCTCTTGGTCCGTTAGTGCTAAAAGACCAATAGCTCCAATAATACCAAGCAGGGCGCGGCCGCAGGTGCAAGGGAAGGGATCAAGGAGCAGGAAAAACAGGACGCTTCGTTTTCAGTCTTCCATTTTCCGGAACAAACCCGCATTGGTCTTACTGGGCAGATCACCAGACCCGTCAGATCCAGGGCGTAAACCGCCCTACCCTTTTCCGGTACGCTGAATACGCAGGGTATTGAGCCTCCAATAGTTTTTCTTCATAGCTGGATTTGAAATAGAATAGAACCAATAAAGCCAATCCTACTACCATCCGATATCCCGAACCGGTGTAAAACGCATAACCAAACGCTGCGGCAACCAGGCAAGTGTAAATCGGGTGACGAGCGTAAGCGAAGGGCCCAACCGTGATCAGTTCTCCGCCAGCGACGGGAGTCGGGAACGGAGAGAATTTCTTCCAAAGGAAGGTGAAGGCACCAAAGCCGGTAAGTACTGCAATGACCGCAAGCAATAGCCCCAGGTTACCTAATGTATCTGATCGGCCGAAAGTAAGCAAGTCCGGCTCCAAGGCGTAGGCCATGAACAGTATGAGTTGAATGCCTACGAAGAGGTAGTCTTGGGTTGTTTTTTGAGCCATCAGTTTAAGCGCTTAGTTTTTCCACCTCCGCCATACCTGCTGCGATAAATTCTCCCAAAGAGAGGTTGCTGTTGTCGAGAAGGATGGCGTCCTCGGCCTGGCGAAGAGGGCTGTCGGCTCGGGTACTGTCGATGTGGTCGCGTTGGGCGAGGTTAGCCGCGACTTCGGCGCGGGTGGTGGCCACGCCCTTGGCCATCATTTCGGCCAGGCGACGGTCGGTACGAACGTCGATACTTGCCGTGACGAAAAGCTTCAGGTCAGCATCGGGAAAGACGACGGTGCCGATATCCCGGCCATCCATCACGATACCGCCGGTTTTGCCCATTTCCCTTTGCTGTGGGACTACCCAGCGGCGGACGGCAGAGATGGCCGCCACCGGAGATACGAACCCCGATACTGCTGGTTCCCGGATTTCCATTTCAACGTCCTCGCCGTTGAGTAGTGCATGGTTAGAGCCCGGGACAAAGTCAACCCGTAAACCTTCCAATGCACCTGCGACCGCACCCGCATTATCAATGTCTATATTCTCTCGTAAAAAATATAAGGTCACCATACGGTACATGGCTCCCGTATCAATGAACCGGTAGCCGAGTTGTCGCGCCATGGCCTTGGCCAGCGTTGATTTGCCGCAGGCGCTATAACCGTCGATGGCGATTGTGTAGGACATGTTGGGGGTATTGGTCTTTTGGTGCTATTGGTCCAGTGGTATGATTGATCTGTTGGCCTCTTCACACAACGAAGCCGATGATTTGCATCATCGGCTTCGCGTGGGAAAAGTATTCAGCCCATTAGTATTCATCCTCATTGAAAAGGAAGTCGTCCTTACGGGGGTAATCCGGCCAGACATCATCGATGATCTCGTAAGTTTCACCTTCATCTTCCATTGCCTGGAGGTTTTCGATCACTTCCAGCGGGGAGCCGGAGCGGACCGCATAATCGATCAATTCATCCCGGGTGGCGGGCCAAGGTGCATCCTCGAGGTGGGAAGCGAGTTCTAGAGTCCAATACATACTAACGCGTGGTTTTTTGTTGCTATTAAAAGAAGCCCTTAAGCAGGCAATTTGTTTCCCCGTTACCGGGCCACAAATGTAACAATTGGACGCAAACCAGCGCGAGGAAGTCACGAATTAACGATAAAATGCTGACTTTCAATTACTTGTAAGTACCGATGATTTGAAATTTTTTATTTTCATAACCTGGAGGAATCTGACCGATTCGGCTAGAATTTTTCGGACCAGTAGGATCACAAAAAACATAACGCTGCCCATCATAGGTAAAACCATCACCTCTTATGGCGTCCGTTCCTACTGCAATGGTCAGGTGATCATCATAGGCGACGACTGCCATGGGCATATTTAAAAGGTCACGGACGAGGGCAAAGAACAGGGCAGAGCGATCTTCGCAATCGGAAAAGCTGTACCCGAAAAGTTCTTCCGGCACCATTGGTTTAGAGTGACCGAAGTACTCATTGTCTTCTTTATAGTTGAAAGCCGAGCGGGTAAAGCTCACGAGCAATTCGATGCGTTGTTGATCATCCAATGGTTCCAGGTAGCGGCGAAGCTGTGGTAGCAGGCTCTCACGCAGTGTTGGTGAGAGTGGAGTTTCCAGGTAACAGTATTCGTGAATGAAGGGATAATCGGACATAATATCGACCATTGTACGGTCAAAAGTGATGTCCATATTTTGCTGTACGCCGTGGTAGTTGAAGCGCATCGCTTTTGTCTCGGGCTGCACGCCAAGTGCGGGCCACTTACGCAGCTGGAAGCCAAAAGACCGGCCGTGGGGGTTCGGCCGTTCATCGATGATGAAGAGTCTTTGCCGACCGTTACACGCACCATCAAGGCAGCTCAGGTTGGCGTACGGTCGGCCACCGGTATTGATAATCGGTACCTCAAAGAGGTCTTCGGTGGTATAAACGTTGACGAAAACCTGGTTGCCACGGAAGGTAAGCCGGGCATCGAATCCTGCATCGATCAGTAAGCCGAACAGGGTGATCTCCCTGGCGTTGCGATCACGGTCTCCGTAGACTACCTGCAGGCTGGTACGCGCCAGCTTATAAAACAAGAAATCATTCAGTTCATAGCGCTGTTTTGCTTCCAACAGGCTATTGAGCAAGACACGGCTTGGTTTTCGTATAGATTGCCGGTAAGCATTTCGAATACTGGCATTGGTCAATGGCCCGGGATCGGGGATGACCATGGCCGGATCGTAAACGACGGCTATCGGCTGCGCGTAAAACGGCAGCTCAAATCTACTGTAGGTAGTGGGGTCACCCAGGCGGGGAGCGCTGGAACCAGCTAGCAGCAACAAAAAAGCCGCTGCAAAGGAGAGGGAGGCAAAAATCGTTTTCATTCGTCAACTGAGGTGTAAAAGTTCTAAAGGGAAGCGGCTGGGTTGACGTTCCTGAATATGTGTGGTCAATATACGTTGAGGAAAGAAGAAAAGTATGCTAAAAAGGCCTTCGATAAGAGTTTAACCTTTACAAAGTGCGTCAATAACAAAATATTATTGGGAGATCCTGGCTAAATCACTTAATCAAACGTGCCACGTAGCTCTTTCCCGCCTGGTCCTGGATTCTTAAAATATACCAGCCCGAAACCAGGTTTGTCAGGCCGACAATGGGGCCACCTTGCTCCTCCCCGGAACTTTTCACGTTACGCCCTACTGCGTCAAATAGCTGATAATTGTAGTTGACAAACGTTTCCGGCAGATGAATTTCATCGGTGAACGGAACGGGGTAAACCTTGAGCGGAATAATCGCTGCCTGTCGGGTAGCCGTCCCTCCAGTCTGCTGTATGTCGAACTCGGTACAGTCCGGCTCAACGTCAAAGTCATAGTTGCGCCGAAAGATGCATCCCGATGGGCAATCGCCCGACCCGACTGAATAACGGACCCGCAGGCCGTCAGGAAGAACAGGTATCATTTCGATGTTATTACCGTCGCCGAACGCAGATACAGGTTCAACAAAATTATGTTCAGAGATAGCTATTTTGAAGGCCTCGGCGAGCGCCGGAGTGTTCAGGTGGCTGGTACTTGTCAGTTCTAGTCGGTGGGAATTAAGAATCAGAAAATCGTTGTAGCGGGTTACTTCAACCTCATAGAGGGCCAACATACTGTCCAGGGCAGCATTACCGGACGGATTACCGGCCCGGAGGTTGATCATCCAGGGCAGGCTGGGATCGGCATAAATATTGATTTTTTTGGTAGAGACCAACGGGAACGGCTGTACCCTAAGCTGATCAATCACAGTATCGCGTTCGGGCGAACTCTCTAGCTGATGAACGGCAAACAGTGCGGAGATGTACTCCGCACGCCTGGTGGAGTCAAATTCGATGGGCCGGTCAGTCGCTGTACCGCCGGAAACCATTTCGTTGAGCATGATCTGGGTGGCCTGTCCATCAAGCTCGTCGTATAGGAAGTCCAAAATACTGCAATCTGACTGAGCAACGAGTAGGCTACTGGTAAATAGCAGGAATAAAGAAAGCACTGTTTTCATAAGGGAAGCCCGGTTGCCATGGTGAGTTTACTAGCACAATGTAACAACTACCTTAAATTTCTAAAAGCAGCCACTCCTTTCAGCGCGAGCTTCTCCCACCAACAGACCAACCGACCAACCTACTGACAGACCAGCCTACCCCTCCAAGGCCTCCGAAGCCTCCTCCCAGGTCTCCATCACTTCTGCCAATTCGGCCTGCTTGGATTTCAGTTCAGCGGTCGTCTTGTCGACCTTAGCGGGGTCGTTGTAAAAATTCGGGTCGGACATCTTCAGGTGAATCTTCTCAATATCTTTTTCGAGCCGTTCAATCTTGCGTTCGGCATTACCGATGTCTTTTTCCAACCGACGCTTTTCTTCATGGCTGAGGTTAGAAACCTTTTGGGAGACTGGCGGAGCGCTGCCGTTGGACTTTGCCGCAGGAACATCATCGTCGGCCTTTGATTTCTCCAATTCCACCGCCCGCATATTATCAATCTTACGTTTTTCCAGGTAGAAGTTGATATCGCCAAGGTGCTCGTGTAGCTTGTGATCGCGGAACTCGATGGTGCGTTCGGTCAGCCCTGCCAGGAATTCCCGGTCGTGGCTAACCACGATGAGGGTACCGTCGTAGTTGAGTACTGCCTGCTTCAGCATGTCCTTACTGGCCATGTCGAGGTGGTTAGTAGGTTCGTCCAGTACGAGTAGCGAGAACGGACGCAGGAGCATACAGGCCAGGGCCAGCCGGGCGCGTTCGCCACCGGAGAGGACGGATACTTTCTTGTCCACATCTTCCCCGCTGAACAGGAAGGATCCGAGCATAGCCCGCAACTTAGTCCGCATTTCGGGCGGGCTGACTTCCTCCATGGTTTCCAACAGGGTCATCTTACCGTTGAGTTCCTCTGCCTGGTTCTGCGCGTAGTAGCCGACGGTAACGTTGTGACCGAGTTCGACTTCACCACTAGTGGCGGGAATCTCATCGATCAGTATCTTGGCAAGTGTCGTCTTCCCCTGGCCATTCTGTCCTACGAAGGAAACACGGTCTCCTTTGTCGATTTTCAGGTCGACGCCGCGTAAAACGTTGAGGTCGCCGTAGCTTTTAGTGATGTTGCGTGCGGTAAGCGTGATGGCGCCCGAGCGGGGAGCTTTCGGGAAACGGAGGTTCATCACCGCGTTGTTGGTTACGTCCAGCTCAATGCGTTCGACCTTATCGAGTTGCTTCTGCATACTCTGGGCCATCTTAGTCTTGGTGGCTTTGGCCATAAAGCGGGTGATCGTCCGCTCTTTTTCGGCAATCACCTTCTGCTGGTTTTCGTAGGCCGCTTCGGCCTTCTCCCGACGCTCGGCCTGCAGTTCAACGTACTTGGAGTAGTTGGCTTTGTAGTCGTAGATCTTACCCAATTCGACTTCCAGGGTACGGTTCGTAACGTTGTCGAGGAACTGCTTATCGTGACTGATGGTAACGACTGCACCGGAGTAGCTACTCAGCCAGTTTTCGAGCCAGATGATGGATTCGATATCAAGGTGGTTCGTAGGCTCATCGAGCAGGAGGTAATCCGGACGCATCAGAAGCATCTTGGCCAGTTCGATGCGCATTTGCCAGCCGCCGGAGAACTCGGTCGTTTGGCGGTTGAAGTCTTTTTGTTCGAAGCCGAGGCCCTTCAGGAATTTCTCTGCTTCGGCCTCCATCGTGATGCCGCCAACAATGGCGAAGCGCTCCGTCAGTGAGGTAAACTCTTCCAACATACTGGCGTAAGAGTCGGACGTATAATCGGTCCGCGTTTCCATTTCCTTATTCAGTTCTTCCAGGCGGTCTTCCATGGCCAGAATATGGGCGAAGGCGGTCAGCGTTTCCTCCATTACGGTGCGGCCGGTGGGCAGGTCCATCTCCTGGTGCAGGAACCCGAGCGTACTTCCGGTAGGGCGTACTACGGTGCCTTCGTCACACCCCTGGTCTCCGGCAATAATTTTCAAAATAGTAGACTTGCCAGCCCCGTTACGGCCCACCAGGCCGACCTTATCTCTCGCCATAATGACGAAAGAAATGTGATTGAACAGCACCCGATCGCCGTACTGTTGGTATATACCGGTTGCGCTTAGCATAGTCTTATTGGTCTTTTGGTACTATTTGTCCTATTGCCTTTTGAAGTAAAAGCCCTAGAAGTCATCATTTTGGGCGCGCAAAGGTAGGTATTTAGTCTTGTAGTCTTGTAGTCCGGTAGTCTTGTAATGCTACCACAAGGCTAATAAGGGCGCGGCCGCAGGTGCAAGGGAGGCACAAATAAGCAAGTGTTCCTATACCCAAACCGTAAAGGCTTAGGATACAGTTGACTTGAGAGCAGCAGCGATTGCAGGCGCTCAGCGCTGCGGCATTTCCCAAACCACTTCGTGATGAATATACCCCCAAAAGCGAATATTTACGAGCGCAGCGAGCAACCCACTTGCGGAGCCCACCAGACCACAAGACTACTGAACTACAAGACTAAATACCTACCTTCCCGCCTATGTCAGAAAACGCCCTACTTCTATTCATCAAAAACCCGATTCCGGGTAAAACCAAGACCCGTCTTGCCGCCGACGTAGGCAATGAAATGGCCCTACGGATGTACCACGTTCTTTGCGACTGGACGCGGGAGCAGGCGCAGGGACTGCCCGATGCTGACCGGTATCTCTATTATTCAAACGAAATTACGGAACCGGATGCCTGGCCTGCCGAGCACTTCCACAAACGGCTCCAGCACCCCGGCGACCTGGGCGAACGAATGGCAGAGGGGATACAGGCAGCTTTTGCCGCCGGGCACCGGCGGGTGGTCATCATCGGCAGCGATTGCCCGGGCATTGACACGGACTACCTTCAGGCGGCTTTCGCCGCCCTGGACAACGACGACGTAGTCATCGGCCCCGCACTCGATGGTGGCTATACGCTGCTCGGAATGCGCTCCTTCCTCCCTTCGTTATTTACTGACATGGCCTGGAGCACCGAAGAAGTATTCCCCACTACGCTCGCCAGGGCCGCAGCAGCCGGTAAAACCGTGCATGAATTAAAACCCCTCTCTGACGTAGACTACCTGGCAGACTGGCTTGGGTATGGGTGGGCGATGCCGGAATAGGGCTTAGGTTTTAGTATTCAGTGCTTAGGGTTCAGTGCCCGGTATTCAGTTTTCAGTGCACGGCAATCAGTGCTTAGGGGTGGGAAAACCAACTTGTCAGTAAGGATAATGGCACAAAATCAGCTTGCTTCTTAACGTATTCCACTGCACCTGCGATCGCGCGCCTAATTTAGTATTGTGGTCCTATTGGTCTTACTAGTGCTGCCGCACAGGGAGGTTCGGTATGCTCGTGAAGTTCAGTCTGAAAAACAATAGCCCGACAACCTGAGGTACTGAATACTGACTCCTTAGCCTGATTCCTGAAACCTGAACACTGATCTCTTACCCGGTTGTAACCGGCAGCCCCAGCCCCTGCAGCGCTCTTCGGCTGGCAATTTGCTCGGCACTCTTCTTATTGAAGTCTTCGCCTACGGCGAGGCGATCGCCATTTACCAGCACGGCGACACGGAAACGGTCTCGCTTATCTTGCTTGAAGCGGCGGAGGATTTCGTAATCTACCCGTTGTCCGTTTTTCTGGCAATGCTCCAATAACTGGCTTTTATAGTTATCGTCGTAAGTTTCCAGACCTTCCACGTCAACATAGCTGCGCAGCATTTTACGGAGTACGAACCGGGTGGTGAGTTTGTATCCCTGCTCTACGTACACTGCGCCAACTAATGCTTCTACGGCATTTCCGAGCATGGACTTGGCTATTCTGGTATTATTGAACGTTGAGAGGATCTCGTCAAGGCCCATGTTGAAACCAATCTCGTTGAGGCTCTTACGCTTTACGATTTTGGACCGCATTTTTGTCAGGAAGCCTTCATCTTCCGTTGGGTATTTCTTGTACAGGTACTCCGCCACGATGGTTCCCAATACGGCATCACCGAGGTATTCCAGGCGTTCGTTACTTTGTCCTCCGTAGGGGGAGACCTTTCCGTCGTTACTGCTTTTGTGATGAAAAGCAAGCTTAAAAAGCTTCAGGTAAGCGGGCGTGAAGCCGAGCAGACGGCGCAACCGACGGACAAAATCCTTTTCCGGAGACAAGTAATAATTATAGAATCGTCTGATCGCTTTGATCACGGTTACCTATGGATTAAAACGCTTAAAAATGGTAGCGGAATTATGACCACCAAAGCCAAAAGTATTACTCAGCGCAACATCAATCGTCTTTTCTACCGATTTATTAAACGTCAGGTTCAATTTAGGATCGATGTTCGGGTCGTCGGTGAAGTGATTGATGGTCGGCGGAACAAAATTATGTTGAATCGCCAGGACACAAGCAACTGATTCAATTGCAGCAGCAGCACCCAGCAGGTGGCCAGTCATCGACTTGGTGGAGCTGATGTGTAGGTTGTACGCGTCTTCTCCGAAGGCAAGCTGAATGGCTTTTAGTTCTGCGGTATCTCCCAGTGGCGTAGAGGTGCCGTGGGTATTGATGTAATCAACGTCAGCAGGGCTTAGGTTGGCATATTTAAGTGCATTGACCATGGCCATCTTTGCGCCGGCACCTTCGGGATGTGGGGCAGAGATGTGGTAGGCATCTGAGCTGGCGGCGTAGCCGGCAACTTCAGCCAGGATGGTCGCGCCACGCGCCTGAGCGTGCTCCAGGCTTTCAAGTACGAAGGCTCCGGCACCTTCACCGAGCACGAACCCGTCGCGGTCCGCGTCGTATGGACGGCTGGCCGTGGCCATGTCATCGTTACGTGTACTGAGGGCCTTCATGGAGTTGAAGCCACCGATACCGACTTTAGTAACAACTGCTTCGGAGCCACCGGTCACCATAATGTCGGCACGGCCGAGGCGGATATCGTCCGCAGCGGCCGCAAGGGCATGCCCCCCCGACGCACAGGCGGAAACGGTGGCATAGCTAGGGCCGCGGAGGTTGAACTCCATGCTGACGTAGCCAGCCCCCATGTTGGCGATCATCCGGGGGATCATGAAGGGGTTATAACGGGGCGTACCGTTACCTCCTTCAAAAATTTCGATTTGTTCTTCGAGGGAACGCAGACCACCGATTCCGCTGGCCCAAATGCAACCTGCACGGTCAGGGTCAACAGCGACCTGTGGTTTCCCTTCTTCGTCAATAGTCAGGAGCCCTGACATTTCCAACGCTTCATAAGCGGTGTAAAGGGCCATGACGGTATAACGATCCTGACGGCGAATGGCCCGGGCATCGAGCTTGGTAGCCGGGTCCCAGTCCTTCACCTCACAGGCAAACTGTGTTTTGAATAATTCCGGATCGAATTGAGTGATTGGGCCAGCACCACTGCGGCCTGTCTTTAGTCCTTCAAGGTATTCCGGAACGCTGTTCCCGATGGCGGTCAGGGCTCCGATTCCGGTAACGACAACACGATTCATGGGTTTGCTTTTTGTTTTTGTAGCGCCAGGCGCCTAAAGATATGCCCTGGGCGATGAGCTAATTAGTCATGCCGGGGCTACATACAAAACCGCCGCCCGTGGCTCACAAAGTGGGCACGTCGGGCGGCGGAAAGAAAGGGAACGGGAACAATTACTTCTCCACGCTGCTTTCAAGGTAGGTAACAGCATGGCCGACAGTCTGGATGTTTTCCGCCTGCTCGTCTGGAATACTGATATCGAATTCCTTTTCGAATTCCATGATCAATTCGACAGTGTCGAGACTGTCTGCTCCCAGGTCGTTTTGGAAACTGGCGTCTTTGGTGACCTCAGCTTCGTCTACGCCGAGCTTGTCGACAATGATTTGTTTTACTTTTTCCTCAATGCTAGCCATAACTTATTGGCGTTTAATGAACAATTGCGGCGCAAAAAATGCCCGAAGGGGCACCTATAGGCAAATCCAGATCACAGCTGTGATCCAAAACCGCGGTGCAAACTTACAACAAGATTAATAAGTATTTTGTGGACAAGCCCATCAAATAATCTTTAGTTTTTTTTTGACACCTTGTTTTAAGGGTAATCTCAGCAAACCCACACTTCCCCCGAAAGCCTTATTTTGACTAGGTTTCACGCCATTTTTGCGCCTATTCCGTCGCCAATTAGCCCCTTAAGCAGAAAATGGGCATCTTTTTGGTAAATTGCTGATTATCTTTGAATTCTTTATTGTTTAGTCATCGCCGATTGGATCAGAACACTACGCCCAATTTATGAAAGCGCATTTATTTTGTCTCGCGCTCTGTTTGGTCGGGGGTATTTTACTCGCTCAGACTAGTTCGACTCCCAAAAACGACCTGGAATTACGCCGCATCACCGGAACGCCTTACTGGCCATCTACTACCAAAATGCTTTGTGATCCCACTAATACCACACTCTCTGTCCAATGCGACGGGGAAACACCAATTAATGGAGACAACAATCCTGAAAACGGTGCATTTATGGAATGGTCGGCTACTGGCAGTAACTTGTACTACACCAGAATTTTAAGCCTGACGGATACTTTTGAAGTATTCCGGCCGGACTTCGTTGACCGTACCGTTTTCTTCCCAAACGAGCCAGACGGCATCTCTTACAGTAATTCCCTGGCCATAGGTGATAACATTCAAAACGACTGTATCCCTGAAGGAATTTACACCGTGCAGGTCTGGAGCGTTCAGGACCTTGACGGTAATTTGCTCCCTGACGTAGATCCTGCTACTGGTGCCATCATCGGCTGTTTTGTGGAGTGCTCTTTCGAGTTCCGCCCTTCTTGTGCCAGCAGCACGCTTTCGTTTTTTACCGTGGATGCACGCAACATTGGTTGTAGTGAAAATGGTGGCTCCGTGCGCCTCTATGATTTCCGCACCGAAAACATGTATTGCATCGACAACGATGGAGGAGGGACCACGATCAATTGGACCGGGCCGGGCACATTTTCCGCCACAGGTCCGGAAATAACCAATCTTTTACCCGGCATTTACAGTGCGGAGATTATGGACTATTACGGTTGTACGGCCTACTGGGACGTTAACATTGTTGAACTTGACAACGTGTCCTTCTCCTGCGCACTCCGAAGCATACCAACCACCGTCAACGGAACGGATGGTTCTATCACCATTGACATCATCGCCGGACTTGGAGATTATAACCTTTACTGGACCGGGCCCAGGGTAGATTCTCTGCTCAACATCACCGACGGTGAGGTCGTTATCCCCAACCTCCCCGCCGGCGATTACGTATTCACCGTTGTCGACCTTGAAAGCACTTGTACGGAAGATTGTCAGGTAACCATCTCCCCCCCAGACTGCGATGACCTGAGCGTAAACATCGTTGATCAACAAAACAGTGATTGTGATGGTGGGCTTAACGGCAGGATAGAAATCACCTTCTCCGGCAGCTTTAACCCTGTTCTAACCTGGAATGGCCCGGGGGTAGATGGTTCTTCCCTGACAACCCTGGAAGACCTGGGGCCGGGCACCTACGCCTACACTGTTGTTGATAGTCGGAACTGTTCCGAAACAGGTAGCATTATGTTGATTTCCGAACCCTCCTTCAACTTCAATTGTGGTGGCGTTGACGAAACGTTGCCTTTTCTGGATGATGGACTGATCGGGCTCAGTCTGACGGGAGGAGGAAGCCCCCCCTTCGTACTAAGTTACGTGGCTATTGACCAGGCAGGTGATAGCCTGCCACCCGTAAACAACCTCATCGTTACCGATGGGGATACGATTCGTAACCTTCCCGCCGGTGCTTATTTCCTCGAAATCGTGGACCAGACCGGTTGTACCAGGACCTGCGTTGCAACGATCGGAGAAGCGAATTGTGATATTTTCCCCAATTGTACGCCTCAGGATCCATTATCCGTGAGTGGCAATGGAAGCGTTACCCTGAACTTTGACAGCGGGCCCGACTGGTTCATTACGCTGAGCGGGCCGAAGGATACAACTTTTGTTAGCTCAACTCCTAACGTTTTCCTGGACGACTTGCCTCAGGGAAACTACGTCGTAAGCGTCTACAATACAGAAGGTTGTACGGGGAGCTGTACCTTTTCTATCGTTCCTCCACCTTGTACTTTGTCCTTCAACTCCTCCTTCAGTCAACCGCGTTGTTTTGCCAATGATGATGGTCGCATAGCTCTTGACATTAACGGGGCCGGAGCGGGGTTAATCGTTGATTGGAACGTAGACGCTTATGATGGTCGCTGGGTCGTCAATAATTTGCCTGCCGGGACCTACATCATCAACATTTCAGACCAGACGCAGTGCCCGCTTGAGCCCGACACCATCATACTTACCGAACCGGCGTTGCTTAGCGTAGACCTTAGCCAGGTGGATCCAATTCTATGTTTTGGAGACAGTACCGGTAGTTTACTGGCAACCGTTGTTGGTGGCACAGGAGCCGTTGTTTATGATTGGTCGGTAGATTCTTTGCCGGGCACAGCGACCGTTGATGGCCTCATAAATGGCACTTATTCTGTAGTGGTAACCGACGCCAATGGGTGCCAGGCTACCGACAACATTATCATCACACAACCACCTTTGCTCACCATGAATTGCAGTGCTACTGCGGAAACCATTGCGGGTGTAATGGACGGCACAGTATCAGTCGGGAACGCAGGTGCAGTAGGTGTTGTAATGCTGAGTGGGGACCTGGGCTCCTTCTCGCTGAGCGCGAACTCAGATACAACCTTTACCGATCTGAACCCAGGAACATATGACCTGATCATAACGGACCAGAACGGGTGTACAACGGAATGTTCCGCCATTGTCAACCCTGGCCCATGTCAGATCGGTTTAATGACGTCTACCGTCCAGCCTGATTGCGACAACCCACTGGGCTCCGCAACCGCAACACCAACTAACCCCTTCGGTCCCGTCTCTTATCAATGGAGCAACGGTGACACGCTGGCGGTAGCAGATAGCCTGCGCGCTGGTTCCTACCGGGTGACCATCGTTGACGCTTCCGGATGTGAAGCGACCGGACGCGTAATCATCTCACCCTTTACCGATACTCCTGGCCTCACGACTTCCGGAATTACCGGTGTGTGTGACGACGGCTGCACTAACCTGCAGCTTGGCCTGTCGGGTACTCCGCCGTTTGCCATTAACTATGCCTTCAGCAGACCTGGCGAACCCGAGCAAATACGCACCATTAACCGTTCGACCTCCGGACAGGAGTCCATTTGTCCTGCTGACCTGGGACTGACTTCACTTCAGGACGTCACCCTCAGGCTACTTGACATTACCGATGGAAACGGCTGTTTACGGCCCATTGACCGTAGCCTTCCAGTGGCGGTATTCCCACAAGCTATTGGCCGATTGGACACGGTTCTTTGTGTGGGGCAACGTTTAAATATTTTCGGTGACGTTTTTGACGAAAACCGGCTAATGGGACAAACCGTCCTTCCGTTTCCATCCGTCAACGGCTGTGACAGTACCTTGCTCGTCAACGTTCAATACTTTGCACCTGCGTTCAGCGCCTTTGACACTACCCTCTGTATCGGCACCCAATTAAACTTCTTTGGCCAGACATTTAACAACAACCGTCGTTCCGGAAGCGTAATAGTTCCCACACCTTCAGCAGGTGGTTGCGACAGTACGGTGCTGGTGACTGTTGATTTCTTCGCGCCATCAATCAGTACACTTGACACCACCCTCTGCCCCGGCCAACGACTGAATTACTTCGGTCAAATTTTCCACTCCAACCGGACTACCGGAGAAGTCGTCGTGCCAACACCATCAGTAAACGGATGTGACAGCACGGTGATGGTGACGGTAAACTTCTTCCCGGAAGCCATGGGCGTATTGGATACCACGATCTGCAATTACACCCGTCTGTTTTATTTTGGGCAATACTTCGACATCAACCGTCCACGCGGTATGGTCCGCCTTCCCATTCCTTCTGCTGCTGGCTGCGACAGTACGGTAATGGTGAGCGTCGATTTTCACCCAGAGGTAATTGGTGTGCTGGATACGGCCATTTGCGAAGGCACAACCCTTCAGTACGGCGATGTACTGTTCGAAGGCGCGGCGAATAATGTGCTTACCCAGCTCGACATTCCGGATCGTTACGGTTGTGACAGCCTTGTTTTCGTCACCGTTAGTACCATCCCTATTCCTGAAGTGAGGATTTCAGGAGATGGGATTATTTGTCCGGGAGGAGAACTGGAAATTAACTTTTCTTATGATGGGCCAGGGATTGCAACGGTCATTCTCAGCTCAAACCCTACGGAAAGAATTACCCTTGTGGCGGGTTCGACCACCATCAACCGGCTGGTTCCGGCGGGCTCCGTGGTAACCATAATAGACGTGACGGGTGAAGGTCCCTGCCCGGCCATCAGTTCAGGAAGCATCACCGTCAGAGAAACAGACCTGGCGGTAAATATTGACATCCTGAGCGGAGACGGCGTTTTTGCCGTAAGCTGTGCCGATGGTTCGGATGGAGAAGTATTGGCCATACCCAGCGGAGGAGTACCACCTTACACCTTCCAATGGAATAACGGTGGAGAAAATGCGGAGCTACGGAACCTGCCGGCCGGGAATTATAATGTTCAGGTAACGAGCTCCCGGGGTTGCCGGGCGGAAGCCAGGATAGGACTAACGGCCCCCGAAATTCTGGTTTCCGTACTCTCGGAGGTAGATGCCAACTGTCGTGACACCTTGCCATCAATCATTTTAAGAGACGTACAAGGCGGCGTAAGTCCTTACCTTTTCCGTATTGGTAATAACAGTGGATTCAGGCCGATAAACAATTTACCGGACACCTTGCTGTTGCCCGTTGGCCGGTCTTTGTTAGAGGTAGAAGACGTCAATGGTTGCCTGCTTTCAGAGACCTTCACTTTCGGCCCACCTCCACTTGCTGAGGTTTTTGCTACGCCTTCACGCACGATCATTGCACAGGGTGATAGTGCCAACATTAGGGTACTAACTAACCTGGACGTGACGGGGTTTCAGGTTAGCCCATGGCCAGACTCCATGATCTTCAACGACAACTTTTTTGTCGGCCCGACCGAGAATACAACTTATCAGATTTCGGTGATGGATGAGTTCGGCTGCTTTGCTTCCACTATGGTGGAGGTAATCATTGATGATTTTGTTCCAGTTTATGTTCCAAACGTCTTCACTCCTAACGAGGATGGGGTCAATGATCTTTTCCGGCTCTATGCCAGACCGAGGACGGTGCTGAATTTTTCCAATTTCACCATTTTCAATCGTTGGGGAGCAATGGTCTATCACCTTGAGGATACAGTAAGCCCCACAGATGCCTCCTGGGGCTGGGATGGCTTTGCACCGAATGGTGACATCAACGAGCAAGACGTTTATATTTACAAGGTAAAAGTGCAATTACTCGATGGCCGGACAGTCGAATTGGCAGGTGACGTACTACTCTTGAGGTAGTATTTCAGCTCATCGTTTGCTTAAAAAGTCTTAAACTCGATTTCTTTCCCTTAAACAAATGTAAAAACTCAATAAGTAAGGCACCGATTACACCCTGTTTTATCGTTAAACACGCACCGATATTCATTTAGAGCATAGAGACATGATTAAGTACATATTCACCAGCCTGCTTTTATTAAGCTCCCTTGGCATTGCCACTGCCGCTACACCAGAAGTTCTTCTTGACGAAGTGATGACTTCATCCGTTGTTGACCAAGCTGAGTACATTAAACGCTACAAGGAAGTAGCCATGCGGGAAATGGAACGCACCGGTGTTCCGGCCAGCATTAAACTTGCCCAAGGCTTATTAGAAAGTGATTCCGGCAAGAGCAGACTTGCCCGCAGCGCCAATAACCATTTTGGGATCAAGTGTGGCAGCCAGTGGAATGGTGACACGTATTTTAAGGAAGACGACGACTATAATGAGCAAGGGCGTCTGGTCAAAAGTTGCTTCCGTCAATACAGAAATGCAGAAGCCAGTTTTGTTGCTCATTCTGAATTTCTTCGAGATCCGGCAAAGTCTTTCCGTTACGGGTTTTTGTTCCGTCTTGACCCTGTTGACTACAAAGCATGGGCAGAAGGGCTTCGTCGTTCCGGCTATGCCACTAACCCTGACTACCCCAAACTGCTCATTTCTTTGATTGAACGGTACAACCTCAATCAATACGACCAGTCAAGTGTTGTTGTTGAAACGCCTGAAGTCGTACTCGAACCAATTGCAGAATTGCAGCGCGGTATTCTGCGGACAAACGATGTCAGCTACTTTGTTAACGATGCCCCCATCAGCGTACAGGACATCGCCCGCCAGGTAGACGTAAGTGTGAGCCGCCTGCTCGACTACAATGAAGGCCTGCTCCAGCAAAATCAGAATGTTGATTCTGGTGACCGTGTCTACTTGCAGAAAAAACGTAACGCTTATCGCGGATACGAGAAATACCACGTAGTGGAAGAGGGAGAGAATCTTTACGACATTGCACAGCGCTACGCCCTCAAACTAGAGAAACTCGCCAAGCGAAACCGCCTGCGCGAAAACAGTGATCCCGCCACCGGCGAACGCATAAAACTACGTGGCAGCAAGGTTAAGGAGCTCGTTCGCCTTGAAGGGGAGCGTGATCCGAACGCTCCAACGAACAATGTTCCTACCGGAGACGACGGCCGTATCCTCATTGACGACCCGACGGATACCAACACCCAACCAACCGTGCCAAGACCCGGTACAAATGTTCCTACGACTACGACTCCCCGGCCTACGACTCCACCAACGACTAATCCAAGCCCGATTCCCCCGGTTGTATTGCCACCAGCCGTAACGAACCCTCCTGGCCAGCCGACAACTACTCCAACAAACACCACAGAGCAGTTCCACAGCGTATCCGCCGGAGAAACACTTTATGCCATCAGCCGGCGGTATGGCCTGACGGTAGATGCGCTCAAGCAGTTGAATCGCCTGACGGGCAACACTATTTCCATCGGCCAGCGCCTGCGGGTTCGGTAGTTTTATAGTCCGGTAAAAGTTTGTCTGGCGGCTACGGTACGACTTACCTTAGCCCAACAACAAACCATTTTCCGTGCGGCTAAAACTCTCTTTACTTCTGTTACTGACGATTTCATTCGGCAGTAACCAGCTCATCGCTCAGGACCTAGAACAAGAAGGTGAATATGGCGTCGATTGGGGTGGCTATCTCTTTGGCATCAAGGGCGGACCGAGCCTTGGCAATCAGGATTGGTCCGGGTTAGAAACGGAATTATTGCTCGCTTACCACGGTGCATTATACTACGAAACCATTCCTGCCCAAGGGAGATTTAGCTTCTTTGGCCAGCTGGGATATCACGTCAGAGGCAGTAAAATCAGTCGGCGGCGAGGTTTCACCTTTAATGGCGGGCAGGTCACCTTGCCAGCAGATGATTTTCGCTTCCAGAATGTCTCGGCCGCAATTGGTGGCAAATCTGTTTTCGCCTATACGCGTGCTGCAGATATTTACTACGTTTTAGGATTAAGAGTAGACTACACACTCAGCAACAACTTGAGCGAGTACAATGACCTCAGCAATAGCGTAAGTGCCGCCTTTAGGCTAAATTACCCTATCGAGGTCGAGGAGCCTACCAGGTCCGTCAGGCCAATCATGGCTGGTGCAATTTTTGGTGCCGGCGCACTCATTCCCATCTCCGATAAAACGAGTGGATTTATCGAAATCACCGCAAATCCCGACTTTACCTTTCAGTACAATCAAGGGCCAATCGAGAACGTGATCGATCCATTTGGCGGCGCACCCCGAACAATCGGTGCCCGGCAAATCCGAAACTTCACCATCGAGATCAGCTTCGGGCTGCGCTTCATGCGTAAGTGGAAATATGTCAATTAAGCAACAATTTCGCACCTTGGGCGAAGGGCTCTCCGGTCTGCTTTACCCCCGGCTCTGCCTCAATTGCCGGCAGACGGTCACCCGTGGCCAACCCACCCAACTCTGCTTTTCCTGCCAAAGCGACCTTGCGCTGACCGAGCACTGGCTGCTGCCCGAAAATGAACTTACGGATCGGCTGACTGGTCGCCTCCCCCTCACCTTCGGAGCGGCCCTGCTCTTTTTTAATACGGGTACCGTCTGCCAGCAGTTGATCCATGCCTTAAAATACCATCACCGACCAGATATTGGCGTAGAATTAGGTCAGCGGTTAGGAGCCTTGCTAAAAGAACATCCGGCACTTCAGGACCTGGACGGCCTCGTCCCCGTACCAATACACCCTGACCGTCGCCACCAAAGAGGGTACAACCAGGCGGAAGAAATTGGCCGGGGCGTTTCAAGGGCACTCGGAAAACCAATGTATGCGGATGCGTTACGCAGAAGAAGTTTCAAAGGTTCCCAAACGAAGAAGAGTCGTTTTGAACGGGTTGAAAACACCCGGGATTCTTTCATTACCGGCACCGGTGATTTTACCGGAAAGCATCTCCTGTTGATTGACGATGTACTGACGACCGGCGCTACACTTGATTTTTGCGGTAACATACTGTTGGAGCACCACCCGGAGTTGCGGGTTGGGATAGCTACTTTGGCCATCACTGCGGGGTGAGCGGGTTAAGTGGATAGAATTTGTACACTTACTCCTGAATGCAGGAGTGGCCAGCCCGTGCTTACAACTTTTTAAAAAGTTTGACAAGGCCCAAATCGAAGCCCCGAAACCCGCATATTTCCTCTGGTCCAACTTTTTAAAAAGTTGGACCAGACCAGCACAAGAAACTCTTACACCCAAAAATCCATTTTGAAATTCGCCGATCTTCCCTACCTTTGCGCATGGAAACGAACTATCCCCCCAAGTTTGCCGAGCAGGGCCTCACTTTTGATGACGTCCTCCTTCTCCCCGCCTATAGTGAAGTACTTCCCCGCGAAGTCAACCTTTCAAGCCAGCTTACCCGTGGGTTGCGACTCAATGCCCCCATTGTGTCAGCAGCGATGGATACTGTAACTGACGGTAGATTAGCCATCGCCATCGCCCGCCAGGGTGGCATCGGTATCGTCCATAAAAACATGACCATTGCGCAGCAGGCCGAACAGGTCCGTATGGTCAAGCGTTCGGAATCGGGCATGATCGTCGATCCGGTAACCCTTAAGGCTGATGCCTCCGTTGCCGACGCTAAGGCGCTGATGCAACGCCACCGCATTGGCGGTATACCAATCGTGAACGACAATTTCCATTTGATTGGCATCCTGACTAATCGTGATTTACGCTTCGAGAAGGACGGAAATCGTCGGATCAGTGAAATCATGACGATCAAAAACCTGGTCACGGCTCCCGTAGGAACAACTTTAGACCTCGCAAAAGATATCCTCCAGCGTCATAAGATTGAAAAACTCCCGGTCGTAAGTAATACCGGCCTGTTGGAAGGCCTCATCACCTATAAGGACATCATGAAGGTGAAGGATTATCCCAACGCCTGCAAAGACAGCTACGGCCGACTGGTCGTTGGCGGTGCTATCGGTGTCACGGCCGACATGCTGGAACGGGTGCAGGCCCTGGTAAACGTCAATGTGGATGCCATTACTGTAGATACGGCCCACGGCCATAGCCGGGGTGTATTAGAAGCAGTTACCCGGGTGAAGGATGCTTTCCCTGACCTGCAGGTGATTGGTGGTAATGTGGCCACCGGCGCAGCGGCTAAGGCACTGGCCGATGCCGGTGTTGATGGCGTAAAGGTCGGTGTAGGGCCGGGCTCCATCTGTACCACCAGAATCGTAGCCGGGGTCGGTGTCCCTCAACTTAGTGCCATCCACAACGCCGCAGAGGCCCTCAAGGGTACCGGTATTCCAATCGTAGGCGACGGAGGTATTCGGTATTCTGGTGACATCGTGAAGGCGTTAGCGGCGGGTGCCTCGACCATCATGGCGGGAAGCCTGTTCGCGGGGGTGGACGAAAGCCCCGGAGAAACGATCCTGTTCGATGGCCGTAAGTTTAAGGTCTATCGCGGTATGGGCTCGCTTGGTGCGATGAACCAGGGCAGTAAAGACCGGTACTTCCAGGATGTGGAAGACGACGTAAAAAAACTGGTTCCGGAAGGGATCGAGGGCAGGATTCCCTACAAAGGCAGCTTGGCCGAGGTGGTGACTCAGTATCTTGGCGGCCTTCGCGCCGGCATGGGGTACTGTGGTGCACACACCATCGAAGACCTCCAAAAAGCACAGTTTGTACGCATCACCGGAGCAGGTATGATGGAAAGCCATCCGCACAATATTACGATCACTAAGGAGGCTCCGAATTACTCCCGGAGGTAGTTAAGTAGTCTACAGTCAGAGAGTCAAGTAGCGGGGGAGTTGGACAATGTATTCCAATTTTGCTCTTTAACTCTTCTTTGCACCTGCGGCCTCGCTTCATTATTCCGATAGTTAAGAAGTTTGTAGTCAGATAGAGTAGGACTGTACTAAAGACTACTTGACTGTAGACTATTTGACTAATCAGGCGAGATCGCAGGTGCAAAAAGAGGTTTTGCAGCAAAGTGCGCGCGCGCCAACACTGTCGTTAATTTCCATCAATCCGGTACCGTACCGACAAATTTCCATCAACGATGTCAACATCCCTCCTAGTCGTCAGTGATTACCGGGACAGCCTGAACGCCGTTCGTCCGGAGGGACGCTGGTTCATCGGCCTGGTCCGCGATTATGGTTATTCCGTCACAGTAATGACCCGACGGAAAGGCGCCAACTACATCGGGGAACTGGAAGCCGGGGGCGTCCGGGTGATCGACTGGCACCCCGAGTCGAAATTCGGTGCAGCAGACCGCGATGGCATCCGGGCCGAGCTACAAGCCAACCATTATGACCTGCTCCACCTGTTCAACAACAAAAGTATTGTTGCTGGCATTCGCGCCGCCAAAGGCTGGCCGGGTAAAGTGCTGACCTACCGTGGTTACACTGGCAACATCCACTGGTGGGATCCAGGCGCTTACTTTCAGCACTTAAACTCCCGGGTTGATGGTATCATCTGCGTCAGCCAAGCCGTAAAAGACAGTTTTGACCGACTACCCTTCTTCGACAAAAGTAAAACCCTCGTCGCTGGCAAAGGGCATGACCCTGAATGGTACACGGACATTATACCCATTAACCTCGAAGCCGAGTTCAACATTCCGCCAGAACGGATCACCATCATTATCGTTGCCAACGCCCGCCGGATGAAGGGAATGGATTATCTCGGCACTGCTATCCGGCGGCTCCCGCCGGAGTTGGGCATTCATTTCCTCTTCGTTGGTCGCGGCCTCGAAACACCCGAGATTAAATCCGACCTGGCCGATAGCTATTATGGCCATCAGTTTACCTTCGCCGGATTCAGGACCGATGTACTCCGGATTCTCGCCGCCGCCGACGTAAGTCTACTCCCCAGTGTCAAAGGTGAAGGCCTTAGCAAGGTCCTCCTGGAAAGCATGTTCCTGGGCCGCCCCACCATCATGACCGACATTGGTGGTAATAAAGGACTGGGCATCAATGGTGAAACCGCCTTGATCATTCCCGCTCGGGACGATGAGCCCCTCACCACTGCCATGACCCGGATCGCCGAAGACGAAACGCTCCGAAACCGATTGGGCCCCGCCGGCAAAGCCTACATTACAAAGCATTACCAGGCAGACCGGACGGTGCGGGAGTTACATGAAGCTTATGAGAAAGTCTTGTAGTTCGATAGTTTTATAGTCTTGTAAGCTGCCGCAGGGGGATGCTCGCTACTGCTCATGAGCCCGTGGTTTATTTGGGTAATACCCAGACCATTAATCTTCTCACTTAAAATGAGCTTGTGGATTCTTAAACCCCAAAACGATCGAAGCGAGCAGCCTAATGCGGTAGCTTACTAGAGCACCCGACTATAAGACTACCTAACCTGCCCTTCCCCCCTAACCAACCACTTATAGCTGGTCAGTGCTGCCAGCCCCATCGGCCCACGGGCGTGAAGCTTTTGCGTACTGATCCCGATTTCTGCGCCTAGTTCAAACTGCCCGCCGTCGGTAAAGGCCGTACTGGCGTTGGCGTAAACGACTGCTGCATCCACCTCTTTGAGGTAACGTTGAATATTTTCAGTGTTATTGCTCACTATGGTTTCACTGTGCCTACTGCCGTAGCGTTCAACGTGAGCAATGGCTTCGCTGATGTCGTCAACGCATTTGACAGACATCTTCATGCTCAGAAATTCGGTGCCAAAGCTTTCTTCCGTAGCCTCCAGTAGTTCTCCCGGATACAGGCCGATGGTAACGGCAAACGCTTCCGGATCGGCGTAAACCACACAGTTATGGTCTTGCCCCAGCTCATAGATCAAGTCATGAAGTACACCGAGGTGGTCCCGATGTACCAGCAAGCAGTCCAGCGCATTGCAGACACTGACCCGCCGGCTCTTAGCATTGGTAATGATGGCCTTTGCCCATTCCAGATTGGCGTCGGCGTCGACGTAAACATGGCAAATACCGGCTCCTGTTTCAATGACCGGAACCGAGGAATTGGCCCGCACGAAATCGATCAGACCCTGACTACCCCGGGGAATGATAACATCAACCAGCCCGTCAGCCTTGAGAATGGGAACGAGCGCTTCGCGCTCCGCCGGAGCGAGGTAGCAGGCAGGTGGCAACCCCGTAGACGCTAACGCCTCATCTATAATTAACTTGATGGCTTGGTTACTGTCGCGGGCGTCCCGACTCCCCTTCAGCACCGAAGCATTACCAGCCTTGAGGTTAAGTGCGAAGACATCGAACGTAACGTTCGGCCGGGATTCAAAGACAATACCTACTACGCCAATTGGTACGCTGACCCGGCTTAGTTCCAAGCCATTTGCCAGCGTATTAGCCTCGTGTACAACGCCGAGGGGAGAGGGTAAAGCAGCCACCCGCCGCAGATCTGCCGCAATGGCCCACAGCCGATCTTCATTCAGCAACAGGCGATCGTATTTTGGATTTTCCGGGTCCATCCGGGCTAAGTCAAGTGCATTGGCCTGCAGAATACGCCCCATGTTCGCTTCGGTCAATTCCGCCAACTTTAAAAGGCAGCTGTTCAAACTCGACGGAGATACGCGATTTAGCCCTGCGGCTGCAAGCCGCAGGTTGGCAAGTTCTTTAAGAATTTGGGAGGAAGCGTCAGTAGAAGTCATCGAATGTTTAATTGCTGTAGTAGGAACAACAAAGTTAGCGGCCTGGTCGGTCCGGACAATATCAGGTCTTTATCGTTTTACGGTTTATAGGGGCAGACACTCGCTGCGTGAGGTTGAAAACGCTTCGCTCGGTAGACGGCCTTCGGCCTTGTAGACGCGCTTCGCGCTTGTAGAAGGTAGACTGACTAAACTTTCGTTGCCTGGAATAAGGAAGGACAACGCAGTCCCAGGTCACAGCGGTGCCCCTATGGTCTGACGGCGCTAAGCGTCGTACCGCTAGCGGCTAGTCCGCTACCCCGGACTTCGTCCAGGGTAACCATTGTGTATTCGCTACGCAAAGTTTGGGTCCGCTAAATTTCTAAAAACTTAAATTACGCTTTACTAGCCGTGATGTACGAGCGAGGCGAGTACAGCCGTGCGGTAGCCTACCCTCTACTTATTACAAGCGCGAAGCGCATCTACCGGAAATTGAACGAAGTAAAATTTCGTCTACATTAAGCTCCGTACTGACGGTGTAACAACCGCAGCGTTTTCAGCTTTTTACCCTTATCGTCGTAAATAGAGATCAGGTATAAACCATCCGGTAGCCCTTCCACGTCATAGCCATTTTTACCGTCAGGACGATCAAATTTACGGAGGCGGTTGCCGAGGGTATTAGAGACTTCAATCCGCCCAAGCTTAGTACCTGGAGGAGCTTCGACGAAGAAGCGGCTCTCCTGGGTTGGATTGGGAAAAAGGCGGACGGAGGTTGGTGTCGGTCGCGCATCATCGTTACCTCCGGAGACATTTGAGCCGTGAATCCCGGAAGTGGAAGCGGACCGCTTTACGATTTCGGAAGTAACAATAGCCTTTCCGAGAAGCTGTCGGGGATCGTTAAGGTCTGAGAACTGAACCTCTACCCTCCCGTCTCCGGCAATACCAAATGGTTGTAATACTACTTGAAACGTAGCCGAGGCACCAGGATCAAGGTTTATTGTATTATCCGCTGTATTCGTATCAGATATAACGTAAGGGTTACTACGTCTCTGACTGTTAAACGTGCCATACTTCCATTCGGAAGGCTTACCAATTATGACCTGCTTGCCGGTGAGCAGCATCGATCGTGGGGAATCATTGGTCACCGTTATCGTGGTGATGTCCTGGTAACCATCGTCGAGATCATCCACAACTACATCCTTTACCACCGTGGCTGGTTCCACACGTAAAGCACTACGCTGAGCGAAGCTGCAAATACTCAGGGCCATAAGTAGTAAGAGTAGATGTACTTTCATAGTAAAGTTTCTGGGAGACCGTTTTACTTGTAACCGGAGAACAAAGGTAAGGTTAACAAAGATGGCACAATAATATGAGGTATAGAGAAAAAAAGTCACGACATATGAAAAAATTTAACCTTTGAAGGCCATTAAATTAAGCCATCCGGGCGCAACTTCTCCATTTCGGTGCTTAGTTACCAGGTAACTTCAGTCATGTCCTACCCTAAAAAAGTGGTTATGGCAGGATATTTCGCTGAAAGGCGATCATGCCTGTGAGGGTTCCTCTGGCGCGGGTATTTAAAAACCCGCCAAACCTTTTTTACCTTTGCCGCCTATGAAAGTGTCCCTCAACTGGCTCCGCCAGTATTTAGCAATTGATATCGAACCAACAGCCATCGGCAAAGTACTTACCGGCACTGGGCTGGAGGTAGAAGGCATGGAAAAAGTTGAGTCCGTTCCCGGCGGTCTTGCAGGTGTGGTCGTTGGCCATGTACTGGAGTGTGGAAAGCATCCCGGGGCAGATCGCCTGTCCTTAACAAAGGTCGATACCGGAGCGGGCGAGCCCGTCTCCATCGTCTGTGGAGCACCAAACGTTGCCGCCGGCCAACACGTAGTAGTAGCTACCGTCGGTGCTATGTTGCACCCAATGAGCGGCGATCCCTTCAAAATCAAAAAAGGCAAGATCCGGGGAGAAGTTTCTGAAGGAATGCTTTGTGCGGAAGACGAACTCGGGTTGGGCGAAAGCCACGACGGCATCATCGTTTTGGACAAACCATTTAAGCCCGGCACTCCCGCCGCTGAAGTTTACGAGCTTGAAGAAGACTACGTTTACGATATTGGCCTGACCCCCAATCGCTCCGACGCGACCAACCACCTGGGTGTGGCCTTTGACCTGGCGGCGGCGCTCAACGTTAATCACGATAAAAGTGTGGCGGTTCAACGGCCCGACATCAGTGCCTTCAATGCAGGTAGTCGTACACCGGTAAAAGTCACCGTAAAGGACCCAACCCAGGCACCACGCTACGCGGGCCTGACCATTGAGAACCTGACCGTGGCCCCCAGCCCTAAGTGGCTCCGGACCCGGCTACAGGCCATCGGCGTGCGGCCGATCAATAATGTAGTAGACGTTACCAACTTCGTTCTGCACGAACTTGGCCAACCACTGCACGCCTTCGATTTGGACAAAATCGGTGGCGGTGAGATCGTTGTGGAAAAGCTTCCGGAAGGAACAAAATTCCTCAGCCTCGACGACGTCGAGCGCTCCCTCAGCGCTGACGACCTGATGATCTGCGATGCCAACCATCAGCCAATGTGTATCGCCGGAGTATTCGGCGGTGCGAATAGTGGCGTGAGTGAGGGCACCACAAAAATTTTCCTCGAAGCGGCACATTTCGAAGCGGGAACTACCCGGCGCAGCAGCATGCGCCACACCCTGCGGACCGATGCCGCGCGAGTATTCGAAAAGGGCAGCGACCCCAACATCACGGTCTACGCCCTTAAGCGGGCCGCACTCCTGCTGGAAGAACTGGCCGGTGGTGAAGTAACCAGCGAGTTGCTCGACCTGTACCCTAACCCGGTTAAACCGCTGGAGATTAAGGTCCGTGATCAACGGGTGGTGGATGTAATTGGTGCTGATTTGGCGCGGCCGCAGGTGCAAAGCATCTTGAAAAGCATGGGAATGAACATCGTTAGCAACGATGACGACGGCTTCGTCGTGGCAGTCCCGACCAACAAGTCCGAAGTCCTCCGGGAGATCGACATAATTGAAGAAATTCTCCGCATCTACGGTTTCGACAATGTTCCGATTCCGCAGATGATTACCACGGCGATGATCGTTGCTCCGAACCCGGATCCCAACTACATCCGCGAACTAATTGGCGACCTCCTGGCCACCAATGGTTACTACGAAATGATGGCGCTGTCCCTCGACGAAAGCCGGTTCTACGGCGAAGTGGAAAAAGACAAGCAAATGGAAGGGTTGGTGTACATCAACAACACCTCCAACGTTCACCTCAACGTCATGCGCCCGGGAATGCTACAAAGCGCCCTCGGCACCGTAGCCCACAACCTGAACCGCCAGCAAAATGACCTGCGGCTCTTCGAATTTGGCAGAAGCTATCATTTAGAAGGCGAGCAGTACAAAGAAGTTAACCACCTGACCCTGACCCTAACCGGTCAGCAGAAAGCGGAGACCTGGCACCCTACCCCGAAGGGGAAGAACGAAGTTGGGTTTTACACCGTGAAGGCAGCCGTTGAGCTCGTCTTCCGGCGGCTTGGCATTACCGGTTACCGGACCGACGAGGCACCGGCTGATGAATTCAGCTACGGTCTGCGTTACCACAAAGGGCCAATGGTTTTAGCTGACTTTGGCCAGGTCCTTCCCCTGCACCTGCGTGCCCGCCAAATAAAATCTGATGTCTTCTACGCCGACATCAACTGGGACAACGTCCTGAAGGTGCTTCCTAAAAAGCCCGTTCAGGTTTCCACGCCGGGTAAATACCCCTCGGTCCGCCGTGACCTCGCGCTTATCCTCGATAAGCAAGTCAGCTTTGCCGATATCGAACGGCTCGCCCGGAAAGCCGAGAAAAAACTCCTTACCGACATCAATCTGTTCGACGTTTATGAAAACGAAGAACAACTCGGTGCGGGTAAGAAAAGTTACGCCGTCAGCTTCCAGCTGGAAAGCGACGAACAAACCCTCAAGGACAAACAGGTAGACAAAGTCATGTCTTCCATAGAAGGCAGCCTCAGTAAACAATTGGGAGCTGAAGTACGCCGATAACACGTTACAGGTTGCACGTTACAGGTTGCAAGTTGCAGGTTGCAAGTTGCAAGTTGCAAGTTGCAAGTTAGCATACGCTAAAGACGGCCATGGACGTTAGGAAACCTTGTAGTATCTTGCGACCTGCAACTTGTAATCTGCGATTCACCATTTGTATTACATGCAATTTGCAACCTGTAACCTTCAACATGATATGGAACCTCTAGCCTTACTAGATGGTCTGGAAATAAAACTCCGGCAATTGAACGCCTCCGCTGATCGCCAACGGGCGGACTACGAGCGCGTGCTTGCCGAAAATCAACAACTCAAGCAAGTGCTCGATCGCCAAACCGGCATCGTGAACTCGCTGAAGGATAAATTAGAACGCAGTCAGCCCGCAGCTAAAGCTGAAACGGATACGGATACCCCTTCTGGTGGTGCCGCCATCAGTAAACAGCAGCGGGAGACCATCGAATTCTGCCTCCGTGAGGTAGACCGATGCCTGGACTGGCTGCAACGGAATTAGCATTATGGCAGAATCCGCCCAGGATAGCAATCCCATCATCTTGGTCATCGCCGGCCGACCTTACCCATTGCGCATCGCCGCTCGGGAAGAGGAGGGCCTGCGTGCACTCGTCAAGGAAATCAACGAACGATTCAATGATTTTCAAGTCAAGTACTCAGACCGCGACAAACAGGACTGCCTGGTTATGACGCTGTTAACTTATGCTGATGAGCTCCGCAGTGCCCGTAAAATGGCTGATACCAGCCTCGAGGGAGAGCTGGCCCACCGTCTGCAGGCGTTGAATACGCTGGTGGACGGTATGCTGTAGAGAAAATTTATCCTCGTGGGCCGTTTCTGCAGCCCCACTGATTGTTGATTGTTTGTAGCGCCGATGCTGTCGGCACCTTATCTGTACTGCGGCAATAACCGACAGTGCAATTTCTTTCATCTACACAATCACAACTACAATGGAATACATTTTAGGACTTGTCGGTTTGGTACTGGGCGTTGTCGTCATGTACTTTGTCGGAGCTGGCCAGCGCAAAAAATTGCAGGATGGCAACACCAAGCAAGACCAAAGTTATAAGCTGGTAGCGGAGAAGGCTATTGCCGATGCTAAATTAAAAGCTGAAAAAACGGTTTCCGAAGCCAAGCTGAAAGCTGAAAAAACCTTTGCGGAATTTAAGGAGAAGCAAGAGGCTTTCAAGAAAGAGAAGATCAAGGAAAGCCGGGATAAGTTCCAAAAATTCAAGGACGAGTTCAAGCAAGAAAAAGCGGACGAACTGGTTGAGCTGAAAGAAAAGCGGGAAGCCCTGCGGGAAGAAGCTACGGCCATGAAGGAAGAGCGGGCCGGATTCAATTCCGAGCGCGCAGACATTGCCCGAGAGCAGAAAGCCCTGGTTCAGGAGGAGCAGAAACTTAATGAACGGACTAAGCTACTCGATCAGGAACTGGCCCTCGCCAAGCAAAAGCAAGAAGAGCTGGAAAGCCAGCACGAGCGCTTCACCAACGAGTTGGAAAAAATTGCCGGCCTCAGCCAGGCTGACGCCAAGACCCGACTGCTGGAAGACGTAAAGAACAAGACGGCCAACGAAGCCCTGAACCTCAAACGGGAACTCCTGGAAGAAGCGCGGGAAGAAGCGGCTAAGGATGCCCGTAAGATTGTCATCAACACCATCCAACGGATGTGTGCTGAGATGACCATTGAAAACACCGTTTCCGTATTTGCGCTTGACAACGACAACGTTAAAGGCCAGATCATCGGTCGGGAAGGCCGGAACATCCGGGCCATCGAAGCAGCAACCGGTGCAGAACTTGTGGTAGACGACACACCGGAGACGATCATTATCTCCAGTTTTGATCCGATCCGCCGGGAGATTGCCCGCTTGTCGCTGAAGCGTTTGGTCACCGACGGTCGTATCCACCCAGCTCGTGTAGAGGAAGTGGTGAATAAGACCCGCAAAGAGCTGACGCAGCAGATCATGGAAATCGGTAAGAAGACGGTGGTGGAGTTGGACATTCATGGCTTGCCAACTGAACTCGTCCGCTACGTCGGCCGTATGCGCTTCCGGAGCAGCTACGGTCAGAACCTATTGAAGCACTCTGTGGAAACTGCTCACCTCTGTGCCACCATGGCGGCCGAGATGGGCCTCAACAAAAAGCAGATCAAGCTGGCCAAGCGCGCCGGTTTGCTGCACGACATCGGCAAAGTAGCGGAGGAAGACAGCGAACTGAGCCACGCCCTGTACGGCATGGCCTTGTGTGAGAAGCTTAAGGAAGATGCCATCGTGGTCAACGCGGTAGGTGCTCACCACGACGAGATCGAGATGAACAACATCATCTCCTGCATCGTACAGGCGTGTGACGCCATCAGCGGCGCCCGGCCGGGCGCCCGGCGGGAAGTGCTGGACGGCTACATCAACCGGATCAAAGAACTGGAAGAGATTGCCAAGAAGAACCCCGGCGTCGAATCTGCTTTTGCCATGCAGGCCGGTCGGGAACTTCGCGTTATGGTGGAAGCCGACAAGGTATCCGATCAGCACGCGAACGAACTGAGCTTCAAAATCAGCCAGGAGATTCAGGAATCTATGCAGTACCCTGGCCAGATTAAGGTGATGGTGATTCGGGAGACGCGAGCGGTTAATTTCGCTCGCTAAGCGCGCGGTTTAGACGCTCGCTGCGCTCGCTTGTAGACGGTTGCTTCGCAACCTGGTAGACGCCTGCGGCTTGTAGACGCTTCGCTTGTAGGCTACCGCACGGTTCTGTTCGCTGCGCTCGTCTGAATCTCGATTCTCGATTTTGGAGTCTCGATTTTAGATTGGCTGCCGCACGGTTCTGCTCGCTGCGCTCGTGGGATAACCTAGTGGACCTGTCGGTGAAGTAGTATCTTGTAAGTAGTCTGATTTATCAACTTCACTATACATTTATCTTCCATGTCATCAGGTTACTTCCGCCAGCTTCTAATGCTCACATTTCTTGTGTTGAGTCCCCTTGTCTGTCTTTACGCTCAGGCGGATTATGCCGATAGTAAACTAGCCTACGGTAATCTCCCCGTCGGATTTTCCCATCATCTGCAAGTCGATAGTAGCCGGGTTTACCGCCGCGTCCAGGACTATACAGAACGGCTGCAGTACCGGGAACTACCCGTCAGCCGCTGGTACCCCGCCCAGGCGGAGGCGGCAAAGCGCATGCAAATTGGTGACTACCTGCAAGTGCTTAAGGAGGAAGAGGAATGGGAAAATTTACCAAATGCTTTCGTGCTTGACTGGTTCAACTATCCACGGAACGCGGTTACTGAAAAAAACAGTACTTACGCCACTCAGGCGTTTGCCGATGCGGTCCCCAAGGCGGGAAATTATCCAGTAGTGCTCTATGCCCCCAGTTTCCGAGCCTCCTCCAGCGAGAATTTTATGCTTTGTGAATACCTGGCCAGCCACGGCTACCTGGTACTCTCTATCCCTTCCCGAGGACCTGGCAGTATAATGCCAACGGGGGGAACGGCGGAGTTCGCTGGTGCACAACAACGCGACCTTGAATACCTGTTTGGCTATGCAGGAAGGCTCGCGCAGGCAGATTTGGATCGTGTATACACCATCGGATTCAGCTTCGGAGGACTCGCTAATATCCCGTTCGCCATGAACAACCGATTTATCGATGGAGTCATTAGCCTGGACGGAAGTATCAAGTACAACCTACCAGCTGCCACTGCTCTTCCACAGTTTGACCTGCTGCGTATGCGAGTGCCCTTTGTCCACTTTCGACAGAAGACCATACCCGAAAAGGTCATTCAGGAAGATGGCATCGATGATTCAACCGCCGAACAATTCGCTTTCCTTGATTCTCTTCGCGGGGTACCGGCCTACGAGTTCAATTCGCCTAACCTTACCCATGGACATTTTGCGAGCTACGGCATACTGTTTGAGCCTCGGGATGATCGACAGGACCGCCCCGCACCCCTCATCCTTAGTTCCTACGCCAGGCTGTGTGAGGCAGTGCTGCACACTTTACACGCTATGGAATCCTACAAAGCTACCGGTGTCTGGGATGCCGAAGCATATGAAAACTTAATATTTAATACCAACCACCCGTTGCTTAGAAAAACTGATGGCCAAAAGCTTCCATCTGTTACCGTCAATTATTTCTTTGACGCAGTACGCACTGCCGGTTTTGGAAAAATGGACAGCGTCTACAATACTTTTTTAGAATTGGACCCGACATTCACCATTCCCCAATTACCCCTGAATAAGATTGGTTTACAACTCGGCCTGAGTGATAAAGATGACTTACGAAAGGCTGGTATCGAGGTACTTGATTTTGCCGTCCAGCGCTATCCTGATTCTGCGAATCTCCATGATAGCTTAGCTACTTTATGCCAATACCAGGGGCTGAAAGACCGGGCCATTTATCATTTCAAAAAATCTTTAGCGTTATTTCCTGGAAATGAAAACGCTAAAAATCAGCTGCGTAGGTTAGGGGCGTACTAACGAATTTGGTTAAAGAGCACGCCCTTGAGCCTGAGGCCATCGGAGGAAGCTGGAGACTGGTTCATTACAGACAAAGGCAGCGACATTTACCTTACTACAATCCTGCTTCCGAACAGTACCGCATCAGCTACCACTGTAAGGTGGTACATGCCCGCCGGCACATCAGCGAGTTCTACATCAAATTGTCCCTGGCCTCCGGGAATTTGCTGGGAGATTAACTGCTGTCCGTTAACCGCATGTAATAACAGGGTTTTATTTTCTGCGGAGATCGGTATCTTGACGGTTACTCTATCGCTGGCAGGGTTAGGAAATACGGCTAATTCAACTCGCCTTGCATCCTGCGTGCCCGTCAAATTAAATTCTAAGGGCCAGCCCATATCGGCAAAAATACCCAGCGTTACTGGTCCGGGATCATGTACGGCCTCTCCGGCCGATAAAAATGGTGTCATGAGGGCATTTTCGTCACCGGCCCGGTAAGTAGCTTCGTTGAGGTGGCTAACGCTGCTTCCTACGTCAAAAGTACCTGGTGCAAAAAGTGGTACAACACTACCATTGTTTTCTCGTACCGCCAAAGGTCCATTGAAAACCAGATCATTATTTGCAACGGCCATCAGGAGCTCATCAGAAGGATTCGTAAAAAGGCCAGGGTCCGTAAGTGGCAGGCCCGATTCGGTTTCCAGAAACAGATCGTAAATAATGAATCTGCCACCGAAACCAATGGATAGCTGATTTTCGTTGATGGTGTCTACACTGGAAAGGAAACCGAGCCCATGGCCCAGCTCGTGCAGCATTACCGACACCAGATCGATCTGCCTTCTGGGCGTATTACCATCTATCCCGAAATACCAGTTAGCCGTTGAGTTGGCATTTACATTGATGTCTGCATCTTGCGGATCATTTAAATCCACACCAGAAATCGCTTCTGCCAGCGCAACGGGATACCAGGTATTTGTTTCTGCCCCTTCGAATCCACGAAAAAGTGTTGCCGGCCCCGCACTGGCCAGCAGGCGATCATCGTCGCGATCCTGCCAATCAATGTTCACCCGAACGTTAACGTCAGAGTCGAGGTAACTCCCCCATACATTGGCAGCGAAACGCATCGCAGCCTGGGCTACTGCCGGCACGTCTTCGCTGAAAATAAGATCAAATTGCGTTTTCACCTCCGCACTTCCATTGAGAAAGGCTACGGGTGCGGCCCAGTAGGCATTGGCTGCAGTATCCCGCATAGCGCAAGTAATACCATAACCGAGGCTATCGGTCTGGCCGGACAAAAACGCCAGCCCGGGTAGAAAAAAAATGGTCAGAAGAAGGGAACGCAGCATAGTCCGGAGTTATACCACAATAAGGTAACTCCATTGTTGCTTGTTCTACTGTGATTCACACAAAATTGTCGTGCCCCGGCAGAAATCGTACGGACAAAGTCACTAAAGCATCTGGTAATCAGGTGCAAAAAGAATGGGGAAAACGGATTAAGTCCGTTTTCCCCATTTTCGTAAACAGCCTATAAAACAAAACTACTAGTGAGAATAAAGTGAGGCTGTAGAATCTTTCATCATCAAAACTGAAGTTAAAACGGCAGGGGGGACAAGAACGCTGCTTTGAGTTAAAAAAAGTTTTTTGCCCGTGCGAAATTTGACTTTAGTCTTACGAAAAACCTAATGGATTATAGTCTAATACTACGCGCTAAGCGGAGAACGCCGCACGCAATAACGCCACGTACATCCGCCGTGCCGCCTCGATCTCTTCAACGTAGATGAACTCATCAGCCGTGTGGCTCCGCGCACTATCCCCCGGTCCCAGTTTCAGGGTGGGAAAAGGCATCAACGCCTGGTCACTCAGGGTGGGAGAACCGTAGATTTTCGCTTCCGGGCGGACCTTTTGCCCGGCCCGAACTAACGAATGATTAAGTGGAATTCCGCTGGACTGCAGCCGCAGGCTGCGGGCTTTGAGATCCGCAGACGAGCAAACCGCCTGCAGTTCCGCCACCGCTTCTTCATTACGGTAAGCCTCGTTGACCCGCAGGTCAATCAGGAAGGTAGCCCGGTCGGGCACCACGTTGTGCTGTGTCCCCGAATTCAGCACGGTTACATTGGCGCTGGTTGGTCCCAGCAAATCACTCGGCCGGGTAAAGACATGGTTACGGATGGCTTGAATATCGTCGAGGGCCAGGTACAGCGCATTCACCCCTTCTTTGCGGGCAGCGTGCCCGCTGACACCCTGACATTCCCCGTCGATGACAACCAGACCACGTTCAGCTACGGCCAGATCCAGCAAGGTTGGCTCACCAACAATGCCCGCATCAATGTGACCGAGAAGCGGTAACAATGCAGCAATACCATTGGGACCGGAAATTTCTTCTTCCGCCGTGGCCGCAAGAATAAGATTGCAACCAAACTTCTGGTCGTTTTCCAAGGCAACGAAGGTGGAGATCAGGGATACGAGGGCACCGCCGGCATCGTTACTCCCCAAGCCGTACAACTTACCGTCAACGACTTCCGCGTGGTGCGGGTCCCGGGTATAGCCGGCAGCGGGCTTGACCGTATCGTGGTGAGAATTCAGTAAGATCACCGGCTGACCTTCCCGCCAGTTTCTGCTGCGGAGCCATACGTTGTTGAGGTGTCGGGTTGGGATAAGTCCACGGTCCTTAAGGAAGGCTTCGATCAGGTCAGCCGTGTCGCTTTCCTGGCGGGACAGCGAGGGGGTCGAGATTAGGGATTTCAGGAGGTCCAGGTACATGGGCTAAAGTTACTGCATCTCCTCCCTGGGCTCCACATAGTAAACAATGTAAATATCCCGCTTACCCAGCCCGTCCTTACGATCACTGGCCAGAAAGCCGGTGAAAGTATCGCCAGCTAGCCGGAAGTGCGTATCGTCGCCCGCTGAATTGAGGGGCATACCGGCATTTTCGGGAATGGTAAACTGGTTCTCTGTACCGAGGACCCGGAAGGTCCGGACAACATCGAAACCACCGACACTGTGCTCGGGATCATTGCTGCTGAAGTAAACGGTCCGGCCGTCACGTGCGATGAAGGGGCAGATTTCGTCGTAGGGGCCGTTGACGTTGGGGCCCAGGTTAACGGGCGGGCCGAAGCGCCCGCCGGGCAGGCGAGCCATCCGGTACAGGTCCTGTCCGCCATAGCCACCCGGGCGACTACTGGCAAAGTAAACCCCATCGGCTGCTCCGAAGAAGGGCGTCATATCCCCCTGCCGACTGTCGATGGGTACACCGGCGTCCAGGGTCACCAGTTCGTTATTACCGTTAGCCCGGAAGGTATCCACGAGGTACCGGCCTTCAGTAGCCGAATTGCCCCGGTAGTAGAACAGCTTCTGTCCATCAGGGCTGATGTCCACCAGGCTTTCTTGTGCCGTAGTATTAATGAAAGGATTCAACGAAGTCGGTGTCGCCCAGCCCGAAGCTGCGTTGGTGCTCACCACGATATCACTTTGTACCCTTCCGGTGGCGATCTCGGGACGCACCAGGCTGAAGTACAATCGTCCGGATCCCTGAGGGCTGGGCACCGGCCCGAATTCATCATTTTCGGTATTCACGCGTGGGCCCATGTTCTCCGTCACCATCTCGTCCGTTACGAATCCTGCACGAATGCCGTTGTCGACGTTACGCAACAGATTGACCACGGTTCTCCGCTCCGGCCCATCAGAATTCAGGCTGCGGAGGTAACGTTTGTACTCCGTTGCGGCCCTGGTAAACTGGTGCTGTGTATGGTAAATCCTACCCAGGTAAAACCAGATCAGGGGAAAATCATCTTTCTCCCGTTCCGCCAGTGCCAGCAAGCCGGCTTCGGCCGCCAGCAGGTCGTTGGCATGAAACTGGCTTACGCTCAATAACAGGGAGGCTTCCGTGTCCCCTTCGATGCCTTTGATGGTTTGTAGCGTTCGGACAGCGCCGGTGTAGTCTCCGGTGGTGAACTCGCGGTTGGCGCGGTCTAGTTTGTCCTTGCGCTGGGCGGTTAGGAGAAAGGGGAGAAAGGTTAAGAGGAGTAAGGGAAAAAGGAGACGTATTACATCATCACAAACGTAACCGGCAATTCGCCTTTTACCTAAGGTCTTAGTACTTACGATTTCCTTTTCTCCTTTCATCCTTTTACCTTTAAACGTCCGTCCTGTTCTTATCAAAAGCTTCCAGGTAATCCCCTACCCTGCGCAGGAAGCTACCACCCAGCATACCGTCGACCACCCGGTGATCATAGCTGAGGGACATAAACATCAGTTGGCGAATGGCGATCAGGTCGCCGTATTCCGTCTCTACCACGGCGGGCTTCTTACGGATGGCCCCGACGGCCATAATGGCGACCTGTGGCTGGTTGATAATGGGGGTGCCCATCACGTTACCGAAGGTACCGACGTTGGTCAGCGTAAAGGTGCCTCCCTGAATATCTTCCGGTTTCAGCTTGTTTGCGCGGGCGCGGTTGGCTAGGTCGTTTACTGACTTGGCGAGCCCGGTGAGGTTGAGTTGGTCGGCGTTCTTGATCACGGGTACGATGAGTGCGCCGGTTGGCAGGGCGGCAGCCATGCCGATGTTGATGTTCTGCTTTCTGATGATGTTGGTTCCCTCGACAGAAACGTTGATCATCGGAAAGTCCCGGATGGCCTTGGCGACGGCTTCGATGAAGATCGGGGTAAAGGTGATCTTCTCACCGTACTGCTTCTGGAAGCGATCCTTTGTTGCGTTGCGCCAATCGACAATGTCCGTCACGTCCACTTCGATAAAACTGGTCACGTGGGGGCTGGTCTGCTTCGACATCACCATGTGGTCAGCGATGAGCTTACGCATGCGGCCCATTTCGATGATCTCGTCGGCTCCGCTGGCGGCGGAAGTTGCAGGGGTTGCAATTGTTGCGGGCGTGGCAGGAGGCGAAGTCGTTGCGTTCTTTGCCGTACCGTTGATGAAGCTGTTGTCCCGCCGTTTCAGGTAGGCCAGCATATCCGATTTGTTGACCCGTCCGTTCATGCCGGAACCGGGAATCTGGTCCAATTCGGCTTGGCTGATGTGTTCGGCTTTGGCCATCGTTCGCACCAATGGGGAGTAAAAACGATCGGAGGAAGAAGTATTTACTTGCCCTACAGACTCCCTGACTCCCTGGCTCCCTGACTCCCTGACTGTTTGACTAGCAAGGGGCGCGGTCGCAGGTGCAGGCGGAGGTGTAGGAGCAGCGGGAGCCGGGGCGGCAGCTGGTGCATCGCTGACGGCAGCGCCGGTCGCGGGGCTGTCAGCAACCGTGGCGCCAGCCTCGGTTTCAATGATCGCAATCACTTCACCTACGGCCACGGTAGCATCTACCTGGAACAGAATCTTGCTGATCGTTCCGTCTACTGGAGAGGGTACTTCACTGTCGACCTTGTCCGTCGCGATCTCCAGGATCGTATCGTCTACTTCCACGGTATCACCTACCTGCTTCACCCAGTTAAGGATCGTTGCTTCGATAATACTCTCGCCCATTTTGGGCATGATGAGCTCTACTTGAGCCATGTGTTGTTGGTTTTTGTCTTGGTTCGGGGCTGGTTAGGCCTGATTTGGTTGGGTACGCAAAATTACGCTTTTTATGGGGGATGCGCGGCCGGCTGTCCCCTTTTCCTCAAAGCTGTCGGACGAACATTTGAAAACTGTCGCTGCGCGACTGCTTTCAAAAGAATATGCTTGACAGTACTTCGTGCCCGTCAGGCAGCCAGCTTACGCTAACGCTTCACAAAAGAAACGACCTCACTACCAAATTTTCCAGACACCACTCCCGCGTAAGCCCCCGGGGGCAAAGCAGATAAATTGATTTTCACCTCAGATTGCCGGTAAATTTCAGTACTTGCCATCTCAACGCCCAGCATACTGAATATTCTCACCCGAACCAGGTTGTATTCCTGGTTAAGTGTCAGGGTCAACTCATCATTGACGGGGTTCGGAAAAGCAGATTTTACAATGCGTCCCCTCCATTCAGCTCCCCGTACGCCATCCGGAATACAAGCACCCATTTGACTGGCGAAGTAAGTGGCCATATTGGTCATCCGGAACCAGTACCGGTCCAATGCGTGGCAGCCTAAATTAGGATCTGCCTGTTGAATGCAATTGAAATTGTTACTGCTTTGGTCGTAGAAGTACTCAGTCGTTGATACGCCACGGACTTCCATCGTATCAATCAGCCGTTTAACGCCAAGCGAACCGTACGTTAGGGGGCGGTTGATGATGTATCCGCAGTTAAAAGGAAACCCCAGGAAGCAATTTACGAAACCGCTCAGCAGCCGGGTATGGCCGATCGGCACCACCAGGTCACAAGGCTGATGGTACATATAGAGTGCAGGTGCTGATGTTTTATGTGTCTTCAGGATATTATTGAAAACGCCGCCGTAGATGTTCCCTACACCACGAACCTCATAATCCTGGATAAGTGGAAGGTTCAGGTCTCCGGAGTAACTACCCAGTGCCGGCCGGCTCAGATCCATACTGTCGATACTTTCTGCCAGTTCATATCTTCTGATACAAGTATTTTCGTAACGAACGTTGGGCTTGGGCGCATCCGGGTAGGCTGCCACAAGGTCCGTCAGCACTTCCGACTCATCATCGATGAAACCGACCCCCATAGCCACGAAACCGCCAGCGCTCTCCCCCACTACGAAGACGTTACTCGGGGCGATCTGGTATTGTCCTGCATTATTGATCAGGTAGCGAATTGCGCCGTTTACATCCTGGACTCCACGGTGATTGGCCCGATAGAATTCACTGGAATCGGTCATATTGAAGCAATTCCAGCCATCAACATTACAGTTAATATCCCGGTCAGTATGAAACTGCCCTAACCGGTAATTCACCGAGGCGGTTACGTAACCCCGCTTGGCAAAATCCTGCCGTAGCCTTTTTGGATACCCTTCGTTCTTGTCACCGGCAAACCAGCCACCTCCGTGAACAATGACCATTAATGGCCGTCCGCATCCCGGAGGAACATCATCTATCGGATAGGAAACATCCAATTTAAGGGTGTCCTCGTAGCCCGCGAAGGTTGTCGCTGTGCCGTAGGTAACGTCAAACTCCGACTGAATTTGGTAAGTGGTATCGACCCAGGGTTGGGCGGACAAAGTCCCGCAGGCAGCACATAGGACGAATAAAAGCAGCTGTTTCATTTCGGTATGTTTTGGTGCTGAAAGGTGATTAAATCAATAACGTTGAAAACACTCATTAGGGGATTGAGCGCAGTTAAAGTTAGTCCTTTGCTCCGCTAACCTTCCCCTGCACCTGCGACCACGCAAAAAAAAATGCCGGCTCTTACCAACAATTACCCCTTAGTTGCGATTAAGAGATGTCTACTCCTACAATTGTCATACATTCGATTAACCTAACCAAATAGCACAAATGTTAAGATTACTCCTCCTGCTGGCCCTCTTCGCCAGCTCTCCCCTGGTCTACGCCCAGGAAAACGACGCTCCGACGGAAGAAGAAGCCGAAGAAAAAGAAGAGAAAAAAGAAAAGAAAGACCCCTACAAAGAGCTCCTCAAGGACGCTGAGGTCCAGGAAGGTCTTTTCGACGTTATCAGTAAAGACGGTAAGCTGATGTTCGAGCTTCCGATCGCGCTGCTCGACGAAGAGATCCTGATCGTAAGCCGGATCAAAGGCTTCGTTAAGGGGCTGAACTTTGGCGGTGCCGGTACCAAAAGCCGGCCGCAACAAGTCGTCCGCTGGCAAAAACACGGTAAAAAAATTCTGCTGCGCAGCGTTAGTTACAACAGTGTTGCCAACGCCGATGAACCAGTTTACGAGTCCGTTCGAAACAACAATTTCGAGCCAATCGTCGCCGCTTTCGACATCAAGGCCTACGGTAAGGACAGTATGTCCGTTGTTGCCGACGTCACCTCTTTCTTCACCACCGACGTAGAAATGATCGGTGCGATGGGCGACTCCCAGCGGAAGAACTTCGGTATTAAAGGACTCGACAAGTCCCGGAGCATGATCATGTCTACCAAGGCTTTCCCCAGCAATGTGGAGGTTCGCCACGTACTCACCTATAACGGTAGTAAACTGCCGGACAACCAGGTGACGGGGACGTTGTCGGTAGAAATGAACCAAAGTTTCATCCTCCTGCCCGCGGAGCCGATGCGCCCGCGCGCCTTCGACGCCCGCGTCAACTACTTCAGCATTCGCCAGACCAACTACAGTGCCGACGCTCAGCGCGCCGAGCAGCAACGGTTCATTACCCGCTGGCGTCTCGAACCCGTTGATATGGAAGCGTGGAAACGCGGAGAACTGGTCGACGTGAAGAAGCCCATTGTCTACTACATTGACCCCGCAACACCAGAAGATTGGGCCCCCTACATCGCCCAGGGCGTTGACGACTGGGCCAAGGTCTTCGAATCGATCGGCCTGAAGAACGCCATCATGAGCAAACGCGCGCCGACCAAAGCCGAAGATCCTGATTGGAGTCCGGAAGACGTTCGCTACAGCGTCATCCGCTACGTAACTACCGACATCCAGAATGCCCAGGGCCCACACGTACACGACCCCCGCACTGGCGAGATCCTGGAATCAGACATCATCTGGTACCACAACGTGATGAACCTGCTGCGCAACTGGTACCTGATCCAGACCGCAGCGGTGAACCCGAAAGCCCGTACTCCTCAGTTCAAAAAAGAAGTGATGGGCGAGCTCATCCGCTTCGTATCTGCTCACGAAGTGGGTCACACCCTTGGCCTGCCCCACAATATGGGGAGCTCTCCCGCTTACACCGTTGCTCAGCTGCGTAGCCCCGGCTTCGTTCAGGAAAACGGAACGGCACCGAGTATCATGGATTACGCCCGCTTCAACTACGTGGCGCAGCCCGAAGACAAAGACGCTGGCCTGCACCCCAAGATCGGTCCGTACGATTACCACGCCATCGCCTACGGTTACAAGCCAATGCCCGAAGCCAGCAGCTGGGCGGCAGAACGGCCGATGCTGAACAAGATGATCAAGGAGAAGGCGAATGACCCGCGTTTCCGCTTCGGCGTTGCCGACCGCATCGACCCCAGTGCCCAGACGGAAGACCTTAGCGACGATGCCGTTTTGGCCTCTGACCTGGGCATTAAGAATCTGCAGCGCATCGTACCGAAGCTGAACGAATGGATGGCCGAGGAAGGGGAAGATTTCGACAACCTCGAAGAAGTCTACGACAACGTTATCGGTCAGCTGCGTCGGTACACCGGCCATGTGTCCAGCAACGTAGGCGGTGTTTACGGCTGGCAGCGAACGAGTGACGAGAACAAGGTGGTGTACGAAACGGTACCTGCCGCGAAGCAGAAGGCCGCCGTTGACTTCGTCAACCGCCAGATCTTCACTACGCCGGAGTGGTTGCTCGATCAAGCAATTCTTAGCCGGATCTCCGCTAGCGGAGTTGCCGACAAGATCGAAGGCCTCCAGGCTTCCGCTCTTCGCAACCTGATGAACACCGATCGCCTCAACCGGTTGGCAGAGCAGCAGGCTTTGAACATGAATGCCTATGGCCTGATGGACCTGATGAACGAGACCAAAGCTGGCGTCTTCACCGAAGCGAATACGAACTCGGCCTTCGGTCGTACACTGCAAGCCAATTACGTCGACGGTGTGGCTAGCTTGCTCAGCAATGACAAGGCGGATGCTGATGTGAAGGCGGCGGCTCGTGCCACGCTCACTGGTTTGCAGACGATGGTTCGGTCCATGGTTCGTTCCGGAGCTGCCGGGCAGAGCCTGGTCAGTGGCCACCAAATGGAATTGTCGCACAAAATCGACGTTGCCCTGAAGGGGATTGAGTCGATGATGGGAAAGGGGAAGTAAGTCGCTTCGCTCCGGTTGCAGGGGGTGCAGGGTCGCTTCGCTCCGGTTGCAGGGGGTGCAGCGTCGCTTCGCTCCTGTTGCAAGGGTTGCAGGGTTACAAACCTTATGCACTCCTTGATCTCCGCTTACCCTCCTGATAAATAATAACTGCCGGTGCTGGATGATCCAGTGCCGGCAGTATTATTTTACCGCCGGGTCTTTTTTGGCGCGGGCGCGGGTGCAATGAAAGGTTGTTAATCGCCAGCCCATTCACGGATATTTTCCTATCAGGCGGTTACACTTCTTCCAAGACCAACGGTGGTACAATTCGGCTACGGGCAATGCTGGCAAGCTGGTGGCCTTACCGAACGTCTCCAAGGTGCAGAGCACCTTTTTGCTTAATCAGGTAAAACGATCAACGGTGTTTCCCTTATCCTAATGGAAGCCGGCAACTGGCCCAGGAATGTCTTCTAACGTCACCGCTTCGCATAAAATCGATTCTACGCAACCGCTGGCCCCTTCGGGTGTTCCAATTGCAGCAACCTGCTTTCAGCAACTTGAATATCCCTTCATGGTCGAACACGGCGACCCCATCCTGCTTCCTTCCACATTGGCCAGCGCGGCGCACCGACGCGCCGAAGCACTGATCCCAACACCCTACGGTAATTTCCGGATGATCGCCTATTCTGATGATCCCGAAGCTTACGCACCCCACATCGCGCTGGTTCATCCTGACATGGATCCGGAAAGTGAAGTCATTGTCCGCATTCATTCCGAATGCATCACCGGAGATCTGTTTGGTTCCAAACGATGTGATTGTGGCGAACAACTCAACCGCGCGATGCGCATTGCTTCCGCTGGCAAAGGGATCGTGATTTATCTCCGTCAGGAAGGCAGGGGCATCGGCATCATCAACAAGCTGAAAGCCTACCAATTGCAAGACCAAGGGCTGGACACCATCGAAGCTAACCTCCACTTGGGTCTCGAGATAGACGACCGGCATTACGAAGTGGCTCAGGGGATGCTGCAGGATCTTGGTGTCAGCAAGATTCAATTGCTGACCAATAACCCGGAGAAGATGGAAGCCTTTGGGGAAGGACCGGTCGAGGTCGTCCGCAGATTACCCATCATCATCGATCCGGTGAAGGAGAATATGGGGTACCTGCATACTAAGGAGTTTAGTATGGGGCATTGGCTGAAGTAGACGGCCTACGGCCTTGGTAGATTGATAGGGCTACAGCAAGTAGATGCTCGCTTCGCTCGTATGCCATTGAGGCCATTTTGTTTCCTTGCTCCTTACCCATTGCGCTGCACCTGCGGCCCCGCCTGAAGTAAAGCTTCACTCCCACGTAAAGTCCCAGGTAGGCGTAACCCCGCGCAGGTGCTCCAGAAAGTAATTGATCCGTCGCTTGGCAAAGTATTTCGAGGCCGTCCCCTGGTATCCGTGCCGTTGGCTGGGCAGGATGAGCATATCGAATTCCTTATCGGCCTTAATCAGCGCCTCGGCCAGCTTAAAAGTTGCCGAAGGGTTCACGTTCTCATCGATGCCCCCGTGGGTAATCAGGAGTTTGCCGCGCAAGTTAGGGGCCATCGTGATGTTTGACTGCTCCTCATACGCCTCATCAACCGGCCAACCCATATACATCTCCGGCCACCAGGCTTTCTCCATGCGGTGGTCGTGGTCGGCCGAACTCGCCACCCCGACTTTATAAAACTCCGGATAAGCCAGCAGTCCCCGCCCTGCGTCGTAACCACCGGCAGAGTGGCCGTAAATGCCTACCCGCGTAGTATCTACCCAAGGGTTTTTACGCCCAAACTGGCGGATGGCCGTAACGTGATCCGTCAGGCCACCACCCAAATTTTTGTAGCTGTAGTCATGAAAGGCCTTTGAACGTCCAGAGGATCCCCGTCCGTCGACCATCACTACTACGAAACCCATCTCCGCATAGGCCTGATGGCCGAATGTGCGGTCGAAACGCGTTTGGAACAACTGGGTATGCGGCCCGGTATAGCTTGCGTCGATGACCGGATACTTTTTGGCGGGGTCGAAATTACGGGGCTTCCACGCCTGACCATAAATTGTCGTTTTCCCATCGTCCGCCAGAGCGGTAAATACTTCGGGGCCGACCCAGCCCGGAACGCCCACGACGCTAGCTGTAGCTAACTCCGTCACGATGCTCCCGTCTGCAGTGGAGCGCAGCACAGTAATAGTTGGCGTTGTGATCGTTGAAAAATTATCAACAAAATAATTCCCATCGGGCGAAAGACTGACTTCGTGGTGGCGGTCTTCCGGCGTCAGTAAGCGCAGGTCGCTTCCGTCAAATGAAATGCGGTAAAGGTGTTGGAAGTAAGGGTTACGCCTGGCTTCTTTTCCGGAAGCAGTGAAGTAAATTGTCTGACTATCCTCGTCAATTTGCTTGATGTCGTTGAGGTAGTAGCCCCCCCTGGTCAGTGCGGTAATCGCTTTGGTCTTCAGATTTAGGGCGTAGAGCTGTCGCCACCCGGAACGCTCGGAGAGGAAGAATATCCGGTCGCTGTCTTCCGCCAGCCAGTAACGGAAGTCGTCGATGTTAGTAACGCTGGTTTCCACAAGGAGGGTATCCAGTTGTTCCTTTGCCAGGTCGAAGCGAAAGATCGCCATTTCCTGGTAGCCGCGTTTCGTCCATATCAGGTAAAACTGGTCAGGGTGCTTGGACCATTCCCCATAGGTATTATTAATGTGGGTACCTCGGGGCAGCGAGGGGCGGACGGATTTGCCCGTTGCTACGTTAAAAAACACCGGGTTCACGTACACCATCCCGGTGTCGCCCGGCGAGCCACGGTAGTAGGACAGCAGGCGGGGCCGGTAGAGGGTATCGACGCTCCAGTCCAGCAGGTACATTTTATTAGCGCTCCGCATATCGACCAAATTGGCTTGCAGCCATTTGCCATTTTCCGACCAATTAACGTAGAAGTGTTCGGGGCGTTTTCCGTTCTCTCCTTCCATGATGTCGCCCCATCCATAGTAGGTCGCATATTCCAGCAACTCGCGGCCGTCGGTGGTGAGTTGCTGTTCGCTGCTGTCGGCAATTGTAGTGAGGTAGAGATTATGGTCTTTCACGTGGGCGAACCGGCTTTTGTCGGGTGAAGTGCCGGGGGTTAGAGCCGAGGGTTCTTCCTCCGGTGTTGTTGCTAAAGTGCCGTTGGTAGGGTCGTAGGTAAACTTCCGCTCCTCCGCCTGGAAGTTGATCTTGCTGTCCGTTTGGTATTCAATGGCCTTCAGGGGCAGGGTGTCAGCACCCACTGTTTTCCCCAGGGAGTCGCTGAGTAAGCGGGCCAGCTCCCCGTGATTGAACAGGTCTTCAGCAGCACCGTCGGCCAGGCTGATTTTGCGGAACCGTTTTTCGCCCGGTCCGTTTGTTTCAAACCAGAGGCCGGTGCTGTCGGCAAACCAATGCGGTTCTACGTACGCATTGAACAGCTTTTTGTTGTTGACGTTTTCCCGAAGAAAGGCGGTTGCTTTTTCGTAGTCGGCCGTAGTCAGTTGCTGTCCGGCCAGGTTCAGGCTGAGGGTAAACAATAGAAAAAGGGGTAGGTGAAATCGTATCATCTTTAGTGGGTTGGTCGTATTAAATATAGTGACTAATGGATCAGTTGGTTGGTTGGAGCTATTGGTGTGTTGGGGCTGCCGCATGGGGGGCTCGCTTCGCTCGTTCAGTATTCGCCCCTTCTCCCTTTTTTCCACTCACTAATTGGGCGAGGTCGCAGGTGCAAGGAAAGGATTAGGCAAAGCAGTGCCAACATTCACTCATTCTCTGATTCTCCCATTCACTTCCTATCTTCCCAGCAAATTGCTTTGCCATGAGACTAGTACTGTTACTCCTTCTTTCCTGTTGTTTCATCCCCCTTTCCGCTCAGCCTGAAGAACCGCCGACTTTTGCGGATGCTTACGCCGGTCTGGAATTCCGCAACATCGGCCCCTTCCGGGGCGGGCGCAGTAACGCCGCAACTGGTGTTCCCGGCAACCCACTACGCTACTACTTCGGTGGTGTAGGCGGTGGCGTGTGGCAAACGGATGATGCCGGTCAAAGCTGGCGTAACATCACCGACGGGCAGTTCAACACCAGTTCTATCGGCGCCATTTCCGTAGCGCCCAGCGACATCAACGTGATCTACGTCGGCACCGGAGAGCACGCCGTGCGCGGCGTCATGACCTCCGCCGGAGACGGCGTGTACAAATCCACCGACGCAGGCAAAACCTGGACCCATTTGGGACTGGATGACAGCCGGCACATCGCCGAAATCCGGGTACACCCCAATAATCCGGATTTGGTGTACGTCGCCGTTCAGGGTGCACTCCACGGAGACAGTGAAACCCGCGGAATTTACCGCAGCAAAGACGGAGGCGGCAGCTGGGAGAAAGTCCTCTACGTCGACAATACCACCGGCGCAGCCGACCTCAGCATTGACGCCTCCAATCCACGCATTCTTTACGCTGGCATGTGGGAACACCGGCGTTTTCCCTGGGCCGTTAAGAGTGGTGGTCCCGGTAGTGGCCTCTATAAATCTACCGACGGCGGCGACAACTGGGAACGGCTGACCGAAGGCCTGCCCGACACCCTGGGCAAAGTGGCGATCGACGTCAGTCCCGCCAACCCCGAGCGGGTCTTCGCCAACATCGAAGCCGAAGGTAAAAAAGGTGGCGTGTACCGCTCCGACGATGCCGGAGAAACGTGGTCACAGGTCTCCAGCGACCGGGTCACCGTAGCCCGGGCCTGGTACTACATCGAAATCTTTGCCGACCCGAAGGATGAAAACACCGTGTATGTCCTTAATGCGCCCGTGCTAAAATCCATCGACGGTGGCAAAAGCTTCCGGACCATTCCGAACCCGCACGGCGATCAACACCACCTGTGGATCAACCCGGACAATAACCAGAACATGATCCTGGCCAACGACGGCGGGGCATGTATTTCCTTCAACGGTGGCGCCAGCTGGAGTACCCAGCAAAACCAGCCTACTGCCCAGTTTTACCGGGTGATCACGGACGAACAGTTCCCGTATAAGATCTATGGTGGCCAGCAAGACAACTCCGCCATCGAGATTTCCTCCCGCACCCGGGGGGGCGGCATCACCTGGAAAGACTGGCGCTCGACAGCTGGTGGAGAAAGCGCTTTCATCGCTTTTGACGATCCAAAAAATCCGCGTTACGTCTACGGTGGCAGCTACCAGGGCAACATCTCGGTGTACGATAATGAGACGGGGACGGAAAAAGACATCATGGCTTATCCCGTAGCCGGCCTGGGTACGTTGGCCAAAGAGATGCGCTACCGGTTCAACTGGAACGCACCGATTGTGGCCCAGGTACAGGACCCTTCCATCCTTTATCACGGTGGTAACGTCGTACTGCGCTCCGCCGACGGCGGAGACAGCTGGAAAGAGATCAGCCAGGACCTGACCCGCAACGACACCACCAAACAGGAAGCCGGAGGCTACCCCTTCACCAATGAAGGTGCTGGTGGAGAGAATTACAACACCATCAGTTATATGGTCGCTTCTCCGCATCAGGCAGGGGAAATCTGGGTAGGCACCGACGATGGTCTTGTGTGGCGAACGACCAATGAGGGCACCAGTTGGGAAAACGTCACTCCTCCCAACATTGGCGAGGTACTCATCAATTCTATCGAGGTATCTCCGCACGACGCGAATACTGCTTACCTGGCCGTTACCGCATACAAATCCAATGACTTCCGGCCGGGGATGTACGTGACCACCGACGGCGGAAAGACGTGGGTGAACCGGGTGAGCGGCATCGAGGACGAGTCCTTCGTTCGGGTCGTACGTGAAGACCACCTGCGTAAAGGGTTGCTGTATGCAGGTACCGAGCGCGGTCTCTACGTTTCTTTTGACACGGGCCTCAACTGGGAAGCCTTCCAGCTCAACCTTCCCGTCAGCCCAATCCTTGACCTGACAATCCGGGATAACGACCTGGTAGTGGCTACTTCCGGTCGTGCCTTCTGGGTATTGGATGACCTCAGTGCCATCCAGCAAAGTGAAGGTAAGTTGTCAGATGCGCCGATCCTATTTCAGCCTAAACCGACTTACCGGTACAACCTCTCCGGTGGCGGTGGCGGAGAATTCAACGGTGATGATCCCGCTGCTGGCATCATCTTCGATTATTACCTGCCGGAAGAGATGGACACAAGTAACCTGAAAGTCGAGGTACTGGCGGCGGATGGTACGGTACTTCGCAGCTACTCCAACCAAAAGAAGAAGGGTTTCAAAAGCTGGCCCGGCGGGCCACCGGCCCCGCAGGTCATCCCGGCCAAAGCGGGTGTTAACCGTTTCAACTGGGACTTGCGGCGGGAGCAAATGCCCGCAGTTGAGGGCGTTTTCATTCTTGGCGATTACCGGGGAGGGATCGTCCCGCCCGGCACCTACACCGTCCGGCTTACTGCGCCCTCCGACACTATGGAGGTGAAGGCCGAACTCCTGGCCGATCCGACACTGGAGGCTACTCCGGCAGATTATGCTGCCCAGCAGGCCATCCTTCAGCCCATCGAAGCAATCGTTAAAGACATCCACGGTTCGGTCAACCGGATGCGGAAGGTGAAAGGGCAGTTAGAAAGTTTGAATGTGCTGATGAAGGAATTTGATGATACTGCGGAGCTGATTGCCTCCGGAAAATCCATCATCGATCAGATTACTGCCTGGGAAGAAAACCTGATCCAGCCGGACCAGAAGACCTTCCAGGACGTCATCAACTTCCCCAACCAGCTCAACGCGGAGCTGATGAACCTGAAGAGCCGGGTTGACGGGCCGGTGCCGGCGGCTACCGCCGGCGCTAAAGTGCGTTTGGCAGATTTAAGGTCCGTTTGGAGCCTGCATCAGGTCGCCCTGCAAAAAATCATCTCCGAGGAGGTGGCTGGGTTTAATGCTAAGTATAAGGAGATGGGGCTACCGGCGTTGATATTGCCGGCGGATCCGGGGGCTAAGGTGCGGAAGCCTTAGGGTGCGCTGGAGGAACCATTAAGGCCCTCAGGAGAAGGACGTGAGCGTAACCATTAAGGACATTTAGGCATTAATATTTTCATTAAGAAGGGGAGTTAATGGAAGTAATAATGGATACTGCTCTTTTTCTTTTGGGCGCGGTCGCGGGTGCAGTGGAGGTTGGGAGGCAATTAAATCCCCTGGGTTACAGCATTTCCTTAGCACTAGTCTTCTGGATAAAACTTTACGCTAGGTAAAAAACATAGTGTTATGAGAAAACTTCGAGTAATCTTACCTGAAGAAGCCTACACTGGGGTTGAATTTATACAAGATCAATTTTTAGGAATTGCGTCAATAAACACCAGCCTTGTAGGCTTCAATTCTAAGGAAGTTTTCCGCTGGCATTTATCTATCTTATTTGACTTACAAAATACTAATGCAGCGAAGCTACCTACTGACAAGGAGATTAAAGTTTTAGACAAGATTGAAGACGAATACCACAACCTCGTGATTGGTCCTAGTAAGAAGAAACCGAATGGTTTGTTTTTAGCCCGAATCTTTTGGAATAATACGGCAGAATTAATTTGGCGGGTATATTCCCCTGAAGAGATTCATGTTAAGCTTTCGGGCATTCTGAAGGACGAAAACTATACCCACCCGTTTGACTATCGAATTGATGACGATAAGGAATGGAAGCTGGCTGAGTGGCATTTAGATGCCGTTGGATAATCACTCTTTGACTCCGAAGGTGTCTAATTTTACCCGGGGACATTGTAGCCCTAGAACCGTTGCGGCGCTGCGCGCCGCCTCATTGGCGGTTCCTCCATTACCCCGGGTTTCGGCGTACCGCCTCACCCGGGGCAATTACAGTTCGATCCCTAAGGGATCATTAGAGCCATAAGGTATTACAGGAGCTTACCACCTGTCTGGGAGTTGGTTCTACTGCTCCTCTATCCCTTCCCCTGCACCCGCGTCCCCGCCCAAATTCCACCAATTAACACCAATAGTCCACCAATCCAGAGCGGCCAGTTGCTTGCACCTTTGATCTCAATGGTTCCTGCTTCCCCGTTCAGCGTCATCGCCGACCAATAGTAAGGATGGGCAAACTCCCCTTCGGATCGCTGTCGCTGCTGGGCCTCCGCCAGGGCTTCGGCTCTTGTTTTACCTGCGGCCAAATGCTGATAAAAGCTGACCATTAAGTTTTCGGTCGCGGCATCATCTACCTTCCAAAGGGAAGTGAGGGTGCTTTGAGCACCAGCTGCGGCAAAGGCACTGCCGAGGCTGAGGACACTTTCTCCCGGGGCCACCTTTCCCAGGCTGGTCTCACAGGCAGAAAGCACCACTAATTCCGCCTCAATCGGCAGGGTGGAAAGATCGTTGAAGTATAATAATTCATCTTCCTCCAGTTTATTTCCTCCCTGGGCGAAAGCGACAAAGCTGAGGTTCGCGTCATCGGGGTCAACCATTCCATGGCTGGACAGGTGCAGGATACGGCTACCTCCCAGGGCCATCAAAAAAGCATTCCGGGTAGCTGCTTCGTCGTAGTACACTTCATTTTTTGGCACCAAACCCGCAATGGCTGCGACCTCGGAACGGTTATGGCTTAGCGGGAGCAAGCCCGGCAAGGCACCGTACGCATCAAGACTGAGCGATTTAGTAGAGCGCAGGCTCCGCAGCCGGCTTACTTCTCCCGGAGTAGCCTCTCCACTGAAGGAAGGGGCAAAAGCCAGCAGGTCTTCAGTAAACAGCGAAGTTTCACGCTGCTTTAACTCCAATAAGTAGTGAATGGAGTAGGCCAACTGAAGAGAGCGGCCGGTTTGCAGGTAAGGCAGGGTGGCGTAATTAACGTCTTGCCCGTTACCGGACAGTGGCAGTGCAGCAAATGGGAGGTAATTGAGGGAGCCATCGGGGATGATGCACAGCCGGTTGCCCAGCGAAAGGTCACCGGCCATTAGCCCGGGAAACAATATATCTCTAAGGGCTGCCCCTTTGTCCACGAACGACTTGTCCAGCTCCCCCTGATTACCCCGCAGGCTTTTCTGACGGTAAGCGCTTTCCTGAATGGCCTTTCTCCAGGTATCGATGGATGCTTGCAGGCCGGAGGTCACCTTTAGTTTTAACATTCTGATTGAGCCATCGGGCAACAGGTGAAAAAGAAAACTTTCGGGTCCCGTCCGGGCATCACCCGCTTCGTTCAGGTGAAACTCCAGTAGTTCGATTTCCCCGGCGGCAAGAAATGCTTGTACTTCACTACGATCAAGGGTGGAAACCTTTTCTATTTTTCGGTTCGGCTCACTCCGCAGGATCAAAGACAGGCGCAATTTTGCGTCCGCCAGCGCAACTTGTTGTTCCGGATCACCCACCACTTCTCTTTCGAGTACGGCGATCTTCCTGCGCAGGTCCTGTTCCCGGCGGTTGCTCAGTGTCCGGTTGCGGCGCAGGGCCACCAACTGGCTGTAGGCCTTGGCCTCTTCGCTGAGAGAAAAGGCATCCCAGAGGTACTGCTCGTCACCTTTAGTCTGGTGCAGGTGGTAGAGCAAGTCGATGGCCTGGTCATAATACTTGCGTACTTCTGAACTTAGCGCATAGCGGCTCCCGTCGGAATTGACCCGTTCACGTTGACGATCCTGCAATTCGAAAATTTTCCGCAGATCCGCCAGGGCGTCTTCGGGTTCTCCAGCCTCGAGCAACATCGTTGCTCGAGACGCGTAAAGAGAAAATCCTTCCCGCAAATCGATGATGCTGTCGGTGACCATCATCGGGTACCTCCCGGAATAAGTGACGCCTCCTTCCCCCGAAAGCCGGACCATCGCCTTTTCAAAATAAACCAGCGCCTCCTCGGTCCTCCCTAGTTGATTCAGTATTCGGGCATGGTCTCTATAAGTGGAAGCTTCCGTAGCGGGATAGTCCGGATTGAATGGATACGTCTCCGTTATTTCGATGAGCCTCAGAGCTTCGGGGAAGTCCTTTTCATCAAAGGCAAGCGTAGCGAGGTTGGCATAAGCGATGTTGATGGACGTCGGATTTCCGGAAATACTGTCGAGCAGGGCAATCGAACGCCGGTAATACGCCGCAGCGCGTTGCGTTTCTCCCTGCAGGCGGTAGTTAGAAGCGACGATGTTTACGGCATCGGCAGCCATCGAAACCGCGTCTTTTGCCGGTATTACTGCCTGCAGGGCGTAGCCTGCGGCGATTGCGGCCTTTCCGGTACGGTTGGAGGCGCTGAATTCCCCGAGGAATTGAAAATTATCGGCCGCATCGTAGTACACCTGGTATTTGTCGATCGGTGTAGGCTTACTCATCGTTTCGAGCAGATTGACCATGGCGACGGTCGCGCTACGAACAAGGTCAGGGTCATTACTTTCTTTAGCAATTATGCCCAGGAGTTTGAGGCTGCGCAGCCAGTTGGTGCTGTCCTTTCGTTCCAGCTGGTCATAGAGTTCGACGGCTTCGCGGAGCAAATACGTGGCCGTATCGGGGCGGCCGAGCCAATGCATCGAGTTGGCCAGGTTGTAGCGGGTATGGGCCTGATCGTTGTGAATTCCGGGATAGCAGCGGTCCCGGATGCTGATCGCCCGAAGGTATTGCGGAACGGCGTTTACATCGTCGTAAGTCTGGTAGAAGGTCATGCCAGCCATGTGGTAAGCCAGGCCGGAAAGGCTGTCCACAATCAATTCACCGGACGCACGATGGGCCAGGGAGTCGATGGTCTGGCGGCACATGGCGTAGTTCTCCTGGCCGTACCAGTTGAGGGCGCGTTGGAACTGTTGGGCGCGCAGGTCGTCGGTTTTCCTGGCGGTGGCGGCCAGCTTGTCGGCAGGTTCGTTACTGAGGTTTTCCGTACCGGATTGTTGAGCAACCAGGGGTGAGGCAATACAACAGAGGACCGGCCAAATGATCAGATGTAGTAGACGTGAGAGCGTGTACATAAGTAAGGGGGATGGCTAACGCTAAGGTAGGGGTTTTGAGGCGGGGGGGCACGGGGGGTGGAATAACCACAAAGGCACTAGGTACATTGAGGGCTACACGAGGGGAAACGAACTATCGAGAGCCGCGCCTAATGGGAAGCGTACTGGGCATCATCAACTCCATAGGCGTCCCCGTCGCAAAAGGCCGAATTGAGCTTGGTCGTGCCCGGTTTTTACAGCTATTTAGTTAGGCATCAGTAACTGTTGCTAAGATGCTAAGGTTTTGCTGGGACGCAAGACTTTTACACCGTTTGACGGTGTGTATAGAAACGCAGTGGCGGTATTGGGGAGCCATTGTCGTTCTCCAGGATGCTGTCGGTAGTATTTATTTTCTTTGAAAGTTCAACAAGTCACTTGTGCCGTCAGGGCTAACAAATTCAAAACTGTACAGCCCATTATCGTCCCATCCATAGATAATAATATGGGTTTGGTTATCTATCGTATAAGTCAATTCGTACTGATTAAACTGTATTTTTTTAAAATTCGTAATTACTGCACCTCGTAATGGACGTAGCGCAGGCCTGACCTCTTTTGTTTTTGCTTGTGGTGAAATCTCATTTTCAGGAGCTTTTGTTCTTGGATTTATCTCTACCATTCCCCGCATCCCCGCTAACAAATAAGGGTACTCCTTGACCGTATGATATTGATAAGAACTATCAGCGTTGAATCTGCCTAAATATTCATCTAGTTGCTGAGTTGTTTCTCCATAAAGTGGAAAACCATCCAAAGCATAGGCAATTGGTTTTCCTTCTCCAACACGTGCCTGAAGGTGCGTTGGCGGTAAGTGGTAGTGATAATCATCTGCTCTTCCACAATGCCCGCCCCAATTATCGAGTTCCCCGATGGCATTGGCATCTTCTCCACGGTTGTTCAAAGGATTAAAAATAGGGATGCCATTGGCTGCTATCGCAATAGCCCCCTTCATAAAGTTCTCTTTGGTAGAAAGTGGATTGGCGGATAATCTTGGTTGAATGGGAATGGCCCAGCTATTGTTTCCAGAGTAATCATGAGGAATCGGGACTTGTTGTTGCCAATTCGTGATACCTGTCATCATTTCATGTTCGGGTATGCCGTTAGATTCGATGTAAAAATATTGCTCATCGTGGCGGGTATTGACGTTATCAAAAGCCCCAAAAACAGACTTCAAAAATGCAAGGCCATTGGCGGGCACCTTGGAGTTTAAAACTTCTGAAGTTCCTTTTGCAGAATTTGTATTGTCGCAAGCGACCATTATTAAAACAAAAGCTAATGCCCCGTAAGCAATTTTGAAATACTGCCCCTGTTTTTTAATTCCAAAAACGTAAAACAAAAACAGCACAACAGCAAGCTGCATTAGCCAACTTAAGAAAGATAGAAAAGCAGTATAGGAACTTGTACTTATTGATTGATTTGCCGCTCCTATCCAATTAGACTTATTCAAAACATACTGCTGGTCTCGATCAGAAAGTTCAGAGATATCCAGTGTAATAATTGTATGGTTATCACTTCTCAAATAAACCGTTCCCTCTTCGTGCTTTACGAAATCGGCCCGAAGTATTTCTTCTCCTTTCTTTAATTTCCAAATTTGACTTTCAGTACCGTGCCCACCATCATGAGCAAACAAGCCAAAAGCTAACCCCTGGATGAGTATGATAAATATAATTCGAGTCATAATTGGTAGTTTATTTTACGGTATATCGTACTAGAACTTCATTATCTAAAACAACATTTGTGGACCAAATAAAATTTGCATCGTTAGTTGGATCATCAAAAATATTGGTAAAGTTGGTGTATGATGATTTGTTATCTACCCCGATTGTTTCGTTAGAAAAAGTAGTTGCGTCAGGCCAATTGGTATCATCAAAACCAGGCATTGTCCAGCCTAAAGGAATTTCCCAATGCAAGGCAAAAAATGCACTTCCATCCTGACCACCACTGTCATCACAGTCTTTAGAATATCTAACGTTATCTCTTTCCTCCACGCAGCTTAAATCCTTGACAGGGGCAGTATAAAAGGTTTGTGCTTTCCAATTCTCATTCGTAGTGGCGATAATATTGTTTTGTTCATCTTTCATTACTACTACCACTCCACCATCTCCAGCATGGTAGGCTTTCCCCCTGTTTTCTTCGCAACCCACGCCAAGATGTTCCTCCCAATCCACTAATTTCATAGCAATAGTAAACGGTTTTTCAGCCTTAAATCTCACTAAACTGGAATTAAATTCCGTGAATGGTACCTGATCTTTACCGACTGCTACACCATTGACATACATTTCAAAATAATTATCAGCAAAAATATAAGTAGTAAAAAGTGCTCCGTCCGAATCAATCTCGATAATATCCGAACCGTCCAATTTGGACAATGCATCTTGTGCGTTTGAATAAGTATTTCCAGCACAAGAGTTATGTAAATCAGTTGAGAAAGGAAAATCGTCGTTCTGAAAATTCGTATTGGCAGGAACTATCCATTTCTTCCCATCCGAGGAGCCAATTTCACCCAAATCTGTTTTTCTTCCTCTGTTACATTTATAGATGTTTTCGGCTGTAATTTTTGCCAATCCCTGAGTAACACTTGCGGTTCCCTTATAGATTGAGATATCTGACGTATTCGCTGTATCTGTATTGGTCGATTTTGGCTTATTTTCAGCACAATTCGACATCAGTACAATTAAAGTTAGCAAAAGGAATCTTACTTTCATTGGATATTTTTTTATTATTTATTACCTACGACGGGTACCAGACGTTCCTACCCTACTCTATTGGCTGCTTTCATATTACAAATTGATGTTCACCAACAGTCATTAATGTTCTACTATTTTCAAAATTTAAAGACAAGCCGAACTGCTGATCGTTCCTTGTCCGAAAAACGGACGAGGAAGGAGCCCCTTACGGGCAAATTCAACGTTTTAAAAACTTGATTCCGGTCTGTTTTTTCCGCTTTAAAAACAGAAATAACGCGTCCGTCCATGCTCAAAATTTCAAACTTCACTGTCCCTCGAAAATCATTCTCCAGCACAATGTGGAGCGGCTGGCCCGCAGCAACCGGGTTTGGAAAAATCCGAAAATCGCTTTCATCGAGTAAAAAACGGTTTGAAACGATGCCTGATTTATCAGTTTTTATGATGAAAACATCGGCGCTGTTTGCGTTTGGGCCCTGGCCGGTGAGCAAAAGTGAGCCATCGGGCAGCATTCTTTGACCGCTTATCCGGTCCATGTTAGGTTGCAGGCTGATCGTTTTTTGGTCGAGTAAATCGAGGTTGTCGTTCAATTTCAAAACCTCCAAAAGATTGTCGTCGGAGAGTGCAGAGAGTACGACATTGCCTTCGGCATCGCGGTACAACCCTGAATGAATCGAATAATCCTTAGGAGTAAGTGGCAGGTTTTGCACTGCCAGGATAGCGCCTTGCTCACTGATTTTATACAGCTCAAATTCGTCCAGCCCGTCGCCTACATATTTTGCCCTCAGGGCCAAAAAGCCTCCGTCGCTGGATGGGAGCACATCGGTAAGACTGCCACTATCCGAAATGATTTTTTCGAAAACCGGTGCCCCCGTCAGTAAATCAAGCCGAACGAGTAAACCCTCAGTGGCATCCTTCCTGCCCACTGCTGCTACCGTCCCATCACCCAAATCCACGGTGCTTAACGGCCTCCACTGCAAACCCGAATCGTTGATCTGGTCTTCGAAAATGCGCCTTTTCCACATTTCGTTGCCATCGGCAGCAAAACCCCGCACTTCCCAGTACCGTACGATTGGCCGAAAGGTTGCAAACGGGGAAAAAACGACGACGCCGCCATTTTGCAGTGGTGCGCTGAGTGATTGGGTAGCAATGTTCCCGATACATCTGAAATCCCGTTGCCAAAGCAAGTCGCCATCAGGGTTCAGTTTTTTTACACTGATGCTGTCGCTACTGTGCCCCATTAAAAACAGGTTACCGTCGTCGGCGCTACGCATCTCTAAATTCCAGTATCCGCGCGTGCCGGTGAATGCTTTTTTCCAGATCTCCGCGCCGTCGGGGCTGATTTTTCGGAGTACGATGCCCGTTTTTCTTCCTTCAAAATAGGTGATGTTCGCCAAGTAGCTGTCGCCATCAGCGGCAGTTTCAACCCATGCCAGGTAGTCGGTATCATTGGGCGAAGGGCTTCCGAAAGTATTTTCCTGTAAAATCTGGAAGTCGTCGGCACTCCTTTGTGCCGAGTAGCCATCGTAGCTGTACCAATTCTCGCTGGTCGTACCTACCACCGTGAACGTGCCATCGGGAAATAAAACGCCGTCGTTCAGCAAAACAAATTGCGAGCTTTGGGATGGGGAGAAATTGTCTTCCCCGGTGATGAACGCCCCTGTTTGGTTATCCAAAACCTGGTAGGCGTGGTTGGAAAACAAGGCGATTTGGTTGTTTGCAGGGATTTGCAAGAGCCAGGAATCCAAAAAGCCATTTTGAACTGCCGGAAAGGGCAGGACCGTTTCCCAAACCAGCTGCCCGTCGGCGGCAAACTTTTGCATGCCGTCGTAACTTCCACTTCGCGCCGCTACGTAAACCGACGTATCGGCAGCATCCACCGCTAAAGAAGTTCCGTGGCTGCCGCTCGTCAAATCTGTCGGGAATTCAAGCGTCGTCTGCCAATTGGTTTGCCCTTCTGCATCGAGTCGGTACAAAACACACCTATCCGGATTATTAAGGTTTTCGATAAAAAAGCAACCACCATCGGGTAGTGCTTCTACGTTTTGTCGGTTAACGGGGTTGGCCGAAGTCGAAAAGGTGCGCTCCCACACTACTTCGCCCAGCGCGTCGAGCCGCCTGAGGATGCCCGTTTCCTGGTGAAAAATCAGTACGCCGTTGCCCACGGCTTTAATGTTCAGGTGGATTTCGCCATTTCCGATGAAGCCAAACAAGCCCGTTCTTTCAAAGATCAACTGTCCGTTGGCATCCAGTTTTTGAAGAAAAACCTGCCTGTTTTTCCAGTCGCTCCCCGGGCGGCTGTCGCCGGCGAGCCACATTTCGCCCGTCGTGGTATTACGCGAAAAATCAGAGAGCCGTTCGTTCCGGTCGGGGTTACCTAGCGTATCTGACCAGATGATTTCGCCCTGCGGGTTGAACCGGACGAGCCAAAAATCATCGTGAAATCCGTTGGCAATCGTCCCGGCTGCCCAAAAATTGGTACTATCGGCTCCCGGCTCGGCAGCGATGAGTATTTCTTGTTGATTGGGTTCGCCATACCACTTTTTCCAATCGGTCTGCGCCTGGGTCGTCGTCAAACCAGCGAGGCAAAAAATTAGCACGAGTAGGGACCCAAACCGTAAAGGTTTCGGATAAGGTTGACCTGAGAGCAGCAGCGTTTGCGGGCGTTCAGCGCCATGGTATGTCCTAAACCACTTCGTAGTCAGTATATTTTTCATAGAAATTCCAGTTAAAAGGGAGCGTGTTTTTCAGTAAACGAATACTTCTTAGATGGACAACTCGAAATGTCTCCAACATTCGCAACACCAACTCTGCGGCTGACCAATATATGCTAATTTGGTGCTTGCGTTACAAACGACTTGCGCCGCTCCAACACCAGCTTTGCTATTCCCTCTCTGATTCCATTGCCTGGAATCCTGTGGCCAACTTCGCAAAGGGCAAAAGTAGCTGGGCGGGGCCGCAGGTGCAACGTTTGGGTTCGTTTTGTCGGGGATGTTTTTGGGGTTTTAAGGATTATGAGCTTTTTTCCTTTCATTAAATAATTCATGCTGAATTTTCTCGATTTGCAAATATTGCCTTTAGCCAAGGGCTAAAAACTAATCCGTTCAAGTCAAGAACCGCATGAACCAGCATTGTTATCCAAATATTTTCGGTAATCATGTACACAATAAACATTAATAATCCTACAAAAAAAGTAACAAAAACCCCTGCCATTCCTTGATAATAGTGTACTAATCCGAACCAAATTGTTGAACCGATAATTGCAATTAAGACGGAACTAGTTACACTATAAATTAATATGGGAGCCAATACTCGAAAGAATATTTCTTCAGAAAAACCTGCATTAATGGATAGAATCGCCCCCCAAATTCTTTCTTTATAATTCTTAGGTATTAAAGCATCAAGGTTCCTGAAGTTAATTTCTTCCGATTCAATGTTGTTCTTCGATTTTCTATCTTTATAATCCTTATATTCTTTCAAGAATGCACCAATTGTTCCTCCAAATAATAGAACGGGGACAATACTTATCATAATTCCTTTAAAAAATCCGGAGATAAAATCACTCTCATTCATTTCACCAATAGACTTTACGGACTTTGAAAAATCAACAAGAAAATCTGGCATTACTTTCAATGAATAAATTTGCCCTATAATCGACAAAATTATCATTGACAACAATCCATAAATAATGAAGGACTCTATCGCCCATCTTTTGAAAAATTTTTGACGATCACCAGTCTTTTGTATCGACTTGAAGACATCATATTGGTTTTTATCTCTTCGAGAGATAAAAGTTGTCACTACAAACAACATCAATAGTATTATCAGATTTGTATGATTCATTTTTTCTAATTACCCATAATGCGAGTCTGTATGATAAGTCCCCACCCAAAACCCAATTTTCAGGCTTCGATCAGCTCACCGTCCTCCGTGACCCCTCACAAAATACACAAAAACATCAGCTTCGTTAGTCCACCCTACCGGAAGAACGCAGTAGCTTCAGGCCATGCTTAATCAGAGATCGAGCGTCAGGTTCCGTCAGGCAGATTTGGATGTCGTCGTTTTCTAGTAGTTTTTTTTTCGCTGGGATACGTAGTTGGTCCTCCTTGCTTTTAAAACTTGCATAGCATCCTGCGGCCGCGCCACCAAATCCGACATATTCTCGCTGTCTCCGTGCTTGTCCTGGCGGGAAAACGCATCCGGTGCTTCGTTGATCCGCCTATAGGTCCGGTCCAGATGACGTTTGAGTTTGGCATTGTTGAAGCTTTTCTTCGCCTTTACATTTCCAACACCTCGTCCTCCAAAACCACAAAGACCCGGTCGCCTTTTTGGGGTTGTACCAACGCGAGACCGGTGAAGGCACCAAATGCAGGGAGCACTGCCTGGGTAGGTTCCAAATAAAAGCAAGGTAGTTTCAATAGTTGTTTGCCCATTCCTTCCAATAAAACGCCGGGGTGCAAATGACCATATAAATTATACAGGCCTTCGGGAACGGTTTCCAGCGGATAGTGCGAAAGAATAAACGGTTCAATAATGATCGGTGGCTGATGCAGGGTCAATATCGAATCTGCATAAACCTGTTCAGGTAAAATGTCATGATTTCCCTTGACTAATTCGAAACTGACTTCAGAAAATTGTAACAGGAATGCTTCGAATTTATTCCAGATTATATTCAGGGTACTGTGAAACAGGTCGCCCAGAATAAGGACCCTGACGGGGTGGAAATGCGTAATCAGCTGGCGCAGGTTTTGTATGTTTTGCTCGAATAGGGCAGGTGGAGCAGCGATACCTTTCTTTCGAAAATGAGCAGCTTTACCGAGATGAAGATCTGCAATGAACAGTATTTTTTTATTCTCCCAAAAGATTGCCTTATTTGGATGTAAATGTAACGTTTGGTTTTTCAGTAAAATGGTCATATTGGGTATTGCCACCTATTTTCAGGGCTTATCTAATTATTTTTAATTTCATTTTGCTGATTCTTTCCCGCAAGGTTTCGCTGGAGACTTTTTCTCGCAACCGGTCAACTATGATCGGGAAGGTCAACGGAGCAGGTCGATTGATTGATTTGATCATCAATTCCAGTTCGGTTAATCGATCCAGTGTACTACGTAGCCGGTTTTCTTCTAACTGAAAACGCATGACTTCTTCGTTGGCTTGCTTAACCAATAAGTTGTCGGGTTCATGTTGCTGGAAGACCTCAAAGAATAACTGGGAAGAGGACTGCAGGTGCCGGGTACTCTTTTGCATCCCCGGGTAACCTTTGTAAATCAACCCCGCGATACTGGCAATATCCCGGAATCTGCGTTTGGCCATTTCTACCGCGTTGACACTTTCCAGAATGTCTTCCTTAAGATTTTCGGTCGTGAATAAGCCCGGCTTAAGGACAGTTTCCAGATCGATCGACTGATCGCTGAGCAGTTCAAAACCATAGTCATTTACGGCAATGGTAAACGTAATTTTGATCTGTTGTGAAATCCGCCAGGCGATCAGGGTGCTCAGGCCTTCATGTATAAACCTCCCCTCAAACGGATAAAACAGCAAATGGTAACCTTCCCTGTCTTTGAAATACTCAATCAACAATTCATTTTCGGCAGGTATGCCGGATCGTTTTTTTTGAATATCCGTAAGCGGTCGAAGTTTTTTTAATTCCTGCGATGACAGATCGTCCCGTTGTATCAGGGTCATTTGGTGCCGCAGTTCTTCCGAAAGTTGAGAAGAAAAAGGCATCCGCCCGCCCGCCCAGGAGGGGGTAATCCCTCTTTTTTTCTTACTCGCTTTCACCCGGGCTTCTATTCCCCTGAAACGGACCAATTCCAATACCTTTCCACTAAACATGAACACATCACCCGGTCGTAAGCCGGAAATAAACCGCTCTTCTACCCGGCCAATTTTCGATCCGTTTCTATACTTCACTTCCACCATTGTATCACTTACTATCGTACCAATGGAAAGTCGGTGACGTGTGGCCATTGCTTTATTGACGATATAATATTTGCCCTTGTACAAGCCTACCCTATTATACTCATCGTAGGCATCCAGAGAGGTGCCACCCGTACAGATGAAAGCCAGGCACCAGTCCCATTCTTCAGGGGTGACGCTTTCGTAACTATACGTTTTCTTTACTTCTTCATAGATTTGAAGCGCATCAAAACCACCTGAAACGGAAAGGGTCACCAGGTACTGCACCAACACATCAAAAGATCGAATGTAAGGTATTCTGCTTTCCAGGTTTTTGCGGGCTACTGCCCGGCGCAACGCCGCTGACTCCACCAGTTCCAATGCGTGAGTGGGAACAAAATGCACAACGCTGGTCGCTCCCGGTTGATGGCCACTCCGCCCGGCCCGCTGCAAAAAGCGGGCAACTCCTTTCGGACTCCCGATCTGGATGACCGTTTTGACCGGACGAAAATCCACGCCCAGATCCAGGCTGGAAGTACAGACGACCAGTTTTAGTTTTCCTTCATGCAGTGCTTCCTCCACCCAGTCTCGCTGGGTGCGGGCAATAGCGCTGTGGTGCATAGCGATTAGTCCGGCCAGGTCAGGCTGAAGCGCCAATAACTCCTGATACCAGCGTTCACATTGATTCCTGGTATTAGTGAAGAGTAAGGTGGTGGTACTGTCGTTGACAATATCCAGCACTTTTTCTGCCAGAAAGATACCCAGGTGACCCGCCCAGGGGAATCGCTCGATGTCATCCGGCAGCACCGGTTGAATGTCAATCTTCTTTTCGATCTTGGAACGGATGAGTTTCCAGTTGTCCTTTTTATAATCCGCCCCAAACAAAACAGCTGCCGCATCCTCCATATTCCCAATGGTGGCAGATATACCCCAAACTTTCAAGTTTGGCAAAAGCGCTTTCAGTCTCGACAAAGCCAATTCTACCTGTACCCCCCGTTTAGAACCAAGCAGTTCATGCCATTCATCGGCTACGAATACCTTGAGGTTATTAAAAAAGTCTTCGTAGCCAGCCGTAGCCAGCAGCAGGTGCAGACTTTCAGGCGTGGTAATTAAAATTTCCGGAGGCCGTTTTTTGATTTTAGCTCGCTCAGCACTGGAGGTATCGCCGCTTCGAATTGCGACTTTCCAGTTGAGCCCTAAAGCTTCGATGGCTTGTTCAGCAGAAAGTTTAATCTCCTTGGTCAGAGCTTTGATGGGAGAGATCCAGATGGCCTGGAGGCCGTTTTGAGCGGGTATTTTTTTTTTCTTCTGGTGTTTAGCAATAAATTCTAAAAGGATGGGAACAAGTAATGCGTAGGTCTTTCCACTACCCGTTGCTGCGTTCACAACACCGTTTTTCCCCTGCAAATAAGCTTTCCAGGTTTGGACCTGAAATGGGAAAGGGGTCCAACCTTTTTGTTGAAACCACCGGCTTCCAATTTCGATTTGCTCCTTTCGGGTCATGTGTTTTTTTATTGTTAGTAATTAACGGGTCAATTGGGCGCAAACCAATTTGTTGCAATAACTCGTAACATTTATTGATTTTAAAAAATGAATAAGCCCTAAAGCCAGGGCCGGCGGACGAACCACAATCATAAGGCTAGTTCATTTATTTAAACCCAATGAGCGCTTACGCCGAGCCATCACTGTGTTCGATGGTTAGCCATATAGTTCCAACATACTTTTTAAGTCGGCTAAGGTATTCGCTTCCTCTATCTTTTTGTCGGTACGCCAGCGCAACATTCTGGGAAAGCGCAGGGCGACCCCAGACTTGTGCCGGCTCGATGCATTAATGCCTTCAAAGGCAATTTCAAAAACCAACTCCGGCTTTACACTTCTTACCGGACCGAAACGCTCTTTTGTGTTTTTGCGAACCCATGCGGTTATCTTGTTAAACTCCTTATCCGTCAGTCCGGAATAGGCTTTTGTAAATGGAACCAACTCTTCATCGTTCCATACGGCGAAAGTATAATCGGTATAAAGGTTGGCCCGCCGACCGTGGCCCTGTTGTGCGTAAATCATGACGGCATCAATAGTGAGCGGGTCTATTTTCCATTTCCACCAATCGCCCTTTTTGCGCCCGGATCGATATGACGAATCCAGTTTTTTGATCATCAGTCCTTCGCTCAGGTGTTGCCGGGAATTGGCCCTTTCCTCAGCGGTCTGTTCCCATTCAGAAAATTGAATAACCTCTGAAAGTAAAAGCACTTCACTGGGGTTTTCTTTGACGACCTTCTCTAATAGTTTTCTTCTTTGCTGCAAGGGGCGAGTCCGCAGGTCTTCTCCTTCCAACTCCAACAGGTCATAACACATCAGCACGACGGGAGCAGATTCCAGGATTTTTTTGGTCACATTTTTACGACCGATTCTGGTTTGCAAAACATTGAAGGTTAGTGGTTGGCCAGCTTTATACGGGAGTATCTCGCCGTCAATAACCGTGCCGTCGGGCAGCAAATCAGCTAAGTGATGATACTCAGGGAACTTGTCAGTGACCAGCTCTTCTCCCCTCGACCACACAAATAAATTGCCTTCTCTGACAATGACCTGTCCCCGAATGCCATCCCATTTTCGTTCTACCTGCCAATTAGCAGGATCTCCCAGTGTGGCAGGTTCACTTTCAAGAGCGTAGGCCAGATAAAACGGATAGGGCCTCGATACATCATCCAGGGGGTTTTCGCTCCTGATCAATTCCTCGTAGGTTGTGTTGTCAGGCGTCCAATTCCCCATCAGGCGATGCGCAATACTGTTTTCTTCCTGGCCCTCAAATTGAGCCAGAGCACGCATCATTAATTTTTGGGAGACCCCTACCCGAAACCCACCGGTAATTAGTTTATTAAAAACAAATCTTTCCGGATAGGCCATCCCCTCCCATGCTTTTACGACAACTTCTTTCTTGAGCGCATCCTCTTGTTTTTCAAGGCTCTTGATGACTGCTATCCAATCGGAAAGAGAAGCGTCGTGTCGTGTTGTAGGCGGAGGCAATACGAGCGCAATCGTTTCGGCCAGGTCACCCACAACATGATAACTTTCTTCAAACAACCACAGTGGAACGCCCGCCAATTCTGCTGCCCAAACCCGCATCAGGCTGGTTTTTACCGTTCGTTTGGGCCGACGGTGAGAGAGGATGGCAATGGCCCAAAGGCGATCCTCATCATTCGCGCGTTCAAAGAAGTCTACCAGGGCAGCTACTTTTTTTAAAGTCTTGGTAGTTTGATCAAGTTGGGTGAATAATTCAGCGAAATTTTTCACAGCGTAGTGTCTTTTTCATCACTGGGTGTATCGTCCTCATCAATACTTTCTCCGGTGAATTCTGTTTGAGCGGCCTCTGCGTCCAGTCCGAGCTCAAGCAGATATTTAGTGTAAATGGAAGTATAGCCATGCGTAACAATTACCCGACTGGCTTCCGTTGCTTCAATGGCTTTATTGAGGTCTTTCCAGTCGACATGATCGGATAAAACGAAGCCACGCTCCACCGCTTTTCTTCGCCGGGCGCCACGTAAGGTCATCCAGCCCGAGGCAATCGCAATGGATATGGGTTTAAATTTTTTCATCCACGCGCTATTGAGTGCAGAAGGAGGTGCCAACACCAGGTTAGTGGGATAATCTTTTGATGAGATGTCGCCGGTCACACGAATAGTATCGGGAAGTGGAATCCCCTGCAAACGCATCACTTCATTAATATTCTCTACCGCTCCGTGGGTATAAATTTTACCAATGGAACTATCCAGTCCCTGCAGGATGCGCTGTGCTTTGCCGAGCGAGTAACCGGTAATAAAACTGACCTTACCTTCTGCTGCATTTTTTCTCCACCAGTCATTGATGTCTGCAAAAACAGCTTCCTGGGGTTGCCAGTCATACACCGGTAACCCAAACGTCGACTCCGTGATGAAGGTGTGGCATTTGACCGGTTCGAAGGCCTCCGCAAGTCCGTCGTCTTCCAGTTTATAATCGCCGGAAGCCACCCAAACTTCTCCCTTATGCTCCACTCTTATTTGTGCAGAACCGAGTATATGACCCGCCGGATGAAAGGAGAATTGCACCCCGTTGACGTTTATCTTTTCGCCGAAGTTGATGGTCTGTAAATTAATGTCCCCAAGACGGTATTTTATGGCTGGCCCCGCAGTCGTACTGGCCAGGTAAGACCGATGGCCATACCGGCTATGGTCGGCGTGCCCGTGGGTGATCATTGCTTTTTTCACCGGTCGCCACGGGTCGATGTATACATCTGCCGGCGGGCACCAGATGCCTTTTGGGGTGAATTGCAGGAGATCAGTGGAGCTTTTATGCTTCATGGAGGTATAACTTACTTTTTGCCGTAAGTGTTCCCAGCTAGCTTTTGTCCGTGGTTTTATTGGGTACAAAAACCAACTTGTCGCGCTAACCGGTAGCACTGGAGCGCTTACGCCGGGCAAGTGCGACAAGTTGGTTTTCGCGCGTTTCAATAGAGCCTATTCTGCCCCTGTACCCCGATGCTGCTACGTTCCACTTATTTCGGGCTGCACGGAAAAGAATAGACTTTTCGTTAAGAATAAGAAGAATTTGGGCGGGGCCGCAGGTGCAAGGACAGTTTTACCTGCCTGGGGACAAAACCTGATGCTTTATTTTCGGGCCTATGCCATTGTTCTTTGCGGGGGGCTTGATCGGGCTGGCAACTGAGCAAATCCGACAAAATCAACGGAAAGGCTGGCTTCCGCTTGCCCGTCAAAGCCATGAGCAGGGTTTTCGCGCCATTTACCTCAGGGACGTAAGCGCTTGCGCCCAAACTATTGAGGTATTGACAGGAAGGCACAATTAAAAAAGCCATATTGAATGTGATTCAATATGGCTTAGAGCGTGTCTGAAATTTTAGCAAACTGATTTTCAGCGATTTGTGGTTCTGGGAATCAGGAAGCTAAAATTCAGACACGCTCTTAAATGAGCAATGGCCAGTAAGCGTTGCTGATAAAGTTACTCCTTTATCAGCTTCACTGATTTTGTGCCTTTCGCAGATTTTAATTTTACAAAATAAATGCCCTTTGTTAATCCATTAGCATTAATTGACGCTGTCGTTGAATTTGGACTTAGAGCAGTTACCAGTTTCCCTTGAACATCAAATACTTGAATTAGGTCAATTTTTTGCTTGCTTTCTATATTCCAAAAATTATTGGTTGGATTAGGGAAAACATTAAAATCAGCACGATCAAAGTCATCTACTCCAACAGCCACTCCTTTATAGAAATAAAGATTATCTATATAAATAGCCGTTGTAGAACCATTACCGCCATCAAACTTAAATTGAATAGTATTGGTAAGGTCACCCGTAATGCCTTCAACAGGAATTTCTACACTTTGCCATCCGCCATCTCCATTTGGAATGGCGTGTGGAATTTCTGTTCCAGAACTTATGACAGTTACATTAGGAGCTACCCCGTCTACTGTCCAAATATCTAAATGTAAAAACTCCATTGCAGTTATATCCTGAACACTATTAAGCTCAATTCCCTGATAGTTGAAATTTGGATAGGCCAGTACTACATTTCCTGAACCTCCTGCTCCGGTAGGTTCGAAGGATGAGCTGGCAGAAGCAAAGCCACTTTGGTTCCAATTTGGATTGTAATTAGCACCAGTTATATTGTCATATGCCTCGCTAAAAATTGAAATCACATCTCCCGCATTTCGAACTGGCGGTGTTGGTGCATCTATGTTAGGTGCTCCAATGTAATAAGACACCGTATACGTTTTAGTAGTGGTACCATCCTGTGAAGTGACCACTACGGTAGCATCCCCGGGAATTGCCGTAGCCTGTGTGATAACTGCTGAAGCTGATGCATCTGAAGTTGTGGCTAAAGTAACCTGAGGTACTACTGTTGTTCCTCCAGGCAATTCAATGGAGTAAGATTCAGAATTAGGGGTAAAACCTGCAACTGCAGTTCCGTCTACTTCCAAAGCACTTAAAGTCGCATCTGTTCCCGTTGCAGCCTCAGATTTCCAGAAATATAGATTATCTACATAAATAGCCGTTGAAGAACCATTACCGCCATCAAACTTAAATTGAATGGCTTTGGTCAGATCGCCCGTAATCCCTGCAACAGGAATTTCTATACTCTGCCATTCGCCATCTCCATTCGGAATGGGATGTGGAATCTCTGCCCCGGAACTTAAGACAGTGATATTAGGTGCTACCCCATCAACCGTCCAAATATCTAAGTGCAAAAATTCCATTGCAGTGATATCCTGCACACTGTTAAATTCAATCCCCTGATAGTTGAAATTTGGATAGGCCAGTACTACATTACCTGAACCTCCTGCTCCGGTAGGTTCGAAGGATGAGCTTGCAGAAGCAAAGCCACTTTGGTTCCAATTTGGATTGTAATTAGCACCAGTTATGTTGTTATAGGCATCACTGAAAACTGAAATAACATCTACTGCATTTCGAACTGGTGGCGTTGGTGCATCTACATTAGGCCCTCCAATATAATAAGATACCGTATAAGTTTTGGTAGACGTACCATCCTGTGAAGTTACCACTACGGTAGCATCGCCAGGAATTGCTATAGCCTGTGTGATAACTGCCGAAGCTGATGCATCTGAAGTTGTGGCTAAAGTAATTTGAGGTACTACTGTTGTACCTCCAGGCAACTCAATGGAGTAAGATTGAGAGTTAGGTGTAAAACCTGCAACTGCAGCTCCATCTACTTCCAAAGCACTTAAAGTCGCATCTGTTCCCGTTGCAGCTTCAGTTTTCCAGAAGTATAGATTGTCTACATAAATAGCCGTTGAAGAACCATTACCTCCATCAAACTTAAATTGAATGGCTTTGGTCAGGTCACCCGTAATGCCTGTAACAGGAATTTCTATACTCTGCCATGCGCCATCTCCATTCGAAATGGCATGAGGAATTTCTGCTCCGGAACTTATGACAACTATATTGGGAGCTACACCACCAACCGTCCAAATATCTAAGTGCAAAAATTCCATTGCAGTGATATCTTGAACACTGTTAAATTCAATCCCCTGATAGTTGAAATTTGGATAGGCCAGTACTACGTTTCCTGAACCTCCTGCTCCGGTAGGTTCGAAGGATGAGCTTGCAGAAGCAAAGCCACTTTGGTTCCAATTTGGATTGTAATTAGCACCAGTAATGTTGTCATACGTATCACTAAAAATTGAAATTACATCTACTGCATTCCGAACTGGTGGTGTTGGCGCATCTACCGTAGGGGCTTGAGAGAACCCGAATGTGCTAACAAAAAGAAATAGTAAAAGAAAAACTTGTTTCATTGTTGAAATTTTAGATTAGCTTTTTTGTGAATTTTCAAGACCACCCTTTGTGGCCACTCACAAAATACGCTAAATCTCTCTGTCCTTAAGGTACATTGTATGACCAAAAGGGCCAGGAGCCCAGAAAAACGCCCCTTTAGCCGCTCAAACAACTCTAGTGCGCCAAAATTAGACATCGTTCTCCTGATGTTGTTGCAGCAAGCCAGCAAACTGAACTCCCCATTGACTTTTCCAGGCCGCATATCAATCCGGTCCAGATGTCGCTTCAGCTTGGCGTCGTTGAAGTTCTTGTGAGCTGCGCTGCTGCCTACGGCGGTGCGGCATTCTGCGCATGGACTTTCGTGCCGTCAACGGCGATCCGCTTACCGCCAATCAAATCCCACTCCTTCAATAACGGGGACGTATTCGCGAAATACTTGCTTTAAATGCTTTGGATGAATTCTCCGGAACTCCGCAATCGTTTTCTGATTCGGTTGCAAATGCCCGGTGAGCCACATCATCTCCACGTTAAGCCGACATTCCCGCGCCAACCGGCGCGAGCTGCNCACGCGGTTGAGGTAACCGTACAGGTATATAATCAATAATACTTCAGGGCCGTAAGCGCTTGCCCCCATATTATTGATGGGCTGGAAATCTAATTCCAGTAAATTCAGTTGATCGACAAAGGCGGCAATTACGCGAACTTCCGAGTCGGGAGCTATCATGGCTTCCAAATGCGTCGCGAAG